>JBBAWM010000030.1:0-1054 GCA_040397175.1 Candidatus Limnocylindrus sp. | reverse complement strand
CGACAAAACCGTCAAAGGGCCGCCCCAGCGGCATCAGGCTGTCCACCTCCGCAGCATGAACGTCGGCCACGGTGCCGGGCAAGCCGCCATGCTGGATCTCACCCCATTGCGTGATGCACTGTTCCTCGAGCCAGGCATTGAGCGCATCGATATCCGGGAAGCTCGGCAGCCGCTGCCACAATCGGCGGCGCGCATCCTGCACGTTCTTCTCGACCTGCCCCTTCTCCCACCCCGAGGCTGGGTTACAGAACTCGGGCTCGAACAGGTAATGGCTGGCCATCGCGGCGAACCGGGCATTGACCTGCCGCGCCTTGCCGACACCGATCCGGTCGACTGCGGTCTTCATGTTGTCGAAGATCCCGCGCTGGGGAACGCCGCCAAGCACACGGAACGCTTGGGTCAGCGCGTCGAACAGCATCTCGTGGGTCTGCAGCGGATAAGCCCGCACGATGAACGCCTTGCTGTGCGAGAGCTTGGTGTGGGCCGCCTGCAGCTTGACTCGCTCACCGCCAAGCACCGCCCAGTCCTCGCTCCAGTCGAACTGGAAGGCGTCACCAGCCTCGAACACCAACGGCACGAACGTGCCGCGCCCGCTGGTCTGGGCATCACGCTGGCGGTCCGCCTTCCAGCCCCGCACATACGTCGCCACGCGGGCGTAAGATCCATCATAGCCCAGGGCAACAAGGTCGGCGTGCATCTGCTTGGCCGTGCGCTTCTGCTTGCGCGACTTGCCGGCCTCAATCCGTAACCAGCCCGACAGCTTCTCGGCGAAGGGGTCCAGCTTGCTCGGCCGCTTGGGAACCTTAAACTGCGGTTCGACCGTAGCGGCGCGAAGGTACTTGCGGATCGTGTTGCGCGACAAACCAGTGCGCCGCTCGATCTCGCGGATCGGCATCTTCTGACGAAAACGCCAGCGCCGGATTACGCTCAGTAAATCCATGTTGATCACTCCTGATACCCCCGACCGGTCAGCCAGGGGCGGGTTCAAACATGGGTCAAATCTCAATGGAAACTTATGCCTCTCCCGGGTCACTTCTCAGCGCAAATCTACAGC
>JBBAWM010000029.1:0-1088 GCA_040397175.1 Candidatus Limnocylindrus sp. | reverse complement strand
AGTTTCGACGTGATCATGGTTGACCTACCTCCGGGTACAGCATACGACCGACGGGCCGGTCCTTAACCGATTACACCGGATGGCCCCCCGAAGTACTCGACTGCGGATCGGCCGCTACGCGAGTTCGGTCGGGATGCCATTGAGCACCATGCCCAACTGACAAGACCGGAGCGTTTATCTACGTGAACTAGATCAGGGGCTGATCGTTCCCTCTTCGACGATTTGGTTCAAGGCTTCTTCGACCTGGTCGAAGAAGCTGTTGGCAGAGAGCCCCGTCATCAACACAAAGGAGGCTGGCGCATCGGCGGTTTCCGGGACGCCAAAGGCTGCGCGTGTTTGCGAAATTTGCTCGCCAAGACATGTACTAAGCAAACCGCTGTATCCGCTCATGGTTGCCGGGGCGGGATCACCCGTTTTGCAGCCACCCCCGACCGTGCTGTCCCCGGTCACAGCATCGCGAACGTTTTGGGCCAGGTCGTCGCCCTTTTTCAACGTGGAGGCAAGGACGTTAATGGTTGCGTCATCCCCATGTTTGATCGCCGCCAGCATGTCGGCACCGGGAATCTCCGTTATCGGGCCATCGGACCATCCCGGTATCTCGGGCAGAGTGACGGCGACTTTGCGAGCGGTGTCGGTCGTGCTCGACGCGGACTCAGCACTCGACGCCGCCGTTGATGCAGCGGACGCGGAACTGCTCGACGCGGTTTTCGACCCCGATCCGCAGCCCGCGAGCATCACACTCGCAGCGAGAGCGACGACACCCGCCACGGAAACAGTTGCAGCACGAACCTTCACTTGATGAACCTCTCGTCAGTACGGAAAGGATAACCGTATCGGTGAGATCAGCCGTTGTCACGCGACTTCGCAAATTTGTCCCGCCTCGCTGAACTCACCAGAATCTGGAGGCCGCTATCGAATATCGGCAAAGAGAATGCACCAGCCGACAGTCCGGCGTCCTAATCGCCGAAGTACTTGGCCCTGATCTCGTCGTAGGTGCCGTCTTGCCGCATCGCCAGCAGCGACTCGTCGACCATTTGGCGCAGCGGGTTGTTCTGGGCGAACGCCAGGCCGTAGTCCTCCTCCTGAAA
>JBBAWM010000028.1:0-1154 GCA_040397175.1 Candidatus Limnocylindrus sp. | reverse complement strand
CTGAGGTGACGCGATGTTTGAAGAAGGCAGCGGCCGCAGGCAGATCACGCAAGAGCCCCCGGGCAAATTTCCCCAATGGCGCGAGGCCTGTGGAGATCGCAGCCTCACACCAACCGCTGAGTTTGCGTTGCGCTTCCTCCGCACTTTTGGCTGCGGCATAGATCCAGCGGAAGTCCTCCTTGAGGATGTAGGCGGTGGAGAGCCGCTCGTTGAGCCGCACCAACTCAATGAGCCTGTCTTTGGCCTGTTCATCGAGGTTCTCGCGACCCCGGGTCAGCAGGTAGCGGCTGCCCTTGATGACCCGCTTGCCGCCTTCCTTCGCTCGGTGCCATTCGCTGCGCCTCACTTCGTCGAGAGCAGCATTGAGGTTGGCGATGAGGTGAAAGCGATCGTGGATGACATCGGCATGAGGAACCTGTTCGTTGATGACCGCGCGGTAAGCCCCGTTGCGATCAATGCAGACGGCGCGGATGGAGCGCTTCTGGTCGTCGGTGAGCCTGGCAAAGAAGGATTCGAGGCTTTCCTTCTTCTTGCCTTCGGCCATGTGGAGCAACTCGCCGGAGCGACCGTTGAGGACGATCGTGACGTAGCCGTGCCCCTTGCGGACGGACTTTTCATCCACGAGCAGGACTTCGAGATCGTCGAGAAGCGGTTGGGGCAGATCGGTCTGGAGGATGTCCATTTCGTAGCGCCTGACAGTCGATTCACTGATCGAGAACATGGCGGCGACGGTGGAGGCGGGACAAACCGAGGCCCAGGTGGCAACGCGACGCATGAACCGCCAGGTGGCATCACGAAAGGGATGCACCTCGGGAGGGCGCTGGGTGATGAAGCGTCCACAGGGACGGCAACGTCCTTGAATGACCGGCAGGGTGATCCAGACGGCGGTCTTCTCGGCGAGCGGTAGATCAAAGACGGCGAGGTGCCCCTTGCGATGCTCCTTGAGACGGGCACCACAATCCGGGCAGGAAGGTTTGCAGCGCCCATCGGCACGCATCTTGACTTGAACCCCGACCTCCTCGACGAGAATCTTCTCCACGACACACCCGCCGAGCTTGAATAATGCTTTGATGTTGAAGGTCTTCACACACCCAACCAAGCAAAGCCGGCGGGCGTGTCACCTCTCAGTTCCTCAGCAAACCTGACGGAGAGCC
>JBBAWM010000027.1:0-1445 GCA_040397175.1 Candidatus Limnocylindrus sp. | reverse complement strand
GTGGGTGATCGTTGCCGACATGGACGAGTGGCTCTGCATCACCGAAGCCGACTTAGCACGCGAAGAGCAACGCGGCACCACCATCCTAAAAACGTACGGATGGAACGTATCGGGCGACAGTAAGTCAACCACACTCAGCGACATTGATCTGCATGCACTCAACACCGGTCGACCACATCCACCCGAGTCGAAGCATGTCTGCTTCCGCCGACCGCAGATCACCGAGATGAACTACGGACCCGGTGCACACAAGAGTGAACCGCAGGGCGTCGTGCGTTGGTCAAAGCTGATCTATCCGTTGAAGCACATTGGTTGGCCTGGCGAGGCATTCATGGTGCGTAAGCATCAGCTGCGATACGCGCGCGGCAAAGAGCAGCGAGTGCTCGGTCACGGCTTGCATTACACCAACGACACAGCCAAGGTTTCGGCCGACTACGCAGTGGAACGAGCTGGTGCACGCACCTTCTCAGAGGCGCCGTTTATACCAACGCCCGGATGGCGTTTGGCCATTCGCCGCTTCCGCCGCCGCTTCGCCTAGGATTACCTGCAACCAGCAAGAGAGGAGCAACAACCATGTGCCACCAGATCACCTGCGCCACCTGCAACAAGCCAACGTGGGAGGGCTGCGGCGAACACATCGAATACGCACTGAAGGGCGTACCGCGCAATGAGCGCTGCACCTGCCCACGACCAGATCCGAACGATCCACAGAACCAGAAGGCGCTCCTCGACCGCATCCTGAGGCGGTAGGGCCGGCGGCAGATTCGCTGGTAGCGCGGCCGGGAGCGCCGACGCTAGGCGAGCCGATTACTGGGCAACGAGTACTGGCGCACCAAGCTGAGCGGTGAGTTTGTCGAGCGCCATTCCGCGAAGACGCTCTGCAAGGCCTGGCTTGGCGGCCTCAGGTGGCAAGACGAAGACGCTGCCACCAAAGCGGCGAGCCGCCTCGGCGAGCCCATCGGCGCCAGCCTTCACGGGGAACCAGCCGCCCGCCTCTAGTCCAAGGAGTCGTGCCGCCTCGAGAAAGTTCACGAGCAGGCCTCGCCCCTCGCGTCGCGCAATGTCTTCGTTGAAGAGTCGATTCGGTGATGGGCGATTCACATCGTCGCCGCGCAGGTCCATGTACGGGTCGGTGAACCCTTCTGAGCTTCGATCAACGAGAACGATCGAGCGACCATCGCGCTTGGCAATCGCTGCACCGGTGAGGAATGCACGGCGGTCATCGTTGCGGCCAACCGCAATCACAACGGCACCTGGCCCCGCCTGCACATCGGGGGCGGTCATCTTGTCGATGTCGGCGATGAGCGAAATCGTGGTTGGTGATGGCGCAGGGGGCGCCGCCTTAGGGATTGGCCGAGGAACGCCATCGAGGGCGGTGATCAGCAGCGCTACAACGCCAGGGTCGTCACTGACGAAGCCAACGAAGCGCTTCCCATCAGCGGCCG
>JBBAWM010000026.1:0-1495 GCA_040397175.1 Candidatus Limnocylindrus sp. | reverse complement strand
CTCAAGCACGGATCATTCTCACAACGTTCAACGCCACACTCGCTCAGGGCCTTCTTGCTGATCTGAAGGCTCTCGACCCCGCTGTCACGATCGCCGACAGCCCGGGCGATCCAGGCGTCTACGTCGGCGGCATCGACGCGCTAGGACGCGACGTGCTCAACCGCTGCGCACGGGAGATAGCCATCGCGGCCTCCGAAAGTATTTTTGGCCGAGGTGGACTGGAGTTCGGGAGCCGCCGGACGAACGCGGACGCTGTGTGGCGTGAGGTCGCGCAAACGATCGACGCCGGGCTCGACGCGAAGCTGGCATCGCCGGCCTTTCTGGAAAGCGAATACGTCGCCGTCGTGTTGGCGAACCGGATCACGACCCTCGAGGAATACGCGAAGGTGGCACGGCCGGGGCGCGGGGTGCGGCTGAGCCGGCCGCAGCGCATCGGCGTTTGGAAGTTAGTTGACGCGTTTCGGCGGCAGAGCCAGATGGACGAGACGCTCAGCTTTCCCGAGGTTCTCGCACTGGCGGCAGAGGGGCTGCGAATCCAGACCGAGAGGTTCGGACGGTATCTCGCTGATCACGTCATCGTCGACGAAGCCCAGGATCTTCACGCCACGCACTGGGCCTTGCTGCGCGCTCTGGTACCCGAAGGACCGAACGATCTGTTCATCGCCGAGGACTCGCATCAGCGGATCTACGGCAGCCCGATAGTGCTCAGCCGCTTCGGGATCAAGATCGTCGGCCGGTCACGGCGACTCACCCTGAACTACCGCACCACCGCGCAGAACCTGCGGTTCGCCGTCGGTGTGCTGTCCGGGGCCGACTATGCCGATCTTGAACAGGGTGAGGAGACGACCAGTGACTACCGGTCGGCCCGAAACGGCCCGGTGCCGGAACTCATCGCCTGCGAGAACCAGACTGCCGAACTGGATGAGGTGGCCGACAAGATCAAATCGTGGCTCGATGAGGGAGACGTCGAGCCCGAGAGCATCGCCGTCCTCGTCCGCAGCCAAGACGAGCGGGACCGGTTTGTGCGGGGCCTCGGCGAGCGAGGGGTCTCCGTGCGTCCGGTGGATCGCAATGCAGCGACCTCGGGCCAGCCACTGGTGATGACCATGCACCGGGCGAAGGGCATGGAGTTCTCCCGCGTGATTCTGTCGGGGGCAGACGATAAACATGTTCCGTCGCCGGCGACGTTGCGCCATGTGCCAGATGAGGAACGGGCTGAGGCACTGCTGCGCGAGCGGTCGTTGCTCTACGTCGCGAGTAGTCGGGCGCGGGATGCGCTTGTGGTGACGTGGAGTGGGAAGCGGTCAGAGTTGTTGGGCGTAGGGGAGTAGGAGGGCGAAACAATGTCTGACGATGAACCGCAGAACCTACCCCTGAAGGCGGCCGGTGAAGGCGAGCTGGTTATCTCGGTTACCCAAGAAGGCTTGCTGGTCGACGGCCGTCCCGAGGTCGTCATGAGCTACATCGACAAGATCAAAGCCACGGCAGGTCATCT
>JBBAWM010000025.1:0-2306 GCA_040397175.1 Candidatus Limnocylindrus sp. | reverse complement strand
ATGGCGACCTGGCTTAACAGGGCACTCGGCCGTATGTTTGCTGACCATGGTTTACGTGTTGTCCCGAATATTAGATGGTGTGATCGGCGCGACTACGACCATTGCTTCCTAGGAGTCACGCCCGGTTCAGTTGTTGCGATCTCGAACAACGGTCTGTGGCGAAAGGGTAGGTTGCGCCACGGTTTCATCATGGGCCTCGGCGAGATGGTTGAGCGCCTCTCGCCGCCCTTGGTCTTCCTGTACGGGACGGATGATCGGCTTATCCGCCGTGAACTGGGCTCGGGAGTGGAAGTTATTCACTATCCAGCTGAGCGCGCCCGCGCGGGAAAGGCGGCATAGGTGGGCGCGCGCGGCGGAGGAGGTTCGTCGGCCACGGCCCACGCGGCGCTCCGAGCCGGCCTCGACCGACTTCAGTCAAAGTACCGACTCTCGGGCGCGGGCTACTTTGGCCGAAAGGGCACAGGAAAGAAGGTGCGGATCATCTCGTCATCTGATCCACATCGCGCCGCGGAAGATTTCTGGAAGCGCCTAAAGGGTCAATTAACAGAGAGCCAAACGGACAACGGTAAGGGGTTGCAGATCAAGTTCCCTGACGGGTCTACCGCCGTATTCCGGCCGTTCACAAGCACATTCAACAGCCCGGCAATCACCCTCGACGTCGCCACGCCGGGCCTTGGGATCGCGACTTACCAGCGAATCCACTTCACCAAGTAGGAGTCGAAATGAACACTCACTCAAAATTCCACCTGAGCGATGAATCCATTCGGATTCTGTGCTCTTTCAACGGTTCCCACTGGCGTTTCGCAACCGGGGAACCACTTGCAGAGAAGCCCCGACATTACTTCTCGTGGAACGACGTCGTTGTGGCGACTGATCGTGGCGAGTTCCGTATCAACACCAGCCTCAGCGAAAGTGATTTCGAGGGCTATGCGGAGGAGTATGCGCAGCTAGCGGTGTACCCCGACGCGAAGGGACTGGCGGAGGCTCAAGCGAATGGCCACATCTATTTCCAGCATGCCGGTGAGCAGATCACAAAGGTGTTCGTATTTCGGGTCGGGATCACCCAGATCATCGATGGTGTGCCGACCTGGGTCTACAGCGCCGACCACGCGGTGATTTTCGGTCTGACTGAGGGCGCGGTGGCTGTCTGCAAGACAGGTCATCACTCGGCGGCAATCGATCTATCATTTGCGGACTCGGTTGAAACTCTTGAACTCGATGGTCGTGCTCATGAGTGGGATTGGGAAAATGAACTGGGTGAGGAATACAACGTGGTCACGGAACTGATCCAAATCGGCGGAATCAGTAACTGAGGGCACACGACTCGGATGGGTTTCTTGATCGGGAACAGGGCGACCCAGTACTCATCCTCACCCAGTTCATTTGAGCACCTCGCTCGCAATGTTGACCGACCGGCAACCTGAGTGCGCGGCTCGTGAGTTTTGGAAGCTCTCTCGAAGGGCGGCCAGGTGAGATCACTGCCTAATGGCAAAGGCGAGGGTGCGTTCTTCGATGACGGTTCGCACGTCGTTATTCGTCCCATAACGAGCACCGATGACAGTCCGGCGATCTCGATCAGGATTATGACCAAAGGTCGCGGCATTGCAGCAAACCAGAAGATCCACTTCATCGCGAAAGGCGGCCACAAATGACGATCCGCGTTGCAGAGTCGCGACTGGACAGAGCGTCCGTGCAGCACCTTTCCGAGTTGCTAGGCGGAACCTGGCGTCTCGTGACCGGTGACAGGCTACCGGAGCGTGGCGATTCGCTCTTCGCGTTTGGGGAGGTCGTCATTGCTGTCGAGGGTCGCGAATACACGGTGCGCAGCGAATTAACCATGTCGGACTTCGAGGCCTATTCCGACGAGTATCCGCAATTGAGCGTTCAGCGCGGAGCTGAACGCCTTGACGATGAAATTAGAAGCGGTCGAGCCTTCTTCCGAAACAAGGGTGACACGGTCGCTGCAATCTACGTCGTGCGAGACACGGTGTCGCAGCTCAAAGACGACGAATTAGTCTGGCAGTACATCACTGACGTTGGCATCGTCATTGAGCTCACGGGTGGCGCAGTCAGCGTGTGCAAAGCAAGTCATCACACTGAAGCTTTATTGGTTTCATTCTCGGGATCACTTGAAAATTTGAGAGTTGATGACAACATTGACGAATGGGAAGACGAACTTGGGATCGCTCACTTGAGTCGTCGCGAAGTGCTACCGCCTAGCGAGTTGTATCGCCACGCGCAAGGCTGAAGACGATGACTTACTTCCATCCCGAGGAGGAATTCCAGTTCGGAGTCCTCGAGGAATA
>JBBAWM010000024.1:0-2319 GCA_040397175.1 Candidatus Limnocylindrus sp. | reverse complement strand
GGCGGCTACGCCAAGGTCGCCGTGGTGGAGCGCGACCCAGTCCTCAAGCTACGCGCGCACCTCGACGGATTCGAGACGCCATCGCGCGACGAGGCCCTCACCAACGCCGACATCATCATCACCGTCACCGGCGCCCAGGGGGTGATCACGGCCGCCGACCTGCCGAAGCTGCGCAGCGGCGTGATCCTGGCGAACGCCGGACACTTCCCCGAAGAGATCGACGTGGCCGGCATGCTCGCCTCGCCCGAGGTGGCGAGCCAAGAGGAGTACGCCGACGAACTCCTCACGCTTCGCCTGAAGAACGGCAGCGCCGTGCACCTGGTCGCCCGCGGCCACATGTTCAACCTCGCCGGCCCTCGGCCAATCGGCAACTCCATTGAAGCCATGGACCTCGGCTTCGCCCTGCAGGCCCGCTGCCTGGAGGCCGTTGCCCGCGGCACCGTGACCGCCACCAGCTGCGTGGTGCCCGTGCCCGCCACGATCGACGCTGCCGTGGCGAGCGCCTACCTGGAGACGCGGTACCAGTAGTAACCACTGCTCAAACTCACGTTTCTAATTACCTGCGCGCGTCAATTACCCCTCTACGTGCTGTACGATTCGTGAGCAGTATTCGCTTTTGAATACACGATTGGATTGAAAGGAGCACAAACATGGCAATCCTGATCGGTCTCGCACTCGCGTTCTCGACGGGCAACATCCTGTACGGGATTCTCGCCGGGCTGGCGTGGGGCATGTTTGCTAGTTCACTAATCGGCATCTTTGTGGCGCTGGCGATCATTGGCGGGCTTGGGGCAATCTTCGGGATAAGCGCCTAAGAAAACGCGCCGTGCCACACCGTTGGCACAGACCCCCTGATACAATCCTTCTGTCACCTTGGTGGTGACGCGCATCGAGAGCACCGGAGAGATTCAGCTCGACGAAGGTGCGGCAACCAACGGATCCCCAACCCGGGGGCCGGAACGGTGCCAACGCTGATATGGCGATGCGGACGGGTCCGACGCGGACCAAGCGCCATTTGTGGCGTGCTGCGTTGCGTCGTGCCCCATGCGCCGGCCCGAGCCGGCCGAACTGGGAGGTAGAGCACATGGCATCGAAGCCAAGCACTAGCAGGATCGTGACCTGCGAGTCCATGACCACGGGGCATCCCGACAAGCTCTGCGATCAGATCAGCGATGCGCTGCTCGATGCGCACCTGGTACGTGATCCGTACACACGCTGCGGTATTGAGGCCGCCGCGAGCGGCAACGAGGTCTGGGTCTTTGGCCAGGTGACCAGCCGCGACCCGCTCACCCACGCCGAGATCGAGCGGGTGGCACGGCGCGTCATTCACGACATTGGGCACGAGTCCGCAGAGGAGGGGATTGACCCCGACACCTGCACCGTGCGCGTCACCATCGATCCGCAAAGTGCCGACATCGCCATGGGCGTTGTGCGCGACGACGGCGTGCTCGGCGCCAGCGATCAGGGGATCGTCTACGGCTACGCCACGAACGAAACCCCAGAAGGGCTGCCGCTACCCCTGGTGCTGGCGCAGCGCCTCACCCGTGCCCTCACCACAGCACGCACCACCGGTGCGATTCCCTGGCTGCGACCCGACGGCAAGGCGCAGGTCAGCGTGCGATATGTGGGCGATACGCCCCACAAGGTAACGGCCTTTGTGGTCTCGGCGCAGCATCGCGCGGAGACGCCCATCGACGAAGTGCGCAGCACCATTGAGGCACTGGCCCGAGAAGTGCTTGGCAGCTGGGTGACGCCAGACACACAAGTGCACATCAACCCAACGGGAAGGTTCGTGGTGGGTGGTCCGCTCGCCGACTCGGGCCTTACAGGTCGCAAGGTGATCGCCGATACGTATGGCGGCGTGGCACACCATGGCGGTGGCGCATTCAGCGGCAAAGATGGCACCAAGGTCGATCGCTCGGCCGCATACGCCGCGCGTCAGGCGGCACTACACCTTGTGCGCAGCAAGCTGGCTGTACGTGCCGAGATCGCCATCGCCTATGCGATCGGCGTCGACAAGCCGGTCGCCGTTTCGGTGGACACGTTCGGCACGGGCACGATGCCCGACGAGCAGCTCGCCGAACTCGTGGAGCTGAAGTTCGATCTGCGACCCGCAGCAATGATTGAACGCCTAGAACTGCGCACGCCGATTTTCGAACGCACCGCACGCGATGGACATGTGGGGCACGCCGACCTGCCGTGGGAGCACGAGAACGAGATCGACCCAAAGACCGAGTTCCTGAGGCACGTGGCAGAACGCGCCGGCGCCAGTCAGGGTGCCCCAGGGCGATTCCCCTGCGGCCACCTGCAGCGCCTGGG
>JBBAWM010000023.1:0-2338 GCA_040397175.1 Candidatus Limnocylindrus sp. | reverse complement strand
TGGATTTGCTCGATCATCATCCGGTCCCGCTCGCCCGCCGGCGTTTTCAGGCCCACTTGCGGCAGGAAATCATCGAGATCGAGATGTTTCCACTGCTCCAGAATCTGGGTCGGCGTCTCGGGCACGCCGTCATAAAACCCGTCGAGCGTGACACGGCCCTGGTCATCATGCAGATCGGCGATGATGTTGGCCAGTACGCGGATCGGATTTTGCGCCGCCCCGCCGAACAGGCCCGAATGCAGATCGCGATCCGCACAAGTAATGGTGAGTTCCTGATAGACCAACCCGCGCAGAGAGGTGGTGATGGCCGGTGTTTTGGCATCCCACATGCCGGTGTCGCAGACCAGAGCCACATCGGCTTCGAGTTCCGCCTTGTTGGCTTCGACGAAGGCCGGAAGATTGGGCGACCCGTTTTCTTCCTCGCCCTCTACCAGCACCGTCAGCCCCACCGGCAGGGAGCCTGTCACCTTCTTGTAGGCGCGGCAGGCCTCGATGAAGGTCATCACCTGCCCTTTGTCGTCGCAGGCCCCGCGTGCCGAAATCGCCTTGCGGCCATCGGGCAGCGTGATCAGGCGCGGTTCGAACGGCGGCACGTCCCATTGGTTGAGCGGATCAACCGGCTGCACATCGTAATGGCCGTAAAACAGCGCATGGCGGGAGGTCTCGCCGCTGATCCGGCCCAGCACGACCGGATGTCCCGCGGTCGCGCGCACGGCCGTCTCGAAGCCCAACCCCTGCAATTCCCGATTGAGCCATTCCGCCGCAGTCACGCAATGGTCGGCATAGGCCGGATCGGTCGAGATCGAGGGGATTTTCAACCAGTCGAACAGACGATCCAGCGAGGCTTCGAGATCGGTATCAATGGCTTGTAAAACGGCATCCAGCTGCGCCATACGGATCATCCTTCACATTTCGTAACTACTCAGGTTCCGGGGGGGTATCAAGCCGCGCGTAGGCTCTTTGCGAGATCGACCGGGTCCCGGCGCAGGGCTT
The DNA here is from genome assembly GCA_040397175.1 of Candidatus Limnocylindrus sp. Lineage (GTDB taxonomy): Bacteria > Chloroflexota > Limnocylindria > Limnocylindrales > Limnocylindraceae > Limnocylindrus. Next base: position 1,345 of record JBBAWM010000023.1, on the reverse strand, counting down.
CGATGATGTTCCATCCCTGTTTTCTGGCCGTCGACAGAAATCCACGGATTGTGGCGAAGTCTTCCGCGCCTTCGGGCGATCGAAAGCCTCCCGAGATTTTCATGCGCAGCTTCATCATGCGCACGTCGCGTTCCGCTTCGTTGTTGCTGAAGGGTACGCCGGGATCGCGCAGAAAGCGAAGCGTGTCGCTTCGCCGCGTCAGGAAACGTAAGAGCAGATTGTGTCCGGTTCGTCGCGGCGCGCGGCCGCGGGTTTTGCCGCCGCGTTTCGCAATGGCCTGCGCCAGCGGCGGTTGCCTTTCGTGAAAGGCGAGGCCTTCCGTGACAATCGCGTCGTAACGTCGCTCGATGCACGCGACGAGCCCGGGCTTCAGGGCAACGCCGCTTTCGCGCGCGAGGTTCGCGGCGTGACAGGCGCGGCGCAACAATCGTTGCATCTGGCGCGCCCACTCCTCTTTCTCGATCTCGACGAGCGCCTTCAACTCGCGAAGGTGATGCGCGTTGCACAAGGCGTGCAACACGCCGGTCATGGTGTAGTAGGGCTTCCAGTGATCGTGCACGACAATGCCCGCGACGCCGGCGAGCAGTGACCCGCGTTTGGCGCATGTGCGATAGAACGTCAGCAGCATCGTGCAGGCCACGTGCAGCCATTGCGTCTTGCCACCGATGCGAAAGCCCGTTTCGTCCATGTGCTTGACCGGCGCGCCGGCCACGAGACCACGCACTGTTTCGGAAAACCCCTTCAGACGTGTTGCGCAGGCGCGGCTCATGCCCTCCAGCGTGGCGGCGGCGATCCTGACGCCGAACAGATCGGACATGAGAGACATTGTGCGCTTTTGCGGCAGCAATTGCTGATGCTGCAGATAGACCGCGAAGGCGGCGATACGCGCGCCATATTGCACCGGCGCGTTCACACCACCGGGAAACGAAGCGCGGGTTTTGGCGCCGCAGCGGGCGCACTCGCAAACATGAGCGCGATGTTCTGTGACAACAAGGGGACGCGGCTCCGGCAGATCATTCACCTGACGAGCCGTGTGAGCGTGCGCCATGGCGGGTATCAAGGTGTCGCCGCATCCAGAACAGATCGCTGGAAAATGATCGACGATCACGTCGGGCTCTGCGGATTGCCGCAGGGTCTCACCCCCGTGGCCCTTCTGCCCGCCCGGCTTTTTGCCGGAAGACTCGCGCAGGCTCGCCACCCGCGCTGGCCTTCTCAACCCGTCGCTCGACGGCGGCTTGCCGCTGTTGGAGCTGTTCAGGCCGAGACGACGCTCAAGCTCCGCCACGCGCGCCACAAGCTCGGAGATTTGCGCAGCCTGCGCCTGAATCAGCGCAATCAGTTCTTC
>JBBAWM010000022.1:0-2354 GCA_040397175.1 Candidatus Limnocylindrus sp. | reverse complement strand
GACTCCCAGTGGAATAGCTCTGGGCTCAAGGCAAAGTCGCGGTACATCGTCGTCGGCGAGTAGTCGGTGTCGGTCTTTTTCAGGGTGATGAGCAGAACATCAGTATTGATGTCCGGACACCACGCGACACCCTCCCGCATCGTGCTGGGTGTTCGACCTTCAGACGTCCAGCCAACAGCGGCCAGGATCTCTTCACGCGAATAACTCGCGTGCAATGCGAGGGGAACTTCCGCGAGGCCCGGAACGACGTCACGAAGATCAACTGTCGGCCGATGCGCTCCATTGAAGCTGATGTCGATCACCTGACGAAGCTCATCGAAAACCGGCTGGTCCCGCAATTCCCAGAAAGCATCGACGGGCTTCGTATATCCCCCACCATCCGGAAACAGCGAGAAGAACAACATCTCAGCCAGTCGGGATTCGATGGCGCCAGCTGACTCTTCGGCAGAGCGCAGGATGCGAACGTATTCGTCTCGGCGGATCCTGTCATCGACGTGGGCAACCGCGCGGACACGTTTGACGAGATCGCTTTCCCGATGCCCGAGCGGCGCATCTAGTCGTCCCGCTTCGCGGCAGAGGGTTGTCCAGGACCTGTTATTACGCAGGATGTCATCAAGCTCGCGCCCTGACGCGTCCAGGAATGAGGCTAGGTCGGCATTGGGGTGGGCTCGTGCTTCTGAGACAAGCGCGTTCCATCGGGGCGAGACCTGCTGCCGGATGTTCTCCAGGACCACATCGCGGGCAACTGCGTCGAGCACAATCTGACTCCCGGACGGAAGAAATGGGAAGCCGTGTTCGACCTGGCGCACCAGTTCTTTCCGGCTCAGACCCGTTAAGGCAGTGAAGCGTTGATCGAAGCGGAATTCTTTACGCTGATGGCCGACGAAGTCGAGCGCCGTCAACACCGTCTTACCGGGAGCCGAGCGCAGCCCACGGCCGAGTTGCTGAAGAAAAACTGTCGCGCTCTCGGTCGGCCGCAGGAACAACACGGTGTCGACATTAGGAATATCGAGACCCTCATTGAAAAGGTCCACCGCGAAGATCACATTCAGTGTGCGGTCGCGCAATTGCGCCAGTGCCTCACGGCGGTCATTTGCCAGCGTTTCGGCGGACACCGCCCGCGCGGGTATACCGGCAGCATTGAATTGCTCGGCCATGTACTTCGCATGCTCGACACTGACGCAAAACCCCAGGGCCCGCATCGAGCCGACGTCGTCGATCTTGTCGCGCAGTTCCTTGAGGATGATTCGGGTGCGGGCATCGTTTCCGGTGTAGATCCCGCTGAGTGCCGCGACGTCGTATCCCCCGCGCTTCCAGGCGATCGTCTCGATTTCCGTAGGGTCAAAAATGCCGAAGTAGTGGAACGGGCACAGCAGCTGCTGATCAAGCGCGTCCCAGAGTCGCAATTCGGCAGCCACCCGCCCGCCGAAAAACTCGCGCACATCAACCCCGTCGGCACGTTCGGGGGTGGCCGTGAGTCCCAGCAGTTCCATCGGTACGACGTGGTCGAGCAGTCGGCGGTAGGACTTTGCTTCAGCGTGGTGAAATTCGTCGACGACCACGACGTCGAAGCGATCCGGCTCGATGGCGTTCAGCCGAGTTTCGGACAGCGACTGGATACTGGCGAACACGTGGCGCCACTTTTTCGGTTCGTCACCGTCAACCAGCAGCTCGCCGAATGTCGGCTCGGTGAGTACCTCCTGATACATCCGCCGAGACTGCAGAAGGATCTCTTTCCGGTGTGCGACAAACAGTAGGCTGAGATCGCGACCGTGCGCCTGGCACAGTCGCCGATAGTCCAGGGCAGCGACGACCGTCTTGCCGGTTCCAGTGGCGGCGACAATGAGATTGCGGTGCCGGTCGTGAAGTTGGCGCTCTGCGTCGAGTTTCTCCAGCATCTCGGCTTGGTAGGGCTTGGGTTGCACTTCCAAACCGGACAATGTGATGACGACGCGCTCACTCGTCTTCTTGCCGGAGGCGATTTCGAGAGCTTCGCGCAGTTTGTCACCATCCGTCGCAGGGTTGTAGAGCTCGAACTCGCGGCTCTCCCAGTAAGAGTCAAAGGTGGCCCGGAACTTATCCAAGAGGTGACGAGTTGACACCGCCGATAGTCGTACGTTCCACTCCAACCCGTCGACAAGCGCGGCGTGCGAGAGATTGCTTGAGCCGACGTATGCGGTGTGGAAGCCGGTATTGCGGTGCAACATCCATGCCTTGGCGTGCAGCCGCGTTCGGTTGATCTCGTAGTTGATGCGCACCTCAGCCCCGAACTCATTGACGAGCGCGTCGAGCGCCCTCGCATCGGTGGCGCCGAGGTAGGTCGTCGTAATGACCCGTAGTTTCACACCGCGCTT
>JBBAWM010000021.1:1214-2363 GCA_040397175.1 Candidatus Limnocylindrus sp. | reverse complement strand
CAAACAAACCACGATTCCTGAACTCCATGCCAAAGGCTGGTCCTTGAGGCGCATTGCCCGCGAACTCGGCCTCAACCGGCGCACGGTGGCCGCATATGCCGATCGAAAACCCAAGGCCATTGGCGAGTCCTCTTCAAAGTGCACCACCAAAGTGACCGCCGGCTCTCCGGTCGAAATACCCGCTTCGAAAGCCGTGGAAGCCCTTCCCAAATCCTCCGCAGCCCCATCGCGAAAAAGCCTCTGCCGTGATCACGAAGCCTTCATCACAGCACGCCTTGAGGCGGGACTGACCGCCGAGCGCATCCACCGCGAACTCCGCGACAGCTTTGGCTTCGGAGGCTCCTATCAATCGGTGAAGCGCTTTGCCGCACAAATCCGCCAGACTCAGCCCAGGCGAATCCATCGTTTGGAAAGCGCACCCGGCGAGGAGGCCCAGATCGACTTTGGCCAAGGCCCCATGGTCAAGGACGCCCATGGAAAAAAACGCCGCACCCACATCCTGCGCGTGGTCTTGAGCTTCTCCCGCAAAGGATACAGCGAAGCCGTTTTCAGCCAGAACACGGAAAGCTTCCTGCGCTGCCTGGAAAACGCCTTCCGGCACTTCGGCGGCGTGCCCAAAATCCTCAATGTCGACAACCTCAAAGCCGCCGTGCTGCGCGCCGACTGGTTCGATCCCGACATCAATCCCAAGTTCGAAGCCTTCTGCCGACACTACGGCACCAGCGTCATGCCATGCCGCCCCTACACGCCCCAGCACAAAGGCAAAGTCGAACGCGGCATCTGCTATGTCAAAGACAGCGCCCTCAAAGGCCACGACTTCGAGAGTCTCGCCGACGAAAACGCCCACCTCGCCCATTGGGAAAAAACCGTCGCCGACACGCGCATCCACGGCACCACCAAACGCCAGGTCGCCGAGCTCTTCGCCCGCGAGCGCCCCCTCTTGCAGCCGCTCCCCGCCTCCCTCTTCCCCGTTTACGAAGAAGCCCGCCGCAAAGTCGGCCGCGACAGCTTCGTGGAAGTCGCCCGCGCCTATTACGAAGTCCCCGCCGAACACATCGGCAACGAAGTCTGGGTCCGCTGGGACCTCCGCATGGTGCGCATCCTCAATCATCGCAGCGAACCCATCTGCTCCCACCGCCGCCTCGAGCC
>JBBAWM010000021.1:0-1114 GCA_040397175.1 Candidatus Limnocylindrus sp. | reverse complement strand
GGCCACACCGCCCTGCGCGCCATCATCGGCCTCTGCAACCTCTCGAAAAAACACCCCGCTGCCACCATCGACCACGCCTGCCGCGAAGCCCGGCAAAACGGCCACACACGGCTGCGCGACATTCAAGCCCTTCTGAAAAACCCGAACCGCCCCACCCAAACCCAGCTCCCCCTCCAAGACACCAACCCCATCCTCCGCGACCTCCGGCACTACAGCGCCTTCATCCACCAACACACAAACACCCAATGAACACCCACACCACCGTCAAACACCACGCCCGCACACTCGCCCTCTCCGGACTCCTCCAAAGCCTCGACATGCGCCTCCAGGAAGCCCAGAGCCACAACCTGCCCCACGCCCACTTCCTGGAACTCATCCTCCAAGACGAAATCCACATCCGCCAGCAACGCCAAATCCTGCGCCGCACCAAAACCGCCTCCTTCCGCAGCCCCACCCGCCTCGAAGACTTCGACTTCACCTTCAACCCCTCAATCCCCCGCGCCCGCGTCCACGAACTCGCCGCCTGCCACTTCATCCGCCAAAAACGCGACGCCCTCCTCATCGGCCCGCCCGGAGTCGGCAAAACCCACCTCGCCCAAGCCATCGGAGCCGAAGCCATCCGCAGCGGGTTCCATGTCCTCTACCGCTCCATCTTTGACCTCGCAGGCGACATCCCCGCCAACGCCGCTCCCGCCGACAACGCCCGACTCCAACGCCTCCTCCTCAAACCCGACCTCCTTATCATCGACGACATGGGCCTCAAAAACCTCCCCCCGCGCAGCGGCGAAATCCTTCTGGAAATCATCATGCGCCGACATGAAAACCGATCCACCCTCATGACCTCCAACCGCCCCGTCGAAGAATGGGGCCAACTCCTCGGCGACATCCCCGCCGCCAGCGCCATCCTCGACCGACTCCTCCACCGCTCCGAAATCATCGCCATCACCGGCCCCAGCTACCGCCTCCACCAAAGCACCGCCCACCACCTCGCCGCCACCGCAGCTGCAACAACCCAACAAAAACCTCAAACAAGTCCGGCCTAACGGCCGAGTTTTACCACCAAGCAGGGAACCACGGTTCCCCGCACCCCTCCTCTCAGGGGAACAGAAAAACC
>JBBAWM010000020.1:0-2485 GCA_040397175.1 Candidatus Limnocylindrus sp. | reverse complement strand
CAGATGCGATAAGCATCGGCATCGTCAGGCAACGACTGAACGGAACTCCAATGCCGGCCGTCACTCCAGTATGTGCCCCGAGCACCAGATCCGCAGCGTCCTGCGCCCGGTTCCAAGCCCGTGCCGAGATCGCCCCGCGTAGCGGCTGGCCCGGATCAATGCGTCCGTCTGGGCGTGGCATCAGGTGGTTCCTATGCCGAGCGCCGAGAAGTCAGAGTCTTTGTAGACCTTGGACACGTACACAGCCTTGGGTTGCTTGATATGCGAATTGTTAGAGACGGCGTCCTCGTATCGCACCCACAGGTACTCGTGACCCTTCTTCTCGATGCCGCTGATGCTGCCGATGGTCTCGCCAGTGACGTTCTTTGATGCCACAAACCGGAACGACAGCGACCACGGGCCGCGTCCCTTCTGGTCGTCCCATTCCTGCGAGCCGCTGCATCCGACGAACAGCACTTCGCCAGCCTCAAAGCCTCTGAACGCTCCGTTGTTCGTCGTTCCTGTGACGCCAGCCACGCCGCGAATCCACGCACTCGTCACATACGTGTTGGGCACGTCGTAGCTTTCCTGCCACTGGAGCTGCGGCACGACAATATCGACGCCGTTGACGCCGTTTGAATCGACGCCGATAGCACCCGACATATTGGTGGCAGATGACGGGAATCGCTTCTCAAAGTCCAGCGTGCCGCCAGAGCCGACTGAACACGCCTGCGTGATGTGCTTCGTCCCGCCGGTCGTGTCAAAAGACCGCGAACGCTTCAGCGGGTCGTCACCGTCCTCGGCACCGTTCTTCTCGTACTGAATCGTCAGCTGCCAGGCGTTGTCGCCGAGATACGAAACGCTGTACTGCTCGGCACGCAGCTGCATGCCTGTAACGCCTGGATACTGCCAGTATTGCCCGTTGGCACTCACCTCCGCGTTGATCGCAGCGTGTAGCTCAACGTCGTCGGCAGTGCCGAAGATCTTGTACGACTTCGTGTACGACGACGTCGCCTTCTTGCCCTTGCGGACAATCGTGGCCTGCCGAGAGTCGCCGTCTTCTACCCAAACGAGTTGTCCTGGCATTACGCTGCCACCTTTCCGCCGTCGTCAATCTTGCGTGTATTCTTCGCCGTCTCTTCAGCAGCCTTCGCAGTACGCTCCGCGAGCGACGAGCCGAAGCCCATGCCGCCGAGGTTCGTCGAGGAGAACGTGCCAGCTACTTCGGCCTTGCTGGCGGCAGAGTCAGACGATCCTCGCTTTACGGCATCAGCGTTTGCTATACCGTTTTGCACATCTCTGTAAGCGGCAAGCAATGCGTCTTCTTGCTCAGTAGTAAGCTTGTCGCCTGCGATCAGCCCATCAAGCTTAAGCCCAGCTTTACCAAGCTCTTCCATCGTCGTGGCGCTTGTTATTTCAGAAGCCAATGCAGCTGGGTCAATTTGTTCAGTTGTTTTCTTGGCGGCATCACGCTCGGCCTGCTTTGCAGTCGTCAAGTCTCCAAGCTTTGCTTCCGCCGCCACGACGCCAGCGCGACGCTCGTCGGCACGCTGCTGGTTTGTGGCCTGTCTGCCGTCCTTCGTCGCCTGTGCGTCGTCCTGTATCGCCTTCACCCTGTCTTGGCGATCCTTCTCTGCTTGTGCGTTCTCCTTTGCCGCCTTTCCAGTGCGGCCCTCAATACCAGGTCGCTCCTGCATCCGCTGCTCTGCTCGAGCAGCGTTCTCGTCCCGGATGTCCTGCACCCGCTGCTCGGTGTCCTTGGCTCCCGTGATGAATCCCTGCACCCGAGTCCAGGCGATTTGGATTCCCGCAACGAGGTTGTCGAACGTCGCCATCACGCTGTTGGCGATGTTGTCAAAGAAGCCCATAATGAAGGCACCCATCGTGTTCAGCAGGGCCGCCGAGTCGGTGTATATCTTGTCCCACGCGATGTAGATGCCCGAGCCGATGTCGGTGAACACGTCCTGAAATGCTGCCGTCCACGGGTCAACGTAGGACATCAACGCTTCAACGCCACGCAGCCAGCCAGCGACAAGGCCAGCCAAGAGGACGTCCATAGCACCAGAGAGATCGCCGGCAGCGACGGCTTCGTAGATGCCGTTGAAGGTGGTTGTTGCTGTCTTTGCCAAGTCGCCAAGGACAACGGTGCCGTCCGCAACGGCAGGGCCGAAAGCCTCGCCGATGGCTCCTGCCGCCTGTTGGACGAGAGAAGCCACCGGGCCGAGGGCCGCACCGATCTGGTCTTTGAACTTGTAGAGCGCAAAGACAGCCACGCCGATGCCAGCCGCAACCAGCAGCACCGGGCTAGCAAGGGCAGAAAAGAGAGCGAAGCCCTTTCGGACAAGACTGATGCCGCCGCTAAGTCCACGCAGCGAATAACCGATTTCGGTGATGGCAGTTCCGGCTGCGAACAGCGCCTTGCCGCCAGCCATCACGGTCACCACAAGCTCTTGATTCTCGCTGATGAACTTCCCGACGTTGGCGGCAACGATGGCGAGTCCCTGTG
>JBBAWM010000019.1:0-2612 GCA_040397175.1 Candidatus Limnocylindrus sp. | reverse complement strand
CAGAAAGCGCTCGCGACATGCCTGCCGGCCCCCATCCGGCAGACAGTCTGAATCATGAGGCTTCTGTGAGGTCCGCGGCTGGGTTCCTCCACGCGCGCGGATGCGGACCTCATTGAAGCCTGATTGAATGAAGCTGCGGGTTATTTTGCGCTGCGCTCTATGGGCATTGTTCGAGGCCGCCGTGCGTGGGGTGGTTCTGGCGGCTGCATTGGATACGCGTTGCTGGAGTACAGCGACGATAAGATCCAGCGCCGACGCCATCCGATATCGCCGCGAGCATTGATGGCTCACCCCGGCATACTGTTGAAAAAGCGCCACTTCGCATGGGATATGGTTCGCTACGGCTGTTCGGCGTAACGGGATCAGGGAGATGATATCGGCGGGGTGGGGGCGTACTTGGGCTCATGATGTGTCGCAGTGGAATGGCCCGGCCTTCGCTCGGGATGGATGAAAGCGGCGGGGAAGTTCCACGACAAGGCGCATGACGCCGCCGCATTCGCGACAGGCAGGCGCGTCCACACGCGTTCGCGGCTGGGCTTTGGCGCTCGCCGCAGGGTCGGTCTGTTCCTGTTGATCGGCCAGAAGCGATCGGCACAGAGCCAGTCTGGTGGCGCGATGTCCATTGGCCATGAAGCCGAAGTGACGAATGCGATGGAAGCCGTCCGGCAGGGTGTGCAACAGGAAGCGACGAATGAACTCGTCGGGGGACAGCTTCATGATCTTTGTCGCGTCGTTGTGTCGGTAATCCTTCCAGGTGAACCCGACATGATCGTCGTCGATCTCGACGATGCGGCTATTGGCGATGGCGACGCGGTGCGTGTAGCGCCCGAGATAGGCGAGCACCTGGGCAGGACCGCCGAATGGTTTTTTGGCGTAGACGACCCAGTCGATGCGTCGTGCCGTTGTGAGCAGCGCATGCCAACAAGGCGGGTCGGCGAGGGATGCGAGTTCGCCGAAGAAGTTCAGCCCGCCGAGGTCGAAGGCCTTTTGTAGGCGTTCGAGGAACAACCGGCGAAAGAGCCTCGCCAGCGGTTTGACCGCGAGGAAGAAATCGGGACGTCCCGCGATCCAGCGGGTTCCATCGGGTGAAAGGCCGCCGCCGGGCACAACGCAGTGGACATGGGGGTGATGAGTCAGCGTCTGCCCCCAGGTGTGCAGGACGGCGAGGAAGCCGATTTGCGCGCCCAGGCGACGCGGATTGGCTGCCAGCGTCGTCATGGCTTCGGCCGCCGCCGAGAAAAGGATGGCGTAGACCGTCGCCTTGTTCTGGAAGGCGATCGCGGCGATGGGCGCGGGCATGGTGAATACGACATGGAAGTATGGAACCGGCAGCAGTTCGGCTTGCCGGTCCACCAGCCATTGCGCGCGCGCCGCGCCCTGACATTTTGGACAGTGCCGGTTGCGACAGGAGTTGTAGGCGACGCGAACGACGCCGCAATCGTCGCAGGCCTCGACGTGGCCGCCCAGAGCCGGAGTGCGGCAGGCGACGATGGCGCCCATGATCTTCTTTTCGACGCGGCTGATATGGCCGACGTGCGCCAACCGGTAAGCGTCGCCGTGGCGGCGAAAGACATCCGCGACTTCCAGACGAACGCCACGCGCTTGTCCGTCAAAAGCGCGCGGCTCCTTGCTCACCACGGGGTCTCAACCCGGCGCGGCGATCTCCAGGGTCAGGCGGTCGAAGGGGCTTTGCGTCGCTCGGATCACATCGGTCGAGACGCGGGTATAGAGCGCGGTCGTCATCAGGCTGTTGTGGCCGAGCAGGACCTGGATGATCCGGATGTCGGTTCCGGTCTCCAGCAGATGCGTCGCGAAACTGTGGCGCAAGGCGTGCAGCGTCACTCGTTTGGCGAGGCCCGCTTCCTCGACAGCCGCACGGCAAGCGGTGTGCAGGGCGGCCGGATGGATCGGGCGATCCGGGTCGCGCCCGGGAAACAGAAACGTCTTTGGCCTGGCGAGCCGCCAATAAGTGCGCAGGACGCCGAGCAATTGCGGTGAAAGCATCGCTTCTCGATCTTTACCGCCCTTGCCGTGGCGCACGTGGATGACGCCGCGCGCGCTGTCGATATCGGCGACCCGCAAGCTCGCGACTTCCGCCGCCCGAAGCCCGGCGGCATAGGCTGTAGCTAGCGCCGCCCGGCTCTTCAGGCCCGAAACCGCCTGAAGAAAGCGCACGACTTCGTCGGCGCTGAGCACGACCGGCAGCTTGTGCGGTTCGCGCGCGTAGGGGATGAGCTCGGGGATGTCGGTTCGCCTGAGCGTCACGCCGTAAAAGAACCTCAGGGCGCACACGATCTGGTTGAGCCCGGGCCACGAGATGCCCGTCCCCGCCAGATGCACCTGAAAAGCCCTGATGTCCTCGACATCCAACCGATCCGGCGACCGGCCAAAATGTCGGCTCAACTTCGAAACCGCGCTGATGTAGGATCGCTGTGTCGCGGGAGAAAGATTACGGATTGTCATGTCTTCGATCATGCGGCGACGAAGAGGGCTCAACTTGGCCATCTGGAAACTCCTGTCTGAGGGGTGGGCTCCAACACCCACATATTCTCAGACAAAAGGCTCCTCAAGCGAACGCGCCGAGCCGCCGCGGTAGCGGCTTCGTTCAATCA
>JBBAWM010000018.1:0-2975 GCA_040397175.1 Candidatus Limnocylindrus sp. | reverse complement strand
TGCCCGCCGGCGAGTCCGGCAGTGCCTTTCCATGTTTCAACACAGGCGTCGTGGAAGTTTGCCGCGGTGAGTGCTTTGAAGATCGTTTGTCCCACGCCAAGCGCGGGGCCGCCGTAACGTGCGCCCTTCCCAACGTTTTCCAGGACCGCCGGATTGACTTTCGGTATGCCGCGTTCGGCTGTCTTTTCGACCCCGGTGATCGCGCCGCCGATCGCGGTCTCGACGGGGTCGTCGAAGAACTTGTCGGGCAGCTTTCCGACGCGCCCGTCGGCTGTCGTCACCGTGCCGGACAGGGTGCCGTCGGCGAGTTGGCGGATAGACACCGTCGTGCCGTCGCCGTACCTGGTTTCGAAAAGTGTCTCGTGGTCAAACTGCGTCTGGAAATGGGTCGAGGAAATGAGCTTGCCGTCTTTGGAGTAGTAGTCATCAGCGATCGTGTCACCGGGGACATCCCCTGGGTGACTGGGCGCGGTGGGCCGCCCCTCGCGCACACTTCGCCCCCATTCGAAGATTTCGTGGCGGCTGCCGTCCAGCATGTAGAGGGTCTTTCCGCGCTGCCCGTCCTCCGACCACTCTTCGGTGTCACGAACAATGGTTGCGGTGTCCTTACCGCGGATGGCTGCCTGCTGCATCAACCCGAAGGGGTCGCTCGGGTTGGGAACTTCATCGGCGGGGCGGGAACTGCCGGGCAGAAGCAAGCCGGAAAGGGAGGGTTGATCAGAGGGAACCTTCAGGCCGTAGTTCGCTCCCGCGGCGGCGAGTGCGGCTGCGGTCTTGTCGTCGGCGTCACCGACGTCGAGGAGCAGGGTGTTAATTTCCGCTTGTTCAGACTCGGCTCTTTGAATCAAGGCTGCGGCGGCTTCCGCCGACATGGTGGCGGGCTCAATCATGACGATCCACTCATCGGTGACGTAAAGCTGGCCGTCTTCGATCTCGGCGGCTTTATTCAACAGCGCCAACCGTGCCGAACCGATTGTCCGCGAACCATTCTCGAATGCCTTGGCCACCGCGTCGGCGTAGTGCGCGATGTTCGATGCTTTGTCCGTCGCTCGGGTGAACATCGCTGCGGCGGCATCGTGAGCTGGACCTGCCCAGGTGCGGGCTTCGGGCATTCGGCTGATGCCGTCATCGAGGGAGCGAACAGCTTGGTAGATGGCGTCACTTCCCGATCTCACCGCTGTTGCGCTGGCCGTCAGGGAATCGGGATTCCATCCTTGAAGGGCCGTTCGTGTCGGGAGCATTGCAACTACTCGAACACGTGCGAGAAAGTGCCGGCGAGAACATCATCTTGCGCTTCGTAGGTGTCGCCAGCGCCGCGGACCGCGGCACCCATCTTCCCCAGTTCGGTTGAGATGTTCGCCACCAGGGCCCCGATGTGTTCTCCGACGAGCGTGGCCGTCCACTGGGTCGTTGAGCCCGGCAGGCCGTCGGCGCCGGTGGAGGCGGTGTTTCCAAGGCCGGTGCCGCCAACTACGTCTCCAGCCGCATCCACGTGACCGGCGAATGCCCGCAGCAAATCAGGATCAACAAGCATTTTCCGGCACCCTTCCTTGCCTGCGCATGGCGTCTGTGCGGACTTCGGGCTTGACGCTAGAAGTCTAAAGTTTGCTGAACTCTAGCAAACGTTGCCCCAGCGGGTTTACGCCATTTGCCAGGCACAGCTTTCTGGGGACGCCAGCGACCCAGCCTGGGCCCGGCGCATTCCCGACCCCCAACGCCGGTTCCCTTCAAAGAGAGCCGTCTAGTGGTCCAGTCGCTATGCAACTTGGGGTGGGTGGGTCCTAGTCCACTGTCGAGCGAACTCGGATGGGGTGAGTTGGCCGTGGGCGGTGTGGGGCCTGTTGGCGTTGTAGTCGCGACGCCAGTCTTCGATGAGCACCCGTGCTTCGAGCAGCGAATCGAAGCGCCACGCGTTGAGCAACTCGTCGCGCAGACGGCCGTTGAACGACTCGACCCAGGCGTTCTGCCATGGCGAGCCAGGGTCGATGAAAAGCGAAGCAGCACTGTTGAATCGGCACCAGTCATTGACCGCGTGGGCGACGAATTCCGGGCCGTTGTCGAACCGCACGTAGGCCGGCGCCCCGAGCTGCAGGGCCAAGGCGTCGAGGACGGCGACGACACCGTCGGCGTCGATGCAGCGATCAACGTTGATGGCCAGTGCTTCGCGGGTGAACTCGTCGATGACGTTGAGCATCTTCAGCGTGCGCCCATCGGCGGTGGTGTCGAACTGGAAGTCCATCGCCCAGATCACGTTCGGACAGATCGGTGACATCGCCCCGACGACCACCCCGACGCCGGTCAGCCGCTTCTTACGGCGCCGCCGAGGAACCCGCAGACCCTCCTCACGCCACAGCCGGCGGACGCGCTTGTCGTTGACCTGCCAGCCTGCCCGGCGGGCCATCTTGGCTGCCCGCCGCCATCCCCAGCGGGGACGATCGGTGGAGAACTTGCGCAGCCAGGCACGCAACTCGGCTTCCTCGGTGCTCATCGGGGGCGGGGACAGGCGCATCGTGGAGCGGTGCAGGCCCACCACGGTGCAGGCCCGACGCTCAGAGACCCCGAACCGGGCGCGCAGCATCTTCGCGGCGCTGCGCTTGCGATTCGGGGTCAGAAGTTTCCCGCCGAGACCTCCTTGAGCATGTCGATGTCGAGGGCCTGGTTGGCGACCAACTTCTTGAGCCGGGCGTTCTCGGCCTCGAGCTCCTTGAGCCGCTTAGCGTCTCCGGCCTTCAAGCCGCCGTACTGGGCAATCCAGCGATGCCACGTCGACTCGGCGACCTCCAGGTGCCGGCACACCGCGTCAAGTTCCTGACCCGACGCCAGCAGTTTGTTGCCCTCGGCGAGCTTGCGGATGATCTGGTCCGGCGTGTGCCGCCGGCGCTTCTTCGCTGCCATGTTGTTGCCGATTCTTCCTGCCCGAACATCCGGGCAAAAGAGTCGCACAACAACTGGACCACTACGAGGGGCTCACCTCA
>JBBAWM010000017.1:0-3005 GCA_040397175.1 Candidatus Limnocylindrus sp. | reverse complement strand
CTCGATGTGTCCGCTCCAGCGTCGCCCGGCGGTCAAACCGCTGACGAAGTCGCCAACAGCGTGGGCAGCCGGCTTTCCGTACGTGTCCTGCATTCCTGCGACTGCGGCGGCGTATTCGTTTTCGTGAGCCATGTGGGTCATCTCCTTCGTGTTGATGGCAAAGATATACGGTTGTCCAGTAGTGTCAACTTAGTGGTCAGGCATTCCAGTAGGCGATTTGGGGATTGGAAACTTCGTTCATCAGTCACTAGCGTTATTGCTATATGGGCTGTTGCTTATCGTTAGTTTGTCAGGCTAAGAGTCTTGCCAACGTGGCCGCAAGAACGTCGATGCAGCTTGCCAGCGCCTGAGCAATCTCAGAGTCGGTGCCGAGTTCCTGGCCGAGGCGGATCATGACGAGCGAGTGGATGATTCTGTCGAGGTGACGTTTCATCTGCGGGCCATCCTTGGCGAGTGATTCCTGACGTGCGGGCGACACTCTAGGATATCGTTAGTTAGGCTGTCAAGAGTTCAGAAAAAGATTTTCGATGGCGGCTTCCAGCCGGGAAACGCTACTTCTTTTTCTTCTTGGCGGATTTCTTCCGCTTCGCAGCCGGTCGCTTGGCGAGGTGCTTTCTGGCAGTCGCCCTGGTGGAGAGGTTGTCCCTCGCCTCGCGGGCCGCCTCAATGGGAATCATCCACGCCCGCTCGCCAAAGCGTTTTCCGGCTAGTTTGCCGGTGCCCAGCAGCATCCGCACCCAGCCCTCGGTGCAGCCCATAAATTCCACTGCCTCACGAACCGTGAGGTATTCGCCGCCCTCGATCTTCTGCGGAGTCATCGCAACCATCCTTTGGTTCTACCAGACATCGCTACTTGGGCACAGCTTGGCAAGATAGATGGACAACCTTGGTCCGTATATCACCACGCCGTCATCCGCTTCATGCCCTGCTCTTGGTCCGCACACTAGAAACCCTGTACACTATCAACCGACCCGAAAAGGGGCGATTGTATTAACGGATGGGGTGGCGTTCGTAGCCACGTCCACTGGTGTAAGGCGTTGAGAGCGGACAAACCGCAAACTTGAACATCTGTACACCACTCCGTACAATCGCCTCCAATAACCAAAGGAGACGAGAAATGACGTTGAGAGAGCTGCTGATTGACCGTGTCGCACCGCTGAAGAACCTGTCTGACCGCACGACGAAGATGTACGAGAGCACGCTGGACCGATTCCGAGACTTCCTCGGCCACGAGCCGACCGTTGACGACCTCGACGACCTGACGGCTGCCAAGTTCCTTCGCTGGCGGCAGGCTACCCAGCACAGCAAGTTCAAGCTGATTTCCCCTGCCAGCTTGGCGAAAGATTCAGCCCACCTACGCTCGCTGTGGGGTTGGCTTGCCAAGAAACGCTGGAAGAAGTCCAACGGCGAACTGCTTGAGTTCCCCGACTTCGCCCGTCCTCGGGTGCCGAAGCCCGTGCCCAAGGCGTTCCAGGCCGAGGATCTCGCCAAGCTGGTGGCGAAGGCTCGCACTCGCAAGGGCTACATCAGCGGAAAGCCAGCCGCGTGGTACTGGCCGACGAAAATCATGGCGATGTTTCAGACGGGGGAACGCATCGGCGCAATCCTTGAACTTCGCTGGTCGGAAGTGGACTTCCAGAAAAACACGCTGACGTTCCTTGCAGCCACCCGAAAAGGCCACAGGGAGACGATTACACGCCCGATCACGCCCGAGTTGGCTCGGATGCTGGCGACGCAGAAAGGGGCTCCTAATGAGCGCGTGTGGCCCTGGCTGGACGACCGGGAAATGCTGTCGCTCTATGGCAGCCTGCGAGTGCTTTGCAAGAACGCTGGCGTTGAGTACCACCCCTTCCATTCCATCAGAAAAAGCACGGCGTCATATCTGAAGCGGGCTGGAATCAGCGCCAAGAAACAACTGGGGCATTCCAGTGAGGAGATGGCAGAAAACCACTACTACGATGAGGAAATCACCGGGCGGGAAAGCAACCTCGACTATCTGCCGCCCATCGACAAGCCGCACGAACCGCCAGCGGCGTGAGCCTTGACCAACTCTGTCCAAGCTGTGACGAAACCTCGGCTCTTATTTCTTTCGACCGAGGTTTCGTCACACCCGCCTCGGCGGGCGACGTTCCACTTTCCAGAAATGCGAAACGGTGCGGTAGAGGGCCGCGAATATGTCCCGCTCAGGACACATCACGGGAAAGCTGCGCCGGAAACGGATGAACTGTCCCGCTCGGGAAATCACCCGTCGAAGATGTGCATCTTCGCCGCCTGTCGTTTCGCCATCGCTTCCACCCGTGCCGGCTTGCCCGGCTCGGACGGCAGCTTGTCCGGTGGCGTCATGAAGATTTCGATGTCCTCGCCCAGCTGCGACATCTGGTACTCGCCATCTCTGACGGTATCGAGAACAAGCGTATGGTCACCGGCTCGAGCACGCTCGCACAGTTCGCCCTGGCCGCCCTTGGTCGGATCGTAGAGCAACTCAATCGTCCACGAGATGCGAGCACCGATGCGAGCCAACTTGGTCAACCACTTTCGCAGGTGCGGCGGCAGCGTCGTCGGCATCCTGCGGCGTTTCTCACGCTGCGGAGGCAGTTCGTCTACGGCAAACAGTGGCGGCTGAAAATCGCCCATGCGATTGAGTGTCGCCGGCTTGTCAAACTTTCCGAGCCTCGCGGCAGGCTGTCCGCATCCAAGTGCGATTCGCCATGCTCTCAAACCACATGCGGGCGAACACTTCGACGGCTTCACGCCCGACGCCTGCGTACAGCGTCCGCAGTTCCGGCGACGCGCCCCACATAGCCTCGACGTCCTCGCCCACCTTTGCCATGAGCACTTGAACGTCTTTTACCGCTTGCATCTCTGACTCAGGCTGCGACCGTGCCAGCTTCGTCCAGTGCTCCGCGTTCCAGCAGCGTGCGATAGCGTCGCAGAACTCGTCAAACGCACGCCCAGCCGCAACGGCTCGCGGCCCGATTTGTTCTCTGAGCCGGCTGCGTAAATGC
>JBBAWM010000016.1:0-3084 GCA_040397175.1 Candidatus Limnocylindrus sp. | reverse complement strand
GACCCGCGCGGTGGCGATTTTCACCGAGTAGCGCCGTGGCGTAAAGGCCTCACCCTTCGCGGTGGTGTTCGCGCCGATGGCGATGGCCCACTGCAACGGTCTAGATAGTGCCGCGAATGAGTTCAGCTGCTTCTGTCATGTTGTACCGCGTGACGAGCTGCTCAACGAATTGTTCGACGGTCAGTGGCGGAATCATGAACCGGGACAACATGGTCGTGACGGCATGGCGCGCCACAGCAGGGGACACGGCCACGGTGTCTGCGGCGAATTGGGCGGGGGAGATGACTCGAAGTGGTGTGGGGATGCGTTGCGCAGGAAAGTCTTTGAGGTTGCTGGTAACGATGAACTGCGCTCCGCCGACGAGCGCGGCGGCGACCACGTGTTCGTCATCGGGGTCCGGAAGTCCGAAAGTACCGTTGAGGGGTTCCCAGTTCTCAACGCTCGAGTCGTCGAAAGCCGTTGACATTTGGTCAATAAGACGTTGCGACTGTCTCGCGGCTTCGTCGGGTTCGGAGCCGCGTTCAACGAGTTTTCGAGCTTCGTGGAACTGCAGCTCATCAAGGATGGCCGACGACCACAGCGGGCGGTAAAGGCCTTCGATCGCGAGGGAGAGCAGGAAGTCGCGCTGCAGACTGGGCCATAACACCGAAGTGTCAAGCAGGGCTGCGAACACGGTGCCGGTTAGCCTGCAGCACTTGTGGCGCGGCGCCGGTCGGCGACACTTCGACGTGCCTCAAGAAGCTGCCGTCGGACGGTCTCGGGGTCGTCGTGGACGTCGACTTCGATAGCGGTAGCTGCCAGGGCTTCGTACTGCCGGGTGCGGCGTTCTTTGCGGTAGGTAAGGACGTCATCGAGCAGAAGGCGATGCCGATTTCCGATCCGCTCCGCCGGCAAAGCCCCAGTGGTGATGAGGCGCACCACTGTGGGCCGACTGACCCCAAGAAGATCGGCGGCCTGCTGAGTGGTCAGTTTCATCGATTGCGGAGCGATGGTTACCGCTTTGCCCGCGTGAAGTGCCGCTACTACCTTGATTAATGCCTGATGTACCGACCGGGGCAACTCGATCCGGTCGTGCTCTTCGGCTCCCACAAGGGCATAACCTGGCGAGGCCGTAGTGCCGCGGAGGCGCTCATGGGCCGTCAAGAAACCGCTCACCGAGGCAAGTTCGTCGGGATCCCCTGGGATGAACGTCGTGGTCGCACTGGCTTCTGTACTCATGACCGATTCCTCTCCGCACTATACGAAACCTATTTCGCAACGTTCGAATAATACCACTTGCGGGGCATGGGTTTCCTCCGAGGTACAAGATTCGCTTCAGGAAGGGCGGCCAGTCGTGACTGCGAACTCGCAAATCTTGGACAGGGAAGGCTTACTTCGCATTGCGGCTCTGAAGGGACGAGCATGGCGGTGCTTCGGCAGCCCGGGTATGACAGATTGGCTGACTGACGTTACTGCGTTCTTCTGCACCGACGGACCAGCGATCACGATCTCCGGAATTGCCGAGTATCTCGGTTTCGAAGGCGAGGAAGACACCTACTCACTACTCCACGTAGATGATGGAACGTCGGACTTCAATGAAGCCGAAAAAGTCGGGAGGCTCTTCTTCTTCTACGCGGGCCAGCGGGTAGACGACGTACTGATCGTTCGCGAGACCATAGTGGAGAACCGAGATGGTCAGGAGGCTTGGCAGTACGTAACGGACATCGGGATCGTTTTCAAATTTTCGGCCGGCGTAATCGCAGTCACCAAGGTCAGTCACCACACAGAATTGCTGAGCATCATCAAGGCAGACGCACTGGAAGAACTCCAGATCGACGAACCCACGAATATTTGGGAAGACAAGCTCGGGATCGAATACACCATTATGCGCGATTTCATTCCGATCGACGCTCTCGCCTGAGCACCTGTCAAGAAGCTTCCGCGGCTTGGGGTCAAAGTGAGATTGCTTGCTGTACGTGCTGCTGCAAACCCGAACTTACATACGGGAGTTGCTGAGAGGCTGTCCAATTGGGCGTTAGAGCTAGAGTCTCAGTAGGACGCGAGACCCGTCGGGACGCTTCACCGCGACCTCCAGTTCGCCACCCGTGGCTTCGACGTACTTGCGGAGGGTATCGACCCGGCTGGTGCCCAGATTGCCGTGCTCCATCTGGGAAACGCGGTTCTGACCGACGCCGATGGCAGCTGCAAGGGAAGTCTGGGTGTAACCAGCGTCTTCGCGCAGCTCGCGGAGACGGTACTGCGCAACCTCGCGATCCATCTCGTTCTTGATTGCGTCGATGCGGGCACGGTTGCCCGGGCGGCGACGTCGAAGATCGTCAAGTGTTGTCATCGCTTCCTCTCTTTCCTTGCCTTTGGATTGGCGGCATCAGCCGCTCTCGCTGACTTCAATAGTGCTTCTTGGTGTTCGGTGAACAGGCGATCCGCGATGGGGACGTTCGTCGCATACCACTTCCGCCAATTTCCCGCCTTGTCGCCGGCCACCAGCAAGATGGCCCGCGACTGGATGTCGAAGGCGAAGAGTATCCGTATGTGGGATCCGCCCTTCGTGGCGCGAGGCCGGAGCTCCTTCATGTTGGGGTGTTGCGATCCTTCGAGGGTGTCGACGAAAGGTCGGCGCGTGACCGGTCCGTGTTCCTCCAATTGCTCAAGCGCCGCTACCACGTTGTCGTATTCCTCTTCATCGAGGTTGTCGATCCACGATTCGATGAGGGTCAGGTCAACCTCCCATCGCCGCACCACCGAACTATATCAGTCTAAACTGATATCAGCTAGCAGTGATCATCTGCGGCGCGCAGCAGCGCTGCCCGAAGCCGTCGACGGCTGGATCAGGAGGATTCGCGAGCAGGCAACGGCGTTCAAGCGATGCTCGGACGAGGCGGTGAACCTTGGGACCAATTTGGGACCACACGTTCTGCGCACTTCTGAACGACCTGCACGTCTATGCACGATCTGCGAGCCGCGACTAACGGGCATACTTCGCGCGAGCAGCCGCAACGTGATCCACGTTCGGGTTGAAGTCGAGCCGGATTTTGTCAACGGCGGCTGAAATCTCACCCCTTTTCGACGGTTGAAAGTTGACCCCTG
>JBBAWM010000015.1:0-6328 GCA_040397175.1 Candidatus Limnocylindrus sp. | reverse complement strand
CCGCCGTCATCCATCAGGCCAGCCCACAACAACGCCGTGACGCTCACCGCGACCTCGCCGGGCTCTACGACGACGTTCTGGTCCGCCGCGCCACCCATCTGGCCGCAGCAGCCACCGGGCCGGACCAGGACGTGTCCGATCTGCTCGCCAAGGCCGCGCAACTGTCCATCCGCCGGGGTGGGCTCGCGGTCGCCGCCGAGTGGCTGCGCCGGGCCGGTGAGCTGAGCTCCGAACCGGAATGTCGGGCCGCGTTGTTCGCCGACGCGGTGTATTTCGCCGCCCGGGCCGGCCGACACGACGAGGCGCAGGATCTTCTGGGAAGCACCGAGACCGGCGAGGAGGAATCACCGTCGGCGGTCCTAGCCCACGCATACCTCGCGTTTCACGGCGACGGCGAGGTGACTTCAACCCACCGCCGCGTCCTGGATGTACTCGACCGGGCCGACTCCCTCGACGACGAGACGGTGAACCGGTTGGTCAATCTGCTCCTGTCGATCACCAACTATGCCGGCGACGAAGATCATCGCCAGCAGACCAATGACGTGGTGGATAAAATCGACACGCGGTTGGACCCAGTGGTCCTCATGTATCGAACGGGCTTCGCTGACATCGTGACTGCCGCCGGCTACGTGCGCTCGATTCTTCGTCAGAATATGCAACGGCTGCCGTTGCTGGAACCACGCCGAGTGATGCAACTGGCGTTCCCCGCGTACTGCGTTGACGCCATGACCGACTTCCGCGTTCCACTCAATGAGGCGTACAAACAGGTCCGCAGCCACGGCCCCTCAATCGACGCTATGGCGATGGGGTGCGTGGTGATGTTCGATCTGATGGCCGCCGGGCATTGGGAGGAAGCTCAGCAAGTCGGGGCGGAGGGCCTGACGATGGCGAAGCAGGCCCAGGGAGGGGAATTGCTTCGCCACCATTTCCTGGCCTACCTTGGGGTGCTCGCAGCGTGGCGGGGCGACCTGGATATCGCGCGCCGATACGCCACCGAAGTGACCAACTGGTCCCGCCCGCGAGGCTTGCAGATGTATCTCCTTGTTGCACAACGGATCGCGGTGCGCATTGCGCTGGCCGAATCCGACTACGAGGCGGCATACCAGGCCGCGATTAAGGTCAGCGCGCCAGGGATATTTCCACCGAACAACGTTCAGGTGGGCGACGATATGCTCGATCTCACCGAGGCGGCGGTACACACCGGGCGGCTCGAGAAGGCCCGAGCCCACGCCGCCGAGGCGGTGCGTCTGAACCTGGCCGAGGTGTCGCCACGCACTGCCGCCCTGATCCTGGCGATGTCGGCAATGGCGGCGTCCGATTCCGAAGCCGGCGAGCTCTACGAGTCCGCGCTGACTCACCCCGGTATCGCTGAATTCCCGTTTGAGCACGCCAGAGTTGCTCTGGCACAGGGCATGTGGCTGCGCCGTATGCGGCGGCACACCGAGGCGCGCGCCGCGTTGGAATTCGCCGCTGAGACCTTCGATAGGCTGGGCGCCCGGCCGTCGACAGAACGAGCACTAGGAGAACTCCGCGCTGCGGGAGCCTCCGCCAAAAAATCCCTCGGCGATGCCGAGACGCTCAGCGCTCAGGAACGGCGCATCGCCGAACTTGCCGCCACGGGGCATACAACCAAACAGATCGCCACCCAACTCAGCATCTCAGCGCGCACTGTCGACAATCACCTGTACAGAGTATTCCCGAAGCTGGGCATCACCAGCCGCGCCGGACTCAGCGAGGCCCTGCGCCAGCTCGATTCGGCTGTTGGCGCGTAGGCCTCGACTGCGGATCTGTGTTGACACGAAACAAGACAGTCAGGGTTTGGAACGGTCAGGTGACTGGCTCTATTGAGCCATTCGCTCGGCAACCAGCATCACGATGGCGGCGGCGGCGGCGGGCAACGCGACCGGGAATGTGATTCCCATGTAGCGGCGAACACCGATGCGCATACCTTCGGCTCGCATGATCCGCAGCCACAATAGATTAGCCAGCGCCCCCAGTGGAACTAACACCGAAGCGACGTTGACACCAAGTAGCCAGGCCCACATTCCCCAGTCCATGTTCGTGACCGAGTCCGTGCCGATCAGCAGCGCCGGGAGGTTGTTTACCACGTTGGCTAGTGCGCCTGCCGCGATCGCCAACAGCCCTACAGACACGGCATCAGAGTGCCGCAACGGAGCGTTCAGCGTCCCCTCGGGCACGATCAAAGTAACGGCGGAGGCGATCGTGGTGACAAGCAATGCGGTCGTCACCGGCACCTCACGCCAGGGCACCGCCCTGACGACCAGTATCAGGATCACGTCGGCGGCGAGTGCGACCATCCACGCCGCAATCCCGAAATACGGGCCCAGAACGAAGCCGACCAACACACCGCCGACTACCACGCCGCCGATGACAAGTGCGCGACGATCCGGAGCTTGTTGCACAACGGCGTTGAGGGTCGTGGGATGGCGACGGCGATACACCTGCCAGCCGACCGACGATGCCGCGAGCGAAGGCAGCCCAAGATGGCTGATCACCGCGAACGTATCCACATCGAATCGCTGCACCACGATCAACGTCGTGAGATTGGAAATCGGCAGCACCGACGACGCGAAACTCGCCAAAAACAACGGAATGGCCGCAAGTGCCAGCGCGTCGCTATCCGAATGCCTGGCAATCCGCATATAGAGAGGCGTGAGAAGAACGATCGTTGTGTCCAGGTTGAGCACTGCGGTCGTCAGCGCAGCCAACACCCACAGGCTGAACACCGAGCGGCGTCGTTGGCCCCGACCGAGCAGCAGGACCGCGACGGAATCGAAGAACCCAAGCCTGTCAAGGAGAGCTGCCAACGGAACCCCCGCGAGAAGAAACGCCAGCACGGGCCACAGCAACGACCACTGATCTGCGAGCCGTGACACCCGCTGACGGTACTGACTCCTCGGGCAAACAACCCAACGCAGCGATCGCCGGTGATGCGGTGTTCGTCTTGCACTGCTTCATGAAAAAGTCCCAAAAGACTGCCCAGAGAGACGTAGCGCTGAAGCCGAGAACCTCAAACCCCGGGCGGCGTTGATCCGCGCTATCCGTTCCCGCGTCGATGAGAACGGATGGTCGGTGCTCGCGACCGCTGGCGTCTACTTGACCACCGGTCAAGTGCGCTCGGATTCAGAGCAGTTACGGCGCGTGCGTAGTCGCACTTATCGTGCAGTGGCGCGCACGACGTGCGCACAAATGCCGTCGGAAGCCTGTTTCAGACCGCCACGGACGGCCGACTGGTCCCAGATTTGGTCCCAAGACCAATTTCATCCCCCCGAGGGAAGGTGAACTCGAACGCAAAACCGCTGTTCAGAGCCGGTTTTCAAACGTCGGGCTGACAGGATTTGAACCTGCGACCACTTGACCCCCAGGAAATGGGGCTGGCACGTTGGCCCTGCTAAAGCCCGGTATGCGCGTTAATCGGGGCTCGCAGATCGTGCATCAAGGTGCAGGTTGTTCAGAGGCGCGCGGAACGTGTGGTCCCAAATTGGTCCCAGACCAACCTGCCTCAATTGTCAGCCGCCGACGAGCACCTGCAGTGCGGCGTGGCCGCGTCGCGAGTTTGTCCCGGTGGCTATCCATGACCGATGGTCGCGATTCTGTAAGGCCTTCCACAAAGCCGCAATGCGTCTCTGGTCGCTGCCGGCCATTCGGGTGCGGTCAGCAACCGGATCGGTCAGGGCGCAGGCCAATATCGCCGCATCGTCAATGTGGCGTTCTCGGTCGCGAGAGTCCTCCACATAGGCCGCACCCTTGAGTACCAGCGCGCCAAGGACATCAGGGATGCTGAGCATGACGACGCCCACCGCGGTATTCACCTCGCAGTTAACCGCCTTGTTGAGCGCTGAAGTGCCGCCAGGGACTGCGAATACACTGCGGCCCAGTATCTTTGGAAGGCGTTTCGGTGAGAGATGGTCAGCAACCATCACGTCGATGGTTTCAGCCTGGCGGTCACCTCGACTGAATCGGTGTATCGGTCCCTTGCCGATCGGTTCACGAAGCGCATAGCCAAGGCGTTCCAACTCGTGCTGGACACCGCTGAATGTGGCAGCGCCAGTCTCGATGTGCAGGATCATGTCGACGTCTCGGGTGGTGCGATTTACCTGGACTCCCGCGTAAGCGGCATGGAGTTGCACCATCAGTCCGCCGACCAGCGTCCACTGGGTGTGCGGGATGGCCTGCACGATCTCAATCATCTGGGGCCACGGTGGTTGCACTCCATCGGACGGTGCACTCATCTGCCAGACCTGCTGGCCATCGGCATCCGGAGTCATGTGGAACGGAAGTCGTCCAGCATCCAACGATCGCGCAGAGCGCACCCCGCGACCGGCGGAACATCTTCGGCGGGAAGCTTAGGAACGGCTTGACCGAGGTTGGCTTCTACGACATACCGGCTGTCGCCCCCAACTCGATGGTGCCCGAGCGATTGGTCGCCTTTTCCGAGGCGGTCGCCAGCAGACGCAAGCCGGACCCATTGGCGTGGGTGCACTTCTACGAAGACGACTACAGGTTTGTGCGGTTCCAGAAGCAGCCCGAGCGTTACTTCGAGCGCCTACGCCCATTCGCCGGAATCATCGGCCCCGACTGTTCGCTGTACCGAAACATGCCTAGGGCGAAGCAGATTGATGCGACCTACACAAACCAACAACTCGCCGCACAGATGCAAGCGGAAGGCTTCAACGTCATCGCGAATGTTCGGCTCAACGGCGCTGACTCGATCCCGTGGGCGTTGGCGGGCATACCCGATCGCTCGACGCTGGCAATTGGTATACATGGCTGCATCAGATCCCTCGCCAATCGGCCGCATGTCGTCGCGGAAATAAAGATAATTTGCGACAACTGCCAACCGTCGGACCTTGTCGTTTACGGAAGCGACGCCTACCAAGTGCTCGATCATCCACGGGAACGCGGCATTCGAGTCCATGTATTCACCGCAGATACGTGGTGCCGTTCAACCGATCGGCGGACAGCATGAGTAAACCGCGCAGCATGCTCGTAGGGAAACCCGACCACGCCTTCCGCACAGTCCGCGGATTCACCACCGTGCTCCACTTCGGCAAACAGGCCAAGCACATGCGCGGCCAGCCGAATCACGACCCCACCAAGTCCGAGATCACCGTCAGCATCACCGAATTGCAGCACTTCGTCGAACTCAGAGCGGGCACCGGCACTTGGAACCCACAAGGAACCCGCGAGACCATCGACTTCGGCGTCGCTATCGGCGTACATCGTGACGGCAGGACTGGAAAATCCACGCCCACCAGTTGGGGAACGATTCACTATTCCAAATCGGGTGCACACGTCGTACCAGCTAATCCAGATCGCCACTAAAGGAGAAAACGATGGGATGGTTTCACCCTGAAGAGGCGGCGACGATCGGCGTCGTGATGAAATACGCTGACCTCAAACCTAATAGTCGTTATCGCATCGAGTTCACCGACGGTGAGGGCTACATTTGCACCTACTTCACCGACTACGAGAGTGAGAATAGCGGCGATCTGGACATCGAAATGGATGACCCGAGATACGACGAGTTCTACCAGATCTGGATGACGGTTCTAGAGACCCTTGTACCCGGCCGCCGCGGCTCCGCGGAAACTCTGACAATCGACTACCGCGACTTCCCCGCTTCGATCGTCGACGCCGACACCGGGGCTACCATCTACCCGGCACCCACGACGAGCAGGCCAACCTCGTGAGGCTGCAATGCGCAACGCTTTCGCTCGCCTACCAGGCGACGCAAGTTACGGTCCGGACTGACGGCATTCCCCTACTCCCCCAATAAATCCGTCCGAGTCCCGCTCCACTTCGCGCGGGGGCTTTCTTGTCGACGTTCATCCCCAAGGATCCCGAGGAACTTGCCTCGGTAGTCGGGTTCTTGGCGGCCCACGAGCGCCTCCGCGGCACCGTAGCGTCGCCAGGTTATGCCCTCGTGGGAGCCGAAGAGCACGACCGGATCGAGTTGCCCCGGACGGTACATCAGGCGTTAACCAAGGTGGTAGCGGCGCTTCACGCGGGCAAGGCGGTGACCATCGCTCCGCAGTCGATGAAACTCACCACTCAGCAGGCCGCCGATCTTCTTGGGGTGAGCCGGCCCACAGTGGTGCGCCTGATTACCACTGGAGCGTTGCCGGCGGAGCGGATCGGAAATCGGCATCGGCTTCTGCTCGATGACATCCTCGCCCACCGCGAAGAACGCCTCGCCGGAAGCATTCGGATCCGTTGGAGCGCACTTGACTGAACACGTTCTGCGGTCAAGTGACCTGTTCCCGGTTTCCCGGACGGCTGGTGTTGGGTGTTCACGCCGCCGTGT
>JBBAWM010000014.1:5384-8092 GCA_040397175.1 Candidatus Limnocylindrus sp. | reverse complement strand
GGCCCTGGCTTCTTGGGTTCGGGCCCGGCGACAAAGCCGAATTCGGGGATCGTGATGCTGCGCGGCGAAGTTTGTGCGACCTCGCCACAGTAGTGACACTTTTCCTCGACGGACTCAATGCCGTAACGGAATCCGCCGCACCGCTTGCAGACGTGATAGTGGTATTCCTGAAGGTCACGTCCGGGCACCTTGTAGATGCCGCGTGACACCCAGAGGCTCCCACCCGCGACGATTTCCGCGCCCGGTGCGTACTCATAGATTGCCTGCGATAAGTCTCTGGAGAGTTCGAGCAGCGCCCCGTTGGTCTTGCCGAGGCCAAAGTTAGTTCTGAGCTCGACAGAATCGACGGGAAACCCGTACTTGGGCAGCACGTTTCGATTTGCGAGGAAGCCGAGGAGATCGCGCTTCCGCAGGGTGTTGCCGACGCGCTGGTAGCGGGAAGCAAGTTCATGTCTTCCGCTCGCCGAAGCTGCCCTCTCCAACTCCCCCATTGTGTCCACTTCACTCCGAAGCTCGTCGCGGACCGTCTCCAGGAGGTCGAGAAGTAAGGTAGCCCACTCTCCGCTCGCCAAGTCCAATTCCTCAGCGACCTCAGGGGGCAACACGCGCGACAGGGAATCATTGACACTGTCGGGTACTGGCGTGAGGAACGCCCCGACCATATCGACGGATGGCTCGTTGCCATCTTGAGGGAGGAAGAACTCTCCGGCCTTGCGGTCAATTCTTCCCGTTGATTCAAACAACCAACGGAAGAAGGCGGACATGGCGACCGACTGTGCATGCCTGCGGGCGATGCGAACGTTGGTCAGTGGCACGTACGGGGCACGAACCTGTCCAGAGATCATGACTTCAGGCTCGTTGAATCGCGTGAGGTCGTGCGACCGGCGCATCGCGTATGTGACAACAAGTGCGGCAGCTCCGGTTCGCCGCCCCGCCCGGCCCGCGCGCTGCACGTAATTCGCCGTACTAGGAGGCATGTTGCGGAGCATCACCGCCTGTAATTCCCCAACATCGACGCCAAGTTCGAAAGTCGTAGAACACGATAAAGCGTTCAATTCCCCCCGAACGAACTCCCGCTGAATCCTCGCGGCCTCTGTACTCACCCACTGCGCCGTGTGTTCCTTCGCTTTCATGGGCACGGCATTCATCGACCGATAAATAGTGCGGTAGTGATCGCGGTCCTCATCGGCAGGTGGGGGTACGAATTCCTCAAGTCGCCCATCGCAACCGAGTGCCGGACAGACATTGCGGACTGAGGAGGGAGTGATGCGCCGGCAGGTCCGGCACTGATGGACTGGCGCACTCGCATTAACCCAGTTCAGCCGCAGGCATTCATGGTCAACCTGATAGACCTGTCCAAGCCCGGACTCCGTGGAGGATCTCAACCAATCAATCGGGGTCTCGGGTCGTGTCAGGTACTCCCAGATGCCCTTGAGGATGGCCTCGGCATCCGCCTCGCTGCCCACCGCAGCGAGGACACGACGGGTGTAGTCAACCCGGCGGTTAGTGCCCCTGCCTGGTAGCCATGACAGAACCTTCCGTATTGCCTCGGGTCCCGACAGTCGCGCCCGAATGGGCCCTAGGCGCGGTGCGAAAATTTCGTCGTTCGGCGGGACTTCGTCAGGCATGGTCACAGCACACTGTTGCCGCAGAGTACGCACCAGTTCCTGGAGAAATGCCCAGACTTCATCTTCGGAAAGGCCAAGTTCCAGAAGGGGACCAGGCGCACTCCACGACGGATCGCGGTACAGGCTGATGCCGACTAAGCCGAGGCCTTCTAGCGATTGGCGATCGTCCATCGCCAAGACTTCCGCCATCACCCACGGTGCCACGATGCGCTTCGATTGCTGTGCGGTCATTCGTCCCGGAAAGTGTTTGACGGCTGCCGCTCTC
The DNA here is from genome assembly GCA_040397175.1 of Candidatus Limnocylindrus sp. Lineage (GTDB taxonomy): Bacteria > Chloroflexota > Limnocylindria > Limnocylindrales > Limnocylindraceae > Limnocylindrus. Next base: position 6,199 of record JBBAWM010000014.1, on the reverse strand, counting down.
TTCACTGTGTTGAAGACGATGTCTTCGATCGCAGCCAGATCTTCACCCGCGCCGGAGGCCAACATGCCCTGGAAAATCAGCCTCCGGCGCTGAAGTCGCGCGTAGGAGTCCTCCAAGTAGGGGGCGAAATACGCGGCCGACTGCCGGCTATCGCTGAAGGCGAGCAACTTTCGTCCTTCGCCCGGCAGTAGTGCGCCGTGCGGATCGTCGGCGACAGGAAGGCTTTGATATAGCGCGGTCGTGATAACGGCACCGCTGGCATCGGGCCCTGCCTCGAAGGTACGCACGGTCGCCGCGCCACGCGCCCCGCAGACGAGGCAACCCGCGATCTCATCCCCTCGTTGCTTCAGTTTTCGAACTTGCCGCAACTCCGAGGTGCCACAGCCCCCACAAGTCGCCGCATTTGGCCTAACGAGTGCGCCACAACAGGTGCAGAGCTCTATCACCTCACCCGAAATATCATCGGCATCGTCGACGGTCGCCGCCTCGTCCTCGTCCGTCAAGCCGTCATGGTCGCCGAGAACGAGCCAAACTCCTCTGCTGGCGGCTTTACGCGGTCGCAGGTAATGAACCCCACCCTCATTTGTCGGTGTGCCGTAGACGTGAACCGCACCGCAACGTTTGCAGGATCCAATTTCGAATACTGGGGCGTCGCAGTCGGGGCAGATGACTTGCCGTGCCAAGTGGACGTGAGGGCCACTCGGCGACAAGCATGTGAAGGCGCCCTCCGTCGCTCGTAGAAAAAGGTGGTAGCGAGCAGATATCGGTGTCGTTCCGTCTGACTCTCGCAGTGAGCTTGCAAGACTCACCATCGC
>JBBAWM010000014.1:2285-5284 GCA_040397175.1 Candidatus Limnocylindrus sp. | reverse complement strand
GTCCTGGCGGCCGGGGTCATCGGGTGCCCATTCGAATGGTCGACCGAAAAGGCTCGAAGCGAACTGGGTCACTGCACCCGGGTCACTGTCTCCGCCAACAGTTGCTGAAGTAGCGATGCATTGAATCGGCTTGTCTGGTGCCACCCGGTCCCGGACACGCCTGAGTAGCATCGCGATTTCAGCGCCTTGACTGCCGTCGTAGACATGCGCTTCATCTACAACGATGAACCGCCACTTCGAATCAGCGCCCGATGCGAAAAGCACCATGTCAAGTGGCCGTATCAACAGATACTCGAGCATCGCGTAGTTGGTCAGCAGCAAGTTGGGCGGATTGTCACGCATCTCCTGGCGACTCAGGATCTCGTTGCCGAGCATCGGCTCACCGATATTGAGCTCGGCAAACGCCTCCCGCGCTCTCATCGGATCGGTCTCGGTCTCGCCGGTGTAACGACCAAATGTGATCGCCGGATAAGCCGCAAGGACTTGCCGGAGCCTCTTCATCTGATCATTGGCCAACGCGTTCATTGGGTACAGCAGCAGAGCGCGTACCCCCGGTCCGAGAGTCCCCGCTTGCTGTTCACGAACGAGACTATCGAGGATCGGTATCAGGAAGGATTCTGTTTTTCCCGAACCGGTGCCGGAGGCCACAACGAGGTTACGGCCGCCCGCGGCCTTTCTGATGGCCTGCTCTTGATGGATGTACAGCGGACGATCCAGTGGTAACGCTTCACTTGCCAATTCGGCAAACTCCGGCGAAAGCACATCGTCGGCAATGAGGGCTTGGATCGACTTACCAGGTGCGTACGGTGGCGTCGCCTCTAGATACGGTCCACGGTCCAGCATCTCCGTACTGTCGATCGCTTTTCGCAAAGCTGCGTCGATCTTCGGCTCCCGCACCGCGAGGAGCGAGGAAAGATACCGGCGATAGGTTGCTTTTATCGACTCGGACGTCGACACCGCATCAAGCCTGTTCGTCATTCATTTCTTCCCGTCGTCGTCGCCTCTTCAGCCCGCCGGCCGACCGTCAGCTCAGCGATGATCAGGTCGATCGTCACGAGTTGGGGCGCCACTTCGGCGAGGTTCTCCCACGGTCGTTGTTCGCGGACTATCCACCTCGTTGCCTCCACGTGGCCGCGCGAGGCATACCGAGCCGCTAAAGCGAAGGCCATCGATATCGCGGGGACCACGTACCAATCACCTGTCTGTGTTTGGTGTACTCGCGACTCAAAGGCCTTCTGCGTGGCCGGATCTCCAATAGTTCGAATCAAACTCTCGGCTTCTCTGAGAACGCTTCTTGCGTTACGCGTCAACCAGTCAAGCCTCTGGTGGCGGCGATTCTCGACGAACTCCATAGCGGCAAGCACCCGGGAATCAGCGGACAACAACCCTTGCGGGATCAACCCAGCCGCTCGTATGAGGCCGTCCCGGAAACCCGGCTCACGGTCCAATAAGTCTGCCGTTTCATCCAGGCGCCCTGCACTTGAGTAGGGATCATGCCCATCAAGCAGCCCGTCAATGGCGTCGCCGCACACACTCATGGCCGCCTCGATTTCATCTTCTGACCAGAGTGAATCCGCAGCGGAGAGAAGGACTGCAGGCAGTGCTGCACGCGCCGTCCACGCTGGCGCAGAGTTCTCATGAGCATCGGCCAGGTTGGCCCACGCCAGGCCCGATTGGACCATCAGAGTGGGGATGAAATTGGCCGGTACATCCGAATTGGCTAGCGCCGCCAGGGCTGCTGCGGGGTGTGAATAGATCATGTCGTCGATGCCCTGAGCAACATCAGCGATCCGTGATCCAAGTCCTAATCGCGCCACTAATGCCCTGGCGTTCCACAGGCGCGTGAAGTCTCCGATCTGTGTCGGCAACGGCGCATGCCCGGCTAGGTACATAGAGACCGCGGCTTCCTCGGGATCATCGTCAGTGACCCAGCCCTCGGCTTCGATGAAGGTCGATCTGCCAGCTTGTGACCATCCAGGTGGGGAAAGTGGGACCCAAGGATCCTCAATCCTTGCGATGACGCCCAACGGACCCGCTTCAACCAGCCATTCGGGCAAGACGGCCCGTCCATCAGTGATCGTTATTGGCGCCGGCGCGCGCCACGGTGCGCGAAGCGCGAAAACATACGCCGTCAGCCCGTCAACCTCAACGCAGTCGCCGAACTGAAGGTCGTTGTTCTGCAGCTGGATACCTCTGAAAAGCGACTGCGGACGGACGGTGGCGATAATCAGCTCACCCTCGGGGCTCAACGCCAATACCACCTGCGGGCTACTTCGTAGCGTGTCGACGATCTGAGCCAGGTCGAAGCGATAGATGCCCGCTCGCCCTAGACGATTACGAACGGTTTGGACTACCCGATTTCCGGCGATGACGTGGAGCAGCGGCTCTGCCGCAGCGCCTACATCGAGGATCAGTTCACCCGGTTGTTCAATGATGCTTTCGCGAGTAAGGGAGAGCGGCCTGACCGAGGGACTGATCGACGAATCTATGGCCTGATAAGCGACTGTCATGTGTGGTGGCGAGACGACGAGCGAACATGATCTGGATTGCGAGATCACCCGGAGAGTGTGTTCACGATCCCGTTCACCGAAGTCGATCTGCTCTTGGGCCATCCCCACGCCGTCGGCGGCACGCACTTTGGCCACGCACGGCTGAAGCCCTCCAGTAATGAAACGGCGCCAGCTTGGTGTGAACGACAGCGAGAGGCCCTCAACCACTGCAAAGGACCTAGTCGCGCCACGCCCCCACGGTCCACGCACCCTGATCGAATAGATCCCTATCAGAGGACGCGGCACGTTGTCCCACAGGTTGTTCGGGTCGCTGCTGCCGCTGATCCGTTGCCGCGAAATCACGGCGCCCTCGCCGTCATGCAACGTCACGTCCCAGTCAGCACCTGCCATGCTGGTGGGAACGACAATTCGAGGCAATTCGGCTAACACCGGGAGTCCGCTGGAAGTGCGAACTCCATGAACAGCGTCGCCTGTTTCGATGCGTGCAGC
>JBBAWM010000014.1:0-2185 GCA_040397175.1 Candidatus Limnocylindrus sp. | reverse complement strand
GCTGCGGTTCGCACTGGCCTACCGATGGCGACATCGGTTTGTGGCGCCGGTTCAGAAGACCCCGGCCATAGCGACTCTGTCGTGACTCGCTGCACGTCCTCGCCAAGCGTCACGACCCAGACAGCTTTGCCGTCGGGCGCTTCCCCCACAGGAGGCAACCTCAGAAGAAGCCCCTGGCCGAAAGGGTCCAGAATCAACCGCGGGCGAATACTGGTAACAGGTCCTGCGGGTCCGGGTCCTCCACCTGAATCGTTCCCGCCCTCAATGAATTTTTTCGCCTCGGACCAGAATCGCTTGGGCAACAGGCCATCATCCGAAGCGCCGCCGGCCCGAACCACATCGAGCACTTCGTAGGAGCGGTCCGCGACGTCGATTGCGAACTCACCACCAAATCGGAGGAAGCGCCGCACCGGCTTGTCGGTGTCAGACAACGCTGATTCCGCCGCGTTGGCTGCCCACGAGACGAATGCCTCCGGTGTCAGACCGCTGCTTCGTTTTCGGGAAAGGATCTTGAAGAAGTCCGCCAGACAATAGGTCGGCATCCCGCAGTGCAGGAGAATCTTGCCTACGTACCTCGAGCCCGTGTCATCGTCGTTGTCAAAAGTGGGCAGTCCAAGCTTTTGCAGGTTGTCGAGAAACGCCTCACCCCAAGCGGTTTGGAATTGAGCGGTGTTATTGACATTCACAATTCGTGCAAGTTTTGGCCAGAACGCGCCGCTTGCGTAGTGCTCCGCGGCGACGCCCGCCGTGGCCAGCACCTGCACCGCCGGCCACCGTCGCAACAATCGCTGGGCAGCCATTCCCGGCCAGAGTCTCGCGAAACGCTCGCCGATCTCTGCAAGTGCTTCTTCACGCCGCTCAATCGGAATCTCGTCGAGCGTCTCCGCTGCCAGCGAAACCAACTCTGCTCGCGCGCGCCATTGCCGCTCGCAGGAATCAAGGAACTCATCACCAACCATGGCATCCCCTTGTCATGTCGACGTCGGCTCCTGGTGGCTGTCCGGCTGCTCGTCATCATCGGCGCGTTCACGGGAGACAAGGCGGATCGCCTCCCGCGCCTTCTTGCTTCCCTCCCTGGTGAGGAAGCTGTACACCTTTGAAACACCTTCGCCAGCGGCATCGAGTGCGCGGTCGGTGTGATCGCTAGCGACCTCGTATACACGCGATGCCGCATCGCCGACGCTCGGCGTAGCGACTTCCTGCCACTCCTCGAGTTGATTCCGGCGGGCGCGGGCGAAGGCGTCGAGATCGTCCTTGAGGCTCTTACTGTGATTGGCGATGTCGCGCACCGACCAGAACCGAAAGCCGTCAATCGCTTTGGTGTGTCTATAGGACTCCAGGACGTCCGCCGCCCGACGGTACAAGTTCCCGTCCAACGCGACTTGCGTCGCGAGCAGATCGAAGGCGTCGTCGACTACCTGCTGCCGATGCTGAGGCTCGACGTCCTGCACTCGCGCAACGCGAAGCCGCTGCCAATTGTTCAGCGATTCCTCCGCCAATATCAGAAGGTTGAGGGTTTCCCCGATGCTTTTCTCCTCCACGGCGCGTTTCAAGACTTCGGCGCGCTCCTGAACCGGCTTCGAGGAATCGAAATCATCCAACGTTCTTTCGATGTGAGCGCGTAGGCGCTCAACCACGACCATCAGGTCCGGGCCTAACGATGCAACGGAATCCCAATCCGTTGCTGGCAAGACCCCAGTCCGGTCCAGGTTCCGTGTCATCCTCACTACGGTTGCGTACTGACCTCTGACGTCACCGATCCGGTCGGCCTCAGCCAGCTTCAGAACCGACTCAACTTTTCCTTCGACGCGCTCGATGGACTCGTTGACCTCAGCGATCGCCATCTTCAGAGCCATCTGCACCGCAATCATCTGCACGGAAAGCATCTGGGTGGGATTAAGAGACACGGGCCGCCATTGCAGCTGTTGCAAGAATTGACCACCACTACCAACCGTGGTCATGCGGAAAAACCCTGGATCGCCCGGGATCAGACTCCCCGCCCGAATCGCCTCCATGCTTCTACCCGATAGCTGGACAAATTGACCGTTCTGGGCGAACGCCGAAGCCGCACCTACCGCCAAGCCGGCGATGCTTCCGACGGCGCCCTTGGTGACGCCAGCGGTATCAACGAGATGACCTGCCGTGGCTTTGATCTTGTCGATGTAGCTCATGACGACCTCGGGAC
>JBBAWM010000013.1:0-8166 GCA_040397175.1 Candidatus Limnocylindrus sp. | reverse complement strand
ATGAGGATCCCGTCGACCTGACTGTTGCCGCCTACCTGCTCAACTACGCCCGGACTCGGGCGGAACTTCAGGCGATGTGCGACGGGATTGCCCGGTCACTCACGCCGGGCGGCCGGTTCATCACGGTCAACACCAACCCGGCACTGGACCTCACCGCCGCCCCGTCGTATCGCGCCTACGGATTCGAGGCCACCGCCGCCGGGCAGTGGCAGGAGGGCACGCCGATCCAGTGGACCTTCCATCTCGAGGACGGCCCCTTCACGATCGAGAACTATCACCTCAGCGTGGCCGCCCACGAGGAGGCTTTTGAGCGGGCCGGCTTTTCCGAGGTGCGTTGGCATTCGCCGACGCTGTCTCCTGATGCAATGGCGGACTACGACTCGAGGCACTGGTCGACGTTCATGGATTTCCCGCCGGTGGCGTTCATCGAGTGCATCCTGTAAGCGCGCGCTATCCTGCCGGCGCGGAGTACTTCTCGATCAGGCTCTGCTTGTAGAGCTTGCCGGTATCGGTGCGCGGGAGCTGCTCCTCGAAGGAGATCGACCGCGGGCACTTGTAGTGCGCCAGCCGCTCCCGTAACCACGTCAGTAGCTCATCGCCGAATTCCGCACTGCCCGAACCGGGTTCGACCAACTGCACGACCCCCTTGACCGACTGGCCCATCTCGTCGTCGGGAATGCCGAACACCGCGGCGTCCATCACCCGGGGGTGGGTGACCAGCAGGCTCTCGGCCTCCTGCGGGTAGATGTTGACCCCACCCGAGATGATCATGTGGTGACGGCGGTCGGTGAGGTAGAGGTAGCCCTCGTCGTCGAGGTAGCCGATGTCCCCGACGGTCGTCCAACCCCGCTTGTCTCGTGAGGCCGCGGTCTTCTCGGTGTCGTTGAGGTACTCAAAGGTGTTGCCGCCCTCGAAGTAGATCTCGCCGGGTTCACCGGCGGGCAGTTCGTTGCCGTCCTCGTCGAGGATGTGCACGGCCCCGCCCATCGGCCTACCGACCGACCCGGGGTGCGCCAGCCACTCCTCGGCGCTGATCAGAGTCGAGCCGTGCGCCTCCGAAGATGCGTAATACTCGTCGACGATCGGACCCCACCAGTCGATCATCTGCTGTTTGATCTGCACGGGACATGGCGCGGCCGCGTGCATCACGCGTTCCAGGCTCGAGACGTCATACGAATTGCGCACCGCCTCAGGAAGTTTCAGCATCCTGGTGAACATCACCGGAACGAACTGGCCGTGAGTCACCCGGTGGCGGGCGATCGCGTCGAGGGTGCCTTCGGCGTCGAATTTCTGCATCACCACCACCGGGATTCCGGCGGCCTGCATCGTCAGCGACCAGACCGACGGCGCGGTGTGATAGAGCGGGGCGGGGCTGAGATAGACCCCGTCGGGCTTGGCCCAGAAACTCACCAGTGCGGTCATCAGACCGGGTGCCTCCGACGGCGGCAGGTGCGGCAGCGCGCGCTTGATTCCCTTGGGCCGGCCGGTGGTGCCTGATGAGTACTGCAGCAGATCGCCCTCAATCTCGTCGGCGATGGGCGTATCCGGTTGGTCGGCAACACATTCCGGGTAACGCAGCCAGCCGTCCAGATCACTGTCAGCAATCAGGAGTAGCCCGGGCAGTTGGGGCAGGTGTTCGCCCAGCTTCTCCAAGACACCCCGGGTGCCCGCCGAACCGATGATGGCCTTGGCCGCGGAGTTGTCGATGATGTAGGCGGCCTCGGCGGCGGTGAGGTGGGTGTTGATGGGCACGTAATAGAGGCCCGCGCGCCGTGCCGCCCACATCGCCGTGTGGAAGTGCTCGTTGTTCTCCATCAGAATCGCGACCGGATCGCCCTCGCGCAGACCAGCCTGACGGAACAGGTGCGCCAACCGGTTCGCCCGCGCCTCAAGTTCGCCGAAGGTGACGACGGTGCCACTGGGATAAAGGATGACGGCGGGTTTGTCAGGCGTGGCTTGCGCATGCTCGCGGATCTGCATGCGTGGACTCTACGACAACCGCGCGGTACCGTCGGAAAGGCTGTAGTACCCGGTGGCGATCTTGACCGCGTCGAACCTCAGTAAATCCTCGAGTTCGAGATCGCCCTTGATCAAGTCACGCGAATGCGCGATGTTGGCCAGGATCGCGTTCTTCAACAGGTCGCCCTGTTGTGGCAGAGCTTCCCTGACCGCGGGGGTGATTCCCTCGACGATGGACTCGATGGCGCCGTGCGCCCGGTCGTGAGGGGGCTGCGACATCGATACTCCTGGGGCGGATTCAATCTGGCAACTCGCCCAGGCAGTTCCCGCTAGCGTTGGTACATTTGACTACGACGTCGCGGAAACGCGTTGTGTCCGGTGAATCGAAGCTGATGTCGTAGAGGTTCCAGGCGGTGTTACCAAGCGTGACGAAGAAATCGCCGGTAACTCTCGTGATCGGGTCACGGGTTTCCAGCCATGCCTTCTGGCCCGACGCTATGGGAACCTGTATCGATTCGGTGAAGGTGTAGGTGCTGGTCCACGTTCGAGATGCCGACGCGGTCACCGAAAGATCAACAATCTTGAGAATTGTCGCTTTCGCGGTAATGCTGGCGCCCAAGGTTGACGACGTTGTCTGCGTGGAGCTTTCGGTGATCGTGCGAGTTATGGTCGTCGTGCCGCCATTGGTATAGGTGTCGGAAGTCTGCGTCCACGGGGTTTTCGCCAATTCTTCGAACGACTTGGGTTTGAAAGTGCAGCTAAGAGGATTTCCGCCTTGCGAGCACAGTAGATCCAGCACATCGGCTTGCCTCTGGGCCTGCGCGCCGGACAAGCTGACCACAGTGCCGGGCGGATCAAGCAAGATCACCGTCCGGGTTCCGCTGTTATCGCAGTTCCCGGCCGTTGACAGGCAACCCCATACTGATCCGAACGGTCTGGTCGCAATCTCGACAGAGTGTGCGGAATATATACTTTGAACCCACGGGAAGTTCGCTGGTTGGACCCACAGGCGAACCCCAGCTGCGTCAACCGGCTCGAATTGGGCATATGCTTCAACGTTTTGAAGGGAACCCTGCGCAAGCCCGAAGGTCATGCTCTCGCCGGGATTGATGATGGTTCCGATCGCCGGTACGTTCGTCACCGGTGTCCTGATGGTCGCGGGATTGTTGACACGCCAGGCAGTTAGCATCTGCCTGGACGAGGTGAGGTTCGTGACCGTGAACGTTCGCGAGATCAGCGGCTTGGCAAGCACCCCTTTCGGGGGGCCACCCGGCGCGCCGAGGACCTCGACCGTGGCCTGGGCCGGGCGCCAATTCCCCAGCGGGTCAAGGAAGTTGAAGCCTCCGTCGTTGACCGCGACGGTGAAGCTGTCACCCTCGGTGAAGTCCGCTCCCGGGGTGTAGATGTAGGTCCCGTCCGGGCTGACCTGCACGGTGCCCAGCTTGGGAGCTTCGGTCAGGGAGTAGGTCAGGGCGTCGCCCTCCGGGTCGACCGCACCCAGGGTGCCCAGGATCTGGCCGGAGACCGTGGTCTTGTTCTGCACGGGGTCGATGGTGGGGATCTGGTTGAACAGGGTGCGCCGCACCAGAAGCAGAGCGCCCTGCAGCAGGTCACTGGCCGGGCCGCCGGGCAGACCTGTCGCCAACCAGTTCGCTGAGGAGTCGAACCAGTTGGTGACCGCCGCGTTGACCTGAGTCAGCAGATCAGTCCCGGCGGCGGCCATCGCGGGAGGAGCCGGCAGCGAGGCAACAAAGTCGGAATTCGTGAGTGCCACCGCAAAGGCAGAGACGGGTGCGACGGTATTAGCCGGCGTCGGGATGGCCGCCGAATCGGATACCGCCGTTACGACAGGAGAGACCTGCCGGGTACGGCGACCCGTCGGGTTCGCGGGTAACGCCGCAGACCTCGCAATGGCGGCAGCCGCTCTGGCCGGACGGGAGTTGTGCTGCTCCACCGCCACGGCCGGCAGGGCTGCACGCCCCACCGGGGGCGCCGTGGCGGCAGACCTGGGCGCGCGCGCCGCGCGCTCCGTCGCCGACCGGGGAGACGCTGCGCCACGAGCCGCTGTGGGGTCGGGTGCCGCCGACGCGGAGGCCGAGTCCGGGTCCGGGCTATCGGCTGAGGCGACACCTATGGCCTGCGGGCCGGCCAGTGACAATCCGAGCGCGAATGCCGCGGCACCTACCCGCACGGCGTTCTTGGTCTTGCCCATCACGCTCTTCCCTTCGCGTTGGCTCTCGCCCACATCCGCTTTTCGTCAACAACCGAGCCCGAGACTAATTGCCCGATACCCCCGCAGGGATGGGTGAAATTACTCGAATCTGGCTCACCGATAGCGGAGATATCCGGAATCAAGCAGCGCCTGAACCGTTCCGTCCTTTCCGAACGGATCGATGATTCGGTATTGGACGCCTCCGCCGGGCTGGCCGAAATACGATGCGACCTGCGATAGCTCGATCTGGTAACCGGGGGGCAGGCTCGCCGGGTCGTTGACGATGTATTCGAAGTAGGGCACGACCTGGCTGAACGGCGGAAGCGCCAGTTGGGCGAAGGAAGTTCCGTCAGGCGCAAGGAACCCGCCACCCTGGAATCCCCAGCGGCTCAGCGCAAGGCCCGCCGGGAGTTGAACGTCTGCGACAACGGTGCCCGGTATGTAGTAGGGGTTGGGGTAGCTGACAGCAGTTCCGTTGGCGTTGACTTCGCCGTTGGCGGGATAGACCGGCGTGTACCCGGTGAACTGCGGCGCATTCAGCGGTAGCGCTCCCGCACCGTCCCCTCCGCCGCGACCGAAAAGTAGCCCGCCGGAACCGCCGCGGCCGCCCACACCACCCAGGACGGAAACCGAGCAGGTGGGCTCCTTGCAGTCCACGATCCCCGGGCCGCCCGGCCCGCCGCGGCCGCCGATGCCGAAGAACAGCCCGCCGTCACCGCCGCGACCGCCGATCGCGTAGGCGGCTCCGCCGCCGCCATTGCCGCCGTTGCCGAACACTAGGCCAGCTGATCCGCCGTCACCGCCGCGGCCTCCGGGGAGGCTGCGCTCGGCGTCGCCGCCGTTGCCGCCGCTACCGAAGAGGCCGGCCGATCCGCCGTTCCCGCCCGTGCCGCCGAAGAGCTTTGAGCCGGGGCCACCGTTGCCGCCATTGCCGACCATCCCGGCTTGGCCGCCGTTGCCGCCGTTGCCGCCGTTGCCATACAGCAGCCCGCCATTGCCACCGTTGCACTGTTCGTTCGCTGCGCAGCTGACGGCGGTGAAACTGAAACCGTTGCCGATCAACAGGCCCGCGTCGGGATGGGACAGCGTGCCGTCGGAGATGAAGAGCGAGACGATGGGACCCGGCTTGGAGCCGACCGTCTTACCGGTCGGTGCGGCTTGTGAGCGCGAAACCTGTTTCGCTGCGGGGCGAGTGGATATCGACGACGCTGCCGCGGCGCGCCGCGGTTTCACCGAGAGCCAGGTATCTGCACTGGTGTCGGAATGCGTCGCGTCGGGCCCAGCCGCACGGCGTGCGGTGGCTGATCGCCCGGCCGCGGCCGGTCGGGAAGAATGCGGGGTGCTGGCCGAGGCACCAGGGGCAGCTGAGGTGGCCGGCCGAGTTCCAGGACGAGCGCCGCCAGAGGAGTCACCGCTATCGGCATGTGCTGCCGCAGTCCCGCCGAAGACCGCCGCGCCTATGCCGACGCTAAGCGCGCCAGCGCCCAGCCACGCCGACATCCGTACTTCGCGAGGCGGCCCACCAGCCATACGATTCCCATCCATTGTCGACAGTCCGCTCCTGTCTACAACGGCTGTCTCCCGACAACCGGCCCAGAGAATAATCGCCCGATACCCCCGCAGGGATGGGTGAAATTACTCGAATTCGGCCGCTTCCCTCAATAATCAAGACATGCCCGGGGCAAGCGATCTGATCGGCCGACAGGCCGAGCTTTCGCAGCTGAGCCGGGTGCTGACCGAGGACGCCGGGCGGGCCGTTGTGGTGTCCGGGGAGCCGGGCGTCGGTAAGACGGCGTTGATCGATCAGGTGTGCGCGCTCGCGACGGCCGAGGGCTGGCAGGTGGTACGCGTCCGGGGTGTGGAGGCCGAGCAACCCTTCGCCCTGGGCGGGCTGAATCAGGTGGTGTACGGGCTGAAGCCGTTCCAGGCCGGCCTGGACGAGCAGGACCGTGGTGTGCTGGCACCGGTCCTCGGCGGCGATCCGAATTCCGTGGTGGCGGTGTTACCGCTGGTGGCGGCGTTGCTGAACCTGTTGGAGGCGGCGGCCCACACCCAGCCGGTGCTGCTGGTCATCGACGACAGCCACTGGTTGGACAGCGTCAGCGCGGAGGTCCTCGGTGCCGTGGGGCGTCGATTAACCCATCCTCACGTCCGCATCGTGGCCGGGCGCCGCATACCGCACCAGTCGGCGTTCACCAGTGCGGGCTGGAGTGACGTACCGGTCGCTCCGCTGGATTACGAGGACTCGGCACGGCTGTTGGATAGCGCGGGGGTGCCACTGACGGCGGCCGCCCGACGGGCGATCCTGGCCGCGGCGGCGGGCAATCCGCTGGCGTTAGCCGAGCTTCCGCGGGGTGCTGATCAGATCGAATACGGTGCCGCGACGCTGCCGTTGACTGAACGCCTGGTGTCGGTGTTCGCCGGGCGGCTGGGACAACTCGACACGGCTGTTCGCGCCGAGTTACTGCGTGCGGCGCTCGACGGCGTCGCCGGCAGCGTCGGGTCCTCGACCCGGGCTCGGTATGTCATGCGCAATGTCAAGCCCGCAGTCACCGCGGGGCTTCTGGTGGTGAATCCCCTGGGGGAGATTGCTTTTCGCCATCCGCTGGTTCGTGCCGCGGTCATCCACCGGGCCGATCCGCAGGACCGCCGCGATGCTCACCGCGATCTCGCCGCACTCTATGGGGACGTACTGGTGCGCCACGCCTGGCACTTGGCCGCGGCGACCACCGAACCCGATCAGCACATCGCAGACCTGCTCGCTCGGGCCGCGAAGGTGTCCATTCGACGGGGCGGGCTTGCGGTCGCCGTCGAGTGGCTGCGCAGTGCCGCCGAGTTGAGTACCGACCCTGACCGCCGGACTGAATTGTTGGCCGACGCGGTCTTTGTCGCCGCCCGAGCCGGCCAGGTTGACGGGGCGGAGGATCTGCTCGAAAGTACCGAAACCGGCGACAGTGGGTCGGCGCTCGCGGTTCTGGCGGATTCCTACCGTGCGTTTCACACCCACGGCGACGTAACCTCAACCCACCGGCGGGTCCTGGGCGCCCTGACCAAGGCCGACGCACTGGACGACAAAACCGTGAACCGTCTGGTCTACCTGCTGATGTCGATCACCAACTATTCGGGCAGCGCTCGGCATCGGGAGCACACCAATGCCGTCCTGATTCGACTGGAAGCCCGACTGGATCCGGCAGTCCTGATGTACCGGACCGGTATCGACGACATCGCCGCAACCGCGAACACCGTCCGGTTGCGGTTGGGTGGGTATGTGGATTCGCTTGCACAGCTGCCGGCGCAGCGGATGATGCTGTTGGCATTCCCGGCGCACTGTGTCGGCGCAATGGCCGACTTCCGCACTCCACTGCAGGAGGCCTACACACAACTCAGCGAACGCGGTGGATCCATCGATGCCATCGAGAGCGGGCGCGTCGTACTGATTGACCTGGTCGCCACCGGGCAGTGGGACCGGGCCGAGCAGGTCGGGGCGGCCTGCCTGGAGATGGCACAGCGGATCACGGGCAGCCAATTGCGTCGTCACCAGTTACTCGCCGACCTCGGGGTACTGGCCGCCGACCGGGGCGATCTGGAGACCGCACTGCAGTACGCCGCTGAAGTGACGGCCTGGTCCAAACCCTTAGGGCTGCGACGGCTCCTGGATGCCGCGGAACGAATCGCCGTCCGGGCCGCCCTCGCCGACGCCGACTACGAGGCCGCGTATCACGCGGCGACCAGGATCAGCCCGCCGGGATACTGGCCGTTGCACAATATTCACGAGGTCGCCGATGACATGCTGGATTCAGTAGAGGTGGCACTGCGCTTCGGCCGACCCGATGAGGCCCGCGCGCTCGCGGACGAGGCGGTGCGGCTGAACCTGGCCGAGATCTCGCCGCGGGTAGCGGCTCTGACCATCGCGATATCGGCGATGACAGCACCCGACGCGGACGCCGGCGAGCTTTACCAGTCCGCGCTCACCCACCCCGAAATCGCCGATTTCC
>JBBAWM010000012.1:0-9815 GCA_040397175.1 Candidatus Limnocylindrus sp. | reverse complement strand
TGTGCCCGCGCTCGGCTTCGAAACCGAAGACGGCGAGGTTATCGACCTAGCTTGGGCCGATGCCCGGGTCGGGGTGAGCCTCGACGGTGAGGCCGTCGCAGATGGATGGATTTTCTGCCCCGCCGACGTCGCGCAAATCGTGGCGGCGCTTAAGACCGGCACGCCGTTCCCCGCCTCGTGTCCTCCCGGTGTGGTTATCTAACGCTCGGTTGTCATTGGTGCGCCGCGTCCGGTCTTACCGGGTGTCGGGGCTGGTCTAGATGGGGGAGAGCGGCGTGACCGGAGTCGAGGAAGAGACCGCAGACAAGCGGCTGCTGAAGAAGGCGATTGACCTCTTCACGTTCCTCGGCAGCGCGCAGTTGCTGCTGGCCAAACCGGTTCGCACCACCGAACAGTACGAGAAGGTGATGTGGCTGGGTGCTTTGCCGAGTCATCCGGCAATTGACTCAGCGCACCGGACGGCTGCACCGGAAGCCGAGGCTGCGATTCTGACTGTCCAACGCGTTCCCAGGATCGACCCGCCGGCGCCGTCCGAGGAACTGTCGAAATGGCTTGACGTCGGCATCGGCGATCCCATTCGTGAGCCGAAGCTTCGCGAGGCGATCTACCTTGAGCAGCCAAGGGCGGCGGGCGCATCAGCCGAGGATGACGCTGATATCCACCGCCTACAAATTGCTGATGCGCCACACATCGTTGATCTGTACGACAGTTGGGTAGCTGCGTGGCGCCTTTGGGCTGAGCGTGAGCAGCGTGACAATGCGGTCCGCGACATCTACAAAGAACTCTTCGGCATTCAGTTGGCGTCTACCGATCACAGCGAGGAATTCGAGCTCGTTCTCGGTATCGGTTGTCTGTCTTGGCTTCCTGACGAGCACGTCCAGGTGCGCCGACACGTTGCAACAGCGCCGGTCGCGATCGGATTCGATGAGAGCACCGGTGAACTGAAGATCACCCAGGTTTCCGGTCCTGAGTCGGTGTCCATCGAAGTCGACATGCTGGATCCGTCGCTGATCGCAAGCCCAGCCGGGATTGACGAGATCAGGCAGCTGGCAGCCGAATACGAAGGCCACCTTCTCGATAGGGTCGGAGCCGGCGACATTTGCAGGCGCCTCGTTCATCGGCTCGACGCGGACGCCGAGTATGACGATGATTCCCTCGACCCGCCGGCGACCACCTCGCCGCGTGCGGCGTTCGCGCCCGCGCTGATCTTGCGTCGCCGAACCAATCGGGGCCTGGTCAAGATTTACGAGACGATCGTCAGCCAACTTCGGGCTTCGTCGGAAGTGCCAGCCGGCATCCTTCCCCTGATTGACCCTGATATGCAGCCCACTGCGGAGGTCAATTCGTCGCCAGGTGCGGTGGTCTCGATTGACGACGAGGATTTTCTTCCGCTACCTGTCAACGAGGCGCAGCGACGCGTCATCGAACGAGTGGATCAGACCGCGCAGACAGTCGTTCAAGGTCCGCCGGGGACGGGAAAGACCCATACGGCTGCCGCGCTTGTCTCCCATCTGCTCGCCAAAGGATTGCGGGTGCTGATCACCGCACAGACAGACCGGGCGCTGCAGGAAGTTCGCGCGAAGCTGCCCCGGCAGATTCAGGCCTTGGCGGTATCGGTGATCGGACAGTCTCGCTCCGACATGGCCGACCTCCGGATGGCCGTGGACAGCATTTCACGACGAGCCGACGAGTTTGAGATTGCTGACTCGGTGAGAGCCATTGACGGACACCTGGACAAGATCGACCAACTCCGGAGGCAGCGCGCCGAAACCTACAACCGCCTCATTGCAATACGGCGCCAAGAGATCGAGACCCGTTCCGACGGCCCTGAGGAAGGGACCCTCGCCGCGATCGCCTATCGCCATCTCCAAAATGAAGCAGCCTTCGAATGGATTCGCGAATACGGTGTTGACACGACTGGGCCGGACTCTCCGGTGTCTTCCGCGGAGATCATCCGCTGGCGGTCGCTGCTGCGCGACCGGGATGTGATCGACAACGAGCGCGAGGCAACTCAGCGGCTTCCTGAGCCGTCGGCTCTGCCTGCCCCGGCCGAGTTCTCCAGTCTCGTCGACGGCGAGCGTGATGCGGCTGTCAGGAGGGATGGCTACACCGACCTGCTGGCCCACCAGTCGTTCGAATTCGTGAAACTGCTTGCGCCGGAAGTGAGAGAAGAACTTCGGGTCAGGGTCTCGGACTTGGCCGCTCAGGCATCCGAACTCGAGCGCCGCGAAGAAGCCTGGATGAACGTTGCGCTGCGTGACGTCCGAACCGGCCGGCAACAAGCGTGGCTCGCCCGCGCGGCGCATATCAAAGATTTAGACGCTCACGCCACGTCGTTAATTCAGCGTTTCGGCTCGGTGATGACCGTGTCTGTTGCGGCCGGTGACTTGCCGACTCATCAGCAGATAGCCCGATCGTTGCTGGCGCACGTGGATGCGGGGAACAAGATCAAGGTAGCGCCCGACGGATCGCCGAAGATCGGTACCTTCGCCTCGAAAGCATTGAAGGCGGCCGACGGATTCTTCGCTCAAGTGAAACTCAACGGACTCCCTGCAGTCACCCGCGAGCAACTGGCGGCGTTCATTGACTGGGTTGAAGCCGGCCGAATCGTGGCTGCAATGGATGCGGCTTGGCCCGCAGAGATTGTCTTCATTCCGGCGGAAGACACACTGGGAGAAAGGGTGCAATGGCACCGGACTGAAGTCATCCAGCTGGACAAAGTCATTGCGCTCGGTGAACGTTTGCAGGCCGAACGCGCCTGGTTTGGCAGCAACGACCTTCCTGTTCCCGACTGGAACGACCTTGATGACATTCTGCGCTACGCGAATCTCGTCGAAGCCGCCACAGCCGCCGACGCCGCGGCGACGTCCACAGCGCCCATCGAACAGCTTGTCGACCTACTGAAGGCGGAGGGTGCGTGGCCGGATCTGCCAGCCGTCACCGCTGATTTGCGGAGATCTGTTGAGGGGCGAGATGTCAGTGCATACTCGGCTGCGTATCACCGGCTGACCCACCTGGTATCTGTGGCAGGTGCGGTCGCGGAACGCGAACGTATCCGCAGCACCTTGGCGCTCAGAGCGCCACGTCTGGCCTCGGCGCTTGCCGCGGACCCCGCCGATCCGGTCTGGGACACCCGGCTGATGCAGTTCGGCGAGGCGTGGCGCTGGGAGATGACCGGCCGGTGGATCCTCGCTCAGGACGCCGAAGACTCGAATGCCCTCAAGGTGAGGCTCAACGCGCTCGAACGCGAGATCCGCAGTGAAGTCGAACATCTCGCCGCTGAACGCGCCTGGCAGCATGCGGTATCACCAGGGCGGCTCACCGGAAAAGCCCGCGCCAATCTGACGCAGTACGCCCAACTCGTATCCTCCCTAGGCAAGGGAACCGGCAAATACGCCGGCAAGAAGCGGGTCGAAATTGCCGAAGCGATGGACCGCTGCCGCCCCTCTGTCCCCGTGTGGATCATGCCGCTGTACCGAATCGCCGAGCAGATGCGGGTTCAGCCCAATCTCTTCGACGTCGTGATCGTCGACGAAGCATCCCAAGCCGGCCTTGAGGCATCATTCCTGCAATACCTGGCTCCGAAGATTGTCGTTATCGGCGACGACAAACAAGTGTCCCCATCAGCAGTCGGCGTAGATCAGCAACAACTTATTGACCTCGCCAACCAGTATCTGGCGAACGATACCTACCGGGCGTCCTGGCGAGATCCCAAACGCAGCTATTTCGATGAGGCCAGCATGCGGTTCGGTGGGAAGATCACCCTGACCGAACACCGCCGCTGCGTGCCGGAAATCATCGGATTCTCAAACCGGATTGCCTACGAACCTGAAGGTATCCGTCTGATCCCGGTTCGGCAGTTCGGTGCGGACCGACTGGACCCGATAAAGGTGGTTTATATCGAGGACGGCGTCGAATCGCCGAACAAGACCAACGCTGTCGAGGCCGAGGCGATCGTCGATCAGATTCGGAAGTGCCTGGCTGATCCGCAGTACGACGGTGCGACGATAGGCGTGATCTCTTTGACCGGTAAAGAGCAAGCGCGGCTCATCGAACACAAGCTTCTGGATACGGTTCCGCCGGAGGAATGGACCGCGCGGGAACTGCGTTGCGGTGACGCCTCGGACTTCCAGGGGTCAGAACGCGACGTCATGTTCCTATCGATGGTGAAAGCCCCGTCTGAAGGAAAGAGAATCTTTCCGCTGACAATGGCTCAGTACGTGCAGCGGTTTAACGTTGCGGGCTCGCGCGCGAAAGATCAAATGTGGGTTTACCACTCGATGCCGCGTGAGGCCCTCTCGAACACCGAAGACATGCGATTCCAACTGCTCGACTACTGCTACGGCGTCGTGAATCGTGCCAGCAATCAGGCGGATGGGTCGATGCCGCCAGGCGTTCCCGAAGATGTTGTGGTGCCGCCGTTTGACTCGCTGTTTGAGCAGCGCGTATTCAACCGCATTGCAGATCGCGGTTACACCGTGATTCCCCAATACCCGGCTCTTGGCTACAAGATCGACCTAGTCATCGTTGGTGCGACGACTCGACTAGCGGTCGAGTGTGATGGGGATACGTGGCACGGCCCTGCCCAGTACGAGTCGGATTTAGCACGTCAACGGGAGTTGGAACGCTGTGGTTGGGAGTTCTTCCGGATTCGCGAATCTGTGTTCTATGCCGATATGCCGGGCACATTAAAGGAGCTTTGGGAAACCCTGGATGAGTTGGACATTCGTACCGCCGATTGGGTTAAGCCTGATCTCAGTGACGATGACGGCGATGACGATGACGATGACGATGACGACGGCGATGACGATGACGGCGATGACGATGATGACGACGATGACGATGATGACGACGATGACGATGGTGACGATGATGACGACGACGGCGATGACGACGGCGATGACGACGGCGATGACGACGGCGATGACGATGACGATGACGATGACGATGACGATGATGATGATGATGACGATGATGACGGCGATGACGATGACGGCGATGATGACGACGATGGCGATGGCGAAGATGATTCGGCAAGAATGGGTCAAACTGATTCCGTAGAGCTGGCCGATTTGCAATCAGATCGACTTGAAGAATCCCTTGAACTAGCTACTGAACCGAAGACGGAAATCTCGGGCGGTCGCCATCGGGTTCCGGATTGGTCGGACAAACCTGAGGCCGGTGAATTGCGGCCTTCGCAGGAGCAGTCATCGCCGGCCGGGTCGTATGGCGAGGTTGAAGACCGGGATGTACACCAGGATGAAAAGTTCGCGGCGTCACCAGGGCTGCTGACGCCCTATAGCGCTTTCGATGAGCCTCTTCCTGAGGTGGGCGACACTCCATTGGCTGCCATGGTCACCAACGTCGTTCGAATCGTCGAATGCGAAGGTCCGATACTTGGACATCGCCTTCATCAGGTCTATGTGAAGGCCTCCGGAGGCCGACGTGTGGGAAGGGAAATTGCACGGCAACTGAATCAAGCTATTACGCTCGCGGAGCGACGAGGGCTGATTGTCTCTGAAAACCCGCTCGGTGAGGGTGGAGTCAAGCCGAAGACCTTCAGGACGCCGGCACAGCCGAGCGTCAGCCCACGCGAGTTGGGTCCAAGGACGTTAGATGCAGTACCTCCAGCAGAACTTGCTCATCATCTTTCGGACTTGGCGTCAGCGGACTTATCGCTGTCTGACGAATCACTCTTCCGTGCAGTGCTCGATCTGCTCGGGCTGAAGCGGCTGACTGAGAATACCCGTGTGGTGTTGAGTTCGGCGATGGCGTTGGCGGACTTGACGGGACCAGAACAGGACGCATGAGCTCGCGGAGTGTCGATCACGTGCTTCCGCGCCGATGGTCGCCCTGGACAGCGTTCATGCCGGGACGCCAGACACAGAACATCAAAAGGGAATGACGGACATCGACTGCAAGAGCGACGACCACGAGGATCAACTTCTTGCGTGGGCACAGAATTACAACGCTTACGAGCGGATCGCAGATGATTGGGTCCAGGTAAACCGCATGCTTATGCCACTGCGCGAGGAATGGGAAGCCCACCAGCGCATCGCGGACTGGGCTGGCGTGGACCTGCTGCGGGCCTGGGCCTTCTATTGCGCCCGCGAAGCCTGTAACGACATGTACAAATCACTGCTGGAGGGCTACCCGCAAGTCGAAGCTATCGCCGATGCCATACGTGCTCACCCCGCTGCCAGAGCGCGGGACATGCCGCCGGATAACCCTTGGGATAGGCCAAGTGCGTCGGGGTTTGATGCGCTAAGAGGTACCTAGCCCCCGTACACCTGGGGATACATCTGTTGGTGCCGCTGGCAAAGGTATCCGGCGGCGAACACTAGGGAGTCAAACTGGGCCTTCGTCACTGGCCGGTTACCGGAGGCGGGATCGTCCCAATACTCGTAGTAGACCCGCATGCTCTGGTCCGGGTATTGGTCCATGACTGAGCAGGCCGTGTAGCCGCGAGCCAGCAGTTCCGCGTCGGTTAGGCGCAGCCCGCAGCCGCTAATCGAGCAGGGGAAACCGGGCCCCTTGATGGTGGTGACGAAGCTTTGTTCGTCGGCGGGGCTGTCAGACTGGGCGGCGGGGGCGATCGCCAGCGTGGCCGCCGAGAAGGTAGTGGCTAGAGCCGCTAGGGCACGCCACGCACTCGACCGTGGCATGTTCTCCCCCTAGTGGAACGACGCGGACGAAGCGTTGCCTTGCAGGCGATGCTACGGCGCAGTGTGATGCCATGAGCCAGCTTGTGGCTGAAACCGGCTGCACCTGCCAAGCCTGTAAAGCGTTCTGGTCGCCGCAGACCCACCATCGACTGCCGCCCGTGCAGTGTCGTTAGTCGATGTGCTGGGGCGGCTGCCCCAAGGGCATCGGCGGTATCTGGTCTGGACCGGGCACGATGAAGCAGTTTTGCACGGGTGGTATGTAGACACCGCCGACGTACTGGGCGCTGGCGAATAGGCAGCGTTTCCAGGAGCCGTCCTCGCGGATTGGGCCGTCGCAGTAGGTCGAGAAGATGCCCGTCTCGCATCCCGCCATCGGATCGCCGGGCACCGCGTTGGCGGTAGGGCTGCCTGGCAGCGCGAGCATGATCCCTCCAATCGTGACCCCGGCCAAAGCTGCGGCGATCTTCACGGTTGCTCCCTCCCTAGTTGGTTCAGTGCACCAGATGGAGGCGGCAACCGTCAGCGGCTTTATAGATCTGCTTCTTTCGAGGCACCGTCTAGCCCCCCGTGAACTTCGGCGTGCCGTTGTACCCGATGGCCGGGTTGTTCGCCCCGGTAGCCCGTATCAGTTCGATCTCTTTGGCGCGGGCCTCCGCTTCGGTGGCTGTCTCGGATTCCCAAATGATTTCCTTGCGGATCGTGAAGTCGAGACGGCAGTGCGCGAGATCGGCGGCGATCCGGGCTTTCGTCGTCGGGCTTTGACTTCCGAAGTACACAACGGTGGTGCCGATGAAGTCCACGCCGACGTAGATCCTTCCGTTCGGGTAGGTGATTTTGTAGACCTGTTTGCGTCTGGTCATATCAACTCCGTGTGTCAGAGCGTGTCGAAGTAGTCCTCGTCTAGCCGGTACAACGTCACCGACTGCTCCGGTTGGACCCCGACGCCCCACTGCACCAACAACTCCGCGAGCCGGTTGCCGTCGATCAGTTCAATGCGGGCGTTGATCCGCTCGGCCTCCTCGCGGGCGCCGGCAGTGAACCGTGACGTGGTGATGAACACCCCTCGGTCTCCCTGCTTAGACATCAGTGCGCCCGCGAATCCTTGAATCGCCGGCCTGTCCACTGCGATGTCTGTGTACCGCTTTGCCTGTACATAGATACGGTCCATACCCAACGGGTCTCGGCTGATGATCCCGTCAATGCCACCGTCGCCGGACGGGGCGGTGCGGTGAGCCGATCCCGCACGGCCGTAACCCATCCGGTCCAGAAGCCGCACCACTAGTTCCTCAAATCCGGTGGGCGTCAGCTTGAGCGCAGCGGCGAGAACCTCCCCCTCGACTGCGGCCCGGTTGACCCGCACCGCACTTTCAACTAAGTCGCTAGGTGTCCTGCTGTCGTCGTCGGTAACCGCACGGGCCTCGGTGCTATCACCGTCGTCGCCGGCAGTCTTGTCGCGTTTGCGCTCACGGAACTCGACATAGGCCGGATACCGTTCCAGCACACTCATATCGACCCGGTCGGGGTGATTGTTGAGGGCTGCCCGCCCCTCCGCTGAGATGGCCTTCAGGCCGCGCCCCGCACTGTCGATGAGCCCAGCCTGTGTGAGGTGCGTCAGCGTCCAGCCGACCCGGTTAGCCATCTTCTTCGCCGTCCCGCTCGGCAGCATCTCCGCTCGTTCCTCAGCGGAGAGTTTGAACTGTTCGGACATCGCCTCGGTGATGTCGCGGGACCGGTGGACCTGGCCGTCGGCGAGGTATGCGAGGACTGGCCGCATGAGCGATTGGAAATCGGGAATGGTCACGCGCCCCCCTTGCCCACACTCACTGACTCCGGTGATCATCCCGCCGGGTTGGCCGCTGCGGCCGTCCTCAATCGGCAACCTTAGGTCGGTTGCGTGTCATAGATTGTCGGAAACAGCAAAGAACGCCCAAAGACCTACCGGCCGAGGTATTCGGTTGTCCGCCAAGTTTGGGCCGGGGTTGCCGGGGGAGCAATTCACCCCGGACGGCGCGGTGGACTACCCGTTGTCACGCACCGCTTCCCTGACCTCCCTTAGCGCCTTAACTACATCCTCAAGGTCGTAGACGCAGGGGTTAAAGACTGCTGACTCGACACTCGATATAGCCGTCTCCACACTCGCCACTGCCTCCTCGACAGTCCCGAGGCGTTCTGCGATGTCCTTCAGGCACTCCATGAGTTCCCGGAATTGGTCTTCGTCCATGCGCTCAAGATTTCCATAGCCCACTGACTCCGGCGGGTGATCATCCCCTTAGTGCTTCGCCTCTCGACTGTGTCGGGGGTGACTACATCGTTCCAATGGGTAGCCCGCCGTTCAGTCGTCGTCGCAGCCCTGGCAGACGCCGCTGAGTGCAAGTTCGTAGATTCCGCAACGGGTGCACCGCTCCGGTTCGGGCTTGTTCGTGCTGCTGTTCGGGCCCCGCAGGCTCAGGTCCCCGTGCACGGGATGGCCGACGAGCCACGTCCCGCCTTGTGCCGTTGCCGGCCGGACCAGATCGGAACCGACGCCGAAGCGGCGCGCTTCCTCCTCGGTGAATCCCGTGGTGCATCCGGAGTAGATGCGCAGCTCCCCAGTGCCGTCACGTCGGGTGGCCGCGATATACCGGTTCGACGCGTCCACGAATTCGTATCGGGAGATGCCAATCTCGGCGGTGAACTTCTCGACGGAGGCGCGGTTGTCGGGCGGGAAGTTCGCCTTCGACCACGCGGAGGTGAAGGAGTCGGGGGTCTCGTCTGCTGTATTCATCGCCACGGATGTTAAGCGTCGGGGCTGACGCTGCGGGGGAGAAGGCCTCCGCGCTACCCGTCAGCGGATGTTGTTTCCGATTTACCATTGTCTACTGCACCGATTAGTTTGCACAACCGCCGCCGCTAGGCGAATAAGCCCTGCCAGACGCCCTCGGTGTGTCAGGATTACCGCTGGTTGGGGAGCTTGGCGGCAGCACTGGAGTATCTCGGTCTGGCCGCTCTTCGGGGTGTTCCTCTGGTGGAGCGTCCCCGCCCCTGACTTCGTTGGCAATCGGTGCGTAGCGGCGCGCCCATGTTTGGGGAGATACAGGGATATGCGGGCGTCGGCCTGACCTGTTCCCGGTTTCCCGGACACCAAGGTTGAGGCGATGATCGTCTCAACGG
>JBBAWM010000011.1:0-10754 GCA_040397175.1 Candidatus Limnocylindrus sp. | reverse complement strand
GCTCTTCCCCAGGCTGAGGTTTCCGCGTTCTGGATCTCCGAGTCCCGCGTATACGGGGTCTTCCCGGGGATGGGCTCCTGGGCGTGGCCGATGCCGGGGCGCGGATCATCCGGTGTGCGGTAGGCAAACGCTTTCGCCACGATGATCGGGCGGTCCTGCGGTTCCCACGTACCGTCAGGGTTCTTCACCAACGTGGGCACCAGTAGCATCTGCCACTCACACTGCAAACTGCCGTCTGGGTACTTGGCGGCGAACTCCGCGATCCGTTCCGCCACGGTGTTGTACGAACTCAGATCAATCGCCATCAGTTTTTGCTTTCCAGCCGTGCCAGTTGCAGATCGGATCGGCCAAGGTCTTGGCGCAGGTACTGCAACGCCATCCGGATTGAGATGTCGCGTTCACTGCCCGTTTCATGCTGAGCGGAAATGAAGGTGCACAAGTCAGCGATGTGACTCATTCTCAGACGCAAAAGGGTTAACGGAATGGTCTCCGTGCTGCACGTCGTCGCAGAGCCGTGTTGGCCGATGGCACCGGCTTCAACGTCTTCGTCCCAGCGGTTCATGCGCGTAGCTCCAACGGGATCGTCAACAAAGCGGTGGCGGTAACGTCTTTGGTGCCGATATGTCCGGCAACGATGTGTCCTACGACGCTGATCAAGCCGCGATGAACTTCAGGCAGATATGCGGTTTCGCGCACCAACTCCAGGCCGATGGCTTGTGCGTCGGCAAGGAGTCCCGCCAACTGCACCAGGCGTGTGTCATTAATTCGATCCACTGTCGTTTCCTTCCTTGATGGGCTGTGGGCATAGGCATTCGAAGACGCCGTATTCGGGGTCGCGGCTTCGTCCAAAGCAGCGGCCAATGCCGTGGCTGTGTTCTTCAACCGGGTGACCGCATTCGCACATCACAACGCCATCCCGTGGCGCATCAACTGCCGGTCCAGTGATTCGATTTGGATGCCAAGCTTGTTCGCGATCCGTTCGTGCGGATAGCCCAACTCCCGCAATTCCTGATACCTGTCGGCGAACGTCACTTTGTTGGGCTCACCAAAATCCGGGGCGGCATCGGTGTGGTCAATGGTGTCTTCGTCCCACGCCAAAGGCGGAACCCAACCCAAATGCTTGGCCCGTAGTCGCGCCCGGGCGTTAGGCCCGGGGATCAACTGCAATTCGTTGAACACCGCTTCGACGCGGCGGGCCGTAGATGCGGTGACGTAGTCGGCCCGCCCGGTGAACAGCCGTGTGGCGTTGCCTGCTGTCCAGCCCATCCGATCCGATAGGAACACCTGGGTGTAGCCGATAGCGACGAGGGATTGCAGCCGTCGCGTCGTTCCCAATGCCGGGATTCTTGCTCCGCCGGCCACCAGATGGTGTGGAGATTCCGGTACCGGGATGGCGAGAAGTCGTTGGGCGTTGGTGTCGCGGATGCGTTTCGTGAGGCCGTAGCCGCGTGCACTGCGGCCAGTGACCAACCATTGCATGGTTCCGCGTTGCACCCCCGACAGTTCCGCGATGCGTCGTGAACCCAGGCCGGCTGCCATCAACGCTTTGACGTGTTGGCGGGCCGGTTCGGCGTCGATCATCGTGGACTGCCACCGCCCGTAGGCGACTTCCCGCCGCCGCCGGTTCCCGTAATGGGTGTGGCACAAGCCGCGTCGGCTGGCTTCGCGTGGGCATTCGGCGCAAACGTTCATTGATTGACCGCGTCAAATGAGTCAGCGATGCGGCGAAGGGCGGCGCACACCAACGCCGGATCAATGTTGGGGTTGCGGTAAACCCGAGACTGTCCTTCGACGTGGCTGCCGACAATAACGAAGTCGTAGTCGCTGGGTGCCAGCACTAGGGCGGCACGGTCATCAAACGATCCGCTCACCGCTCACCATCCCTGCGGGCCCATACTTGTTCGCGTTCGCGAGTAATGCGGTAGTCGTGATCGGACTGCTGATAGTCCAGATAGCCGTAAATGATGACGGCGACACACGCCACGATCATCCCCAGCGAGAACTTGCCCAGGCTTTCCCACACACCGAATGCGGCGTACAAGCAGCCGACGATGAACGTCAACACCAAACCGACACGGACACGGACACTCATCATGGCTGGCACCACCCAAACAACTGCTCTGCGGTCAGATGCACCGGCATACCGGCCAAAGCCACCATCAGCAGTTCACGCAGGGCTTCTTCGTCCATCAGTTCTAACGCCTTGAAGACCAGTTGCGGGTCTTCGTCCTTCAGCCGGCACGCTAGGTCTAAGACCGCGTCAATGGTGCGTTCCAATTGGCGCTGCCGTTTATCGGATGTGTCAAACTCGTAAAACTTTCGCGGCGGTTCTGCGGCAGCCCGGATGCGTTGCACTTGGCGATCCGAAACATTGAGCAGCGTGGCGATAGCCATCGCGGACACCCCGGCCCGAGTCAGACGGTGAACTTCGCAGTGCAACTTGTAGCGTTCCGAATCCAACTGCCGGTATGCAACTTCGGCTTTGTCAATGGCTTTGCGGTGCAGAGGAAGCAACGTCATAAGGTCACCGCCTTGCTGGACTGCCGCCAATCAACAAGAAACAGATTCAATGCGGCGTTACTCACGGTGATGGCTTTGTCCATCGCGTTCATCGCCGCCGACAGTGACGCCATGAAATCAATGAACACCGGGTCCAACTTGGCGGTACTACCGGAGTAGTAGGCGTTCTCCCAAATGTCATCCAGCAGCAAGTGCAGGTATTGCACGTCGGAGTGGAACTCCACATCGGAGTCGTCCATTGGTGCCGGTTTCGGCCTGAGCCACGGAAGTTCTTGGTGCTGCTTCATCCAGTGAACAAAATCGGAAGACTTCATGCCGGTTGTCCCGGCGCGTAGATCGCCACAAACCGCTCCAGCACCGGCACGAACTGATCGCAGCCGTCGAACACGGCCATCGTGATGACCGCCCCGGTGTCGTAGGCGGTGGTGTTTTGCCGTGCCGACACTGTCGCCAAGACAGTCATCAAATTGGACACCGTGGGGCGCAACTGCAATGCCCCACAGATGTACGGTTCTTCGGCCACGGCGATCCCGGCCAGCACCGAATCGGGGGTGGCTTTCGCCGGTATCGCGGCGATGGTGCCGGCGGCGATGAATCCCCCGCAGATGATGCCCAGCGAGAAAGCACGCACCGTGGTTTTTCGGACGTTAGATATGATGGGTTTGGACATTGGAACTTAGCCTTCCTTTGTTCGGCCCCGGTCTGTTCACGCAGAGCGGGGCCATTTTTGTTAGCGGAACCACTCGTACAATTTGGTGCGGTATTCGTCGACTAACTCTTCAATCAGTTCGTCACGAAGTAGGTGCCCACCGCCGCCGGACACAGTTGCGCTGGAATCAACAGCGGCGGTGGGCGTCACAAACCCGGCAGGGGGGGAGTTAGCCGGATCAGTGAGTCTTTGAAGGGGCCACAGTTCGTCGGGCTCCCACACATCACGGTCAGCCTCAACGCGGGCCAACCAATCAAGGTCAACGGAATGCTGTTGCTGGGATTCGGAGTAGCGCACGCCAAGCCATCCACCAAGCGCCAACGAAATTGCGAACACCACGGCAACGGTCATCGCAGCGACACCACCCGGGCGTTGTCACGTTCGGCTCGAGCGGCAGCCAACTGGTTGCGGAACGTTCGCAAACTGGTTTCGGCGTCCAACAGTTTCGCCAACAGTTCGTCCCGCTGCGCCGTCAAACGGTCCACTTCCGCAAGCACGGTGATCCACGACTTCGTTTCCGGCATTAGACGGCCAGCCGTCGCGCTGAACGTGTTGTCAACGAAGTCAGCGTCGGGATGCGAACCACGTTCGGGCGAAGCAGTTCGATGGATGCGTCGATGTCGGCCTGGGTCATGCGCCACCGCTTCTGCACCCGATACCCCGGCAAGGTGGGATACCGGTTTCCGCGTAGCCGCTCCAACACCCAGCGTTGCTCAGACGGGCCGGCACTGCCACACAGGATGGTGGCGGCTTCTTCCAGCGAGAACGTCACCGATACGCTGGTGGCTGGCTGTGGCATGAGCATGACAATACTTTTGCGTGCGGTAAACACAACAACCGAAACATAACAATTTGGTAACAGCCCTAAACTACATGGCTGTATTTCTGCACTACCAGCGGTTTCACGAAACTGACATGCGGAAACTGCTAGCGAATGAGTTCACCGCATGTCACAGTCGGCTTCATGCCCACCGAATCGTTCTGGGAGTACGTCACCCGCATCGCCGGGGATCAACAGAACCGCGAGATCGCCCAAAGCATCGGAGTTGATGCGTCCGCGATCTCACGTTGGCGAGCCGGTGAACAACCCCGCGTCAAAACAGTGATTGCTTTCGCCCGGGGATACGGACGCCCCGCCGTCGAAGCATTGATCGCGGCCGGCTACCTGGAAATGGCGGACGCTTTCTCCGCCGTGGAAGTCGGCCAAGGCACGGGTTTATCCGAAATATCTGATGACGACCTGTTTGCAGAAATTCAGCGCCGTTGGAAGAAGCGCACAGCACCCACTCCTGACCTCTGATTGCGCCCACAACGTTCTTCTCCCATATTTTGGGAGCATCACCAGCTAACCCCTTCTTCCAGACCCAGAGAAAGAATAAGACGCCTTGACGCCAGAGCCCCCCCCCGGGATTTTGACCTCCGCCGATAACACGTTGATCGGCTGCATTTTCTTGATTGTTCTAGCAACGTTGGGAGTGTGGTCGGTGTGGCAACGCCGTCACGCTTGGGGTTGGTGGGAATCCCCCACCACCATCGGTGTCATCCTGCTTACTGCGGGTGCGGTGTGCGTGACACCTGTGTTCTTTGGGCGTGAACAGATTTGGTGGTGGGGTCAGTCCTACATTGCGGCAACCGTGTTTACTTTCTCCGGGTTGGCGTTTTTTGCCATCACGATGGAACGTCGACAACACCACGGCGTCGCCCCCCCAATGCGATCTGTCCGCCTCATTGTGTTGCCCACCGTCGTCGGCCTGGGCGTGATCATCGCCGCCTACATCGGGTCCGGTGCGTGGCAAGATCCGTGGCTGCTAGACCCAGCGATTACCGGACTGAACCCGGGCGTGCCAATTCTGTGGACGACGGTGGCGTGCGAAATGTCCTACCTGCTTGCCATCATCGCCCACCAACTGGTGAAGCTGCTCACTGATAAGCGTCGCGGTGATCGCGGACCCGTCATCATCTACTTGGGATCGTGTTTAGCTGGCATGGGCCTAGCGGTGATTTCGTTAGCAGCCGCCCACGGATACGGTGCCACGCCATCGGTGATTTCAATGTCCGCTGTCCTGTTCGGATTAATGACCGGCGGCAAGATCGGGATCAGCGGGTTGTCGTGGCGGCGCAAACGCCACCGTATCCGTGGGCGATCACGGGTTACTGCAACGGGTTGATTAACCCGCCCAGCACGTCGGCGTTCTCCTTACCGCTTGCCCGGTTCGCGTGGTGATACAGATCTACTGTCGTTTTGATGGATTCGTGTCCCAGCATTTCCTGCACCGCAGTGATCGGCCGGCCCTCGTTAATCAACCACGACGCACACGTATGCCTCAGATCGTGAACCCGGGGCTGTTTCGTCAACCCCTTCGCCTGCGCCCGATCAATCGCTGGATGCCACACGTTCGGGGCGAAACTTGCATTCCGCACCACCCCACCCGCATGGTGACGGCCCCGCCCCGAATTGGTGAAAAGGAACTCCCCCGAGAAATCCAGTTGATCCACCACCCACCCCGGCAGGTTGATCGTCCGCACACTTTTCTTCGTCTTCGGCACACCCAACACGTAACCGCCGCCATCGGCCTTCTTCCACGCCTGAGAGATCCGCACCGTCCCCGCTTTACGATCCACATTCTGCGGACGCAACGCCGACGCCTCACCCCACCGGCACCCCGACATCACCAAGAAATCCGTGAGCGCCCGCCAATACACCGGGATCTCTGAACGCAACAACTGGTATTCGTCGGGCTCAAGGAACACCATTTCTGCGCGGTCCCAGCGCGGCAACCGAATGTTGTCGCACGGATTGAACTTCAGGTGTCCGCGCTGCACCGCCCCGGCCAACGCCCCCGCCAAGAAGCCGCGCTTATTGGCTACTGTCTTGCCCGAGGGCGCTCCGCCGTCCAAGTTCTTCAGCCCCTGCTGCCACGCGGCCACATCGTCCGGTGTCAGGGCAACCAGCGGCATATCCACCAGTGACCCGAAATCCTTTTTCACGTACCGCCGATAGTTTGTGATGGATTCAGCACCCACCCCGGTCAGGTGATCGATGTAGTGGGTGAGCCACTGACCCACCGTGGTGCCCTGCTCCTGGGCCACCACGATGCGGGTGATCTCTAGAGCTTTAACCACACCCACTTTGGTGATCAGTTTGTCGAATGCCAACGCCTCACCGTGATCATCAAAAGAGACTGAACTCTCAACACCGCTGATCCGAAACCGAACCTGCGTGTATGCGGTGCCGTCTGCGCGGGTGCGGATTCTGACGCTCATGACGCTCATCGTAGGCGCAATGTGGACTGGGTGTGTGGACGGGAAGTTTCTGTTTTCTGTTTCCGCAGTTCAGACTATGTAAATTGGGTGGAGCTAAGGGGATTCGAACCCCATGAAATATCGGCCATATTAACCTTTGACCTGCTGGTATCTGTTTTCTGTTGTACCCCAGACAACCCCAGACGACCTGCGGGAACACGTTTACATGTGGACCGCGTCCACATAGCTAGAACGCGAAAAGAACCCCACCCGAAAGGGGTGGGGTCAGTTCAGCAAACAGTGTCAGTCGGTGTCTATGTCGGCGTCTTCGCGTAGTTCGGAAGCGGCCCGCAGTAGGCCATCGGTGATCCAGTCGGGCTGTTCGGCGGGAGCCCACACCCAGGCGGTGGATTCGATGACGCCTTCGGAGTTCATGCGCTGTAATCCAAGCGCCAGCACGAACTGGTCAAGGATGTAGCCGTCGCCCTCTGCGTTGAGCAGTCGCTGTATGGCAGCCCGCAGACGATCCACCGGGGTGGTCATTTGAGCTTGGCTGCTAGTTGGGTAAGTGGGTCAATTTGGCGCGGCCACTGCCGTAGCAGGTGCAATGACAAATAAGCAATGACACCGTTAGTGACGAACGGGTGGTGCCAGCGATAGCGATCAACTGCTTCGCTCAACAGTTCGCCTTTTGGCGCGGCCACTTCATACAAGACAATGCCAGCGGCCAAGGCGATCCATGCCACGTCGCCGTGCTTCACAACAGACTCATCCGCGAAACCTCACCACTGTTGAGTAAGTAAACAAGTCCGCCCCGGCGGCTGGTTGATCCGCGTTTGTCCCGATACCAATCTGATCCGCAGTCGTAGGTGCTGGATTGGATGCGGGTCTTGAACTCTGTGGTTTCGATCTGCCAGGAGTGGTAGTGGCCGTGCTGCAATATTTGTGCGGCCCCGGCCGGCTGATGGTTGAGAGCTTGATCGGACCACCATTTGAATGCCTGCCCAGTGCGCCACTGATGGCCGTGGACGATGGTGACGATGGTGTTGCCAACAGGGATGGTCATCGACCCTGACCACTTTTCGGGCACTTGAACCGTCACGTGACCATATGCGGTGGGGTTAAGGGTTAGCGCTTCGGACACGGCGATAGCCGATTCGGTGGCCCAACCGTCCCCCGGGTAGGTGTTTTGTTGCCGTTGTGCTTCGTCGTGGTTGCCGTTAACCGCCGTTAGTAGCACTTGATCCACTAGTGGCGCGAACGCCTCAACGGTGGCCATCATCAGCCGGCGCAGGATGCGGCCTTGCTCAGTGATGGTTTCCTGCGTGAGCCACAGGTTTTTGCCTGCCTGGGATTGGTTGCCTTCGCAAAGATCCCCGGGCATAGAAATTTGGATGCCCTCAATGCCGTGTCGCTTCAACGCCTTGAATTCGGCAACAGTGGATTCCAACGATTCAAAGTAACGTTCCACGATCTGTTCGGTGGAGCCATCGCGGGAGCGTTTACCGATCTGAAGGTCACCGGCCTGGAACACCAGCCAGTGCGGCCCGCTCCCCAACTGGGGTTGTTTCTTGGCACGCTTGGCGATGGCATCAATATCAGTTACAGATGATGCCAAGCCCTTCGCCGCGATCTGAAACTTGAATGCGGTGAGCCAGCAGGTCTCGTAGTCGGATGTTCCCCGGATGCGGGAACGCTGCTGCCACTTCGATATGCGGGGATGGCCAACGATCTGCACAACGTCAGGGTCATATCCGAACTGAGATAACAGTTCCGAGTAGTCGGCGGGTGCTTCTGTTAAAACCCCGGTCTGTAGATACCCGGTGGTGCCGTCGAACTCTGTTCTTGGTTGATACTTGACTTCATCGGCTTGCGGGTAAGCCTTTAACTCTTCTAGCCGGTCGTCAAGGGTCATAGCGTCTCGTGATGCCGGATGTGGTTTCGCAAACCGCTAATGCTGACTTGGAGCGGCGGAACTTCTAGGGCACATGCATCCCACAACTGCACCAAACTGAGCTTCTTTGTCACCCAGTCGTCGAAAGCGGCACGATCTTCTTTGTTCAATCCTTGAAGCCACAAACACGTCACGCATCCCCAGTTCCCGCGAGATGCAGTGAGCGTTGACAGATGTACGGATAGAGACACACTCTCTCCTTATTGGTGGCGGCGACTCACTTGCGTGATTCGTCGTTCCAGTTCTGCCACCTCTGATCGGCGGCGATTTTCCTCTGCGGCAAGGTCTTGTCTCATGCCACGGAAGTCTTGGCCGAGTTGTTCCACAGCGTTAATGGCCCTATCTACGTCGTCACGAAGGTTGGTGCTGTGGGCATTTTGAACCTGTGCCTTTACAGCCTCTATGCCTTTGTGGTTTCTGGCTGCAAACCATGACGGGACCGCAACCATTGCGGTGGCAAGCAGGATAGTGGCGACATCCATCCAACTGTCAGGGTTAGGGATTTGGTTCATAACCGCTTGGCGAGATCAATCACCTGCTGGGCAAGCGAACCGGGAACAACAGAGGACAAAGCATCAGAAGCGGCTTGGCGTACCCGATCCAAATCGGTGACCGCAATCGAAGCCTGCCGCACCGTGGCTTCCAAACCGGTGATGGCTTGGTCTGCCGCCGATGCGCCCACGGTGCCGTTCTTGGTCTGCTGGCTTAACACCACGGCGGCGGTGGCGGATGCCCCGGTGCCGAGAAGGCCAGCCAGAGAGCGGATCAGATCGTTGAGGGTGGAAGCGGTGCCCGGGTCCAGGAACTTCCACGACACCAGGATGGTGACGATGCCCGAGACGATGGTGGATGCGACGTACAGGGTCAGGCGAATCTTGGCGCTCATTTTCAAACTTTCTTCAACAGTTGTTGGAGTGCTGCGGGGTTGTTCTTCTCAATGTCGGCAAGAACGACCTTGGCGTGGTCAATTGCCCACTGATCGGTGACAGCGCCCATGCCAGCGGCGGTGCGGGCTACTCGGGCGACAGCGTCGGGGTCTCCGAGCTTCGCGAGCCGGTCAATCAGATCGGCGTGGCTCATAGCGTCGATGTTCAGCACCATCCCGAACCCGGTATCAACTGCGCCTTCGCCTGGGGTGCGGTAGATGGATCGGCTATTCAGTCTTTGGGTCAGTTGGCGGTACACCTCGTCCCACTGCTGCTGGGGTATGGATGCCACATCAACTCCTGTCGTCGGAGAAACATCATCTTTCGTTTGGGCTTGGATGGGTCCACGCCGAAACGTGGAGAAGCCGTCGGAGCGGATTTTGCGGACGATGAAGCTGTCGGTGTTGGGGTTCCCGTAACTGCCGTAACCCATCTGCCAATGCATCTCGTCAATGGGACTTTGCCAGTCCCCCGCCCAAAAAATGGTGTCCTCGTAGAACGCCAAGAGCTCGCGGATGGTTTTCATTTGGGTGGCGTTAAAGGTGCCTTTGACGTGGAACGGATGTCCGTAGTCGCCCATTCCGCCCCAGTTCAAATCCATCGCCGTGCCATTCAGATGGTTGGATGTGGACACTGAGTTGGTGGGCGTGTAGCAGGCCGAGTCTTTGTCGCGTAGCGGTTCAATGTAGGCATTGAAGTCGGCCGCGAATGCTCGCATGATTTTGAGTGGTTGGCCTTTGCGGATTTGCAAGTTAACGGTGGTTCCGGGGATTTGGGTCCACTCAAGTTGATCTTGCCCAACCCATCCGGGCTGCCAACCGTTTTCTGATGCACTCATTTCTTGTTGCCTAGGAGCTTGTTCAGGGTGGCGAAGATCGCTTTGATGAGCTTGCCGCCGTTCTTGTCACCGATAGGAATCACGCGGTTCTCCTTACGCTTCAGTGGATCTGCTGGCACGGTTCACAATGTGTGTGCGGCTGCCGGAAACGACTAGCTTTCGCTCTGCCCGACGAACGATCAGGATTTGGTTTCGGTTGCCCGAGACTAAAAGGCTTCGTTCTTCCCGCCGCAGGATGAGGGTGTCGCGGATCGCGGGTATCGGTGTGGTGTAGACGCCGAAAGTGACGGCGGCCGTTCCACCGGTCAACGCGATTGATGCTTTGGCGGGGCTTAGTTGTACCGCTGACACCAACTGTGGTGCGGTGCCAGTAATCGAGATGGTCGGTGGTGGCGGTATCACCGTTACTAATAGCAGGGGTCTGCTGCCAGTGACCGCGATGATGCCGGCGGCTGGGGATACAACGTTCGTTGCGGCGGGAGTTGGTGTGCCGCCAGTAACCGTGATCACGCCACCGACTGGCGTTCGCGTGATGGTCTGAGAAACAACCGGCGTTCCGCCAGT
>JBBAWM010000010.1:0-11036 GCA_040397175.1 Candidatus Limnocylindrus sp. | reverse complement strand
CGGTGCGGATACGGGTCTTACAGCTCGGGTCCCTGCGCACGGACGTCGTCCACCTGTTCCATCGCGGCGCGCAACTTCGCCAGCCATTCCTCGGTGTGCTCGCCGACCAGACGCACCGACCACGCCAGCGCGTCCGCGCGGGAGCGGGCCACCCCCGCGTCGACGAGGGTGTCGAGCACCCGGCGCTCGGGCTGCCTGAGCCGGGTCATCACCGGAACCGCGATGTGGGTGAACAGGATTCGCTCCGGTGCGGCGGGGTCCCCGAACTCGACACCCCAGGACACCGTCCGGCCGAACTGCTGCTGGGCCTCCTCGGCGATCCGGATGCGCTCACCGCGGGAGTCCTCCCGGAACCGTGCGGCCCGGCCCGATGCACGCGACGACGTCTCCGCGTCGCCGTCCGCGGGCAGGGTGCCGATAACCGTGATCTCCTCACGATCCACCGTGACGGCGGGTTCACCGGCGAACCAGTCGGTGGGCAATCGACCGGCGAACCAGTCGGCGATTTCAGCGGGGTCAACCCGACGAGAAGATGATTTCATAATTACATGATTACACCATTACAAGAAAGTGCCACCTGTTTCGCGCGCAGTGAAACCGTCTGCTCTCAACGTGGCTGTTCAGCCCGTCGGAGCGGGTGTGAGATGGAAGACGCGCAGACCGCGGCCGGCCCGGTCCTCGTAAGCGTCGTAGAGCGGCCAGACGGCGACGAGGCGCGGCCACACCTTGGCGCGGTCCTCCTCGGAAAGTTGGCGGGCCACCACCTCGGTGGTCCGGCCCTGAAACGACACCGTCGCCTCCGGGGTGGCGATGAGGTTGCCCGTCCAGGCGGGATGCTGGGTGCGGCCGAAGTTCGAGCCGACCACATACCAGCCGCCGTCGGCGGGCAGGCAGGCCAGCGGGGCGTCGCGGGGTTCACCGGAACGACGACCGGTGGCAGTCAGGACCAGGCTCGGCACGAGCAGCCGGCCGACGATAAACCGGCCGCCGGTGAGCCGGTACAGGGCGCGATCCAACGGCGGCACAAGCAGTGGGGCCACCTGAGCGAATACGGGTGTGGCAGCCATTCGCTGCGTCGCCCGGCCGATAAGCCCATTGACGTCGAACAGTGCCACGTCCGCAGGCTACGTGACATCGCTCACGACGTCAGCGAACGGCTTTTGTCAGTAGCCGTTGGTAGACATCGATACGGAAACGAACTTCGGGGGGAATCGTGATTGAACTATTGGCCGGCTTGGTCCTCAGTGGGCCCATCCTCCGTGGACCCGGCGTCGGCTGCACCTACGAGCACCCGGCGCCGACGGGTATCAACCAGGTCTGCACCGGTCTCGGCTTTCCGGGTACCAGCTGCAAGATGAACAGCATCAGTTGCAGTCCGGTCCCGGGCACACCGGGCACGTGGAACCCGGATGGCTACACGCCGAAAATCGGTTAAGCCAATGAGCGCGCCGATGGCTGGCTGAGCGCGACAAGACGCCTCCGTGGAGATGTTTACTCCTTTCCGTCCCCACGATGCGGGCGTATCGGCAAGCTAGGACGGCAACCTGGGGTCACGACCTGACACCCCGAACAGCCCAGCGAGAGCCCCGACCCATGTGGCGCTTCTCCACGGAGAAGTCACCGAGGCCGATCTGATCAGCACCGTCCAATCGGGCCGCTTCCGTCCCCAGTTGCACGCCGCCCATTACCTCATAGATCAGCTTCTGGACTTGCCAGCCGGTCGGTGCGATTCGAGGTATTCGATGAGCGCCCGCCGTATCAGTTCTGCTTCGGATCGCGATTCCCCGGCCGCGACTCGTTGCTTGACCTCAGCCCGCAGAGCAGCGGGCAAGCGCAAAGCCATCACGGGGGTCTTGCCACCCTTGCCGGCCGCTTTGGTGGGGCGGCCGGTCGGGAGGAAGGCAGGGTTGACTTCGGCGGACAGAATTTCGTCGGTGGTGATCGGGTTGGCTTCGTAGTCGGCGGCCAGCTCGGCGTACTCGACATCGGTCAGACGGGGAGGCGTTCCACGCTTGGTCATGATTCCTCCTTCGGGATCATCGGCGTTGACGGGTGAATGTCGGCTTGAGGTCAGGAGCGAAACGACGGGCGGCTGTAAAGGTGCTGCGGCGCAGCATCATGGCGTGAAACACCTCGGCAACCTCGGGGATGGCCATGTCGGCGATCACCTCAATCCATGGTTCGTTGGGAGCGGCAGGTCCGACATACAGCATCGGTGCGGAGTTGGGCCGGCGGGGCGCGAGTGTGAGCCGGAGCGCCGGGAAGGTCACGACTGCGCGGACTTCGTCCGGGGTGATGCCGTGGTCGGCGGCGCTAGCCCGGATGTCGATCCGCACGCCGTAAGGGTATAACAGTTTGCAGTTAAGTGCAATACAGATATGCACAGGCGGCCCTGCCAAACAACGCCACGATTCATTCGCCCGATGGTGCCCGGCTGCCGGTAAGCAATTCACCAACCGTGATGAATCGCCGGCTGACGTCGTACTCAATTCCCCAGCCGTCAGTCCACTTCCGTTGGATTACAGGCTGTATCGCGGTCACGCCAGCCCAATGCGTCCGGGTCTAGGCCGCGAAGCTCACCGTCGGGGTCCAGACGCCAGGACCC
Organism: Candidatus Limnocylindrus sp.; assembly: GCA_040397175.1. Taxonomy (GTDB): domain Bacteria; phylum Chloroflexota; class Limnocylindria; order Limnocylindrales; family Limnocylindraceae; genus Limnocylindrus. Next base: position 8,431 of record JBBAWM010000010.1, on the reverse strand, counting down.
GGTCGGCCGCAGGCCGGGGTAGTGGGCGCCGGCGTACCGCGCTGCCGGGTGGCTGGTCCAAGTAGCTGGCGGAAACAGATCCACGGACTTCTCAGTGCCGAGGCTGTTCATGAGATTTCCTGCCACCTCGCCAGGGCCGACGCAGGGAGTCTGGCCGCGGGGAGGCTAATCGTCCTCGCAGTCCGGCCCATCGGAGGCGATGTCGGCGAGGTATTCCGTGGACGCCTCGGCGCGCGCGTCGCGATAGCGCTGATCGCGGTCCCGCTTTTGCTCGTCAAGGTTCTTGCCGAACCGACGGTCGCTGCTCCAACTCGGCATTGCGCTCTCCTTCGTCTACGTACTTTTCATTCTACGAAGGAGGACTGACACGCGTGGTGCTGAATTCGGCATCGGCCGGGCCAGTTCCGGACCGCTGTGTCCTTCCAAAACTTGATATCGCCCGCGATATCAACGTCCTATCCATATCCGCGCCGCTGACCACGCCGCCGCCGAAGACGTCGAGGAAGGAAGGACTGTCGGTGCCCTACGCCGACGTCTTGAACACCTGCGTGGTGTGCCACTGGACATGCTGCGCGTTCGGCGTCGGGTGTCGGGGCACAGGGTCAAAGAGCGCACGGCCCTCAAGGTCATAGACGAGCCGCTCCCCCTGCTCGCTGCGCGCAACGTAGTGCGGTGAGACCCGCACGGAAAGATCATCAGTGAGGCCAAGTGCGCCCAGATCGAAGAGCACGTGATGCAGCGAGCACAGCGCCAGACCGTTGTCGGTCTCATCGGGACCGCCTTGGGAGTGCCAGAACACGTGGGCGGCATCCAGGCCGGCGGGATCACGGCCCAGAGCGCCGTCGTAGCCACACATGGCGCACCGGTTACGCCAGCCGTGCAACACCTCACTGCGGAAGCCGGCACGTCGGCGTGCACGAGTTGGCCGTCGGACCGTGTGCTGCCCGGCCACATCTTTCGCCACGTCGAGGTCCCGGCCCACATCCAGGTCTAGGCCCACATCGGCGCAGATCGGGTCGAGGTAGGTCGGCGTGAAGTTGAGGTCGATCAACATGCGCGCCGATTCGGCAATCAGTCCGGGATCCCGGCGCAAGAGTTCCTCAACCTCTGGGCGAAGTCGCCCGACGGCATGCGCTCGACACAATGCGGCCCGGTTGTCGTTCAACGGCTCGCCGTCATCGCCACCCAGCTCCCAGAGGTCGGACTCCAGGTGGACGAACGGCATGGCCGCCCGGTACTTCTTAGCCGAGGGCGGCCCGAAGTCATCCAGCAATCGACTCACGGGCGCCTCGGCCTCCTCGTAGGTGCAGACCGTGGTTCCCTGCCGTTGCATCCTTCCGAGCAACCACAGCAGGAGCAGCGGCTTGTGCGGGTAACGCTCGCCGCCGCCCCGCGACGCCATCCGCAGTGAGGCCAGCTTTTCGAGAAGCTCCTCGCGCTGCACCATCTCAGTGTGTCAAGAAGCGGGAAACGGTGCAGGGAGTTTGAGTTCCTGGTTGTGGCGGCAGCCAGATTGACTAGGCATCAAATCGCTGTGCACCAACCAGCGAATGCAACGCCTCCCGCGTCTCTGCGTCAGTGGAGTAAATGACCGTGCCGATCATCCCGCGGGTCAACAACACCTTGTAGACGTGGCGCACAAGGACGTCGAACCGGTTGTCCGGCACGGTCTTGGTATTCCGAAAGTCGGGATCCTTGTTGGCGCCACGGACCGTCACGAACCGGCCATCACGCCACACGAAGTCAGGCCCGAGAATGACACCGCTCCAGTCGTACTCGAATCCCTGGGCCGTGTAGATGCAGCCAACTTGCCCAAACCCGCCGTCATCGGTGGCCCAGAGCGCACTGGGTGGAGCATCGCCGATTCTTCTGTCGCTCTTGCTGTTCCACGGTCGTGCCCACGCCCCAATCCGAACGTCAGGCACCAACGTTGCATCCTCGCGAGCGTCGCTCCACGGCCAGCAGTATCCGGCCGTAATGCGCGACGAGTAGCCCTGCTGGATCTGACTCACCAGATAGCGTTCCATCTCCTCCGGCGTCTCGGCGACGCGAACGTGGAACTGCGGATCACCGGACCACGCCATTGGTGGATCGCCTCCGGCCAACCCCAGCAGCCGCACCACCCAGTGCACGTATTCCTCACTTCCACCGCATCGGAACTGCTCACCGAGTGCAATGTGGTGAAAGTCGATCCCAAGGTGGCGCGCGTGGTGCTGAATCTGCGCTAGGGTTCCCATCTCTCCGGGGCGCACCACCTGGTGCTCGTCAAGAAGAAATACTGGAACACGAGCAGCGGCGATGAGTTCGTCGATCTGCAGACGATCAGTCCGATACTCCGCGCGGGTGTACCGGTCGACCGACGTTTGCCGGATGCGATGGGCCTCATCCATGATCAGAACATCCAGACCATTCGGATCGGCCGCCATGAACTGGTTGAAATACTTGAACAGCGCGCGAACCTTCGGGGCCCGCACGGCGGCAACTTTTCTGAGCGTCTGGGTGAATGAGCGTGACCCCGTGGCATGGATGACGGTGCGCCCGCGCCGCGCCAACTCCCCCATCAGAGACAGCGCGACGACACTCTTTCCACTGCCGGGACCACCCGTCACCACGATCACCCGCTTGGCATTGCCCGCCCGCGCGTGTTCCACCGCGTGCATCACCAAATCGACTGCCAACTGCTGGTTTCCGATCAGGCGGAACTGGGAGCGGTCGCGGATTTCCGCCGCCGCAAGTTTGAGCAGTTGCTTGGACGGTGCCACAGCGGAGTTGATCAACAAATCAGCGGCCTCCCGTCCGGGTCCCGGCGCGAGCCTGGACCGGAGGAAGTCGAACATCGCTCCTTTGTCCGCGGCGGTGAAGAGCCGACCCGTCTTGGATACTGGGACCGCAAGCAAGTCCTTGACCAGTGCGGGGTCTGAGGCGTTGTGCAGGTAAGCCATGCCGGCCACCGAATCGGGACGTTCTGCTAACACGCGAGCGAAGTCCAGCAGGTAATCGCAGTAGCCGCGCACCTGAATCACCGGGTGCAGTCGCGGTCCACCCGGGACACCGGGCACCTCGACGATCTCCGGGTCGCCCTCGAAGGCGTATGCCGCGGACCACTGCTTCAACTCGACGACTACATAGGACGCCTCGCCGGTTTGCGGATGGGTTCCGGCCAAGACAACGTCAGCGCGCTGGGACGTCAACGGGAGGTGATATTCGACCAGCATCTCGACGTCGCCGAGTCCGGCGTCGGCCAAGTCCGCGGCCAATACCGGGAGGCTGCGCCGCCATGAGGTCTGCTCGGCGGGTGCTGCACGGCGCCCAGTGCGATGAAGCATCTGTTCCAGCAACTGCTCGACCAATGACTCCGGCACCATCCCACGGACGCGATCCGCGGTGGTCCGGATCAATGTCACGTCGAGTTCCCCAAGGCAGCACGAACAGAGTCGTGCGGATGGGGACATATCCATGCTGGCTCCGAGGAGCCAGGGAAGTCCGTCGGACCGCAGGACTCATGCTAGGTGGAAACGGTCTCTTGAGGTTGCCGTTGCTCCGGGCCAGTCAGTTGCACGGAATCCCGTCAATCGCCAAGTGGGATGTCAACCCATAGGATCAGTCGATCGGGTCGAGCTCGATCTCCGGGATCCGAAGTGACACTAACGATGGCTCCTAACTTCACTTAACTGTTTAAATGAAGTTAATATCGGTCATGGCGTCACTTCACTCCCTCACCTACGAAACGGTCCGGTGGGAACCCCAGCCTGCTCAGCCCGCGAGCGCCGGCCAGGCGTTGGGCACGTATCACCCCGCCGTCCCGGCCGCCATCACCGACCTGACGCTGGACCTTCCGCCCGCCGTCCTCGCCGAGGCGGAGTCGGCCAGCCGCGAGATCACCCGATTCGACGCCGAACTCGGGAGCGAAGTCGCGCCGTTCGCCGCGGTGTTGTTGCGCTCGGAGTCCGCGGCCAGCTCGCAAATCGAGAACCTGACGGCGTCGGCCCGAGCCATCGCCGAGGCCGAACTGCCGGGCCTTCAGGCCAAACGCAACGCCGAGATGATCGTTGCCAACACCGCCGCGATGCAGGCCGCACTTTCCCTGTCCGACACCATCGACGCCGCCGCCATCCTCACCATGCACCGCGCCCTGATGGCCACTCAGGCGCGACACACCCCCGGGGCGTTCCGCACCGAGCCGGTGTGGATAGGCGCCAGCTCGACGCCCGTCGGCGCAACCTTCGTCGGCCCACGCCATCACCTCATCCCCGCAGCGATCACCGATTTGATCGAGTTCTCCCAGCGCGCCGACATCCCCGCACTGCCCCAGATCGCCGTGGCGCACGCACAGTTCGAGACAATCCACCCCTTCACCGACGGCAACGGCCGCACCGGACGGGCCCTTGTCCAAGCCATGCTGCGCAACAAGGGACTGACCCGCCAACTGACGGTGCCGGTCTCGGCCGGACTCCTCACCGACACCGGCGCGTACTTCGCCGCCCTGACCAGCTACCGCGAAGGTGACGCCGCGCCCATCATCGAGTGCTTCTCACGCGCCACCAGCCGCGCGATCGACAACGGCCGCCTGCTCGTCACCAACCTGCGGGATATCCGTCGGCGCTGGAACGACGAGATCGTCGCCCGCTCGGACTCCGCCGTGTGGAAGCTCGCCGATCTGCTTACTCGCCGCCCCGTCGTCAACGCCGCACTGCTCGCCGCGGAACTGGGCATCGACTCCACCAACGCCCACCGCTATCTCGCCCCACTGACCGAAGCCGGGATCCTCATCGAGACAACCAACAGAGCGCGCAACCGAATCTGGCGCGCGCCCGAAGTGCTTGCAGCGCTCGACGCCTTCGCCGAGCGGGCCGGCCGGCGAGGCTGACACCACTGCCACTGGTCCTAGCGGTGGCGCGATCGCCCGGAATTCGGCCCACTTCCCATTTTCCATTTGGCTTTGCCGCAGCGGGTCTCGATCGATACCCAGCACCACCACCGGGGCTGGCTCGGCATCCAGGCACATCGGCGACGGTGACGACGTGGGCGTGCCTGGTGTGCCAGCCGCATCCGTAGTCACCAGCGACCGCAGCTACCGAGCGGACCTTGTCGAGGACCTCGATGGCCATCATCGCCTTGTCGCGTGGAGTGACCCGCACTCGCGCCTGCTGCTCCAACTCGGCATTGCAATCTCTTTCGTCTACGTACTTTCCATTCCACGAAGGGGAACTGACACGCGGCGTGAAATGCCTCTACGTAATGCAGGTTGAGTTAGTCGAGGGGTGGACCTCTGGAAGGTAGCTATTACGCAGCGCCGCAAGGGATGGCTCAGGCGTCAGAACAGTCGAATCATCGCGGGCAAGATCCGTTAGCGTTACTGCGTCCACGTACCCGGCCGGCGTCCACCTGTGCAGGGCCCCGTGCCACTTAAGCCGATAATCTCCCTCGCCGAGTGCGATAAACGCACCGTCGGGCAGGGACGCGATCGGAGCGCGCAAGCCAGGGGTTCGGCGCGCGGCATTGAGTAATGCGTCAAGTTCCGTGGCACCAGCGACACTGGTTTCAGCCCTCACCGCTGATAGGTATGCCTCGTAGCGATCACGTCGACACGTGTTGCACGGTCGGTGTCCAGCCGCCAAGGCAACTGCTTCGTCGAGAAAAAACAGTTTGGTGTACTTCCGCGGCTCCTTGAGGTTCCGCTTAAAATGGAGATCGCAGACCAACCAGCGCGGCGGGCTGGTCCGATTGCCCATGAATAGTCCGCGCGCGGGGGTAGCGGAAATCTCACCATTGGGTGCGACTCGATTGCATTGCGGACCTTTGCTTTCGGGGGAACTAGTGGTGTCCGTCGGCAGGTGAGCACCGAGTGATTCTGGAACCGATGCTGTTGCGAATGCAGCCGGAGGGCCCTCCGCAGACCCGTCGCGATCGCGAGCCGCGCCATTGCTCATAGAAAAGGCATCGTCGAAGTAGCCAATCAGCCCGTAGCGGGCAGCGACCTTCTCGGCGAACTCAAAAAAAGGTCTCTTCCTCCACTGGACGGCTCCCTGACCGCTCGGGTGCAAGGTGAAGTTGGCCGGTCGCCAATCAACCATTGCTGATCGTCCCTTGTCGATTTCCTGCACGATCCCCAGGGCGTGCACCCGGCCTTGTTCGGTGCGGGGCTCCCATGTCGCGACCAGGATTCCATCGTGTCGACGAAGCTTGGCGAGCAACCCATCGGGAGACGTCAGAGATGACGCTTCTGTAACCGCTAACGGGTCGGTACCCACATCCGGCTCAAGACGAAAAAACTTCTTAGTGAACATCTTCAGGAACACTCCTTACAGTCGGTAGCTCGCGCATCATGACAAAATGGTTCGAATGGGCAATCCCTCGTTGATGGCCCGCGACACAGTCTCGCCAATTTTCCAAACTTCGTCAGGATCGAGTCCAGACACCGGGACAGCCTTCGCTGAACTCTTCTCGTCGAGGTTCAACATTGATGCAAGGTCGGCGAATCCTGGATCGCCCTCGACTTGGGGAAACCTGGTCCAGCACCCTGCGATCATCAATCGGCCCTTTCTGATCGAGAACTTGTACGGCGGATGCCGCCTACCGAACTGGTAGACGAACATGCCCCCGCCAGGGCACTTTCCGAAGAAGAGACGCGGCGCCGGTCCCCTCGATGGGAGCTCATCATTAGCATCGACTAATTCGAGGAGCCTGAGAAGAAAGGCGCGATCGCTGAAGTCTTCGATCGACTCGATGAATTCCTCTCTCGTCCAGTCGCCCGGCTTTTGGGCGAAGTAGCCTGTGCCGAGCTTCGCCGGCCTCGACGGCTTGGCGACAGTCGGTGGAGCACTCGGTCTAGGTTTCACAGCGTCGGCACTCTCGTCGGAGCGGTCCGAAGGTCGTTTCACTGAGCTACTCGTCTCCACTCTGCTAACGGTTTCTGCATCCGAAGCGGCGAACGCAGTCAAGTCCCCGACCGACAGATCAGAAACAACCATCGAGTGATCCGAGGTTCCCTGCGAACGAACGCTATGGACATGCTCAGCATTGAGGATGCAGTCTCGCAGGGCATTTGAAACGAACACATAGTCGAGTCGGAACCCGTTAAAGTCCTCCGATGTTCCAGTCTCTTTGTTCTTCCGCTTTGAGTACCAGGTGAATTCGCGCTTACCAGAGTTGAGAGATCGCCACGTGTCCAGGTACTTCTCCAGTCGCAGCACCCGGATCCGGTCTGAGAGTTCGAACGGAGTGCCCTGGGCATCTTCAGGCAACCCTGTATTGAAGTCGCCAAGTAGGACAACCCTCTCGCCCTTGTGTCGTTGTGCGTACTGGATGACCTGATCCCAGAAAAGCTCTTTGCGCTTCTTTCCTGACAGGCCGAAGCCGTCTTGACCGAACTTGTTGTCCGTCGACCCAGGAATATGAACGGCGAGCACCCTCAGATCCAGGTCTTCGATCTCAACGGAGAGCCAGCGCTCTGGATCGTGATCGATCGGCTCATCGATCACCTTGAAGGGCACTTTTGAGGCAACCAAAATGCTGTTGGTCTGTCCCTCAGAACAAGTCGTCTCGATCTGGCCGAATCCTTGACGTGAAAGCTGTGACTTAATCATCTCGAGGTTGTTGAACGTAACCTCGGTGAGCGTCACAAAGTCGGGCGCGAGTCGTTCCAGCTCTTGCAGGATCGACGGCACTCTCCTGCCTCCGCCACTTTGGATGTTCCACGTCAGAAACCGCATTCAGTTCCTCCTATAAGTGGGAATGGGTCGTCGGGCCGAAGGAGTACCCGGGGAAGTTTGGCTCTTCGAGCGATCGCGAAGAAGCCGTGTCCGAGCGCAGTTTCGCGCGTCGAAACCGCCCGGTTAGCCAATCGTAGCAAATTCTATCAAGCCGACGGCGCCGGCCCCGCCCCTACCGTTGACTCAGAGACCGATCGGAGACCGTCGACACCACAGCGCCGGAAGCAACGCTTATTCAAGGTTAAACGGTCGGACCCGACTCCAAATCGAGGACTTAGCCTGTCCGCACCGGAGAGCTGGAGTAGTTCACTCAGCTAATTTCCTTACCGGCACGCTCCGAATCGCGCCTTGATGGCCGTGACCGATGTACGCCGCCTAGGTCAACCGGCCGTAACCCTAAGGCGATTGACCGGGCCGCTACGCGACCGCCGCTCTCGACGCTAAGAAGATCTCCATCGGCATCGGTCTGCGAAGCTTCCAGGTGACGGCCATCGGCCTACTACCTTCGTGCTTGACGTAGTCAGCCGGCCCGAGGAATACGTACGGCGAGGCGCCTAGCGAGTTGGTTTTGGCCTCCCGCACGAAGAGCAACACGTTGGTCCCGTTCTGCCGATGATTGATGTAGCGCTGACCAGTCGGTGAATTGGAGTTCGTTGTGGATTGGGACTCCCAGTGGAATAGCTCTGGGCTCAAGGCAAAGTCGCGGTACATCGTCGTCG
>JBBAWM010000009.1:0-16116 GCA_040397175.1 Candidatus Limnocylindrus sp. | reverse complement strand
GGCGGCAGTCCTCGACGCCGCGTCGGATGTCGGGACCGGCGGGGTCCCAGTCGACCGGCCTCGTCTCCGTGAGCCGCAGGTCCTCGGTCAGCCCGGCCACGTAGGCGCGGCTGTGGATCGGTCCGCCGCCCAGGACGAAGTACTCGCCGGTCGACGGGTCGAGGTAGTAGTTGCTGGTCCGCAGCACGACGGCGAGCTCGCCGGACGGCGAGAGGCCGACGCCGGGGTTCAGGGTGCGCCACAGCGGGTCCCTGTCCACGTGCGGCAGGTCGTGGGTCGTTCCGCCGAGCTCGGTCCACAGGGGTCGCGTCGGGTACGAGGAGGTGTCAGGCGTCGGTATCTCGAGGCCGGGCGGGAACCGCGGCACTAGAAGTCGTCGTCGCTCAGCTGCCAGTTGTCGAGTCCCTTGTCGTCGAACGGCGCGAAGACGAAGGCGAGCATGGCTGCCGCCGCGACGGCGATGCCGGCCACCAGGGCCACGGCCAGGACCGCGAGCAGCGCGATGTTTAGTGTGTTCATTTGACTCTCCCGGGTCAGTCTAGGTAGATCTCTTGGTCTTGCTTGCAGAAGGAGCAGCTCACGTACAGTGTGCTGCCTAGACCGCCGGCGGTGACGTCGACGTTCTCCATCTCACAGTACCGGCACGTGAAGTCGACGTTCTTCTCGTAGTCGTTGACTCCGCTACCGTCGTCCCAGGCCACTAGGAGCGCTCTCCCGACGGGAGCAGCATCTGCCGCAGGGTCTCCAGGCGCGGGTCCTCCCGCTTGAGCGGCAGGAAGCCGGCGAAGCGCAGGTCTCCGCTGTTGACCCAGTCCATCACGTCGAGCAGGCTGGGTCGAAACTTCTTGGTGCTGGCGTCTACGGCGAGCGCCTCGGCCAGTTGTCGTGCGGTCATTTGGGTTCCTTTGTCTTGGGGTGGGCGGACTCCTCGTCCGGCTCCTCGATGTGCAGGCAGCCGTCGTCGTCCAGGCGGATGACGAGCGTGTGCCCGCTTGAGTTCTCGATGTGCTTGAACTGGCGCTTGACCGACCGGCGGCCGGCGATGAACGTGAGCACGCCGACGGTCACGGTCAGGGCGAGGTCGATGCCCCTCACGCAAGGTCTCCCGGCCCGAGCAGGGTCGAGCCGCAGGCGCAGGCGCGGTTGTCTCCGCGCAGCGCCCACTCGTGGACGTGCTCGGCCCGCTTCGCCTCGACCCTCGCCCAGCGCTCGGCGCGCTCGGCCTTGCACTGGTCGCAGACCTGGCGCGAGGTGTAGCGGCCGATGTCCTCGGCCTGGAAGGAGGCGCCGCACTCGTAGCAGCCGTGCCAGAACTTACTCATCGGCTGACTCGCTCGGCTCGTAGGGCGGCCAGGCGCGCCTGGCGCGCCGCTTGCTCGCGGCGCTCCTGGCGGACCTCGATGCGGTACAGGACGGTGTTCGCGACGAACACCGTGAGCCAGCTCCAGAAGAGCAGGGCCAGGTTGTCGGTGAAGAGGTGCAGGGGCGGGATGGGTCCGCTGCCGAACGCCACTGCGGTGATGTAGATGAACGTGTACCCGATGAGGAGTACCGGCAGGAGCTGGAGCAGGTCGCGGTTGTGGATAAATGACTTCATGGTGCGGGGTCCTTTCGTCGCGGTCGGGCGCCCGGTCGGACGCCTTACTTCAATTATAGCATAAGAGCTGGCAGAAGCGCGACATTTAGCGCAACGTTTCTGTAACTAGTCCTGCCACTGCGCGACGAGCGCGCCGAAGATCAGGAGCAGGGTGGTGTTCCCGACGAACCAGAGTCCCGGCATCGGGTCCAGTCCGGCGGCCTCGGTCTCGGGGAGGCGGCCGGCCAGGTTGACCCAGACCCAGGTCGAGACGCCGGACAGGGCGAGCTGGACGAGGGCGAGTGGCTTTACGCGCATCTGGTGTCCTTCGTAGTTGGTTGCCGTTCCGGTGGGCGACTGCGTCTCTCCGCGCAGTCGCCGCACCGGTTCGGGGTGCCGCTAGTTCGCGGGCAGGGTGGCGGCCGCCTTCGCCCGGGAGGCCGGGGTCGAGTCGTCGCGCTCCAGTATCCGGATGTAGACCGGCTTGTCGAAGCCGACCACCGGGCTGTTTGCCGCTACCAGCATCGTGCGCGTGTTGCCGCGCAGCGACTGGATCGTCATGCCGTTGCCGACGTAGATCCCGACGTGGTAGTACCAGTAGCCCTTGCCGTGCTGGTAGGCGACTAGGTCTCCGGGAAGCGGGTGCTTCACGATCCGACCGGCGTGCGCCTGCTTTGTGGCCGAGTGCTCCAGTTCGACGCCGACCTGTTCGTAGGTCCAGCGCACGAGTCCGGAGCAGTCCCAGCCGGACGGGGTCGAGCCGCTGAAGACGTACCAGGTTTTACCCACGTACTTCCTCAACTTCTTGATGGCCCTGTCCATCGCGACTGCGTTGGCACGAAGTCGCTGGGTCCTCTGCGCCTGCTGGGCCATGAACGTCAGGTTCGACGTCGACGGCTGGATCAGCGTGCCGAGGGTGCCGCCTGTGTTGCGTGTCGTTCCGAGGCTCGCGGTCGAGGTCTTCACTAGCGCGCTGTGCGCTTGTGGGTCCTCGGCTACTGCCGGTCCGACGGGTCCGCTCATGGTCACACACACGAGCAGTGCTGTTAGGAGTTGTTTCATTCTGGCGACCTACCTTTCCTGGTTTTACGAGTTAGCACTCGGTCGTTGCTCTTTTGCAATCCCTCCCTGAAGCCGCACGAGGCGGCTCCGCGTGAAAGTGCCACCCGGTTGAGTGGCACCTGAAAATTGTAGCGCGCCCGGGAGACGTGGCGGCTCACTTCGACGCGAGAAGACCGGGAGCGAGTCCGCTCCCGGTTCGTCCCGGTCGGTCGCGACTAGGCGCGGACGGCTACTCGGTAGCCGCCCACGACCTTGCTGCGAAGTTGGTTCAGGGCCTCGAACTGCGCCACGTTGTCGTTGACGAAGAAGACGGTCTTCGACTGGCGGGCGGTCTTTTCAGCCATTCCCCACGAGTAGACGACCTTGCGGCCCTGGACTCGGATCTCGTAGATCTTCTGCTTGCCTGCCTCGCCGCGGTTGCCGTCTGAGGTCTTTAGAAGTGCGAAGTACTGCTCGTTCATGTGTCTGTCCTTTTGTCGTTCCGGCACCTGACCGGTCGGCCAGGCTTTTGTTGCTATGTAATAATTATAGCGCTAGTATTGACGTTTTCAGCCCATTTGCGCATAATTCATTGCAACAACTTTGTTGCAATCAAAGTTGCCAAACTGGGGCCCTGGTGGCGAATCATGTGCTATAATTGAAACATGACAACTATAAAAGGACAGGCCAAGGCCAAAGCACTGCACAAGTACGACGTCTACTGGGAGGTCACCATCGACGGCGAGCCGAAGACGCTCAAGTTGATTGGCGGCTGGGAGTCGAAACTGAAGGACCCGGACAAGGTCGCCATCGAGGTGGACGCAGACCCGGACCTCATCGGAGATGACTTCGAGGGATACCCGGTCGACGACGACAAGGAACACGACGTCGCCTGGGAGGGCTTCCCGATCGTCATCCCGGTCGAGTAGCCGCAGGACAAGAAGAGACCCCCTGGCAGAAGCCAGGGGGTTCTCTCTTACCACTCGTAGACCGCTCGGCACTTGGGGCACAGCACGGAGGCGAGCCCTCGGTCCGCAAGTTCTCCGGCCAGTCGCCGGGCGACCGACTCCGGCGTCTCGCCGTCCTCGACCCAGGCGTTGGCCTTCGAACTCGTCACGGCCACTCGCTGCTTCAGCGGCACGTCTGCCGGGGAGCAGAGCGCCCAACTGCCGTACGTGCAGTGGACCTTCTTCGGCGTGCCGCCGAAGCGGACCATCACCTTCCCGTTTGCGTAGGTCTGCATCAGTCCTCCTCCGGCTCGGGCGCGATCTTGCCCAGCAACTCCGGGTCGATGAAGCCGCCGGAGGGCAGGAACGTCGGCTCGTCGGACAGCAGGTCCTTGAGCGCCTCGTGGATGTCGGCGCCGTCGTCGTCGCACTCCGGCACGCGGCCGTCCTCCGTGCGAGCGCCCGAGTCGTGCCAGTGCCAGGTCCCGTCGTCGGCGTAGCGCATCAGCAGGTTCTGGCCCCAGCCGTCGGTCATGTAGATCCAGGCGTTCGCGGGGAAGACTCCCCAGGCCAGCGGGTTTGCCTTGAGGGTCTGCATCCAGGAGTCGGCCTGGACGCAGGCGGAGTTGCCCACGAACAGAGTGTCGTAGAGGACCTGGAAGGTCAGGTCGCCCGTGGCGCAGACGAACTCGAGGGCCTCGAGACGCTGCCGCAGCGACAGGGCGCTCAAGCGCGCTTCCAGTCGTCGATGAACAGGTGTCCCGGTCCGTTGCCCTCCGGGTCCATGCTCGGGATGAGGGCCTTGCCGTCCTCGAAGAAGATGACGAGCGGGATGGTGCCGGAACTGTCGTCCCAGGCGAGGTCGCTGAGCTCGGCAGCGGTCAGGGGCCGCACGTCTAGGACGCGCTTTCCGACGATGGCTCCGTACTCGGCGCGAACGATTTCTGCGGGTGTCTTTGTGATAGTTGTCATACTTCAATTATAGCGCGTTGACGGTCCAGATCAGCCTGGTTTGCGAAATTAGTTTGCAACGATTTGGACTCGTCGCGAGGGCGCTCCGGGCGCAGCGCCCGGCACTCTCAGCCCTCGAGTGATGGTCGCCGCTCCGTGCAGTCCCGGGGCATGAGAGAACCCGGGCGGTCTCCCGCCCGGGTCTCTGGTCCGCTCGACTACGCGATCGCTGCTCTGGCGACCGCTGCCGAGACGGCGTAGACTGCCTGCTTGCTCTGTCCGCCGATGTGCCACTGGTAGACTTCGTCGAGCTCCGGAGCTCCGAGGTCGTACTCGTATCGCTTCCAGTCGTAGATGGTCGCGATGGTTCCGTCGTTGAACCTCAGGGTCCACTCGGTCGTGACCTTGTTGTCGATGGTGCCGGTCTCGTCCGGTGCTCCGAACGCGGTTTCGAGTTCGCGCCTGGTCGAGGTGATGTATCCCTCGAGTCCGGTGCCGCCGTCTACTTCTGCCGCTTCTCTGCTGATGTTTTTGAATGTTTTGATGGTGTGTCCTTTTGTCGTGGTGTCCGCCCGACCGGTCGACCGGGCGCTTGCTACTATTCAATTATAGCACGTGGCATTGACGCTTTGCGTCATTTGCCGCATACTCTTTGCAACAGTTTCGTCGCCTGGTTTACTAGCGGTCGTACTCGTTGCAGTCGTGATCGTCCTCGCACGCCGGGCAGTTGTCGCAGACGCTCAGGTTCTCCTTGAGGGTCTTCTTGCCGCACTCCCAGCAGTCCTCGTAGAACTCAGCGTCCTCCTTGCAGCGACGGCAGACCCTGGTGATCGACTTCTTGCAGTCCTTGCACTCGATGGTTGTTGTCATACTTCAATTATAGCGCATGATCTGGGAGTTTTGCCCATGTTTGAGCAACAGCTCTGCAACGGTTGCCGGCTACTCTTCGTCGTCAATCCAGCCGAAGTACTTGTAGCTCTGGCAGGTGTCGCAGTGGTTGTAGTCGCCGTCCGTGCCCTGCTCCTGGCCGCAGCCGCTTCACGGAGACCGGGCTGCCGGGCGTGAAGAAGCCCCGGCCTCTCGACCGGGGCGTTCCTCGCCGGACTACTCCTTCTTGCTGAGCTCGCCGGTGTGCTGGTCGACGACCAGGTGGACCAGGAGGTCGTACACATCGTCGGGGACGTAGCCGTTGTCGGTGTCGATGGTGTCGGCGTCGACGCCCTCGTCGTCCGTGTAGAACGTGACGTTCACTGTGCGGCCGAGCTCCTCCGAGGAGACGGTCATCTTGTTGAACCAGCGGACTGGCTTCGGGGTGGTGGTGGTGATGATGGTGGCCATCGTTGTGTCCTTCTGTAGTGGGTGGGTGGGTGGGTGGGGTGTTGCCGCAGGGCCCTGTCTCCAGGGCCCCGCAGCCGGGGTGGCTAGGCCGAGTAGGCCAGGCGGTATCCCTTGGCCATCTTGGCGTAGACCTGATCGAGGGCGACCTGTCGAGCCGAGCCCTCTGACCAGGTGGTCTGGGTCTTGCTCTGGCGGCTGGTCTTCTCAGCCATGCCCCAGGTGAAGGTGACGGTGGTGCCGGTGACCAGCACCTCGTATACCTTCTGCTTGCCGTTTTCGCCACGTGATCCGTCGCTGGTGTTCAGTAGAACCCACTTGCTTGCGCTCATGTTTGTGTTGTCCTTTTGTCATTGTCCAGGGAGCCGCCTGGCCGTCTGAGCAAACTCATTCATTTGCTCATAGTTCAATTATAGCGCATGATCTGCCCAAATCATGCCAAAACGCAAAAGTTCTTGGCAACAGCATCGCAACGTTTGCCCGGGAGTTTGCCGGGAGAGGGGTGAGCCCCCGGTCGAAAGGACAGTAACTACCGGGGGCTCAGGGGCCGGACAAAAGGGGAAGTCTCCGGCCCGGTCGCGACGCGCCAAAGGGGGAAGGGCGTCGCGAGTCTATTTACTTGTGCGCGAGCAGCAGCTCGTCCAGGTCAAGGTCGTACCAGAGTCCGAGGTCATACTCGGCCATCCGGCGACCGGCCTCGACGACCAGGTCGCTGACCGGCACGTCCAGGGCCCGGGCGATCTGCTCGAGTATCTCCGAGCTCGCCTCCTTCTGTCCCCGCTCGAGCTCGCTGACGTAGCCGAGCGCGACCGTTCCGCGCACGCTCACGTCTCGGAGCGTCAGGCCTCTCGCCAGTCTCACCTCTCGGATGACGGACCCGAGGGCGACGCGAAGCCGCATCAGTCCCAGCCCCGGCAGCCGTCGTAGTTGTCTTCAAACTTGGAGAACGGTCGCTGCGACCAGCGCATCAGTCGCTCGGTCGGCACCTCCGTGCCGCAGCTACAACGTCCGAGGCGCGGGGTCTCGGCGCTGACGCCGGACTCGCGGACTCGCCGCTCCTGCTCGACCAGCTGGTCCAGGGCCTCCTCGAGCGTCTCGACGATCATGCCGAGCTGCGACGGGTAGCCGCCGTTGTGGGCCCGGACGCGGTATCGCGTCCCCCTGCCCGCACTGGCCTCCCACTCGAACTCCTCGACCCGGGTCTCCCACGGTCCGTTGACTGCGTTCGGGTAGGTCGCCTCCGTGCTGGTGGCGTGGACCTTGGTGGTGGTTGGATCTTCGTATGTCACTCGGTGGTCCCTTCGTTGTCGTTTTTGTCGCCCGGCTCAATGACGCTCCAGACGTAGTGCGAGTCCGAGTCTCGGAGCTCGATGCGCTCGACCTCGCCGGTCTCCAGCAGGGTGTCGACCAGGTCGTCCAGTCCGCCCTCGTCGTCCGAGGCCAGCGTGCCGGAGATGGTGCGTCCGTGGAGCTCGATTCGAAACTCTTTTGACTCTACCGTGTGCCGGCTCATCGCGCGGCCTCCTCTCGCTTGACCAGGAGGTCGATGGCGATCTCGAGGCCGTAGGTCTTGCCGGCGTAGTAGCCGTTGACTCGGGCAGCTTCGATGCTGCCGAGCTTCAGCCCGGCAGAGTCTCGGTACCAGCGCTCGCGAGTTTCGTCGAGCTCGGTCTGTAGTGCCAGTAGCTCCGGAGAGCGGGTGATGGTGGTGGTCATTTGTATCCTTTCGTTGATGTCCATAGTTCAATTATACTACACAGTTTGGCCAGATCGGCCAGTTTGCCAAAAAGTTCTCGGCAACGGTTTCGCAACGGTCCTGGACTACTTGTAGACGTCCGCAGTCGCTCCCGCTGCCGCTTCCGCCCGGGTCTTACCCCAGGCCTCGGCGATCAGCTCGTGGTCCCGGTCGTAGATCGAGGCCCTGAACTCCGTGCGAGCTCCGTCGCTGACGTCGTCGATGACGACCCTGAGGATGGAGTCCTCGACGACGTCCAGGCGGATCTCTTCGTGCTCGTTGCTGCTCATGTGTGTCCCTTCGTAGTTTGGTTGTCGGTGGTGGTGGTTCGCCGTCCGGCACGCCCGGTCAGTCTCGACCGGGCAGCCGCAGCGGTGGCTTACTCGATGGTGGAGAGGTCGAGCTTCTCGATGACGTGAGTCGCACCCATCGGCTCGTCGTGTGAGTATCTCGTGATGATGAGGCTCTGGTCGGCCGAGTCGTACTTGACGGTCAGGGTGTAGTCGCCGTTCACCTTGAAGATCATCGGCAGCGACGAGGCCACGGCCGGAGCCGAGCCGCTCAGTCTCTGCCAGGTCGCTCCGGAGTACTTGACGAGGATCTCGTCGCTCGGGTCGACGTCGTGTGCCGTCATCCAGTTCTCGACCAGCTCGGTCGCGTAGTGCTTCGCGTCGTCCCAGTCCTCGAGCTCCATGTCGGTCTCGATTCGTGCCTCTGCTACTGTTGGTGTCTCTAGGTCGCTCATAAGCGGTGGTGTCCTTTGCTAGCTCCAGGGTCCGCCTGGCCGGTCGAGTGTTTTGCTCATAGTTCTATTATAGCATGTTGTCGGGCAGATCCGGCCACTTTTGACCGGATTCGCCGCAACAGTTCGGCAACGACTATTCGTCGTCGTCGTCGCAGAGAGGGCCGCAGGTCTCGCAGATCCCGGCACCGGTGAAGTGCCCGCTCGAGACGTTGTAAACTGTTCGGCCGGCCTCCTCGATCAACTTGAAGCCGATGTTCGCGCACTTGTACACGCGGTCGTCGATGCGAACCAGGTCTCCGACGCTCAGGGCCGTGTGGGTGCGAGTGTCAGGCAGTAGCGGCTGGATGCGGTCCCAGAGCTCGCCCTGATAGAGGTTGGTCTCTTCGAACACGCGCTCGCAGAGGCTTAGGTCGTTGCCGTCGTGGTGGACTGCTACGGCCAGGCTGCTTGTGTGCTTGCCTGACGTCTGGTACTTGGCAGGTAGGTGCTCGTTGCCGGTCCAGGTGATTTCGAGGGTTGTCGTTGTGTTTGTCATACTCTAATTATAGCGCATGAATCTCTATAATTGCCCACTTTTGGCAAATCTCTTCGCAACAACTTCGCAACGGTAAAACAGGCATACCACAGACCTGTAGTTTGCTGCGGCCTCGAGGGTGTCGCGACGGAGTCGCCCGGCAAGCGCCGACTTCTCCGTGCGCCTCCGGGGTAGAGAAGAACCCCGGTCTCTCGACCGGGGTCTCTCAAAAAACTACTGCTTCAGGTAGACGAGCTTGCCGACGAGCTTGCCGGAGGCGACCGCGTCTTCCAGGGCCGCGACGTTCCGCGAGCCGTAGGCCGCGAGCACCGACGGCGACTGGCAGGCCGCGCCGGGCGTGCCGTCTGGTCGGTGAAACTTGAGTCTGCCCTTGAAGAAGAAGAGCGCGTCCGCGTGGTCCCACACGCCGTCGAAGAACGCCCGCGTCTCCGTCCGCGCGAAGACCAGCGCGTAGCCGTCTCCGTGCGTCGCGAGCTTCGTGAGCCACTTGACCATGCCCGGGCCGTAGGGCGGGTTCATCCAGACGCGTCCGTGCCAGGGCTGCACCAGGCCGTCGTCGGCCTCGGTCCAGTAGCTCGCGGCCGTCTCAAACGGTCTCTCCCCGGCAGCGGGCGCGCACGGGTCCAGGTCGAACTGGCCCAGGGCCTCGATGATGTAGGGCGGCGTCAGCCACACGACCGTGCCGCTGACCGAGCTCTCGCCTCCAAAATTTGGCATGCGTCTCTCCTTCTCTGGCCGCTCCGCGAGCGTGCCGGTTGCGATCTGATCCTACCGCGCCGCTCCGCGCGATTGGGGAAGTTGGGTGGCCCGGCCAACGAGTAGTCTCGAGCTGGCCGGGCCATGTCCGCGGGGAAAGGACAAACAAACGCCGCGGACGTCTTGGGCTACCGCTTGCCGTGGTTGACGGCGAGCAGCAGGACCTGGAGCAGGGCGTCGTAGCTGGCGTTGGTGTACACCGCGCCGGCCGAGCTTCCGTTGTGAATCTCCAGGCGGAAGTCGTTCTCGAACGTCTGGGCCTCGATGGTCGCGAGGGGAACGCCGATGCGTAGACCGGCGCGGTTCGAGAACCAGAACCGGTCAATGGTGATGAGGTGCTCCACGCCGATGCGCTTGTTCGTGCCGGGCACCGGGGAGAGCCGCTGGGTCTTGTGGTCGTCGTAGATCATGGGTCTTGTCCTTTGATTGGGGTGAGTGGTCTTGGTGGACGAAGAGCCCCGGCCCTGGTGGGCCGAGGCTCCCGCCTCTGGTGTTGCCGGTTGTTAGGCGGCGCGGATGGAGAAGTTTGGCTTCTCGCTGCGGCACTTCTCGAGGGCCTCAGGGAAGACGAGCTTCATCAGCTCGGCGTCCCAGATGACCGACTTGCCGGCCTGCTTCTTGAACAGGGGCTCGCCGTTCACGATGGCGACGGCAGGTACGCCGTCAGCGGTCCATCCGGTCAGCTCTAGGAGCTTCTCCTTCAGGGCCTTCTCCTGCTTGTCAAGATCGGTCTTCGCCTTCTTGATAGCCTCGTACTCAGCGAAGATTGCCTTCGCGTCGGTGGCGGTCAGGTCAACGACCTGCTCGGTGGTGCTGACGGTGGTGCTGGTGGTGCGAACGGTGGTGCTAACAGTTGATGTACTGATGGTAGTGTCCTTTTGTCGTTTCGGACAGACTGCCGGTTGGCCGCCTGTGGCCAGTCAACCGAGGTCGACTGCTTGGTGCATACTTTAATTATAGCACGCCAATTGCCCAAATCATGCCAATTTGCCAAAGTTCTTTGCAACAGATTGGCAACAGCTTTTAGCGCGCCTGTTTGGCTCCGACCTTGGTCAGGGCCCGGGCGGCAGCCTCGCCGATGGTCTTGGCGACCTTCGACGCGACGCCGTCTGACACGACGACCTCGCCGGACGTGCCGTTCAAGAAGCGCTCAGGGTTGCCGTTTCGACTGTCGAACTTGATCCAGAGGATCGCCACTCCGGCGCGCTCGCACGCGAGCATCCACTGCTTCGCCGCCTGTCTCTCCTCCTGCACGTACTCGCCGTCTGACACGACGACCAGCAGACGGGCTCCAGAGCCCTGCAGGAGGTTCATCGAGCCGTCGAGTGCCTTGAACGCCTTGTCGAACTGCTCGGTGCCGTCCTGGGCCGAGTACACGTTGACCTCGCGCAGGTGCTGGCCTGGCTTCAGGGTCGCGAAGACGTCGTTGCCGTAGTAGACCATCGAGGCCTTGCCCTGGATGCGGTGGACCGCCTCGGACATGACCCAGGCCGTCACGGCCATCGGAGTCATCGCTCCGCCCATCGAGCCGGAGATGTCGACCATGACGCCGACCTTCAGCTCCGGGTCCTCGGTGTGCTTGCGCTTGGTGGCTCGCCACGGCTCGACCTGGGCGCGAACGCCCTTGGTCTTGAGTGCGGCAGCCTGGACCATCGCGCCGGTTCTCAGGCGACCTGGAGGGGTCACGCTGTTGACCTCGGTCATCGAGCGGTCGCGGTACTTGGCCTTCTCGAGCAGTCTCGCCACCTGGACGGCAGCGGCTCGCTCCTCGCCGGACGGCTGGCGACGCTCGATCAACTTTGAGCGACTCTTGCTCTCGCCCGGGCCGGTGCCCTTGTCGAAGATCCTGGCGGCCTCGGCCTTGTGCTGCTGGCGCTGGCGTGAGTCCTTGCCTCGGGCGTTGACCTCGCGGCTCCACTCCTCGGACTGCTGCTGGTCGCCCAGCTCGTCTCCGGCACCGATGGCGGCGGCTCCGGCGTCGTCAGCCAGCTTCTCGAGCATCTCCCTGATCGCGTCGATGACGTCCTGTCCCGGACCTGAGCCCGGCTGCGGTTCGCCGCGCTTCTCCGACTCCTCGGTGACGAGTCGGTCCCACTCGATGGCGAGTGGCATTAGTTCGTGGTGAGACGAGTGCTTGGCGTGCGCCTGGAACTCGGTCCAGATGTCGCGCAGCTTCTCCAGTAGCTCCTCGCCCAAGAAGGTCTCGACGTACTCGGCAACCGACTCGACGTCTGAGCGCTCAAGCACTCCGGCGTCGACGCGGGCGAGGGTGAGTCCGGCGACGTGGGCGACGGCGCGGGTGTGTCCCTGCTCGGCCAGCTTCTCTGCGGTCAGGTCGCCGAGGACGATCTCCAGGGCGCAGGCTCGCAAGAAGCCACGGTTGGACGGCATGGCGCGAACGCCGAGTCCCTCGATGCGCGACTCCTCTAGCAGGTGCAGGGCAGCCAGCGGTCCCGCAGGCAGGGCGTCTGCGATGGCCTGCAGACTGAACTGAGTGAAGCGGGCGTGCAGGGCCTCGTGGAAGATCGCGCCGGTGGCCTTTGGCCAGTCGAACTGGGTGTCGCGGTCGGTCAGGTCTCCGACGAGCTCGGGCTCGATGGACGGACCGAAGGCGTGAACGGTGTTGACCTCTACCTCGGCCAGGGCCGGGTTGAAGAGTGCCGGGGCCGGCGCGCTCTCGTTTGGTCCGACGCGAACGATGAGGTCGCTGCGTAGCGACCAGTCGTTTACGAGTGAGCTGATGGCCGAGCCGACCTTGAGCCACTCGGGGGCGTCGACCTTGGTGTGTCCGGAGGTTCCGAAGTGTGTCATGAGATGTCCTTTCGTAGATGTCTTAGTTCAATTATAGCGTGCTTTAGCGCCTGATCTTGCAGTTTCAGGCGGCTGTTGCCAAGTCGTTGCAAACTGGGTTCCAGGACCCCGGTGTGCGCCGGGGCCCTGGTCCAGGTCTAGGATAACGACGAAGCAACCTAGATTTTCGCCGGGCGCGACTCTTCAGCGAATGCTCGAGTGAAGGTGTCGGCCACGATTGGTCGGTCCATCTCCGGTGCCGCTGCGAGCAGGTTGCTCACGGCCCAGGTGGTGCCGAAGTCCTCGGCCAGCTCCTTGAACTTCAGGAGCTCGCGCATTTGAGGTGCCCAGCTGACCTCGTCGCTCTGGCGCTTCTTTGCCAGGTTCTGGGCGGCTGAGACTGCGGTAGCCGGAACGCCCATCTTCTTGGCGAGCGACCAGTCGGTGGTCATCTCGGCGTGGATGCCGAAGCGGGAGAGCAGGGCCTCCGAGAGGTTGACTCCCGGCGCGTTTGGGTTGGTCGCGCCGAGGACGTAGAACCCGTCCTTGGCCTTGACGGTGCCACGCTCCGGGTTGGCGGTGACGGTGTACTCGCGACGACCGTCCATGAGGCCGTACACGACCGTCAGTACCTTCGGGTCGATGATGCCGATCTCGTCGATGAGCAGGGGCTTGCCGTGCTCAGCGGCTCGAAGCAGCGGGCCGTCGACCCACTCGAAGCCGCCGGTCGCGGTCTGCACGTAGCCACCCACGAGGTCGCTGACCTCGGTGTCGCCGGTGCCGAGAATGGTCTCGAGCTCGTCGCCGAACGCGGCCTCGACCATCGCGGTCTTGCCGCAGCCGGGCGCTCCGTAGAGGAGGACGTAGTGGCTCTTGGCTCGCGACTTGCGAATGACCTCGACGTCGCTGTGCTCTCCCCACTTGCGGGCAAAGTACTTGTCGCCGTTCGGGCGGAGGTAGAAGGTCTCA
This sequence comes from Candidatus Limnocylindrus sp., assembly GCA_040397175.1. Taxonomy (GTDB): domain Bacteria; phylum Chloroflexota; class Limnocylindria; order Limnocylindrales; family Limnocylindraceae; genus Limnocylindrus. Next base: position 2,736 of record JBBAWM010000009.1, on the reverse strand, counting down.
CCTTCCAGGGCGGTGACGGTGGTAGCCACGGGTTCGGCCTTCTTTCGAGGGGTCGAGCTGCCCGAGCGGATGACCACTCGGCCGGCGTGCGATAGGTACCGGTCCATCTCAACACCCGGTGTCTCGGTGAGGGTCTGGCTGGTCATCTCGGCAAACAGTGGGCCGAGTCCTGCGTAGATTGTGTCGTAGTTCATGGTGCGTCCTTTCGTCGTTTTAGAGGGTTGGGGTGGTGGTGGTTAGAAGGTCTTCAGGGAAGCCGAGCGCCTTGCGGGCAGACATGACTCGTCTGAACAGGGCGTACGGGGTGGAGTCGCTGCCGATCTCGTCGAGGTCGACGTTTGAGATCTCAACGATGACCGGCTGCTTGTAGACGCTGAAGCCCTGACGGGTCAGCTGGTCGAAGATCGAGTCCACGTGCTCCTGGAACTTCTTCGAGGTGCTGATCACCAGGTTGGCGTCGGTCAGGGTGAGCATCTTGCCAGCCTCGATCATGCGAGGGCCAACGGTGGTGCGACTCACCTTTGCGGTCGTCCAGGGACGCTTCGGGTAGGAGGCGTTGAGGCTGCGGTAGAAGACGCCGAACGGCACGTAGTCGTTTTGACTCGACACGCCGTCTGGGTGCACTAGCAGCTGGAAGGTGGCGGCCTGGTTCCTGAACTCTAGGTACAGGGCCTTGCCTCTCACCTCGATGGTCTTTTGATCGCTCATGAGCGGTCCTTTCGTCGTTTTGGATCCCGCACCGGTTGGTGCGTTCATAGTTCAATTATAGCGTGCCAATCTGCATAATTGGCCTCTTTGGTGCGCTTGTTGCCAAATCGTTGCCAAACTCCTACTCAGCGTCGCTGAGGCAGTCGGGGAACGGTGTGTGCTCGCCGCCGGTCACCAGGCACTCGCACTTGCGAAGTCTCCGGAGCTCGGTCGCCTCGGTGTGAGACGTCGCCGGTCCGTACGAGTCGGTCGTGAGCCAGAAGCCCTCGCGTCCGACGATGGTCCCGCCAGGGCCGGCCTCGTCGTGCCACTTCAGGGTGTACTCGAGCTCGGGGAACATCCTCATCATCGCCTCGAGCGCCCGGACCGGCGCGCTGTTGGCGGTGGTGAAGCGGTAGACGAGGTACCTCGACTGGGTGCCTCGGCCGGGGGTCACGCCCTCGGTTCCGTGCACCTCCATCGCGTCCCACTTGGTGGACCAGTGCTCGTAGTTCCACCGGTACCAGCCGCCGGGCGCGCCGACGGTGGAGACCTGGTAGGCCTTCATCTCCGGTTTACTCGGGCGGTCGAAGTTCCAGAAGCTCAGTCGGTATCCGACCGGCGCGTCCGGGTTCTCCTCCACCTCCGTGTGGTAGGCGGGGTCGATCTTGTTCGCCTGGATCTTGAACATGTCCAGGAGGACTCGCTTGGCGCCCGGCGAGAGTCGGACCCTGAGCTCGTTGTCGATGAAGTTGGCCACTAGTCTTCGTCCTCCTCGTCGACGTACACGAACTCAATCTCGAGCTTGGTGATGACGCCGTCCTCGTCGTAGGTCGCGTAGACAGGGTAGGCCCCGTCTCCGTAGCCGCTCGACGCGACGACGGCAGTCATGCTTCCGAGCTGCCCGGCACCGAGCTGGCTCAGTGTCGTGTTGCACGCGCCGGAGTAGCTGAACTCGTTGATGGTGCCGGTGCCTGGCTCGAAGTCGTCCGCTTTGTACTCGTCGAGGTAGCAGGGGTCGACAATCATGATCTGACCGGAGTCGACGGCGCAGGTGCCGATTCGCATGCGCTGGTCTGTCGGGCGGCTCACTTGGCCACCTCAGCTTCCAGGGCGTCGACCTCGTCCTGGTCGATGACCTTGACTATCTGGAAGCCGACCTCCTCGAGGTCCTCGACCTGGGCGCGCTTGAACAGGGCCAGGTCGTCGAAGTAGAAGTAGACCCTGGCGTCGAAGTCGAAGTCCTCGTTGAACTTGACTGTGCCGTCGCCGATGACGACGGTCACGTCGTCCAGGTCGTCCGGCAGCGCCGGGTTGAACATGATGGTCACGTCCACGAATGTGAGATTTGAGTCTGTCATTTTGTCCTTTGGGTTCGTCGTTTTCACCCGGGCGGCTGCTCGAGTGCTTGTTGCCTGTACTCTTTAATTATACCGTACGAAGTGGCGTTTTAGCCCCTGTTTTGCATAATTCATTGCAACGGTTTGGCAACGACTAATCGGCCCTGGTGCATACCGTGGGGGTGCGACATTTTGTTCTTCGTCGCAAGGGCGCTGAGGCGGCTAGCCGGCTAGGCCCGCTTCTCCGTGCAGTCTACTCCGGGATGCCGGGGTCCAGGACCGGACCGGCGCAGTTCTCGCAGACGAACCAGTAGTCGTCGTCCTGGTTCAGGACGACCACGTACGGGACGAAGATGCCCCTTCCGCGACCGATCCGCGACTCGCAGTGCTCGCAGACCTCGTCGTTCTCGGCCAGGGGAAGACCCGCGGAGTCGGAGGCTTGCTCCTCGGTCTCGTCGGGGATGGGGTGCAGCTCAAGTGGGTACGTCATGCAGGTAGCCTACCGCGTCTCCGCGGGCGTGATCGGACCAGGCCGCCACTTCTCCGTGCACACCCAGGCCGCTCCGCGACCCGGGCATGAGAGAAGGGCGACCCGGGGATACCCCAGGCCGCCCTGTCTCGGACCGCGAGCCGCTAGCCGGTGAAGGCGCGCTTGATCTCGGCCAGGCGCGTCTCCGCGGCGTGGGCGCGGGACTCCGCGCTCAGCAGG
>JBBAWM010000008.1:24944-30080 GCA_040397175.1 Candidatus Limnocylindrus sp. | reverse complement strand
GCAAGCAGGGTTTCGACGGCACCGAACTGGTCAAGGCGTTGCTGTTCAGCACCTTCGAGGGCGGACTGCGCCACGGCCTGTTCCACGGCGACCTGCACGCCGGCAACCTGCTGGTCGACGGCCAGGGCCGAATCGTGTTCCTGGACTTCGGCATCATGGGCCGCATCGATCCCCGCACCCGGTGGCTGCTGCGCGAACTGGTCCACGCACTGCTGGTCAAAAAGGATCACGCGGCGGCCGGCAAGATCCTGGTCCTGATGGGCGCGGTCGGCAACACCAAGCCCGAACCCGAGGCCGCTAAGGACCTCGAGGCGTTCGCGGCACCGCTGACCATGACCAGCCTGGGCGATATGTCGTATGCCGATATCGGCCGTCAACTCTCCACCCTGGCCGATGTCTACGACGTGACACTGCCGCGTGAACTGGTGCTGATCGGTAAGCAGTTCCTCTACGTGGAGCGCTATATGAAACTGCTGGCGCCGAAGTGGCAGATGATGTCCGATCCCGAACTCACCGGGTACTTCGCCAACTTCATGGTCGAGGTCAGCCGGGAACACCAGAGCGACGTCGAGGTCTAAACGTGGACGTCCGCACGGGCACAGCACGGATCTCCGTCACCGGGGACGACGATCTCGAAATCTATTACGAAGACATGGGCACGATCACCGACCCGCCGGTGCTGCTGATCATGGGCCTCGGCGCGCAATTGTTGTTGTGGCGCACGGGTTTCTGCGAACGTCTGGTGAATCTGGGCTATCGGGTGATCCGCTATGACAATCGCGATGTGGGGTTGTCGGGCAAGTTGCACGGCCGCCGGGCCGGCGGTTCGCTGCTCCCGGCACTGGCGCGATCCCTCATCGGGCGACGCAGCGAATCGGTCTACACCCTTGAGCACATGGCTGACGACGCCGCCGGACTGCTAAATCATTTGAATATCGATCGGGCACATATCGTCGGCGCCTCAATGGGCGGGATGATCGCCCAGATCTTCGCGGCCCGCTTCCCCGAGCGCACGTCGGCGCTGGGCATCATCTTCTCGTCCAACAATTCCGCGCTGCTGCCGCCGCCGGCGCCCAGGGCGTTGCTCGCACTCATCAAGGGCCCGCCACCGGACTCCCCACGCGACGTGCTCGTCGAGAACTCCATCCGGGTCTCGCGGATCATCGGTAGCCCCGGCTATCCGGCGCCGGAGGAGCAGTTACGGGCCGAGGCGATCGAGGGCTACGAACGCTCCCACTACCCGCAGGGCATCGCCCGGCACTTCGGGGCCATCCTCGGCACGGGGAGCCTGGTCCGCTACGACCGGCAGATCACCGCTCCGACGGTGGTGATCCACGGACGAGACGACAAACTGATGCGCCCCGCTGGCGGACGGGCCATCGCCGCGGCCATCCCGAATGCCCGCCTGGTGCTGATCGACGGCATGGCGCACGACCTGCCCGAGGCCCTGTGGGACGACATCATCGGCGAACTGCAGGCCACGTTCGCGGAAATGTCCGACACGCGGTAGTCGAACGTGGGCCGACTGCTCTTGAGCGCAGCAAGCAGGCGGCGTTTTACGCGGCTGACGAGACGTTTGACCACCGATTACTTAAGCATCTGCAAGGTTGCCGGTACTACTTCATCAACGAGGCCATCGACGTCAGCCTGGTGACCTATCTGAAGCCAGCTGCTGCCAGCTGAGCAGCAATTATGGTTGCCTCGCCAGGCATGACGTCGCCCGGCGAGGACTTTAGTCACCAATCTCACGGTCACTCGCGCTGAGTTTGCCGGTTGAGTTGACAGGGCACGACATACGGTGGAAGACTCGGTCTCACCAAGCTTTCAGCATTCGAGGAACCTTCGAGGGGATTGCGACACCATGACAACCACCAGCAAAATCTGGCTCACCGCAGGCGCTATCGCCGTGGCTGCAGCTGCTGCTGTGACCCCGGTGGCCGCCCAGGCAGCTCCTTCGGACAACACCGACACCGACTCCAGCGCCGTAGGCGACTCGGCGGGTACGCCCGCACCTCGACGCGCCCCGCGCCCTGTATCCCGCGGAGAGGCAAGCGCACCGGCGAGCACACCGGCCGTCGGCGCGCCGCGTGCCGCCGTTGGCGGCGCTCCCGCGGCTGGAGCCACAGGCTCCAACCCGCTCTTCCAGAACTCGCTGTGGTGGTTCGGTACCCCGAACCCGAATCCGCCGACGCCCGCCTACACGCGGACCTTCGAACCGCTGGCAAGCCTGCCGGGCTGGACGTCGGCATACAGCGGCTGGTACCGGAACATGAACTTCGAGGCGTGCGTGCTCGGCTTGGGCAATACGACGGTTACCTCGGTCGGGCCCTACGGTACGGCCACCAACTCGGTCAGCACCGGAGGCTGCTAGTCGCCCGAGACTCAGACGTAAAGTGGGGGCGGTCTACCAAGGCCGCCCCCACTTTTGTGTGGGAATCCGGACTACGACCGGTAAGAGGACTTACTGAATGAGCATTTTTTCGCGCAACCCGTTTAGCCGACACAACAACAATAATGATGGGCTGACGGGGCTTGCGAAACGCCCGGAGGTCCTCTGGGCCGGCCTCGCCCTGCTGCTGTTGGCGTTGATATTCGTCGGCTGGCTCGGTTACGGGGCCATGCACGCCAAGTCCAGTCTCGAACAATCCCGCAACTACGCCCAGCAAGCCAAGGACGCCCTGTTGAGCGGTAAGGCCGACGACGGCACGCGCTTCGCCGAAAATGCCGAGTTCCATGCACGGCAGGCACAATCCTCAACACACGCCCTGCCCTGGACCATCGCCGCGGCGGTGCCGTGGCTGGGCAGCCCGTTCAAAGCGGGCCAGCAGATCTCCGACGTAGTGGTAGGCCTGACCACCGATGTCCTCAAGCCCGCCGCGAAAGCCGGCGTCGGAATCTCACCCGACACCCTGTTCGCCGACGGCCGGGTGAACCTGTCGCTGCTCCGCGAAAAGGAACCCACGCTGTCGGCGCTGTCGGCGGATGCCACCCGCCTCGCCGATCAGGCGAGTGCCATCACCGAACCCGCGTACATCTCCGCCCTCGGTGACGCCCGCACCCAACTACAAGACCAAACCTCATCTATCGCAGGGCTTTTCCGGAATACCGCCCTAGCCGCGCGCCTGGCGCCGTCGATGATGGGCGCCGACGGCCCACGCACCTACCTGATGGGCTTCCAGACCCCCGCGGAGGCTCGCGGCACTGGCGGCCTGCTGGGGGGCTTCGGTGTCCTGCGCTTCGACAACGGCAAGCCGACCGTCGATGCGCTTGGAACCAACACCAAACTGGACCAGGCCTCCGCGGAGATTGACCTCGGCCCGGAGTTCAACGAGCAGTACGGCTACACCAACCCGTACACCGACTTCCGCAACAGCAACCTGAGCGCGCATTTCCCTTACGCCGCGCAGATCTGGAAGTCGATGTGGGAGCAGAAGTCGGGAAAGAAGACCGACGGTGTGATCGCCCTCGACCCCATCGCCTTGAGTTACCTTCTCGGCGCGACAGGACCAGTCACCATGCCCGACGGCGAGGTCGTCGACGAGGGCAACGTTGTTGAACTGACCATGTCGACTGCCTACCTCCGTTTCCCCAAGACCACGGATAAAGATGCCCGCAAGCAGTACCTCCAGTCCATCGCTAAGCAGGTCGCTGAAAGACTTACCGGCGAGATCCAGTCGCCGCGCGCCATGCTGGACGCGATCGGTAGGGCGGCCAGCGAACGCCGTATCGCAGTGTGGAGTGCGGTTCCAGCCGATCAGAAGATTCTGGAGGAGACTTCCCTGGCTTTCGCTATTCCAGAGGATACCGCGCCGTATGCCCAGTTAGTCGTCAACAATCTCGCCGGAAACAAGATGGACTATTACCTCAAGCGTGAAATTGATTACGCGGCCGATGGTTGCGACGGCGACATAAGAAACTCGACGGTCACAGTCCGACTGACGAACACATCATCCGGTGTGGACATCCCCGAGTACGTTGGGGGTTCGCTCGGGCTCAGTGAAAATTTCCCGATCAAGTTGCTGTCGGGCAGCATGCTTACCTCCGTTCGACTCGTGGCGACACAGGGCGCGGAGTTAAAAGGCGTGACCAGTGGCGGCAAGGCGGTTTCAGCCGTCGTTCACACCGAACGTGGCCACCCCACATTCGAAGTCCAGGTTGTCATTCCGCCCGGGCAGAGCGGTGAACTGGTTTTCCGCCTCACCGAACCGACGGCAACGGGTGCACCACGCGTTCCGGTTCAGCCGTTGATCGACAACGTCACGCCGCGCGTCTCCGTGCCTGCGTGCTAGGGAAGGTACTGGCATGAATCTTCAGGACTTCATAAAGCTGGTGCGGAACCGGTGGGTCACCGTTGGCGTCACCATGATGATCGTGATCCTCGCCACGATAGTGTTCACTCTCCTCCAGACACCGCAATATGAGGCCAAGACCAGGCTCTTCGTCTCATCGACGTCGGGAAAGTCGACGTCCGATCTCTACAGCGGAAACCGGCTGTCGCAAGATCGTGTGCTTTCTTACACCCAGCTGGTGATGGGTGAGACCCTGGCCCAACGAACAATCGATAGACTTGACCTCGACGAAAACTCAAAAGACCTCAGTGAGACTGTCACCGCCAAGTCAAAGCCGGATACGGTGTTGATCGACGTGGCGGTTCGCGATTCATCACCCGTTCGGGCTCGCGATATCGCTAACGCATTGTCTGACGAGTTCGTTGTGATGGCAAGGGAACTAGAGACCCCGGGCGCGGGCGAACGCCCCGACGCTCGCGTCGTCGTCGAACAGCGGGCCTCAGTACCCGAGTACCCGGTGGTTCCGAAGAAGAAACGCAACCTCGCACTCGCCATTGCCTTTGGTGGGTTGCTGGGTCTCGGCCTGGCGGCTCTCCGCGATCTCCTCGACAACACCGTCAAGAGCCAGGAGACCCTGGAAAGGATTACCGGGACCAGTGTCGTCGGATTTATTCCGTTCGACAAGAGTTTCCAGGACCAGCCGGCGATCTCTTTCGATAACGACAACTCATTTGGCGCAGAGGCGTTTCGGAAGCTTAGGACCAATTTGCAATTCCTCGCGGTGGACAATCCACCACGCGTGATCCTGGTCACCAGTGCGTCACCAAGCGAGGGCAAGTCCACGACA
>JBBAWM010000008.1:0-24844 GCA_040397175.1 Candidatus Limnocylindrus sp. | reverse complement strand
ACCCGCGGAAGTGGTGCGTACAGCTACAACTATTACTACTACGGCGGCAGTTACGGAGATAGTAAGGCCGAGCAGCCGTCTATGAATCCTGCACCTGATGCAGAAGCCGTGGGGTCTGACGTACAAACCGGCATCGAGGCCGCAGAACCGGCGGGGCTAAAGCGTGAGGCCTCCGAGTAAAAGCGAGCACGCGTGAACACGACAAGTCCGCCTCGTCGGGTGTCAGCGGTAATCCGCGCCTACAACGAGGCAAGGCACATCGGCCGGTTGCTGGAGGGTTTCGAGCAGCAGACCGTCAAACCCGATGAGATGATCCTTGTCGATTCAGGCTCCACGGATGACACCGTCGCGATCGCCAAAGCGGCCGGTTGCCAGATCGTCAATATCGACAAGAGCGAGTTCTCATTCGGACGTGCTTTGAACCGAGGCTGCGCGGCGGCGACAGGCGACGTCCTGCTCTTCGCGTCGGCCCACGTGTACCCGCTCTACAACACCCACGTCGAGCACCTCATCAGTGCGTTCGACCGCGATGGCGTGGGGATTGCCTACGGCCGCCAAGTCGGTGATGAGCGGACGAAGTTCTCCGAGGCGCGGGTGATGCTGAAGTGGTTCCCGAATCGAAACATCTGGGACCAGGGCCACCCGTTCAGTAACAACGCCAACGCCGCGGTGCTGACATCGACGTGGCAGGAGTTGCAGTATGACGAGTCCCTGACCGGCCTCGAGGACCTTGACTTCGCCAAGAGGGCACTCGCCAGGGGATACAAGATCGCCTATGTCGCTGACGCGCCGATAGTTCATGTCCATGAAGAGACGTGGAGCGTCATCCGCAACAGGTACAGGCGCGAAGCCATGGCCTACGCCCGCATCGTCGAGGGTTCGACGATGTCGCTAGCCGGGGCTATCGGTCTCTCGCTGTCGAACATCGCGAGTGACTACGCACACGCAGTCAAGGCACACCGCCTCAGCGAGAACATGCTGGGTATTCCCATGTTCCGATTCGCGCAATTCATTGGCGCATGGCAGGGATTTCGGGAACCCGATCACATCTCGGCGCAGTTGCGCGAACACTTCTACTATCCGCCAGATCCCGGTAGCCATGTCGCGCCGCCCGAACCTGGCCGCAAGATCGAATATTCGGGAGATTCCTAGATGATGCCCACGCTCGCCATCGTCCCGATGCGCCACAACAGTGAGCGCGTGCCCGGAAAGAATTACCGTCCGTTGGCTGGAATTCCGCTATATCACCATGTCATTCGTACGCTCAGTGCGGTGCCGGAGATCGACTCCATCGTGATCGACACCGACAGCGACTTCATCATCGATGACTGTGAAACCCACTTCCCGCACGTGCGGGTGCTTCTGCGGCCGGAGGGCCTACGCGATGGCAGTGTCGCCATGAACGATGTCCTGCTCAACACCCTTGATCAGGTCGATGCCGAGGTCGTTCTGCAGACACACTCCACGAATCCGTTCCTGAAGGCCAGCACGGTGTCTGCCGCGTTGAAACTGTTCAACGAGCCCGAGAGCGAATTCGACTCGGTTTTCAGCGTCACCCGCCTGCAAGCCCGACTTTGGGACGCCGACACCCGACCGGTGAACCACGATCCGTCAGTGTTGCTTCGCACTCAGGATCTGGCACCGCTGTTCATCGAGAATTCGTGCTTCTTCATCTTCACCCCACGGTTGTTGCGGGAGAGGGGAAACCGCATCGGCGCAACGCCTCTGATGTTCGAAATGGCAGCGTTAGAAGCGGTGGATATCGATATCGAAGAAGACTTCGCACTCGCCGTCGCCATCGCCGAGAGTGGTGGAATTAACCCGTGAGTACGCCCCTGGTCCTGGTCACCTGCCGCCAGATGCAGGTCGAACTCCCCCTGCACCGCGAACGCATCGAGAAACTCGGATACGAAGTGCTGGCGCCCGACCTGGGCGGCCGTCAACAGTTCACCGCGGCGGAGTTACTGGAGTACGGCCCCCATCTGGTAGGGATCATCGCCGGCGACGACGAACTCAGCCGTGAATTTTTCGACGGTGCCCCCGAACTCAGGACTGTGATCCGCTGGGGCATCGGTATGGACTCTGTCGACCATGACGCGGCCCGCCGCCACGCAGTGACCGTCCGCAACACGCCAGGTGTCTTCGGGCAGGAAGTAGCCGATGCCGCATTCGGCTACATCCTGAACCTTGCCCGCGGCTTTATCACCGTGGATGCCGCCGTTCGGCGAGGCGAGTGGCCAAAGCATGAGGGAATGACCCTTGCCGGCACTCGGCTCGGAATCGTGGGCTTCGGTGCGATCGGCCGCGAGATCGCCAGGCGCGGTTCGGGTTTCGGTATGAATGTTGTCGCATTCGATCCTTACGCCGACGACACTCCGGCAGACGTCACGATGGTCAGTCTCGAGGAACTCATCGCCAGCAGCAGGTTTATCGTGCTCGCCTGTCCCCTCACGCCGGAAACGTTCCATTTGATCAACGCCGAGCGACTTGCCCTCATGCTCCCCGACGCCTGCTTGATCAACGTCGCTCGGGGGCCCGTCGTCCTCGAAGCCGATCTGATTGACGCACTTAAGGCCGGTCGAGTTGCCGGTGCGGCGCTCGACGTCTTCGAGGTCGAACCCCTCCCCCTCGATAGCGAACTCAGGACGCTCCCGAACGTCATCTTGGGCGCCCATAACGGCTCGAACACACGGGAGGGCGTTGAGCGTGCCAGCACGACGGCCGTCGACTTCCTCCTTGAGGAGCTTTCGAGATGACCGGCGCCATCATCATCACCGGGGCCGCCGGCGGGATCGGCACGGCGATCTGTCAACGCGTGCGCAGTGACGGGTACATCGCGATCGGCCTCGATAGAGATGTCGCAATCGATGCCGACGTTGACGTGCGGATCGACCTGCGAGAGTCCGAACGGCTGATCGACCTCGGCCGAGAGCTTGCCAGGGACTACCAATTGAAGGCTGTGATTCACAATGCCGCGGTGCAGCCCCTGGCAGGAGCTGGTCAGACATCCCTCAGTGAGTGGACGGATGCGATGCGCGTGAACGTCATCGCTGTCGATGCGTTGGTGTCAGGCACTCGCGAGAGCCTGGCGACCAACGAGGGTTCAGTCGTGGTCGTCAGTAGCGTTCACGCCCGCGCGACAACCGGTGGCCTTACTGCCTATGCCACAAGCAAGGCCGCGCTGGAAGGCTGGGTGCGGTCCGCCGCACTGGACCTGGGGCCCGAGATCCGGGTCAACGCCGTCGCACCGGGGGCAATCGACACCGCGAAGTTGCGTGAAGGTTTCGCCCGCTGGGAGGCATCAGCCGAAGAACGCAAGGCTGTACTGCGCGAGCGCACCGCACTGCGCCGAATCGGTGAACCCACCGACGTTGCAGCGGCGGCGTCTTTTCTTATCGGCGATGACGCCCGATTCATCACGGGAGCCGTTCTTATCGTTGATGGCGGAGCGACTGCGCGTCTGGGTTCGGAGTGATGACCGACCCAATCAACGGGCAGGCACTCTAAGCCGTGGCTCGACTTGGAATAACCGGACGCGCGGCAACCACCTATTTGGTACTCGCCGGGTTCCAGCGCGGCATTTCCCTGCTGATTCTGCCATTCATCGCTCGGGTGATGCCGCCGGCGGAGTATGGCGCCGCATCAATGCTTACGGCTGCTGCCATGCTGCTCCTTGCGCTCCTCGCTGGCCCGATTGACACGGTCGTGTTACGCATGGTGCCGCAAGACGATGATGAGTCCCGTGGAATTCTGCGGCTAGCAGGCCTCTATAGCTACGTCCTGCTGCCTCTATTCGGCGCAATCGTTGCAACGGTGTTCGCCTTATCAGTTCCAACTTTTCTCGGTATCTCCGGTAGAATTTGGGCGATCGAGATCCTCGCCCTAGCGCTCCAGGTATCGATGACCGTATTCGCTCTGCCAATGGTGCAGTCCGTCCAGGATCTTCCACGTTTTGTTTGGCTTGCCAGCATCTCGACAGTGGTCTACGCGCTATCAAAATTAACGTTGGTTGTGGTGCTGAAGATGGGAGTTCTCGGCTGGGTCGTGTCCGATCTCGTCAGCGCGGCGGTCTCTGCGGTTCTGGCATGGACGCTTGTTCGCGTGCCGCGGGCACAAGTGTCTCGAAGACACCTGAACGATTTGCTTCGTTTCGCCCTACCTCTTGTTCCACACAAATCCGCCTACTGGGCAATTACATCCCTAAGTCGGCCGGCATTGGCAACCGTGTCGACACTGGCACAGGTTGGCTTTCTCGCAGTCGGGTTGAATGTCGCGGCTGTCGCGTCGCTCGTCATTTCGGAGTTCAACCGCGCCGTTCAACCCCGATTTTCTCGGGAGACATTCCCAGCCCCGAGCCAAAGCACGTATGCCCCTGTCCGGTGGCAACTGGTTTTGGCGGTAGCGGTCCCCGCAGCTATCGGTGCAGCGCTGGCTCTTGTCGGGCAGTGGATTTTCCCGTCGCCGTATTGGCCTTCATTTGCCGTGGCAGGAGTCTTACTCTTAGGCCAAGTCGCGTTCGGCGTCTATCCCATCGCCATCAACTATCTGGTGCTAACTGCCGGTGTACCCAAGTACAGCGCTTTCGCATCCGGTGCGGGCGCTGTGGTCATACTCGGACCTATTCTCGTCTTCGGACGCGAGTACGGGGCAATAGGCGTCGCCTACGCTACGAGTGCCGGCTACTTCGTGATGACGGCGGTCGCATTTGGCATGATCCGGGTGGCGAAGCTTGAGATTGCATGGCGAGCGTGGGCCGCGTGTTGGCCCGAAGTAACCGGTGGGGCGGCCGCGATGGTGTTAAGCACCGTGGCGTTAACTCTTCCCGTCGGGTCAACCCCAAGCCGAATACTAGCCGGGGGGAGCATCGGACTTCTGCTTGTTGCGGCAATGTTGATAGCGCGGAGACGCGGCGTCACAGCACCAACGTCGGGCTAGTTCGCCGAAAGCCCGGTTAACCTGCATTAACCTCTGGCAAATTTACCCCTCAGCAACCTACTCGCCCAGTTTCCATCCTGCTACTGTTCACATATACTTCGCCAATAATGGGAGGGTTGCTTTATCGAAAGGGTCGTATGGCGGTGCCGCCGCAGATATTTGACTCAACGAGGGCTCTTTCCAAATCCACTGGCGTGAACAACACGGACAAGGTGCCTCTGGACTGGATAGTAATTGCTGTTCCGGTTGTTCTCGCAATTCGGCCCTTTAGCCCAAAAGCTTCATTGGCACTACTAGCAATTCTCATCGCCGCGGCGGCTGTTAGGCGCTGCCCCTTCCGCCGATCATTGAGAATGGGCCCATTATTGGCCCTCTGGATTGCAGCGGGAATTGCATTAGTAAGATCTGAACCTAGGTCGAATTTAATAATTCTCGTTCTCGTGTCCGCACTCACGGTGGTTTTAGTCCGGACGGTCGACGCAAGGATCGTGATTGGTTCCTTGATAGATGGGATCGGTATCTGCCTGTTGTTGAATGTCCTTAGTTACTCCGTCGGACTACGCTCGCCTAACGCTGACAGTCGGATCGCCGGGTACATCGAAACAACTGGTATGGTGAGGATCATTTGGCCACTCGGATCCTCACTTGATGAGGTAGCCGCGTTAGCATCGATATACATTGCTGCTGGCCTGTACTTGATTGTCGAACGCGATTGGCCTCGTCGATTGTTTCGCTCCCTACTTTTGTGTGCAGCATTGTATATTCTTTACAAATCCGGTGCCCGCACTGGAATAGCGCCGGTAATTCTCGTAGGGATCGTATTCGCCTTTCCAGGACTTAGTGGTCGTCTAGCGCAGTTAACTACAATCTGCGCGTCTATCTCCGCCATCATTCTGCCTCCCGTCGTAACCCGGCTTGAAAGTGTTATTACTGCTATTTTCAATTTCATTGCCCCCGGACGCACGATCACCGCACAACAAATCTCTTCGTTGAATTTTCGGTCGACCATCTGGGAAAGATCTATTGACTATTGGCAAGCATGGGTATACGGCTCGTCTGAAAGTTTGATCGGGTTTGGCCAAGGTAGTCAATATTTATCTGGCGTTTCTCAAACTTACGCGAGTGAGCTCGCGAACATAGTGCGAAACCCAGAATATGCGTCCCTTCATAACTCATTCCTTCAGCAACTGTTCGACGGTGGACTTATAGGTGTTTTACTTCTGACGCTTGCGATCTATTGGGCGGCTTCGCGACTCTCGGCACACGCGGACGATTGGGCTCGAAACGGCATTGTAGCTCTTTTGGCTCTAATTGCCCTGCTCCTAAACGGCATGACTCAGGTATCTATCGCACCGGGCGCCGGACAACAAACATTTTGGATCCTGGTAATACTGGTCGGAGTCGCGTGTCAATCTCAGGGCTCTTCGACGTCGGAGCGACAATCTCGACTAGGTGCCCAAAACCCGGAATGGATCAATACCAAACGAATTTCATCAATCTCTGTACAAGATTAGATGCGTTTGATCGTCACGTTTGGATGAGTAGATTTTCTTGGTGTATCCGAACTCGCGCAGTAACTCATAGACTTCATCTGCGGATGATTCAAAACCGCCAAGAAATGTGTCATGTAGCTCGACGTAGAGAGCTCTCGGCCGGTTCGGTCCCGACAGTAGCCCAAGACCGCCGCGCAAAGCCAGGATCTCCGCACCTTCGATATCGAGCTTGATAACAGTGGGCCGTGGCAAACGACCTTCGGCTATGAGCGAATCAAGTGAGCGCCCGCTAACTACAACACTGGCGGTCTCGCCGCGCTGGCGCACCAGACTCGGACTGGTACCGGCACCGCCTTCGGTGTGAAGCGTTAAGCTGCCATCCTTATCGCTTACAGCAACCGACTCAATAGTAAACGGCCGATTTGGATTCAATGCCATATTATTTTTCAGCCGGCCCCCGTAATACGGATCGGGTTCGAACGCGACAACTTGGCAGATTTTGGCGGCGTGGAGTGCGACCATGCCGACGTTAGCGCCGACATCGAACAATACGTCGTCTTTACGCAGATCCGCAATCATGGCTGCTGTATAGTCTGTTTCGCTGCCGTGGTCGATAATCCTGAGGCGTTCAACCAGATTGCTAACCTCGAAGCGCACGCCAGCAGAATCGAAGTCACGGAGTGTTACAACGAATGGGAAACGACGTTCGTCCAAGCGCCGCCGGACACCTGCTATAACTTGGCGCAACGGCTTCATCACGTCTCCTAGAGTTTCAGATCATCATCCTACGCGGGCACGGGTAAGTTGCGCAAAATTTTCGGCGGTCGCAATTAGCATCGCGCAGATTGCCAGATTTGCACAGGTAGTTGGTTCGCACTCCTCACGTAAAGCCTGTTATCGCGATTCTGGCTCGGTTGCCCGATACCGTTTTGCTAAGGTCGGCGTCCAGGACTGATGCAGCATCCGGAAGCGAATGCCGCGGTTCTCCGCGTCGGTTAGCCGTTCTTCCAGTAGATCGCCGTGCACGCGTTGGGCATATTCTATTTCCCTACCTCTAGGTATCGACTCCGCAAAAAAGGCCGGGTGGTCGTCACGGAGAGACTGCATCAATTCGGGATAAGCATGTTTATGAGAATTTGCCCAAAATCCGGTATCGGTGGGTCCGCGGCCATCGAATCCCCATAGACGGATATCGCTACTGACCGTGCACGCTAACGGAAGGAGCAATGCGTTGAGAACATTCTCGGCGCATGGAAGGCTGAAGCGGTCAGTCAGATCTACAGTCACATCCGTATGTTCTCCCCACGGAATCGGTATCAGAAGTGCCTCCACATCGCGGAATTCGGGGCGAACGATTACGTCAAACATAGACGGGTACACAAACAATGTACTGCCATTTGACTCCACGAGTCGTAATAACGCATCGGCGCGAAAAGCCCTCGCATGCGCATTACCACCGAAATGATAAATCGCATCGCCAGCTGTAAGGAATGCGGGCGAGAGATGGTGCCATAATTCAGCATCTCGGACGATTGTATTACAGACAATCGTAATCCCATCAGCGAACGAGCGCTCAGCTGCTAGTTGTAGGGATGGCCCAGTTCCGAAAATGTATGCAGGCCGCATTCCACAGGCCTTTAGCTGACGAACGCGCTCATCTAACCTACGGCGAGCCGCGGCCTCGGCCGGCTTAATTCCGGACTGTTGATTCAGCAAGGTTCCCAATTCCATAGCCGTCCAGCCGTCGGTTTTGTTAGTCTCAAAGTCCAAGTCGTAGGCCCATGAGAGATGTTTGAGAACAAAGTCTGGGACGGCCGTAGAGTCAGCCGCGACGAGCGCTGCGAATCGCAAGTATGCCCGCAGTGGGGCGATCTTGGCGTACTTAACATCGAACTTCTGCTCTATATGTTCTAGGATGAATTTAAGGCGGAGTTCGACCATTTGAATCTTGGCCCGTGACGCACCCCCAGTGACAAGGAGGATTTCGTGTCGACGAATTGGTCGTCGAAAAGCTTCTGTCGTCAAGTTAAACCAGCGGCGCGCGCCGCGGACCGCCCGACGATGGAGCGGATACGAATAGCGTCTCACCGCACCACACTGGCTGGGGAGGCGCGCTTCCCGAATCCCGACCTGCGCGCGGTCGCGCTTAACGACCAAATCCAAACAATCTGAGCTGTAATCGGTTGGCGCCAAGGCAGGAGCAGTTTCAACACTTCCGACCCATTCCCTTCGGGACGCGAGACTGAATTCGCGTAATTTTCTGGATGTATTGTTCTTAATGGCGTCAACTACACAAGCATTTTTTAGATTCGGTCGGCGATTGTAGCACGGGTTAAAACCCTCAAGGAAAATTTTCCATCAGCCGCCAAACTGCCAAACTTCCGCGCCCCGTGATTGAGTGCAGAAAGCAAATAGGGACCCAGCAAGGGGTTGATCGCGATCCGCCAATCCCTGACGTGACGTGGTTATATAAAGAATGTTGCCATCGTCGCCGCCAAACGCGCACGAACTAGGCTGGGTCACAGTTGGCACTGCAATTTCTTCGACCAGTCTGCCGGCCGCGTCATAGTGTTGAATGACGCCGCCAGCCCACAGCGCTATCCAGAGCCCATCCTCTTCATCGATCGCCATACCGTCTGGGTATCCTGAGGAGCCTTCAATCCGGATGTGGGTACGCCTGTCAAACCACGAACCGCTCTCTGGATCGATTCGGAATACGTCAACGCACCGGGTAGGTGTATCGACATGGTACGCACGCGCGCCGTCTGCGGACCATTGCAATCCGTTCGAAATCGACACTGGGGCAAGAATCTCACGGACCTGGTGGTCGGGAGCAATACGATATACAGCACCCCCACCGGCTCGCTCGTCGTAAGCCATGGTGCCGATTACGAAGCCCCCAAATGGGTCGCATGCTCCATCATTAGTCCGACAGCCATTTGCGGGTCTAATGTCCGCGATCAAGTCGAAGACCGAGAAGTCCTCATCAGACCCGATTAGGTCACGTTCTGTGGCGATAACAAAACCACCAGATGCTCGACGGCGAATGACGGTCGCCGCGCGGCTCGGCACCTTGTGCCGAGAAAAATTGCCCGTTGAATCAATCGCGAGGATTTCCGCTGACAGCATATCCACACACAAGAGTCGCCCAGATCTTGAGTCCCAGAAAGGTCCCTCACCGTGGTAGGTAATCGATCCCGTTATGGGTTCAGCATTACGCATTTCGCTATCCATTCCGGTGTGACCTTCGCCCGCTCGGAGCCTCAGCATACTTAATAAACGCTATGCACATAAAGTCGGTGGTATAGCTAGGCCTTGCAACCATTTTTCCGTTGAAGAACCGGCAACGGCGTGCGGCAAGTTGTGCGGCCGCACCCGAGCTTGGGTCACCTCAGAGACCGCACCTGACGGCGCTCGCTGAATTTTTCCAGTGCGCTGCCCGGATTGTCAGCTACTTAATGGACCCGCGGATGAGGCGAGGTCACCGCGTTGGTGCGCACAGCGACAGAGTCATTCCCCCAAGACCACCCGCATCGCGGCAGAGCCGCGTTCTCCGCAGCGGCCAGCTGCTACCGACAGTTGCGCTTGACCCTGGCCGAACTCAAACTGCACGCCGCCGCCGAAGCCCTTCGCCCGACGCTTGATCAGACCGGCGCCGCCTACTTGTTACATTTCGTACTAGTGACGCCGAGTAACGACACAAAGAGGGATGGACTGTTATGCCGATTCCACTTGAGTTAAGTCAGCGCCAACGATGACAAACACACGATGGAGCTCCCCTAGGGCTGCTGTTCGGAAAGGGCTTAACGCCGTCAGCAGGGCGATGCTTTTGCCAACCGATCACTGCGGTGCGGACCGCGGAACTCAGCACCTCCTTTCGCTGAACTGGGCGAATCAGCCCGACCTCGCGTTCCGCGATGTCGAGTTTCGAAACCACAGCCAGAACGGCGAGGATGGCATCCTTTTGTACCTCTTCAGCCTTGCTGGTCACGGTTCACGCCGGTCCGTTGAGTTGTGCGCCGGGGACGGCATTCAAAACAACACTGCCAACCTGGTGATTCACCACGATTGGGACGCACTAATGCTCGACGGAGATCCTGTACTGATCCCCAAGGGCAAAGAGTTTTATGCCCGACACTCAGAAACGTTCCGCATCGGTCCGACCCTCGCCCAAGAATGGGTGACCGTAGACAACATCAATAGCATCTTGGTGGATCGTGGCTACGACACCGACATCGATCTCTTAAGTCTGGACATGGATGGCGTCGACTACTGGATTCTTGACGCGATCGCACTCCGGCCGCGAGTGATCGTGCTTGAGTACAACAACCGGATCCCGGCTGGCCGAAGGCTGACGATTCCCTACCAAGCGGACTTCGCCGCCCAAGGTGGGGCATTCCGTGGAGACGGGTTTTTCGGGGCATCCCTTGCCGCATTCGAATGCCTGCTGGAAAAGCGCGGTTACCGATTAGTGGGGGCGAACCGCCAGAACACCAACGCGTTCTTTCTCCGCGACGACGTGTTGCCACACCGAACTGCAAGCTCAGTTGAGTCATGCCTGACTTCCCGATGGGCAAAACACCAACTCCCTGACTGGTCAATGATTGCTGATCGACCGTGGGTTGAAGTCTCTTGAGGCAACCGGAAGGCCGACAAGTAGGGCGGCCCGCCCCGAAATCACTTCACACAATGGCGATGCCGCAGGGCGCTTGCTCTAGCCGAAAATTACTCAGGACATTTACGCGAATCGGGGGAGGTCCACCCAGCGATGCCGCAGCGACATCCTGGCGGGACCATTGTCGCCCGCCGCCGTACTCGACCGCCTCCTGCACCACTCAGTCAGCATCAACCCCGACAGCGATTCCTAGCTTCCTACGCGACCGCCAAGCCGGCGCAGGAATCCTGGCGAACCCTCACCCAAACCTACCAACTACATCACTGACACACCGCTCTCAGATGTGGAAGCCCGGCAAGCACACCTGACGACTCTCGATGAGCATCATCAACCAACCCACCAAAACCGGAGCGCACTTCGCGCACGAACACACCGTCGGGCCACATCCGCCTAGCAAGCGCAACCGACGCCGCGGCCAGAAAGGGCCTAGCGCACCAGCATGCCATGCGACAAGGCCTCCTAGAGTGTCCCAACGGAGCGGTCCCGAGTGGATGCGGGCCGCGATTTGATTAGCAAGGAACCGCCTACTCGCGCATACTTACAATTGTGGGATTTCTTCATCGCTACGGAGCCGACGAGACCGCGACCGACAATTCCGACAAACTCCCGTCACGCCGTGAGGCATTGCGCAGACTTCCACTCTTAGGTTTGGGTGCAAGTACCGCTGCAGCCTCCATCGGCGCTTGCAGCGACCCGTACAGGGCATCGCCGCCAGCGCCGATCGGCAGACTTAACTCTGGCGCTGATGGTCAGGAGACATCGATCAGTGGCGGGAACCTTGTTGCCCGAAATCCGTTGCACATCGACCCCACCCAAGCTCCCTACAACGTCAAGATGGATCGCTATACGACCACATCGGCATCTATGTCTTCCAAATTCAAACCAACCCATTTGACTGTTTCGGGCTACACGTTCAGCAAAGCCGACATTGGGAAGGTCATCAAGGTTGTTGGGGCTGGGTCGGCTGGAACAAATCTGAAGACCACGATTATCGGGTGGGGCGCCGGCTATGCCATTCTTGAAGCACCCTGCCTGAGTACGGTGACGGGTACTTTCTGCATGTTTGGAACCGACAACGCGACCGCGTTGAACTATCTGTTCGATGATCTGTCGTATACCGGGCGGGACCGGAGATTGGCCCGTATC
Source organism: Candidatus Limnocylindrus sp. (assembly GCA_040397175.1). Lineage (GTDB taxonomy): Bacteria > Chloroflexota > Limnocylindria > Limnocylindrales > Limnocylindraceae > Limnocylindrus. Next base: position 12,595 of record JBBAWM010000008.1, on the reverse strand, counting down.
GCAGTGTTCCCTCACGGTGTCGCCATGTACTCGGGGACGTTGATCTTCCCCGGGTTAGGAACGGTCAAGGGTGCTGCGGAGAATTGGGTCTCCTACGACATCCTTTACGCCAGGTTCGGGGGCGCGGAAAACACGGGTGGTACAGCGTTTTATCAGATGTGGGATCAAAACGTGGACTGCGCCCGCGTCCGTGGTAAGCACGACTGGAATGGATTTCTTTCTGGTTTCGCTATCGTGCAGGACTGGGAGAATTCTGCTGGTAACGGTCTGAGTTTCCGCAACGCTGCCGGTGATGCAGTCAAGATCATTGATGGCGGTACAATCGAACGAGTTGCGGCTATGGGTTGCGCGAATGCTGGTTTCGAATTCGCGGGCGGAGCCATCACTGCCACATTCCGAGACCTTTATGCATTCTGCAATGGTTACGTGAACCGAAATGTCTTTTCGGCTGACACCATGAGTGGAAGCGCCGCCATCACCAATGTCTCAAGCTTTGCTGGGCTGGAAGTTGGTGACATCCTGTGCGGTCCCGGCGTTCCAGTGGACTCAGTGATTATCACTGTCGATGCTGAAGCGGGGACGATCACGACCAACCAGGCTGCGACCGCGACCGCCGAAGGCGTTTTGGTCCAGCGGGCAGGTAGTCCGGGTATCAGCTACAAGGTGGCTAGCGGCGAAACCGTTTACTTCGACTCTCTTTCGGGGGACCAGAACAGTGGCGGTCTCCTGCGCCTGGTGGGCCCTGGGGCGTCGCCCCTAGGGGCCGGCATTGTCATTACCAATCTGAAAAATGAGTATGGCGAAAACGTCTACTGGAACGGCTATAACGGTCCAGAGACAGCTTTAAGACCGACTGATGTTCCCCAGGGCGCCAATGCCCTTGTGTTGGACAACCTTCCAACTTCGTCTGTGAATATTCGTGGCCTGGTCCACTGGGGGACTGCTTCCAGCGGAGTTAAGTCTTATGACCCGCCTAACTCGTATGGCCGTGACCTCGGTGCGGCCATTCTGTCGCTGAATACCGGTCAGGCTCCCACGGTGACATGGGAGGGGCTCACCGTCCACTTACCGAACAACTCAAACCAACCAGCTTTCGCCTACAGGGATAGTTGGGCAGTCGAGAATCTTCCAATCGTTGCAGAAGCGGCTGGCCGAGGGACCAACCGCCCCTTGCCAAAATACGTCCGATCTGTGGCCGATTCCAATGTCACTGCTTCGGTTCAGGATTCGGTCTTGATATGGACAAGCATCAGCGCACCGCGCACCGTTGCCCTACCAGCGATTTCGGCCGTGCCAGTCGGTAGGGAGTACTGCCTAATCGATGGGTCCGGCAGGGTGTCGACCGCAAACACGATTACCGCCACGCCCTCCGACTCCGACGCTATCGTGGGCAGCGCCAGCCTTGGACGTGCCAATGGCCAGTTGTCGCTCATCAGCACGGGAACTGTGTGGTTTGGGATCGTCACCACCGGAACTTCGAGCGAACCAGTAGGCGTTAAAGTCGCTGTACCCGCTAAGGCCGACGCCCCGGGCCTGGTCGGAAACTGGGCGGCGGACACCAGCCACGTCTACATCTGCGTGGCCGCGGACACCTGGATGCGGACAGCGCTAACGACATGGTGAAACGCAACACCAGAACCGATGGCATTTACCTAAACCCGATGGATAGTGGGTCGATAGCAAGCCGGTACGCCATGGTGCTCCGATCCCGACGCGCTCATGAGTTCTCCACGGAACTCTCTGGGTAACGGCTGTAAGCCATCTCAGAGGTCACCGGGTTCCTGCAGTAGACCCCTTTCAGGTTGCCCAAACGGACCAAATGGGCAACCCAGCCCGCGCCTTATCTGACTCTTGGTAGTCGCTTCATCCGCTAGAGTCTGTCCAGCGATGGCGACGTCACGCTGCCCATGGGGATGCTGCCCATGGGGATGAGGGGGGGGGTGCAATGCGAGCGTTTGCAATGGCCGAAGATGCCCTTCGGAAGCACCTGAAGGGCACGCGGCTTGAGGCACCCGCCAGAGCAGTAGTCGAATGGCGGCGCCCCACTTGGCGCCAGGATCGTCTAGACAACGATCGGCTGCGGCTACTGATCGACTACACGTTTCGTGAAGACTCCTGTGGCGTTGATGTCGGCGCCCACAAAGGGGTTTTCTTGCGCGAAATGGCGAGGGTGGCGCCGAATGGCCACCATGCCGCCTTCGAAGCACTGCCAGAGCTGGCCGAAGCCCTGACGCTCGAGTTTGGCGACTCCGCGGTTTACTCTGCGGCAGTTGGCGAAACCGCCGGCACTATGACGTTCATGCGCAACAAATCGACGTTGGCACAAAGCGGCATGGCAGGCCGTCGTGAACAAGGCGATCAGGATCTTGAACCCATCAAAGTGCCTGTGGTTGCCCTCGATGATGTGTTGATCCACCCACCAACGCTAATCAAAATTGATGTCGAGGGAGCAGAGGGGTACGTACTTCGGGGCGCGAAGGCAACTTTGTCGCGCCACCGTCCAATAGTGTGGTTAGAACACGGTGCTGTTGCGTCACGCGAGTGTGGAATTGAACCCGCAGAAATCTTCAGTATCTTCGCGGGAGCAGGCATGCGAGTTTTCGACGTGAACGGCGACGGCCCGTACACGTTGAGCGAGTTCGAATCGCCGCCTCCCATGGTGTGGACTTTCGTAGCGCGCTAACGAAATTCCTGTGGTCGCCGAAGGCCTAGCTTATGCCGGCCGCTTATGCACAAAAACCTGCGAGTCGTAGACATGAACACTTTCGATGCCGTTTTCGGCGAGGCCCTCGCGTCCGCGATCAATCGAAGACTGTGAGACGGCATCTACGAGTTGCTTGACAACTCCTGCCATGCCGTAGTCATGGCTCGAAAACCGATTCCTAATGGTCGCACCGTCGATGCGCATGAAGATCTTTTCCAACGGCGGACGCCACTTATCAGGAATCTCGGCCGCAATCGGCCGCGCTGCCGCACGCACGGAACGTCTGATCCTCTCGCGACGCCCACTCCCCCCCGCTTGATCCCTAGCGGCAACAACGTTGCGAAAATCGCCTATCGCCTCCCGCGGGCCGGAGTACCTGTGACCGTCTGCCCAGTCGCTGCGGTAGGCACAACCCCAGTCGTCCAGGACGTAGATTCCCCCCGGCTTTAAGTGATGCCGAAACAAGTGCCAGAAGGATTCGCGTGTGTACTCGCCTAGATGTGACGCATCGTCAATGACAATATCGAAACCGTTGGGTGCGACTTCTACAGCGAGGCGGTCTAGCACGACCGTGTCTTGTTGAAATCCTTGGTAGACGTGAATACGACCCGAAGTGTCTTCGATATCAACGGGGTTCAGATCCAGCCCCGCAATTTGTCCAAGCGGGAATAGATCCCGCCAGAGATGCAAGGACCCGCCCCGTCGAACACCCAGTTCAAGTAGTGCGACGCTATTGTTAAACAAGTGGCCGAACTCACGTGTGTAACGCGAAAGGTAGAGTTCGGATTTGTCAGTGTCGTAAAGACTGAGATCAACCATGAACTACAGGGTAGGGCGTTGCGGGGCCAGTCGGAAATGCGGATGAACCTTTGACCGGTGATTGCGGACCGTCCGACTTCCGTGCCACACTCACGGCCTCCCATCCGACGAACTCTGCGGTGCCAGACAGGTACGCGTCGAAACAGGAGCAGGCACCGAGTGGCTAACGACAATCGCGCTCTCATCACCGGCATTACGGGGCAAGACGGGGGCCACCTGACAGAGTTGCTGCACCAGAAGGGATACGAAGTCTTTGGCCTGCTTCGCGGGCAAAGCAACGCCCGGCGTGAAGCACTAGAGGCCGAGTTTCCCTTCATCAACCTCATTGAGGCTGACCTGACTGATCAGACATCGTTGATCCAGGCCGTGGGAACTTCCGAACCCACGGAAATCTACAACCTCGGGGCGATCAGCCATGTGGGTTACTCCTTTCGCAACCCTCAATTGACGACCGATATCACGGCCAAGGGCGTACTCAACCTCTTGGAGGCAATGAGGATCACCGGTTTCGATAAAAAGACCCGGTTCTATCAGGCCTCGACCTCAGAAATGTTCGGTGGACTTGATTACAACCGCCCGGGGACCGGATACAACGAGGAGTCACTTTTCCATCCGCGCAGCCCCTACGGTGTGGCAAAACTCTATGCGCATTGGATTGCGCGAAACTACCGTGAGAGCTACGGAATGTTCATCTCTACCGGGATTCTCTTCAACCACGAAGGTGAGCGCCGCGGCTTGGAATTTGTGACCCGGAAGATCACGAATGCAGTGGCTAAGATTCACTCAGGCCAACAGGATTACGTGAGCCTGGGCGATCTTTGGCCAAAGCGCGACTGGGGTTACGCCGGCGACTATGTGCGAGGGATGTGGCAGATGCTCCAGCATCATGAGCCAGACGATTTCGTGCTGGCAACGGGCGAAACACACTCCATTGAAGAATTCCTCGAACTTGCCTTCGCAGAGGTCGGCATAGCCGACTGGCGCCCTTATGTTCGGCAGGATCCCCGGTACCTGCGACCTGCGGAGGTAGATATTCTCTTGGGTGATCCATCCAAAGCGGAGAGGGTTCTTGGTTGGACGCGAGAGGTCGATTTTCGCGGCTTGGTTCACCGCATGGTTCAGCACGATCTGGAGTTGGTACGACAAGCGTGAAAATGCTCACTCGCGCCTGTGTGTCGCCTAAGACTAGCCTCCTAACCGCATGAAAGTAGCGGTCACAGGCGTCGCCGGTTTCGTAGGCCCGCACCTGGTGAGGGAACTTACGGGCCACGGCCACTGTGTGATCGGAATGGGCTTAGGTCCCGTCGGAGAAGACGTCGGCCTGCTGAGTGACTATGTGGCCGTGGATCTACGGGACCATTGGCCTTCGGTCGATTGTGACGCAGTCGTGCATTTAGCTGCTTTGTCAGCGGTAGGGCCGTCATTCAACGAGCCGCAACGATATATCGAGTCAAACAGCGCACCAATGACCCGCCTAGGGGAGGCGCTTCTTTCGATGAACGAAAAGGTGCGCGTCATAGTGGTGAGCACGGGCGGGGTCTACCACACATCGGGCAACCAGTCGCTCGACGAAAGCTCTCCGATAAACCCCTCGTCGCCCTATATCGTCAGCAAAATCCTCACGGAAGCGCAGAGCGCATATTACCGACAGCGCGGCCTAGATATCCTTGTCATGCGGCCCTTCAACCACATTGGACCGGGCCAGGGTCCGGGCTTCCTACTCCCTGACTTGGTGCGCGGGGTTACCCACTGGATGCAGACCGGAGAGGCAGTGCGTGTGGGGAATCTAGCTACTCGCCGCGACTACACGGACGTCAGGGATGTTGTCCGCGCCTACAGACTGGCGTTGGAAGTGCCGCAAGTGACGGCCCCCGTGCTCAACGTTTCCTCCGGTAAGTCGGTTTCAGGTCAAGAGTTGCTTGATATTGTCGCTGACAATTTGACTGATGGTCGCCGTCCGGAAATCGAAGTCGACCAAGCGAAACTCCGCCCCGGCGACCCTGATGAGGTTCGCGGCAACAACACGGCGATCCGCGAGGCGCTGGGATGGCAACCCTCCATCGACCTGTTGCAGACTGTTCGAGACGTGGTCGACTCCGAGCGCCATTAGGGGGCCGATTCACATGCGGATTGTGCTGGACGCCTATTGGTGGTTTCGCGGCACTCAGTCCATCCAGCACGTAGTGCACGGGTTGACTGAAACCTGGAGTGCTCTCTATCCCGAGGATGAGTTGATTATCGTCGTCCGCCGCAAGCACGCCGGGGAGATCACGGACTTGCCGGCCAACGTTCGGTTGGTTTTCACGCGTCTGTGGCCTCAGGCTCTGGCGGCGGCAATCTCTGTTCCCTGGCAAGCTAAACGGGCTCGCGCCGATGCAATGCTCACTCATAACTTCTCCCCCATTTTCGGCACTAACCGGACTGTATTGATTCAAGACATGATCTTTGCCACGAACCCCGAGTGGTTCACCAAATCGGAACTCATCTACTACAGGTGGATGATTCGACTGGCGCGCAGAGCAGACCTGGTGTTCAGTACCACTCAGATCGAAGGTAGTCGGATCTCGAAATTCACAAAGGCATCGCGTGTAGTGCCCGTCGGCCTGGGAATCAGCGACGACGTGCTGGCGGTTGACGACGAGCCCGTTCCCGGGTTGCGGCCGGGTTCATTCATACTGACTGTGGGTCGGCTCAATGTCCGGAAGAACCTTGGCGGAATTCTCGAAGGCGCGAGGAGCTCGCAACTACTTTCGCGCGAATTTCCGCTTGTGATCGCCGGCGCTCAAGACGGCGAGTTAAGCGCGTTTCCCGGATGGGTCGACGGCGAAGAGAAAAAAGGGCACATCGTCTTCGAGGGCTTTGTCTCGATGGCACAGTTGCGCTGGTTGATCAGGAACTGCTCGTTCTACGTAAGTCTTTCCTTGGACGAGGGCTTTGGACTTCCGCCAGTCGAGGCCAGACTCCTCGGTGCGCCGGTTCTGGTGAGTGATAGGCCCGTGTTCCACGAAACGCTAGGAGATGACGCTACATACGTGGACCCCACGTCGGCAGAGGCCATTGGAGAAGCGATGATCGCTCTTGCGGCCAGGCCAACTATGTTTAGCCCACCGGCAGCGGAACTCATCGACAGGCATTCGTGGCAAAGAACCGTGTCAATTATCCGGCGTGAACTGGCGGCCCTCCCTCATGGCTAGAGCATCGATTGTGTACTGGTACGAGGGCGCGAAAATCCGATCAGACGGCGGCGGCCAGCGCATCCGCGCATGGCAGCGGGCACTGGACTCATTGGGTTTCGAATGCGAAGTCATCGGATTGCGGACCATAGGCGGCGGCGTCTCAAAAGGGGCGAGGCTGTCCGCGGTTAAGCGCGCTCTGCTACCCATGCCATTCACGCGAAGCATGCCAAGCGAATCAGTCCATGCCGATATCGTCATCGCCACGGTGCCGGCGGTCTTCGAAGATGCACTGCGGCGGGTTCCGCAAGACCGTCTGATTCTGGACTGGATGGACCTCTGGAGTGTAAACGCCCGTAACTTGGGTGACGCGGAGTGGTTTTCACGATTCGGGGGTCGCGCACAGTCGCGTCTCTGGGCTCGTCGTGAGGCACGGTTGGCGGGTCGAGCACAATCCAATGTCTTTGCCGGATATGCCGACTTTGAACACATGCTCGAAGCAACTCATGGTCACGCCGCCTGGGTACCCAACCCGGTCCCTGCCCGAGCCAGTGCCCGTAAGGCAGGTCCGATCCGCACGATCGGTTTCATCGGTAACCTCGACTACCCCCCCAACCAAATCTCACTGCGCCAATTCCTCACGGAGTACGCCCGTCACCTCCAGGAGAACCAGATCGAACTACTCGTTGCTGGGTACGGCTCAGAAAAGGTGGCCTCCTGGGGGTTTCCAATTTCGGTGTTGGGGCCTGTTGAGTCTGTTGAGGGCTTCTATGGGCAGATCGACGCAGTGGTGGTTCCCATCCATCACGGCGGAGGTATCAAGGTGAAGGCGGTGGAGGCTTTGTCCTTCAGCCTCCCGGTTTTTGGGACCGAGCACGTTCGGTCCGGCTTGAGTCCTGACATGCGGTCGTTGATATTGCCGCTGGAACGGCTCAAACACCCGTTGGAACTGGAGGTATCTGCCATAGGCGGACAATCGGAGTTCCGGAAAAGGTTTTCCCAGGACACATTCACCGAGAGCGTCGCACACGAGTTGCGGCACCTTCGGAAGATCTAACCTGGCAGGCAATACGCTAGAGCAACACCGCCAGCATCAGCGACGAGGATTCATGCCCAACCTGCCCGATGACCGGCCGACCGTAAGGATACTGGGAACACACGGCGTCCCGGCCAACTACGGAGGCTTCGAAACGGCGGCCGAGAACATCGCGCGCTACCTGGTTGATCACGGGTGGCGGGTAATTGTCTACTGTCAGACCGACCACGAAGGTCCAACCTATGAAGATGTGTGGCAGGGCATAGATAGGGTCAGTATTTCGGTGCCGGACGTCAGTTGGCTCGGTACCGCAAAGTTTGACTGGCTATCGATCCGGCACGCAGTCAAGAGCCGCGATGTATGCCTGACCTTGGGCTATAACACTGGGATTTTCAATGTCGTCCAGCGACTTTATCGCGTCCCAAATGTCATCAATATGGACGGAATTGAATGGTCACGAAAGCGCTGGGGATTCTTTCGACAAGCGATCCTGTACGCGAACGAGCGTTTCGCGGCGCTGTTCGGCAACGAGTTGATCGCCGACCATCCAGAACTCAACACCTACCTGAGAACCCGCGCCCCGGCCCGAAAGATAACGACAATCACCTACGGTGCTCATCGCGTGGCAAGCGCGCCGACAACTCCAGTCGAGGCTCTCGGTCTGACGCCAAAGCAGTACCTGACACTGATCGCCCGCGCAATTCCAGAAAACTCGATCCTTGAGTTGGTTCAAGGTTTCTCAGCGAAAGAGCGAGGGATTCAGCTTGCGGTCCTCGGGTCCTACGAGGGTGACGTCGACACCTACCATCGTGAGGTGTTGGACGCAGCAAGCGACGAGGTTGTATTCCTCGGCGCGATCTTTGACCCCGCGACCGTCCAAGCGCTGCGCTACCACTCCCTCGGGTACCTCCACGGACACACCGTAGGTGGCACCAACCCGTCGCTTGTAGAGGCGCTGGCTGCCGGAAACCCGGTGATTGCCCACGACAACAAGTACAACAACTGGGTCGCAGGCGATGCCGGCCTCTACTTCAGCACACCTACAGACGCCGAGAAGTGCATCGACCGACTTCTCGACGATCAAGAGTTGGCAACAGAGTTGGGCCGAAACGCACGGGCCAGGTTTGAGAGCGAATTCACCTGGGATCATGTTGCCGGGCAGTACGAGGATCTGCTCCGAAAGAGCCGGCGTTCATTCCGTTCCCAACTGCTTGACGACGGTACGAATTGAGGGACTCATAGTGGTCAATGTCGGAATCATCGGCCTCGGGAAGATGGGGCTGTCGCACTTCTCGATCATCAATGCGCACCCCGACGTCAAGGTCGTCGGGGTGTGCGACTCCAGCAGTTACATTCTGGACATCTTGGGCAAGTACACCGGCGTCGCCACCTACGCCGACATGAAGAAGATGATTGACTCGGCCGATGTCGAGGCCGCCGTAATCTCAACGCCGTCCCGCTTCCACGCGCCCATGGTGCGCGACTGCCTGCAGCGCGGCATCCATGTGTTCTGCGAAAAGCCGTTCTGCCTGGATCCAGCCGACTCGGTGGCGCTTGCCGCACTCGCTCGCGAAAAGGGCTTGGTCACCCAGGTGGGCTATCACAACCGGCACGTAGCGACGTTCGGCGAAGTCAAGCGGATCCTTGACCGTGGCGCACTGGGCCGGGTCACCCACGTTCTCGCCGAGGCCTACGGTCCAGTCGTCCTCAAGCCCCAGGGCAGCACCTGGCGTAGCAAAAAGGACGAGGGCGGCGGGGCGCTTTACGACTATGCCGCGCACCCGGTGGACCTACTTACCTGGTACTTCGGCCGCCCCGAGTCGGTCTCCGGGACGGTGCTCAGCAAGGTGTTCTCCACGGAAACCGAGGACGAGGTGTTCACAACACTCAAGTGGCCGAGCGGCGTCAGCGGCCAACTCTCCGTCAGTTGGTCCGATGAGTCACTGCGCAAGATGACCACGCGTGTCTCCATCTGGGGCACCAACGGCAAGATCGTTGCAGACCGCCAGGAAATTCAGGTGTACCTGCGCGAAGCGGAACCCGCCCTCGCGGGATACGGCAAAGGCTGGACAGTCCGGTACACCACCGAACTGACCGGCGAGGTCGACTTCTACGTGCGCGGGGAGGAGTACTCGTCACAACTCGATACCTGGCTGACGCGAATCGCCGACCGAGCCACCTCTGGCCCGGCGGACTTCGATGATGCCAGTGTCACCGACGAAGTACTTCACGCCATACTCACCAGCGGAGACGGCAGCGTTCAAGCCGTGAGCCCAAGCCCCGCGTCTGTCGAGAGACAGCCGGAGAGGCCAACCGGGGTGTGGGCCTGGCTCCGGAATCGACGGCAGGCGCGCCGCACCCACAGCGGATCGAAGGGCTGATGAATGGACCGACTTCTGTTCGGTGACAACCAGTTCTTCGGCGTCAACCACATGTCGGAGGAGAAGGCGCGCGCCCAAGCGATGCGCTTCCAGTCCACAGACGCGATCATGTCGGTGCTTGATGCGGCCTACGACACGGGTGTTACGACCTTCATGTGCACGACCCACGACCGCATCGCCGAGGTCACTGACCGCGTCCGTTCCGAAGCTGAGCGCTACGAACGACAGATCTTTTACCCGTGCATGCCCTACGCGCACAAGTACGCAAATGCGATGGGCGAGGCGGGCGTGTTCGGGGCGATCAAGCAGTTCCTGCCCGATGGTGGTTTCCTCGACGCAGCGATGCGCGGCGGCAAATCATTCGCCAGAAAGGACATCGAAGGCGTCATCACACTCTTGATCGATGCAGAAATGAAGATGTTCAGTGGGCTGAAGACGCCGGTGATTTTCCTGCAGAACGTCGTCGTCGACTTCCTGCTCGGTATGGGGTTCACCGAAGCGTTCCGAATCTTCGCCGACCACGTGGCACATCATTACCGAGCCGAGCCGGCCTTCATCACCATGAACATGCCACGCCTGCTCGATGCCTTGGACTCAGTCGGCATCGACAATCCGATCGTGTGCTCCAACATTAACAAGATCGGATTTCGGATGTCCGGTGGCATAGACAGCTACATCGACGCCCTGAACAATCGGAAGTTCCGCGCCGTCGCGATGTCGGTTTTCGCTTCGGGTGCAATCCATCCGGACGAGGCGATTGCGTGGGTCACTTCGCTGCCCAACGTCGAGTCAATCGTGTTCGGCGCCTCAAGCCGCACCAATATCGAATCCACTGTCGAACTCGTTGAGAAGTATTGGCGGAACCCGTAGATTTCGTCCGCTACCGGACATCACAGCTAGCTCGCCCGCTTGCAAAGGAGTCATTCTGCACATTTTGTTCATCTGTACCGGAAACATCTGTCGCTCCCCCACCGGGGAGCGACTCGCCGTCGCCTACGCAGCCCAACATGGGATCGCCGACTTCGGGGCGTCCAGTGCGGGGACCCGTGCGGTGATCGGGCACCCGATTCATCGGGACGCGGCGATCGTCCTGGAAAATCTGGGTGGGAACGTTTCCGATTTCGCCGCAAGGCAACTCACGACAAAAATCGCCACCGCCGCCGACCTCATCATCGCGATGACCAGCGCACACCGCGACGTGGCGCTGGAGGCTGCCCCACGTCAATTAAGTCGAACATTCACCTTGACAGAAGCAGCCAAACTGGCGTCGATGGACGGGGCGAAGACCGTCAGGGATCTTGCCGCTCTGCGGCCACGCCTCTCAGCCGCAGAGAACGACGACATTCCCGACCCGATCGGCCAGAACCCTATGGTGTTCGCAACCGTCGGTTCACAGATCGCTGACCTGTTGCCGCCGATACTGGAACTCTGCCGACGGACCGCTACGGTTCGATAACGGTCAACTGGTCAACCGTCGCCGTCACTCGCTTGAGGGTGTCCGCGTCGCCTTCAAGCGATTCGACGAGAATCCGAAGAACATATGTCGCGTCTGAATCGGGAATGATGACGGTCTTTTCGGCGATGGAACGCAATTTGCCGTCGAGCGTGTAACGCCCAGCAAGCTGGACCGCTTCGTAGCCACTGAGGTCGCTTGAGTCGTCTTCGGCGAGGGGTTGGTAATTGGGGAGATTCTTCAACTCACCTGGCGCGTACTCCAAAATTTTCGATGGGTCGACGTCGCCGGTCAGCTTATTGAGGGTTACCACCATGGTGGGCGGGTCATCTGGGTCTACTGAGCTCTCCCATTGAACCGCTCCGTACGGGCGCTCCGCAACAATTTTGGTTGTGAGGCTTGGGCCGCCGGCAGTGGAATTAAGACCCCGAAGTTCATCGGCACAATACTGAGAACGGCAACTTACGGTCGGGCCGGGCCACAGGCCCAGGGCAAACACTGGCGCCCCTGGGATACCCGGACCTCCGTCAGTGGCCCGGGGGACCGGTATCGAAGTGATACCGCTTTCTGCGATGTAGTCGCCGATGGTTTTGTATTTACCGTCGGGCATCGTCGCCCCGGGTGCCGACTGCGCCACCGACGCATTCCCCGAAGTCGCCTGATCAGTGCGCCCGTTGCTGAACAGCAGTGCTGCTATTGCTGCGGCGACAGCCAACGCGATGGCGAGCAGAGGCCAGCGCTTCCGGTACCAAGGCGCGCGTCCACCGGCCACTGTCGGCGCTTCCCCCACGAAGGACGATTCCTCGATAACGACATTCGGCTCATCATCGGGAAACCCGATCGACTTGTTTTCGGTTACCACGATCAGTTCACTCCCCGGCTAGTAACTAACCTTCAGGCTAACAATTCCTCCTGAAGGATCGTCGGCGGCGACTACAACAGCACTCCGGATATGCGGCAGTTCCGCGATCTGCTGACCGACGGGTACCACGACGCCGTCGAACAGACCGGGGCCGGCTTCGCGCCGAC
>JBBAWM010000007.1:0-33335 GCA_040397175.1 Candidatus Limnocylindrus sp. | reverse complement strand
CGTATACGCGGGACTCGGAGATCCAGAACGCGGAAACCTCAGCCTGGGGAAGAGCCATTGTGGCGGTGTTGGCCGCTGATACCCGCAAAGGTGTGGCGTCCCGCGATGAAGTGCAGGCACGCCGGGGTGACAACTGATGCCTGAATACGAAGTCACGTTGTCGGGTGTCGCCGCAAGGCTGGCGCAGCTATCCCGCGAAATGGATTCGTTGACTCAAGCCTTGGGTCAGCTTGACCGCGAAGCAGTGGAGAAACGCGAAACCTACGTGATGGCGTACGCCCGGGCGTTCCTGACCGCTGAAGGGTCTATGGATATCCGCAAATACGTTGCCACGGAACAAACCCATGTGGAGCGTTTGGCGGCTGAAGCGGCTGATTGTTCGGTGCGGGATAAGCGGGCACAGATCCGGGCTGTCGAAGGGTCAGTGGATGTCGGCAGGTCGGTGGGGTCTTTGGTCAAATCGGAAATTGAGTTGGAGAAGGTTCGATGACCGACAAAGAATGGCAGAACCTAATCAGTTGCGGAACGTTCAACGTCTGCCGGTGCGGACACTTCGTGCTGAAGCATGACGGCGATACCGGCAAATGCTACGGCGTTGACGACCATTCCATTCGCTGCGAATGCAAAACACAGGGGGATCAGTGAACCGCCGCCGATTCAACAAGAGCGAACGGGCCGCGATGTATCTGGCCGCAGATGGCAAGTGTGAGGAGTGCGGGATCCAGTTGGAGCCGGGATGGCACGGCGACCACGTCAATCCGTACTCAAAAAACGGCATTACCGACGTAATCAACGGGCAGGCACTCTGCCCTCCATGCAATTTGAAGAAAGGCAACAAGGTGGGCATTGAGCTTTTGGGCTGGCAACGTGAGGTTCTGGAGAAATACCAGTTCGTTAACGCATCGCGGTTTCTAATCGCGGCATTCCCGGGCATGGGGAAGACGTTCTGTGCGGCGGCAATATTGAAGGCGGAGGGGAAGTTCGGGATCATCCTAGTCCCGCAGGCAGACTCAACCGGATCATGGCGTAAGTCTCTTCATGCCGTAGGTATCTGCCCGTCTGCCGTGGTCAACGGCGATGGTTGGGCGACCATCTGCGCGGACTGTGAGAAGCCTGTAGGTGCGGTTGTTATGACGTTCGCGTTCGCGGCGGCCAATCCTCACATCATCACGCAGCTCTACCGCGCAAACCCAAATAGCTTGCTTATTCTTGACGAGGTTCACCACTTGGCCGACGAGCAGGCGTGGTCGGTTCCGTTCATCGCAGCAAGGCCCTATATCAAGTCGGTCTTGTGCTTGTCGGCCACGCCATTCCGCACGGATGAAGAGCCAGTGCCGTTCGTTCACACCGAGGGTCCATGGACGAAAGAGATTTCAATGCTGCCGGATTCGTGCGTGGCTGACTACAACTACGGCCGCGCATTGACGATGAAGCCACCTCCGGTCAACTCTGCCGTATTTGAGCGGTACGACGCCGACGTGACGTGGATGGAGGATGACGCCGACGAGGTAACCGTCAAGATTAGCGCCAAGAGCAAGAAGGATGTTGCACGTAAGGCTCGTCGTCACGTCCTTAATCCCCAGGGCAACTGGTTGCCGTTGGTGTTGGAGCAGTCCAACGCTCAGCTTGATCTGATCCGCGAGGAAAACGTGGCGGCGGGTGGGCTCATCATCTTCAGTAGCACTAATGCCGCAGTTGCCGGCGCTGATCTACTGCACCGGATATCTGGTGGCCCGATTCACGTTTACACGCAGGAATACGCCACCGACTCGCATAAGCCGGGCAATGGCCGCAAGCAGCCGAACGGCAAACGCTCTGGCCATGATCCCAGCTACGACCTGCATAAGCAGTTCACGGACGGTAACGCCAAGTGGGTACTGACTGTCTACAAGATCAGTGAAGGGGTTGACGTGCCGCGGCTCCAGGTGCTCGTCTACGCCACCGTGACGCGCACCCGACTTTTCTTCATTCAAGCGGTGGGCAGGGTTATTCGTGTTGTCCGAACACTGTCGAAAGCCACTGACCAAACCGCTTGGGTCTACATTCCCGACGACGAATACATGCGGACCTACGCCGCTGACATTGAGGACCAACAGGCGTTGGCCGAGATAGCCAAGCTGGATGAGGACGAGTATGGAATTGATGATGATGCGCTGTTCAGCCGTGAATGGCTTTGCGGGGAAAGGGGAGACCCCCGAGACAGGTTCGTAAGCGCCGAGGCCGCGTTCTCTGGAACCACAGCGGCTGGCGAGTTCCATGACGCCGAACTAGCCGCGCTCGCTAGGGAGATGGGCGGCCAACCGACGCAGACGCTCTCGCTTCTGTCCAAGCTCCGCGAGCGAGGCATGCTCAACCTCACCTCGCCCTCACCCCCGCCAGCCCCTACCTCCGACCCGCTCGCCAAACTACAGTCGCGTATCAATAGCAAAACTGCGGCGGTGAATGCGTGGGCTGGCCAGCGGGTCAAGGCGGGAGAGTTCTCCGCGTTCCGTGATTCTGTGCGGGATTGCAATACGGAGTTGGGCCAGATTTTCGACGTGTGGAAGTCGAACAAGAACATCACTATCACGCAGTTGGAGAAGGCCACTACCTACGCGCGTGAGCAGACGAAGTTCCTGCGTGGCAACCATGGCTGACGACAACTGGACTCTAGTACAGGACGCCATCCTGGCGTTCAACATGAAGGTTCCCGACCTTGCGAAGGCTAGGGCTGCACTGCTGAAAGTGCTTGAGGCCGAGGCGTGGAAGCACTACGAGCCGCCCATTGGGAAGGCATGTGAGCCGCAAAGCTTCGCGGAGTGGGTCACTGGCGGGATACCGCGCGGACTGAACACCACGGTGAAGAACATTAAGGGCTACGCGGCCGGGGCTGACCAAACGTTTATTGATGCGCTCGACGCGGCAATGCAGCAGCCAGAAGGTGCGCCCACCGGGAACCGGAACGCAGCAAAAGGTGGCGTTAGCGAGTGGGCTGATGAGTGTTTCGTATCTGGCTGCCCAGGTATCGAAAACTGTGACCCGGACTGTATGCGTGACGCCTCTTGCATAGCAGCGGACCCTAAAACAACCGTGTACAATGTACACGGTTGTTTTGATGAAAGGCCAAGTGGGAATAGGGAATCCGCTGCTTTGCGCCGGCTGCGCAAGCACCGCCCCGACCTTCACGCCCAGGTGCTCGACGGGGAAGTAAGCGCCCACGCCGCCGCCGTCAAGGCCGGGTTCCGCCCGAAGACATTCACCATCCGGGCTGACCGTGCCGAGTTAATTGCCGCTACGTTGCGGCGTCAGCTCAACCCGGAAGTACTTGCAATGGTCACCAAACTTCTATCTGAGGAGGGCTAGGTGTCCTGGTTTCCCGTCGATGACGCCGCACATTTGCACCCAAAAATGCGTAAAGCTGGCCTTGAAGCCATCGGAAACTCGGCGCTGACACCGATAGCGAAGCCCGCATGACCCACATTTCGAAGAAGCAGCGCGACTTGCTGCGTATCCGATCCCAAGGTGTGTGCGAGTTGTGCGGTGTCGCACCGGCCACGAATTGGCATCACCGCAAGAACCGCAGCCAAGGCGGGGCACACGACTTATCCAATGCCCTGCATTTGTGCGGCTCGGGAACCACCGGCTGCCACGGAGTGGTCACCGAACGACCTTTGCACGCATTCGACAACGGATGGTCCGTGCGATCCCGGTTCCAGCCGGCCGACGTGATCGTGAACTACCGACGCACCCAATGGGTGTGGCTGGACGACCTGGGATACGTCATACCAACAGGGGAGAGCGCATAGATGGGGCTGATGTGGATTCGGCTGGACACCACAATATTTGACAATCCAAAACTTCTGTACTTACAGGAAGACCGGCAGCACCGCGCCATCGTCGCCCACCTCCAAGCCATGTGCTACTCGGGACGCCACAACCTAGGTGGATTCGTGCCCAAGGCCGCGCTGCGGGTGTTCGGTGCCACCTCATCCGATGCCGCCCAACTGGTGGCGCACGATCTGTGGCGTCCCGCACCGGGCGGGTGGGACATCAACGGCTGGTCTGAGTTTCAACTGGCGAACGAGGAAGCCACAAGGCGAAGCGATAAGGCGAAGAAGGCGGCGGCTGCACGGTGGGCGAACCGCAACGGAAGGCAGTTCAAAGATGTCTGATGCTCCAAGCAATGCCCAAGCATATGCCCAAGCACTGCTTACCACTTTTCGATTTAGCAATGCACGCACGTACGCACGCGACTTACAGAGAACTACTTACGTTGATCTTGAAACTTACGTAAGCATCGCGCGCAGGGGGGGCAGACAAAATGCGTGACCGTTTCGGGGATGAGATCGAAGAACTGCCGGCCGAAGTTGAAGGTCAGCAGGACGAACCCGATGCCGCACCTGACGAGTACATGACCGCGCACTGCGAGTTTTGCGGCGATGACGGCATAAGGCTGAACGAGCTTGGGCGCTGCAACCACGTCGACTACGGAGCCATCGCCCGCCGCCACCGCTCCGCGATCAAAGCCGCATTAAAGAAAGACACCCCCGCGTGATCATTGATATCCACGTTCCGGCCTGGATGGGCGAAGCTGTGTGCGCCCAAACAGACCCGGAAACGTTCTTCCCTGAGAAGGGCAAATCCTCGCGGGCAGCCATCCGCATCTGCAAAGGCTGCACTGTGGCCCCTGAATGCCTCACACACAGCCTGAAGTTCGGGGAGCGGTTCGGTGTGTGGGGCGGGGTTTCGGAGCGCGACAGACGCAAAATGCGGCGCATCGCATGAAGTGGATCGCTGACGAAGCCGATGACCGCGTCCAGACGGCACTCGGGTGGACTTGCGACATCTGCGCCGCCCGCATCAAGCACCTGTGTACGAACACCATCCAGCCGGCAGAACCACTCCCGGGCCGTGTCGTGCATTTCGGAAGATTGATCGACAGGAGACAAGCCAAGTGAATCAAGTGATTGCGGCGTCAGTGGTGGCCGTTGTGGCCGGCATGGTGATCCACGCCTGGTGGTGGCGATGAGCGACCCGAAGACCGTGCCGGAAATGCGCACCCGCATCGCCAAGGCGTTGTACGGGCAGATACTCCACCCGGTGCCACCGTTCGATGAGCAGCCCGACGAGGTTCGGGCCGCGTGGCTCGCGGATGCCGACGCGGTAATTGAAGCACTAGACCTCGCAAACCCATGCGCCGCCACCGGCTGCCGGATGCGCCAGATCGCCCGCCGCCACGCAGACATGGCCGGTAAGGGCGAACTGCTAAACATGATGTCGGGCGGCGATCATGGCTAGGTGGTCGGTTAAGTTCCGCTTTGGCGAGTGGCGGGTGTACGACGGTCAAGAATGGGCCGACAGATACCCGACGCTTGTCCAGGCCCACACCTACGCTACCCAGCAAGCCATCTGCACCGAATTGTGCGCCCCGGGCGGTTTAATTCGATGGAAAGCATGGCGAGACATCGTGTTCGGGCCTTACGAGTGGGTTTGGGATGAATGAACCACTGGTCACGATGGAAGTGACATTGACCCGATTAATCGATGAGAACGGACGAATGGCAGTCAAGATCCGGACCCCAGCCCGATACAACACGGTTGAAATCTTGGGCCTGCTAGAAGTAGCCAAGGCATACATATTTAGCGAAATGAGAACCGATGACTGACGGCAACATCGTGGCAGCACGAACTAAACTCACCCACGCTGTCGACCGTTTAACCAAACCGAGAATGGCTGTCTACCACGACAAAACGTGCTGGGCCTTAAGCCTCTATCGGCAACTCCAAGCGGACCTCGCGGGAACCCAAGGCGACAGCAGGACGCCGGCTAAAAGCCTGCCACCCCTGTGGATTGATGCCGTCCAGTTGTTAGGCGACATGGATTCCGAAACCCAAGCCTGGTATCCGAAAGAACGCGGCGTACCGCAAAGGCTAGGCGCACTCTCGGCCACGTCGTGGCGTCCCCAGGACACCGAAAAAGTCACCGCCATAGCGTCCACAGTTGATGCATGGTGCGAAACCATCATCAACCTGATTGACCCCAAAGCTCAAGTGCACATCACCGCACCATGCCCAAGTTGCGGGAAAGCTATCGTCTACCGGCAAGACTCCGGCGGCGACCTAGTCAGGCAAGAAGCTTTGAAGTGGACACCGAACGCCGGCTTCCAATGCCAAGCCTGCAAAGCAAGTTGGTCCCCTGACCAAACCCTGTTCTTCGCCAAGCTGTTGGGCATTGACCTACCTGCTGGCGTGCTGGAGTGAAGTTCCAACCCGGCGACAATGTTCTGATCGATTTCAAGGGCGTCGAAGACGTGCCCGGGGAAGTGATCCGGCAATCCAACGGCTGGGTCATGGCTATCGCCGCCATCGACGGCACCCACGACTGGGGCAACATCGGGCCACGCCTAGACCCACAATCAACGATCTGCGTCCCCGAAAGCCGCGTCAGACACATTCCGTGACAGGGTGAATGACAACCCTGTAATTTGCGTGGTACATTTGTAACGCGCCATAAGTGTGCCCAAACCCCGTTGCCTTGGTACCGGGGTTTTCTGCTTCTAAGGCAAATCCCCATGACCGCCACTGAACTGTCCAAACCGGAAGACCGTGTGGTGCTGGCACTGGCCTACGCCCGTAAAGGCAAACACCACCCCGACTGCCGCTGCCGCACCTACGACGGCTACTGCACACCAAACCATAAACTGTGGTCAACCGCTGTGGACCGGGAACTGCTTGCCATCAAGCGGGAGACACCATGATCTTTCTCCAATCCGCCATCCTGTTCGTCTGCGGGTTCACGCTCTGGATTTTGGCCTACATCACCCACCGAATTGAAAGGCTCACCATGTCCACCCAAGAAGCAATCGACGCCGTCGTAACCAAGCTTGGGGCTGTCCGCGAAGAGATCGTCGCCAAGCTGGCCGAAGTTCAGGCCCAACTTGATGCCGCGAACGTGCCGGCCGAAGTGGTTGACCTGTCCGCACTCACCGCCGCCGCCCAAGCCCTGGACGACATCGTCCCCGACTCACCCGTCACCCCTTCGGAGTAACCGCGATGAGTTCACCAGCCCAACTGATCGCCGCCAACCTGCAAGCCCTCCCGCACCCAGACGGCACCCCGCGACAACTCCCCGGGTTCAGCAGCCAACTATTGCCTGAAGGGCTTCGCAGCCAAGTGCAGCAGGCCGCAACCGACATCGGAGATGCCGTCATCCACCTGTTGGAGAACAACGGCTACCGCGTCACCAATGAACCAAGCCAGCCCACCCAAACCACCGAAACAGCCCGCCCTGTCGCCAATGTGCATTGCCATCACTGCGACACCCGGGTACTGCAACTCAACATCGCCAACCCCACCAGGGTGATGACCGGCCACCACTTCGCCCTAGTCGAATGCCCGAACCAGTGACCGCATTCAACCCAAGACAGTTGCCTCAACAACCCGACATCATCCCCGACGAGCTACGGCAACTCAGCGCCGACAACACCACATCTGACTGGACAACCCGCGTACCACCCGCAGGCGTCGGCATGTTCATCGCCGCTGTAGTGCGTTGGCTATCCCACCCACGCTTCGGCGTAAAGGTCACAGTGGACACCGAATTGACCGGCTGGACAATCCGCATTGACCTACCGGTACTTGATACACGCGAAGATGTCACCCTCGGCAACTGAAGTTATCGACGCGCATAAGCCTCACTTAAGCAGCCATGACATCAACCAGTAAGTACGCCGGCCGATCCACCCGCCGCTACAAAGAACTCCGCGCCGCATTCAGAAGCAAATGCAAAGCCAACAGTGTGCCCTGCTGGCTATGCGGCAACACCATCGACTACTACCTACCATCAGCACACCCCGACGCATTCAACCTGGATCACGCCATCCCCCGTGTGCAACGACCAGACCTAGCGGAAGACCCCGCCAACTTCCGGCCATCACACAAGATTTGCAACGAACGCCGTGGCGCTGATCTACCTGACATTCCCATCGGCACCGCTAGTGAGGCGTGGTGACGTGTCCCGACAACTGAAAGGCAGGACGATGATCAGCCCACCATCAACCTGGGTGAACTCAGCGAAAGCTGGTGACCCCCTCAAGTATTTTTGCTGGCTGCGGACAGGGCAGGGGGGGTTCCAATCACGGCAACCTCACCGGCCTACCTTCACCGCCGGAGCAGTCCTCTCCCCCCGACGTTTCCGCACGTCAGGGCCGGTTCAAGTCAACGGATTACACCATGCCTGACCTGCTAAAACCCAATTCCGGCAATTCTGCGCCCCACAGCAAACCAAAAGACCGCGTCGAACTCCAAGAACGGCGGCTGGAAAGTTTGCTGGACGCTTTCTGGGATTCGGCGTTGGAAGGCGATCACAAGTCGGGGGAGTTCTGCCGCCGGGTGTTGCAGCAGCAGGCCGAATTGTTTGGTTTGGCTGCTGTGATCGCTGCGCCGCCGGCCGATGATGGTGATGATGAACTTGCCAAGCTCCGTTCTCGCCGCACCTCCGCGTAAGGGCTGCACGGAACCCCGCATTTTCACCCCGGCGTTGACGGATTTGACGCCGGAAACGTCGTGGGGTTTCGAAGCAATCGACTTCATCGAAGGTGTTCTCGGCTGGGAGCTTCTTCCGTGGCAGAAGTGGCTGTACGTACACGCCCTTGAGAAGTCGGCGGATGGCATAGGTTTTCGATTCCAAACCATCGTGGTGCTGATTGCACGTCAGCAGGGCAAGACTCATTGGCTTAAGGGCTTGGGTTTGTGGCGGCTGTACATCGACGGTGCCAAGCAAGTTCTGATCTCGGCGCAGAACCTTGAGTTCGCAGAGACCACATTGTCTGAAGCGGTGGACGAAGTGAAGAAGAATCCGCTGCTGATGGCTGAGTTTGAACGGTTCTCGCAGACGAACGGCAAGTTCAAGTTGGGTTTGTCGGATGGCCGGGAGTGGCGGGCGGCTGTATCAACTCGCAAGGGTGGCCGATCACTGTCGGTGGATCTCGCTTTGTTGGATGAGTTGCGCGAACACCAGAACTGGTTGGCGTGGAATGCCATCGTGCCTACCACTACAGCACGCCCCAGATCGCTTGTGGTGGCGGCGTCGAACGCCGGGGATGCCACGTCGGTGGTGTTGCGTTCGTTGCGTGACGGTTGCGTGCAGCGCATCGTCACCCGCGCCACTGATGACACCCGCACCGGCTTGTTTGAATGGTCCGTGCCCGATGACGCCGATCCTTTGGACCGTGAGTTTTGGCCGGTGGCGAACCCAGCGATGGGTTATCTGTTTGAAGAAGATTCGTTGGCCGGCCGCGCCGAAGCAATGTTTGACAACATGGCCGGGTTCAAGACTGAGCATCTGTGTCAGTGGGTTGACGCCCTGGAGCCGGGAGTCATTCCGGTGGCCGACTGGATTGCCACCACGGACCCGGAGTCGAAGCGCGCCGATGGCGCGTCGGTGTACGCATCGGTGGATGTGAACTTCGCCCGCACTAAAGGCTATGTGGCTGTGGCGTCCCGCCGTGATGACGGGCTGCTGCATGTGGAAGTGGTGGCTGCGGAGCGCGGCACGGAATGGATTGTTCCGTGGCTGACTGAACGCAAAGACCGTTTTGATGCGGTGGTGTTGCAGGCCCGGGGAGCCCCAGCATCCGGTCTGATTGATGCTTTGAAAGAAGCGGGCATCGAAGTGGTGGAGTTGGGCGGCTCTGATCTCACCAAGTGCTACGGGTACGCCTTCGATCTGATTGCGGAACACAAGTTCATGCACCGCCCATCGCCCGTGTTGGATTCGGCTGCCGAATCTGCTCGAGCAAAAGTGATCGGGGATTCGTGGGTCATTGACCGGAAGAACTCACCGATAGACGCCAGCCCGTTGGTGGCGTGCTTCCAGGCGGCGTGGGGTGAACAGATCCACGACTCTGTCAGCGTCTACGCCACATCGGACGTGCTGATCATTTAACAGTGATACTGCCGACCACCCAGGCTTGCAGGAGATCGCGCAGTATTTCGGACACGCTGGTGACCAAACTAATTTTGAGAGGCGGTGACATGCGCCGGGAAAGACTGATTAAGCAGGCACTTCGGCAGCGTTTCGCCGTCACGCTGAAAGGCAACGAAGGAAGCTTCGCTGGCGTCCTCACCGATAACGACACCACAGTGTGGGTGTTTGAACAATGCTCCACCATTCCGAAACAGCCCGGAGAAACCCCAGAGCCGATCACAGGCCGCGTGTTCGTTGATCGCGCCCAGGTTGCTTATCTTCAGGAGTTGTCGGCGTGATCCTTTCGAACGGCACCCAGCGGGTGTTAGCGCCGCAGGCGTTCGCGGAACTTTCGCCGCAGTTCTACAACTCGTATTTCACGCCGCGTACCGGCTTGGATTTGGAAACGACGTTTGCCACGTATGCGGAGTTGTATCGCCGGCAGCCGTGGGTTAACACCGTTGTCAACAAAATCAGCAATTTGATTGCGCGTCTCGGGTTGCAGGTGTGGGACATGTCGTCGCCTACCGGCAAGATGATGGACACCACCAGCCCGTACGCGAAGTTGATTGCGAAGCCCAGCCCGTACATGGACTCGCATTCCTTTTGGCAGTGGGTGGCGGCGACGATAGAAATTTTTGGCGAAACCTATCTGATCAAGATCCGTGAAGGCGGACGGGTTGTTGGGTTTGCCCCAATGCATCCGGCCCAGGTGAAGATCCGGCGTATTGATGACGGCACCGTGAGCTACCAGTTTTTGGGTCAGCCGAATCAGGAGTTTCACCAGGACGACATTGTGCCGTTCCGCAGCTTTGATCCGTTCGGCACGATGCGCGGCATGTCCCGGCTGGAACCTTTGCGGTCCACGTTGATGAGTGAAGACTCTGCACGGCGTGCTACAGCGTCGTGGTGGCGCAACATGGGCCGTCCCTCAATGGTGTTGCAGACCGAAAAGAAACTCGGCCCTGATGGACGCCAGCGGGTACAGGATGCGTTCCGTGCAGTCGCTGGCGGTTCAAGTAATGCCGGCGGCATCATCGTCCTTGAAGACGACTTGAAAGCTACTTCGATGCAACTCTCCGCAGAGGAGATGCAGTACATCGAAAGCAGGAAACTTAACCGCGAAGAAGTGTGCGCCGTGTATGACCTTCCCCCGGCAGCGGTTCACATCCACGATCACTCCACGTACAGCAATGTGACCGAAATGATGAGGAGTGTCTACAGGGATTCAATGGCCCCACGTATCGGGTTCATCGAATCTGTTTTGGATTGGTATGTGGGCGCTGATTTCGGTGGGGATCTCAAAGCACAGTTCGCGGTGGCGGAAGTGTTACGCGGCGACTTTGAAGCCCGCGCCGAAGCAATGGCGTCACTAGTTCAGGCAGGTATCGCCAAGCCCTCGGAAGCACGCCCGTTTTTCGATCTTTGCGATGCGGGCCCCATCGCGGATCAGTTGTATGCAAACTCTGCTATCCAGCCGTTAGGTTCTACGAAGCCCACCACAGCCCAGATTGAGCCGTCCACGAATGTGGTGCCATTCCCTGCGAAAAAGTATGTCAGGGATATCGGCGGTCTGATTGGGCGCGGTAAGTCAATTCAGGAAGCAGCCGCTGCGCTGCTGGATAAGCACCCCACTGATCGGGATTCGATTCGTGAGGCGTGCGAACAGATCATTGAAAGGCAACTGTGATGGATGTTTTGACGAAGAACGTTGAGGCCCAGGTGGCCCCGGTGGTGGATTCAACCCATCCCAGTGGTGAGTTTGATGTCATCCTGTCCACGGACACTCTGGATCGTGATGGTGAGCGGTTGTATCTGGATGAGTGGAAGATGCCGCTGCCGGATCACATCACCATAGATTCGGATCACGACATGTCGGTGGTTTCTACGGTGGGCTCGGGCAAGCCTTTCATCAACGATGCGGGTCAGTTGCAGGTTCGTGGCACGTTCGCTTCCACGTCGCATGGGCAGAACGTCCGCACTCTGGTCAACGAAGGCCACATCAAAACAGTCTCGGTTGCGTTCCGTGTGGATAAGACGCAGAAGGATGCGAAGCCGCAACGCGAACTGCTGAACGCTGGGTTCGTCGCGGTGCCGGCCAACCCCGATGCGGTGGTTCTCTCTAGCAAGACGGTGAAGAAAGACGTGATGATGTCGCATCAGCAGGCCATCCACGATTCCGCCGTCATGTTGGGTGCGATGTGTGGGGCATACAAGTATGCGGGTGATGCCCCTACGTTGGTGGATGACGAACTGGTTGATCCAGCGCAGACCATTGCCGGGATTGATGCGGTGCTGGATCAGGCCCAGGCGTTACTGGTGGGTGTGGATCGCACAACGCTTCCCCCGGAGGTCACCCAAGCGTTGGACATGTTGTACACGGCAAGCTGCGCCGTGGACGACCTGATGGAAGCAATTGGCATTTACGACCCAGACGAAACCGAAGAGACTTCCAGCGATGCTGGATTGCCGATGGAATCTGTGATAGATACCGCCGCCGCCGCGAAAGCCGCCGCCGCCGTTGACACCCCAGACCCCACGGCGCTGCGGGCACGTTCGCTCGCATTCCTGATCACTAAAACCACTGAACTGTAGAGGAGTTCAAAACACATGAGTACCAAAGAGGGCTTGCGTCAGCAGGCCACCGAACTGGCGAACGAGGTCAAGGCCAAGTCCGCCGCTTTTGAAAAGGGAGAGATCAGCGCCGCTGATTTCTCGCAGTCGATGGACAACATCGAAGCCAAGAACGCCGACATCGAAATTGCCATGAAGTCCTACGACCGTGCCGCACGACTTTCGTCCGCTTCGGACATGGCACCGGCTGACGTGGCACCGGTTGCCGATCAGCGCGACGTCGTCAAAGATGCATTTGACCGCATCAAGTCGGCGGCTACCAGCCGTGGACGCGAAGCCGTCGGTTTCGAACTGGGCTTCAAGGCTCAGGGCGTCACCGGTCTGATGGGTGATGCCGTTTCCGGCACCACCGCACCGTCGTCACTTTCGGGTTACTTCCTGGGTGGCGCGGCCGGCCCCTCCATCGAACCGCAGTTCATGCCCGGGATCACGGAGTTGCGTTTCTACCCCAACCAGATCGCGCAACTGTTCCCGAACATGCCGGTCAGCAGCCCCGTCGTCACCTACGTCCGTGAGGCGTCGTGGACTAACAACTCCGCTGCGGTGAAGGAAGGCGAAACCAAGCCGACTTCCACCAACTCACTGACTCGGTACACGGAGCAGGTTGGCAAGATCGCTTCCTTGGCCCGCGTCACCGACGAGTTGATTGCCGACGCACCGTACTTCTGGTCACTGATCCAGACCCGTCTGGCTCAGGGCATCGTCCGCAAGGAAGAAGTTGAGTTGTTGGCCGGTTCCGGCGCACCCGGTGTGTCCGGTCTTCTCAACCGAACCACTGGCTTCACCAAGCCGCAGACAGTCACCGCTGTCAGTTCCTTGGTGATCCCCGGTTCGTCCACTGTCGGTGTGGGTGCAGGCACCAACACCGTGTCCTCGGTGACCCCGGGCCGCGCAGTCGTTGGTACCGGTTCTGCCGGCACCGCACCGACTGGTGTTCAGATCGCGGAAGGCATTCTCGCCGCCATCACCGACATCCGCACGCTCACCTTCTTTGAGCCGGATGCCATCGTGATGAACCCGCAGGACTTCCTGACGGTGCGGCAGTCGAAGGATTCCGCCGGCCAGTACCTGGGTGGTTCGTTCTTCGGCTACAACTACGGCGGAGCCCAGAGCGTCACCAGTGACGCTCTCGATCCGGGCATCACGTTGTGGGGCAAGCGGGTTGTATCCACTCCGGCTATCCCGGCGGGCTACATCCTGGTGGGTGACTTCGCAGAGGGCGGTCAGGTGCTGCGTCTCGGCGGGTTGCAGGTCAACGTCGCCAACACCAACGGCTACGACTTTGAACAGAACCTGTGGACCGCTCGCGCTGAAGAGCGTGTCGGCCTGCTGGTTGAGCGTCCCGAACTGTTCGAACTGATCGTTCTCCAGAACAAGCCGTAACACCACTGTGGGGGATGGGCATACCAGCCCTGCCCATCCCCACACAGTGTTCTTGAAAGGGTAAGCAGATGGGTCACACGGAAAAGATTTCCGATTTCGAGTTGGATCGTGCCACCACGGTGGGCGCGGATGATGGCGGCGTCGACATTGATAACGACGTGCAGCCGGTGAAGAAGGCCGCGAAGAAGGTTGTCGCTGCTGACTCGGATGGTGTTGTCACCAAGTGACAATCCAGGTCTCTGCTTCGCAGGTGCCTTCGTTCCTGAAAGGGGCGTGGCCTGACGCTGACGTTTCTGCGGCTTTGTCGTGGGCGTCGTCGGCTGTTGAGGCTTACTGCGAGCGGGACTTCAGCTATGTGGTCAACGATGTGGTGACGGTAGATCCGTTCCCCGTTCGCCGCTCAGCGCAACTCCCAAGCCCGCCTGTGCAATCAATCTCCAAGGTTGAGGCATATATGCGGGACAACAATGGGGCGACGGCGTGGCAGGAACTTACGAACTATGCGTGGACTACGGACGGGTTGTTGTATGACACGTCCGGTCTCCCCGGGGTTTATGTGGCGGCGGTGCCTTCGTGGCCGTCGCTGCCGAAGGGTTTACGGGTCACCTACACGCATGGGTTTCAGACTGTGCCGCAACCGTTGGTGGATTCGGTGATTAAAGCGGCCGGCGCATATTTGGCAAATCCTTTTGGGATGACGCAACGCAAGGCCGGGGATGTGGAGTCTTCGTGGGCTGTGACGATGTTGCAGACCGGTGGCCTTGATGAGATCACGCTGTCTAAGTACAGGTTGATTTCGGTTCCGCGATGATGCTGCTGGGTGCCCAGACGGTGACGGTGCGAAACTATTCCACGTCGGGCAGGGATCGTTTCAACGCCCCGATCAAGTCTGCTGTGGATTCTGTGGTGTCTGGTTGCGCGATGCAACCGATGACGGTGCAGGAAGTGGTGGCACTTACCGATGTGGAAACAGAGTTGTGGCGGTGCATCCTTCCCCCGGTTGCTGCCGCCCTCGCAGTGGATACGACATCGGAGATTGTGTACAACGCCATGACGTATCAGGTGTTGGGTGCGAAACCGGCAGTGGATTTCATGGGCCGCACCGATCATGTGTCCCTTGATTTGAAGAAGCAGATCGCATGACTTCCCGCAATGAGATTGAAGCGCAGATTTACGCGCAGGCGGCGGCGTCCGCTGAGACACGGCAGGAATTGCAGAAACTTGCCCTTCAGGTTCGTGACTACTGGCGCTCAGTGTCACCCATTGATGACGGCGTCTATGCGGCGTCGGTGAAGGTGTACAAACGCAGGTTCACCCACAAAGGGATGCCCGGGGTTGGGGTGGGTGCCACCGACTTTAAAGCGCACTGGATTGAGTACGGCACCGGGCAGCCTGGGCCCACAGAGGCTATGGCCCCTCGGGCCAAGACCGCCGCACACTTCGGTGGCGATGAGCAGATGGTGCAAGACGTTCTCGATGACGACGATTTGTCCCGCGACGAATTGAAGGCTGCTTTGGGGCGGTTCGGTATGCCGTTGATCGCTGATCTGCGGGGTAAGAAGTGATTGTTTCCGGTGTTGAATTAGTCATTGCCTGGTTGAAACCGTTGGGCGAAGTGGGTGCCCAACGCTCCCCAGGCGCGGTGTTGCCGTTCCGGCTGGTGGAGTGTGTCGCCGGATCAGATGACAAGGTCACCGACTCAGCCATCTACCAAATCTCCACGTTCGCCGGCACTTATGAGCAGGCCGAAACGCAAGCATCGTTGACGCATCAGCGGATGCAGAAGCTTGGCCCGCCGTTCGCTCCGCAGCAGCGCGTCACACTGTCCAACAACACGGTGGTGTGGGTGGATTCCTGCACTACATCGCAGAGACCTATTTGGGTGAACTTCACCGAAGCCGCCCCGATCAGCCGATTCGTTGCCCGCTACAGCATCGACATTCGGTTTCGCTAAAAGACTTCAGCCCACCGCAACCCGAACTAACTGTTCGGTCTCTCGGCCTTGCTCTGGTGCAGGGCAATGCACATTCTCCCCTTGAAAGGAAATAGTTATGCCCCTGCAATCAACTGGTGTCGAGTGGTCCGCCGCTTACGGCAACAGCTACAACCCGTTGGGTATCCGCAAAGCACTGATCACGAACATCCTGATCCGTGACTACTTCGGCCCCACCACCAACCTGAAGAACGACGCTGTCGGTCTGAACGCCGCCGGCTGGTTCACCCCGTTCGCCACGGACGGTCTGTACCGTTCCGATCTGCTGGAACCCGCCTTGGACGGTGGACAGTTCTACGATGTCGGTTCGCTGAAGGACGACGGCGTGATGATCACCCCGGATGTGTCCGTTGAGGGCGTGAAGATTGCGCAGGCTCGTCGCGCTCAGCGGTTCGACATCACCGATGAGAACGACGAGATCATGTGGACGTGCCGCGAGAGCAACCCGGTGGTGGATGCTCTGCGGTTTGACCTTCCACTGGCAAGCATCGCGGATGCGGGCGCTCCCGGCTACACCTCGGTGAAGCCTTCGGAGTCGGATCTGATCGAACGGCAGATCGTCGCCCTAGCCGAAGACGGCAACCAGCGGTTCGCCTACGTTTTCCCCCGGGTCAGCCGAAAGAAGGTTGGCAAGACCCAACTGAACCGCAAAGACCCCGACGACCTGGAACTGACCTACGGTGCGCTGATCTGCCCGTTCGTTGACACCCCGGTGTATCTGGTTCGTGACGGGTTGTCGTGGCGCAACCAGGCCGGTGTGCTGGTGTGGGGTGCCGCCCCGGTGGCTACCACCTCCGCCGCCACTACTGCGTCGGTGGCGTTCACCAAGCCGCGTCTGACGGCTGATCCTCAGCCTGATGCGCTGACCTATGTGGTGCAGCGCAAGACCGGTGCAGGTGCGTTCACCACCGCCACCACCACCGCACCCACGGTGTCGGGCAACACTGTCACCATCCCGGTGACCGGTTTGACGACGGCGACGAGTTACACCTTCCAGGTGATCGCCACCGCGACGAGCGGCCAGACCGCCACGTCTTCGGTGTCAAACAGCATCACCACGTCGTAAATAGTCTCTCGCCGGGTGGATGTTTCCGGGGCTTCGCATTCTGCGTGCCCTCGGTGGGCTGGCGTCCACCCGGCGAGTCACCACTAACCAACCCACCATTGTTGTTTAAGCCCTAGTAAAGGACAGCCCATGTCTGTGCATGATGAAGCAACAACCCGCCGCCGCCTTTCCCTTGAGGATGCGGTAACCCAAGTGACCCAGTACTTCGGGTTTGAAGGTGTCAAAGAGATCGAACACGACGGCGAAGTGTACGACATCCGCGCCAAAGTGTTGTGGTCACCGGAGCAGATCAAAGCGATGTCGGAACTGGACGAGTGGGTGAAAACCCTTGACCACGAAGACGTGGAAGTGCAAAACCCACTCACCAACGACATCATCACCCACCCGGAAACCGGTAAGCCACTCACGGAGAAGGTGCTGAAAGTCCCGCACCGCATCAAAGGCAAGCCGGTAGCACAGCCATTTGAGTCCCGCTATCTGGCTGCGCTGTGGGGTGAGGGCAAAGCGCAGCGGTTCGAAGCAGCCGGCGGAACCTACGGGTTAGTGACGATGCTGATGGCGCAGATGGATGACGAGTTCGCGCAGTGGCGGAAGAACCGGGAGACCCAGGGAGATTCCAAAAGCGTCTGACGCTTTCGCCCTCTGGTGTGTGTTCTCCCGGGAAATCGAATCCGATTTACTGCGCTTCTACCGCCTAGACATCCGTGACTGGTTTACCGGTGACATGGATTCACGCCGCCTGATTGCACTGCTTGATGGTTTACCGGATGAATCGTCGTTTAAGACGTGGGCGGTTCGTGGCGGTGACTGGTCCGACGAACAGTATGTGCAGGCCCGCCTGGTCAACGAAGTGGCGTTATCTCGGGCAGACGGTAAGGGCTATGTGCCGGCCATGTTGAAGTCCCCGATGCAGACCTTCGTGGAGAACTCCGAAGACGAGTACAGAAACCGTCGACACCAAGACGCATTAAACGAACTACGCGGGAAGGAGCAACCTAGTGGCGATAACGCTTGACGTGATCACCAAGGTTGTTGACGGTTCCCTGCGTGATTCATCCACCACCGTGCAGAAGCATTTCGCCCGGGCCGGTGAGCAAGCCGGAACAGGGTTCTCCAAGTCGTTTTCAAAGTCGATCACCAACTCCACGGAATTGCAGAAGTCGTTTGATAAGGCTGCGGATGCTGCCGGTAAGTTGCGGGTTGAGCAGCAGAAGCTCAACGAGTTGCAGGAGAGGGGCACGGGCGGGGCGAAGCTGATCGCTCAGCAGGAACGGTTAGCGAAGGTCACCCGCGAAACGGAACGGGCTGTCCGCGACACCGCAAACACTTTCCAGCAGGCCGATAAGTCTGCGGGGTCAATGTTGGCAACACTGAACAACATGACTGCCGGTACGCGTATCGGCGGGCTAACGTCGCAGGCCACGTCGCTGGCTTCATCGTTGAGTGGTGTTGGGTTGGCAATGGGTGTCGCTATTGGCGGGTTCGCCGCACTCGCGGTCGGTGCTATTGCCGCAGCGAACAAGCTGTATGACATGGGCAAGGCGTGGGACGACATCTCCGATGGCATCACCGCAAGAACCGGCAAGGTCGGTGCGGAGCTTCAGGCGATCACCTATCAGGTAGAGAAGGTTGGTATCAGCACCGCCGCCACCCACGAACAACTTGGGAACATCGCCGCCCAGTCGGTGCAGTCTCTGCGTCTGTCCGGTAACGAACTCGGCGCGATGATGAAGCAACTGGCGCAACTTAACAATCTGACCGGAGAGCAGACCA
This sequence comes from Candidatus Limnocylindrus sp., assembly GCA_040397175.1. Lineage (GTDB taxonomy): Bacteria > Chloroflexota > Limnocylindria > Limnocylindrales > Limnocylindraceae > Limnocylindrus. The sequence goes on along the minus strand of JBBAWM010000007.1, from coordinate 14,540 downwards.
ATGTGCGCGGTCTCGGAATGATTTTCCGAATGTTCAAGGTCGACGCCCAACATCAGATCCCATTCCTGAACGAACTGTATGGCACGTTCCAGAGCATGGGCATCCCGGTCAATGATCTGATTGCCACCCTGGACAAGGGTGGCACAGTTTTGTCTGGGTTTGGTATGTCGGCCACGCAGGCCGCAGCCACGATTGCGTTGTTTGAGCAGGCCGGTGTGCCGGCCGATCAGGCGTTGCGCGGTTTGACGGCGGCGTTCAAAAAACTGAATGCTGCGGGCCAAGACCCGGCGCAAGGCTTGCGGGACATGGTCACCCAAATCAAAGCCCTACACGACGCCGGGAACGATCTGGGTGCTGGTGGTGCTAGGGATTTAGCCGAACAGTATTTCGGAAAAGGATTCGGGCCGATCCTGAAATCCATCATCGAAGGCCGCTTCGAAATCGACAAGCTCCCCACGTCAGTCGACAACACCAAGAACAGCATTGACGACGCAACAAAGGCGACTGACGATTTCTCGGAGTCGTGGCGCAAACTGTCTAACCAGTTCGGCAGCTTCTTGAAACCCGCTGCGACTAGCTTCTTCAACTGGCTGAACGAAACACTGATCAGCACCCAAGATTTGGCCGTCAACACCATCGCCAGCATAGCTTTGGAGTTCAATAAGCTGCGAAACGATGACGGCATCATCGGTGACATCATGTCGGCGTTTGGGCTTGGCCCGACAGGTTGGGTCGGTGGTGGCGGCCACTTCGATAGTTCGCCTGACACAGGCGGTGCCGGAACAAGCAGTACTGCTTCCAGTGGTAGCGGTCCTACAGGAATGCCCGGTTCCTATGGTCTTCCGACTGGCACGAACAGTGGCGGCTACGGCGGCAGTGGGGCGCAGTTCCCAACCTGGGTTAATGACATTGCGGTGGCGTTCGGGATCAAACCCAGCACCTATGCGAAGCACCAAGAAGATGACCGCAAAGAGTCGGGTTACGCACCCAACCCCAACCACTTGAATCGTGGGATCGACTGGACCGGTCCAACGGAAAACCTGCAACGGTTCTCCGACTACCTGAAGACCATTCCGCAGTCAATGGAACAGGTCATCTTTGAAAACCCTGTTACGCACCAAAAGACAGGCATCGGTGGCGGCGTCATCAATCCTGGCTATTACGACCAGAAGACGTATGACGAGCATGGCGGTAACGACCCCAACAACATTCACGTCCACACGCGCCAATCGTCACCGATACCGCTTCCAGGCCAATCAATGTCGTCGTATAACGGGCCGCACGGCGCACCGGGTAGCCGAAACAATCCTCTGCCTGGTCAACCGGAAAACCGGACACCGGGAGTCGCACCGGTTGGGCCTACTGCCGCACCGTCAAATGTGGGTCCGGGTTTAGCCCCGTCATCCCCGTCTGTTGCTGACTTCCCTTCCGCTGCGGATGTTGGCCCCGCTAGTGCTACCACCACCCCGGTGCAGATGGTGCCTTCCCCGTTCGGGCCGCAGTACGCCCCAGTGCCGGCCGGATCAACAGCCGGGTACAACGAGTACGGCAAGGCGGGAACGTTCCTTCCTGACTCTGGCCGGGTGAAGTCGCAAACCAAGCAGTACGAAAACGCTTTGGACAACATCAACAAAGCTAACGAAGCGATAGCGGAAGCGAAGGCACGGCAGGTTGAGATTGAAAACGATCTGACTTCTGACAGCAAGCAGCGGGCCGACGCCGCCAAGAATGTTGCGGATGCGGAGAAGCGTCTTAGCGAAGTCACCGATAACGCACAGGAAGCCCAGGCCGCTCTAGCAGAAGCTAAACTCGGCACCTTCCGCGAAGCCCAGAAAGCACAGCAAGCCAAAGCCGGTAAGGGACTCGGGGATGTGGGTGCGCCCCTGGCCGATGACTTCGGGATCTCCGAAGGCCTACCGGGTATCGCCAAGTATCTGACGACCATGCTGGCAAATATGGCGTTCGCCCCGATGATCGGGCAACTGTCAGCGGTATCGGCGGCGAACCCAATTCAGGGCGGCTCTGGTTTGATCGGCATGATGGGTGCCCAAAACCTAGCCGCTACGGGAAGCGTGTTGGGCAACATCGGGCCGGGTCCGTTGGGTGGCGGTGTTGTCGGTCCCGGAACTGGTACCAGTGACAACATTCCTGCGATGCTGTCAAACGGCGAATACGTGTTGCCGGCCGACACTGTCAACGGTATGGGTGGCCCGGGCGGGGTTGCTTCTGCGGTCAAGGGTTACGCCGAAGGCGGGCCTGTCACCGATATGAATTCAGTGCCGCAGTCCGTGCAGGGCGGTGACGGTTTCCAAGGCTTGGGTGGTCTGCCGATGCAGGCCATCACCACTGCGGTGGGCGCGGCAGCACCCGCCTTGAATGCTATCGCCCCGGGTGCTGGGCAGGCCGCGCAGATCGGTGTGCAGTTAGCGAACCGCACCGCCGCCTACGCAGGGCAGCTAGCCGGTATTGGTGTGGGTGGGTTGTTGGAAACGTTCCTGCCGCACGGCTCCCCAATTGCCGATCCCGGCAATTCATGGGTGGGCAAGATCGCTTCCGGGTTTGCAGGGGCGAAGCCTGCACTGCCGAACAAGGCGGGGGATCAAAGCGCACCGGCCGGCCAACCGGCCCCGGCGCAAACACCGGAGCAGGCCGCTGCGCTAAATCAGCAGACCACTCAACCTAATGCACCGATGGTCAACGTGGAACAGATGAACAACTACACCCCGGACGGCGGCAGGTCGATAGCCGATCAGGTGGCGTGGCACGGCATGGTGGCTAACGGTGCGGGCGGTCCACGATGATCTCCTACCCGCCTGGGGAACTCACCCCTAACGGTGCCCGCCGACTGCTTGAAGGCAAAGAACCCCACATCTCCTATGTTTCCTATGACGACTCGGCGGTGTTCCACCTGATGGGTCCGATGGCTCCGGCGGCGGGCGTGCAGGAAGGCGTCACGATTGGACGCGAATCCATCAAAGGGTTAATCCCGAACTGGAAGTTGCTGGATCAGGCCGGGGCCAACCAGGACGGTGTCACCTTCAATGACGCCATCTACGAAGCCGCCGAAATCGATATGGTCGTCGAAGCCCAGGGCGTAACCCCAGCGGGTACCCGCAAGGTCATTCGGGACTGGGTGGCGGCGTGGGATTCAAAGCAGCAGGGCGAACTTCATGTGTTTACCCCAGAGCAGGGTTTGTGGTGGGCTCCGGTGCGCTGGTTGAAAGCACCGGGTGAGGCGTTGATGCGTGCCCAAGCCAATCGGCAGCGGTTCATTTGGTCTGCCCGCATCGATGACGCCTTCTGGCGGTCCTACGATTCGGTAGGCGTGTTTGAGTTCGCCTACGAAGACATGACCGAAACCTTCAACTTCACGGCCGGCAGCCTGACCGCCACAACGTTGGGTACGAACTGGCCGCTGCGTTACGACCAGCCACCTAACGCTGATCGCGGCAACATCTACGCGGACGGTTCGCAAGCTCGGTGGCGTGACGGCACTGCCTACTTCTCCCGCGAGGTGGTGGCAGGACCGTACAAAGACTTTTCCACCGACACTGACAACCAAGTGATCAACATTGTGTTGGGCACGATTCCCGAAGTGTCATTGCCGAAGTCGGCCTTTAACGACATTTGGGGCCGAATGGGCCGCAACACCGACGGCACCTGGAACGGCAACGGCATCCGGGCACGGTTTGGATTCGGGTACGTGTCGTTGCATCGGTTCAACAACTTCGGCCCCACGTTGCTGGCCGAACGGTTCCTAGTGATCCCGCCGCTGCTGGGGGATAAGTGGACGCTGCTGTGTGGCTTTGAAGGCGACACCCGACTGTTCAAAGTTCTTCGCAACGGGTTTGACACGTTGGCGTTCAAGGAAGAAGGCACCGGGTCGGTGTTGAACTCCACCCACCGGGGGATCGGGTTCGGGATGTCGGCGGCGCTGGCGATCCTCACCCAAGCCACCCCGGCGAGTGTCCGCAAGATTTCCTCGGGCGATAACTCCACGGTGTCGCAGTCTGGGTATGCATCCCTGACTAACACAGGCGATGTTGAGGCGTGGCCCCGATACCTTTTGTATGGGCCGGGGATGTTCAACATCGGTAACGGACCTGATAGCAGCGACACCGTCCAGTTCGGGCCGTTGCTAGACGGCCAGATTGTGTTGATTGAGACGGAACCCCGCCGGCGCTCCGTGGTTGATCTAACCCCAGACACGGTGTCCACCGCTCAAGAGTTGAACGTGTTTCAGCAACTGATCAAAGCGTTGGTGTCGTTCGCATCGAACAACAATGTGCCGCCACTGTTACAGCAGTTTGAATCGCTGTTTGGGATTCTTCCGCCCCAAGGCAACCTGTATTCGTACCTAACAGGCCGGTTCACGAAGGCGGTGCCGGCCAAGTCTCCGGGATCGGAACCAACGACCAGCCAAATCTTTATCAAGATTGATGACGGTAACGCCAACTCTAAAGTGGTGGCGGCGTTGACGCCTAGGCGACGATGGCCGCTGTAACCCCAGACCAGTTGAAGTCGGCGCTGGCATCCACTGGTTCCAATGCGGTTGCCCTGTCAACGCTGGTTGCCCGGACGAAAGCTGCTGAACCCACCCAGATCACCGTCACCGTGTACGACAAGTTTTGGAAACCCATCGGGGAATCCCACGACTACATTGACTTAACTGCATCACATCCACGCAACGGTGTTCCGGTGTTGCAGATGACGTTCAAGGGCACCGACCCGTTGTTGCCGTTGCTGAGGAAGTGTCGCACCGAAGTCGTTGGGTTGACGGTAGAAGTGGGTGCGTTGCGGTGGGCGTACACCGTGGACACCGCCACCTACAAGCTGGACGCTGGACAGAAAACGTTACAGATCAAAGCACTTGGCCTGTTCGATTACCTGTCCTACCTGCTCGTCTGGCCCAATTTTTTGCTCCCAATACAAGCCCAGATCCCATCCCGGGCCGTCTACTTTGCTCCGCTGTGTACCGCCATTGAAGTGATGATTGCGGAGCAAGCGTTTCGGATGCAGTCGGGTATGTGGGAACTGGTCAACAATCTGGGTTCGGGGAACCTGGACTGGCGGGCATGGTTCGGCACTTTGCTTGAGGCTCAAGGCAATGTCCTTGATGTTCTGTCCACCCCGATTTATGTGGTGCATACCAACCCGCTGTTGGATACTTCGCCGCTGGTGTCGATCACCTCGCGCATGGAGCCGGTGGCGGTGGTCATCGACAAGCTGGTGAAGTCGTATGGCGTCACAGTGGATGTGGAGTTGTGGCTTCCGGGCGATCCGCAACCCGATTCGTTCGCAAACCTTCACCTGCCCACTTATGTCGTTCGTGTGACCGACCGCTCTAACGTCGTCGGGCCCACCAACACAATCCTTGATTCGGTGATCAAGCAGTTGGTGAACCTGGAAGAGTCAATGCTTGGTGGGGTGTTGTCCCCTCTGTTGAACCCGGATGGCTTGTACGCCCCGGACGGTGTTTACATTGCACCCGGTATCGGCGTGAACTATGTGGTGCCGTGGACCCTGCTTATTGATCATCCGCGTGGACCGCTTGAAGGTTACGAGATTGTTGACCATCATCCGCAAGGTTGGCAGATCATCGTGGGCGGCAAGAGTCCCAAGTGGCTGAACGACGTGATCAACGCAACAACTTCCTGGATTCTTGATTGCATAATGATCGTGATCGGTTTGACCGGTATCCCATCGAATCTGTTTGACGGGTTGTTTAACGACGTGCTGCTTTCCTTCCAGCTTGTAGAGAACTTTAACCGCCGCAACGACATGGGCCCCTACGGCCGGCCAGAAAAGTTCGTCTCTACCGGTGCTGCTCCCTTCAATATCGACGCCCTATTTAGTTTCATTTCGGCGATGTTTGATAGTCGCGGATACCGATCAGCGGTGTGCCAGTTCAGAAACGGATTTCCGTACAGCGTCGGGAAAGACATCTTCCCCGGCGGCATGATGTCCATCGCGGAGAACGGCACCCTGTACACCGACTACATCGAAAACATTGTGATCACCGACAACCGCAAAGAACGCTGCAAAGTGATTGTGCAGATTGGTGACGGAAAAGCCGAAGAAGCACCCATCGCCAGATTTCAAAGGTTGATTACCGGCATTCAAGAAGCCGTCAACGTACTGACTCTCGCCCCAGGACAATAGGAGCCCACGCATGGCCGTTTCTACATGGACGACTGACGACGAACACTATTACATCTGGAACGGCGAAGTCCGCATCCCCAAGACCTTCGATCCCGCATCGAAGGCGGCGGTCATCATGCTGGGCCCGCCCGGTGGTGTTGCACAAATCCCCGCCCTGGTAAAAGGCGATCCCGGTAAGCACGCCGAAATAGATTCCACCATCGTCCTGAACGCCCTGGCCTACAACGACCCCACTGCTGATTCGGCAACCTGGACAACGATTACTCCGGGAGATTACACCACATCCCCGGTGTACCGGCTGACATTGAACATCCATAAGGGTGCCCCGGGTACCTCGGGAACATCTACGATCCTGACTGCATCGGATGTGACCGGCACCGCCACGGACGGTTATCTGCTGTCAAAGAAGGTGGGTTCGGCGCAGGCAACATGGATCGCCCCAAAGGTGGGTGGGCAGTACTGGCCAGCCACCATTGCCAACACCACCGACACTGACGGCTCTGCACGAACGTTGTGTTCGGTGAGCATCAGCCCCGCCCCAGCGTTTGACTACCGGCTGCGGGTTCACGCCCAATCGGTGATCACCAGTTCGGGTTCGGATAGCCGCGTTGATCTGATCGCCCGCGTGGGTACCGCTAGCGGCGGTGACGTGGTGGGCCGGGGCTTCGGCCTAGCGGGTAGCACCGACCGTGTCCTGTTGGTTTCCGGTGTGCCTGCCGGGTCCGCTTCGACGGTGGGCAAGATTTCTGCCGGCACTGCCACGGTGGTGTATCTGCGTGCCGAACAACAGGCCAGCACCACACAGACGTTCACCACGTCGAAGTCAACGACCACGTTCATGGTTGAGGTTGTTCCGATCCCATGACATACCCGGATTGGGGTAGCAAGGTAAATCCTTCTACCACGGTTCACATTCCGCCGCCTGCGGTCAAAGGTGTGCAGCCGTTAACGCCCGCCCAGGTCGGTGTTATCGGGGAGATCATCCTTGATTTGACGTTGGCGCAAGTGGCGTTGGCGCTGGGCTCGATCAACATCCTTGGGGTTCGCCCTTTTGCTTCGCTCACGGAGTGGGGTTACGCACTACAGGACAGGGCGAAGAAGGCTTACGACAATGCATTTAACGCCCAGAACTCGGCGAACTACGCCAACAAGCAGATCACCATCCTGACCGGTGCCGCGTTGGCGTCGGATGTTGCCGGCGGCGTATCGGTCAATGATGGGTTCAGCGGGGCCAACGCAGCCAACCTCAGTTCTACTAGCTGGACCCGGGTCACTTCCAGCACATCCACGGATGGTGCGGGTGGGGGAACGTTCGGACCTAACGGGTCTGGGCAGGCGGTGTGGAAAAAGTCTGGGTTCCTGTCACGGCAAGATGTCTACCGGTTTAGTACTGCGTTGGCTACCGACTACCAAGCCGTGTTCGCAGTGGTATCTACCCCGCCCGACAGCCCACTGTTTGAAGACGCCTACCTGTATCTGCTGGGGCGGATGAATGCGGCCGGCACAGAGTTTGTGTACGCCCGGATCGGGAACAACGATTTGGCTATCGGCAAGGTCACCCCAGGCTCGTCGCGCACCACGGTTCCGTGGGGTGGGGTGTGGGCGTCAACGTCAATCACCACCAATCCAGGGGATCAGTTCTCGCTATATCTCGGCGGCTATGACGGCACCAGTAACAATCCGCTCTACTTCGTGGTGAAGCAGAACGGCATCAACCGGCTGTCCTACACCGACACCAGCAGTGCCTACGGATCATCCAACTTGTATTGCGGTGTCGCCGCATTCGCCGGTAATCGTTTCTTCAACCTGACCCAAACCGCACCCGGTGCCATCGATCTGTGGGCCGCAGCGGATCGCAAGCCCACCAGCATTTAGGAGAACACAGTGTCTGTGACGTTGACCCGCAAACCCACCCCAATTACGGCGTGGCATCTTACGGACCAAACCGAAATGCTGGACGCCCTGGGAGCCCTGTCCGGTGATGGGTGGCGCGGAGCCCTAGCCCCAGTGGGGGAAGGCTGGCGGCTGGAGTTGAACGCCGACAACCCCACACGCCAAGTCACCGTCGAAATCGGTGACTGGCTTGTCGTAGATGGCGGTTTACGGAAACTGTCTGACGCTGAAATCACCGCAGGATACGAGGTGGCCGCGTGAGCATCACCAACTTCACCGTCAACTACGATCTGTTCGCATCGCAGACCGACTCCTCCGATTCAGGCATAGACGCCGACATCGTGCCGCTGATAGGCACTGTGACCTTCACACCACTGACTACAGACAACAGGCCGGTACTGGCTCCGACGTATTCGCCGCGTCCGGCTGGTTTCAAACTGCAGGCTTTCACCGGATACATCGACGTTGACGGCCGGCTGAAATCGGAACGCTCCGGCGCTATCGGCGTCCGCCTGTGGGCCAACGACCCTGTGCTCAAACTCGACAGCCTCAACTACAAAGTTGAGTTTGACCTTCGTACACCGCTTGGCGACAAGGTCAACGTTGATCACGGATATTTCACCGCACCCAGCACCGACGTTGTCATCCAACTTGCAAACGTGTTACAGGCTACCGGAACAGTGTCTACGTCGAAGTTGCTGCCGCAAGGCCCAAAGGGTGATCGCGGCTACGGCATCATCGGGTTAACACCGGCCCTAGACGGCACCTACGTCCAGGCGCTGGTTGAATCGGCATCCGGGCCTGTCGCTGTCGGCACCCCGTTCCTACCGTCGAACAGCTACAACAGCACTGTTACTCACGGAAACAACGCAGCGTATGTAAGGCCAGCAGTAACTGTGGCAGTGATTTGGATCGGTTCCGTGCAACCCACCAACGCCATTAACGGTGACGTGTGGATGGACACATCGGGCACCCCACCCACGATCAGCACAACTACCCTGGGCAGCTTGTCGCAAGGCATTTATTCCAGTCAAATGCTGCTGACTTCCGGCACAGCACCCATCCTGTGGACAGTCACCGCCGGCACGCTAACCGCAGGACTCACGCTGTCATCAGCGGGGGAGTTATACGGAATCCCTACGGCAGCCGGTTCTTACAACTTCACCGTGGCAGCAACCAACGGATTCGGATCTAACACCAAGACATACACCGGAACAATCAGCGCTGCTGTGGCACCGACCATCACCACAACGGCGCTGAGCGGAACCGTGTCAATCGGATCGCAATACTCGCAAGTCATCAATGCGTCAGGTTCAGTTCCGATCACATGGTCTGTCAACTCTGGCACGCTCCCCACCGGGTTGTCTCTCAACACTGCGTCTGGTGTCATCTCGGGCACTCCGACTGCCGCTGGGTCGTACAGCTTCACCATCAGGGCCACGAACGACGCCGGGTTCAGCAACCAAGCATTCACCGGATCTGTTGTCGGTGCCGCACCGGCCATAACAACAACAACGTTGAACACCATCTACAGGTCAATGGCGTTCTCACAGACTCTCGCCGCCACCGGCACACCCACTTCATGGGCGGTTGTCTCCGGTGCCCTCCCCACAGGGTTGTCTCTCAACACTTCTACAGGAGTCATCTCAGGTACCGCCACCGTCACTGGTTCGTACAGTGCCATCGTCCGGGCCACAAACTCTTACGGAACTAACGACAAGACGTACAGCGGAACAACCGTTGAGTCCACCCCGGCTATCGCTGAGTCCACCCTGAATACAATCACGTTAGGAACTGCGTTCTCCCAAACGCTGACGGCTACCGGCTATCCCACCCTGGTGTTCGCAATTCAATCCGGTGCCCTCCCGACAGGGTTGTCTTTGAACACCTCTACTGGTGTCATCTCGGGTACACCAACAGTGAGTGGTTCCTACAGTGTGACTATTCGCCTAACCAACGGCGCATCGTCCTTTGCGGACAGGTCATTTACGGGAACTGTTTCTAGCCCAAGCGCATCGTTCCGTGCTTTGGGAACCTTTAACACTGGGAGCGGTGGCACTATCACCGCGAATGGCCCTTCGGCTACTGCCGGGGATGCCGTTGTGGTGTGGGTCGAATACGTCAACGCAGGCGGCAATTCCGTCCCCACATTTGCCGGCACTTACGGCGGTGTTTCGATGACCGTTAAGGGTGAAGTGCCTTACCAATCTGCTGGCGCACGAATGGGCTTGGTGTGCTTAACGCTGACTGGTGTGGATGCTGGTGTGAAAGCCATCTCGATTTCCTCCACGGTCAGTAACATCGCTTGGCGCATTCAGTCGGCGGCTTACGCCAACGTAGCGTCAATCGGAGCGTTGGTGTCCAGTTCTAGTTCTGGAACTGCACTGTCTCAGTCGGTTACGTCCGCTGCTGGAAACGTGGTTTCCCAAGCGTTTGGTACATACCAGAGCGTGGGTGGTGCGATCTCTGGGTATAGCAAGTCCCAACGGGAAAACCAGGCCGGTTTCTTGAATGTTTGGTATCAGAGCTTCGTTATGGGTGATGCCGTTAGTTCATCATCAACAACAACGTTTGCGGCGACGAGCGTGGGTGGTCCTTGGGCGGGCGCAGCCGTGAACTTAAGCACAACATGACCCTGCCCACCGATGTTCTGCTGGCCAAGATCGCGGCAGGTTTAGGCACCCGGATCACCTGTGTTGGCGACTCAACGGTTCAGGGTGTCGGTGACTTTGGTGGCGACGGTTTCGCTTTTGCTACATCGTGGATTGGTCGTTTAGCCGCGTTCATCGGGGCGAAGCTGGACATCAACGTGACATCGCAAACAGGATCATCGTGGTATCGGTCTTCGCTTGGATCTTCAGCACCGAAGATGGTCATGGCGAATTACAGTCTGGGCGGCACCACAACTGCGTATCAAACAGCTGGAATTCCTGTCAGCCTTGCCGTTCGCCCTGACATAGTTCTGATCAGATCCGGCCTAAATGACATGGGGCTGGGGGCACTGACGCCTGCCCAACTTTCCACCGCGATGCAAACGTTCATATCTACGGCATTGGATAAGTGGAATGACATTGTCATCATCCCCATGTCGAACTACACCTACGGCACTCCCGCCGCCACCTACCTTGCCGGTCAGTCAAGGATGATGAACGACCTTGTTGGGCAGTCAATACCGTTCACCACGCCACTTCTGCAAAGCCCATCAAACCCGCTTGTGTGGGCGTTAGATCTACGTCAGGCCATCGCAAACACCAGCACCCCGTCTTCGTACATGTCGGACGGTTTGCACCCCAACGCGGCGGGCTATCGCCTTGAAGCGACGTGGATGCTAGGACAGTTATTCGCCACCGATATCACCCCGCCGACGATCACCACGTCAATATTGCAGCCGCTAGCAGTCGGAGTAGGCAGCGGACAACGACTGTCCGCAACTAGCACTACACCGGTCACCTGGACGGTGACCGGCGGAATGCTTCCCGGCGGGCTGACGCTAGACAAATCTTCCGGCCTGCTCGCGGGAACACCCACAAATGCTGGCAGCTACGACTTCACCGTCAACGCGGCGAACGGTAATCTGCCGGACGCAACTCAGCGATACACCGGAACAATCGCAGGAATTGCGGTTGATCCTTTTACGGCGAGAACAAGCGGCAACATCAGATATCGGCTTATTGATCAGTTCTACCCGATCACGCCGAAGGTCAAAGCAGCCGGCGCATTCACGATCATCAAACCAGTGAACTGATCATGTGCCGAAAAATCGCTGTAGCCGCTTCCATCGCAGCAGTGTTTTGGGCTGGGTTCATCTATGCAGCCGTCAACACATTGTGTGACGACTCGTATTGGCCAGACTGGGAATGATGATCGCCGACACCCTGACCGCCATCGGCATTTATTCCACCGTGGTGCTACTCACCGCTGCCGCCATCACCGACCTTTGGTTATAGGAGAACTCATGTCGTGGAGTCCCAAGAGCCCTGCCGATGTGGCTGATTACTTTATCGACTGGTCAAACTTCCTGTCGGCTAGTGAACTGATCTCGTCGGTGACCGTGACCGCCGATGCGGGATTGACGGTGGGCGCAACCGATTTCACCGGCCAAGTGGCCCGGGTCCGACTGTCCGGTGGTACTGCTGGCAACAGCTATGCAGTGACGTGTCTGATCAACACCAGTTCGAACGAAACGTTCTCGGTTACCAAGAATCTGATTGTCCAACCTCGCGTGGAGCCTTGGTGAAACGCACAACTCTGAAGGAGAACTGAAGTGGCTGCACCTGGAGCATGGACTCTTGTTAACGGCGCAAGGGCCGACATCCTGAACGGCACCTTTGTGGTGGGCTCGGGCTACAAAGTTGCATTGGTAACTTCCACATCAAACATTTCGGCATCGTCCACGACTTGGGCGGGTGTCACTAACGAAGTTGCGAATGCAAACGGTTACGCCAGCACTGGCGTGGCGGTCACTTTGTCGCAGACTGGTACCACTTCGGTGGCCGTCTACTTTAGTTCCAACCCGTCGTGGACCGCGAGTGGCGGAAGCATCGTTGCTAGGTGGGCTGTCTTGTACAAGACCGGATCTAACGTGGTGGCCTTTTCGCTTTTGGACTCCGCTCCCGCCGACGTGACCGTGGCCGCAGGAAATTCAATCACCGTGAAATCGGATAACACCAGTTCAAACCCTGTTTTTACGATGGCGTAAGCCTGCCCAATCGATTTCTTGAACGTCAGAAAGGATTGGAATGCCGACAACATACAAAGTGTTGGGACAAAGCGCACCATCAGCGACCACGGCTACGACGGTGTACACCGTCCCAGCCTCTACCAGTGCGGTCATCAGCACGATTAACGTGTGCAATCGGGCGGCAGCCACCGATACATTCCGTATTGCTGTTCGGCCTGCCGGTGCAACTTTAGCAACTTCACACTATATTGCTTATGACACTCCAATTCCGGCGAATGATTCCATAAACATCAGTGCCGGTATTAGCCTTGCCACGACAGATGTAATCACAGTGTATGGCGGCACGGCGAATTTAACGTTTACTGCGTTTGGTGCAGAGATCACCTAATGGCAATTCGTAAGCTGTCAACCGCGTTAGTTTCTTCGCTAACGTACTCTATCCCTGGCGCTTATCTGTCGGGCTTTGGTAGTGCTTACGCTACAAGCATCGCCATCCCGACGCACCAATCAGGTGACGTTATTGTCATTTGCGCTAGGGCTGGGGCAAGCGGGGCAGTTCCTGCGGCTGCCAGTGCTGGTGGCACCGTGCCAACGTGGACTTCAATTGTTCAGACTGCGGCTAGCGGTTTTGGAATTGCACGCGCATATTATTGTGTTTCTACTGCAAACAATCACACGTCGGGAACGTGGACAAACACTAGCGGAATGATGGTTGCGGTAGTGCGGCGTGCTGCATCTTCCCCCATTGGCGGTTACTCCGTTGCAACAACCACAAATATACCGTGGACTGCTCCCGGTACAACCTTAACGAAAGCGACCAGCACTTCTGTACTTTTGCATTTCTTTGGCTGGGGTGACTCGGTCAATTCTACCCCGGCAAATTTCAGCGCGGCACCACAGGGATACACCCAACGATTTGCTAACAGAACAAGTTTAGTGGCTTTGGAATTACTTACCAAAAACATAACGGACTGCGCCCCAGCGGTAACGCAAACCACGCCTTCGACTTCTGTCTACGGTTCTCAGATCACTATTGAAGTTGTTGCGGCGTAGTAGCCACTACCTATGAGCATTCAGTTTCTAAAACTCGCGGCTGATTCCGACTTCACCGCGTGGACCGACAGCCCACCCGATCACCCCGGGTGGTGGGCACTTGGCGCTAATCTGGTGTCACCCGCTACCGCCACCACCAACACGCTGACTCCTACCGCCGCCACCGTCACGGTAACCGGTGCCGCACCGTCACTGGTCACCAATTCTGTTCTCACTCCTGCTGGTGCCCGCATTACGGTGACCGGTACAGAGCCGTTACTCATTACCACGATTACGCTGACGACGTCCGGTGATGCCATTGCAGTCACCGGAACCGCACCGACACTCATCACCAATTCTGGGCTGAGCCCGACTGCCGCATCCATCACTGTCACCGGATCGGGACCGACGCTTAATGTAGCTGTTTCACCGCCTGGTGCTGTGTATGGCGCACTGATCACTGTCACTGGGTCTGCACCCACACTCACCACGACAACAGTTCCTGCCGGGGCCGCGATCACCCTTACCGGTGGCACACCATCCACGGCAGGCTTCACCGCAATATCGCCCGCTGGGGCGGCGATCAGCATCACCGCCGGCACACCTCGCAACACGCTAGCGATTACCTCCGATGGTGCTGCTATCGCGGTGACACCCGGCACCCCGATAGCCACAGCCATTAACGTCATTACCGCTGACGCCGACGCCGTCACCGTTACTGGCGGAACGCCGGTTGTTTCTCAGACCATCACGCGAACGCCAGTCGGTGGCG
>JBBAWM010000006.1:0-58913 GCA_040397175.1 Candidatus Limnocylindrus sp. | reverse complement strand
GCGGAACCAGAAGGACTGAAAGCTACTCCATACCCAGTGCCTGTCGGCAAAGTTGCTGGGTCAGCATACTTAGTTCCAAAACCATTTCCAGACCATGGGTATGCAGTAACAAAAGGCGTTGTGGCGTGAGCAACAGCAATCTGCTGAACCGGATACCCGCCGGAAGTGAAGGCGACGCTGCAGCCGTCTCCGGTAGGTAGGGTTGTTGGATTGGCGTACTTCGTGCCGAAGCCGCTTGAGGACCAGGGGTATGCTGATATGCGCGGGCTGTTGTTGTGCGCTACGGCTATGACTGCGGCGTCTCCGCTAAAAGCTACGCCGTTGCCCTGAGCGGCTGGCAGTGTCGCGGGGTTGGCGAACTTAGTTCCAAAACCAGACGCGGACCATGGGTATGCTGAGACAAATGGTGTAGTGGCGTGAGCCACAGCGACAGCATCGTTGTTAGGGCTAAATGCTACTCCATACCCAGCGCCTGTCGGCAAAGTTGAAGGATTGGTGTATTTAGTTCCAAACCCAGACGCTGACCAAGGATATGCAGACACAAATGGCGATATGTCATAAGCAACAGCAATTGCGGAACCAGAAGGACTGAAAGCTACGCTAAACCCAGCGTTTGTCGGCAAAGTTGAAGGATTGGTGTATTTAGTTCCAAACCCAGACGCTGACCAAGGATATGCAGACACAAATGGCGATATGTCATAAGCAACAGCAATTGCGGAACCAGAAGGACTGAAAGCTACGCTAAACCCAGCGTTTGTCGGCAAAGTTGAAGGATTGGTGTATTTAGTTCCAAACCCAGACGCTGACCAAGGATATGCAGACACAAATGGCGATATGTCATGAGCAACAGCAATTGCGGAACCAGAAGGACTGAAAGCTACTCCATACCCAGTGCCTGTCGGCAAAGTTGAAGGATTGGTGTATTTAGTTCCAAACCCAGAACCCGACCATGGGTATGCAGTAACAAAAGGCGTTGGGGCGTGAGCAACAGCAATTGCGGAACCAGAAGGACTGAAAGCTACGCTAAACCCAAGGCTTGTCGGCGAAGTTGCTGGGTTAGCATACTTAGTTCCAAAACCATTTCCAGACCAGGGATAAGCATAGATATACGGGCTTAAATCAGCCGCCACGGCAATTGCGGAACTATCAGGACTGAACGCTATGCCCAGCGTACTGGTTAGCGGAGGCGACGCCGGATTAGAATACCTTACCCCAAACCCACCAGCATTGGTCCACGGATACACATTCAACTCACCAAGGCCGCCAGTCGCAATCGCCCGAGACGCCACCAGCGTCGGCGTAAACCCCGAAACCTGAGTTGTGTTTGCGCTAAACATCAGAGATACGTCTGCCCAGCAACCGAACCCAGCCAATTCGTACCATCGGCAGTGAACACAAACTTATCTCCCTTGCTGGCAGTCGCCGTGATCGTCGGCGCTGTCGAGGATGGCCACTTAACCACAGTAGGCCATGTCACAGTCCTAGAGCCAGTGGCGTCCTGCTTCAGGAACATCATGAATGATTGCCCAGCCGTGGCAGTCGGGAACGTGAATGTGCAGTTGCCGGTCAGGGTTAGGATTTGGAAGGTGCCATTGGTAAGGGCGATTGTATAAGCCGTGCTGGTGTTGGCTGTTACCGTCTCTTCGGTGTAGCCGTCGTTGATGGTCACACCAGACAGCGTGAAGCTGGTCAGCGTGTTGGTGTTACCCAGCGTGCCTGCGTTGTTGAACAAGGCGTAACCAGACGTACCGCTGGCAACAGTCGTTGTGCCGACTGTGATGGTGCTTGGACCGGTAGCGCCTGTGCTGCCGGTAGGACCGGTAACGGTTGATCCAGTGGCGCCAGTAGCCCCAGTAGCGCCGGTAATTCCAACGGCAATGCTGCCGATGGAAATGGCGATGAATTCGACAATATCGCCCGCGATGCAGGCGGAAGCCAGGACGACGCTTGTGCCGTTGGAGGCGGTGTAATCCGCCGCGTTCAACAGCACGCCGTTCACGAACACTTGAAGCGCGCCGACGGTATAGGCAACGGTGAAGGTGGTCTGCCCACCCGTGGCGGTAAAGGCGGTGCGGGTATAAGACGCCGCGCCCGTGGGGCCGGTGGAACCTGTCGCGCCGGTCGGACCGGTCGGACCCGTCCCGCTTGCGCCCGTCGCTCCCGTAGGACCGGTAGCGCCCGTTGCGCCGGTAACGGTAGAACCTGTGACGCCCGTAGCTCCAGTAGCGCCCGTAGGACCAGTGACGGTAGCACCCGTCACACCAGTGGCTCCAGTGGTGCCCGTAGGGCCGGTTGCGCCAGTCGCGCCGGTGACGATCGCGCCGGTGGCTCCCGTGCCGCCTGTAGCTCCAGTGGTGCCCGTAGGGCCAGTGACGGTCGAGCCAGTCACGCCCGTTGCACCTGTGACACCCGTGGCTCCGGTAGCGCCCGTCGGGCCAGTAGCGCCGGTCACGCTTGCGCCTGTTGGCCCAGTCGGACCCACAACGCCATTCACCAGCGCCAGGAATATGTCGTGGTTATTGGCGAAATTTGTCGTGCCAGTGCCGCCGGAAGACACGAGGGTGACCGGATAAGTCCAATAGCTGGTGGATGTGCCGGGGTTCGTATTGGTTGGCGTGCCAGAAATTGTCCACTTTTGGTAATTGGCGCTGACGTTTTGATCCTGAATGATAATGGTTTCAGTTTGAGTGAGCAGCGCCAAAAAGATGTCAATATCTTCGCCGTTGTTCGTCAGATGGCTGACGTTAATGCTGGTCGCGCTAATCTGTGTGGCGTTATTCCACAAAATATGCCCATTGCCGGGATAGCCTGACGTGGCGCCCGTGTCCGCCTGATACAAGAAAAGGCTCGACGACGTGCCTTGCGCGCCGGTTGCGCCCGTAGGGCCGGTTGCGCCCGTAGGGCCGGTTCCGCCAGTGCTGCCCGTCGCGCCCGTTACCCCAGTTGCGCCAGTGACGCCCGTAGGACCGGTAGCGCCGGTTTGGCCAGTGGCCCCTGTCGCGCCCGTTGCGCCCACGCCCCCAGTCGCTCCGGTTGTGCCAGTCGCTCCGGTATCACCCGTTGGCCCCGTTGCTCCGGTTTGTCCAGTGATGCCCGTCGCGCCGGTAACACCAGTTGCGCCAGTGGCTCCGGTTGCGCCGGTTGCGCCAGTGCTACCCGTTACCCCAGTTGCGCCAGTGCTACCCGTAGCACCAGTGGCACCAGTAGCGCCCGTGAGGCCGGTTCCGCCAGTGCTGCCCGTCGCGCCCGTTACCCCAGTTGCGCCAGTGACGCCCGTAGGACCGGTAGCGCCGGTTTGGCCAGTGGCCCCTGTCGCGCCCGTTGCGCCCACGCCCCCAGTCGCTCCGGTTGTGCCAGTCGCTCCGGTATCACCCGTTGGCCCCGTTGCTCCGGTTTGTCCAGTGATGCCCGTCGCGCCGGTAACACCAGTTGCGCCAGTGGCTCCGGTTGCGCCGGTTGCGCCAGTGCTACCCGTTACCCCAGTTGCGCCAGTGCTACCCGTAGCACCAGTGGCACCAGTAGCGCCCGTGAGGCCGGTTCCGCCAGTGCCACCTATGGCTCCAGTTGCGCCAGTCGCTCCGGTTTGACCTGTGATGCCAGTGGTTCCGGTAACACCCGTTGCGCCGGTTGGTCCGGTCGCACCCGTGTCGCCCGTTGCGCCGGTTGGTCCGGTCGCACCCGTGTCGCCCGTTGGGCCGGTTGGTCCGGTCGCACCAGTAGGGCCTGTTTCGCCCGTCGCACCTGTTGGACCCACGGTAGTGACCGGGCCGTTGTCGAGCCAAATAGTGCCGTTCCAGACCCAAAGATGGCTATCATCGGTCGTGATGTAGGCATCGCCAACGGCGCCGGTATAGCTGGTGGGGTAACCCGGCAGCAAAGTGAAATTCGGCACCGTGCCTTTGTAGGTGATGCCCGCGCCAGCCGGGCCGGTCGCGCCCGTGGGGCCGGTTCCGCTCGCGCCAGTGCTGCCTGTGGGGCCGGTGTCGCCGGTCGCGCCCGTAGGGCCGGTCTCACCAGTTGGGCCGGTCCCACTCGACCCTGTTACGCCAGTTGGGCCGGTATCACCGGTCGGGCCGGTCGCTCCTGCGTCTCCGGTAGCGCCCGTTGGCCCAGTGTCGCCGGTTGCACCAGTAGGGCCGGTGTAGCCCGTTGCGCCCGTTGGCCCCGTGCCGCCCGTTGGGCCGGTAACGCCCGCACCCGTGGGGCCGGTCGCCCCGGTGCCGCCTGCGCCTGTGTTGCCAGTGCTTCCTGTTGGGCCAGTCGCACCCGTGGGACCGGTAACGCCAAACTGTCCGATGTCCTGAAACTCAACGGCATAAGCAACGTCGGAACCTACGCGGGCAATCGGCAGAAGATCGGTGCCGAGGGGCGTCGTGACGGTCGCGTCGGAAATTTTAACGTTTGCCATCTGTCAGCCCCATACCCAGTTGCCCAGGTCGTTTTCCAATCGCCAAAATCCGCTACCGTTTTCTAGCACAATCATGGCCCATGTGGCTACTTCCCCGAAGCCAGGATCGGGAGCAACAGGGAACGGACCCACTGCGTATTCTTTACTGATGGGCAGGTTGACCACCCAGGAATAGTCGCGCCCTAGCAACGTGTTCACGTCGATGCGAACCCGGTAGAGCCGTCCTGGAACGCCGCCTGTAAAATCCAGCCGGATGATGCCCAGGTCCATCGACACATAAGCAATCGACAATTCGCCCGCGCCGGAAGGCGCCACGCTGATGCGAAGGCTGGAAATCTCATCACCGCCTTGATAGATCGCGGCCACGGTGTCGAGGTAGTAATCAAGCTGCTGGTTTGCCTCACCCACCGGCCATTGCAAAAACACCTGCCCGCTGGGGTTGATCGTGGTCATACGCGCCACGAACGGAGCGCCCGTGTATGTTGCGGGAACGTGAACAGGTTGCGGTGGAAGTGGCCGCACGGGGCCGGAGTAAGTCCACACGAATGGCGCTCCGAAATCCGCCACGGGTGCGATAGGCAGCGGAAGGATGGCGCCCTCTATAGAGAACGGCAGCACCGGAACCCACGAGACTTCTCGGCCAATCTCAGTCACGCAATCAACGCGGACCCGATACACGCGCCCGGCCACGCCGCCCGAGAATTTCACCCTGATGGTGGAATCCGTCACCGTCACATCGGTGATTTGCAATTCGCCCGCGCCGGAAGGCGACGCAGACACCGCTACCGACGCCAGCAGATCATAAGCCAGCGGCGCGGAGGCATCGACAAAATAGTCCAGTTCCTGGCCGATATGCGCAGTCGGCCATTGCAGGAAATTTTTCCCGAGCGCATCGACAACGACGGTGCGGGCAAAATCCGTCATTTACCAGCCGACGGCGATGTAGCTCTGAGTGATGGAGCCGCTGGCCAGCCACGCGCTTCCATTCCAGTAGGACGCCCACCCGGTGTAGTCGGCTGGATTTCGAGCGGAGACGCCATGAATGGTAGGCAATCCGGCTCCCCAAGTGGCGTTGTTGGCGGCACCTTCGCAAACCACCACCTGAAAACACGCATTCGGAAACGGCGCGTTGAAGGTAACAATATTGGGGCCGTTCACGATATTGACCACGCCCCACTTAATAATGAGGCCGCTTGGAAGCGTGGCGCTACCCGGAGTGGCAACCAAGCTGGCCGGGAATTGGCCGAGGTTCACCGCATTCGCGTTTGAGACGGCGGAAGCCACGCTGAATAGCTGCGCGGCAGAGCCTGCCAAATTGGCTTTGGTCGCGGCGATGCCTTGCACAAACGCCGTGCTAGCCAGCCGCGTTGAGTTGTCGGTCAGGGTTTGCGTGACCGCCGTTGGGTTGCCGGTAAAGGCTGGGCTGTTCAGCGGAGCTTGAGCGGCCCACGAAGCCGATGCTGCATTTCCCGAGCCTGTGCAAACCCATATAAGGTTGTTGCTGCTATCCCAAACCATAGAAGGAGGCAGCCCAGCAGCAGAAGCTGCGCCAGCGACGTTGCCGTTTGGATTGCCTGCATAGACAACCATTTGAGACAAAGCATTGAGCGTGCCTTGAGTGATGAGGTTTTGGATGATAGAGCCGGAAGCCCACGCTTGCGCGGTAGTGCCTTCCTGGCCGCGCACAATCGTGAACGTGTCGCCCGAAACCGCCGTCACCCTGACAATTTCAGGGTCTTGCGCGCCTGGGGTCGCGGGCGAAAGCGTCGCCAGAAAATACTGATATGCCGCATTTGGCACGGGGAATTCCGCGCCCGTTCCGGCGGAAAGCGTGACCGAAGCGGAATTGTAGGCGATGGCGCTTACTGTGACGGAAGAGGCGTTGTTCGCCCAGAGAAGCTGGCTCATTTTGCCCTCATCGGAACGCAGTTGGGAACGGTCTTGCCGTCCTTTTCTTTGGTGCCAAATGCCTCATAGCCAGACCAGCAGGGATTACCCATGCGGACGGAATCCATATAGGCATGGATCGCGTCAGGCTTTGATGCGCCAGCAGTGCGCAGCGCGATAGCAACCGCTTGTTTTTGCGGTTTCCCGGCTTCCATCTCGCGCTTGATGTTGCGAGAGATGGTCTCTTGGCTTTTGCCTTTTTCAAGTGGCATGGCGGCTCACCACGAAAATGCGGTGAAGCGGTGCGCGGAGGTGGCGGCATTCGCCTTGAGCGTGACGCCGGTTGCGAGCGCCGGGATCGTGTAAGAAGCCCCAGGAACCAGGGTGAGCGTGCCGCCGTTGGCTGCCGCATCGGTCGAGCCGGGCGTGCCGACAAAGCTGATGTAAAGGTTTTCTACCGGGTCAATGTCTTGCGCCGCGACGCTGGCCGGGTTGAGGATTGTGCCGCCCGAAATCGGGCCGGTCAGGACGGTCACCGCCGTGCCGCCCGTGGTGATGGTGGTGACGGGCGCCACGATGAGCGTGTAGCCTTCGCCTGCGTTGCCGGGCGCAATCCATACCGGAATTGCACCCGCCGGGTTGCTCTGGTCATTAGGATAGGATTGCGACATCGGTTGAACCTCTCAGGTCGAAATGGGGGTGCTATAATATGGCGATGGCGGCGGGCCGGGCGGAACCACGAGCGTGTTGACGCTGATTGGCAGGTCGATGAAGAATGAGAATTCACGCCCTGATACGCAGAACACCTTCACGTTGACGCTATATAGCCGTCCTACCTCACCGTTCGCCAGCCAAACCGTCACCACACCATCGGCGTAGGTGATTTCATTTGCCACCAATTCTCCATCGCCCGAAGGCGCGACGGAAGCGGTAGCATAATCCACCGTGTCCTCTGCGTCAGCCAGGACGGCGGAAATATCCAGCGAATAATCCAGGTTGTCATCGGGTTCCGATACCGGCCAGACATACCTAGGCTGCCAGGGCGGAACGATGCTCAGAAGCCTGTTATCCGAAACGATCATTCAGGCGCGGCCAATTGCTGGTCGCCTTGCGCCTTGATCGCAGCGATGGCGTCAACCGATTTGTAGAAAGGCAGTTCGCCCAGCAGCGCGAGAAGCTGGTTGACTTGCCCGACGGTGAAGGTAAGCGTGATGTGTTTATCGTCCATTTTGTCCTCTGGTGTCACGATTTGGAAGCCTTGAGCACGTCGATCTCCGCCTTCAATTCCTGCACGGCCTTCCAAAGCACGGGAATAAGCTGGTCAGGGCGGAGGTTTTCGGAGCCGTCTTCCCCTTTGACGTAGCCGCCGAAATCCAGACCGGTCTTGTCAAACGCAGCTTTCACGTCGGAGGCTAAGAAGCCCCAATGCGTGCGCTTGCCGGGCCTATCGACATACACTGTCTCTTCAACTTTTTCCGTCACGAAGCCTTTCCCGCTTGGAACCTTTTTCGTTGTGATTTTCTTTTCGGGAACCTTGCCGCCGGAAATCCACTTGAAAGTAACGGGGTCAATGTCCGCGACAATTGGCAGCGCCGTGGGGAGGGGCGAAATGTCGGTCTTGAGCGTCGGGTCGGATGTCTGAATGGTGCCATTCGCCGCCCAAACCGCCGCCCAACGATTGGGAGACGGACCACCAAGATTGAAGGCGTCGCCATCGGTGGGGTAAAGGTGGGTTCCGATAAAGGTAGCGCCAAATCCACCGAAAGGCGCGAGGAGCAAGTTGGTCGATGAATTGACCAGAGCAACCTTTTCTCCGCTGCCGGTGTTCCAGCTAAGATACTGGCCATCCTTGAACCGCACTTTGCCGGTGGAAGTCATGCCGTTGAAATCAAGTGCGTAGCTAGGGCTGCCCACTACCTGCATGGCGGTGCCAGACGGGGAGTTGACGTAAAGGCTGCCGCCCGAGACCTGACCGGTGGCGGCGACGGTCGCGCCCGCCACCTGTCCAACTGCGTTGACGGCATTGCCCGCGACGATCCCCGTGGCGGTCAGGCTGGCTCCCGTGATGGCTCCGATAAACGCGCCGTTATTGGCTTGAACCTGCCCGCTAAACGTCATTCCTCCGCCGTTGGTGATGGTGTTCTGGACGATCTTGTTGGAGCCGGTGCCAAAATCCCCAATTTGTCCAACGGTGTTGCCGTACAGGATGTTGCCGATCACCTGATAATAGTCGGAGCCTCCGGTGAAAATGTAGACGCCGTAGGCTTGTTGGTTAGCTGTCGTGCCAATCGCATCACCGATTTTGTTGCCCGTGATGGAGAATTTGGAAACGCCCGCTGCAACGGTAATGCCGTTGAATGTGTTCGGGGTTTGTATCCCGTTATCTCCGATGGCGCAATTGTTAATGCAGGCATCAACACCACCGTTCAGCAGAATGCCGGTCTGAGCGTTGCCCATAATACGGCTGTTGGTGATCAACAATTCGCCGCGCCAACCGCTGACTCCCACAGAAGCTGGCATAGTAACAATGCCGTTTCCAGTGATTGAAGACCCGATCCAGCTTGTGGTGAGGAAGAAACCTTCGCCGCCATTCAAAACAACCGCAGAATTCCATTGGTGGTCGCACTCAAGATCAAAAGCGTGCAGCCACGTTGGATAAGAATTGGTAGTGTTGGCGCTGTCTGTCATATAAACGCCAGTGCCGCCGTATAAGAAAGCGGAAGCCTCAATGATCAGGCTGTGGGCGTAAGAATCATAGACAACGTGACTAAAATTGGTTGCGCTGGTTGTGATTTCGGAATTGTCCATAACAACGCGAGAAATAACCCCGCGATAACTTTCAAGCGCAGATGTGCCAAAATACCTGATACCGTATGTGCCGGAAAATTTGCGAATTTCGCAATCAATTATTTGATTGCCAGTGCCGGACATTGAAATGCCGTTGCCGGTTTCGGTAATTTTGCACGTCCGCACTTCGCAGAAGTAAGCGTTGTTTTGAAACACAACGCCATGCCCGCTTGATAGTATGCTTGAACCGGCTTTTCGTCGAATATTGATGGATTCAACAATGACGTGTTGCAGCCCGGAAATGGTGATGACGTTGTTGCCGCTTGTGCCATTCCATTCGATGATTGTCAGCCACGCAGCGCCACTTTCGCCATATATCCGCTGGCCATTTACCATCATTGAAAGGCCGGGGTTAGAAACAACATAATTTCCGGGCGGCAGATAAACGTTTTTTCCGGTGTTCAGCGCAGTTTGGATGGCGGTGGTATCGTCCGCAATGCCATTGCCTACGGCTCCAAAATCCAATACCGAAACGATGTCTTGGTATTTGGATTGGCCGGTGCGCGAGACGTAGCCGGTTGGGCCGGTGTAGGTCGGGCCTGTTGGGTAGAAGGTGACATTTTGGCTGGAAATTGAAGTGACGGTGCCAGTCGGCCCCGTTGCGCCAGTCGGCCCCGTTGAGCCAGCATTGCCTGCTGCGGAGAACGTCCAACCCGAAAGCGTGCCAGTGCCGCCAATGGTATCGACGTTGATCTGAATGTTGGTGCCCGAGAAGGACGTGACGACGCCTTCCATATAGTTTGTCGGCGCGGCAGTGTTGGCTGCGCGGACGCGTTGCCCAACTGCAAAGGCGCTGGCGGTCGATGCAATGTTAGTGGTGAAGGCTTTTGTGCCCGTGCCGATCACCGCTGCCGAGGCGCTGGTCAAGTCAGCATAGCCGAGGCCAGTCACGCCCGTTGCACCGGTTCCACCCGTGGCGCCAGTAGAGCCAGCCCCCGTTGGGCCAGTCACGCCAGCGCCTGTTGCACCCGTGGGGCCGGTCGCACCTGTGCCGCCAGTAGAGCCAGCCCCCGTTGGGCCAGTCACGCCAGCGCCTGTTGCACCCGTGGGGCCGGTCGCACCTGTGCCGCCAGTAGCACCTGTGACGCCCGCACCTGTGGCTCCGGTCGAGCCGGTCCCTGTCGCACCTGTCGCGCCCGTGGCGCCGGTCGCACCCGTCACGCCCGCGCCAGTTGGGCCGGTCGGCCCAGTCCCGGTCGCGCCAGTAGAGCCGGTGGCGCCCATCGCGCCCGAGGCCGAGAACGTCCAGTCGGAAAGCGTGCCACTCCCGCCGATGGCGTCAACGGTGACGACGATGTTGGTGCCCGAGAAAGATGTGATCGTGCCTTCCATAAAATTGGAAGGCGCTGCCGTGTTGGCCACTCGCACGCGTTGCGAAACCGCAAACGCCGTTGCGGTGGACGCGAGGTTGGTAGTGAATGCCTTCGCGCCGGTTCCAATGGCCGCAGAGGAGGCGCTTGTCAGTCCGGAATAGCCGAGGCCCGTAACACCCATTGGCCCCGTTCCTGTGGCCCCGGTGACGCCCGTGGAACCGGTTGCGCCAGTAACGCCCGCCCCTGTTGGGCCGGTCGGGCCGGTTCCGGTTGCGCCCGTGCTTCCTGTCGCACCTGTCGGCCCGGTGATGCCGGTCACGGCAGTAGCCGAAATGGTGATGGACCCGGCGGCGTTGCTGATGCCAATACCCGTGCCAGCCGTCAAGGTAGTGCGGGCGAAACCGAGACCGGTGCCAATATCAATTTCACCGACTGCGGGCGTGGCGGAAAGCCCCGTGCCGCCATTAGCAACGGGGAGCGTGCCGGTGACGCCGGTAGCCAAGGCGAGGCCCGTTGCGTTTGTCAGAACGGCTGCGCTTGGCGTCCCGAGGTTCGGGGTCGTCAACACGGGGCTGGTCAGCGTCAGCCCCGCAATTGTCGTGAACGTCCCGCCCAGCGTCAGCGACGTTGACCCCAGCGTCAGCGGCGTCGAGAAATTGGAGTCCAGCTTCGCAAGCTGGGTCGTTCCGACAACTGTGCCAAATGTATAAGGGACGCTCATTGATACACCTCAAACCGGATCGTTGTTCCAAGTCACGAGAGCCGTGCTTGTGTTTTCCCAGTCCACAATGGCGTTGCTGGTGTTTTCCCAGTCCACCGTTGTTCCAGGGTCGTATGTCGTGAAATTGAACGTGTATTGAAATGGCGTCTCCGCCGAGCCGCTTGCAATAGCGGCGATAAGAATGTCCGCCTGCGGCGAAGCGGGCATGGTGACGTTCACATTGTTGCCAGCGGAGAACGTCACGCCAATATCGTAGGTTTGGTCAATGACCGGAGATTTTCCTTCCGTCCCATACAGAAAGCGAACAATCCGGCGCTTGAGCCAGGATATGTTGAAAACTTTCCCGTCACCCTTGTAGAAGTGCCACGTCAGAAGGCGCTTATAGATGTCGTCATTGGTGACGTAATTTGACGCTGCGGTTGATTCCTGCGTGTTGAGCGGAACGAAGAAATCGGGACCGTAGGTGTTGATTGGGCCGATAACGGACGCGGCAACCGCCGGGATCGTGGGCCGGGGGTAGCCATAAACGCCGCGCCCTACCCAGTCAAGCAGCGCGCCGGAAAGACCCGTGTAGACCGGCAGATTAAGCTGGTTGAAGGTGTTGATATAGCTCTGCGTGATTTGGTTGTAAGACGCCACGAAGGCTTGCAGATCGTCATCGTCCGCATACTGCGTGTAAAGATATGACGGGATGGTTTTCTGCAACGTGGTCATGGCGTCACCCCTGCACGATGCTAATGGAAGTGACGTTGGTCAGGAAATAGCTTTCGGGATCGCCCGCGATAATGCCCGTGCCCGCATCCGGGGCTGTCAGCACACCGTCGATGGTGACTGCAAACACCATGCGAGTGAGGAAGGCGGTCGGCAGGATGCTGGCGGTCGCAAGCTGGTAAGCGTTTTGCAGCTCGAACAGGTTCATCGGGGCACCCACCGCGATGCTGTTGATGTAATTTGCCAACGCCGTTGCGCCTAGCGATGCCATGGACGAAGCCGAGACGCTGTTGAGCGAATTCGTGTTCCACGTCAGTGACACTTCCACGTTTTGCGCGGGAGGGACCACGAACGGAATGGAGTAGGTGTTTGGGTAGTCGTTGATCGTAATGACCTGATTGCGCGCGTTCGGAGTCAGGACGCCGCCGCCTGTGTATGCAGGGGCGGCGGTCGAATTGTAGGGAATGCTGAAGGTGGTGGGCGTCAGCACCGTTACCGTCCATGTGCCGTTCGCGCCGGTCATGCCAAGCGCGCCGCTGATGGTGGTGGTATTGCCGGATGCCAGCCCGTGGTTGAGGTCCGTCGTCACAACGGCAGCCGCAGCCGTCGAAATCGCCGCCACCGACATCGTGGAACCAACGAGGTTGCTCACATCAAAGAGCGCCGTGTAAATGGCGTAGGCCACTTGATACGGATCGCCGCCGCCCACAATGATTTCCCACGATGAGCCGCTTGGCACGATGGAAATAAGCCGAGGCTGCACGCCCGGGACGTTGGCCAGCAGCGTCTTGAGATAGCGCGGCATGCCCTGAGAAGCCGCTAGACCGGCCTGCAACACTTGGGCGCGGTAACTCTCTACCGACTGCGCGCCCGCGCTAGGAATGCCCGGAAGAGGGTTTGTGACGGTCAGGGAAATCGTTGAAGGAACGGAGCTTGCCAGCGCCGTGACGGTGTTAGCCGGAACCGCCCAGGAACCCGCCGTGGTGGCAAGGCAATAGAGCGACGACGTAAAACCACCTGCACCGACAATGCCGCCATCCTGCACGGCGTATTGATAGGTGCCGTCCGAAACCACAAAGCCAATGGGGATGATGAAGCCGGGCGTGCCGGTGAACACCACAAAGACAGAGGTGTTTGTAGCTTGGCCCTGCTGCACGCCATAAATCTGGCCGAGCTGGTTCAGGATGAATTGGTTGGCGCCGTATGGCGTGACGGAGTTGACCAGTTCGACCAAAGCCGAATTGCAAAGCAGGATCGCGGCCACGTCCGTGCTGCTGATGTCTTCAATCAGCGTGCCGGGAAGGTTCGCGGTGTAGCCGGGGTTGGTCGCCACGACGTTGGCAATAAGCTGGGCATGCACATCCGCTGGGACGGCGGGAATCATTCCAGCCGGGCCAAGGACGATGGGGATGGTTCCACTCATACCGGCACACTCATGGCCATTTTGACACCCTGGTTGTTCGTCACACTGACATTATACGTCGGCGTGGTGGATTGCACTTTGGTGATTTGCAGCGCGGCAAAATAGGGCGAGAACCGCTGCTGCATTAACGCGACGTAGAAGTCGGGGAATATCTGCTGCAGCACGCTTTGCTGCGCCGGAATCCCCCAATTGCCCCAGAAGGGGCTTTCGTTGATGCTGAGCTTCAGGCACTGCACCAGCGCCGTCACATACACATAGTCATTCTGGCCGTCGGCGGAGGTCTGCACCTCCATCCACTGGTTGGTATTTGGATCGCGCCCATACACCCGCATCAGACGACATTACCCGTGTTAGAACCGCCCGACTGCACGCCGCTGTGCTGGTGTGTCAAGAACGTCTTGCCGTCGATTATCACTCCGCTGCTGTTGATCACGATGGAGTGCCCTCCGCAGGAAAGAGTGATGGACGATGGCGTTAGGGTTATCACGCTTGCACCGCTGTCGTCCTTGATGACGCAACCGTTTGGCCCTGTGATATTATAGGCGTTTGCGTCCACGATTGGGAAGGACGTATTTGCGAGCGGAAAGAACACCAAAGCCGAAAGGTTGGGCGGAGGCTGGTTGTAGGTCGCAGTGCCAGTGCCAAGCCCCGTAATTCCGTCGAGGTAGGCATCAGCCGACATCACGAAACCCTTGTCGCCCACCTGGGTTGGCGGGCGAGCGTAGCGCGAAATCGCTTGCGGCACCTCAATCTGCGGAAACGTGATCGGGCCGTTGAGTTCGAAATTGACCGTCACCATGGCGTTGTTCACCGCCACCACCGACACCGGCAGCGCTTGCCCAAGCTGCTGGATTTGCGCGTCAATTTCGGAGCGCGTGTAATTGACGATGCCGCGAGCGAAAGGCGTGGTTTGTGCGTTATTGGCCATGGTTTAACTCGTTGGAATGAATGCGCAGGTCACGATGGTGGCCCAGGAATTGCCATCAGGTTGCCGGAAATTTCCAACATGCCGAAGCTCAATAATGTTGTATCTGTCCTGCTGCGCGGATTGAAAGCGATAATCATACGGAATGCTGGGGGCGTTGGGCTGCACCCCATAAAAGCCTTCTGGCAGTTTCACGTTATACCCTACCTGGAAATCAGCACGCATCGGGCATTTGAATTGGATTTTTAACGGTTCAATCCATGTCGGCTGACCAATTAAATCTGAAAACTGAATGTCTATTTGCTTGGTTTCAATGGTGCCGTCATACACAAGAATGGCATTGCCGCCTTGCATTACGATTTCAACGCCACGATAAAATTCGCCTTCAATTTGCTGCGAAAGCTGTTTAATTTTTTGCGCAAACTCGGTCAGAGATCGAGATACAAAATTTCGTGGTCCTGGCGCGACAATATTCCTGATTTTGATTTCTCGCGCAAAAGTTGGCAAGGCGGTGGACAGCGTGTTGCGAATTGCCGTTTCCATGTTCATGCCAACTGGCATTGTGAAATTAAAATTGGCTGGCTGTTGAGGGGAGCCAAGGGGCGGAGTTGCGGTTGCGGCTGCGGCTACAGGCTGCTGAGCCGTCGTGGTAGCAGTCTGCGGAGGGGTTGAGGATTGGCCGGGCGATATGACCAAGTTCAGGGTCATGCTGGTGCCAATCCAGTTTCCGTAGGCTTGCAGAATGAAACCAACGACAATCGGCCCTTCTTGATACCTTGATGCCTGCGTAGCCAGAGGAAGCCCCGGCTTAAAACCAGCCGAGATAGAAACGTTTTTGTTGTTGAGGTTGGTGGCAAAGCTGATGCTTTGAAGCGGAATTCCTGAAATTTCCACCATCGCAGCGCCGCGCGTGGTGCTGTAAGGCACGACAGGAAAATCAAAAATCACGTTCAACGCGCCGGGGTCGTTCTGGCCATTAAACCAGCTTGTGTAAACCTGCCGACTATCGGGGTTGGTTGGGTCAGTGATGACGATTTCGTAGAACCTCACGGCGTCACCTCAAACACCCGGTTTTGTTCGCGGTAAACCAAAGTGGAAGCAAAATATCCAGCGGCAAGGTCGATATTGTATTGCACGGAACCCAGCGTGGAAACTTCGCCCGGAAAGGAATTTAGTGCGAACGTGAATTGCGTGTCGTTGATGATCTTGCAAGGAAACGTGC
The DNA here is from genome assembly GCA_040397175.1 of Candidatus Limnocylindrus sp. Lineage (GTDB taxonomy): Bacteria > Chloroflexota > Limnocylindria > Limnocylindrales > Limnocylindraceae > Limnocylindrus. The sequence goes on along the minus strand of JBBAWM010000006.1, from coordinate 43,456 downwards.
CGTTATAAGCTGTCGGAACCATACCGTAAATTGTGAGGTTGATGATGGAATTAATTTTGAATCCGTGCGGTGTTGATGCGGTGATTGTGGCCGTGCTTTGCTCCCACGTCGCGCCTTGCACGTTAACGCCAGCAGGCGAACCAATAAGCGGAACCGAAAACACCAGAGCGCCGCCCAGCGTTCTGCACGTCACATAATACCTTTGTCCAAAAAGGGACCATGGAATGGTGATGTTATAGGTAGTGCCGTCCAAAGCCGGGCGAAAGCTAAAAACCTGCGTAAGCGACGGCGTGAATTGCGTGTATGTGGTCATAGGATTGGCCCTCCACCAGAAGGTGGCGATGCTGTTATTGGGCTGAGTCCTGTAGTGCCTGCACCAGAAGCAACGGAAGGCACTGCTGCGCTGGCAGCGCTGGCGTCAAGCGAGCCAGCCGTAGGCAGCCCTTGCGAAACGGTATTCATGAAAGAGCTTTGCGCCGCCGCTGCCGCTTGAAGCGTCACCAAAGGTTGCACGAAATCCCATTGCCAAGTGTTCTGCGGAATTGGGCTGTCACCCGTACTGACATCCGTGAGGCCGGTTAGAATGCAATTGGTATAAAACCCAGCGGGCGTTGCGATGGTGTAGGTTCCGCCAAGATTAGCGTGCTTTTGAATGACGGCTTGCAGCATCGTCATTGTGATCAGTTTCGCCGTATGTCCGCCCGGCTTGTTGACGGGGATCGACATGCGCATGGAGATTGTAAGCGGCTCACTGATGATTGCATTTGCCGCCACCGACTGATTGGCGAAAGGATATTGACCGACTGCATAATTGGCCAGCTTTCCGCCGGGCACCGGAGTAAAGTGAGCAAAAAATTTGTCGAGGTTGAACGGGTTGCTACCTGCCAGCACGGATGCCAACAAGTTGGGACCTTCCGTGATGGCAATGATTGGGAGGTAACCCCGCGTGAGCGCGGCAATGCCATTCGTGAAAATGATTGGGCTGACTTCAAAGCCTAGCTGATAGACAGTGCGGCCGATGGTATCAAGAACGCTCATACGGCAAACCTCGGTGCGCCAAGCGATGTTGACGTGTTGATGATGTTACCACCCGTGCTGTCGCTGATCACTATGTTAACAGCCTGTCCCGGCTGAACGGTGAGAGCTTGCCTTCCGGGCTGTCCTTCGCCTCCGCCGGGGAATTGACCCAAATACCTATTGCGCCATTGGCCCGCTGTTAAATTTTGCAGGTGTGGATTGGCTGCAATTGCTTTTGCGCTGAGAATTTGACTCATTGGAGTATCGTTGCCCGCTTGCATAACTGCGGCGCCGCCCCGCCCACCAAAATGCCAACCGGCATAAAGCGCGAGATTTGTCGGGTCCACTCCGGAGCGCAATAGCTCCGGCGCAATATCAAATTGCGTATGTGATAACGCCATTTGACGTGAAAAATTGGCGTCAGATCGCAACGCAAGAATTTGCTCTTCAGACATTCCGGCAATGCGCGAACCGCCAAACCGCCTCGCTACACTCAGCCACGTTTCATCAATAAATTGATGCCGTCCACTAGCCGAAGAACGTGGATTGCGAGCGTCATCTCTGCCGCCACTTTCAGCGCGAGTCATTTGGTCGATGAAGGTATTATAGTCACCGGGGCTGTAAGACATTGGGTTGTAGTCACCCATTGGATTGCCCGGTGCGGGAACATCTGGACGAGTGAACGAAAATTGGCGCCTAATCCACCCGACGACACTTCCCATAGCCTCAATGAATGATAGCACCGATCTGCCCGCATTCATCATGCTAGTAGCCATTTTTCCAGTTTCTTCAATAAATGATGCAATAGACGTTTTGGTTTCTTCCGTCCCTAGCGTTTGCGCGAAACTGTTGATCCAATCGGCAAACGCCTTCAGCCCATCACGAAACGTATTGCTGCCCAGGGCGGACGCGGCAAGGCTGGTAAAGGCATCAACTAATTTGCCAAGAGGTTCGGCAAGCGGCGTGAGTTTGTCAATTAAGGTAGTTTGCAGCCGTGCTCCAGCGACGCCAAGCTGCTCAAGAAAGTCTTGATAACGTCGATTGATGTCATTGTTGCCACCGATTCGCTCCGCGTTTCTTGAGAGCGAAGTGCCAAGGCCGGTCAACTCTTCCTCAGACATGCCACCAAGCTGGCGAAGCTGCTGCGCAGAAAGGCCAAATTCTGTCAGCCCCAACGATGGTGCCAAAGTGCCACGAAGGTTTTCTGGAATGGCCAAATAGCGCGAACGAATGGCGCTTAATGTTTGCGGCAAAAGCTCAAACGGGTTTTTGTTCTGAATGTCTTGCTGGCTGATGCCAAGGCGGGTTGAGAGAAGGTATTGCCGCGTCACATCGTTCTGAATGTCCGCAATGCTGGAAAGCGTCGATCCTCCCCCGCCAATCCGCTCATAGGTGATGTTCGCCGCCTGAAGCTGTCCTGGCGTAATGCCAAGCCCCATCGACTGCGTGCGTTGCTGGCTGGCCGAGCGTGCCAGCGCCTCAAAGCCCATAAGCCCCGTGGCGCCAGACAAAAGCCCGAAGGCGCTGGTCAGAGTGCTAAATTTAAGCAGGGATAAGGTAATGTCTTTGATGCCGCCCGCCACGCGCGCCGTGCTGCGCCCCAGATCGGTCATTGAGCGGTTGGTTTTATCAACCTCGCGCCGCATTTTCTCTTGCTCGCGCGTTTGCTTGTTGATGATGTCAACCTGACGCCCCATGGCGTCGGTCATGTCTTCGATGACTGACCCAGATTTGTCGATGGATTTGCCCGCCGCATTCCAAGCACCCGGCAGCTTTTTCAGAGCTGCCTGATACTTGGAGAACATCTCCATAAACGCCTTGAAGGCGTCGTCGTTCACATCGACATCAATGATGCTTTTGACCGCCATTCAACCCATTCCTATCCGTTTCAGCGCCGTAGAAAAATGGCGCTGGCGAAACTCAGAGACGGAATCCCACCGCCAATCGTCCACATGCTTGCCGAAAAAATCGTAAAATCCTTCTCCAGCAACCCACCCTAGTGCGGCACTGACGAGGTGATCATCGGCGCCTCCGAAGTGTCTTCCGTTGTCGATGTCGGCAATGAGGCGGCGTATTCCGTAGAGTTCAACGATGTGGTCAACGCACCCCACAAACGCATCCTCTCCAGAACGGGGCCGATCTCGGTCTTCCGGGACATAGCAGAGGCGCAGATAAAAAAAGTGATCAGCCCTTCTACCTCCGCAATATCATCTTCGTCCATCGCTTTTCGGTCGATGGCATCTTGGAGGGGCATCGTCACCCACCCTGACGTGCTAGGAATCACCACGCTTGAAAGCCGACGAATTTCGGCCATCAGCCCGTTGTTGATCCCGTCGCGCCCCTCCCAAACACCAGCGTCCTGAGCAATCTTCCTGAGCATCATCGCCGCCACGCGGGGGCCAGAAACGAAGCTCAACCCCTCGCTGATCAGGCTCGCAAATGTCTTGCCGATAATCAGGAAATACCGCTCAAACACTTCACGCGAAAGCGGCGTGCTGTGCACGAAGATAGTGCCTTCGCTGGTTTCAACCTCGACTACCAAATTCAACTTGTTGTTAATTTTCATTTTGCGTCATCCTTCGCGTCCGAGAGGTTAGGGTGCAGCAGGCAGGTGGACTATTCCTGCTTTTCGGGCCGTCGCCCTAGCTGCACCCGTTCGATCAAACCAGATTCCAAAGGTTGTTGTTGATCTGGTAATAGCCGCTGACGGTGACGGAATAGCTCGCGTCCTCGCCTGCGAAATTCAACTCACGCACATTCTGGATAGCGCAGTTGTTAAAGGTATAGGACGGAAGCGAAGTGGTATCGGGCGTCACCGTGATATCGCCAATCGTGCTTATCTCTTGGCGCTGCGTTTCCCAAAGCGCCGCGAGATTCTGGGTTTTGAGCAGCGAAATGGTCACCGTCACCATCTGGTATGGGAACGGCGATGTGATGGTGCCCGTCATCGTCGGGATCATCGTGGTCGTTTCGCCTTCAAATGCGATAGCGATGCCAGGGCGCCCCAGGAAGGGGGCGGTGACCTGCAAGGCTGGGTAGTCAGGGATAACGACGCTGCCCCGTAACCGGTTAAGCGTGCCCTGAGCAATTTGCGGATTAGCTGCCATGGTTGTTTTCTCCTACTCAGCCGCCAGCCGGGAACGACGAGACGTTGACGTAAAACACAATCTGGATGAAGCCACGCTGCGGCGTGTAGGTGACCGAAAGGCCGCGATAGATGCCAGCAGGGTAATCCGCCGGGTTCTGCGAGACGTAGGTGACGAACGGCACCGCGTTAACCGTGATCGGCGCGAGCGCGAGGCCGAAGGAAATGGCGTTGCGCATAACCGTCTGCGCCACCGCCTGAAGCCGGTTGATGCCGTTCTGGTCGTAATACAGCGGATTCTGGGGGTTGTTCGAACCGTTGATCACCGCGTTGGAAATGGTGATGTCCATGTTGATTTGCACCCAGTCCACTGAATACCAGTAGGTGGCATCGTGGGCGTCCATCATCGTGCCCCAGAGCAGAATGGCGTTGCTGATGCCGCCTTCCGCGCCAGTGCCCACGACGTTGACGCTTTCGTTCTTGAGCGTGGTCAGCAGAGCGTTGTTGCCGCGCGTCGGGAACGGAGTCACGCCGTAGAGGTATTTGAAGGCGAACGGGGCGACAAGGTTGGCCGCGCTGGGTTCGTATGCCAAGAAATTCCAGAAAGCCGAAGCCACCGAGAATTCCGTGACCGGAGCGCCCGCATTGCCATACAGGCTGGCCTTGAGGCTGCCAGTAACAGTGAGAGCGCCCGGGTCAACCGTTTTGTAAGCCGTCACGTCCACGCCATTGGCCACCACGGCTTGGTAGGTGCCGTTGTAGCCCGAAGGCGTGCAGCCCACGATGGTGAACCAGTCGCCCTTAGAAATGCCGCTAGTGCTGGTGGTCGTGAACGTGACGGCGCCGGAGGCCCAAACCGCGTTGGTCAGTGCGTTCGCGCCATAGACGCCGAATTGCGGCGACTCAATCAACGTGAACGCGCACTTCATCAGGTTGGTATAGCTGCCGTATGTGGCCAGCGTGGTCGTGATGAAGAAATAGGTGCGCGCCGTGGTGGATTCGAATTCCGCCAGCAGATTCAGGAAATCCGCGTTGCTGTCCCATTCTTTCGGGACCACATAGGCGTAGAAATAGCCTTCGCCGCCGGGCGTGTAGTCGCTGTTTGGATTGGCCTGGATGTAAGCGGCCAGCGTGGCCACACCATCCTCAGTGTTGCCCGGCCCAAGTTCCAGCACATAGCAGGAAAGGCCGGAACCCTGGGCAAAGAACGTGTTGCCCATGGCGGCAAGTTGGATCGAGCTTTGTGGCACGAATGTGCCGCCCGTGCCCGAAGCCAAGATCAACGCTTGGCCTAGATCGTAGATGTATTCGGTCGAAGTGGTGATGGTGCAAAGATAGGTGCCATCATAAGCCGACTCACCCAAACCGCCATCGTCGATGCCAGTCATCGTCAAGACGATCTGGCTGCCGACGGTGTAGCCGTGCGGCGAAACCGTCGTGGCTGTCACTGTGGAACCGGCCACCACTACTTGAGTTAGCGGGGCGGGTGCCGTTAGGATCGCCGTGAGGTCGGCTTCCTGAGTGATGAGCGTCGCGGTGCCCGGGCTGGTGGTCGTCCCGCCTTGGGAGAGCAGCGCGCCCGTCTTTTGCAGAGTGGCGGGCGCTGCGCCAACCGTCTGCGTCACATTCACTTGTACAATGGTTGGCATTGACTTCTCCTAGGTAGGACGATGCTGCGACGGCTTAGGTGTAGGTCACAAGCACACGCGGCGAGCCAGCGCCCGGAACCGCCGAGCAAACGATGCCCGCCGAGCAGGGAACGCTGATGTCGAATACCGCACCGGCAATGTTGTTCGTGCCGTTGTAGGGGAGCGTAAACACCTGATTGGCGGTCGTCGCAGCGCCCGTGGTAGCGCAGTTGTTGAACGTGAAAGCGCCCGAGGTGCTGCCGGGGGCCAGGATCACGATGCGCGCGATGCGGCCCGGGGTCGCCTTGATGACGGCGGCAGCGGTGATGTTGAGCGCAGCCGAGGCGGCGTTGGCAACCACCTGAACGCCCTGGGCGTCCATATACTGCGGCTTGGCAACGCCGCTGGCGACGCCGGGGAAAACTTGGTTCGGGCTTTGGGGCATGGGAAACTCCTGTTATGCAGCGGTTGGATACGGTGAAACTTCATACTGCACGATGCAACTTTCGATTAGCTGACGCGCAATATCGTTGATGCGGGTCTGATAATAGCTCACATCAAACTCGATTGTCTTCTTCATTGCGATGGCCTGAAGCTCCATCTGGCCACGCTTTTCGTCGCGCATGATTGGCATGCTCATAATGCCCAGCACGTCGGTATCAACACTGTATTGGTTCACCGTGTCGATCCAGTCTTGAGCTTGCGCGTTGTTGTAACCGTATAGAGTCACGCGAACGTGGTCCGTTGCAAGCTGATAATGTGTCGCGTTGGCCGTCAAACGCGGCGCGGCTTGAATTGCGTTTGTGCGGCCCGGCTCGATATGCACCACGCCATAAGGGGGGCTGATGTTCGCGGGCACAAGGTAGGACGGATAAAGCAAAATGTTCGGATTGTATGGCGCAAGCCAAATTGGCGAATAGGTCTGGATTGTCAGCCACGCGGGCAGGCTGTTGGAGACGATAGGCTCCGACGCGAGCAGCGTGTAGAGGTTCTCAACAAGCTGAGAGGCCAGGGCAGAATAAACCGCATCGCCTTCGTAGTGGTTGACGCCCGCTTGCGTGTAGCGATTGCCGCGTCGAGCGAAGGCGAAGCGGATACCATCGAAGGTAGCAATCCAAAGGGTCTGCGGATCGACCACATTGAATTCGGAAATTTCGTCAGTGGTAGTGAACACCACCTTGTTGATAGAAACCGTTTCATCCTCGCGTTGCGTGCGTCCCACCGAATAGTGGAACGAACCCGCGATTTCGATACTTTCACCCGCCAGCCAAAAAACGTAGCCGTCAATCGGCAGGATGCGCTTTATGTATTTAGTGAAACGGATTGTCTCGCCAGCCGAGAGCGACTGAATTCCCGCTTGCAGGGCGTCGCGGAGCGGCAGGTTGGCGATGGTTTCATCAACGGTCGCCATCAGGTAAACCAAGACTTCATGCTTGCCTCATAAAGCCCCGTATCGATGAAAGATGGGCGCGGAGAGCGCTTCACTTTTTTGCCGCCTGCGGTTTTTTTGTAGCGCGGGTTTTTGAACCGATGGCTTACGCCATCAAGCGCCGCTTGCGTTGGAACGCCGGGAATTCCCAGGCTTTCCATTTCTTTGCTATCAAGAAAGTGCCGAAACGCCGCTTCAATTTCGCTCGTGGCGCCACCAAAGGGATCAATGTTTTCGACGGGAGCGCCCATGTCCAATGCGTCGATGGCGCCCTGAATGGACCGCTCAAGCGCGCCGATTACCTCATCAACGCGGCTTTCAAAAAACACCTCCATGACGTGGTATTTGTCTTCAAGGATTTCGGCCACCATACCGGTCGTGGCGCCGACGATGTTGTCATACGGCTGGTCGATCACGCCGAGGTGCAGGATTGTCATGCCACACCCCACATTGTGCCGTAGGTTTGCGCATACGCCAGATATTGACGGCCCCAGGGAGTTTTGACGTTCTGCAACTGCGAGAGCGTCAGCGCCTGCAAGGCTTCCGGCACCGCAAGGCTGTCGCTGGTGCCGCTGTCGGATGCGGAGGTCACGACGCCTGCGGCGAAGGCGTTGAGGCCATATGCTTTGCGCAGATCAGCGAAATAGGTGCGGCCCGGCTGGTCCTGAGCGTAGTTGATCAGGTTGTCGCCAGCCAGATTGTAAACCGCCTGCTCGTAAATGCTCGTTTGAACCGGCGCCATGCTGGGCGTTGCCACCACCGCCAGCGCGGGGTTTACGATCATCAGAGCGACGGAAAACGCCCACCCAATGGAAGGACTGTTGGACGGCAAATACAACGGGTTGATACCCATCACATTCGTGACGAAATCCTGAAAGCCTTCAAGGGTGGGCGCATTATTCATGCTGTTTTTCTCGGTCGTCCACGACGCGGCGGTTCGCTGGTCGGCTCGCGCGTGACGCTGACGGTTTCGTTCAGGCCGGGTTCGGTGCTGCCGTTCTGCTGCACCACCTCAAGCTCAAGATTCTCAACACGCACCGCGCCTTCCGTGGCGCGTTCAATGGCGCTGTGCAGGGCGGCGGCAGAGAGCTTGCGCGCCTCCTGGCTTTCGCGCTCCAGCACGCCGGAGTTATGCTCATCGGCCTGCATGATTTTTTCAACGACAATCGGCTTGTCGAAGCGATAGCACAGCCCGACGAAGGGCTTGCGTCGGTCGATGTCGGCCACGTCAACGAGGCCATAAATGGCGTGCTGATCGACGATGGCCTTCACAATCTCAAGCGCGGAATTCGGCTGGTAAACCACGATCTGCGAACCGGGCGCAATCTGCTGGCGCCGAATGGAGGTTTCCTCCGGAATTCGGTAGATGAAATCGTGTTTCTGCTTTGAGCAGTTGGCGACATAAAGAGTGGGCATGGTATCCTCTGGGTCCGATGGAAACCGCGCGGGGTCCAGCCGCACGGCAGGGTAGTCATGGCGCGGAGCCGAAGCCCCGCGCCACAACCTAGCTTACTGGTATTGCATCGACACGATGGCGATGGCTTCCGGACGCACACCCCAACCGGAGGTCACGCGCAGTTCGGAAAGCACGTCAATCGCGCCGCCCGCAAGCGGGGTCGGGATTTCGCGCGGTGCCGCCATGTCGCAATACTGAAGCGTGCATGCGGCGAGGCCGGGCGAAAGGTCAGCAAAGGCGTTGGTGTTGATCTTGTTCGCCTTGGGCTTTTCAACTTCCGGCAGAATGATCAACACGGCGTCGGTGCCACCGGCGCCCTTGCCGATCAGCGTGTCGTCGTAGCACCAGAGGATTTCATCCTCGTTCATCTCACCGACGGCCTTGACCACACCGGCAGTGGACAGCGTGCCAGCGCCAGCGCGCTGGAATTGCGTCACCTGCACAATGTCCTGATACTCAAAGGCGCCCAAGATGCGCTGCGGGCCAAGCACCACGATGCGATGGCCGATGCCAAGCTGCATGGTGCGGGTCTTCAGGGCGGACACCTGCGAGAGCAGGAAGAACGCCATCTGGCCGTTGTCGTAGGTGACGACGGTGTTGTTGCCGTTGGAATCCGCAGGCAGGTTCACAGTGGTGGCGCCGCTGGTGTTCAGCAGACCTTCACCCTGAGCGCCGTTGAAGCCATACAGCAGAGCAGAACGCATCAGCTGGAAGTGGCCCTGACGCATGCCGAGGCGCTGGGCCTCAACGATGCTCACGCCCCACTGCGACATAGCAGCGGTGTCGTGATGGTCGTATTCAGCACGGACCCGCTGGAGGTAGGTCGGGGTGCTGATCTGACGCGCCACGACGCTGACGCTGGGGAGCGAGTTGTAACCGCTCTGGCCAGCCGCCGTAATGGTGCGAATGTCGAAGGCGTCGATATAGACGTAGAGATCGCCTTCGCCCAGGCGGACCTGGGGGTTGCCACCGGCCAGGGCGTCGAACGCGCCCGAAGCCTGATTGTATTGCAACAGCTTCTCCGGCACCATGTAGTGCGGAGAAACCATTACGCGGGACGGGGTGATATTCGCCATTGCAGCGGCTCCTTAAATCTGAATGAGCGCGGCGGTGCCGCTGTTGTTCCAGTTGGCGACGTTGTTCACCGAATCCCACACGACGGTCTTGCTGTTGCCAGACTGAACGCGGAGAACCTTGCACGGCAGGGCGCCCTGCAATTCAACAATCGTAATGGTGCCGCCCAGCGTGCCCCAAACCGAAGCATCACCCGGCAGCAAGAACGTGAAGTTCTGGTTGTTGGTGAAGGTGTTGACCGTTTGCGTCGTGTTGATGGCGGAGACCGAGCCGGTGCCGGTGTTGGTCGCGCCAGCGAGCGTGAAGCTGTCGCCCACACCGCCAACGGGGGTTGCCACGGAGGCCACAACCGCAACCTGACCGCCGTTGGTGGCAGACCAAGTGAGCGAGGTCACAGCGTAGGTGGCCGAAGCGGAAGCCACGAGGCACTGGGCGTTCAAGTCCCAATACACCGCCTGCGCGATGCTGTTGCCGACGAGGCTTGCGGCCAGCGAAGGATCGCAAGCCACGGCGATGCGGGCGCCGCTGCCAATCGGGAAGTAGGGCACCGTCATACCGCCAGCGGCGGTCGGGACGTTGCTCTGCGGCCACGACACCCAGGCGGTCGCCTGATTGAACGTGCTGAAGCCGATAAGCTGTTTGGAAGCGCCCGCGCTGAGCGTGGTGGCGCGGCCAACGATAGGGCCAAGTTCGGGGCCAACCGACGTGCTGTTGCCAGCCAGGGCCGGGACGTTGGCGTAAACGCCCACGCCGCCCCACATCGGGTAGCTTTCGTTGGTCGCCAGCAAACCACCGGCAAGCGCGAAGCGCACTGCCGGATCATCCATGGCAACACCCTGGACGAGGCCGTAGGACTGAGTGCTGAAACCACCAATGTTGGTGGTGGTCAGCATCGGGTTAAAAGAGACTGAATTTGCCATGATGCTCTATCCTTAGTGCATAGCGTTGCGACGGAAGAACGGCTTCGCAATTGCGCGCGGTGCCGTCCGGAATTCGCCCATCCATGCGCTGGGTTCACCGACGAATTCAGTGATCACGCGGTCGGCGGCGTCACGCTTCTTGATCGCGCGGAGGCTGCCAGCCGAAACACCAACCGGGCTGCGAGCGGCGGCGGTGGCATCGGCGTAGATGGCGGCTTCCGCGATGTCCAGCGCGTTCTCAGGCAGATCGCGCAGCGGCACCGACTTCCAGGCTTCGCTGTGGCTCTGCATGCCCTTCGCCAGACGGATGCGATAGGCGGGGGCTGCCTCACCCTGGAGCGGGGCGGGAGCGCGTTCACCGAATGCGCTGTAAACGCTGTCGGCGCGGGCCTGATAGTCGGCCATGGCGGCATAGTCCGCGTCGCTCATGCTCTTGGGCATTTTATTGACCAGAGCGGAAAGACGGCGAATTTCCGCAGCGACATGCGCATCGTTGGCGGCGCGACGGGCGCTGTCGGCCTTCATGTCGTCGTCAGCCTTCTTGAGAGCTTCCGGCATTTCAGCGTCGGCCATCATGGCAGGCGGAGCGCCGCCAGCGCGAACCATCTGCGGCTCTTCGACTTCAAGCTCAACATTGTCGGCCATGTCGTCATCGTCGTCAGCGGCCTTCGCCATCTGAGCGGCCTTGAGGTCCGCCATGGAGTCCAATCGGCCCTTCATCTCCTGATGGGCTTCGTGCATCTTGTCCATGCGGCTGCACAGGGCATCGATGCCCATCAGCAGCTTGTCGAGGTTGCCGCCGTCCGCGTCAGAACGCTTCTCGGCGCCTTCCATTTCATTTTCAATTTCAGCCATAGTATTACCTCCGGAGGTTGTTTCAATGGTTTCGGGCAGTTCGACTCCGGCGGGAGGACCGCCCTTGTCCCATACACCCTCTTCGCAAATAGCAAGGTGGTCTAATAGACTGGGCTTGCCTTCTATCAGAAGATTAGACCCATCCTCAAGCCTTTCCTGCACATTGCCATCCGTTTGACGGAAAACAACGGCAGGGGAGGTCGAGAGTTGCTTCGACGCCATTTGCATGGCGGCTTCGTCATCGTAAATTTTGGCAATTCCCCAAACTTCTTCGCCCTGAATGTAAGGCAGGAGGATGGTGCCGATGACGCGATTAATGAATTCTTTGCTGTCCAGTTTTCCCGCCTTGGGGTGTTCCCAAATTACGGGAAGCCCGTTGCAGCGGTCGAGAAAGTGCTGGTTAAGGTAGTTTTCCGGCTTCCGATAAACGTATTCGTCGATCTTGCTGCGATAGGCAGTGCCGGTGCCGGTGATGCGTACTGCGAATAGCCACACGTTTTCGTAGTGCTGCGGGCTGACCAGATCGCCCTTCATGATTGCCCGCGCCACCCCAAGCTCATCCATGCTGAGTCTTTCCAAGGCGACGCGGGCGCCTGGGTGCAACGGTGTACGGGGAGAACCAACGTTGCACCAAGCGAATGACGTATGTTCGCCGTTCAGCAGCGGATCGAAGCGGCCTTCGACGCGTTGCAAGAACGTCGTGTAATCCACCGGATCGCCAATCGGCGGCACGGGGTTAACGTCGGCGGGTTGTTCCTCGCCGGGCGGGAATTGATTGTCGCTGATGCGACGCGTCCAAACGCGACGCTGACCGGGCGGGCAGAAGCCTAGCTCCTCCTCGCACTCGCGCACCGCTGTTTGTTCGGGCGTCTCGTCGCCCTTCTGTTCGCCGCCAGGAAAGCACCATGCACCGGGCCAATCGCCGCCGGGTCCGCGCTTCAGCAGAAGCACCTCACCTGCGTCGTTCAGAAACATGATGCCAGCGGCTTTGATCACTTGCTGCCTTTGGTCGCGCTTTTGTCCGCGCCGGAAGGCGCGGAGCCGCTATCATTATGGGCGGTCAAGTTCATGCGCGCAATGGTTTTATCCACATCGACAAAAGTGGATTTTTTATTTTTCTCTTTGGCAGGATCAAAGCCAAGCATTTTGACGACATCGGGAGGCGTCACTGCAAGCTCGGTATCATCCGGGTCTTCGTCCGTTTCTTTCCGCCAATTGACTGCATCTTTAGCGGCGGTTCCGAAATGGGCCGTGGGAATGTTGCTCAAAGGGACGCCCTCCACTGCGCAAAAACAACTGGGCTGATGTAGCTTTGCAGCGCAATGACCGGCGTATTGCCCAGCCGGTCTGAAACGCGCTTAGCGATTTCCATGACTTTCTTTTTGTATTCCGCTTCGGACTTCGGCGGCGTTTCTTTTGCCACCAAATCTGCGGCGGTGGATGTGCCAACGTGCGTGCGGAAGTCTTTAGTTTTGAACCCGCCGCCGTCCATCGTGTGCGTATGATCCAGCAGCGCCTTATCGGATGTCGCCGGAAACAGCTTTCCATCTGCGCCGGAGGATTTGGCGCGATCAAGCAGCATTTTGGCCAAGGCGGAATCGGTCACGGGCAAATCCAAATTGACGCCTTTCTTGCCCGTGAATTGCAGCCTTACGCCGTCGGGCGTTTTGACAACGTGCCGTCCTTCAAGCGTGGTCGCGCCATAGGCTTTCACCTTCGCGCCGGTATCGTCATCCGATCCGGGGCGCAAACCCATTTTTGCAATCAGGTCCAAGCAGTCGGCAGAGTCGCGCGTGCGAGCGTTTTCGCTTTTCCGCGCTTTGTTGTTTTGCGCGACGATTTCTTCAAACTTGGAAATAAGTTCGTGAATGCGCGCGAATTTCGCTTCCGCCTGAGTTTTGGTAAACGCTTCGGAATAGATCGCCTGCGGGCGTCCTTTGCTGTCTTTGCCTGTGGCAAGCAGGTCTGAATTGGGATCGGCGCTGAATTTTACGTCCGTCCACGCGGGCGGAATTTTCAGGCGTTCAATGTAATCGGGCAGCGGTTGGCCATTGGCTTGCGTTCGCTTCCCGCCTTCTAAGGTTTTGGTTTTCGACATCGGGCCGCGCTTTGATCCCAATTTGGCCCCAGACTTTGACCCAAATTTTCCATCTTCCGCGCGAGGATGGTCCTCTTCTTTAAATTCCTTGTCCGCGCGATACACGTCATCATTCACGCGCGCCAGGGTTTGGCTCATTCGGTTTAAGGCATCAACAATAGTTTTCATGGTCAGCAACCCCAGCGGCGGAGAGACTTGTTAATGCGGCTGTCCGGATCGTGCGCAGCTTCGCTGCCGGTATTCTTTTTTTTCATACCCTTCATGCGGGCGCAGAACGATTTGTGCCTGCGGTTTTTAGGGTCTTTCACGGGCGGACGCAGCGTGCCGCCGGTCTCTTTGTGATACGCTTTGCGCCCAGCTTCCGTCAGCCCGCCCGCTTTTGACTTCAGCGGCTTCGCTTCGCTGTCCTGGCGGGCCAGGGTTTGCTGAATGCGGTCAACGGCGTCGGCTATGGTTTTCACTTGCTCGATTCCTCCAGCTTCGCCTTGCCCTTTTCGGTCAGCATGTCGTCGGGCAGATAACGGGGGCTGTAAATGTAGCGATACCAGCACCGGCAATTGTGTGCTATGATACCATCAACCACATACCACTCGTCAACCGTTTGAAGGTTATAGACATGTCCAGAAAAGCTAGACCGCTTGATGTCGATTATTTCCGTCGGTTGCGCGACGAAGGGAAGACGGTGCCAGCTATCGCCAAGATTTTCGGTTGGCGTCCAGGCTCCCTTTTCGCCGCCTTGCGCAGAATGCAAATTGCTATTGGTCCCGCCATTCGCAACGGAGACAGAATTGAAACCGACGATCTCGCTATCTGTTCCGCATACTTGGCCGGAGAAAGCGAGCTTTCCATAGCTTGTCGATTGGGAATTTCCAGAACCACTGTTCAAAAGCGCCTCATCAAAGGCGGCGTTGAACGGCGGGACGGTTCCGCCGCCAACATTGTCAGCATGGCAGCCATGACCAGCGACAAGCGATCCGCCAGGGCTTCCGCTGCTCATGAGGCTTTGCGCGGCAAGCGCCAGCCCATCGGCCAAAAGATTGCGCGTGCTTCTCGTCGAGGAAAAATCCTTGGGCATGGAGAGATTGAAATTTTCTCCAGGTTGAATGCCCTTGGGCTTGAACCCGAAAGTCAGTGGCCGTGCGGCATTTACAATATCGACATTGCCTTCCGAGGCATCGCCGTGGAAGTATGTGGGCCGCTGGTTCGTCGAGTAAGTGATCCCGTTTTCTTGGAGCGTTCCAAATATCTCCGCGATTGTGGGTATCGCGTGGTTTTGGTTTTCTTCCGTCGGCTCGATCAATTGGTTGGCAATCTCGATGACGTAATCGCCTTTCTTCAACGCGCCGAGAGCAACCCAGCCTTTGTCGGTAAGGATTGGGTGATTCGGTGTTCCTCTCAGCAATTTGCCAGAAGCACAAACAATTTCGGTCAATTTACCAGCATACCAACGCCGGAACGCTTTCATTGCACCATAAACGAATGGAATTTTTGAATCGCCGGGGAAGCAGAACACCTCCTCACCGGGCTGGGTGATTTCATCGGTGTAGCCCGCTGGCCCGCATTTCATCAAGCCAGATTTCATGGCCCAGCTTCCGCGCATGGCGTAAACTTGCCGATCCCGCTCCTTGTGGTCCTTGCGGTAATTGTAGCCTTTTTGGCGCCAATGCGAATGCCACTCGCCTGCGATAGCGCCGCCGTCCGTCGCTATGATTTCGGAAATTGACGCTACCAGTTTGTGGCCCTGGTCGATGATCACGCGGCGTTCCTCAAACGGAAGCTGCTTCAGCGATTTTTTGATGTCGCCCTTGGTTTCGTTTTTGTCCACCACATCGGACCCGCCCTGCGGGATGGACGTTGACCAGCCGCTAAAGCGTTGCAAGGTTTTCTGGATCGCCGCCTCGCGGTTGAGCCTGATAAGCTGCGCGCTGGCCATGATGCGTCGGTCGAGTTCAGTGCGCAGCTTGGGCTTGATCTGGTCCAGGGTGAAGCGAGACACGCCCGGGTTGAGTTTGAGGATCGCGCCCTTGTCCACATACCGCGTGTAAATTCCGGACAGGGATGCGCGCAGGGTGCGCTCCATCACCGCCGTAGGCGTCAGGGAGCGTTCCGCCGCCTGCTTGATAAGCAGCATCCATTGATCGACGCGCAGCGGGTCGTAGCCGTTGTCGGTGATGTCGCGGACAGCGGCGGTGACGGTCTCGTAGAAATTCACTGGCCAATTTCCTCAATGCGCTGGCTTAGCTCCGCGATGATTTCGATAACCTGCGCGGCTTTTGTCTCAATGTCATCAAGTTCAATGCCGTATGAGGATGCCAGCCGAATGTCCTCTAAATCCTGCAACGCCAGCAGCACCTTGGCGCGCAACTTGTCCGCCGCCTTTCGATGCGCAGCAACATCCCGCAGGTGATGGACAATATCGTCCATTCTAGATGTGTTCTGGCTTCGGCATGCTCATGCCGGGTTCCTCCGCCTGCTGGGGCGGTTCGTATTGGGCCAGCGCCTCATAATCCAGCACCAGGGGCTGCGGAAACAGGGTCTTGTTTTCGCCGCTGCTGTCGATTGCCCATTCGATCAACCGCGCCTTGTTGTCGGGGTCCATCATCGGCATCAGCACCTGCATCATGGAGATGATCGCCTTTTGCCGCACGTCCTCGGCTTTGGTGTCGGCTTCCGGGTCTTTGAGCAGGCTTGGCCATGTGGCCACAAAGCCGTTCTTCCAGCGGTAAAAGGCGTCGGTGTAGGACACGTCTTGATATTCGGGGAAGTCGGCCTGGATGGTGGCGTAGAAGTCCGGATTCCAAGCGCGACGCATTACCACGGCGTCAAAGAAATCATACGCAGGCTCCAGCCATTCGCGGATGCCGTCGATATATCGCGCGATGTTCTTGGCGTCCTCGGTGCCCTCGCCAAAGCCCGCAACCATCGTTTCGTTGTCCAACAGCTTGGCGGGCATGTCGGCAGCGGTGGCGATGTTTTTGAGGATATTGGTGCGGGCGAAATTGCCCGCGCCGTCGATGTTTTGAAGGTTGAGGCTTTCGACGCTTTCGGTCAGGTCGATGGACATGACGTTGTTTGTCTGCGCGTCCTTGAGCAATTGGCGCTTGATTCCCGCCATACGCTGCATGGCGTTGTCAATGATGGAGCCGGGGGCCTTCAGCTTGGCGATGATCAACCCCGCCTTGCGCGCCACCATATCGTCGGTGACCATTGTGCTGACGAACGACTTGAGCGGGTATAGCGCACGCTGGAACACGGAACGGCCAACGTAGCCGAATGCGCTGGTGGTGTATTCAATATACACCGGCTGTTCGTTCATCAGCACGATGGAGCGGCTGCGGTGGTATGGCTTGCCCGTCACCGTGATCGCCGCCGACTTCAAGAAATCTGGGGAATTTGGGTCTTGGTTCAACACCAGCGAACCGGCGGTGTTCAGCGGGTCGAGGATGTTAAAATAAAGCTTCAGGTCGCCCAGGCGGTCGAGCGGCAATTCAGCTTCGCTGTCCACACCATCCGCGCCGATGATGATGGAGCCAACGCCGTAAATGCGGGCGATGCTGCCGAGTTGGGCAATGTATTTGTCGGCGTGGACGCGCTTCCATTCGGTTTCAAACGCCTCGCGCACGCGGGTTTCGGGGGCGTTCTGGATGCTGATTTGACGCGCCTGCGACTGCGCCATGGCAATGGGCGCATCGACCATTTTCCGGCCCAGCGGGTGATAGCTGTAGATCGTTTTGCAAAGCTGATAGCTGACATCGGAGCCGGGAATCAACTCGTCGGCCATGAGCAGGGTTTGCAGCGATCCGCCAAGATTGGCGCCGGTGACGGTGATGATGGACATTTAATCTACGCCCTTTTCAGAGAGCCGCCGATGGGTGGCGAGGTGGTCTTCAAACGGGGCGGATGATGCCACGCCAATGTTAACGCGCGCCATGGTCAGTGCAGCACGGATCGCATAGGCGGGCACGTCATAACCATATCTTGCAAGAGCAAGAGCGAGCATTTGAACCGCGTCGGCCATTAGAACCCCTCTTGGTTGCCAAGTGCGATGGCGATGGAATAGCAGAATGCGTCGAGCAGGTCATCTTCGCCCATGTCCTTGACGCCCAGCGTGAACGTCAAAACTTGTTGCATAAGGTGATTTCTCGTCGCCCCTTTGTATATCATCGTTTTTTCGTAAACGTGGCGGGAAAATTTCACCTTGCCCTGATGGACGTAGCCGGAGACGGAAATAGCGCGCTCCGCTTTGCCCAGGCTGGTCAACTTGCTGTCGATGCTGTGGGTGTTCCAGCCGCGCCTGACGCCCTGTTGCAGCAGCACCATGCCGGAAGCCTTGTCCTCAATCCACACGCCCAGGTTGCCAATCTGCGCGCCGCATTGGGCGGCGAAATCCTCTAGCCGGGCAAAAATGTTCGGAAGCCAATGCTCCAGCAAAGCGCCTTCAATTTGGCAGACTTCGTAGTCGAGGATGATCAATTCCGGCTTCATGCCATATGCGCCTCGGGCGCAGAAAATGACGGCGGTGCCGTCGTTTTCCTTGCCGGTCTTGGTGGCGGTATCAACGACGGCGAACACCCCAGCGCATTGCGTCGGGTATTCCACCGGGGCGCCGTCGGTGAGCAGGTTTTCCAGTTTGAAAAATTGCGTTCCGGACCAGTCCACGAATTCGGCCAGATATTCCTGTTTCCAAACCAGGGGCGGGCGCTCTGCCTCCAGCCGCACCAACTCCTCCTGTGGCATGTAAGGGTTGCTGGCTGTGGGCGCATGGAATTCGGAAAAGCCGTGTTCTGGCTCGTTGCAAATGCGCCAAAAGAAATTGTCGGGGTCAACGCCGTTGGCATTGCTCAGCGCCGTCGCCGTGCCTTTGTAGTCGAGCAGGGTGGGCTGGATTGCGCGGTTCCAGATGTCCATCATGTTCGGTTTGGTGAACGCCGCCTCGTCAATATAGACATCGTGATATTTGCGGGACCGGCCCGCGCTCTCGTTCTCCAGGGTCCAAAATTCAATCCGGCCCCCGGTGATGCAGCGGATGATGCCTTCGGTCTTGTTGTGCGACTTCACCACCGGGCGGAGCATGTCCAGAAGCTCGTCGTAGATTTCGGTTTGGTATTTATACGCCGGGACGAAATAGCCCTGGATGCGACCCTTCATAATTCGGTCGCCCGCCATAGTTTTTGCCATGCTGGTTTTGCCCCAGCGACGCCCGCAACGGATTGCGCGGAAGCGCGCGGGTTTGCTGTCCGCGCCCAGCATCTTGAACGCGTCAACCTGACCGGCATGCAGTTCGGGCAGCTTCACGACAATTTCAGACATCGGGCAGCCCGCCAATAACCTTGATGGTCAGCCCCTTTTCGGTGTCTTCCATCGGCACCTTTTCGGACCAGTTAGCGCGGCATTTCAACCAAAAGATTGTCGCAGTTACGGCGCTGGGTCCGTCGCCCATCGCCTTTTTCCATAGGTTCTGCGCCATGGCTGCGTTGGCGGTGGTCGCGCCCGTGTCCATTTCGTCTTTATAATATTTCCTCATTGTTTTGAGGTCGATTTTCAAAATGCCCGAAATTTCGGAATAGGGAATGCCGTAGCCGATCATGGTTTTCACCATGGCTCGGTCCCTATCGTTCGTTTTGTAAGGCGGTCGGCCCGCTGGCATGGCTTATGCTTCGGCTTTTGTGTTTGCTTCGGAAATCTCAGCAAACGTCCGCCCGTCGCCTTCCAGCGTCGCGGTCTTGCCAGTGAATTCCTGCCAGCGTTTAATAATAACGTCGCAATATTTTGGGTCCAACTCCATTAAGCGGGAGAGACGGCCATTCTTTTCGGCAGCAATCATGGTGGTACCGGAACCGCCAAAGCTGTCCAAAACGATGTCGCCGCCCTTGGTGTTGTTGAGCAATTGATATTCAAACAGCGCCACCGGCTTCATGGTCGGGTGTTCGCCATTGCGGGATGGCTTGTCGAATTCAAGGATGGTGGTCTGCTTGCGATCCGCCGCCCAGAGGTGAGCCGATCCCTCCTTCCAGCCATAAAGGCACGGCTCATGCTTCCAGTGATAATCCTGGCGCCCCATAACCAGCGACGACTTTTTCCAGATCAGGCATTGGCGAACAGTCCAGCCTGCGTCCTTTGCTGCGCCGCGAAAATTGTAGCCTTCTGAATCAGCGTGCCAGATATAGAAAACGGCTCCCGCCTTCATGACCGCATCGGCAGCGACGTATGCGTCGCGGAGAAATTGGCGAAATTGATCGTCGCCCATGCTGTCGTTTTTGATGGTCAGCTTTTCTTTTGTTCCGCCTTCGTAAGCGACGTTGTAAGGCGGATCGGTCAGCCACATGTCCACCTTTTGCTGGGCGGTCAATTTCTCCATGTCGTCGATGCTGGTGCTGTCGCCGCACATAAGCCGGTGACCTCCTAGCACCCACACATCGCCCAGCTTGGTCTCTGGGTCATCGGTCGGTTCAGGCGCATCGTCCGGGTCGGTCAAACCATCTTCGGTTTTGTCGGCCAGCAGCGCATCCAGCATTTTATCGTCAAAGCCGATGAGGCTCAGGTCAAAGCCGTCTGCGTTCAAATCCTGCATTTCTATGGAGAGCAGGTCCATGTCCCAGCCCGCGTTCAGGGCCAGTTGGTTGTCGGCTAAGACGTAAGCGCGGCGCTGTGCCTCGGTCCAGCCCCATTCTTTAATGCTGGCGGCGATTTGTGCCACCTGAGTGTCGGAGTGCGTGCGGGAATTTCGGGCATAGGGAACCAGCTTATCAACGGGCCAGCGCTCGACTTGATCGGCTGGCCAGGATTGCTGCGGGGCGGCTTTCAAAACATTTGTCCTTCGGGGTTCGCGTCAAAAGTAGGCGGCGAATTATACCCGATCAAGCCCGGCGGACAAAAGCATTTATACGCGACACTCCCTCACGGCAGCGGCTAACCCTCCGCCATTGAAGATTGTGTCTTTTGGCAACGCCTCCAAAAACGTCGCCACCACCGAAATGACAGTGGCTGCAAAAATGGCTGACCGGCAGCATTGCTCGGGGTCAATGCATGCCTCGCAATCGTGACCGTCGGAGCCAAAGCAAAATTCTTGCGCGGCGGCGTTGATGGCGTTTCTGATTGCGTCGTTCATCGCCTGTTCCTTGAATTGATATCCGTATCGCGCCATTTGATATCCGTATCGCGCCATTGCGCAGCTATGCCCACGCAAGCGCCCAAGACACCTCCCATACATCCGGCGATCAAAACGCCCCAAAAGAAATCAAGTGTCAATGTTTTGGCTCCTCGTGCAGAGTGTCGTGAGCGAATTCGATGATTTCGTCCAGCCCAGACATTACCTCGGTCAAGGCGGCACGAAGCCGGTCTCGCTCGTCAAGCAGGGCCAGCAGGTGGCCCTTCTCGACCATTACGATTAGCGGTCCTTGATTCACAATGGCCCGGAATTCCTCGTCGTTCATTCTGCGTTCCTCTTCTTTTTCTCAACCATCACATGCACCAGGGTTTCCTGGGCGCGGGTGGCAGCGACATACATCAAATTGCGCTCCTGGCCCTTCTGCCAATCCTGGCGGGCGTAGAAGCTGGGCTGATAAGCGTTGGCGCCCCACCAGATTACGCGCTTCCATTCCCGCCCCTTGCTCTTGTGGATGGTCGAGAGCGTGACCACCCGGGGGCGCTCGCCTGCGGGCGTGTCACCAAAGAGCTTGTTGATGGCAATCTCGACGCTGGAGATGTGCGCATCTTCGGGTAGCGCGCTCATGATTTCAAAGAGCGTGCTGGTTTGATCCGCGATTTTGTCGGCCTGTGCGTCCTGGCCGCGATCCGTGGCGCGCTTGATTTCCGCCTGTGACCAGCGGCCTAGCTTGTCGCGCAGGTCTTCCACCGTCGTGGCCGTCTTCCACTTTTTGGCCAGTTTGATGAGTCCCATGCCGATGTCGCGGCCTTCGATAATGCAGCCCTTGCCGCGCCGAATGAGGCTGTAAGCAATTTCAACCAGCGGCGCCGTGTTCCGGCAAAGTATTGCGTCGTCGGCGGTAAGGCTGGCGTAGGTTGTTTCCCAGAAAACTTTCTCGTCGATGCGTTTGACGCTGCCCTGAGCGGCGTTGGCGGCGGGCTGGATGTGCTGCACCCACTGGCGGGCCTCGGCCACCACCGCCTTGGGGCAGCGGTAGGAGACGGTCAGCGGCAGAGTGATGGCGGAGAATTCGTCGCGGATGAGGCCCAGGCTATCGGAGTCCGCGCCGGTGAAGCCATAGATGGCCTGGGCGGGATCGCCCACCGCAACCAAACGTCCACCGGGCGCGAGCAGTTTGCTGGCCAGCGCGCGACGTGTGGCGTTGGTGTCCTGCGCCTCGTCAATCAGCACCCAGTCAAACGGGCGGATGGTCAGGTTGCGCTGGATGGGCAGGTAAACCATGTCGTCGAAGTCAATCATTTCGTCGGCCATGTTGTTGCTGATGGTCAGCACCTCGGCGGCGGCGTCGATGCCTTCGCCAAGCCCGTAGCCGTCGGGCAGCAGTTCGTTAAGGGCGTGATGAGCGATCATGCCTTCCCACGCCTTGGCGTCGGCAATGCTGACCATCGCGCCGATGCCCGCTTGCTTGGCCATAGAAGCCGCTTTGATGGTGAAGCTGTGCAGGTCCATTGGCAGGCGCTTGTTTTGCGTCATGCGCTTGGCGATGGTGATCAGCTTCTTGCCGTCAACCTTGATGCGCGGGCAGGCGGTGCGCAGGGCCGAGAAGCCGAAGCTATGCACTGTGCCGATGCGAACCCGAGCGCCCAGGTTGAGCGGCGCAGCTTTGACCGCGATCTCCTCTGCAATTTTCTTGTTGTAAGCCATGAAAGCCACGTCGCCGTTGGTGCGGTCGAGCAGGTTGATCAGCGTGGTGGTCTTGCCCGCGCCTGCGACGGCTTCGATGACCGCGCTGCCGGTTCCGTTGCTGGTCCAGTCATAAACCGCAGCTTGCTGGGGTGAAGGCTGGTGCTTGACGGCGGGAGCGGCCTGGGTGGCGGCGATGCGAGTGGGAAGCGGTGCCATTTTTTAGTTCCTTTCTCTGCGAGGCATCATCGCCCGCCTGATTTTTTTACAGGGTATTTTTTACCGCGCCAACCCCTCTGTCCAATATTTTTTGACGGGCGCGGGATTTTTTAGAGTGGGAAAAAATTAATAGCCTTTCGCCATTTTTCTTAATTTATTTTCGCACCCGGCCCCGCACCATGGCGAGCAGTTCCAACTTGGTTTTATGCCGCAGGGTATTTTGCAGAGACGCTACCGCGCGCTTCTCCGCTTCCGTCATGTTCAAGCTCAGCCTGGGCAGCGGGCGCTTTTCGATCATCTCAATCGCGCGCTGCACCGCCTCGCGGGGTTGATAGACAATTGGCTTCAGTTCCCCTGCGTCGCGGGCATTGTTGCACAGACGTTCAATCGCGCCTTTGCTCCGTCCCATTTTCTGGCCGATGGCGGGATAGGAGAATCCTCGTTCGCGCAGCTCCAGAATAACCGTCCGTTCCTCCTCGGTGATGGGGGTGAGGTTTCGGACTGCTATGTTTTGCACTACGCCATTTGCGATCATCCGGCCCCGCACATGGGAGACGAGGCGCGGCGCGACGCCCAGGCGCTTGGCGATGGATGCGGGCATTTCAGTGGGGTTTTCTCGAATTGCCGCGTGAATTTCCGGATGCGCAATTATGCCCTTGCTGAAAATGTTTTTCACCACGCCTGCTTTGACCATTCTGGCGCGGACGTGTCCGACGGTCCGGGCTTCAAACCCCAAACGTTTGGCGATGGATGCGAGCGGTTCATTTGGGCAGCGTCGAATTTCGTCATAGATTTCCGGATATTTTATGGGCGTGGTCATGGCAGATTCTTCTTGCGAGGGTCGGGTCGGAAGGTGGGCGGTGGGTTGGCTGCGCGGGCGATGAGCCAGTGCAGTAGGGGGGGCGGTGGTCGGGCGCTGCCATCCATCCAGCGCCTGAATGCGCCTTTGCTGCGCCCCGTCGCTTTCGCCAACCACGCCACCGATACTCCGGTGGCGTCGAGGGCGGTGCGGAATTCCTGGCCGCTCATGTGCGTCCGCTCATCTGCATGGTGGCGTCCGCCAGGATATGCGGCGACGGGACCGGGTGGCGCGGCTTGCGCTCAAATGGCTTGCGCGCGGGTTGCCACGCATGCGCTTCCGAGATGTCCTCAAGGTGCCAGCGGGCAATCTTAGCCGCCATAAATGCGTCGATCTTTTCCATGGACATGTAGGGACTGTTGGAGCGGAATTCCCGCAGGTATTTCTTGACCGCGATGTCGCACCATTGCTGCGGCCCCTCCTGTAGCGCCCGCCGTGTGAGCGGCGGGAGGCTGTCGTAGGCGTCCCAGCGGGCATTCGGCTTGTGCCGTGTGCGGCGGGTGCGTCCGTTTTGAATGGTCATTTTCTTTCTCCATGTCGCCGGGCGGTTAATCCACCCGGTCGCTTGATGCGCCTCCGCGTGGGCGGCGCATCCAGTGACCGGTCGGGGTTATCAGTAAAGGCTGACTCGACGATCACCGAGATCAATGACAATCTGGCTTCGCCGTGCCGCACCACGGCGAAGTTGAAATCGTTCAAAATGGATCGCAGTCAATCCAGCCAGTTCATGTTCATGCCGCGCGCCTCGCTCGCTCCAATGCTGCGCGCGAGCAGCATCGATGTCGGCGAGGGCTTCACTTGTCACGGCCACATTACAGTCAATGCCGGGGTTAGTGCCGCCGCCGCTCAAAATGCTGACCGCTTGCACCAGCGCAGCCCAAGCGCTCTCGGGGAAACCGCTGATTGCAGCGGCGCTGTTCTCGTCCAGGTAATTAGCGTTCTCAGTTAGATACGTCTGAATCGCGTTGGTCATCGTCCTAGTTCCTTTCCTGCGGCGGTCGGTTGATCCCGCCGCCTGCACATCTTTTAATGCTCATCAAAAATGGGTGCAACCCAAAAAACGCCCATCCAACAAATTATTTTTGCCGGTCTGCGACGTGTTCGGCCAGAACCTGCAATTCGTTCAGCACCTTCATCAGCGCCTGCTTGCGGGCGTCATGCTCGCCATCGGCCAGGGCGCAGGCATCGGGGCCTTGCGGGTAGTAGTCCCGACCATTGGGCGCGGCGCGCGCCAGGGCGTCGAGGGCGGCGTGGATTGCTGAGATGGCATCGCAGTAGCCTTCGAGCAGTGCTCGCCCGCTAGTGCCGTTCATGTGGATTGTGGGAAGCATCATGGCTCAGGCTCCCGCTTGCAGCGTTGCGAGCAGTGCCTGGGCTTCGCGCTGAGCACGGGCATAGGCGCATTTGTCGGTCTTGCCCACCGACACCGCGCCGCTGCGCCAGACGATCCTGCGCACGCCACGGGCGCGCTCCGAGATCATGGCCGGCTGAGTGCCGGGCTCGATCTCGAGCACTGCCACGTTGCGGTAGCGGCCGAACTGGCGCGCTTTACCCGAGACCTGGGCGGTGCTGGTCATGACGATAAATTCGCTGGGAGTGGTGTCGGTCATTTAAGTTATCCTTTCTTTGGCTGGCTCATCAGCGCCGGGTAGCCAACCCGGCGGACCATCGGGGCCGAAGCCCCTAGGTTTCGCCTGTTAGGTCAGGCCCATCATGTCCTCGCGATCCATCTCATCCTGATGCTCAGCGTTGTATTCAGCGATGCGCAACCAAGCGTTCTCGGCATAATGCTCAGCATCGGATTCAGACTTGTTGCGAGCAATCATCTGAGCGTAAGCGGCGCGAACATCCGCCAGAACTTCCTGAAGGCATTCGCTCACCTCGACCCGGCTACCCAGATCGTCCTGATACATATCGCGCGGCACGAACACCCAGAGGCTGGTGCCGTAAGCGTCGCACAGCGACACATCACCGAAGTAGGTGCCGGGCAGCATGTCATCCTCGCGCACGGCGTAGGTGTAAGAGGCGGTCTTCTTGGCGAAAAAGCTGAAGGTCTGGGTCATCTGAGTTATCTCCGTTCGGTGGCGTCGTTGCCTGCACTCCTTTTAACGACCATCGAAAATCACCTCAAGCCCCAAAACGCCAATTCGACAAAATAATTTTGACCATCACCACGGCACCACCCAAGCCCCGCCAACGGCTTTAAGGCGTCCTCCGCATGACCCCTACCTTTCAGCCTCCATACCGCCTTCTACGGCCTTCTGGTGGGTCTACAGAGGCATCCCAGGGTCCAGGGTCTATCCCCAGCAAACCCAAACCCCACCCAACCCAAATTGTGGAATTCTTGTTTTTGACCGTCAATAATTGCCCGTCAAAAAACGGGCGCTAAGTCCTTGGTAGGTTTTAATATTTTTAATTACTATAATTAATTATTATTATAATAAGAGAGGGGGGGGGGTACTACCCCACCCGCGTGAGGGGTTCCCGATACCTGATACCCCCTGGGTGACAAGAATTCAGATAATAATTAATTCGGATTTTTGAATTCTTGAATTCTTGTCAGGGGGGGGGGTATGACCCCTCACCCCATTAATTAATTATTGTCAGGGTGGGGGGGGGGGGGGGGGGTTATCACCCCGCAATCACATATTTGACGCTGGGGCGTCCGGCACCCTTGTGAGCCGTGGGTGCCGGGGAGATGATCCCGCCGGTCAGCAGGGTCTCGATAATCTCGCTTCGTTCTTTGGCCGAAAACCGGAACCCCTTTCCGATCATCTCGCTCGCGCCAATCGGCCCGTGCTTGCGGATGATGTCGGCGGCGAGGTTCATCTTCTTTTCAAATTCGGTATCGCCCACATGCCTACCGGCATCGCGCAGCAGGGTATCGACGCAATGCTGAGCCAGCGCCCGGCCCCAGGCGACATCGCCCACGTCGATGACCGGCTTTCCCGGATCGCGCGCCACCGCCCGTATCAGCGCTAACTTCATGGCGTTCTCCGCCAACCGTCCCGCGATGGCGGTGACATACGTTCCCTCGGCTTCGCGCTGTTGCTGAAGCTGATCGTGACGCATGGCCCGCCGGGCGTCGCTGGCTTCCGGCGTCTCAGGCACCGTCGTGACGGTGGCGGGCATATCCGCCATCATGAGGTCGGCCAAATTCCCGGCCCCAGCGCCCCGCGCAATCGCCTGAAGCGCGTCAATCAGCGCGGCGGGCGGATCGACCAAGGCGGGTTCCTGTTCGTCCGGGTAGCTGCATGGCGAAACGAACAGCAGCATCCGCGCCATCAACCCGTCGTGCAGGCTGGCACCCGCAATGGCGTTCCAAAACTGCCCAGGCGTGGTGGTCCCGTAAAAGCAGGCGTGTGGGTCTTGGATGTCCTCGCGTGGGCGTCCCATCTTGGACTGGTCCGCATATTCTGTGCCCTGCCATGGCCCGCTGGCGCTGGAGTAAAGCTCCTTGAGCATGGCGGCGATTTGTTTGCGATGGCTTCCCGCCTTGTCGCTGACGATGCCGGTCAGCCAGTCACCGAATTCGTCGATCTGGAACAACATCGCGGGATGCCGCGCCAGGGCGGTGCGAAGGCCGGAACCGGATGCGATGTCGGAGCCGCCCAGGTATTGCGACAGGTCGGCGGCGTGCAGGCATTTCTTGATGACGCGTCTGGCGTGGTCCTTTCCGGCGCCGGAATCCGCAATGCCGATGGCGTAGATGTTGGTGCGCAGGTCGGTGCTGGTGCGGTAGCGTCTCCCGGCGAGCGTGCCGATCAGCGTGATCCCGGCGGCGAGAGCGAGGAAAGGCTGCGGGCTGATGGCGGTCGCTTCGCAATGCTCCACGAACATTTTCAGCGCCCCAGGCACGTCCATCAAGTCTGCGGTCACCGGCAGGGGGGCTTTTTGCTTTTCGGCGCTGCGGGCGAACACCTTGGCCAAAAATGCGGCGGCGGGGTGGGGCTGGTCGTCGGGGATAATGGCGGGGCGTTCTGGCACGTCGCGGGGCTGGCGCATCCCGTCTTGAAATGCGGTGCGCAGGGTATTTTGCGCATGCCTGAAATCCTTGCAGGCATGGCGGATGTCGGCCAGGGCGGCGGAAAGCTCCGTGAACGCGAAACCCTCCTGCAACTCCCCCGCTGCTACCAGCCCGCCGATGGAAAAGGCGGCTTTGTTCAGAGTGTGGTGTTTGGACCCATCCCATGCGCGACGGATGGCGTCACACTCACTGTCCAGCGCCGCCACACCGTAATGCGTGCCACCGTCAGGGTTATGGGGGCGAGAAGGCATGGGTGCCTGGGCGGGCGCTGCGGGGCGTTCTGGCGGGGCTGGTGGGGCGAGGATGGGCATCAGCCAGTCGGGCACCTCGGCCACGTCTGAATTGTCCGCCACGGCGTAGCCCGGCGAAGGCGGAACGATGACGTATCCACCGTCGCCTCGGATGTCGATGCCGGGCGCGATCTTGCCAGCCGAGTTGCGGATGGGCTGACCGGGCCATCGGAGGTAGATGTGCAACCCACCGCTTCCTGTGCGGATGGTGCGGGTTTGCGGTAGGCGGTGGCTGTTGGCGTTCAGCCACTCCATTCCGGTGCGGCCATCTTTTACGTCCACATCGACCACTACGATGCCGGTGATTTCGCCCGTAGGCATGCCAATCATCACCGCCTGCCAATTGGAAAACATGCGGCGGAGTTCGTCGGGGCTGGCCGTGGCGTCTTTAAACCCCTTTGCGGTAAGGGGGCGTTTTTGATCGTCGCAAGGAAACACCGGAACACCCATGGCGATGGCGGCATCGACCAGGGTCGGCGCGGTTTTGCGTGATGCGAGGTAGTCGTTGAAGCGTGACATTGGGGGGTTCATCCGATGCTGACCTTGTCCATGGCGGTGTCTATGCCCGCCCGCAGGTCGATCAGCTTATCGACATAGCCGGTGCAGATTACCTCGATAAAGTGGTTCCACTGCTCGCGGGACCATTCCGCCATGTCAGTGCCTCCCACGGTTTCAATGAATTCCCCGGCTCGGTCTGATGCGTTCAGCATCGCGGCCAGTTCGTGTTCGTTTGCGTCAATCATTTTTTCCTATTCCTTTCGCTGGTCGGCTAGAATGCCGCATGCCCGTCAAAATTTAAAGCCGACAATCTCGACATATTTTCCGACGGGGCGGATTTGAATTTCGGTCGGTTGGCGCAGCGTGCTGGCAGCGTCGGTAGCCGCTTTACTGTTCGCCGGGATCGGCGCTTCGCTGCGGCGTTTCCACCAGCTTTCGGCTTTTTGCCTGGGATAGCCAATGTGGTCGAAGCATATCCACTCGCTGTGGATCGTCAGCCCGCAGACGTAGGTGACGCGCATCGACGATGGCTTGCCCGGCTTTGAGTGTAGCGCATAGGTCACATCTTTGACCGGTATCCATTCCGGCTTGATCTGCGTGGATAGCAGCGCGTCCGTTGCGGCCAGGGCGGCAATTTTAGATACCGGGGCCGGGAATTCAAAGTTGCAGGACACGCAGTACCGTGCGGCGGCGTGATTGATGGTCTGACACTCTGGGCAGACCCTGGTGGGCGCTTCGCCCGCCACGTCGGATTTCTCGTTGCGGCTTCCATCCACCTTGTCGATGGGGCCATGGCGGCCAGTGTTTCCGGCGAAGTCCAGCACAAGGCAGTCGTCTTTCCCTTCCGCCAACCGCGTGCCCCGCCCTACCATCTGAATGTAGAGGCCCACGCTGGCGGTGGGGCGGAGCAGCACGACCAGATCGGTTCCGGGCGCATCGAAGCCGGTGGTGAGCACGTTGGCGTTGGTAATGCACCGCAGCCGTCCGGCCTTGAAAGATGCCAGGATGGCGGCGCGTTCCCCGCTAGGCGTGTCGCCTGTCACGGTCTCAGCGGAAATGCCGTGCGCGCGGATGGCGTCACGGACGTGCAGGGCGTGATCCACCCCGGAGCAGAACACCAGCCATGATCCACGGTCTTTGCCGTGCTCGATGATTTCCTCGACGGCAGAGGTGGTGATTTCGTCCCGGTCAACGGCGGCTTCGAGGTCTTTGGCGATGAATTCCCCACCCCGCTTTCCGACACCGCTCACGTCCAACTGCGTGGCGGTCTGCTTTGGCACCACTGTGCAGAGATAGCCTTGTTGGATCATGTCCAGCACCGTCGCCTCGTAGGCGATGTCGGTGAAAACCCGGTCTTTGCCTTCGTGCAGCAGCCCGGAATCCAGCCGGTATGGCGTGGCGGTGAAGCCGATCACCTTGAGCAGACCGGCGTTGATTTCGTTAAGCTGCGTGAGGAAGGCGCGATACATGCTGCCATCGGCGCGGCCCAGAAGATGCGCTTCGTCGATGATAACCAGATCGCATTTCTGCACGCGGAAGGCGTGCTTGTGGATTGACTGGATGCCCGCAAACAAAATTTGCGCGTTGATGTCCCGGCGCGAAAGCCCGGCGGAGTAAATCCCCGCAGGCGCTTCCGGCCATAGCCGAAGCAGCGCCATGAAGTTCTGCTGGATCAATTCCTTGACGTGCGTGAGCATTAGAATGCGCGTTTCGGGATACGCTTCAATCGCCTCGCGGATAAAAGCCGCAAGGCAGATGCTTTTGCCCGTCCCGGTCGGCAGCACGACCAAAGGATTGCCACTGCTGGTGCCGAAATAGTTGTAGAGCGCGTCGATGCTGGCGCGCTGGTAGGGGCGGAGGCTGATGGTCATTTCTTGTAGTCCAGCGCGTCCTGGGCGTTGTCCATCCACTTTTCGCCATTGAGCATGACATACATCACCCAGTCCTCGCCCGCGTCTTCCTGCTCGCCATGCACCAGGGCAGGGATGAACAAGTGCGCCACGCATCCGGTGCGCTGCGCGTCAGGCGGAATGATCTCCACATGCCGCGCGCACATCCATTCACCCTCGGGTGCGGGGGCGGAATGCAGGCATGACCGGCAATGGCGCTCGGGCATGGCATCGCCATGGCACACGGCGGAGTGATCGCAGAATTTGCACTCAAAATGTCCAGGGTCGCTACTGATGCGCGCTGGAGGTTCAACGTTGGCGATGATTCGCGCGGCCTTGGCGACAAGGCGCAGGGCGCATTCCGCATCGTAGCGAATGCGCTCTTGATATAGCTCGTCTGTGTTTTTGTTGACGGCGAGGTAGAAGGCGCGCTCGATCCCGGCAAGGTGCATATAGACTTGCATCTGGGCAAAATGCTGCGGCTTGGATTTCTCCACGCCATCCTTCTTGAGCGAATTGAAAGATTTCTCGCTGTGCGTCTTAAATTCGCAGACGTGCCACGTTTTGGGAGCCTCCGCGAAGCCAATGGCGACGCTATCCATGCTGCCGCCGAAATGCCCGGATGCGTCGCGCAGATTGAATTGCTGGCCCGTCTCAGGGTCCAGCGACATCACTGTCACACCCACCCGACGCAGGTCATGGATAAAGCGGCTTTCGGCTTGGTGGCCGGTTTCAAACAGGCGCAGCATTCGCCCGGAATGGTTGGAGCGTGTCGCCCAGCGCCAGGAATACCAGATAGCGCGGCTGCATTCAGCACCGATGCCGCTGGCACCCAGGTGGTTGCGATAGCCGGAACCCTGTTCGGCGGCAAAGGCGGCGTAAATCGCAGAGACGGTTTTGTCCTCTGCCGGTGGTAGTGCGACCATGTTGGCTCCCGTGTGTTCCAGAAAAAAACCGGGGCGTTTCCGCCCCGGCGTTTTGATTACTTCTTCCAGGGCGGCACACCACCAGCCGCAGGCGCTGCGGGCCTGGGAAGCGGAGGGGCCTGCCTGGAGGTGAAGCTGGACGGTGCCTTGGCAACCGGCGCAGAGCCGTTGGCGGCGGCATAGCCCTTCACCACATTCCGCCTCCGCTGCTCCTCCGGCGGAAGGTCTTTGTCCCGGTTGTCGATCTCCACCGCCACGGTGACGGTCATCGGGATAAAGTGGATTTCTTCGCTGTCCGAAATGTGCTGCTTGCCAACGGCCAAGCAGATGGCGGAAAGGGTCCGCAGGGCGATTTCCTGCGCCGTGGGGTTGGGGTTCTTGATGTTCAAGTTGTCCCACACCCGACGTCCCTTGGATGGGCCGTCGAGGATTTCCAGCGTAATCTGAAGCATCGTCCCGCCTTTGGCGGTTTCCTTCATCACGCTTTCGATCACCTGCGCCGGGTAATTGCCGGGCGGCAGATTGTCGCGGGGCTGTGCGGGTTCAACGCTGGTGGCGTCAAAGGTTTCACCGAGAAATGCCATTGGTCTTACTCCTTGTTGATTGCAAAATAGGGAATGTGCTGGGCGATGGTCGGCCACATCTGCTCCGGGTCATCCGGCAACGAGATGGTTTCCGGCATCCGGTAACGGTTTTTTGCCAGATGCGATGGGCGTTCGGTGGTGTACAGCACGCGCTGCCCACCTCCCACGCCGCGCGCCCGGCTGCTGGGGTCTTTCTTGTCGTCCTTCACCACCGAGACGCGGTAGTTCATGAACCAGACGCAATCGACGTGCTCCTGCACTAGGGCGCTAGCGGCCTTTTGCAGCTTGGGCGCGTAGCGGTCGTAAGCTTCCACCTCCGGGCTTTCAAAGCGCTTTGGCTCCGTATGAGCAATCATGGCGATCGTCATTTTGCGCTCGTCGCGGAGCGCGTTCAGTCCATCCAAAATGCCGCGCCATGTGTCGAGCGAGGCGGCGTAGCCCTTGCCGTAGCCGGGCTGTTCGATGTCTTTCCAATTGTTCAGGCGGCACGTCTCAACCCACACCATCGGCTCCAGCCAGTCGAGACTATCAAGCACCACGGTCTCGAAATCATGGTCCTCACTGTAGAGCGAAGCGATGGTTTCCATCACCTCCGAATAGCTCTTGAGCAGCCCGAAGGTGGGCATGTCGATCATGCCGAGACCGTCCTCGGTCTGCATGATCACCGGCTTGCGCATGCCCGCGCCAAGCGAGGTTTTGCCGATGCCATGCACCGCATGGAGCATGATGCGCGGCGCTTTCACCTCCGTGCTGCGGCGCAGTGACGCCATTGAAATTGCCATCTTTTGTCCTTTCCCAAAGCCACCCCAAAGCAGGGTGCAAAAATGTTTTTACAACATAGGGCGCGAGGGGCGCAATAGGGCAATCGGCAATTTTATTTGATGGGCCGCAACGTGAGGTAGGCGTTGCCTTCCCGGTCGGCATCGCGCTCGACCACCAGCCGCTGACACAGCCTGTCGTTGGTGATCGCACCCCCGGCTTGGCAGGCATCGAGCAGTTGCTTGATCCGGTTATCGACATCGCCGCGCATTTTCGGCAGTTCAATAATCGCCTCAAACGGCACGGCAATCTGCCGTTGCGCGCGCTGGATAGAAACCTCCCAGCGCGCCGCATCCGCCCATGCTTTGGACGGCGCACGCTTGATCAACCTCGCGCCCGTGCGGGTGCGAACCGGCATCCACGCTTTATTGATGCTGGGCGGGAGCGGCAGAATCAGCGTGATGCAGTCATCGCTCACGCGGCTTCGTCGGCGGGCTTTACGGCGTCGATAAACAGATCGGGACGCACAATGCTGGGGTGAATTCCCAGCGTGTGATGCAGGGCGGATAGCGCTTTGGGCGGGACCCCTCGGCGGCGCCAGTAATGCACCCGCTGGCGCGAATACCCAAGCTGTCGCGCAACGCCCACCGTGCCACCGGCTGCGTCAATAACATCCCGCGCGAGGGCGGCCAGATCGTGAGAGTTTTCCATGCCTCGATTGTAAACGCCGCGTTGACGCGCGGCAAGAGTGTTTTGACGCTTGCACCGCATGAGCCGCCATGACATACAGTGGGACGCTCTCCTGGCGTGATGTTCCTTTCCCATGTGATCAACTTGCCCGCCTCGGCTTGTCACGCCGGGGCGGGCATTTTTTTATCAAAATAGCTTGAGTTGGTTGTCCCGGCGCTTCGCCACAGATCGCACGATTTCCTCAATTTTGAGTC
This sequence comes from Candidatus Limnocylindrus sp., assembly GCA_040397175.1. GTDB lineage: Bacteria > Chloroflexota > Limnocylindria > Limnocylindrales > Limnocylindraceae > Limnocylindrus. The sequence continues at coordinate 10,108 of JBBAWM010000006.1, read as the reverse complement.
GCCAGTGCGGTGGGTAAACGGCGAAGCAGTGACTGCCCGGTCCATTCGTTTTTTTCCGCAATTCCAGCATGGGCGATTGCCCCATGGCGCTTTTGTATAGCTCCCGGACAGCAGCACCCACCGCCCATATATCGTCGGGAATTGGCTCAAACCCCAAATCGTTGAACACGTCCACCACGGTGATGTAAGTCTTGTAATTCGTTCTGCTCATGCGTTCCTTCCCTTAATTGCGACTCAAAACCCTGATGCGCACAAAACCCACGCCAGTGATGTGCAAGCGGTTCGCGGCTTCGTGCGATAGGTCCAGAATTCTTGATGAGATATATGGCCCCCGGTCGTTAATCCGGACAATCACGGACCTATCGCGGTGCGATACCTCGACCATGGTGCCAAGCGGCAAACACCGTGATGCTGCCGTCAAGGCGGAGCTTCTAAAAAGCTCCCCGGACGCTGTAAGTCGTCCATTGTGGCTGGCGCCATACCATGACGCCAGCCCGGTTGGTGGGCACCGTGGCGACGCTTGCGCAGCGCCAGCGGCGAGAATCAGGGCGGCCAAGGCCACCCTGGCGGCACTCATGGCGGAGCCTCCACGGTGCGGCCAATCGTGATATTGCTCTGCGCGCGAATATCCTGATTCCGCCAGGACCAGCATTGCCCATCGTCGTCTTGGAACACCACCCAGAGCAGATCGTGCTCGACACTGTAGTCGATGACTATGTGCGCCATGCCTTTGCCGTGCGGCGTTCGAACGGGGATCGGGGGGTTGAGTTGAGTAATCATGGTTTTTCTTCCATGTCGATGTTCCACGCCTCTGCGGCTTCTTCGAGCTTCTGCTTCACGCGCTCGTGGGCGCGTTTCATTTGCATGTGTTCACCCTGATCCCGCGCGTAGAAAACGCCGTCAGTCGGCTCCAGAGCAGCCAAGGCCACCTTGGCAGCCAGCCTATAGCCGTCAGCAAAATGCACCCGCATGCGCGCCACTGCGGCTTGCACCAGCACATCCAAATCGTCGCTCACGGCTTCGCCTCCCACAGCATCGCGCCATCTTTCAGATAGCAACCGCCCGGCTGGCATTCGCATGTCGCTAACACCACCCGATTAAGAAGTTCGGCTTCGTCTTTTGCTGGTTCGGTCATACCCCCGCCTCGATCCGCATGGCGCTGGCGAGATAGTGCTTGGCCAACACTTCTCGCCCATACGCCATATGCTCTGCCGCGATGGCCTGAAGCATCACGGAAACGTGAGCATCCAACGCCGCCGGAATTCCGGGGTGGCAATGACTGATGCTGGCGATGGTCATGGCGATCTTGGTGGCCGCGTCGCGCATTTCCTCGGCGCATTTAAGGTAGCGGGCATCAACGGGCGTAACGGCCATTTTCTGAAGATTCTCCATCACAGGAAACCCACGATCATGGTGACGTATTGCAGGTCATGCCGGGCGGCGTCGTCGTCGCCATTGGAACGGTGGGTGAGGTATTCCGCCACGGTGGCCAGCACCTCGCGGACGACATCCGAGTTTGGCATTTCGCGGCTGATTTGCTTGACGCGTTGCGCCATTTCCAAATCCACCAGCTTGATGGGCATAGGCTTATCCATGTGTTTCGTCCTTTCGTGATGTTGCGAGGTAGGTTGCTTTGCCGCCTGCACCGAGGCGGCTTTTGCGGTAAAATTCTATCGGGCCATAAAGCGCGCATTTGATTTGCAGGTTGCGCATCATCGCCATAGCCGACTGCCTCCATGTCCTGGGGCGTTCAGCTTTGGTAAGGTAGATCGCGTTGGCCAGCGCCTCCAGCGGCACTTCCTCGCCGCACCGCGCGGCGAGGAATTTGATCGCGCGGGTTTCGTGCGGCGTGAAGTGCAGGTCGAGTTTCATTTAAGCCTTTCCAAAAATGCGGCGGCTTCCCCCGGCTTTCGCCGGGGGCTTTCGCTCAGAAGTTGTAATCGTAAAATTTGATCGGCTTGTCGTGCAGCGAGTAGCGGTTGTCGTAGGCGTCATACCAGCGGCCATCTTGACGCAGGCGGATGCGGATAACCTTGCGCTCCAGGTCGCTGCTGATGAACCAGCGTTGGTCGCGCTGGTTGACCACCGTGCCAAAAAAGCCGCCGGGCACAAAATCCATCTTCCAAGAATCGTCGCGCTCGGCTTTCATGGCGCGGATTTCAATGGTCTTGGGGCTGATCTGGCGGATCACCTCATAAGGATCCACATCGCTGTAACCGAGCTTGTTGGCGTAGAGGGCGGTGGTCTGGGTCATCGGGAAGTCCTTTCTTTCAGGCGTCGTTGCCTGAAGATTTTATAAACCCACTCCGTAAAAAAGAAAATAGTCTTTCCGCCTAAATCGGAAGATTTTTTTGACGAAAGTGCAGAAACGGGTTTTAGCCGTCGTCGGGCATCAATACATTGCCAATTTTGACATAAAGCCCCATCGCCACCGCAGAAGACGGTGGAACGCTAGCATAGCCAATTTGTTTCGCCGTTTCGTAAACGATCATCATCACTGTGGCGTTGCGCGACAAGACATCTTCCAATGCCTTCCGAGCGGCATCGGCTATCAGGCAATTATTCGGGTTAATTTTTTCAATCTTTTCCCCCTTCATGCAGATCGGCCTGCTTGCACGCGGATGCGGGGCTTGCCTGCCAATTCCTGGCCGCGAAACCACGCCAGCCCATTTACAATTTCGCACAACTCGGGGGGCATAAGCTCTCCATTCCTCCATGTTAAAACTGCAAAGCCGGGATTCCAAAGCCGAGTATTGCCTTGAGTGTAACCAAAACACGGCCAAACCGGATCGCCCAACATGCCAATCTGCACGCCATAACGACGCCCGCGCATATCGACCATTGGCTTTACTTCAAGCGAATGCGTATCGCCGGAAATGAAGGATAAGCCTGCTTTGACGGCGTTATTCCAGCCAGCATGAATTCCGCCGTGGAACCTGTGCATCACAACGGTATCGTTCAAATCCAAACGATGGCACATTTTCCAATCTGGAAATTGACCGGCAAAATCAAACCCGTCCACGCCTTCAAACATGGCCGCATTGAGTGCCAAATATTTGTCAAACCTGTCGTCGTGATTTCCGCGCACCCAGAACCGCAATGCGCGTGGTGCGAATCCCATAATGTCATCAAGATGTTGTTTGGCTGCAGTTAATTCTTCTTTGACCTTGATGCGCTTGTTCCAGCCTAGAGGGTCGTGTCGGGACGGTTCGCCCATGTCCACCAGATCGCCTACGCTTAGCAAAATATCCGGTTGAACAAGCGGAATTGCCCGCAACAGCGCCTCATGCGCGAGGCTGCGAGGCTGTGATAATGATGTCCAATGAGCATCGCTAAACGCGATTGCCGTAGCGTTTAAATGCGTGATTTTTAACGTTAATTCGCATTCCGGTGGATTGTCCGGATCATACGCTACGGCCATGGCTTTATGTGCTTTTCGCACGTCGGGTTTGCCAAAGCGGCTGATGGCGGCTTCGTATTGATTGGCGGCCGTTTTATTGCTCATTGGCGGCGTGAAAGCTCGCGCCGCTGCCGTCACATTGCCGTGCAACATCACCGCATTATAAATTGGTTCTATGTCGCTCCACTTGTAAGCGGGTTGTGCCATGGTTGATAATCCTCATTTTGCAGGGGTTTCAGCCAGAGCAGCCTTTGCTTTTGTCCACCGTGCAATTCGATCATCCCGCCCATTAAATCCGCCATTCACTCTGCGGGTGATGTCATCAAACCGTCCAGCGTCGGCTAGCTCATTCAGTTTTCTGTCGTTCCACCACCACGCGGCGCTTGTGCCAGCGCCTTCCGCTGTCTCCAGCCACGCGCAAAACACGCCCAAATCCATGTCGGGCTTCAGTGCATCCCGCGCCGCCGTAGTGTTCGCACGCCCTGTTATTTGGATGGCTCCACGGCCACGAAAACGCAGACCGTCGCCCTTCTCCACATTGCCCAGATCGCGCCGCCCCTCATATTTGGCCTGAGTTTCCGTCGGCCCCCAGATTTCTCGGGTGAATTTCCCGCCGCCACTCTCATGCCCGACTTGCGCCAGGAAGGCGGCGAGCCGGTCCTTAGTGTCGATGCCATAGGCAGGGCAGGCGACGGCGAAAGACGCCGCCCAGACTTCCGGATACACCCATCCTAGTTGCTTCATCAACGCGACGGTGATCATTTTTGCAGCCGTTGGATGATGTCGTCCTTGGCCCGGCTGCCAGCCGAAGAACCGAAATAGTAAGTGATCACTCCAGCCCATGCGCTACCCAGTGCCCCCAACATAACAAGCAGCGCCTCCGACGATCCGTTCGCCGGAAGGCCGAAACGCAGCATCCAAAACAACACGCCGAAATAGCCTACCGTCACCAGCCCGGCCAGCAATTTAGGCGCCCAATCCTTGGTCTTTATCTCTCGGCTACGCGCGCTGTTTCGATCCTCGCCCGCAATGCGTTCAAGGTCGATGTCCAATTCACGCATGTGGATCAGGAATTCCTGCTCCGCTTTCTTGAGCGCAAGAAGCTGCTCCGGCGTGGCGCTTTGCATCGCCGCCGCTATCTGCTCCTCCGATCCGTCGGGACGCCCCAAGATTGCGTTGCTGACGGCGGTGACGGCCATGCCCGCTAACGGCCCACCAAGCGCCGTGGCAATGGACGGCGCCACGGTGCGGATGATGTTCAGGATTTTGTCCATGGTCAGTCCTCCATGTAAAACTTGAGGTTGGATTTCAGCCGCTCATCTTCCGGCGCTAGTGCCACCGCCAGTTGCCCCTGTTCGATGGCCACCGACTTCATGCCCAGGCGATAGGCGGCGATGGCAGCATGGTCATGCGGCTGCGCGCCCCACACCGCCGGGTCGGAGGAAAAGGTAATGACTTTGATGGTGATCGCCAGCGCTCGCATGGCGTAGGCGAAGGATTCCGCCCAGCGACTTTGCCGGTAGCACAACACCGAAAGCTCGCACCAAGGTTCCCGCGTGTCGGGTTCCTCCAGCGAAGCCAGTTGGAATTCTCGCTCCGCCTTGGTTCCTTGGCCCAATTGCCAATAGCACCGGCCCCGTGTCCGGTGGGCGAATGAGCGGTTGTTGGGCCACTTGGCGCTGGGCATGGCAAGGTAGTGCGCGAAGGCGTCCACGCATTCCTGATGCTGCGCGTGGTAGTACAGTTCGCGCGCATAATAAAAAGCGCTGCGCTCGCAGCTAGGGTCTTCGTCCCGCGCCGCTTTCAGCATGTCCAAATATTGGCCACGGCTTTTGGTCGGGTCGGGCAGGTGTTTCATCAACAACTTGTCGGTGTCCACCCACGCCTCGACGACGCGCTTATCCGCCGTGATGTATTCGTGGCAGAGATACGCCCACCGATAGCCGTGGCGCGAGTGGATTTTTTCGTTTTGGAAGATCAGCCCCTGGCCGCAGTCGAACGGGTAACGCATCCGCGTCGTCTCGCCCAACCTCCAAAGCCGTTCGATCTCCTCACGCCAGCCGGGTTCCAGCACCTCATCCAGGTCAACGCTCACGCACACGTCGATGTCGGCAGGCACCAGGGCCAGGGCGGCGTTGCGTGCCACGTCGAAGCGCCAAGGGCGCACGGAGATGGTATGCACCAGCGCACCGCACTTCACGGCCAATTCCGCCGTTTCATCCGTGCTGCCGGTGTCGGCAATCACAATGGCGTCGGCATCCTTTGCAGCTTCGCAAAAGCGTTCGACAAATTGCGCCTCGTTTTTGGCGATGGCATAGACAGCGATTTTCAAGGGTGGCCTCTTTATCAAGCCCCAGCGCGCGGCGTATTGGGGGCGGTTTGCGACGATCCATGGCCGCGCCTCGTCGATATGGCGCTGGTTGTCGTGTCCGATGGTGGACGATCCGACGTGATGGACATAGGCACGGGAGACGAAATGCTGATAGCCCAGCGCCGAAAGGTCGGCGCATTGCACGTCGTCCGAATACCAATTGATGGGCGGAAACGGCGCGGCTTCAAATGCCTCGCGGCTGATCCACGCTAGGATAGGCGAGACGGCTTCAACCTCAACGGCGTTCGGGTTCCGCATGTGGTGGATGTTCTGGCAGTAGCGCACGGAGTCGGATCGCGCGGCGACAAGGCCAAGGCGCGGCACGGTAGCGCGTAGGGCGGCAACGTCCTCCATCAACACGCGGACGGTCGAGGGGTTCAACACAATGTCGTCGTTGGCAATTAGGATTTCGTCGTGGGTCTCAAAAGCCACTCGCATCGCGTAATTGTAGGCGGCGCCAAAATTACCGTGGTCGGTGCGGAAGACTTGCAATTCGGTTTGCAACCCGCCGTAGGCGTAAACGCTCTCACGCATCACGCTCAGCGGCGATGGCCCGGAGGCTTCAGCCCGGGTAGTGCAAACGACAAGCGGAATCATGCGCGCTCAAGAACCATCAACCCGTTGTTGTTTTGGTAGTGTTCTTTGATTTTCCAGTGCGGAAACGTCGTCAAGAATTCCAGCACCGCCTGCAACAAACCCGCGCCGCCGTCTTCGCCGCGTTCCCCGAATGTCACCGTGTCGTGCAAAACGATGTATTTCCGGACGCTGCCGTGGAAGGTGAATAGCTCCCGCAAAAGCTGGCCGTAGGTGTGCAACGTGTCAATGAAAAGCAGATCGGTCTCGGCAATGACGCCGAGTTTCAGCGTGTCGGCCTTGATGAATTCCGCCTGCCTGCCTTCTTCGAAAGCCACTTCGAATAGGCGCAAAGCGGCGGGGTGTTGCACGATGTCATAGCTGACAAGCCGCGCCGTGGACATCATAAACGCGCAAGTGCTTGCGCCCCAGCGCACACCGAATTCGGTGACGTGATCGCACTCGTTGGCAAGATTGAGGAGGGTCGGAAGGTGTTCATTGATGTCGCTGGTCGTCCGAACCGCCGCGTCATAATGAGCCTGGATCATTTGTCAGCTTTCGTGTCGAGCTTCGAAAAAATGGCTTTCAGCATGTCCTTCATTTCCGTGATGTCCTGGCGGTAATCCGCCTTGCTGACATACGAGGTGTGGATTTCACGCTCTAGCTTGATGATGCTTTCCTTCAGCGAGCCGATGGCGTCCCAGACTGTCTTGAGCAGCCAGCCGAAGCCCGCCACCCCTATCGACATCATGGCGTTGAAAATGTCTTGGTTCATCACGGCACCTCTGGCTTAATGTTGTTAACAGAAAACTCTGCTTCCAAAGTTTTTTGTTTCGCAATTTCATCTTCAGTCATTGGCCGCAATGACCACACATCAGTCCAAACGCCATCAACCTTTTGGTAAGTGGGTTGATCAAATTCTAGAACTTCATATGTATCTGGAGTAGGTCTTTCAATACGAATGAATGGCTCCCAATTATTAGGAACAGCACCAAACGCTTGAACAAGATTGTCTTCAAACGCTGGATGGTTAACGGGTTGACCATCTTCAACTTGAATAAACAAATTCATAGGTCACCTGTTCCAGTCGAGGGGAATTGCCGCGTAGTGCCGGGCCAGATTATGCGGACAGCGCCACCCGCTGGCGTGCCATATCCCGCAGCGTAGCCGCCCGCGCCACCACCATAATTTCCAGCAATGCCATTAGTGGAAGTGCCCGATCCGCCGCCAGAGCCGCCGCCTCCTTGGGCTGCGCCATTGGCTCCTTGTCCAAGCAAGCCAACACCACCACCGCCGCCACCGTCAAAAAAAGCATTTTGTCCCGCCGAGCCACCGCCACCAGCCCCACCAGCACCGGCTGTGCTACCGCCACTGCTGCCGCTGCCATTTCCGCCAGCGCCAGCATAACCACCAGCGCCGCCGCCTGATCCATAAACAGATGCCGCTCCAGCCCCGGTGCCGCCATTGCCGCCACCATTCCCCGTGCCGCCTGATCCACCCGCCTGAGTGGAACCGCCGCTAGTGCCGTTTTGACCGCCGTTAGCAATAGCCGAAGAAGTATTAAAAGAACTTGAGCCAGCAAAAGCGCCAGCAGTGCCGCCACCTGCACCAACTATTACTGTATAAGAATTTCCTGGGATAACTACAATATTATTTTTGTAGCGCAATTCTCCACCACCGCCCCCGCTGCCAGCGGCCCCGCCACCCCCGCCACCAACAGCAACGACAGAAACAGAAATCACTCCAGTAGGCGCAACCCAACTATAGGTGCCAGCCGTAGTGTATGCCTGTTGACCAGTAACGGTCATTATCCCGCCAAACCCAAACCCTTTAGCAGAACCCGCGCCTCTTGTGATGATCGTAGGCATCCTATTACCTCACGCAAACTTTGTTTGGCTGGCAAACACGGTGAACGCTGCGGAACCCGTCTTCACAATCGTGTAGGTGTAAATATCAATGCTAGACGCATTGCCCGCAGTCCAGGCGGTGCCGCTCTGATATTTAGGCGTAACGGCAGAACCATCAACTTGAACCACGTTGTTGTAATATGCTGTTGCGCCCTGTGTTACGAGAAATGCCACCGTTATGCATTGGCCTGTAGACATCGCTGTGTTCAGCGAAGTGCCGGATGACGCCCGAAAATTCACTGTCCAATTGGCAGAAGCGTTGCTGGTGTAATACAGAACGCTCTGGGTTGTAATGTCATACGCAATCGTGCCGGTTGCTGCCGTTGCGCTGATCGTGGTGGTTTCGGCAATGTCAGTGAAGACCGCGCCAAGAACGCTGGAAGAGCCGTTAAAGGTTTGAGTGGCGGTGAAGGTGGTTGCCGTTCCTGGCGCAACAAAATCCGTGCCTGCTGTTGCTGCCGTAAAGGCGGATGTGCCATTGCCCTTCAAGACGCCAGTCAGAGTGGTAGCGCCAGTTCCACCATAGCTCGCGCTAAGAACGCCGCCAGTGCTAGCGCCAGGGGCGAGGTTGGATAGGTTGCGTGGGATGGTCATTGCGGAGCCTCCGGCCAAATAATATCCCAAGGAAACCCCGGCTGGGAAGGGACATCACGCAAGGCTTGACGATACGCCGCCACAGAGAAGTCCTGGGGTTGCCCAGCCTCCAATGCCTTGACGACCATCCAGTCAGTGTCGGCAATGCGCCTGTTGCGGTCTGCGCGCACTGAGGATGCCTGCTGGGCATTGCGGGCGTCAATCTCATCCTGCGGGAGAGCCTCAACAGCCCACTGCTGAATCCAGGATTGCCCATCAAACAACGGGGCAATCTCGACCATGCGCTGCGTCAAAACATCGACCACCGGCTGATCAGAGTAATGGACCGGGTAGACGTTCCATTCAGCCAGACTGGCAGGCGACAAGATGCCATTCGGGAAACTTGTTGAAGGGGCGTCCCGCATCAGATCGGTCTGCGTGTATGGATACGCGACGATCTGATTGTCGATGGCTTTGACGTAGAGCATTTCAGTCTCCCAGTTGCTGCTTTAGCACCGCCAGCATCACCTTAGCCTTCTTCTGCTCCAGCCGCTCAGAGGCAAGAAGGCCAGTCAACTGATCGACAAAGCCCGCCAAGTCCGCACGGTCGTTGTGGTTCATGGCGGCGATGTTATCGAGCGCCAGCGTGTAATTGTCGATGTTGATCTGGTAGTGCATCACCTCCTGCTCGCGCGCTTCAAGGTTGATGGCGAGGATTTCCTCGCGGGTTTTCGGGGTTTCTTTGGTGGTTTCGGTCATTTTTTCTCTCTTCTAGGTGATTGTGTTGAAGGCGACGCCACGACCCATGCCTGTCGGCAAAGTTGCTGGGTCAGCGTATTTGGTTCCAAACCCAGACGCTGACCAAGGATATGCAGACACAAATGGCGATATGTCATGAGCAACAGCAATTTCGGAACCAGAAGGACTGAAAGCTACGCTAAACCCAAGGTCTGTCGGCGAAGTTGCTGGGTTAGCGTATTTAGTTCCAAACCCAGAACCCGACCATGGGTATGCAGTAACAAAAGGCGTTGTGCCATGAGCAACAGCAATTGCGGAACCAGAAGGACTGAAAGCTACGCTAAACCCATTGCCTATCGGCGAAGTTGCTGGGTTAGCGTATTTAGTTCCAAACCCAGAACCCGACCATGGGTATGCAGTAACAAAAGGCGTTGTGCCATGAGCAACAGCAATTGCGGAACCAGAAGGACTGAAAGCTACGCTAAACCCATTGCCTATCGGCGAAGTTGCTGGGTTAGCGTATTTAGTTCCAAACCCAGAACCCGA
>JBBAWM010000005.1:56669-72120 GCA_040397175.1 Candidatus Limnocylindrus sp. | reverse complement strand
GAGAAGCGCGAAGGCTGATAATCGACGCGCTCGGAGCGCTGCGTTAGCGAATGCGCGCAGCGCTCCAGCGAGTCAGCGCCTGGCCCCAGGCCCGCTCGCCGTCACCCTTACTAATCGCATCCAACTCAACAAGGCCGTTGATCGCGTCGGCGATCTCTGCGCTGCTCCACTTACGTGCCGCCTCGGCAAGCTTGCCGGCGGGAAACTCATGCATGCCAATCGTTCGCGCCGCGGTCGCAACTGATGCACCCTCAACAACAGTCGCGCCGTGAATCTGCGCGAGGTCGCGCATCTTGCGATGCATCGTTGCCACAACCATCGGCCCTGGCTCACTGACCGCACGTAGGAGGTGCTTCGAGACCAGCGTGCCACTGCGCGAGACGATCGCGTCGGCAAAGGCGAAGAGTGAGCCAACACCGCGGTCAGCAACGAGTGCATCAACGGCACGAAGGGAGATCGGCCCGGTAGGGATCGCGAGCATCAACTTCTCGAGCTCTACGACCGACGTCATGCGAATACCACTGCGATCAAGGTCGGGCTCGCGCACCTCGGCACCGAGCCGCTCGGCGATCGACTTCGCGGCATCACCAGCGATCTCGCGGCCAGCACTCTTCGCGCGCGCCAGCAGCCACGACGCCAACTCGCCAGGGCCAGGGGAGATGCACGAGACGATGCTGCCGCCACGATCTTGCACCAACAGACCAAGCTCGCCTGGACCATCAGGCCGCATCCCCTTGAGGTTTGGTCGACGCGCGCGCTGATCAACTAGCACAACGCCGTTCCCGGGGGCCATGTCGGCGAGGGTGTCGGTGAGGTTGGCGCGCAGATCCTTGGTGCGCCCGAGGCGACCAGCACCGGCAACGACCATGAGGGATCCGCCGCCGAAGAGGCCGCCCGTGCCGAGTCGGCGACGTAGCTCACCAAGCACCTCGGCCCCGTCGCCAGAGCCCCGCCCTTCAGCCTTGAGGCGCACCTTCTCGGGGAGCCCGCCCCCCATGGCGTCCTCGGCGGCCATGCGGGCGCCGAGCGCCGCCACCGCCTCTTCGATGAGGAGGAGATCGTCGCCCCAGGCTAGGAGAATCGGTGCCGTTCCCATGGGCGGATCCTAGCGCCTGGGATGGGGCAGCCCGAAGCCCCGCCCAACACGGCAACCGATGCGAGGTGGCCAGGTCGCAGTGCATCGGCTGCAGCTAGCCCAGGTGCACGACGGCCCATCGCAGAGCGGGCGGGTGCGAGGTGTTCGCCGGCGTTGCTCCGAATGCTGATTCGGTCGGGACGCTGCAGCGAAACGGTGACCATTACCGACCCATCGCGATCCGTTCGCTCAACTGCAGCGCCATGCTCGCCGAGTCGCTGCAGTGTCACCGCTGAGGGGTGGCCATACGAGTTTTTCGCGCCAACAGATACAACAGCGACTCGAGGGTTTAATGCGCTAAGAAGCGCGCTGCTCGCCGACGTCTTGCTCCCATGGTGAGGAGACTTTAGGAAATCAACTGGTGCAGTGATGTTGTGCAGGATTCGCGCATCAATGTCGCTCTCAATGTCTCCCGTAAAAAGGGCACTGAAACCTGGAATATCGAGTCGTAAGACGATTGATCGATCATTCAATGCACGACCGTCGTTTCCTGGCGGTAGTGAAAGATAGGTTTTATCGGGCCAGAGAACCCTCAATTGCGCGGCGCCGATGGAGAACCTCTCTCCGGTAAAGACCTGGTGGTACGAAATGTTGCTCTGTTGCAATATCTCTCGCCAGCTTGATGCAGCGGGACCGCCGCCACGATCCTCGGAGCCAATTACCGAGGCGACCCGATATCGGTCGAGCAGTTTTGGAAGGCCAGCGAGATGGTCTTCATGCGGGTGACTTGCGACAAAAAGGTCGATGCGACGATCCCAGGCGGGAATAATGCGATCCAACTCCGCGCTCAGGCGCGACGGGTCAGGGCCGCCGTCGATGAGCATTCGATGACCAGGCACCTCAATGAGGATCGCGTCCCCTTGCCCAACGTCCAGTACGGTAATTCGCAGTGATCCCCTCGGCGAGGCACTTTCGAGTGAGGTCAGCCCGCTGATGGCAATCAACACGGCGATTCCGAAGGCGATGTGCTTCGTCGTGAAATTTGATGCGTCTGAACCCCTGTCTATCTCGTTCGTAGTGGTATGTGACTCGTCTCGAAGAAGGAGCCATACCCCGGCTATTCCAAGGAGCAGCCCCACACCGACGGTGGCACCACGCGGCACCTCAATGCCACCAGCAGGGAGGCCTGCACCAAATTGGGCAATCCACGCGGCAGCACTAAAGAGTGCCGCTGCTGGGAGTGCCAGCAGGCCCGGCAAGAGGGCCAGCGCAGGCGGGAGCACGCGAACCAGAGCGCCAGCAACGGTGGCAAGAATTGCAGCCGCGGTGGCCGGGGCAATGAGCGGAGCGATGAGCAGTGTTAGGGGAATGGACCAGACAGCGATTCGGCCAAAGAGCGCGATCACGAGCCCGAGGGTCGCAGCCTGCGCGGCAAGACTTACCGCGACATCGCCGCCGATGACTGACCAGCCGGGTTGTAGCTGCCTGGGAAGCCTCGTGCCGAACGCTGCGGCGCGCTCAGACCAGCGCTGACTCTTGGCGAGGAGTCCCGCAGTGGCTAGTGCTGAGAGACGAAAGCCTGGGTCGGCCGCAATCGCCGGGTCGAGCACCATCAGCGCTAATGCGGCGTGTGACAGTGCAACTGCGCCGGAGCCAGGTCGCCCAGATGCCGCACCGATCAGCGCGGCGGCCGCCATAAGGCTGGCGCGGATCACGCTCGCACTCGCTCCAGCGAAGAGCCCGTAGGCAATCGCGACCGCGATCAGTAGCGGTCGACGCCGCTTTGCCGGGAGCCGTTTTGCAAATCGATCAGCAACAGCCATGGTGATCGCAACATTCCAACCAGAGAGGGCAACAACGTGTCCGAGGCCCGTCGCTGTGAAGTCCGCGGCGAGACGTTCGTCGACCCGTTCACGCAGCCCGATCACGATTGCCGCGGCAAGCCCACCAGCTGGGGCGGGGAGGACGCGCTCGATGGCGTCACCGAGGGCCGACCGAAAGGTTTCAAGCGGGTTGCCCCGAGAGAAAATCTGGACGGTTCGCGTTCGTGCTGTCGCGGAAATTCCACGGAGGCGTAAGCGCTCGTGCGCGTCGGTTGTCATAGGTCGCTGCTCCAGGGTCGTGAGAATTGTGTCACCAGTGCGCACGCTAGGATTTGGTGGCGCCTCAACTTGAATACGTAATCCACCGGACTCGACAATGAACCGCTGTGATCCGCGGAGTGGAGCAAGTAGCGCGGCAACTTGGCCCTGGATCTCGCTCGTTGGCACCACGGCCACGGCGCTATCTACAGGAGGAATCGGTGGGCCAAGCAGCGCGACGCGCGCACTAATGAGGAGTACGCCAACGAGTGCCGCTCGAATTGATTCCCTGGCGGTGAGGCGCACGCCTCGTGCAAGTAGCGTTAGGGCCAGGAGTGATCCGAGTGCGAGGGCAGGTGCGCCAGCACCTAGAACCGAGGCGGGGAGGGGCAACAAGGAGAGATGAGCGGCCCCCACTGCCGCCATGGCTGCCCAACCGGCGCGCCCGCCAAGTCGTGGCGCACGTTGGCGCCGTTCCCTCACGGCGTTACGAGCGGTCGGATCTGCTGTAGAACTCGATCGCTGATGAGCCCTCGCGTGCGGAGATCGTCAACGATGAGGAACGGCGCCTCTTTTCGCGCCGCGATGATCTTTGCTGCCGTCACTGGCCCGATGCCCGGCAGAGTGTCGAGCTGCTCTGCAGTCGCCGTGTTTAAGTCGATCTTTCCACCCGTGGCGGTTGAAGCAACCGAGCCCGCTGCGTCTACGGCCGCGATCTCCCCAGGGGCGGCGTAGAGCGCTCCGCAAAGGATCCCCTGGACGCCGAGCAGGAAGCGATCATCTCGTGACGGAATTCGTATGGCAGAACCATCTGTAAGCGGCGCAGCGAGGTTGAGGCAAATCTCAATACGCAGCGGGTCAATGCGCTCCCCCCACCCGCCAGCGGCGGTAATGGCATCAATCAAGCGAGCGCCGTCAGGTAGCGCGTAGACGCCAGGGACATGCACGGCACCACTCACCTCGACGCGAATTCCAGAACCTGAAACCGGCTCGTCCGGTGCCCCAGTTGACTCGGCAGAGGCACTGGCGACAGCCCCCTCTGGTTCCGAGGAGAAACCAATGATGACGGCAGCGGCGAATACGGAACCGACCAACAGTACGAACCACCGATATCTTTGCAGCACCAGAGCATAATGTATGCCTTCAAATACGCACCACGTACCACGAATGGTGCGTTCAATGAAAATGCATGCATGCCCTAAGGCATGCATGCATTCTGGAGCGTCACCCTACTAGAGGGCGAGAGTTACTCTCCGATCGTGGTCGTTAGCACGTACCCATTTGATTGCAATCGATCTGATGTGAAGAACACCTTTCCACGATGTGTGACCTCTACTGAATACCCTGCGTCATCATTCGGAACATCCTTCAACTCCCATTTAAATGTGCAAATAATTTGTCGCGAAGAGACTGACACGAGGTCATATTTTGATCCAAATAGTGTGGTGGTTCCAATTACGGTGCCGGTAGAATTGGAAACGGTTACAACGGCTCCATCTCGGAGATCGTCGTACCCCCCCGTTCCTGCACAGGTTCCGGTCGTGGTGTTTCCAATAAAGTGCTTGCCAAAGGACCAATATGACCACGAGCATGTCCAGTCCGAGATAGGACCAGTACATGAACTGGCCGTCTCAACTAAATCGTGCGTCCCGCTCAAGTTGCGGGTCACAGAGATCGTTTTGGTGAACTTTGCAGCGTGGCTAGAGAATGTCATCTCTGTAATGGAGCCCAGCTGTGCGTTATCAACACTCACCTGGTACTCAGAATATGGCGACAGCGAGAGCATAAACGTGCCCTCGCAGAGGTTCTTCTCGACGCTGACCCATGTGATCTCAGAGATAGGGATCACCGCTCCAGCAGCCGAGGTGACCGAAATGGAGTCAACATTCCCCTTGTAGTCTGAAAGGGCGTCGCAGCCATTTGGATCCTTGAACACACCACCATTTGGCGCGCTGATTGCGACGGTCACTGCGACCTTCTCTGTTCGACCGAAGTACATTCCTACGGCGAGCAGTGTCGCAACAATTCCGCCAATAAGCAGTTGCCTTTGGGTGAGCGAAACGTTCCCGAGCTTGATGCGCTTGCCAGAACTTCGACGTTTGCTAACCGCCTTTTTTGTGGCGGTTCGCTTCGATGCAGCCATAATCCACCTCCAGCTTCGACCCTGCAATTGAGGGCCTTGGCGAATGGTAAATCATGAAGCAAAGTCATATTAGTACTGGTGCGCGGCCGCGCCGCGCATTCAAGCCGCCTAGATCTGCTTGAGCTTCGGGAGCACCTCTTCGGCGAAGCGGATCATCGACTCCTCGTCGTGCGGGGTAGAGAAGCCGGCGATCAGGTGGCGGTAGCCGATCTTTAGGTAGGGAGCGAGGTGCTCCACGACCTGATCGACGGTGCCGACTGGCTGGTTCTCCCAGGCTGGCTCGATGCCGTTGGTGCTGAACTGGGCCTTGTGGATGCGCAGGGCCTCGGCGGCATCATTGCGAATCACCACGTTGCCAATGCCCACGGTGCGGTCGATCGTGCCGGGATCACGGCCAAGGGTCTCGCAGTGCTTCAGCAGCACCTCTTCCTTGTGTGCGACCTGCTCAGGCGTGCCACTTACGTTGTTGGCGTCGCCGTACTTGGCAACGAGCTTTAGCGTGACCTGCTCGCCGCCGCCGCCGATCAGGATCGGCAGGTGCTTCTGAATTGGAAGCGGAAGGTTGCGCACCGTCTTCGCCTTGTAGCGCGGGCCGGTGGCGGTTGGTTCGGTGCCATCGAGCATGCCGCGCATGATCGGCAGGGCCTCGCCGAGCCAGCGGAGTCGCTCTGGGAAGCCATCACCAAAGTTCAGGCCGAAGTGCTCGTGCTCCTCTTCGAACCAGGCGGCACCCACACCAAGAATGGCGCGGCCGTTGGAGATGTGGTCGAGGGTGGTGGCGAGCTTCGCCGTAATGGTTGGCTCACGGAAGGTGTTAGCACCGACCATCAGACCGATGCGAATCTTTGAGGTGTTCTCGGCCCAGGAGACGAGCGTCGACCAGCCCTCGAACATGGGGCCATTCGGGTTGCCGATGATTGGGTACATGTGGTCCCAGGTCCAGAGGGTGTCGAAGCCCACGCGATCGGCGGTGACGCCCATCGACTTGACCGACTTCCACTCGGTGAACTGCGGCCATACCAGCGCGCCAATCTTGACCTCACCCACAATGAACCCTCCTTATCCGCTGCGGCAGGCTGCCGCGTTGCGCCTAGCCTACTCCGTTGCGTGCCGCTCGCGTAGAGTGTGCCAACTGTCAACCAGGGAATCTGGTTCAGCCCGCTAGCTGGAGGCACATCATGGCAAAGGGAACCGTTGACGGCGAGACACAGCCAAAGAAGAAGATGAGCAAGAAGCGCAAGTTTCTCATCGCCCTTGGCGTGATTGCCGGCCTCCTCGTTGGCGCATGGGTCCTTGTCGTGACCCCTGCCATCAACAAGCTCGCAACCGAGCAGCTTCAGGCCGCTGGACTTGAAGGCGCGATCGTAGAGATCCGCGCCGATGGCGCGAAGCTCACCCTACCAACGCTCCCGGCATCTATCGGTGGCGGCGACTTGATGGCGAGTAATCTTGTCTTTGAATTCGGTGGCTTCGGCGTTGACGACATCAACGGGCTGATGGCCGGCGCCGATTCGGGCACGATCGTTCTCCCTGAAGGGACGCACTTCACGATGACGGCGGATACCTTCTCGTCATTCAGCAACCTTTCCGTTGTCGGCACCGAGAAGACGGCGGCTCTGACTGGAACGATCTCCAATGAGCTTGCCCAAGCGCTTGCTGCGGCGATCAAGGATGGAAAGATCGAAGGTTCTGATGCGACTGCGGGGCTCCCAATGAGCGACATCGTCTTGACGCCTGGGGCCGACGGAACGGTGATGACCGCAACGGTTGATGTTGCGGCGATGCTGGCGCTTCTCGCGAAGTAGTCGCTGCCTGCGCGGCGCGGCTGCGCCGTTCGCTAACCGACGATATTGACGAGGCGCCCGCCCGCGTGGATCACCTTCTTTGGTGCGCGCCCCTCGAGGGCGAGCTGCACCTTTGGTGAGGCGAGGGCGAGCGCTTCGATCTCGGCCTCGGTTGCGGTGGCGCTCACGGTGAGCCTGTCGCGCAGCTTGCCGTTGACCTGCACCGGCAGTTCGCGCGTGCTCTCGGTGAGCAGGCTGCTGTCGACGGTTGGCCATGGGCACTGATGAATTGAGGTCCAGCTGGGGTCGCTGGCGCTGATGCCGGCGGCCGCCTGCACGCGGCTGTGCATCTCGTCGGCAAGGTGTGGCGCCATTGGGGCGATGCCGGCGAGTAGGTAGTGGATCGCTTCGTTCCATGCCGCGGTGCCCGCAACCGGGCTGCCGCGATATGGGAAGAGCGCGTTGGCGAGCTCCATGAGCTTGGCGACGGCGGTGTTGAAGCGGAAGGCTTCGATGTCGGTGCCGACGCCGCCGAGCGCCTTGTGCGCCGCGCGGCGTACGGCCACCTCGCCCGCGGCCTGATCCTGGCCCGCGGGAAGTACGCCAGAGTTCGGATCACCCGGCTCCTTGCCATGTGGGTCGAGTGCAAGCGTCCAGATGCGGCCAAGGAAGCGCACCATGCCGCTGATGCCGCTCGACGACCATGCGCCGCCCTGATCCCACGGGCCCATGAACATCAAGAAGAGGCGCACCGCGTCGGCGCCGTGTCGGCTCACCAGTTCGTCGGGGTCTTGCACGTTGCCGCGCGACTTCGACATGCGCTCGCCGTCGGCACCAAGGATCTGGCCCTGATTGAAGAGGCGCGTGAACGGCTCCGACTCGCCGATCAGCCCAAGGTCACGCATCGCCTTGGTGAAGAAGCGCGAGTAGAGCAGGTGCATCACGGCGTGCTCGGCACCGCCGGTGTACTGATCTACTGGGCACCAAGCATCAACGAGTTTGCGATCGACCGGGCCGAGTTCGTTTGTTGGCGCGAGGTAGCGATACCAGTACCACGATGAATCGACGAAGGTGTCCATGGTGTCGGTCTCGCGCTGACCTGGTCCACCGCACTTCGGGCAGGGTACATTGAGCCACGCAGTGGCGGTCTTCAGCGGTGACTCGCCGGTCGCCTTGAAGTCAACATCATCAGGCAGCGTGACCGGGAGCTGCTCCACCGGCACACCAACGGGGCCGCACGTGGCGCAGTGAATGATCGGGATCGGTGTGCCCCAATAGCGCTGGCGGCTGATCAGCCAGTCGCGCAGGCGGTAGGTGACCTTCTTCTCGCCACTCTTGCTGCTCTCGAGATGGGCGATCGCCTTGTTGAGCGACGCTGGCCAGGCGGCGCCGTTCCAAGCGGGGCTGTTCACCGCGACGGCGGCACCCTCGGCTTTCTCCACATACGGGAGCGGTACGTCGTTCGGTGTAGCGGCGAGTGCCGCTGGCGCTACGACCGGCTTGATCGGCAGGCCGAACTGCTGGGCGAACTCGTAGTCGCGCTCGTCGTGCGCTGGCACCGCCATGATCGCGCCCGTGCCGTAGCCGGCGAGCACGTAGTCGGCGATCCAGACCGGAATCTGCTCGCCGTTCACTGGGTTAATGGCAAACGCGCCGGTAGCGACGCCGCTCTTCTCTTTCGTGGTGGTGAGGCGGTCGATTTCGGTCTTGCGCTTTGTTGCCTCGATGTAGGCGGTGACGGCGGCGCGCTGCTCCGGCGTGGTGATGGTGTCGACGAGCTCATGCTCTGGTGCGAGCACCATGAAGGTGGCACCGTAGAGTGTGTCGGGGCGTGTGGTGAAGACGCGCAACTTCTCGCCGCCAGCGTGATGTGCCGCTGGCGCTACGGTGAAGTCGACCTCGGCACCTTCGGAGCGACCAATCCAATTGGTCTGCATCGTGCGAATCGGCTCTGGCCAGTTGAGCCCCTCAAACGAGAGCAGTTCGTCGGCGTAGTCGGTGATCTTGAAGAACCACTGGGTCAGGTCGCGCTTGGTGACCGGAGTAGAGCAGCGCCAGCAGACTCGATCAACACCCTCAACCTGTTCGCGCGCGAGGGTGACCTGGCACGACGGGCACCAGTCAACTGGCGCCTGCTTGCGATAGGCGACACCCTTCTCGTAGAACTTCAAGAAGATCCACTGGTTCCAGCGGAAGTAGACCGGATCACAGGTGACAACTTCACTCTTCCAGTCGAATGAGGCGCCCATGCTGCGTAGCTGGCGGCGCATGTTCTCCATGTTGGCGACCGTCCACTCGCGCGGATGGATCTTGCGTTTGATCGCGGCGTTCTCAGCGGGGAGACCGAAGGCATCGAAGCCGACCGGATAGAAGACATTGAATCCCTGCATGCGCTTGTAGCGCGCGATGGCGTCGGTCGGAGTCTTTACGTACCAGTGGCCAATGTGCAGGTCGCCTGACGGGTAGGGCCACATCGTGAGCAGGTAGTAGTTGGGCTTCGAAGTGTCGGTGAGGTCGGTGGTGTGGAGTCCAAGCTCTTCCCAGCGGCGCTGCCAGCGCGGCTCAATCTCGGTCGGGTCGTACCGCTCGAGTCGCTCGTCTTGCTCGGCCACGGGTGGGGCTCCTCTCCTTCCGAAGCACGCCGTTTGGCTGCTTGGTGGAGCTAAAGGGATTCGAACCCTTGACCTCTTGCATGCCATGCAAGCGCTCTACCAACTGAGCTATAGCCCCAAGGGGAGCGAGTGTATCAGCCGCTCCCGCCTCAGCCTCGCGCGGTACCCCGCGTGGCGCCTCGTGCGGCGAGGGGGAGAAGGGCGAGCGAGAGGACGACAAGGGCGAGCCCGCCAGCGAACGGGGTCACCCCGATGGCGAGGGTGGCAACGAGACCACCCAGGATCGGCCCCGCCGAGATCCCAATGTCGAACGAAACGTTGAATGCGCCGTTGGCGCGGCCGCGCTCTTCGGGGGCACTGGCGATGGCGATGGCGCCCGCCGCCGCGGGGAAGATCAGCCCGTAGCCGACGCCGTAGAGCACCATCGCCACCAGGTCGACGGTGTACGTTGGGCTAATCGCAAGCAGAGTCAGCGCACCAACCAGTGCGCCAAGCCCTACGAGTGAGATACCGAACGGTCCGCGCTTGTCGACGCGCGTTGAGATACGACTGAGCATGATCGCGATGGCGATCACACCGAAGATGGTGAAGAGGCCACCACTCGCCCCCGCTGCATATTTGAGCGCTCCCTCTGCCGAGCGCCCCTCATCGAGCGCGCGCTGAATGAGACCGTCTTTGATGAAGCCGGTCACCGTACCAACGGCCGCTTCGAGCCCAAAGATTGCGAGCAGGGCAACGCGTACCCGCGGCTCACTCAGGATGCGCCTCCACGCGCCAACGGTTGGGCGCGTTGCTGGTGTAATCACCAGTGTCTCTGGAAGGAACGGCAAAACGACGGCAAGGCCAATCGCAATAAATGCGGCGACGCCAATGAACACTGCATTGACTCCAAAGAAATTGGAGACCAGCGCTGCCGTTGCGGGACCGAAGACGGCGGCGACGCCAATCAGCGCGCCAGCTCGGCCGAGGGTTCGTCCGCGCTCCCCAACGGGGGCGGCGTCACCGAGGAGGGCGAAGAGCGCCGCGGCGAGTACACCGCCCGAGGCGCCGTGAATCACGCGCGCCAGCAGGAAGAGCGGCAGTGAGTCGGCGAGTGCATAGATCGCGATGGCGACCGGGCTGATCACGAGTGCGGCAACGACAACCCGGCGCCGGCCGATGCGGTCGGCAAGGATGCCACCGATCGGGTCGAAGGCGAGGTTCGCAAGTGAGTAGGCAGCGATGGCGATGCCGACCAAGAGTGGGGTGCCGCCCAGCCCCTGGGCACGCGGCCCAATCACCGGAAGCAGGGCGAAGTTGTCGATGAAGGCGAGGAAGATCGCGGCGTAGATTGCCGCGCGGCTCCGTCGCGTGAGGGTTGGGGTGGTAATCGTCATGGGTAGAGCATCCCACGTGCGGCGAGATGTCGCTCCCATGCGAAACTCTGCATCGTGAGCCCCCGACCGTATCGCCTGATTCGTAGCCCACGCGCACGCCGCCTCACGTTGCGCATCGACCCAGAGCATGGCCTTGAGGCGGTGGTGCCGGAGCGCTACAGCGAGGCACGGGCGCAGCGCGATGTTGAGGCGTTCATTGCCACGCGCCTTAAGTGGATCGACCGCTCCCTCGCCGAGGTGACCGCCCGTCGCACCGCGCTGGGCACCGACGGTCGACTTGCCGTTGGCGGGTTGATCCCATACGCCGGGCGCCCGCATCGCATTGTCGTTGGCACGGGGAGCAGCATCGCGGCGCTCAACGGCGAAATCCAGATCCCCGGCACCATCGCCGCTGATCCTGAGGTGGTGCGCCGCCGACTCTTGAGCTGGCTGCGCCGCCGCGCGCGCTCCATCGCCGAGCAGATGATTAGTGTCTATGCCGCGGAGATGCGTGTCACGCCGACGCGACTACGGATCGGTGACCAGACAACGCGTTGGGGGAGCGCCTCGGGTGACGGTACGATCTCGCTCTCGTGGCGACTCGTACTTGCGCCGCCATCATGCTTTGAGGCGGTCGTCGTTCATGAGCTCGCCCACCTCCGCGCCAACGGCCACGGCGCACGATTTCGTGCGGTGGTGGAGCAGCACCTCCCCGACGAGGCGGCACGCATGCGCCAACTTCAGCGGCTCGCCCCAGCCTTAAGCGCGGTTCGCTAGCGCGCCTTCTTCTTCGTGCTTCGAGCGGCGAGCCGCTCGTCGTGGCGCGCAATCGTTGCGCGGGTGATCCTCCTAATGAGCGCAATGGGCAGCTGGTGGTCGGCGGTGAAGTGGATCGTGGTTCCAACCACTGCAAAGTTGGCGAGATCCTTGGTGAAGGCCTGAAAGGCCCAGCCCGCATAGAGGCTGAGTCCACCGCGCCGTGCCCCAAAGTGCACGCGGCCACCATTCGGAAACCTCACGGCGGGGACTCGATACGAAATCTCCTCGGTGCCGCCCGGCGCCGCGGCCAGGATGGCGTCGCGAAGGCGGCGCAGGCTCTTGGCCTCTGGCAAGGGAAGTGCATCGATGTAGGCGGAAACTGATGGGGCGGTATGTCGGGGCCACGTTGCTGCCATCGCAAACTCCTGCGCTGCAAAGGGGGCTGGTGGAGCTGAGGGGATTCGAACCCCTTACCTCGACAATGCGAATGTCGCGCTCTACCAATTGAGCTACAGCCCCAGCGGAGCGGCAGAATACCACGGCGACGGCTAGCATCTACGGATGAACCCACTCCTTCTTGCCCTGATCTCCGCCGCCATGTGGGGCTGCACCGACCTCGTCACAAGTTATGTTGGCCGGCGCATCGGCTCACTCCGCGTCGTGGTCATTGCCGTCTCCACCTCGCTCGTTCTGGCTGTCGCCGTTGCGATCGCACGTGGTGCGCTGAAGACCAGCTACGACCCGAGCATCGTTGGTGGCACGCTCGGCTTAGGTGTTCTCGCAGGCATCGCGTACGTTGGGGTCTTCACCGCCTTCCGACTCGGGCCACTCAGCGTCGTCTCCCCAACGGTCTCGGCGTACGGTGCACTTGCCGCCTTCCTCGCGGTGATCTTCCTCAACGAGCATCTCACGCCCGCCCACGTTGGCGGCGTCATCGCGGTCGGGATCGGCATCAGCCTGCTCGGCCTGCAAACGACTGGTACCGGACGTGATCGCCGCGCCTCACTCGCAAGCCCTGGGGTTGCCTTTGCACTGGTCGGCCTCCTCTTCTTTGCAATCATCACCGTGCTCTTGACGATCCCCATCAAGGCGTACGGGTGGAGCACCGCGATTGCCTTGTCGCGCCTGGGGAATCTGGTGACGGTCTGGTTGATCTTCTTCCTCCTCTACAAGTTCCGCGCGGGCCTGCCGAAGTGGGTGCGCCACGACCTGCTTGGAGATGGGCAGCGCCTCGATCGAACAGGATTTGTGCTCGCCACACTGGTTGGCCTTGGCGATACCCTCGCCTTCTTCGTCTTCGCGGCGGCGCTTGAGCAGGGGCCAACGTGGGCAGTCTCGCTGCTGAGCTCGCTCGGTCCGATCATCGTCGTGCTCGGTGGCCTCTTCGGCTACCGCGAGCGCCTGCGCCTCCCACAGGTCCTGGGGCTTGGTGCCCTCGCCACCGGCCTGGTGCTCGCCACCCTCCCCTCCTAACCCCCTTGCGCAAGTAGAACGCCTGTTCTATTATGGGCCGTAGGCGAGGGCAGTATCCTCACGAGGTGTTGCCCCATCTCGGCCCTCGCCTAACTCCTCCCCTGTCGCACGGCGCAGCGCTCCTCCTCGCCCTTCCGCTCCTTGTGGCCGGCTGCCTCGGGGCGGGTGATGCGACACCTAGCCCAAGCCAGGGGGCGGCCACCGTCATCTCCACCGCATATGGGCGCGTTTGGGGGGCGCTCCCCGCAGATTTTCCCCTGCTGGCGAGCGGTCATTCGCTCGTGCGCCTCGATGTGCAGGCGAGCGGGGCGATCTGGAGCCAACTGGGCGTGAGCGAGGCGACCGCTGCAGCCGTCGACGAGCTGCGCCGACTCGCCTGGGATGTTCAAGATCCGACTGGCGACGCCACCTCACGGCGCATCGATGCAACGCGCAACCAGGGAGCGTGTGATCTCACCATCCTGGTTGAGCCTCTCGGCACGCGCACCTCGCTCGTCGTTTATCTTGGTGAGGGTTGTCCAAAGCCGTAGCGTGTTGAAGGAGGAGTCATGGCACCAAGGTTGAAGCGTCGCGAAATCGTGCTCCCGATCCTGTTGCTCGTTGGACTCTTTGCGCTGACCTTTGCGCTCATTATCGCGCAGGTCTTGGGGGCGAAGGCTTAGCGCTTCCCCTTGCGTCGCTCCGCGTCCATGCGGCGACGTTCGCGCTCGGTCGGTTGATTCGGACTCATCGCACGCAAGAATCGGGAATACCAACCGGCAAAGGCTCCGGCCAAGATGCCTGCCGATGCAACTCCACTGAGATCCCAGAACATGTTCACCGGATTGGCGACGTTGGCCGTGATCCCGTCGAACAGCGCCTTCACCGGGTTGCCGTCCGCAAACGCGGACATGTCACCGTGAGCGCCAACAATTGCTGATGCCCCATAAGTGATGACGCCAAAGATTCCGCCGATGAGCCACGCGCCACGGCGGGTGAGCATGCCGCCGAGGAAGGCGATGACAAACGATGGGGGCAGCAGAATCGACTGAACCGCGAGCTGCGCGACGTTCGAGGCAAGCGCTCCCGGCTGAACCGCGACCACCGTCGTGACGGTAACCACGACAAGCGGCACCAAGAACGCGCGCGTCCGTACCAGGGTTGGGAGGTAGGCAAGATCCTCACGAATGGGCGCACGCCCCGCTGACGAGCGGAGTGCGGCGCGCAGGCCGAGCCCCCCCGTTGCGGTTGGTGACACGGGCGTAGTTGCCGCCGCCTCCGCTGGGGTCGCCGGGGCGATGCCCAGCGCCTCAGCTGCGGCACGCTCTTTGGCGGCCAGTCGAATGCGGCGCCGTGCCTCTGCTCGATCCTTGGCGTGGTCTGGATTCGTCATCGGTCCATCCTAGACGTGCGCGGTACGCAGCGCGTGCGAGGCTGCGCCTCCCGCCCTGGCTCAACCCGCGATGGAGAACCTCATGAAGAGTCGAAGCACCCTCCGCGCCGGAGCTCTCTGGATCACGCTGCTGACACTCTCCCTGCTGCCCCCGCCACCCACCCGTGGGGCAGAGGCAGACGCGCTCCTGATCAGCGTGGTTGCGACGGGCGGCAGCTCAGCCTCCGACGAGTACGTGGTCATTGAGGCGGTGGGTGCTGGTGGCACACATGTAAGCGAGTACGAGCTGGTCTACACCACAGCGAGCGGAGCCACCACGCGGCGCTTGATCAGTCTCGAAGGTGCCGCGCCACTCACCTCTGGCGCCCGGCTGCTGGCCGCCAATAGCCTCGGCAGCTTCTCGGCCGGCGCATTCGCAACGTGGAGTGAGGGGATCGCCGCAACGGGTGGTGCCGTGCGCCTTCGGTTGCGGGCTACACCCACGACGATTGCCGATGCCGTTGCATGGGGGAGTGCAACGGCGAGCGCTGGCGGCTTTGGAGCACCAGCACCAGCAACGTCGGCCACCACCATGATTGAACGACGGCGCAGCGCAGACCTCAGCCTCATCAACACGCAGGGCAACGCTGCTGATTTCGCCCTGGTGCCACTCGCGCGACCGAGCCTCACCCCAGTGGCTCCCACCCCAACCCCGACGCCGACTCCGACACCGGCGCCAACCTCAACACCAACACCAACACCCACTCCGACACCGGCGCCAACCTCAACACCAACACCAACACCCACTCCGACACCGG
>JBBAWM010000005.1:0-56569 GCA_040397175.1 Candidatus Limnocylindrus sp. | reverse complement strand
GCCAACCTCAACACCAACACCAACACCAACACCCACTCCGACACCGGCGCCAACCTCAACACCAACACCAACACCAACACCCACTCCGACACCGGCGCCAACCATGACGCCAACTCCGACGCCGACTCCGGTGCCCTCACCTACCCCTACTCCGGCTCCGACCCCGACGCCGCAACCTTCGCCAACACCAACGCCGCGCGTCGCAAGCGCAGCGGAGGTGCGTGGTACGTCGCCGGGCAGCACAGTCACCATGCGCGGAACAATCTCAGCTGCACCGGGGGAGTTAGCCGAGGATCGGCTGTATTGCGTGGAGGATGAGGCGACGGGTATCGGCGTGTTTGTGCTCGCCCAGAGTGGGGACACCGACCTGGCTCGAGGCGATGTCGTGATGATCTCCGGGACGCTACTCCTTCGGCGGCAGGCGCTGACCATCGTCGCCACGACCGCCGCACAAATCGATGGCTGGGCCGCACCACGCAGCGCACGCGAGGTCGCGCCACCAACCGCTGGGCCCTGGGCATGGGAGCGCTGGGAGGGTCAGCTCATCCAGGTTGCAGGCACCGTCAGCGGCGCCATCAAGGATCTCGCCGGCGGATCGCGCAGCCTGACCCTGCGGCTCCCAGATGGAGGCGAGCTCCTGGTGGGAGTGGGGGCGAGCCTCTTCGGCCAGATTCCCCAGGCGCTTCTTGTAACAAAGAGCGAGATTATCGTGCGGGGGGTGGTGCACCAGCGGGCGGGGTCGGCTGGAGGTGGCTATCGCCTCTGGGCGCTGGCGATGGCGGCGAGCCGCCCAGTTGCCCCTCTACCGGTGCCCACGAGCGTGATTGAGGGCACACCGCCCGTTGCCGAGCGGGTCGTCGTGCCGATGTTGGCTGCTGGGACCCCCTCGATTGCCATGCCAAGCGGAGTTCAAACGTGGTGGGCCAGGCGGGTCTCTCGGATCCTGCGGGTGTGGCAGGGAAGACTTGCACTTCTGGGGGGTAAGGGCTCCCCACTGGTCGTGCTCCCGTTGTGCGGAGAGGCACAGGCTGTGCCACAAGGGATTCGTGCGGGGGGCAGGGTTGACCGTGCGGGGCGTGCTCCCTATCCTCAACTACGGTGATCGTGCGAGGGGTCGCGTGGCTCCCCACCGATCAGCGCTTGGTAACGCTACCAAGGAGGCACGTGCCCCGATTGGGGTCAAGGTAGATCGGAGCTCACGCTCCGGTTTGTGGAGGTACACACGATGGCCGAAGTTTATTGCGTGAAGTGCAAGGCAAAGCGCGAAGCGATCGACACGAAGAAGGTCACGATGAAGAACGGCAAGCCAGCGCTCGAGGGCAAGTGCCCAGTGTGCGGCACCAAGGTCTTCAAGATCGGTGGCTGATTAACAACGCGCGATCGCCACACGGCGATTGCATAGCGGCCAGGCGGCCCTCGACTGGGAGACCGGTCGGGGGCCGCGCCGCTTCTCGCGAGTTGTGCATAACTCGCCACACCACGCACAAAGTTATCCACAGTGAGCTCATGGTGAGCCTGGAGGAGTGATGACCGCCCCGTCCGCTGATGCGACCGTCCTCGCCCTCGATCTCGGTGGGACGCAGATTCGTGCGGCGGTCGTGCGCGCGGATGGTACGCGCATCGGTCGCGCAGCGAGCGTGACGCCCCTAAGTGGCGGCCCCGCCGCAATCATCACGACATGCATTAGTACGCTCCAGCAGGCGCGAGCTGCGGCACACGCCGAAGATCCAGCTGCAACCGCACGAATCGTTGGCATCGGCATCAGCGCGCCAGGTCCGCTTGATCCGTGGCGCGGGATCGCGGTCGAAACTCCGAATCTCGGCCCCACCTTTCCAGGCACGGATCTTGCGGGTCCGATCAGTGCGGCGCTGCACCTACCGGCGCTCCTTGAGCACGACACGAAGGTGGCGATCCTTGGTGAGCGTGCGTTCGGTGCTGGGCGTGGCATTGACGATCTCCTCTACATCACGATCAGCACCGGTCTCGGCGGTGCGGTCATTAGCGACGGTCGCCTCTACACGGGGCCCGATGACACAGGGATTGAGATCGGCCATGCGCCGATCACGCTTGACGGACCACGATGCTCATGCGGCGGCATCGGACACCTCGAGGCGCACGCCTCGGGCGTGGCACTTGCGCGCACGGGGGGCGAGGCTGCGGCGAGTGGCGCGAGCCCATGGCTCGCCGCCTGGCTCGCCGCGCATCCGAAGGGTCAGGTCAGCGCCAAAGAGGTGACCGAGGGGGCCGCCGCGGGGGACCGCGTCGCCCAGGGGCTCATCGATCACGCCCTGCTCGCGATCAGCCGGGCGGTCGCCGGGTTCGTCAACGTGTTCAATCCCACCCGAATCATCATCGGTGGATCCTTCGCCGAGGCGCACTGGGAGGGGCTCCATTCGCGTATTCAGGGGGAGATCGGTGACAATAGCTTCAAGGTTCCAGGGCGGAGAGTTTCCGTTCACCCCGCCGAGCTCGGCGGGGACGTGAGCCTGGCAGGCTGCCATCCAATGGTTGTCGGACGAATCGGCAACCCGGAGTGGGAGCGGGTCGTAGCGGTGAAATCGAAGGGGGACACTCGATGACCGTACGCGTAGGCATTAACGGCTTCGGCCGTATCGGGCGGCAAAGCCTGAAGGCAATCATCCAACGGACGCCTGAGGTGGAGGTGGTGGCGATCAACGACCTCGTTGATCCGAAGATGAACGCACACCTCTTTAAGTACGACTCCACCTACGGCATCTATCCCGGGAGCGTAGCCGCCGAAGAGGACGAGCTCGTCATCGACGGCCGTCGTATCAAGGTGTTGGCGAGCAAAGATCCTGCGGGATTGCCGTGGGGCGAACTTGGTGTTGACATCGTTGTCGAATCGACTGGTCTCTTCACCAACGCTGAGAAGGCTGCGGCCCACCGCACCGCTGGTGCCAAGAAGGTCATCATCAGCGCGCCAGCGACGGGGGAAGACTTGACGATCGTGATGGGCGTGAACGAGAAGCGGTACGACCCGGCGAAGCATCACATCATCTCGAATGCCAGCTGCACCACAAACTGCTTGGCGCCCGCAGCGAAGATCGTCTCTGATGGGTGGGGGATCGCGCGCGCCTTGATGACCACCATCCATAGCTTTACCAACGATCAGCGCATACTCGACGTTGCGCATAGCGATCCGCGCCGCGCACGCGCTGCAAGTCTCAACCTGGTGCCGGCGTCAACAGGAGCCGCAGCGGCAATCTCGCGCGTCATTCCAGAGCTGGAAGGTCGCTTCGGCGGCTACAGCATTCGCGTTCCAACCCCAACGGTGAGCATCGTGGACTTCACCGCAGAGTTGGAGCGATCGGCAAGCATTGATGCGATCCATGCCGCGTTCCGTGTGGCTGAGGCTGGACCAATGGCGGGCATCCTCGGCGTCTCGGATGAGCCATTGGTGTCGTCGGACTACAAGGGCGACACTCGCTCGTCGATCATCGACACGCTGAGCACGATGATGGTCGGCGACAAGTTCGTGAAGATCGTCACCTGGTACGACAACGAGTGGGGCTATAGCTGCCGCGTTGCTGACCTGGTGCGCTACGTGGCGACGCATGCCTGAGAAGAAGGGGCTGCTCTCGAGGCTCATCGGCGGCGGCGCGAAGCCGGCGGTACCGCCGAAGGCGAAGCCGACGGCCAAGCCGGCAGCGAAGCCGGCAGCGAAGAGTGCGCCAAAGGCGGCTAGCTCCGCGGCAGCCAAGCCTTCGGCAGCCAAGCCTGTGGCGGCGAAGTCTGCGGCGGCAACGACGGCCGCTGCGAAGCCAGCAGCCACCGTTCTTGCCAAGGGCGCGGGCGGGGTACCGCCACAGAAGCCGGCTGGCGCGATGCTAGCCTCAAGTCGCCCAGCCAATCGGCCGCAGGTAAAGCCAACGATCACGGGATCTAACGGGCAACCGCGACCGACTGGCGCGCCACCAACAGCGCCGAGCCGCCCAGCCAACCGCCCGAATGTAAAGGCCACGGTCAAGTCGGCCGGAGGTTCACCGACGGCGACACCGGCTCGGCCGGCTCCGCGCCCAGTTCCGCGCCCCGCCCCGCAGCAGAGTGGCCCACGTCGCATCGCCCAAGAGATCATCTCTGCCTCAGGGAAGCGCACGATTCGCGAACTCAACATGCAAGGCCAGCGCGTGCTGCTGCGCGTCGACTTCAACGTGCCACTTTCAGACGGAAAGATCGTCGACGATTCGCGCATTCGCGCAGCGGTGCCAACAATCAAGGCGCTCCTTGATGGCGGCGCATCGGTCGTGATCATGTCGCACCTTGGCCGACCGGATGGACGAGTCGTTGATGGACTTCGACTTCGACCTGCAGCGGAGCGACTCACCCAACTGATTCGCGTCAATGTGCCGACCACGGGCGATGCACTAGGCGTCGGTACCGACGACGCCGTGCGCCGCTTGCGACCTGGCGAGCTTCTGCTCCTTGAGAACGTCCGCTTTCACGCCGGCGAAGAGCGCAATGATCCGGCATTTGCCGAACGGCTCGCCTCGTATGGTGATGTCTTCGTGAACGATGCGTTCGGCGCTGCCCATCGCGCACATGCCAGCACCGTCGGCATTGCCGCCTACCTGCCGTCGTATGTCGGGCTCCTGATGGAGCAAGAGGTTGAGGCGCTCTCCAATCTGCTCGACAAGCCTGCCCGCCCATTCGCCGCGATCGTTGGCGGCGGCAAGGTCTCGGGCAAGGTCGCCGTACTCGAGGCGCTAATCAAGAAGGTTGACCTGTTGATTCTTGGCGGCGGCGTTGCGAATACCTTCTTGGTTGCTTCGGGCCGAAGTGTTGGCAAGAGTCTCTATGAGTCGAAGATGGTCGACGATGCGCGACGCATTCTGAAGTTGGCGCAGGACCGCGGCGTACGCGTGCTGCTGCCAGTTGATGGTGTGGTGGCCAAAGAGGTAACGCGCGGAACCGAGTTCAAGGTCGTCTCAACCGACAAGCTTCCAGCGAGTTGGCACATGGTTGACCTTGGGCCCTCCTCGATCACCGCAATTTGCGAGGCCCTCGTGCCGATCAAGACCATCTTGTGGAACGGGCCACTCGGCGTCTTCGAGATTCCGTCGTTTGCGGTGGCCACTCGTGAGCTTGCCAAGGTTGCCGCCGAGAAGGCGGATGCCGGCGCGACCGTGGTGGTCGGAGGCGGCGACAGCATCGCCGCCCTGCGACAGCTCGGTGTTGCCGAGAAGATGACGCACCTCTCTACTGGTGGTGGTGCCTCCCTCGAGTTCCTTGAGGGGCGCGACCTGCCTGGCCTCGCCGTGGTGCCAACCGCCGGTTCGCCGTACGAGACGCTCCCAATCGTCTACGTGTCGCCCGTGAAGCCGGGAAGCAAGGTGGCACCAAAGCGCGCACCTGCTAAGCCGAAGCCGATCATCAAGCCTTCCGTGCTTGACGACGAGGACGACGAGAGCGAAACCCTGGCATGAGCGACCGCATCGCCGCGATCCACGCGCGCGAGATTCTCGACTCACGTGGCAATCCAACCGTTGAGGTGGACGTCACCCTGAGTGGTGGAGCGCGCGGTCGCGCCGCCGTTCCGTCGGGCGCCTCTACTGGTGCTCATGAGGCCATCGAGCTGCGCGATGGCGACAAGAGCCGATTTGGCGGCAAGGGGGTCCTTGGTGCCGTGGCCGCCGTGAACGGTGAAATCGCGCAGGCGATTAAGGGCACGACGGTTCTTGACCACCGTGCACTCGATGCGGCACTCATCGCCCTTGACGGCACACCAGCAAAGGGTCGACTCGGTGCGAACGCGATCCTCGGTGTCTCACTCGCTGCGGCCCATGCGCGCGCGGCACTCCACGGCCACGAGCTTTGGTACGAACTTGGCGGAGATGCTGCTGTGAAGCTCCCGGTGCCGCTGCTCAACATCCTCAACGGCGGGAAGCACGCAGAGCACTCCACCGACTTCCAGGAGTTCATGGTGGTTCCCGTAGGTGCCGCGACCTATCGCGACGCACTACGCGCGGGCGCTGAGGTGTTCGCCGCACTCCGTAAGAACTTGCACGACCGCGGCCTTGCAACGGGCCAGGGCGATGAGGGTGGCTTTGCGCCAAGCCTGCCATCAAACGAGGCGGCACTCGATGCGCTGATGACGGCGATTGAGGCGGCCGGGTATCGACCGGGCGAAGAGATCGCGATTGCGATTGATGCCGCTGCAACTGAACTCCTGCAGCCGAACGGACACTACAAGTTAGAT
Organism: Candidatus Limnocylindrus sp.; assembly: GCA_040397175.1. Lineage (GTDB taxonomy): Bacteria > Chloroflexota > Limnocylindria > Limnocylindrales > Limnocylindraceae > Limnocylindrus. The sequence continues at coordinate 50,352 of JBBAWM010000005.1, read as the reverse complement.
CGCGAGGGCCGCACCTTGGAGAGTGGCGCACTCGTTGATCTTTGGGCGAACTGGGCGTCGAAGTATCCGATCATCAGCATCGAAGATGGCCTTGCCGAAGATGACTGGAGCGGCTGGGAGGCGCTGACCGCGCGCATCGGTGGCAAGGTGCAGATCGTGGGCGATGATCTACTGGTAACGAATACGCACCGAATTGAACGTGCCATTGATGCCGGCGCTGCCAACGCGCTGCTGGTGAAGCCGAACCAGATCGGCACCCTGACCGAAACCCTTGACGCAATCACCCTGGCGCGTGGCGCCGGCTGGGCGAGCGTCTTGAGCCACCGCTCCGGCGAAACAGAAGACACCACCATTGCCGACCTTGCCGTGGCCACGAACGCTGGGCAGATCAAGACGGGCGCCCCATCGCGTTCGGAGCGCGTCGCCAAGTTGAACCGACTCTTGCGCATTGAAGAGCAGCTCGGCGCACGGGCGATCTACGCCGGCCGCGCCGCCTTCTCGCATGTGACCCACGCATGAGCCGCTTTGTAGATCGCGGCGCAACCGTTGCCGCCTTCGTTGGCATCGGCATGGCGCTCACCGTCGCGGTCAGCTTCTTGATGGTGATCCCGATCGATCCCGCTTATATCGTCTTCGCATGGCTCTCTGGCCTGCTCATCGGCTGGTATGGGAATCAGCGCGCTGGGCAGCTGCGCGGTCGGCCAGGACGCATCTTCGCGAATGCTGGGTGGAGCGGTGCCGTTACTGCGGTGACGTTTGCTGCACTGTTCCTTGCCGTGAAGCTCTTCTTCTTCTCGCTAGACCCTGGGTACCGCGACGAGAAGCAGGGCGGCTCGTTCACCTGCAAGGCGGGACCAGAGTGCGTCTACCTGCGCTACCAGGGTGCCGATGGTGGCAAGGCAGCGCTCGCCGAAGTGGGGATTACCGACGTCGCCTCATTCACCGCTTGGTATTGGGATGGCCAGATGGGAACCGCGCGACTCCTAATTGGTAGCACGACACTCTTCGCGCTGTTGGGCGGACTGCTCTACTGGCCGAGTGCACCGCGCGTGAAGCGCGAGGAGCCGGTCGCCTAATCGTCGTTCCGCCACACTGCGCATGGCGCAGCGGGCGGCCGATCGATTCGTTCGCTTAGGCCTTTGGCGCCGCCTTCTTGGCAGCAGGCTTCTTTGCGGCTGGCTTCTTGGCGGCCGGCTTTGCAGCGGCGGCCTCAGCCTTTGGTGCGGCGGCCTTCTTCGGTGCCGACTTCTTCTTGTTGACGACCTTCGGCATTACGCCACCAGCAGCAGCTGCTCGCGCAGCCTTCTTGGCGAGGCGCGACTTGCGTCGGGCCGCAGCGTTCTTGTGAATGGCGCCGTGCTTCGCAGCGCGGTCAAGGGCGCTCGACGCCTTATTGACGGCGGCGGCGGTGTCACCCTGGGTCTGGCCCGTGATGATCTCGAGCGCCTTCGCGACGAGGCTCTTAGCGGCGGTTCGCTGTGGCTGCTGCACCGCGTTGCGGCGGGCAGAGGCGCGAACCTCTTTTAGCGACTGTGGTGTTCGTGCACCCTTGTACGTACGTGGGGTCTTTCCCATTGGTCACTCCATCAGCTTCTGGGGCTCGGTTGAGCCGTCGGGCGATCGTAGCAGAGGCTCCGCCACGCTCCTCTGTAGGCGCCCTTCGGCGGCGCTGGCGAGAGCGTGCGATCCTTAGGCCATGAGCACCATCCCGCAGTCTCGGCTGCGCAACTTCAGCATCATCGCGCACATTGACCATGGGAAGTCGACCCTGGCCGATCGCCTGCTCGAGGCGACCCACACGGTGGAGGCCCGGCTGATGACCTCGCAGATGCTCGACTCCATGGACCTGGAGCGCGAGAAGGGGATCACGATCAAGGCGCGCGCGGTGCGCCTGGACTACGTGGCGAACGATGGCCTCACGTACGGTCTCAACCTGATTGATACCCCTGGCCACGTTGACTTCGCCTACGAAGTCTCACGCAGCCTGCAGGCCTGCGACGGCGCCATCTTGGTCGTTGATGCCAGCCAGGGGATCGAGGCGCAGACGCTTGCCAACGTGCACCTTGCGATGAAGCTCGGCCTGGTGATCATTCCAGTCCTTAACAAGATCGATCTCCCCGCCGCCGACCCTGAGATGGTGATGGGTGAGTTGGAAGATTCACTCGCCATTCCACGGGAAGAGGTCATCCTCGCCTCGGCGAAAGCGGGCATCGGCATCGCCGAAATTCTCGAGGCGCTCGTCGCGCGCATCCCAGCGCCGAGCGGACCACTCGACGCGCCGCTACGCGCGCTTGTCTTTGATTCGCACTACGACACGTACAAGGGTGTGGTGAACTACATCCGCGTGCAAGAGGGACGACTCAAGGCGGGCGATCCGATTCAGATGATGGGCTCTGGCGTGACCTGCGTGCCAGTTGAGCTCGGTTACTTCCGACCGCAACACGTGCCAGTACAAGAGTTGGTCGCCGGCGAGGTCGGCTACATCGCGACTGGCCTCAAGAGTGTGCGCGATGCGCGTGTTGGCGACACGGTCACATCGCAAACGAGCCCTGCAGCCGAACCACTCCCTGGCTACCAGGTCGCGCTGCCACTCGTCTTCGCCGGTCTCTACCCACTCAGCGGAGAGGATTACCCCGCGCTGCGCGAGGCGCTCGAGAAGCTGCACCTCAACGATGCCAGCTTCACCTTTGAGGCGGAGTCTTCGGCCGCCCTTGGATTCGGCTTCCGCTGCGGCTTCCTGGGCCTCCTCCATATGGAGATCGTGCAGGAGCGACTTGAGCGTGAATTCAACCTGCAGCTGATCGCCTCGGCCCCCTCCTGCAAGTATCAGGTGATGCTCAACAACGAGAAGGGGGAGCTGCTGATCAATAACCCTGCTCAGCTCCCGAGCCCGAACCACATCGATGAGATCCGCGAGCCCTGGGTGGCCGCCTCGGTCGTGACCCCATCGACCTACATCGGCACGATCATGGAGCTCTCCACCGACAAGCGCGGCATCTTTGAGGGAATGGAGTACCTCGACGAGAAGCGCGTGGTGATGCGCTTCCAGATTCCGCTCGCCGAACTGATCGTTGATTACTTTGATCAGTTGAAGAGCCGTACACAAGGATATGCCTCTCTCGATTACGTCGAATCTGAATATCGCGTCGCACCGCTGGTGAAGCTCGACATTCTCGTCAACGGCGAACCGGTAGATGCGCTCAGCACCATCATCCACCGCGACCGCGCGCAGAGCGCGGGAAGAAACCTCGCCTCAAAACTGAAGGAGCTCATTCCGCGCCAAATGTTTGAGGTGCCGATTCAGGCGGCAATCGGTGGCACGGTGATCGCGCGCGAGACGGTGAAGGCGGTCCGTAAGAACGTGCTCGCGAAGTGCTACGGCGGCGACATCACGCGAAAGAAGAAGCTCCTTGAAAAGCAGAAAGAGGGGAAGGAGCGCATGAAGCGCGTCGGCTCCGTTGAGATTCCGCAAGAGGCCTTCCTCGCCGTCTTGCGCACCGACGCCGATTAACGTGACGTTAGGCGCGCAGCCTGCGCCTCCGCGCGGACTCTATCTGCATGTTCCCTTCTGTCGTTCGCTCTGTCCGTACTGCGACTTTGTGGTTGTTGCGGGTGCTGCAGCCTTTGGCCCGCGCTCGCGCATGGGCGGCTATCTCAATGCGGTTGAACAAGAGATTGATCTGCGCGCGAAGCTGGCCGATGCACAGTTCGGCAACCTCGGCTCCGCAGATCGCCAGCCGCTCGAGACGCTCTACCTCGGTGGTGGCACTCCATCGCTTCTGCCAACCGATCGCCTCGCCGCGCTAATCGACCGTATCCGTGATCGTTTCGGGCTCACCCCAGACGCCGAGGTGACCCTCGAGGCGAACCCAGGTGCCGACGAGCGCGGGGACCTGGCCGGTGTTGTGCAGGCTGGCGTTACTCGACTCAGCGTTGGCGTGCAGGTGATGGATACCACCGCCCTCCGTTCCCTTGGTCGGCGGCACACCCCCGACGATGTGGTGGCGACGGCTGCTGCCGCTCGAGATGCAGGGTTCGCCAGCCTCTCCATGGACCTGCTCGCCGATCTGCCTGATCTGCCGTTTGATGCCTGGGCGGCGAGCCTTGATGCGGCGATCGCCCTCGCCCCCGACCACCTCAGCGTGTATGCCCTCACCCTCAGCCTCGGCCCCGATGAGGCGGGCGACGATCGCCTCGCCACCCCCGCGGGCGCCGTCGCCTGGCGGGAGCGCGCCGCCGCCGCCCAGGATGAAGAGCGCGGCGCGCTGGAGCTCGAGCACCTCAACAGCCGCCTCCCGGCCGCCGGCCACGACTGGTACGAGATCAGCAACTGGGCAACCGCCGGTCATGCATCGCGGCACAACACCCTCTACTGGGAGCGCGCCAGCGTTGCCGCCGTTGGCCCAGGCGCGCACGCCTTTGATGGGGTCACGCGCCGCTGGAACTCGGCCAACCTTGACGCCTGGGAGGGGGCACTGCAGCAAGGAGAACTTCCACCGGGTGGCGAATCGCCCGCTGAGAACGGAGCTGCAGGCGCCGCAGAGGGCTTGGTGTTGGCGCTGCGCATGGCGCGCGGTGTCGAGCGTGACGTAGCTGTGCGCGACGGATTCGGTGAGGCAATCACGTGGGGTGAATCCAACGGGCTGCTCGCGCCACACCCGAGCAATGCATCGTGTATTCAGTTGACGCTGCGCGGCCGCCTACTGAGCAACGAACTCTTCTCGCGAATCGTGTAGCTGACGTCGCGCGTATGCGCGACGTAGATCAGTTCGGCGCGGCGAGGTCGCGGCGCGGGAAGATGTAGAGAGCCCAGCCCGCAGCGATCAGAGTGACGACGCCGAAGATCAGCGCTGATGAACTATCGACTGTGCCGTTGAGCAGGTCGACCGGCGAGAAGTGATTGAAGAGCGAGAGGAAGCGATACGGCTCCACTACGTCCCAGAAGGAGCCGATCACCTCAATGATGTAGTTCGCCATGATGAACGAGACGGTGATCGCCATGGATGGCGCGGTGTTGTCGAAGCTGGCGCTGGTGGCGATGCCGATCGTTGCGAACATGCCCCAGAAGAGGGCGCCGTATGCCCAGAGGATTGGCAGCTGTTCAAACGCAAGTTGGTCGGTGACTCCGGCGATCTGCGCGCCAAGCACGGTGCCCACGATGTAGGCAAACGAGACGAGGGCAGCGCCGACCCAGCCTTCAATGAGCATCGTGATCAAGATTGTGCGGCGGCTAAGGGGACGGCTGAGGAGCAGCTCCAACGTGCCGCGCTGTCGCTCGCCCGATAGAGCACCCACGGTGAGGCCTGCGCTCAAGATGCCGAAGAGGGCGATGGAGATTGGGTGAATGAAACCGACCGAGATCGTTCCCGCGAGCGTCGAAAAGTTCCCCGCTCCAGGCGGGATCGGCTTCCCCGAGATCGAGTCCTGGAAGGCCTTGTAGATCACCGGGAAGAGGAGCGACCAGACCACCACCACTGCGAGTCCAACCCCAAGGCGAATACGGTGGCCGCGGAGCAATCGGCGGAAGAGGGTCACGTTCATCATCGGGAGCCCCTCTTCTTCGCTGGACTTCTCTTGGCGGAAGATTTCTTGGCAGGGGCACGCTTCGCCGCGGGCCGCTTCGCCGCGGGTCGCTTTGCGGCTGGCTTTGCCGTTGCCTTCTTCACCTCGGCCACCTCTGGGAAGACCTGCACCACGCTAGAGCTGTGTCGCGCATCGCCGTAATACGACATGAAGGCCTCTTCAAGGCTGGCTGCCTCGATCAACAGGTCACGAAGTCCGGATGTCTGCAGTCGTGCGATGAGCTTCGGCACGGCGGCTGATTCTGCCTCGCAGCTAATGCGATAGCCACTCTTCCCCTCGGGGGTAACCTCCACGCTGAAGACTCCGGCCAGTGCGGTGAGGCGCGTTGGCTTGCGCGCGACAAGGGCGTCAACCCTGCGACGCTGGAAGCGCACGAGTGTCTCAACGGTCTCGAGGGCGACCAGCTTGCCGCCGCGAACGATGGCGACACGATTGCAGATGCGCTCCACTTCGCTGATCAGATGGCTGCTGAAGAAGACGGTACGTCCAGCCGCGACGCGCTCGAGGAGTAGCTCCTGTAGAGACCGCTGCATCAGCGGGTCGAGACCCTCAGAAGGCTCATCAAGAATGAGGAGCTCTGGATCGGTCTCAAGTGCCTGCACCACACCAATCTTCTGGCGCATGCCGCGGCTGTAGTCGCGAACAGGACGCTTCAAGATTGCGTCAGAGAGTTCGAGCGCCTCCATGACGCGATGGCGCAGCAGCGAGGGTCGCCCGCTTAGTGCGCGCATGTGGTCGAGGTACTCGCGGCCGCTCATGTAGTCATAGACGGCGAAACCGGATGGCAGGTAGCCGACGCGGCGACGGATCTCGACCGAGTCCTTCACGACGTCGAGGCCGAGCACCGAGGCAGAACCGGCGGTTGGGTGCAGGAAGCCCAGGAGCGTTCGAATGGTGGTGCTCTTCCCCGCGCCGTTTGGGCCGAGGAAGCCGAAGAGCTCCCCCTCTTTGATCTCCAGATCGATGGCGGTAAGCGCCTTGATCTCGCCGGCGCGGCCGTAATGCTTCGTCAGCGCTCGAGTCTGGATGGCGAGGGAGCTGGACATATCCAAATACTAGACCTTTGACCCAAACACGCTCCCACCCTAGACTGAGTTGGCACTCGACAACTGCCGAGTGCCAAGAAACGAGGTGGGCATGGTTCGACGACAGCGACGCACCGGACTCCTGGACGATCGCGCCCGCGTCATTCTCGCCGCCCTGGTCGAGGAGCACATCCGCACGGCGATCCCTGTGGGCTCCATGGCCCTCTCAGACGGGTACGACCTTGGCGTCTCGCCCGCCACCGTGCGCGGAGTCCTCGTGGAACTCGAGGAGCTCGGCCTCCTGATGCAGCCGCACACCTCGGCGGGCCGCATCCCTACCGACCTTGGCTACCGCACCTACGCCGTGGAGATCGCCACCCCCGACGAGGTCACCCCGGTCGATCAGCTCATGATTCGGCACCAGTTCGGCCAGGCCGAAGGGGGCGCCGACCAGTGGTTCCGGATCGCCGCCACCACCCTCGCGAGCTCCTCACGCGCGGCGGGGATCGCCACGCCGATGCGCCCAACCTCAGCACAGCTCCGTCACATCGACCTGGTGCGCACCGCCGATCGCCTCGCGACCCTGATTGCGGTGGTGAGCGATGGGAGCGTGCGGCCCACCCTGCTGCCACTCCCAGAGGGGGCCGACCAGGAGGCCCTCTCCGCCGTGGCGAGCAGGCTCAACGCGACGGTGCTGGAGAAGAGCTCGGCACAACTTGCCGCCGCCGCCACGAGCCTTCCCGAGTCGCTCCCGAACCGAGCGATCGTGCGGACCGTGTTGGAGCGCACGAGCCGCCTCCTCGCCGAGATCGACGATGCGGCGGTCGAGCACGTCTATAGCGATGGCCTGTTGAATGTGATGGAGGCTCCCGAGTTTGCCGAGAGCTCGCGCGTGCGCAACGTCTTCACCGCCCTTGAGGGGCGCGGCTACCTAGGAAACCTGGTGCACGAGGTGGTGCGGGGCGGGCAGGTGCGCCTGGTGATTGGGAGCGAGAACGTGCCGGTTGAGATGCACGGCGTCTCCCTGATCCTCGCTCCGTATGGGGTCCCCGGTCAGGCGCTTGGCGTCGTAGGGGTCCTTGGACCAACGCGCATGCCGTACCCGCGGGCGGTCGGCTCCGTTCAGTTCGTCGCCAACCTCCTCTCTGAGCTCGTCACCCGCTTTCACCGCGCGTAGCGCTTGACTCCCGCCGCCCCGCGGCGTATTCTCCCCTCAGCGAGTTAGCACTCTTAACCTTTGAGTGCTAACTTACGCACGAAGCCTCCCTAAAATGGGGGCTCCTGAGCACAAAAGGGGGAACGCATGACCCAACCAACGACCGAGTCAGAAACGACCGAGCAGGAGGCGCCTGAGCTCGATCCGCTCGCCGCCGCCCTTCTGGAGCGCGACGAGCAGATCGCCGCCCACCAGCGCACCGCCGCTGACTTTGCCAACTTCCGCCGCCGCACCGCCGAGGAGCGCGAGCGCGAGGCCGGACTGGCGAGCGAGTCACTCCTGATCAAGGCCTTGGCGGTTGCCGACGACATGGACCGCGCCCTCGCAGCAGTGCCGGCAAACCTAACGTCGGAGCCGTGGGTCGAAGGCGTCGCGGCCATTCATCGCAAGCTCCTGGCGCTTTTGGAGAGCGAAGGGGTGACCCCATTTGAATCGATTGGCAAGGAGTTTGATCCGCGGGAACACGAGGCGATCGCCCAGGTTCCCGACAGCGGCAAGCCGGCCGGCGAAGTGATTGCCGAGCATCGAAAGGGGTGGCGAATTCGTGACCGAATTCTGCGACCTGCGGTGGTGAGCGTGGCGAACGATTAGCGGAGCGATCGCTCCACATGACTTGGAAGAATTTGGAAGCAAGTAAGTAAAGGAGAACCAAATGGGAAAGATTATCGGGATCGATCTAGGAACCACGAACAGCGTTGTTGCCGCCATGGTTGGTGGTGAGCCAACGGTCATCAGCTCCGCTGAAGGCGGACGAACCGTTCCTTCGGTTGTTAGTTTTGGTAAGGGCGGCGAGCGACTCGTTGGCCAGCTGGCGAAGCGTCAGGCGGTCACGAACCCAACGAACACCGTCTTTAGCATCAAGCGTTTCATGGGTCGACGTTTCGACGATGCTGAGTCGTTGAAGACGAAGGGCCTTGTTCCGTACGTTGTAGAGAAGGATGCCGGCAGCGACGGCGTGAAGGTCAAGGTCGACGGCGGATCCTATTCGCCGCAAGAAGTTTCGGCAATGATTTTGCAGAAGCTCAAGGCCGATGCAGAGGCGTTCCTCGGCGAGAAGATCACCGAGGCCGTGATTACCGTGCCAGCCTACTTCGATGACACGCAGCGACAGGCAACGAAAGATGCCGGCCGAATTGCGGGCCTCGACGTAAAGCGCATCATCAATGAGCCAACCGCGGCGGCGCTCGCCTACGGTCTCGACAAGAAGAAGGAAGAGAAGATCGCCGTCTACGACCTTGGTGGTGGAACGTTCGACATCTCGATCCTTGAGCTTGGCGACGGCGTCTTCGAGGTGAAGTCGTCGAACGGCGACACCCACCTCGGCGGCGACGACTTCGACCAGCGGATCATCGACTGGCTCCTGGCCGAGTTCAAGAAGGACCAGGGGATCGACCTCTCAAAGGATCAGCAGGCCCTTCAGCGCCTCAAGGAGGCGGCGGAGAAGGCCAAGATTGAGCTCTCCGGCACCGGCCAGACCGAGATCAACCTGCCGTACATCACGGCCGACGCGACCGGTCCGAAGCACGTGGTGGTGACCCTGACCCGAGCGAAGCTCGAGTCACTGGTCGCCGACCTGATTGAGAAGACGAAGGCTCCAGTGCTCGCCGCACTGAAGGACTCAGGCCTCAAGGCGTCGGAGATCGACGAGGTCGTTCTCGTTGGCGGCATGACGCGCATGCCCGCCGTTGTGGAGGCGGTCAAGGCGCTCTTCGGTGGCAAGGAGCCATCAAAGGGTGTGAACCCTGACGAGGTGGTGGCGATCGGCGCAGCGATCCAGGGCGGCGTCCTCGCGGGCGACGTCAAGGATGTGCTGCTGCTCGACGTGACCCCGCTCTCGCTCGGCATTGAGACGTTGGGTGGCGTGATGACGAAGCTCATCGAGCGCAACACGACGATCCCAACCTCAAAGAGCCAGACATTCTCGACGGCCTCCGACAACCAGCCGCAGGTGGAGATCCACGTGCTGCAGGGTGAGCGCGAGTTTGCTGCCGATAACAAGACGCTCGGTAAGTTCATCCTCTCCGGGATCCCCGCCGCTCCGCGCGGCGTGCCACAGGTTGAGGTGACGTTCGACATTGACGCGAACGGCATCCTCGACGTGAAGGCAAAGGATCGCGCGACGGGCAAGGAGCAGCAGGTGCGCATCACCGGCAGCTCAATGCTCGGCAAGGACGACGTTGATCGCATGGTGCGAGAGGCGAAGGATCATGAGGCAGAAGACAAGGCACGCCGCGAGGCGGTCGACTTCCGCAATCAGACCGAAGCGCTCGCCTTCCAGGCAGAGAAGACGCTCACCGATCTTGGCGACAAGGTTGATGCGGCGAAGAAGGCCGAAGCGGAAGGACTCATCGGCGAGGTCCGCGAGGCCCTCAAGGGCGAGGACCAGACGCTCCTGAAGGAGAAGGGCGAGGCGCTCGCGCGACTCATGTCAGAGATCGGCACCGCCGCTTACCAGCAGGGTCAGGCCGAGGGTGCTGACGGCGCCGAGAGCGGTGAGCCAACCCCGGCGAGCGAGGAGACGATCGAAGGCGAAGCGAAGGAGGTCTAACCTATGGGTATGACCAACTCCGCACCTGAACCTACCGGGCTGATCCGCGCCCGAGGCCTGACGAAGGTCTTCGGGGCGCGGTCGGCCGTTGCTGGCATCGACTTCGATGTCCGCGATGGTGAGTTCTTCGGCTTCCTTGGGCCAAACGGCGCGGGGAAGACGACGACGATGCGCATGATCGCGGGCGTCTCACCGCGCACCTCGGGCACCCTGGAGATCTTCGGTCAGGACCCAGACCTCCACGGCTCCGAGATTCGCGGCCAGATCGGCGTCGTGCATCAACAGGAGACGCTCGACATGGAGCTGACTGTTCGCGAGAACCTGCTCGTGTTCGGTCGCTTCTTCGGCATGGATCGCGCCAGCATTGCAACCCGCGCCGACGAACTCCTGGAACTCTTCCAACTCAGCGATCGAGCCAAAGATCAAGTGGAGCCTCTCTCTGGCGGCATGAAGCGCCGCCTCTCGATTGCGCGATCACTCATCGCCAGCCCGCGCATTCTCATGCTCGACGAGCCAACGACCGGGCTCGACCCACAGGCGCGACACCTGCTCTGGGATGCGCTGCAGCGACTGAAGCGCGGCGGCACCACGATCGTGTTGACCACCCACTATATGGACGAGGCTGAACAGCTGTGCGATCGACTCGTAGTGATGGACCAGGCAAAGATTGTTGCCGAAGGTTCACCGCGACAACTCATCGTGGAACATGCGTCGCGCGAAGTGCTCGAGCTGGGCTTCCCGAACGGCACCGAATCCATAGATACGAAGGTGCTCGAGGGCATTGGCGATCGCTACGAGCGACTCGCGGAGCGCGTCATCGTTGGTTGTGAAAACGGCGAAGCGGCACATGCCCGCGCGTTGGAGCACGGCTTGGATCCAGAGAGTTGGCTCGTGCGACGCTCAAGCCTGGAGGACGTCTTCCTTCGCCTTACGGGCCGGACCCTCGACGAGTGAGCGCCGTGCAGAGCGCGACGCCGCTGCGTTCACGCAGCCGCCTCGCCGCGATTCGCGAAGCTGCACCGCACCCAACGCGCTGGCGCCACATCGTTGGCTACATGCTCGCCGTCTACCGTCGGGAGTGGCAGGGCTCCGTCTTTAGCGCCTTCATTCAGCCACTCGTCGTGCTTGCGGGCCTCGGGATCGGTCTCGGCGTGCTGGTTGGCGACAAGGCTGCCGCCATCACCAGCGGGGTGAGCTACGTCGCCTACATCGCACCGGCGCTGATGGTTAGCTCAGCGATGGAACTCGCGGCAAGTGAGTCCGCCTGGCCAATCCTCGCTCGCGTAGCCTGGGTGCGCATCTACCACGCGATCGTCGCCACGCCGCTCAACGCCGCCGACGTGATGGTTGGCGCCATTGCCTTCATGGTGGGGAAGGTCACCTTCGCTGCCGCGTTCTTCGCCAGCGTGCTGCTCCTTACGGGTATTGCAACGAGCCCAACAGGGGCAATTGGCATGGTGGGCGTTTCACTCTTAACCGCCTTGGCCTTCGGTGCCCCGATGGTCGCCTTCTCGGTCACCCAGAAATCCGACCAAGGGTTCGCCTTCATCTTCCGGCTGATCATTACCCCGCTCGCCTTCTTCTCGGGCACCTATTTCCCCATCGAGAACCTGCCGTTTCCCGCACAAGTGCTCTCCTGGTGCACCCCCCTTGCGCACGGGGTGGCGCTGAGCCGCACCTTTGCCCTCGGTACCCCGCTCACCTTCGGCTGGCTCCATGTCGGCGCGCTCCTTCTTTGGGGGATCGGTGGCACCATTGCCGCGATCTACCTCTTCCGGAAGAGGATGCTGAAGTGATCGCCAGCATTGCCCCACGCGCCTTTAGCGTCTTCGAGCGCAATCTTTTTGTGTATCGACGTCAGTGGCTCATCCTTGTCACTGGATTCTTTGAGCCACTCTTCTTCTTGCTCGGCATCGGCTACGGCGTTGGTGGTGTGATCGGCACCATTCCGTACGCGGGGGCAGATGTTCCGTACGCAGCCTTCGTCGCCCCAGCGCTGCTGGCGAGTGCGGCCATGAACGGCGCGATCTTTGATTCAACGTTCAACATCTTCTACAAGCTGAAGTACGGCAAGGTGTACGACGCGATCCTCTCCACGCCTGTTGGTGTTGGCGACCTTGCCGTCGGCGAACTGCTCTGGTCGAATCTTCGCGGCGTGATCTACGCCACCGCCTTCCTGGTGGTGATGCTCGCCTTTGGCTTGGTGCACTCGCCACTCGCACTCCTTGCACCGGTTGCGGTGATCTTTATCGGCTTCTCGTTCGGTGCCGCCGGCTTCGCCATCACCACGCACATGCGGAGCTGGAAGGATTTTGACTTTCTCTTCATCGTTCTGACGCCGCTCTTCCTCTTCTCCGCAACGTTCTATCCGGTCGAGATTTACCCAGGAGTCCTGCGCTGGATTGTCGAGCTCTCACCGCTCACGCGCGGCACGCACCTGGTGCGCTCACTCTGCTTCGGCGATCTCAACGTGTTCATGCTCGTCGATATCGCCTATCTCTCCACGATTAGCCTGATCGGCTATCGCCATGCGGTGCGCCGACTCGGCGTGCTCTTGCTGAAGTAGGCGCGCGATGGCACGTGATTTCTACGCGACCCTTGGCATCCCCAAGAGTGCGAGCGCCGACGAGATCAAGAAGGCGTTCCGTAAGGCGGCGCAGAAGCATCACCCCGATGTGTCAAAGGCCCCCGACGCCGCCGCCAAATTCAAGGAGATCAACGACGCCTATCAGGTGCTCTCCGACGCGGGGCAGCGCGCGCGATACGACCAGTTTGGTGAGGCGGGCGTTGGTGGCGGAGCGGGTGGCCCAGGCGGCGGCGGCGCGGGTGGCTTCCCTGGGGGATTCCCCGGCGGCTTCCAGGGTGGATTCGGTGGTGGCGGCATTGAGGACCTCTTCGAGGGCTTCTTTGGCGGCGGCGGTCGAAGCGCGCGCCGCAGTGGCCCGCCCCCAGGTGATGACCTGCGCTACGACCTTCGGGTGGAGTTCGGCGAATCGATTCGTGGCGGCACGCGCGACCTAGATCTCAAGATGAAGGTTGCGTGCGATGGCTGCTCGGGGAGCGGCGCCGCGAAGGGCTCAGGGACGAAGGAGTGCGACGGCTGCGGTGGGCGCGGCTCGGTGCGCACCGTTCGACAAACGATGCTCGGCCAGATGGCGGTCGAGGCGCCGTGCGCCAAGTGCGGTGGCGAGGGTCGCATCATCGAGAAGCAGTGTCCAACCTGTCGCGGCGAGGGACGACTCAACGGTTCCAAGCGACTGCATGTAGAGATTCCGCCGGGGGTTGATGACGGCACGCAGATTCGACTGAGCGGCCAGGGCGAGCCTGGTCGCCGCGGTGGACCCGCCGGAAATCTCTACGTCGTTATTGAGGTGAAGGAGCATCCGCAGCTCGTGCGGGACGGCATCGATCTCACTACCGAGATTCCGCTCTCCATTTCGCAGGCGGCCCTCGGGGCGCGCGTGGTTGTGCCCACCGCGGAGGGCGAAGAGGAGATCGAGATCAAGGCGGGAACGCAGCCAAACGACGTGCTGCGCCTCAAGGGTCGCGGCGCACCAAACGTTCGACGCCCAAGTCAGCGCGGCGACCTGCTGATTCACATTGCGATTGAGGTGCCGAAGAAGTTGAGCGGCGATCAGCGCAAGGCGCTCGAGGCCTACGCCAAGGCGAGTGGCGAGGATCACCGCTGAGCACCGACGGTTGGCTCGAACTCAGCATTGCGTGCGACCCCGAAGCCGCCGAGGCAATTAGCGAACGACTCGGACGCCTCGCCCCTTCGGGGACCAGCGCCGAGCCCGCTTCGCCACCACCGATTGACGGCGATGCGCTTGGGCCTATCTACGATCCGACTGCACCGGTCTGCATTCGCGCCTGGCTCCCCGACTCCGCAAGCAACCGCACCGCCGCCGATGCACTCGTCGCCGAGCTCGAGCGCTTCGCCGCATTTTCGAGTGGCGGTGTTGGACTGCGCGGCATTGGGCCACTGCTGGTGCGACCAATCCCCGCCGAAGAGTGGGCAACGAGTTGGCGCGCCGAATTCCCGATCCTGCGTGTCGGTCGCATCGTCGTGCGCCCCCCATGGCGTGAGCACATTGCCGCCCCTGGCGACGCGGTCGTCACGATCGACCCAGGCCAGGCGTTTGGCACGGGACTGCACCCAACAACACGACTTGCGCTGATTGGCCTTGAACGGTGGAGCGCTGCCGGGCATCTCACCGCGCTCCCCAACGACGGGCCCGGGATCCTTGACGTCGGCACCGGGAGCGGCATCTTGCTCCTTGCCGCCATCGCGCTCGGCGCATCGCATGGGATGGGGGTGGACATTGATCCACTTTCGGTCGCCGCCGCCATCGAGAATGCGGCGCGTAACGGCGTCGCGGAGCGCGTCATGGTTCAGGCGGGCTCACTCCCCATCAGTGCGCCATCACCGCTGGTCATGGCGAACCTTGTTGCCTCGCTCCACATCGAACTCGCGCCGCTACTCGTTGGTGCGATGGCGCGAGGTGGCCGACTCCTGACGAGTGGCATGTTTGTCTCGCGCGCCGACGAGGCAATCGCTGCGTTGCAGGCGGCGGGCGCAACGCTCGTTGAACGCTGGGAGGAGGGGGAGTGGGTCGCCGCCGAGTTTCGCGACGGCCACGCTACACTTGCACCATGAGTGACTGCCTCTTCTGCAAGATCATCGCCGGTGAGATTCCGAGCACGCAGCGACACAGCTCCGATCTTGTGATCGCCTTCAACGACATTGCGCCACAGGCGCCACTACATGTCTTGATCGTGCCGCGCGAACACATTGGCTCCGCCGCCGACCTGCGCGATACCCCCGCACACGGGGCACTCTTGGCGCGCATGCATCACGTGGCGCAAGAGATTGCCGTCGAAGCCGGTTACGGCGACCGCGGCTGGCGACTGGTCAGCAACGTTGGTGATGAGGGTGGCCAGGCGATCGAGCATCTGCACTATCACCTGCTCGCTGGGCGACAGCTGGCGTGGCCACCGGGATGAGCGAAGCCCCAACGACGCGCAAGCGTCGCTTCCCGTACACCACCGTGATTGTGCTGGTCGGCGGCATGGCGATCTTTAGCTTCCTGTCGGGTGGCCCCGTGATGCCAGATCCGCAGGGCCCCGCCGCATCGGCGGCGCCGACGGCACGCAGCTCGGCAGAGGCGGCGCAAGCCGAAGGACTGCTCGTTTCCGTCATCACCGCCGCGGGACTGGGCCCGATCGTTGGCAGCGCCGACGTGCGCCCGCCACTCCCACCCGAGATGAACAGCCTCCCCCGCACGGTGGTACGCGCCGCCTCGGGTCGTGCCCCGAACGGCATTCCGTTGGTCGCCGTCTCGTTCACTGATGCCGCCACAGCGCGGGCCGCCGCCTCCCAGCTGGCCGCCTATCTGGTTGCACCGGTCAACCTGGTGCTCGTCCCCCCCGACGCACAATTCAGCCTCTTTCAATCGGGGAGCTTGCTCGTGATCTTGCAGCGCACCCCCTCGGCTGACCTCGACAGCGAGGCGGCCAACACCCTCCTGCTTACCCTCCAAGGGATGCTCGAAGAGGTGCCCCTCCCGCGCTAAGTCGCCCTCGTGCGGGGGATCGGCTATCCTCCTCCCCTTAGGAGGTGCCACTTGGCAGAAGTACGTATCGGCGAGAACGAGTCTTTCGAGGCCGCGCTGCGCCGTTTCAATAAGAAGGTCCAGCAGGCCGGCATCTTGGCCGAGTCGCGCCGCCGCGAAGCGTTCGAGAACGCCGCGGAGAAGAAGAAGCGCAAGGACGCCAAGCGCAAGAAGCCGATGGGCGGAGCACCGCGCGGGATCTAGCCCCACGGCGCGCCCCAGTGCGGCCTAGCCGCCGGAGAGGAGCAGCGCATGTCGCTTCGAGATCAACTGAAAGCTGATGTCTCGGCCGCTATGCGGTCGGGTGAGACGCTGCGTCGCGACACCCTGCGCATGGCCCTCTCGTCGCTCGCCCTCGTTGAGAAGGAGCTAAAGCGCGACGCCACCGACGACGAGGTGCTCGGGGTCATCGTGAAGGCGGTCAAGACGCGCAAGGAGTCCGTTGACGCCTACACCGCCGCGAATCGTGCTGACCTCGCCGATGCCGAAACCGCCGAGATCACGATCCTCTCCACCTACATGCCTGAGCAGTTGAGCGATGCCGATGTCGATGCACTCGTCGCTGAGGCGCTCAGCGCTACCGGCGCAGCCTCGTCGAAGGAGATGGGGAAGGTCATGGGCTGGCTCGGACCGAAGACCAAGGGCCGTGTCGATGGAAAGGTCCTCTCGGGGAAGGTCACCGCGGCGCTCGCCGCACGCGGATGAGCCGCAGCTCCGGGCCACGCGCGCGCATCGTGCGCCGCAGGCGCGGCGGCATCACCGTCACCGCTACCGAACTTTGTGCCCTCGTTGAACGCGCCTTGCGACTCTCTGGCGCACCAAAGAACGGTGAAGTGGTCGTCACCCTTGTTGATGACCGCGAAATCACTGCACTCAACGAGTCACAGATGAAGAAGCGCGGTGCCACCGACGTGTTGAGTTTCCCGCTCCTGGAACCGACCGCGTATCCCGCGCGACTGGGCACCGCGCGAAAGGCCGCGCACAAGGTTGCCGCCCCGATCGTCACCGGCGAAACGCTCCCCCTTGGCGACATTGTCATCAGCATCGATCGCGCTATTGCGCAGGCACGCGAAGGGCACGGCGGCACCGATGGTGCAACGAGCCACGCGCCCGCTGATGAGCTGCGACTCCTCGCCGTGCATGGCGCATTACATCTGTGCGGCTGGGATCACCGAACACCTGCCGGTCGCACGGCAATGTGGGCGGAGCAGGAGCGCATCCTGCGCGCACATCGGCGCGCGATGAGGGTGAGCGCATGAGTGAGGATCGCCGCCTCGTTGTTGGTCTCGGTAACCCTGGCGATAAGTACCACTACACGCGGCACAACATCGCCTGGCTCGTACTCGATGCCTTCGCCGATCGCGTGAACTGGCGCGGCGGTGGGAAGCGTCGCGATGCGGCGATGGTGCATGCCGGTCGCGTCTTGGGCCTCGACCTCGTGATGGCAAAGCCCGACACTTTCATGAATGAATCTGGCATCGCGGTACGCAAGCTGCTCGCCGCCGAGCGCGTGCCACTCACAGCACTGCTTGTGGTCGTAGACGATTTCAGCCTGCCATTCGGCACGCTCCGATTCCGCGAGGGGGGGAGCGCTGGCGGGCACAACGGGCTCACCTCCATTACCGACGAACTCGGCACCGACAAGTACCCGCGCCTGCGCGTCGGCATTGGCGACCCACGTCAATCGGGAACGGCGCATCAGCATGTGCTCGGAGAGTTCACCGCCGCCGAGCGATTGCGCCTCCCGGAGGTTGAGGTTGCCACTGGCGAGGCGATTGAGATGTGGGCACGCAGCGGACTGAACAAGGCGGCGACCGCATTCAACGGCTGGGCGCTCCCTGAGCCTGAGGCTGGCAGTGCCGCCGATCCGGCTAATTTGCCGAAGCCAGGTGAGGTCGATGGTCCGGCTGGCGCCGACGGCATTCGTAAGACGTCACACGGCTGGCGCAAGATCCTCGGTCGCGACAAGGCCGATCGCGAAGGGTGAATCGCCACACACCGTCACTCGCGCCTCTCCTCGACACGCTGCGCGCCGCAGCACCATTCACGGCCCTTACCAAACAACTAACGAAGAGCGATGCATCGCTCATCCATGTTCCGCATGCCGCAAAGGCGCAGCTCGGGGCAGCGCTCGCCGCAGATCGGCGCATCGTCTGGGTTGCGCGCGACCCAGAGGTCGCCGAGCGCGTTGCTGATGCGCTGCGCTCCTGGTTCCACGACCCTTCGCACGTTGTCCTGCTCGAGCCGCGCAGTGCGCTGCCGTACGAGCGCGGCGAACTCGTCATCGATGAGTCGGCTGGCCGCGTTGCTACGCTCGCCGCCTGGCACGAGGGGAGCCCACGCATCCTGGTGACCTCGTTGCTCGCGGTGGCGCAGCCAACAATCTCGCTTGCCGACCTGCGTGCCGAAACCCTGCTCCTGCGTGCAGGTGATCGCATCCCCCTCGACGCCGTCACAACGCGAGCTCTCGCCCTTGGCTACGAGGCCGTCTCGCTTGTTGGTGGCCGCGGCGAGATTGCACGACGCGGCGGCATCGTCGACCTCTTCCCCGCGGGCGAGACCTCGCCGCTCCGCATTGAGTGGTTCGGCGATGAGATCGAGAGCATTCGGCGCATCGACCCTGCCGACCAGCGCAGCCGTGAGGCGGTGCCGCTCGTGCAGCTGCTGCCAGCGAGCGAGTTCCCGCTTGATGTGGCACGCATTGCCGCCGCCCGAGCAACCGCTGAAGGGATCGTGCGCGGCGGTGGCGAAGCTGAACTGCCGCCTCGACTCGCTGAAGACCTAGCGCGCTGGGAGGCGGGCCTCGCCGCAAGAAACCAGGCCGAGCGCGGCGATGGCCTCGAGCTTTGGTCGGTGTTCCTCACCGCCGAGCGCGCCTACGACCAGGTGGGCGATGCGCTGGTGGTGCTTGATGAGCCAGGCGAGTTGCGCCAGGCCGCCGATGCGCTCTCACGTCAGACCGAAGAGCGCGCCGATGTGCTGCGCACCACGCGCCTCTTGCCCGCAGGTTGGCCGTCGCCGATCCCAGAGGGCGGTGCACTCATTGCAGCACTCGCGGCGACTGGTCGACAGCGACTCGCACTGACCTGGAGCTCCGACCCGACGACGCTGCTGCGCGCCGATGGCGACGACTCATTCGGCTGGCACGACCCGGTGGTGCCGAGCGGGCGATCACGCGCGCTCACCGAGGGCCTTGAAACCTGGCGCCGCGACAAGGCGCGCGTGCTGATCGTCTCCGAACAGGCGGCACGCATTGCCGAACTGATCACCGAGGGTGGCGAACGCGCAGTGGTGCGTGAAGGGTTGCTCACCAACCCAAAGCCTGGCTCGCTGACGATCTTGACCGGCGGCCTCGACGGCGGATTCCAGGGTGGCGTTGATGGGTTGACGGTGATCACCGACCGCGAGCTCTTCGGTGCGACGCGTGTTCGTCGACCGGCGGTGCATCGTCGCGGCATCACGCGCGAGGCGGCGGAGCGACTCACCCCGGGCGACTACTTGGTGCATGTGGATCACGGCGTTGGTCGTTTCGTGGGCATGCTTCGCCGCGGCGGTGACGGCGATCAGCGCGACTACCTTGAGATCGCCTACGGCGGTACCGACACCGTGTTCACTCCAGTCGAGCAGTTGGCGCGCATTGCGCGCTACACCGGCTCGGAGCATCCGCAGCTCAGTCGACTCGGTGGGGGCGAGTGGCGCCGCGCAAAGGAGCGCGCCAAGAAGGCGGCCGACGACCTTGCCGACGAACTGCTGCGCATCTACGCGGCCCGTGAGTTGGCGCATCGCCCGGCGATCACGCCAGGAAGTCCGTGGCTCGCCGAGTTTGAGGCGGCCTTCCCGTATCGCGAGACGCCTGATCAACTCACCGCGATTGAGGCGACGAAGGGTGACCTGAGTCGGCCGCGCCCGATGGACCGCGTGATTGTGGGCGACGTTGGCTACGGCAAGACGGAGGTGGCGTTGCGCGCCGCCTTTGCCGTGCTTGAGGCTGGGCGACAAGTTGCTGTGCTGGTGCCGACCACCGTGCTCGCCCTGCAGCACATCGAGACCTTCCGTCGCCGCCTCGCGGCATATCCGTTCAAGCTCGAACTCCTCTCGCGCAGCGTTTCGGCGGCGCGACAGGCCGAGATCGTCGCCAAGCTCGCCACGGGTGAGGTTGACCTGGTCGTTGCCACCCATCGGCTGCTTTCCAAAGATGTGGCCTTCAAGCACCTCGGCTTGCTCGTGGTGGATGAGGAGCATCGCTTCGGTGTCGCCGCCAAGGAGCGTATGAAGTCGCTCCGCGCCGAACTTGATGTGATGACGCTTACCGCTACGCCGATCCCACGCACGTTGAACCTCGCCCTCTCGGGAATTCGCGACCTCTCCACGATTGAGACTCCTCCAGAAGATCGCCACCCTGTGGCTACGCGTGTGACCGAGGCGAGTCTCGAGCTGGTGCGCGATGCACTGCTGCGAGAACTAGAGCGCGGCGGCCAGTCGTACTACGTACATAACCGCGTCGAGTCGATTGAGGCGGCGGCGGAGCAGATTCGCCGACTCGTTCCCGATGCCCGCGTAGTGGTGGGGCACGGGCAGATGGAGGAGCGCGCACTGGAGCGCGTCATGGGCGAATTCGTGCGCGGTGAGGCGCAGATCTTGGTCTGTACCACCATCATCGAATCGGGCCTCGACATTCCGAATGCCAACACCATCATCATCGATCGGGCAGATCGCCTCGGGCTTGCCCAGCTCTATCAGCTGCGTGGCCGTGTGGGGCGCAGCAGTCGTCGTGCCTGGTGCTATCTGCTCTACCGACGCGAAGAAGCGCTGACCGATGATGCGCGCAAGCGCCTCAAGGCAATCTTTGACGCGTCGCACCTCGGCGCCGGCTTTCAGTTAGCACTCGCGGATCTGGAGATTCGCGGTGCGGGCGACCTGCTCGGCGGCGAGCAGTCTGGTCACATTGCGGCGGTTGGCTTCGATCTCTACTCGCAGCTCCTCGCCGATGCGGTCGAGGTGCGTCGCGCGAGCCGTGAAGGTCGCGATCCGGCGCGACGTCGCACGGCGACACTCATTGACCTTCCCGTGTCAGCGCACCTTGCCGATACGTATGTGGCCGACGAGGGTCAACGACTTGATCTCTATCGCCGCCTCGGCATCGCCGATGCCGACGCCACGATCAACGCGATCGGCGAAGAGCTGCGGGACCGATTCGGTGCACCTCCGGCAGAGGCGGAACGACTCCTCGAGGTGGCACGACTTCGCGCCGGTGCTAGCGAGGCGGGGCTTGCCTCACTCCTCATCGAGGAGGGACGCCTGATCGTGCGCCTCGGTGAGCTACAGCCTGGCCTCGCCGCGCGCGCCCTGGTGGCAAACCCCATCCCGGAGCTCAGCATGAGCGGCAGTCAGATCCGCAGTAGGGAGCGGGTGGCAGGCGGGGAGGCGTGGCGCCTTGCCGCACGGCTGGTGCAGGGGATCGTGGCTGAGGTGCGCCGCTGGGAGGCGACGAACACGGCGGGCGCGCCGCTCGCGTAAACTCCCGCCGTGACCCCAGAACAGCTCTCTTCGAAGATTCGAACGATCCCCGACTTTCCGAAGAAGGGGATTGTCTTTCGCGATATCACCACCCTCCTGCAGGATGGCGAGGCCTTCGCCGCTGCCCTCGAGGCGATGACGGCACCGATCCGTGGGCTGAAGCCCGACGTGATCATCGGCATCGAATCGCGCGGCTTCATCTTTGGCGCGCCGATTGCCGCAACCCTTGGCGTTGGTTTTGTGCCGGTGCGCAAGCTCGGCAAGCTTCCCGCCGAGACCATCTCGGTGGAGTACGACTTGGAGTACGGCAAGAACGTGTTGGAGATCCATCGCGACGCGCTCGAGAAGGGCGCGCGCGTGGTGATCGTCGACGACGTCCTTGCGACGGGCGGCACCGTCGCTGGCACCGTGAAACTCGTTGAGCAGCTCGGCGCGACGGTCGTTGGCATCAGCTTCTTGGCAGAGCTCCCCGTCCTTGGTGGTCGCAAGCGACTCCCAGACGGCATCGTCTCGGCGATCATCGCCTTCTAGTCGCCGCATGGCGAAGCGCCCCGCAAGCGATCGTCGAACCTTCCTTCGCAGCATCGCCAACGACGGTGCAGCCACCGCCGGCTCACTCTTCGGTGCACTTGGCGCGCTGCGCGGTCAGGCCGAGGCGCTCAGCGCCGACCTGCAAGGGCCCGCGCGCGAGACTGGTGCAGAGCCAACGCGTCGCCGCGCCGCCGAGACGCACCTCGATATGCCAGGCGATGCGGGACTGACCAAAGCGGATGCATCGGCGGCCGAGCCCGCCTTCGCCTCGCCCATTCGTGATGAAGCCGGAGCGGTGATCGTGCTCGACGTCCGCGCCCTCCCAGCGGTGATCGCCGAGCGCCGGGCCACGAGCGCAAGTAGCATCGCCGCACTCCTGGCCGTCGATGCCATTGCCCCCGGTCCAATCCGAGGGTTGTCCGCCGCCTTCGCCCTCGCCCTGGCGAGTGTTGGGTCTGCAGGCGGTCGCATTGCACGTCTGCACGCCGCCGCCGCTGCACTTCGTAATGCCGCTCCGCTTGCGGGCTCTCTCCACGCCGAACTCGACACACTCCTCCCGGTTGCGTTGGCAGGTGAGGGACTCGACGTCGCCATCGCCACCCGTGCGGCAGCGCAGCTCGGCCAGCGCGCCGCCTACGGCAATCGCATCGCCGCAGCGCTCAAACGGGCGGGCCTTGCGCGCGGCACCACGATCGCCAGCGGGCCTGGCCTCGGCGCCACCGCGTGGGGCGATCTCGCCCCACTTCATGAAGCGCTGCGCCACCTTGGCGCGCGCACCATCACGATTGGTGCTGGTCCCACCGTTGACGTGCGCGGGGCAACTCGGCTCGGCGCGATTGACGCGGCTGACGCGGTGCGCGCTGGCTTCACCCCGCGACTCCTCGAAGATGGTCAACTCGCTAGCGAGATCGCGAGTGCCGACGGCCCCATCGGCGCACTGGTCCTTGGCAGTGATGCGGTGAGCCGAGCGGGATTCGCTGTTGTGCCAGCGGGTGGTGTCGGCCTTGCGGCTGCTGCACTTTTCTCGGGCGTCCCTGTCTATCTGGTTGCCGGATCCACAGCGACCGATCTCACCGGCGCCGAACTGGCCAAGCGTGTTGACGCCGTCAACAACGCGGCGGCGCAACGCGGTTTGCCATTCGCCGCGCGTGGCGTGACGAGCAGCGTGCAGGTTGCAACGCCGCGTGTTGAGCTTCTCTCACTTGACGGCATCACGCTGATCGACTGATGAGCGCGATGCCGATCGAGGTTTCGGCGACGCGTGATCGTGAGCTGGTGCGATCGCTCATCACTGGTGACCGCTGGATCACCGCACACGCCCTTGCCGATCTCGATGACGGTGAGTTTCCGCGAACGCGCTGCTTTGTCGCTCGGCGCGGGGCAACCCCCATTGCACTCGGCATGGAGTACTCGGGATGGGCACCGCAGCCGCTCCATCTGTATGGCGAACCAGAGGGGATCGCCACGATCCTGCAGCACGGGATTCGTCCGCGTGCCGCCTGGGTGCCTACCCCTGTTGGAGGCGACCGCATCCTTGATCTGACCTACGAGACGGAGAAGATCAATCCCATGCTGCGTATGGGCCTCACGCGCACCGAGTTCCTGCCGTACACCGGACCCGCCGCCGCACTCGTGGTGCCGCTGATCCCATCTGATGCGCCAGCGCTGAATCACCTCTACCAGCTGGGCTTTGCCGCCTGGCTCCCGCCACTCGCGGTTGCTGAGGGGGTCTATCGCGGCATTCATCGCAACGGCAAGTTGGTTGCGGCCGCCGGCACCCATGTGGTCGGTCGACGCGAGCGCATCGCCGTCGTGGGGAACGTGCTGACGGCGTCGGGGGCGCGCGGCAACGGCTACGCGCATGCGAACACCTCGGCGGTGACCGACGCCCTTTTCGCCTTCTGTGACGAAGTGGTGCTGAATGTGCAGCGCGAGAACGCTGCCGCTATCGCCGTTTACACCTCACTCGGGTACAGCGTGAAGGCCGAATTTGAGGAGCGGCTCGTGATCCGCCGGAGCAGCATCTCGGTGCCACGCATGCTCAGGCGCCTCTTCGGGCGCTGAGCACGAACCGCGCGCGAGCCCGTTCACCCACGCGCCTGCACGCTACGATGCCGCAGATGAATAGTCGACCCTATGCGGTCGTTCTCGCCGGCGGCGGCGGAACCCGCCTCTGGCCCCTCAGTAGCCCCAATCGGCCGAAGCCGTTCTTGCCGCTCTTGCACGGGCGCAGCCCTCTCGCAGTGACCCTGGAGCGACTCGCGCCACTCGTCCCCATCACAGACACCTACATCGTGGTCGCGGCGAGCCAGGTGCACCTGGTCCGCGAATGCGCGCCCCAAATCGCCGCCGACCACATCCTTGCCGAGCCGGTTAGCCGCAACACCGGGGCGGCGGTCGCTCTCGCGGTGGCAACCATCGATCGACCAGATGACGCGGTGATGTTGGTGATCCCCGCCGACCATGCGGTGCACGATGCCAGCGCTTGGCGCACCGCACTTGCCGCCGCAGCCGAACACGCTAGCGGCGAAGCGGGTGCACTCTACACGCTCGGTGTGGTGCCGACTCGACCTGAGACAGGATTCGGTTACATCGTCGCCGACGGCGAGCGCGTCTCACGGTTTACCGAGAAGCCGCAACGCGATGAGGCGGAGCGACTGATCGCCGCGGGCGCGCGATGGAATGCGGGTACCTTCGCCTGGCGACGCGACAGTGCCCGCGGGGCACTGCAGCGCTTTGCACCCACGCTGATCAACGGGATCGGCGAGTACAGCACGGTGCCAGCTGGGCCAATTGACACGTTCGTGATGGAGCCCGCGGCCGCGGCTGGGCTGGTGCGAACCCTTCCACTGGACTGCGGCTGGAGCGACATCGGCTCATGGGGTGAGTTACGTGCGCATCTACTACTACGCACAGCAATTGAAGAGATCCGCATGGAGGCCCCACGGGGGCGTACCATTGTGATGAGCAACGAGCATGGGGTGATCGCCCTGCAGCCGAATGGTGCGGCGGCGTTGAATCTGGAACAGATGAGCGGCAGCGAACTGCGCGCCGCATCTGAGAGGGAGTAGCGATGGGCGTCGGTGAGCCAACAAAGATCCTCTTCGGCACCGACGGTTGGCGGGCCAAGATTGGTGACGAGTACACCTTCGAGAACGTTCGCCGACTCGCTGAGGGTGTCGCACGTGTGGTGGAGGAGGATGGAGCGACTGCCAAGAGCGTCGTGATCGCCTACGACCGCCGCTTCGGCTCCGAAGAGTTTGCGATCGCCGCCGCCGAGATCCTCCTCGCCCACGGCATTCCGGTGGCCTACTCGCGCACCGATGTGCCAACCCAGATGGCCTCATACGAGGTGGTGATGCGCAGCGCGGCGATGGGCGTGGTGATCACCGCCAGCCATAACCCGTGGATGGATAACGGCTTCAAGGTGAAATCACCAACTGGCGCCGCCGCCGGGCCAGACTTACTGAAGCGCATCGAGGCGCATGTGGCGAGCACCCGAGGACCCGAACTCGTTGGCCGGCCATTCGCCGACGCCGAAGCGGCCGGTCTGGTTGAGCACTACGACCCGTACCCGGGCTACAAGAAATTCGTTGAACGCAACCTTGACCTGAAGTCGATTGCTGCCCAGAACATGCGCATCATGGTCGACCCGGTCTACGGCGCGGGCGCAGGTTGGATCGGGCGACTCCTTGCGGGCGGCAACATCGTGGTCGATGAGATGCGCAGCGAGCGCAATCCGTGGTTTGGCGGCGTGAATCCCGAGCCGATTCGACCACACATTGACCCGGTGCTCGCGCGCATGGCGGGCGGCGGCTACGACATGGGCATGCTCCTTGATGGCGATGCCGATCGCGCTGGTGCCGTTGACGAGCGTGGCAACTTTTTGCATCAACTCCAAGTGTTCGGGCTACTGGCGTACTACATGCTCGAACACAAGAAGGATCTCAGCCCAATCGTGAAGACGGTCAACGAGAGTTCCATGGGGGAACGCCTCGGCGAACGCTACAACGTCACGGTGCATGAGACGCCGGTCGGCTTTAAGTACGTTGGCCCAAAGATGATCGAGACCGGTGCCTCGATGGGCGGCGAGGAGTCGGGCGGCTACGGCTTCAAGATGCACCTCCCCGAGCGCGACGGCATCTTCGCCGACCTGCTGCTTCTTGACCTGCTGATCCGCGAGCGCGCGCTCGGGCGCCCAACGATGAGCTCGGTCATGGAGCACGTTGCCTCCATCGCGGGCGCCTCGTACTACCTGCGCGTTGACGTGCATATCGACCGAGCCGCCTACCCAGCGGTGAAGGAGCGACTCGCGACCGAACTCGTCGGCAACCCACCAAGCAACATCGGTAGCCACTCGGTGCGCGCCGTGCCACTCACCACCAAGGACGGCGTGAAGTTCTTCACGACCGACGGCAGCTGGCTGCTCGTCCGTTTTAGCGGCACCGAGCCGCTCGTCCGGGTCTACGCCGAAGCGACCTCTGCAGAGCTCCGCGACGAACTGCTGGTGATCGGTGAGCGACTCGCCCGCGGCTAAGCCCGCCCTACGGCGCTCCATCCCACCCGAGTAGCGCCAGGCTTCCAGCGTCCAGCTGCATCTCAAACTCGGTCCCATCACGAAACTCGCCGCGCACACACCAAGCGAGGCGGCGCAGCACACGCCCAAGGGTCAACTCATCGCCCTCCTCTGTCGGGGCTACCCAGGCCAGCACGGGACTCTCATCGACTGAGGTGCCACTCGGCAGCAAGCCTGTTGCGGCACGCACCGCCCCTTCGCCCGGAACGATGCGCGCCGGCGGGGCGGCGAGGGGTGACTCCTCAATCGAGATGCCAACGAGCGCGCCAGCACCGTTGAGCACCACGCGTGTCCCGTCGTTGGGCACCGGTACACCGCGAACCTGCCGGGTCCAGGTGACGAGCGTGCGCCCGGCGGCCGCGCGCACCGATGGACCGCCAGCCGGGATCTCGAGCCCTACCCGCAGCAGGTGACGGAGCGCGCGCGCAGCGGCAACGCTTGGAGTGAGCCCACCGCCCTCAAAGGGCACACCACTCTTTGCGATCAGGCGAAGCGATCCGTCGAGCGCACTCTCAACACGCAACGCCTCAATACCCCCCGCGCCGACGAGTAGCTGACGGATGCGCTGCTCACCAGCGTCGCTGCGCACCACGCTGATTGGCGTGGCCACTAAACCGCGTAACTCAAGTGGCTCAACGAGTGTCGTGGCCACGGTCGCGATGGGCCGAAAGTTCAGGCCAGCGCGTATCGACTGCGGAGTGTCGCTCGGTGCGATTGCTGCTCCTGGTGCGCTGCACGCAGCCACGAGCCCAACCAAGAGAGCCAACGACCAGCGAACCTTACACATACCGTTGCGCTCCGAGATCGGGGAGGTCGGTCGTTCGCGCGTGTGGCATGTGGCTGTAGCCTCCCCACCACTCGGGGACCAGGTGCTCTGGGTCGTAGGCAACGAGGAGTGCGCGATCAAACGCTGCACCGGCTGGTACACCATCGAGAAGTCCGCGCCAGAAGGCACGCTCGAAACGAAGCGCGACGCCCTGCCATGCAATGCCGACGTAGCCGACATAGAAGGAGTCGGGCTCATTGAGACCCTGAACCTTGCGCTGGGCGATGCCGAATGCGGCGGGAAGTCGCGAGGCGCGTTCGCCGTTATGACAGCTCGAGATGTACACGAGCGATGCAGGCGGTGCGCCACGTCGCATCGCTGCGATCTCTGAGGGGAAGATGATCGGCGCGCCGAGGCAGAGCCCGGCATCGGCGCGAAAGCCCCCGACGCGACTCTCGGCCTTTGTCTCCCAATAGAGATCGCCGTGGCTATGCACGTAGAAGGCGGCGGAGGCCGCCCCGGCTACTACGGCCCGGCGCGTAAAGGTCGGCCCAACGGCCCCACCAACCTCCCAGCCGAGCCCAGCGAACGCCGTGCGCGCCTGCCGCGCGAATCGGTCAGGGAGGGTGTTGACGGTGCCCGTACACCCTTCGGCGAACGCCGTGCGATTGGCGAAGACCACTGCGCCTTCCGATGGCGGTGTGAAGGTGATTGCTGCGGCGAGGAGAACTACTCCGACCATGCTCCCTCCAAGGTGAACGCGGGGGCGAGGGCGGAGGCGCACTCTCGCACCACGCGCGTATTCGCCGCGTCTGCACAGCCCAATGCCAGGTGATAGAGTCCCCGCAGCAACGCCGCGTGGACGCGAAGCTGGTGAGATTCCAGCACTGTCCCGCAACGGTTATTGGGAGTAACTCCCATAAGTCCGGTCGTCGGACACGCGGCATAAAAACGCTTAGGCCCTCGAGGCAAGGGAGGAAGCTATGACTGCTTTCGTTCGCGCGCACCAGTTTTTCCGATTCACCCTACTGCTCCTCGTAGCACTCCTTGTTGGCGCATGCGCCAGTGTCACCAACTCACTGGTACCAGTGAGCCCCACCACAATTGTGGAGGCGCAGTATCCGCGGACCGTTGTTGACGATGCCGGTACGTCGGTAACGATTGCCGCGAAGCCGCAGCGCATCGTGGCACTCACTCCCGCCAGCGTTGAGTCACTCGATCAGTGGGGCCTCGGCACAAGCGTCGTTGGAGTTGCCGCCTGCAGCTGCCTCCCCGCCGCCTTCACCGCAACAAAACAGGTCGCCAATTACAACGGCACCAACGTCGAAGCGATCATCGCCCTCAACCCCGACCTGGTGTTCGTGGGTGGATCGGGCTTCACCCCTGACGATGCGATCACGCAACTCAAGGCTGCCAACATCACCCTGGTCACCCTTGATCCAAAGAGCGTGAGCGGTGTGTACACCACGCTGCAGCTCATCGGCGATGCGGCGGGTGCCAGCGTCACCGCCGCCGACGCGATCACCGCCGCCAAAGCAGATATCGCTGCAATCACGGCGCTGGTCACCAGCGCGCCACCCGTACGCGTCTTCTACGAGATCGATGCGTCCGGCGCCATCTACGGCCTTGCCCCGGATGACTACGCCGCCGAACTGATCGGTGCCGCACGGGGGGATCTGATCACGAGCGGCACAAACGGCGTCTACGAGATCTCGCTCGAGGCGCTGGTGACGGCGGCCCCTGCGGTGATTCTGCTCGGCGATGCCGCCTACGGCGTAACGGCCGAGGCGGTAGCGGCGCGGCCAGGCTGGGGCACCATCCCCGCGGTAGTCAGCGGTGCGCTTCGACCGATTGATGGCGACCTAGTCTCAACACCTGGACCACGGATCGCGGCGGCGTTCCGCGCCATCGTGGCGCAGCTCCACCCAACGGTGACCCTGCCATAACCATGCGTACCCAGCGAAGCATCGGCGTCACGATTGCAGCGCTCTTCGTGGTGGCCATCGGCGCCATCGGCTTTGGCGTTGCGAACATCGCGCCACTCGACGTGCTCGCAATCATTGGCAAGAGCCTCTTCGGCCTGCCTGTTGGCGGCAACCTCAACGCTGGATCGTCATCGATCGTCATGGAGATTCGCCTGCCGCGCATCCTCGCCGCGATCGCGGTGGGCGCAGCGCTCGCAACATCGGGTGCCGCATTCCAGTCGCTGCTGCGCAATCCACTCGCCGATCCGTATGTGCTCGGCACCAGTAGCGGCGCCGCACTGGGTGCCGCTATTGCGTTCCTCGTACCCGTCACCGGCGTCGCCTGGGAGCTCGGTGGTGTGCAGCTCGCCGCATTCATCGGCGCACTCGCCTCGGTGGCGCTGGTCTGGCGCATCGCTGGCATCGGTAGCGGTGAGGAGCGCATCGCCAGCGTGTTGCTGGTGGGCTACGCCGTCGCCTCGCTGCTCGCCGCGGCGCTCTCGCTGGTGATGCTCGCGAGTGGCGCGAACCTGCGCGCGATCTTCGGCTTCTTGCTCGGCGGTCTCGATGGTGTCACCTGGCCGCGCCTTGCCGCCGCCGTCGTACCGATCGCCCTCGCCACTCTGCTTCTCGCCCGTCGTGGTCGTGCGCTTGCGGCATTCCTGCTGGGTGATGAGGCGGCGACCCACCTTGGCATTGATGTGCGCCGCGAGCGACGGATCGCCGTGGCGCTTGCCACCCTTGCCACCGCCTCGGCCGTTGCCCTCGCGGGCCTGGTCGGCTTCGTTGGTCTCGTTGTGCCGCACCTCGCCCGCCTCGCCGTTGGCTCCGACCCACGCGCCGTGCTGCCGCTTTCGGCGATCGGCGGCGCGCTCCTCCTGCTCCTCGCCGACACGGTTGCCCGCACCATTGGCGTCCCCGTGGGCGTGATCACTGCGCTCATCGGTGCGCCGTTCCTGCTCTGGCTGCTGCATCGCGCTCGCGCCGGGTACGCCCTATGAGCGCCAACACGAACAACAACGAATCCGCACCGTACGAACTGCTTGGCGCACACGACCTGCGCGTCGACCTGGGCGGCACCACGATCCTGCAGGACGTCTCTCTCAGTATCGGACCAGGGGAGCGCGTGGCCATCGTTGGCCCGAACGGCGCTGGCAAGACTACGTTGATGCGCGCACTGAGCGGCACGGTCGCAGCAACCTCCGGCGAGGTAATCCTCTGCACCGAACCGATCCAGAACCTCTCGCGCGAAACGATTGCGCGCTCGATCGCCGTGGTGAGCTCTGACATCATATTGCCATTCGAAACGCGCGTCGATGAACTTGTTGCACTCGGTCGCATTCCACACGGCCACGGCCCAGGTGGACCAAGCGAGCATGATCGCGAGCGGGCCAACGCCGCCATCGAGCGAGTTGGCGCAACGCAACTCCAGCGCCGTGATGTGCGCACCCTCAGTGCCGGAGAGCGGCAGCTCGCCGCCATCGCACTGGGCCTCGCGCAAGAGACGCCGATCCTCGCGCTCGATGAGCCAACCGCACACCTTGATCTGCGTCACCGCATGGAGATTGCCGATCTTCTCAGCAGTCTTGCCGGCGATGAAACCATCATGAAAACAAAGCGCACCATCGTCGCAATCTTCCACGAGCTCGACATCGTTCGCGATGGATTCTCACGCGTGATCCTTGTCGCCAACGGCACAATTGCCGCGGACGGCACGCCGAAGGAAGTGTTGACCGCCGAGCGCATCAGTGCGGCGTGGGGAATTCCCCTAGAGCGAGCGGCGCGGCTCTAGCCGCAGCGACTTCCGCGACCTAGCTGCGCTTGCGCGGCAGGTCGAGGAAGGGGAGCGGCACCACGGTCGCGGGAATCTCGTGGCGGGTCTCTTCAATCGCCCACTCAAGGCCAACGATCGTGCCCGGAACAGCGTGCTTTGCTGGGAGTCGTCCGAGGGCAATAGAGCGCTTCAGTAGCGGCGAGAAGGTGCCGCTCGTGGCACGGCCAATCGTCTCGCCCTTGCGCGTGAGCGGAATCACCTTGCGCCAGGCGCGCAACGGATGCTCGATCGGGTATCCAAGGTCGAGGTAGGCGTTCTCGAACACATTCAAGTCGAGCTCGAGGCCTACGAGTCGATCAGGGGGCCCGCCTGCTGCGACCTCATCCATGAGGGCGCGCTTGCCAATGAACGACGACTTGTCGAGGTCCACGAGTCGGTCGAAGCCGATCTCGTACGGCGAGACCGCCTGGCTCGGATGATGTGCGGTGCGTGACGAGAAGTAGTCGACGCCGGCCATGATCAGGCCCGCCTCGAGTCGCGCCACGTCGAGCGCCTCCATGCCAGCAACGCGCAGCGTGTGCGCCCCGCCCGCCGCGATCAGCGCATCCCACACGGGGAGCGCCGTGCCGAACGGCATGAAGAGCTCGTAGCCGAGATCGCCGGAGTAGCCGGTGCGCGACACGCCCACGGCAACGCCGCCGATGGTGACATCGGCGCGGCCGAAGAAGCCGAGGTCGCTCATGTCGCGCCCAACGGCGGCGGAGAGCACCTCGCGCGAACGCGGCCCCTGCAGCGAAAGGCCGCAGATCGTTTCGGTCTGGTCTTCAATGGTGACGTTCAGGCCTTCAGATGCGGCCTCAAGCCAGCCGTGCTGCGGCTCAGCGGAGGTCCAGAAGTAGGAGCCATCAGAGAGCAGCGCAACGGTGCCGTCATCGAGCACGCGACCGGTCTCATCGCACCATGGGGTGTAGATGACCTTCATCGGCTTGATGCGATCTGCGCGGCGGGTGATGACGCGCTCGACCAGCTTGGCGGCGTCGGGGCCGGTCAGCCGGTACTTGCACATTGGGGTGATATCGAAGAGGGCGGCCGAGAAGCGGACCGCATGGTATTCCAGGTCATGGGCGGGCATGTACGAGTCGGCGATGAAGAATCCGGACCAGTTGCGCCAGCGGCGAGCCTGGTTCAGTTCGGCCGTGCGGGAGTGGAACGGTGTCTCGCGCGGCATGCATCCCTCCCTCTCACTCAGCGGCCTAGGCGGTACCATTGCCCGCACCCGCATCCTAGCGATTCGGGGCGAGGTTGGGAGGGACAGTGGCAGAACGGTACGACGCGATCGTTGTGGGTGGTGGGCATAACGGCCTCACTACCGCGGCGTATCTCGCGAAGGCCGGACTCAAGGTCATCGTCCTCGAGCGCCGCTCCGTTCTGGGTGGCGCCACCCTCACCGAATCGCCTGTGCCGGGCTACAAGTTCTCGGTCGCCTCGTACCTCGTGAGCCTGCTGCGCCCGCAGGTGATTCGCGAGCTCGACCTCGCCAAGCACGGCCTGCAGATGGCGCCGTCGGTCGGCACCTACACGCCGCACTGGGACGGCTACCTT
Source organism: Candidatus Limnocylindrus sp. (assembly GCA_040397175.1). Taxonomy (GTDB): domain Bacteria; phylum Chloroflexota; class Limnocylindria; order Limnocylindrales; family Limnocylindraceae; genus Limnocylindrus. Next base: position 17,638 of record JBBAWM010000005.1, on the reverse strand, counting down.
GATCGCCGCACCGATCACGCCGACACGCTGCGCGAGATTCGCAAGTGGTCGCACCGCGACGCCGACAACTACGACGACTTCAAGCAGACTGTCACCGACATCACCCGCTTCATTCGCCCCGCCATCGACATGCCAGCACCCGACCCGTATGGCGATCCGAAGGAGTGGTTGGAGTACGCGGGCCTCGCCAAGGACTTTGGACAGCTTCCGCTGCGCACCAAGGGTGCCCTTCTCGATTTGATCACCGGGAGCGCCTACGACTTCTTACGCCGCTGGTTTGAAGGTGAACCGCTCATTGGCACCATGTCGGCATCGGGCATCATCGGGACCTTCTTGGGCATCAAGTCGCCGGGCACTGGGATGGTCTTCTTGCATCACTACTTCGGCGAGATCGACGGTTCGTTCCGCGAGTGGGCGCTGCCGCAGGGTGGCACTGGCGCCGTGGCGGCGGCGATCGCCAGCGCAGCGCAGTCGTTTGGCGCAATCACCCGCACCGGCGCGCCAGTGAAGCAGGTGCTGCTGCGCGGCGATAAGGCGATCGGTGTGGTGCTCGAATCGGGCGAAGAGGTCTACGGCGACACCATCGTCTCGGCGGCTGACGCGAAGCACACCTTCCTCGACATGCTTCCGGCTGGCTCGCTGCCAACAGACTTTGAAACGGCGATTCGCAACTTCAAGTTCCGCGGCAGCTCGGCAAAGGTGAACTTCGCCCTCGACGGCTTGCCAACCTTTACAGCGGCCCCTCCAGGGAACGGCCACCTGATGGGCACCGTCAGCATCTCGCCAAGCCCGGACTATATGGAGCGCGCCTACGACGATGCGAAGCACGGCCACCCGAGCAAGCGCCCATTCCTCGACATGTTGATTCCAACGTTGGTCGACCCATCGATGGCCCCGCCAGGGAAGCACGTGGCCACGGCGTTCGTGCAGTACGCGCCGCATAAGTTGGCGCCAGAGCACGGCGGCTGGGACAACATCAAGGAGCAGTTCGGTGATCTCGTCGTCGACACCATCTCCGAATTCGCCCCCGACTTCCGCGACAAGATCGTGGGGCGCCAGATCATGACCCCGCTCGACCTCGAGCGCACCATCGGCCTCACCGAAGGGAACATCTTCCAAGGCGAGATCCTGGTGCAGCAGATGGCCTTCAACCGACCGGTCAGCGGCTGGTCGCGCTACAAGACACCAATTCGCGACTACTGGCTCGCCAGCTCCTCGGCCCATCCGGGCGGCGGCATCATGGCGGCCCCAGGCCGACTCGCCGCACTCGAGATCTTGAAGAGCAAGCGAGGGGAGGCGTAATGGCCGCCAAGAAGTCCGCACCGAAGGCCGCGCCAAAGACGTTGAAGCCAGCGGAAAAAACCGGCAAGGCCGAGCTGCCTCCAAAAGTGCAGAAGGCACCACGCGCAGGCAAGCCCGCCGCCACCGCCGATGTGGTGGTGATTGGTGGCGGACATAACGGCCTTGTTGCCGCCGCCTACCTCGCGCGCGCAGGGGTGAAGACCATCTTGGTTGAGGCCCGCACCGAACTCGGCGGCATGGCGCTCACCGGCGATGTCGACGGCGTTCGCGCTCCAATGCTCGCGCACACCGTTGGTCGCTTCCGACCGCGCGTTGCCCGCGACCTTGGCCTGCAAGGCAAGGTGAAGCTCGTGGAGCCAGAGGCGCGCAACTTCGCGCCGCACCCAACGAACGGCACCGCCATTACCCTCTGGCGCGATGCGAAGCGCACCGCCGCCGAACTCGCCACTCGTCCGAACGGCGAGAAGGTCGCTGCGGGCTACCTGAAGCTCGACGGCCGCATGCGCCGCATCGGCGCCTACTTTGAGAAGGTCCTCGACGGCATTCCACCAGATCTTGATGGCGGCAAGTCGGTCGCTGAACTGCTCGCAGGCTTCGCCTTCCGCGCGCCGTTCACTGGCCTCGAAGAGGGCGATGGTCGCGAGATTCTGCGCATGCTCCCAATGTCGGCGGCTGACCTCGTCAACGAGTACATCAACGACGACCACCTTGAGGCACTCATTTCGTGGCGCGGCTCACGCTACAACGCCAGCGGACCGATCTCACCAGGCACCGGCGCATCGCTCCTCTTTGACAGCATCACTGGTGACGGCGCCGACGGCGGTGCCTCAGGTGAAACCGTTGTTGCGATCGGCGGACCAGGCGCACTCATTAGCGCGATCGCCGATGCGGCACGCGGCTTCGGTGCCGAGATTCGCACGGGCGCACAGGTCACCGCCATTACTGAGCGTGACGGTCGCGTGACGGGCGTGGCACTCGCCAGTGGCGAAGAGATCATTGCGCCGTACGTGCTCTCCACACTGGATCCAAAGAGCACGCTGCTGAACCTACTCGGCGTTGAGGCCACCGGCCCTGAACTGCGCCGACGCCTGCGAGCCACGCGCAACACTGGCGTCACCGCAAAGCTCAACATTCTGCTCGACCAGCTCCCAGCCTTCCCGAGCGCCGGTTCTGCCGCCGAGCAAGAGGTGCGCCTGCGCGGGCGTATCACCATCCTCAGCGACATCTTGGGGATCGAGCGCGCCTTTGATTCGAGCAAGTACGGCGAGATGAGCGACGTGCCAGTGGTCGAAGCGATGATCCCAACGCTGATTGACCCGAGCCTTACGAACGACAAGCGCCACCTGCTAAGCGTCGTGGTGCAGTACGCGCCGGTTGACCTGAAGGGCGGCTGGACCGCCGACGCGCGCAAGACGCTCGCCGACCGCGCCGTTGCGGTACTCGAGTCTGTCGCCCCTGGCATGAGCGGACACATCGTGGCGCGCCAACTCATTACGCCTGCCGACCTGCAGAGCGACTGGGGTGCCACCGGTGGCCACGCCATGCACGTGAACGAGGGCTTCGACCAGTTTGCGCAGTGGCGCCCGCTCTACGGCATTGGCCGCTACGAGACCCCGATCGATGGGCTCTTCTTGTCGGGCGCGGGCACCGCACCGGGCGGCGGTGTCACGGGCGCACCAGGCGCGAATGCCGCCGAGAAGCTGATCCGCCACCTCCGACGCGCTGCGGAGTAGTCTGCCGCTAAATCTGTGAGGGCTCACATGTGCTCGCCGCGGTAGATGTGCGACAGTAGCGGGGTGGTAACCACCTCTGCTTCCAACGAACCGAGAACGACCGATGGTGGCCTGCTCCCTGACCCCTTTCCGCTCATCAACTGGCGCAACGATGTGCGACATGAGCCGAAGCAGGAACGCTCGATTGCCACGCGAAAACTCATACTTGACGCGGCACGATCCCTCGCGAACGAGAACGGCATCAGTGGAGTGACCATGCAGCTGGTCTCACAGCGCGCCGGGATCGCCAGCGGCACCGCCTATCAGTTCTTCGACGATCTTGAATGCATCTATCGTGACATCTACGAGGAGTGGTATCGCGACTGGTGGAGCGTCATCCTCACGTACACGAGTGAGTTGATGAGCGAACACTGGGAGGGTCAGCTCAGGCGCCTGATTGAGGGCAGTTGTAACTTCTTGGTAAAGCACTCTGACTCTTGGCCGGTGATTCGCCATGTAGACGCGACGGCCGAGGGGAGAGTCGCGGCGCTGCTCATGCTTGCGGCGCAGATTGATCGAACCATTCGCTCGACATCGCCGTACCTGCTGGCCGCGGGTCTCACCGCCGAAGAGATTCGCTTTATCTGTCGAGCCAACGTCTACTCTGCCCGAGGTCACCACATCTTTGCCGCGCTCGCCACGTCAACGCTGAGCGACGTGGTTGAGGGCTCATTTGCTGCGCAACGTGCACTCTTTGTCGAATACTTGCGGCGACACAACGCGGCATAGGGAGCAGCGCACTAGAAATAAGAGAAAACCTCACAATACGTGCAGCGCGACCACCGCAACGCGAACTTTGTTCAAAAAATATGTGAGCGAGCGTGCAACTGTGCAAAGGTATGCAGATGCCTGGTAAGACGCGGCTCGCAAAAGGGAAGATCGTCAGCGCCCCCGATGGCGCCCTGTCGCCTGCGCCGTTCCCACTTGCCACTTGGGCCGGCGGTCGCCGACGCATTCCAAGCCAGGCCCGCTCCCTGCGCACACGAGGGGTAATCCTCGAGTCAGCGCGCGAGCTCGCCAACAGCAAGGGCGTGGGCAGCGTCACCATGCAAATGGTCGCCGCCAAGGCGAAGATCGCCGCCGGAACGGCGTACCAATTCTTCGATGATCGCGATTCGATCTTCTTTGACCTCTACGAGACGTGGGCTGGCGCATGGTGGTCGAGCGTGATGCTCTCCACCTCGCGACCGTGGACCGCCGCCACCTGGGCCGATGAGCTCGATGCCGTGGTCGAGATCGGCTGCAAGTTCCATCTGAAGCAGAAGGAGATGTGGGAGGTTATTCGCTACGTGGAGTCGACCAAGATCGGTCGCGAAGGGATGCGACTCTTGTTCGAGGCCAATGTCGAGCGCTGCATTCAGTGGGTGAGCCCGTACCTGAAGAGTGTTGGCATGACCGCTGTGGAGATTCGCCTCCTGGCAACCTCGATCCTGCGTACCGCTCGCGGTCACCATATGTATGGGCCCATCGAGAGCAGCTCCCTGCGCGAGGTGATTCGTGGTTCGCAGGAGGCGCAGCGCGCCACTGTAGAGGCAAAGGTGTGCGCGATCGGCAAGAAGGGCGGCGCAAGCAGCGCCGCCTCGCGCACAAAGTCGGTCTAGCGACTCCGCCGCGCTGCCAAGAAGAGCAGCGTGCCAACCACGGCAAGGGCAGCCCGCTCTGCTGCACCGGCGCCACCACCCACCACGTAGCCAACGAACCCTGCGCCGTAGAGCAGCCCCGTATCAATCAGTAGCCGTCGCGGGTGCGCGAGTCGCGATCCAGCGATCAGCAGGCTCCCCGCCGCAATGAGTGCAAAGGTTGGGTGAAGGCGACCGGGAACACTTACGACCTCCCAGCCTGGATCGGTTGGAAAGACCACCAGGCCAACGATGCCGATCGCCGCCACGATCAGCGCGCGTGTGACCCCTCGTCGCCCCTGCACCCCCCAGTTGCGCGCTAGGAGGAGCAACGTGACAACGAGAATCGCCCCCACGCCAAGGTGAAAGAGCCAGGCAGCCTTGCCGATCGCGTGCTCCGAGGCGGCGTAGATGCGCGCATCAAGGGTTTGATCCACAAAATCACAGGCGAGGATCGCCGCCGCGCCGAAGAGCACCAGGCGCTCAGCGGCACGACCGCGGATAAGCGACCGCATCACAGCGCGCCGACCCCGATGAGTAGGCCGCCGATGACGAGACTCCATCCAACGAGTAGGTGGAGCCGCGCGCTACTCATGGTCGCGAGGAGCTGCCGACCAACGAGCGCCCCAGCAAGGGCGCCGATCGTTGCGGCGGCGATGGCGCCACGAATCGAGGCGCTGGAGAGAATTTCGGCAATGCTCCCCGCGGTGCCGTACACGAAGAGTCGGGTGAGATCGATGGCGATGGCGGCGAGGGCGCCAGTGGCGGCAAATCCGAGTGGGGTGAGGCCGGCGCGCATGAGCACCGTGCTCCGAATCGCCCCCTGGTTCCCCGAGAGGCCGCCGAAGAATCCCGAGGCGAGCGCCCCGGCGCGAATGCCGGTGGCGCTCATTTCGCTCGGCTGCGCACCGCGACGCAGCTCATAGAGCGAGAGCGCCGAGATGGTAGCGCCAACAACCACCTTGACCGCGGTGACCGATTTCGTCAGGCCAAGGAGCGTGTAGGTGGCCATCACTGGGACCGCGCCGAGAAGCTCAAGGATGACGGCGCCGAGCACCCCACCGACGATTGCCCACGGCACGAACTGCAGGGCAATGGCCCGGCTGATGTGCGCCCGGAAGATCACGAAGCGGAAGGCACTGGCAACCAGGTGCACCACCGCGACGGCGGCGATGGCTAGCGGTAGGGGGAAGAGCACGGCGAACGCGGGCACCAGCACGGTGTTGAGCCCGAACCCCGAGACGATCGTGATCGCTGAGGCGGCGGCGCCAAGCAGTGCGAGGAGGAGGAGTTCCATGCGTGCATCGTAGCCCGAAGGCGGCATAATCGCCCCATGAACCTGGCGACTCCGACCGATCGATTTCAGCGCACCCTACCGGCGCGCTGGGCGGCGATCGACTTTGAGACGACCGGGATTTGGAGTCGTGATCCCTCCACCGGTGTCATCGAGGCCGCCGCGGTGATCTATGAGGGGTCGCGCGAGGTGAGCGCCTGGTCGACCCTGGTCTACCCAGAGACGGCCATCTCCGATTTCATCATCAACCTCACCAAGATCACCCCAGAGATGATCGATGTTGCAGGTGTCGATCGCGGCGTGGCGCGGCAGCAGATGACGGATGCGCTCCAGGGGGCGGATCTCGTCGTGGCCCACAACATGGAGTTCGATCGCAACGGGCTGCGCTGGCTCGGTGTGTTTGCGCCACCGTCGAAGCAGTACTGCACCATGCTGAACCTGGTCTCCGAGAGCGAGAAGTGGCCGAAGCTGAGTGAGGCGGTTGCCGAGCTCGGCATTCAGGTCGAGGGGCAACCGCACCGGGCCGAGACCGACGCACGCACCGCCGGACGAATCTTTATTGAGATGGTGCGTCGCGGCTTCTAACTCGCACGATGTCGTGCCAGTCTGGTGGCACAAGCCACAAGTAGGGTGTGCAGGTGATGGGTCCGCGGAGGCGCCGCCGATCGCCGACCCCGTCGTGGAAGGAGTCCTCATGCGACCCACCCCGAGCCGAGTCCGCGCTGATGTTTCCAACGAAGGGCCACAGGAGCGTGGCCGCCTCATGAGCGTCTATGTGGCGGGAGAGACCGCCTACTGCGCCTGGGGCTACCCCAGTGAGCGCCTGCTGATCACCGCCGCCCCCATGGGCGCCGAGATCGCCGACCTCATCAACAAGCTCGAGGCTCGCACCCCCGTCTTCCTCGAGGAGGCGGCCACCGAATCCGAAGAGATCGATTTCGCCGCCTCGTTCGAGCGATACCTGCCGCTCGGAACACCGCGTTCACGGCGCCCCGAACCGGCGACACCCCCGTCGCTCCCGAAGGCACTGATTGGCATCCTCAAGGGCCGCGCGGCGAACCGCCGCAGGGTCTCGTGAGCGGCACGTTGCGGAGGGGGTCGGCCTGCCCCGCCTGCGCCAAGGCGAAGCTCGTGCCGATCGTCTACGGCTTGCCGATCGGCACCGCGATCCAGGATTCTGAACGCGGAACCATTGCGCTGGGTGGTTGTGTGGTGACGGGGAGTGAGCCCGAGCTCGCATGCCTTCGTTGTGGCGCACGGTATTTGCGTGACGGTGCACTGATTACGACACAGGAGCCCTAAGAGAAAAAGAGACCCCGCACCGTTTGGTGCGGGGTCTCTTGTCGTTCTACTGAACGTCGCGTGTCGCGCGCGAACGCGCGATGCGATTCGGCTTACTTGCCGAAGATGCTCCAGCCGGTCGAAGCGGCAGGAGTCGCAACAGCAGGCTTCGCAGCCTTCTTCGACTTCTTGGCCTTCTTCGCCTTCTTCGCCTTAGGGGCTGCCTTCTTCGCAACCTTCTTGGCGGCCTTCTTCGCGACCTTCTTCACTGCCTTCTTGGCGGCCTTTGGAGCAGCCTTCTTCGCAGCCTTCTTCACGGCCTTCTTGACTGCCTTCTTCGCAGCCTTAGGAGCGGCCTTGGCCTTCGCTGCCTTCTTGGCGGCAGGCTTTGCAGCCTTTGCGGCCTTCTTGGCAACCTTCTTCACGGCCTTCTTCGCAGCCTTCTTAGGGGCGGCAGGAACGGCGGCGGCGACGGCGGCAACAGCAGCCTTCTTCGCGACCTTCTTCTTCTTGGCAACTGCCATGTGTTTCACCTCATTAAACTCCCCAGGCGTTGGTCGCCCGGACGACCTATAGCGTGCCAGACTCGCGCGGATTTGTGAAGCGGTCGTTTCGCATGGTGCCTTGGCGGCGGCCAGGGTGGCGGCGAAGCGGACGCCAAAAAAGCGCCGCGGGCGGCGCGCGGTTAGGCGGCGGGGGTCGCTGGGGTGTCGGGTTGGCGCGGCGGCAGGTGGATCCCCGCCAACATGCAGCGGACCGAACCCCCCGATCGCTCGATGGTCGGGATGCTGATCGCCAGGATTCGCGCCGAGGTTTCGATGGCGGCGATCTGGTCGGGATGGAGTGCCGCGAGGGCCCGCGACGAGAGGGCGAAGAGGCGCCCGCGGCTGCCGCTCAGCTCGAGCCCGTTGCCGGCAAACTCAGCCACCTGGCCCCGGTCAATCTCGATCACGTCGCGCCCAGTTTCGCCCAGCCGAGCGGCGATTCGTGCTCGTTCGAGGGGGTCTGGGATGTTGCTGAGCCCCGCCACCACGAAGTTCGTGGCGATGGAAAGGACGACATTGGTGTGGTAGATCGGCTGCCCCGCCTGGTCTACGGTGTCGAAGACCTCGGCGGTGTAGCCCATCGCCTCGCACCACTGATCAAGGACCGCCTCGTTGGCGCGGCCCGAGCGAGCCATGTAGGCGATGCGATGTACATTGTCGAGCACCAGGGCGCCAGTCCCCTCGAGGTAGCGCCCCTCCAGCTCTACGGGGCTGAGGTCGAGCACTTGCGAAACGGCGTAGCGGTCGCGTAGCCCCTCCACCACGTCACCACGCCTCTCACCTCGTCGGCTGGGGGCGGCCATCGGATAGAGCACCACCCGCCCGTCGTCGTGGGTCGAGATCCAGTTGTTGGGGAAGACGGAGTCGGGGGTGTCGATCCCCTCGCGGTCGTCGAACAACACCACCCCGACCCCTTCGCTGCGCAGTGCGGTCGCGACCGCGGCCACCTCAATCTGGGCCTGGGCGGCAACCGACTGGCGCTCGGCAACGTCGACGACCCCAGCCGATTGGAAGGCGTTGTCGGCGGCCGTCTCCGGGTTGGGCTGGAAGGTGCGCGGGCGAATCATGAGCACCGCGCTTGGTGCCTGGGTGGCGGCGTGGGCTACCGGGGCGGCACTGGCGCGCCTACGGCGTAGGTCACGATCGATGCGCGCCCGACGTGATCGTTGCACGACGATGGCGGCGGCGAGCACGCCGAGCCCACGCAGTGCCACGTCATGAATGTCAATGCGGAACGGTGGCGTGAGCCCCGACATGTTTGCCCAACCCTCATTGATCTCTATACCAAGTGCGACCACGGTGAAGATGATCCAGAAGGTGGTGCGGAGTCGCAATTGGAAGAAGACGACTGCGGGGAGGAACGCTGCAAATCCGATCAGGAGCTGGTCTGGGATCCAGGGGGTAAGAATGAGCCGAGTATCAAGTTGAAGAAACGGAATGAGTCGAACCACCTGATCCCCTTCAGCAACTCGCTGATAGTCGTTACCGAGGCGAATCATTGAGGCAATTGGGCCGAATTTTGTGGCGGCGTAGATCAGCAAGAACCCTGCGAGTCCGGCCAGCTGGGTGCGACCGCGTGTGCGGGTTGCGGTGTAGCGCAAGAGCAGAGTCATAACGAGGAAGACAAACGTGATCGGTACGAGGACGACCCAGGCGGGAATTGATTCGAACATGCTGAGAAGGATAGGCGACTCCGTCCTTGTTAGCCCACGCGCTCCCTGTGACCGAGCCGCCCTGCGGTGAGCGGCGCAATACGTTGGGCCACCAGGTTTGCTACGTCACCCGTGCGCTCCAAGCGCCCTTCTATCAGGAGCAGCGATGCGCCGCGCACCGCGTCGCGCATGCGCGGCCAATCGTTGTTACGAATCGTGACGTTGGCGATGCCGGTCTCATCTTCGATCGCCAAGAAGACGGTGCCGTGCGCGGTCGGTGGGCGCTGGCGGCTCAGCAGCAGGCCGGCGATGCGGGCGTGGCCGGGCGGCTGGTGGCGTAACGCCGCAACTGTCACCGTGCCCGTGGCGGTGAGGCGCTCGCGCCAGAGTTCGATCGGCTGCAGCTTCGGGTCGGCGCCGACGAGGCCGTGGGCATCACTGAGCGCCTCCATCGCGCTGACCGGGGTGAGCTGACCCGGTGCCTCACCAACAGGAAGCGGGAGTGCCGCCCCCGCCTCGGCCGACTGCCAGAGCAGGTCGCGCCGCGGCACGCCGAAGGTGTCGCAGGCGCCGGCGCGAATGAGGCGCTCCAGCGCACTGAGCGGCAGTGCGGTGCGCCGCGCGAAATCATCGAGGCTCACAAACGCTCCGCCGCGCTCGCGCTCCGCCACCAACCGTCGTGCCGTAGCGCTGCCAATGCCGCGCACCATGTTCAGCCCGAGTCGCACCGCCACACTACGCGCACGTTGTGATCCGGCAACCGCGCGCTCCGCGTCGCCCGGCGTCACGATGAACGGATCCACCGTGATGGGCTGCAGCGCGCCAGCGAGCAGTTCAGTAACAGCGTCAACAGCGGATCGATTGATGCAGACCGGTTCCACGCAAACACCGTGGCGGCGCGCGTCATGGATGAGCGCTTCAACGGGGTAGAAGCCCATCGGCTGCGCGCGAATGAGCCCAGCCAGGTAGTGCGCCGGATAGTGCAGGCGCAACCAGGCGCTCTCGAAGGTGGTGCGCGCGAAGGCGGCGGCGTGCGACTTGGCGAAGCCGAACGAGGCGAAGGCGGCGACGCGCGTGAAGAGTTCCGCCGCATCGTCCTCGCGCATCCCGACCGTGGCAATGGCACCGTCAACAAAGCGTGTGCGCAGCAGCGCCATCTCGCGCTCCGATCGCGCCGAGCCCATGGCGCGGCGAAAGACATCAGAGGCGCCGGGGGTAAAGCCCGCGACCTCGATGGCGATGCGCATCACTTGTTCTTGATAGAGGATCACGCCGAGCGTCTCGTCGAGAATCGGCGCAAGGGATTGATGCGGATAGGTGACCGCCTCAAGCCCAGCGCGACGGCGTAGGTACGGATGCACCGCGTTTCCTTGAATCGGGCCGGGGCGAATGATGGCGACCTGTGCGACCAGGTCGTCCATCTTGACGGGGCGCGTGCGCGGCAGCGACTGCTGCTGGGCACGGCTCTCGATCTGAAAGACGCCAATGGTGTCGGCGGCGCCGATGGCGCGCCAGACCTCGGGGGTCTCCTCGGGGAGGGCGTTGAGGTTCGGCTGGGTGCCGAAATCGTGCTCAATCAGCGTCAGGGCGTCGGTGATGGCGGTGAGGATGCCGAGGCCGAGCAGGTCGAGCTTCACCAGTTTCAACTCCTCGATGTCGTGCTTGTCGAACTGCAGCACGGCGCGCCGCCCATCACTGGAGCGCTCCACGGGGGCGAGCTCGTCGAGCGGCTCGGCGGTGGCGACCACGCCCCCGGGGTGCAGCGAGCGGTGGCGGGGGAGCCCGTCAATTTCAGCACAGAGGCGCAGCCAGCGACTCCACGCACCCTCGCCGCTGCCAGCGGTAAAGAGTCGCCCCCACCGCGGCGTGGCGGCAAGATCCGCACCGATCTGCCCCGGGTCGCCCGTCTCGAGACGACGCGCCGCCTCGTCGACTAACTCCTGCGGCAGGCCAAGCGCCAACCCCACGTCGCGCGCCGCCGACCGGGCACGATACGTAATGAACGTACAGACCATCGCCACATGGCGCGGCCCGAATCGATCGAGCACCGCATCAATCACCTCGTCGCGTCGGTCCGAGGCGAAGTCCACGTCAACATCGGGGTATGACTCGCGACCCTCATTCAGGAATCGCTCAAAGATGAGGTTGTGCCTGATCGGATCCACGCGCGTAATGCCAAGCAGATACGCAATCACCGAATCACCGGCGCTGCCGCGACCTTGCGCCGCAATGCCATCGCGATGTGCGCCGCGCACGATGTCGGCGCACAAGAGAAAGAACTCGGCGAGCCCCGTGCGCTCAATCGCTGCGAGCTCGTTGGCAATGCGGCGCGCCAGCTCATCACCACCGTTCGGGTAGCGGCCAGGCACACCCGCCCACACCTGTCGCGACAACTCCTGGTCGGCACTCACCCCCGCGGGTAGATCAATGCCGGCGAAGCGCACGCGCGCAAAGTCGAGGTGCAGATCCGCACGCGACGCAATCTCTACCGTTCGCGCAACGGCCGCAGCCCACGACGGTTGCGCTGTCAGTAGCTCAGCGCCCGTCCGCAGATGCGCATCGGCGGCAATAAAGCGCAGTGGGCCAAGGTGCTCCATGGGCACGCCGTGGCGAATCGCGGTGACGGCGTCGAGCAGTTCGCGTTCGCTGGCGCGCGCGCAACGCGGCGCGGCACTCGCCAGCAGCGGTAGGCCACACGCGTTCGCGAGGTCAATCGTTTCGGCGAGCAGCCACGCACCACCAGGGAGCTGCTGGTCGACCAGCTCCAGGTGCAGCGAACCACCGAGGGCGGCGAGTCGCTCTGCGGCGGCACGGGCGCCAGCACGGTCACCCGTGGCGAGGCGGCGGCTGATCTCACTCTCTATAAGGGGAGAGACGACCAGCAGCGACCCCGGTCGCTCGGCGCAGTGCTCGGCGAGGAGCTCGTGGGTGAGGCGCGTCACCCCTTTACTGGCGGCGAGGTTGGAGCGGCTCAGGAGACGCGCCAGTGAGCGGTACCCCGCCTCGTTCGTGGCGAGCAGCACCAGACGTGGCCCCAGTTCGGCATCGGCCACCCCACGCCGCTCGGCGTGCGGCACGAGTTCGTTCAGCCGTCGTCGCTGTCGCGCGGGGAGGGGGCGATCGGGGCGCCCATCGACCGCACTCGACTCGGCACCAACACCAGAACCGCCAGAACTAGCACGCGGCAGCGGCAGCACCACGCCATCGCGATCGGGGACCGCCGGGTCGGCCATCTCAAACTCCACACCGAGCAGCGCCGGCAGCGAAGCGGCTTCGGCGGCGCGCACAAAGCGCACCGCGCCAGAGAGCGAGCCCTCATCGACCAGGGCGAGTCCGTTTAAGCCGAGGGCGACCGCCTGCTCCACCAACTGCTCGGGCGTGGCGGTCGCGCGCAGAAAGCTAAAGGCCGAGCGCGCATGCAGTTCGGCAAACGGCACCAGCGAAATTGGACGCGGCGCATTAATCAAAGATGCGCTCAAGGAACCAGTCGCCGGTCAAGAGATCGTGAAAGATCAGGATGAGCCAGGCTGAGCCTGCGACCTTCACGTACAGGCGATCGATGGGAACCTGCAACCAGCGCTCGCTGACGTGCCACTCCTCTACGACCGCGACGCGTTCAACGGTCCGATCAAACCGAACGATTGCTGGTCGGCCACCGCTATCGAGCGTCACATCAACCCGCTTCGGTGGACGAAGCACGCGCGTCACTCCTGCACCTCGGGGTGTGTGCGGCGCCAGGCAACGCGCCGTTCGCTGCGCGCATCGTCGCCATCAAGCACGTCGCCCTGCATCACGCGGTCGGCGCCGTAGCGCACGGCGATCGCGGCGGTGCTCCAGGCGAGTCGATCCACGCGCGGGGAGCGCGAGCCGAGCAGCGTCAGTTGATCACCGGCGGCGGGGAGCACACCGTCGAAGCGCAGCTGCGCGCTGATCACGCCGTCGTCACCGAGGCCGCGCAAGAGTGCGCGCTCCAACGAGGCGAGCAGTAAGCGTTCGATTTGGGTGCGGTCGGCGCTCGGTACGGGGAGTCGCGCCACGGCGCGCACGGGGGCAGAACGTTCGCGCGCCAGGTGGAGTCGCGCAATGCCCACCGCCGCACCGTCACGCCGCACGCGCACGAGTAGCTCGTCGAGCAGCCGGCGCAGCGGAAAGCGGAACTCCTCGAGCGAGGTGAGCGGCATCTCGAACGAGGCGCGTGCGAGCAGGCGCCGCGGCAGCGGCGCAGGGGCGATCGCCTGCACATCAAAGCCGCGGGCGAGCGTGAGCAGGGCGCTGGCTACGGGGCCGACGTGGGCGGCAAGGGCGGCACCTTGCGTGCGGGCAAGCGCCCCCACGGTGCGGAGGCCGAGCAGGGAGCAGCGCTCCAGGGCGTCGCTCATGCTCTCGTCGGCGTACTCGGTCGCCCCTAAGGCCAGCGCCGCAACCGGGTAGCCCCCCAGCCGTTCGGCCTCGTCGCCGGGCGGCACCACCTCTACGCCGTCGTCACCAGCACCGCCGCGCGCCACCAGCACCGCAAGCAGGCGACTGCTCGACACCGCAGCGCTCGGTCGCTCGCGCAGATGCACGCCAACGGCGCGCAGTGCAATCGCCGCAATGTCGCGCTCACTGCCGCTGCGCGCCTGCAGTCCGTCGATGCCGACTTCGATCAATCCAAACGAATCCTTGCCCGTCACGAGCGGCGAAAGGCGACCGAGCGCATGCCGCGCACTGCGCAGCCGCTCGGTACGATCGGCAAGACCGCTTAGTGTTGGCCAGTAGAGCGCAAGGGTGCGCATGCCACCTCCTCAACCGGTAGGCGACCAATGCGCAGATCGGCGCGCGCGTTGCGACCCTCGTACACATCGACCACGCCACTCGCGCCCGTGCGCGGACCAGCGGTTAACGTGAGTAGCACGCGACGGCCCAGCACATCGCCACCAACGCGCAACCACGAGACCACTGCACACGAGACCGCCGCATCGGCATGCACGGCAACGGCGTCATCGAGCAGCACCATCAGTGAAGTACCAGCGCGACGGGCGCGCGCCGCGAGCCGTTCGAGTGCATCGCTGCGCACCGCAGGGCCGCGCACCAGCGAAAGGTCGAGCACCAGCAAATCTGCAGCGTCGGCGGCTAAGAGGGCACCAGCCATTTCGATTGCTTCGCCGGTATGTAGTGGAACCAGAATCGGTAGCTCGCGCAGTGAGGCGCCGCGCGTTGCCGCCTCGAGCGGATCGAAGCTGTGCGATGCATCGATCCATGCCGCCGCACCACCCGCCGTTTGCGTTGCAGCCAGTGCGCGTAACGCCAACGTAGTGCGTCCAGATCCGAGGGCGCCGCGCAGCAGGGTGATGCCGTCGGGGAGGCCGCGCCGACCGAGCAGTGCATCGAAGGCGGCGACCCCAGTGGCACGGGCCGGTGCCACCCGCAGACCCGCGTCACCCACCTCCACCCCGCGCCGAATGATCCCTGCACCCCAGCGCTGCTGGAGGCGGGTCACAGCCTCGATTCGTGCGGCAGACTCAGCCATAGGACGGCGGAGTATAGAACATCTGTTCTATGCCGTGGGGGGTCGTTTTCGTGCCCAAAGGGCTACCCCGGGCATGGCAGGGCTACCCCCGGCTCGCAGGGTTCGCGGGCTTTTACGCCATACTCCCCCTTAAATAGATGTAGGGAGGGTGTACTGCTCATGAAGAACAACTCAACCGTCGTGAAGTTCCGTTGGCTCGCTGTAGCGGTCTTGTTGGTCGCATCCTTCATGGATCTTCTCGACACGACGATCGTCAATGTGGCACTCCCTGCGATTCAGAAAAGCCTTGGCGCCTCATCGGCCCAGCTGGTGTGGATCATCTCTGGATACGCCCTCAGCTTTGCCGTCTTGCTGATCACCGGCGGTCGCCTTGGTGACCGCTATGGACGCAAGACAGTGTTCAACATCGGCGTTCTCGGCTTTACGCTCGCCTCACTCAGCTGCGCCTTTGCCCAAACATCAGACATGCTCGTCATCTCGCGACTCGTGCAGGGTGGCTTTGCCGCGATCATGATTCCCCAGGTCCTCTCGATCATTCAGGTGCTGTTCAGGCCAGAAGAGCGCGCTGCGGTGTTCGGTTTGACTGGTGCGATCTCTGGGCTCGCCGCCGTTGCGGGGCCACTCATTGGCGGCCTGCTTGTTTCGAGCGATGCGTTTGGCTTGGGATGGCGCAGCATCTTCGTCATCAATGTTCCCGTTGGCATCGCGCTGTTGATCGCATCCCTCGCCTTCGTTCCGAACTCCAAGTCAGAGAAGCCGGTACGGCTCGACCCGCTCGGCGTTGGGCTGATTATCGCCGCGCTCTTCCTGGTGATCTATCCCCTCATCCAGGGGCGAGAACAGGGCTGGCCGGTTTGGGTTTGGATCATGTTCGCGTCGAGCGTTGTGTTGATCGGCATCTTTGTTGCGCTGCAACGCCGTCAAGAGAAGACGAGCGGCGGGGCGTTGATTCCACCATCACTGTTCAACAATCGTGGATTCTCCGCCGGAGTCCTGACGAGCTTCCTGGCCGTCTCCTCGATTGGCGCCTTCTTCCTGATCTTCGCCCTGTACCTGCAGTCTGGCCGCGGCTTCTCGGCACTCGATGCGGGTCTCGCATCGCTGCCATTTAGCCTCGGCGCATTCTTTGGCAGCGGGATCGCTGTGCCCCTGGCCTCCAAGGTTGGGAAGTACCTGATTGCGATTGGCGCGGTCTTGCAGCTGATCGGCTACACCTTGATCAAGGAGGTCATCCTGACCAAGGGCGATGGCCTGGTCGGAGGTGACTTGCTCCTTCCGCTGGCGATCGCTGGAGTTGGGTTGACCCTCATTCTGGTGCCGCTCGCTGATCTCGCCCTTGCCCAGACAGATGTCCAGAACGCTGGCGCAGCTTCGGGGGTGCTCAACACCCTCCAGCAGGTCGGTGGTGCCATCGGCGTTGCCGTGATCAGCGTGCTCTTCTTCGATGCCGGTGGCGCGAACTTCACCCCAGCGGGGCTGCGAGGCGCATTTGAGGTAGCGATCTGGGCGCCGCTCGTGTCGGTTGCGCTGACCGGGCTCTCGAGCCTCTTGCTGCCAAGTGCTGCGGTGTTGGCTGCGCCAAAGAAGGCGGCGGCAAAAGCGCGCAAGTGATCTAGCGGGCAACGGCCAATATCGGGGAGATTCCGCGTTTATCGTGCGTTGACAATCACCCTGCACAATCGCGCCGTGAACACCTACACGCCCCTACGACTACCGCTTGAAGAGGAGCCAATCTCGCCGCGCCCCAACCCGGAGTGGAGCGAGGCCGAGATTCGCCGCCTGCTGGTGGAGGCCGAGGTGAGCGCGCATGCCTGGGCGGTGGAGCACGATCACGCGACCACCCCCGAGGCAGAACCGAGTGACACCCCAAGCGCGCGCATGGGCGTTGCCGCGGCGGTCACCATCCTTGCGGTGATTACGGCGCTGGCGCTGCTCGTTCGTCGCTGACGTAGGGCACAATCTCTCTCACATAGGGAGGGCACGCCATGCAGCGCACACGAATTGATTGGGTCGCCGAGCAGTCGAAGCTGCTGCGTGGCATTGCCGAAGAGTTCACCCGCACCCAGCCATTCGCCGGCCTCACCATTGGCACCGGCATTCACCTGGAGGCGAAGACGGTCGCCCTGCTGCTAACCCTGCAGGCGGGCGGCGCGAAGCTCGTCTCTACCGGCAACCTCAACACCACGCAGGCCGACGCGGTTGAGCGCCTGCGATCCCATGGCGTAACGGTGATCGGCGAGGCGACCAAGGATGCCGCGGTGCACGCCACGTATCTCGCCCAAGTCGTGGCCGCCAAGCCCGACCTGATCCTCGATAACGGCGGTGACCTGTACATGCACTACCTGCAGAACCCATACCCAACGTTGCGTGGCGGTACTGAAGAGACGACCTCGGGACGCATGCGCCTTGAGCCGCTGCGCGACAAGCTCAAGATGCCGATCTTGGTCATCAACGACAGCCCCATCAAGCAGTTCGCCGAGAACGAACACGGGGTGGGGCAGAGCGCCCTGGAGTCGTACCTGCGCATCACCAATAAGACGATCAACGGCGAGCGCGTCACCGTCTTTGGCTACGGCTCGGTGGGCCGTGGCGTGGCGGCAAACTTCCGTGGCGGCTACGCCAAGGTCGCCGTGGTGGAGCGCGACCCAGTCCTCAAGCTACGCG
>JBBAWM010000004.1:109772-125848 GCA_040397175.1 Candidatus Limnocylindrus sp. | reverse complement strand
TACGCCAACCCAACCTTCTCCTTCACCTCACGCATCGTCTCGGTGACGATGGGCAAGAGGCGGGCGGCACCGTCGCCGAGGATGTTGTCCACTTCGTGCGGTAGGGCAAGGAGCTCGTTGTAGCGCTCGCGGGCGGGGGCGTACTGGGCGATCAGGCGCTCGGCGAGTAGGCGCTTCATGTCGGCGTGATTAGTCATGCCGAGATTCTCGCACCCCAGCCACGATCCAGGGAATCACTTCGCTCAGTGCTGCCGTCCAGGTAGGGGGCATCTGGCTGGCGTTCGGGGGGAGCGGGGTGTCAGCCTCGCCGGCCTCGGTGGCGGTGGCGGCGCGAATGAGTTCTGTGGCGATCTCGTCGACGGTGGCAGGGGCGGCAAACACGCGCGGCGAAATGAGCTGCAGGCTGGCGCGGTCCTTATTGGCGAAGGTGTTCGTTACGGCGAAGCCGCCGGTGCTGGCGATCTCGCGCACCGGGTAGCCGCTCACCGGCGAGATTGAGAGGGCGAGCACAACTGAAGAGCGGCGCATGAGTGCCGCGTACTCGGTGAAGTTGTTCCACGGGTCGTTGATCAGTGTCTGGCCGCGGCCTAGGTCGAACGGCGGGAGTGGGGTGCCGATCGAAAGAATCTTCCAGTCGGGGGCGCTCAAGGCACCGCGGGCCACGGCGGCGCGCAGGGCATGGAGGCCCAGCTCAAAGGCGTTGCGCTGTGCGTTTGGTCGCGCGTAAAAGAGCAGTGTGTACGGGCGCTGACGCGGCACGGCTGGTGGGGCGAAGAGCACCGGGTCGACCGCGGGCAAGAACGAGATGCTCTTCCCTGGAGCGCGACGACTCTCGGGGATCTGGTCATGCAGGTAATTACCAAGGATCGGGTCGTTGAAGATCGGGCGGTGCGGCATGGTGTACGTGGCGGCGGCAAGGGCAAAGTTTGATGACCAGGCCGAGAAGGCGGGCTCGTAATCCTGAATCAGGTAAAAGAACTCCTTGGCGCTGGTGTACTGCAGCGCGGCCTGGGCGGTGTACGCCGTCTGCCAGGCTGTGGCAAGGAACGACTCGTCGGGCTCCACGGGCATCGGCGCACTTTCAGAGGCAGTGACGAACTCAATCCCCTGTGCACCGGTTGCATCACCGCCGAGCTGCGCCACATGCGCGCGCAGGTTGGTGAGGTCGGCGTCGACGTTGCCTGCGGTGGCGAAGCGCACGCGCAGCCCCGACACGTGCAGTCGCCCACCAATGTTGTACGCCGTGTTCGGCCCGCCCGTTGCTCCGGCAAAGGTGAGCCCCGGCAGCACGATGGTGATGCGCGGCGGTAGGTGCGGCTGTGCGGACGTTGGCGCCAGCGGAATCGTTGGTACCAGTGCTGGGCGATTGACCGCGGCAAACTGCCTCATGGGGTCGACCGCTGCCTTGCGCCCAAGCAGGCGCCGAATGGTGCGGCTGAGCGGCAGCCTCATGCGAGGCCGACCTTCTCCTTCACCTCGCGCATCGTCTCGGTGACGATGGGAAGAAGGCGGGCGGCACCGTCGCCGAGGATGTTGTCGATTTCATGAGGTAAGGCGAGGAGCTCGTTGTAGCGCTCGCGGGCGGGGGCGTAGTGGGCGATCAGGCGCTCGGCCAGCAGGCGCTTCATGTCGGCGTGATTAGTCATGCCGAGATTCTCGCACCCCAGCCACGATCCAGGGAATCACTTCGCTCAGTGCTGCCGTCCAGGTAGGGGGCATCTGGCTGGCGTTCGGGGGGAGCGGGGTGTCAGCCTCGCCGGCCTCGGTGGCGGTGGCGGCGCGAATGAGTTCTGTGGCGATCTCGTCGACGGTGGCAGGGGCGGCAAACACGCGCGGCGAAATGAGCTGCAGGCTGGCGCGGTCCTTATTGGCGAAGGTGTTCGTTACGGCGAAGCCGCCGGTGCTGGCGATCTCGCGCACCGGGTAGCCGCTCACCGGCGAGATTGAGAGGGCGAGCACAACTGAAGAGCGGCGCATGAGTGCCGCGTACTCGGTGAAGTTGTTCCACGGGTCGTTGATCAGTGTCTGGCCGCGGCCTAGGTCGAACGGCGGGAGTGGGGTGCCGATCGAAAGAATCTTCCAGTCGGGGGCGCTCAAGGCACCGCGGGCCACGGCGGCGCGCAGGGCATGGAGGCCCAGCTCAAAGGCGTTGCGCTGTGCGTTTGGTCGCGCGTAAAAGAGCAGTGTGTACGGGCGCTGACGCGGCACGGCTGGTGGGGCGAAGAGCACCGGGTCGACCGCGGGCAAGAACGAGATGCTCTTCCCTGGAGCGCGACGACTCTCGGGGATCTGGTCATGCAGGTAATTACCAAGGATCGGGTCGTTGAAGATCGGGCGGTGCGGCATGGTGTACGTGGCGGCGGCAAGGGCAAAGTTTGATGACCAGGCCGAGAAGGCGGGCTCGTAATCCTGAATCAGGTAAAAGAACTCCTTGGCGCTGGTGTACTGCAGCGCGGCCTGGGCGGTGTACGCCGTCTGCCAGGCTGTGGCAAGGAACGACTCGTCGGGCTCCACGGGCATCGGCGCACTTTCAGAGGCAGTGACGAACTCAATCCCCTGTGCACCGGTTGCATCACCGCCGAGCTGCGCCACATGCGCGCGCAGGTTGGTGAGGTCGGCGTCGACGTTGCCTGCGGTGGCGAAGCGCACGCGCAGCCCCGACACGTGCAGTCGCCCACCAATGTTGTACGCCGTGTTCGGCCCGCCCGTTGCTCCGGCAAAGGTGAGCCCCGGCAGCACGATGGTGATGCGCGGCGGTAGGTGCGGCTGTGCGGACGTTGGCGCCAGCGGAATCGTTGGTACCAGTGCTGGGCGATTGACCGCGGCAAACTGCCTCATGGGGTCGACCGCTGCCTTGCGCCCAAGCAGGCGCCGAATGGTGCGGCTGAGCGGCAGCCTCATGCGAGGCCGACCTTCTCCTTCACCTCGCGCATCGTCTCGGTGACGATGGGAAGAAGGCGGGCGGCACCGTCGCCGAGGATGTTGTCGATTTCATGAGGTAAGGCGAGGAGCTCGTTGTAGCGCTCGCGGGCGGGGGCGTAGTGGGCGATCAGGCGCTCGGCGAGGAGGCGCTTCATGTCGGCGCAGCCGGTGAGGGCGGCGCGCTCGTTCTGCCAGAGCTCTTCGTAGTTGGCGCTGACCAGCTTGTGCAGCTGGCAAACGTTGCAGGCCTCGGGGTGCCCCGGGTCGCTCTTGAGAGGGCGCTTGGTGTCGGTCACCGAGCCCATCACCTGCTTGGTGATCACGGCAGGGTCACCCAGGATGTCAATGGTGTTGCCGATCGACTTAGACATCTTCTTCTCACCGTCGGTGCCCAGAACTACTGGTGACGTGGTGAAGACGGCCTCTGGCTCTGGGAAGGTGTCGCCGAACTTGTTGTTGAACGAGCGCGCGATCTCGCGGCTCAGTTCGAGGTGTGCGGCCTGATCCTTGCCCACCGGCACCACGCTCGCCTTCGGCAGCAGAATGTCGGCCGCCTGCAGGATCGGGTAGGTGAGGAGGCCGTGGTTGATGTCGTCGGCCTGCTGCAGCTTCCTCTCCTTATAGGTGGGAGTGCGCTCGACCCAGCTCACGGGCGTGACGGTCATCAGGATCCAGGCAAGCTCCTGCACCTCGGGGCGATGGCTCTGCACAAAGAGGGTGCACCTGTTCGGGTCGAGGCCCAGGGCAATGAGCGCTGCGGCCATCTCGCGCGTCTGACGCCTGAGCTTCTCGCCGTCGTGCACGCTGGTAAGGGCGTGGTAATCAACGATGCAGTAGATGGACTCGTATCTCTCTTGCAGCGCCACGTAGTTGCGGATGGCGCCCAGGTCGTTCCCCAGGTGCGGCGCCCCGCTCGGCTGGATCCCCGAATAGGCGCGGATCGGCTGCTTGTTCATACGGGGGAGTGTAGCGGGGTGGGAGTGCGCCCCTAGGCGCGGCGGTGAATCTGCACGCCAGCGAGGGCGGTCAGCGCGGCGAGGGTGATCAGGAACAGCGCAGCGTTGGTGTTGCGGTTGGCATCGCGGCTGGTTGGCGGAAGCGGATCGGTGTAGGTGTAGCGGGCGATGTAATTGCCGGTGCCGATGAGGCCGCCCACATTCACATCGCCGGCAACGATCAAGTCACCGCGGTGATTCGCCAGGCGGTAGCCCGTGGTCGACCCAGGCACCGCCATCGCAACGCCGGTGTTTGGGTTGCAGGCCTGAAGGTTGCCAGAGGTGCTCGCAACAAACACCAGGCTATCGCTGATGGCGGCGATGCCGGTCCAGGTGACACCCGTCTGGTGCAGCGCGGTGGGGCAGATCTCTTCCCAGGTGGTGCTGTTGACATAGCGATAGGCACCCTCCCAGCCCGCAACGTACTGACCAGATCCGAGCGATGCCGTAGCCCACATCGTTGAAGGAATCCCCGAGACAGCGTTCCACTCAGGCGTGCCGTTCGGAAGGTAGCGCGCGGCGTAGCTCATCCCCGCGTTGCCAGCGGCGTCTAAGAAGTTGCCGGCCACGAATGCGCCGCCCGACTGAAGCGCCATGACGCTGTTCACGGTGCCGTTCAACGCCCCCGTGCCAACGCCGTTGTTTCCGGGCGCCAGCCAAAGGTTCGGTGGGGTAATCACGCAACTAATGGTGACGCCGCCGCACACCGTGACATCGGGTGCTGACGCATCACACGCCGAAACTTCACCGGTGAAGCAGAAGCTGTGATAGCCCAGCATCAAGTTGTCGTTCTCTGGGTTGTCGGCCCCATCGGTGAACCCACCACCGACGTAGAAGAAGCCGCCGATTTCGGTAATCGTGTTGACGACGCCGTTCCACACCGCATCGGCATGCGTTGATCCGTCGAACCCGTGCCAGGAATAGTTCCAGTAATCATTGAGCGTTGGGTCGGGGAGCGTGTACCAGGCGAGGCTCTTACGCGGGTTGCTCAAATAATCTGTGACGGTGAAATCACCACCGATGTAGACGGTGTTCCCCGAGACCTCGATCGCCCGCACGGCGCCATCGGTAATCGCGCCGCCCCCTTCGCCGACCCAGCCAACCGCCTGCCACTCGAGGGCGGTGCCGTTCCAGCGCACCAGCCGGTCGGCAGCATTGATGCCCGCGAAGTCGGTGAAATCCCCACCGAGATAAAGGTCGGGACCAACCGACTTAATCGCAAAGATGTTGCCGTTGGCGAGTGGCAAGGTGCCCGCGCCGTACATCGCCTGCCAGGCGTATCCGCTGAGATCAGGTCCGGCAGGAGCGCCCGGCGCCGCCGTGATCGCCAGGGTCGCAGCGGCCAGCGCGGCGACAAGGAGGCGACGGACCGTGGTCATGCGGGGACTGTAGCAGCCCTGCGCGGGCCTAAGTGACTAATTTGCTGTGCAGTCGTATTTTTGGATAACGGTTGGTGGCAAAAGCGCCTCTCGGCGCAGGCAGTAAAGCTGGCTAAAAATCCAGTCCACTGGCGTAACATAGGTCCACGACGATCCAAAGGATGGGCACCACTCCCAAATCTGCCACTTGCCGTCACCATTTCGATCTCGGTCAGGTGGGGGAACAGCGCTCTTCCCAGTAGGCATGGGTTCACATTCCCTTGTTAGGTAATTTATCGCTACCGTCACGCCGATCACGTCACCCGCAGCATTGAGCACTGGCCCACCAGACGAGCCCGACGAACCATGCAGCGTGGTGATGAACAAGTCTCTTGGCTTTGTCGTGTACTCAACCGATGCAATCACGCCAGCTGACCAGATCGCTACGGCCGCATCAGCTGTGTTCCTATTATCGAAGTACGTAGTTGAATTTGCGCGATCTGGGAATCCGAAACTAAACACCTCGTCCCCCATTTGAACAGCGTCAGAGTCGGAAATCTTCAGCGGGATAGGCATTACTTTTGCGGTAAAGGAGGCCGTACAGTCGTCCAGATTCTTGATTTGTAAAAGTGAGATGTCATGCTCAGTTGATGAGCCAACCGGAACTACGGTGCACGGGTAGGTGTTCAGTCGCTGATCGTTCTCTGAGGCGAAATAGGCGCGGTAGATTAGGTTGTAACCTAGTTCAGGGAATAAGCAACTGGCAGTTTGATTCGGTTCACTCAGATGCTTCGCCGTAAGGATCAAGTCGACGTCGACGAGCGTTCCTGTCCCTGATCCTGTGCATCCTGCGCCACGAGCCTCCTCCTTTGGGGTGAGTCCTACAGGCAGATCGATCGTGATATACACGGTTGATCGCACGAGATCTGCGGGCCTCCACGGTTCATTCGGAGGCCGGTAGAACGTAGCAAAAAGGGCGCCCCCCACTGCGGCAATGATTGTTACCAATACGATGACTTTCTTCCACACGGGCGGGGGCTCCTTCCGTTGCGAAACATGCTCATAAGTTCCCGAATTAGCCTCAGATCAACTATCGTAGCGCAATGACATCGCCCCGCCACCCTGGTGTTGCTCGCGCTTTATCGACCCTACTGGCGATCGCCCTGGGGCTGGGCGCCTGTGGGGGTAGCGCCACCGACAATAAACCTGATGACCTGAGTAACAGCACGCAAGTGAACGTCGTTGCACTTTTTGATCGCTCCGGCTCTACGGCAACAAACTCTGGGGGGAATGGCAGCAGAGTTGGAATTGAGCGCGCCATCTGGCCGGCTGTGTTCTTCCCAAATCTTGGTCGAGGATATTCCCTGAAAGTGCTTCCAGTCGGATTCGCTTCAGACGCAAAAGCGTGGTGCGAGTGGCCCGATGATCCGAAGGGCAATGAGCAGGCAATGAGCCAAGACCTAGGTTGCCGCACGAAGCTCGAGAACATTCTTCCGAAGCCAGTTGGTGGCGATACATACTTTGACAAAGCCCTGACGCTTGCCGCTCAGCAACTAGGAGCGGTAAGCGGCACCAATGTTGTACTTCTGGTGAGCGACGGTGAATTCAACCAAGGCGGTGCAGATATTAATTGTGCAGATTCGGAAGGCTCAAAGGCCTGCACAGACCTAAAATCTGCGCTAACTCGACTTAATGATGGGCGTGCCACTGTCTGCCCGATCTTCGTGAAGACCCGAGCATCAACGAAGGCATCGGCCACAATGCAATGGCTCCGAGAACTGCAAAATCAGAATGATACGGCCAATGAGAGTTGGAGCCAGAGCAGCTGCCCTGCAAGCACGGAGATTGACTTTATCGCGTCGCCATGGCGGCTAACTGAAGACCTGCTTGTCTGGTACGCAGAGGACCTAGCAGGGCTCCAGTTACGATCCACTACCGTCGACGGCTCTGGGCGTACGCAAAACCCGATTCAAGTGCCAAATGGCGCAGCGCAAATTGCGATGATTGGGCTTAAGAGTTCAAGCAGCTCGACCATTACCTTCAGCTCCGCGCGTTGCGAGCGAGGCGACGGCCAAACTTTCAAGTCTTTCACCTATAAGCCCGTGATCTCGCCACTTGTTGACGGGGAGCGCTGCGCAGGCGGCGAGATTGGGGGCGCAGGACTCGTCCCTAATGAAAACTCGCTCTATGCCCTGTTTGTTCCCGAGAACCAGGAGCTTGCTGCGTGCACTCCAATGGCCGACGGTGGCGGAACCCTCACGTTGCGACCAGGATTCGCCGACCTTCTCGCCTTCAACCCACGTGTGGTGTGGGTGAGCCCGAAAGGGGAGACTGATGATCCTGAGCTCAAGCCTGAGCAATTACTTGAAGACGGCCTAGCGCTCACTGAAGATCAGGCGTCAAGGCTAGCTTCTCTCGGTGGAGATTGGCGCATCGCATTAGATTTTACTAAAAGCATTTCGCAGCCTGGAAAAGGCGAGTCCTACTCGTTGCTCTATGACTCTGTTCTACTTCGAAAAGGTGACGCATCGTCGTATCCGGCGCGCCGACCGGTCAGCGCAACGTTAAAAGGCGTTCCTTGTGCGCCACTTTTCGAGCGCAGTTTGCTGCAGAAGTATTGGCTGCTCCTTGCTGGACTTATTGCGCTGGTCGCACTGCTCTTCGCAAAGCGCCTTATTGATGGTCAGCGCATCGATCTGGCTGGCGACCTCGCAATCCTCGACGGCACAGGTTCCCGCAGTGTGGCAAGCAGTTCCATCAGCGGTGGCAGCCCGAGCTGGTTCAACGTTGGTGACCGCGGAAAGATCGAGCCAGGTAAGGGCGAAGACGGGAAGAACTGGCGACTACGTTGGAGGGGCGGCACGAACGTGTCCCTTGAGCCAGCAGAGGGTGAAGCAGGCGAATGGTCTGAGGGGACCGTGAAGAGTGAACGCGGCCGCGGGTTCATTGAGTTCAAGCGCGTCCCGCTCGTTGGGGGCTCGGAGACAAACACGGTTCGATACACACCAGAAGAGGGCACAAAGATGGGTGAGTTGATTAGCAAAGAGTTGGAGGATCCAGAATGAGCTACAAGCATCGCTTCATGTACATCGGCCTCGGCGGCACTGGGCTCAAGGTTGGTACCGAGCTTGAGCAACTTCTGCGCCGCCAGATCTGCGGTGCAGACGGCCGGGCCCTCGTAGGCAAGGGCAAGTTCTCCAGCTATAAACGTGATCAGCTGCCTCCGTTCTTCCAGTCTGTGTACATCGACTATTCGCAGCAGGAGATGGCGGGCGTTCGCGATTTCTTGCGCGATCTCGACTCAACCGCTATTGACCGCACGACGTCGTTTGTCGCAACGCTTTCGTCGGCTGCGGCCTACCAGCACATTGCGGCGAAGCTGCGCGCAGAACATAAGGATCTCGTTAAGGACTGGTTGCCAGGATCAGATGGCGAGCCAA
Organism: Candidatus Limnocylindrus sp.; assembly: GCA_040397175.1. Lineage (GTDB taxonomy): Bacteria > Chloroflexota > Limnocylindria > Limnocylindrales > Limnocylindraceae > Limnocylindrus. Next base: position 117,133 of record JBBAWM010000004.1, on the reverse strand, counting down.
CGCATGCACCAATGAGCACAGGTGCCGCGCAGTTCCCAACGGTTGGGCGCGCTGCACTCTTTGACCGCCTCTCCGATGTAGGCATTGATGGCGTCTTCCGTCCAATGCAGGAGGCGTTCGCGCGCCTTGCTAACTCACAAGGTGACCTTGATGCCTACACCGACGTTGTTGGCGCGGGCAAGAAGTCGGGCCACTCGTGGGTCGTGATCTTCGTTACCACGTCGCTCTCAGGTGGAACCGGCTCAGGCCTCTTCCTTGATGTGGTGAAGATCGCCACGGTCATGGCACAGCAGGCGTTCCCGGGCACGGAAGTGTTCGTGATCCCGCTGATCGCTGCGCCGAGCGCCTTTAAGGACTCTGCGAGCGGCGAGCAGATGCGCATGCTCAACCTCAACTTTGCGCGCGGCATCCTCGATTTGAGCGAGCTTGTTGACCACTCCAACAGCAGCGACACCGCGCGCGAGCGCTGGTTCCGCCAGCAGTACCCAGGAACCGAGAAAGTCGAGTACGACATCACGGCAGGCGGCGCTGCGGCACCACTCGCCACGACGTTCCTCTTCTCGCGCCCAGCCGCCTACCAGGAGGCGAAGGATCTTTGGCGCAGCATGGCGGTGTACGCCACGACGCTCGTCTCCGAAGCGGACACGGCGGTAAAGGCGGATGCCTCAGGTGATATGACCGGATCGGCCTCACCGGAGAGCGTCGACCGCTTCGCCTTCTTCCAGGACATCATCAACCTGCGATCGAAGAACGATGCCGAATCGCTGCGCACCTTGCACCCAACCGGGATTGGCCGCTTGAGCACGATTGAGGCGGCAACCGCCTCACTCTCCGTGCCAGTGAAGAGGCTCTCATTCTTCTTGGCGCAATACATGGCCCTCAAGGCCGCCGAGAGCCTGCATGAGCAGCTCCGCAGCCATCCGGAAGGGTTCTCGCAATACGTAGACAGCGACGTACCCGATGCAGAGAAAGAGCAGGTGCTCCTGGACATCACGGCAAAGATGCGCAATGCCGATAAGGTGCAGGCACTCCTCACCGTTCTTAATCCGAACAAGCATGAGGGTGCGCAGTGGCTGACCGGCATGGAGCCGCTCGAAGACGCCTACAACGCGCTCACGCGCAAGATTGATCCGAAGAACCGTTCCAGCAAGCCGTGGTCAGACTTTGTTGGCATCGCGCTCAACAAGGCTACCGATCAATCAGTGGCGAGCGAGGTCGAAGCCTCAGCGGAGCGATTGATTCAAGAGTCGATCAACGCCATCTCTATTGGCTGGGTCGAGGCGATGAAGCGCTATCAGGAGGAGGGTGGCGAAGGCCGCCTCGGACTCCTTGAAGCGGTTGCCGTCCTGCGCATCATGATCGAGCGCAATGTGCGCACGCGTATGGAGCAGCCAGCCTCTTATGTTTCCACCCCGACCGCGACAAAGTCCGGGCGCATTGGCAAGCTCATGGGCGGAATTAGCGCAGATGTTGCGAAGCGTGACGCCAAGAAGGTCCGCGGCTACTTCTTTGATCTTTACCGAGCAGTAGTAGTTAAGGCATTTCAAAAGTCACAGCTTCGACAGCAGGAGTTGATCTCCACCATTGAGTCCCTGCGACGCTGGCAAGAAGAGGCCGTCTCCGGCGTCTTGGCGCTCCGCGATCGTAAGGCGCAAATTGAAGGTGGTTGGGGCTCCCTCACCGCTGGCTCAAACAATGCTGGCTTCCGTGACTGGGTTCCGTCACGTTTGACCACGCGTGGGAACGGAAACAAGTTGGAGAAGGCGACCACGCTGCTGAGCGACGTATTCGCAGTGGCCATGAATAGTGGCTCGTTCAGCCTTGAAACTGGTGGAGCATGGAAGGCCTTCAGCGGCGCAGCACAGCGCCAGGTCGGTCAGGTCTGGGAGAAGGGCGCCGATAAGCCCGACACCATCGTGCACCACACCATCGACGCGCTCCAGCGCCTCTTTGATGACGCACTTGAATCCTCGGCGGAGGGGCGACCAGCCCTACTAACGAAGGTTGAAGATGTACTTCGTGTTGCGGCAGGCGTCGTTGCCACGCGCACCATGGAGGGTGCAGAGGAGGATGTGCGCGAGATGGGGAAGGCCCTCTCAGAGCTCATCCCCGACGGACTCGTACCGGATGCTCGTGACTGCAAGAAGGCCTTCATCGTTGTGACCTATCCAGGGCGCCATAACGGCGACGTGGAGAAGTACCTTGAAGACCGACTGCACAGCAACGCGAGCCTCGCGACCATCTTGGCTCGTTCCGAGGTCAAGTTCCATGCGTCGAGCACCTCGGACGCGATCACCATTAGCATCGCCCTCGCACTACGCGGGCTTATGGACATTCCAGAGGCACGAAACGCGCTGCGCTCATGGGATACCGCGTACCACACGGGCGGCCAGATGCTGAAGTGGCGTCAGCGCACGAGCGTTGCAGAGCTGGCGCGCCTCTCTGCCGTACGCGACCAACTGCCTGTGCTCCAGAGCCTGCTGCACATGATCTGGGATGACCACGTGCGCTACTACATTTCAGATCGCGGAACTCTGCAGACTGCAGACCCAAGAAATGTAAAGCTCACCGATATTGCTGCGCTTGGCATCCCTACGCCAAAAATGCGTAGCGCCAAGGGTGAAACCGAAGAGTTGGTAATCAAGCTTGACCGTGTTGGCAAGCTGAGCGGCATCTCGACGTTTATGGAGAACTATTCGCGGGAGATCTTGGATCTGTACTGCGATAGCCAGTCAGTTGATGCCGAAATCGTGGCCACCAAGGTGTCCAGCTACCTCGCACAAGGATTCTCCGACGCTGACGGTGGTAAGAAGCCGTCTGCAGTGTTCCGCCAGATTGTTGACGAGGTGGCAAAAGCCGAGAGCCGTGTAGCCGATGCGATTGCCGAGGCGGAGCGCATCGATATGCCAGGACCGATTGGCCAGGCACAGCATGCCAAGCAATTCTATTCGGATGAGATTGCAAAGGCCTTCATGCAGAAGCACCCGAAGACGCCAGACAGTGCGAAGCGCAAGAACCTGGCGCAGTTCTGGGAGCAGGCCGAGACAGGGAAGCGTTAAGCGTGCTCGAGGCTCAAGGCCCGATCACGGATGTCGAAGTCGCGGACCTACGGCAGGTTGACGTTGGTGGTGATGCGCACGAACTGATTAATAGCGGGTCGCTGCGCCGCTGGATGGCGGTCCGCAACACCACCTTCAGTGGCGCGCAGGCCCTTGGCCTAGTTCTGGTGCTGGACGCTGCACCAGGTCGACGTGAGCTCGAAGCGCTGCGGATTGCCGTGGAGAGCGCACTGCTGCCTCGCGTACTGGTGGTGCTGGATGCGGTGGTGGCGCCGTCGCCGCTCAAGCTCAAGATCCCGAAGGTGCTCGCTGGCCGTGACCCGCATGTAGGCGTACTCGTAATTCGTGACCCACTTGGTTCGCCATACGGGGCTGGTGTTGGTGGTACTGCACTTGGTGTGCCACGCCTCTCTGATCGACGTACCGATGAGGAGCTCCGCGAAGAGTCAATCCGCGCTGTCGTGGAGGCCCTCCGAGAACACGCAGTCTTTCAGGCAACCTGGCAGGCATCGGGCGGCGACTCGTGGCGTGCCGTTAGCAGCGTTGGCTTGTATCGCGGTGTGTTGGGCGGGTATTCACAACAGGCAACCGCCGACCAAGCTGGGCGACTTGCCGAACTCCTTGAGGGGCATCAACTAGAGACGATCGCAGGGAGCACTGTTTACCCAGAGTTGTCCCCAGAACTTGCTGGGACCGATTTCCCACCGTCAATCGTCAAAGGTGGCGAGCCGAACTATGAGCCGGTTATTCCTGATAAGCCAAGTGACGCTCGACTCGTTTACGAACAATCGTATGCCGCGGCCGAGACGGCGCACTCGGCCTTCAAGGGGCTGATCGGCCCGAAGCCGAGAGGCTGGCTCCCGTTTATGTGGTCTCGTTGGGTGACCGCCCTACTTCGCCCGTGGCACGTCCGCATGACGACGGCGCTAGACGCAGCCCGCCAGATTCGTGAGGCCCGCAACCTGCAGGACGCCATCTTGGACAAGGCTGACTTCAGTGACGGCGTGAACATCGCCCAGGTCGACGCTGCTCGCAAGGCTGGCGTTGAAGTCATGACCCTACTCCCCGAAAAGTACGACGTGGTTGAACTGCTTCGCGATGAAGTAGCTGGCGCGTTTGGTGAAATCCGACTGCTTCGCGCACCGCGGCTTGCGGCGCTCAACCTGCGTGACAAGGCGCGCCGAAGCCGGCCACGCTCGCCACAGGAGGCGCGCAAACACCTCGCGCAGCACCTTGACGGCCTCGGCATTGATCGCGCGCTGGTCACAATTGAGAAGGAGCAAGACAGTTACACGCCAGGATCGGCCGTAGCGGGAACGTTCGGGGGATGGGCCCAGAACGCTGGGCGAGGTTTCTTCTCGGCGATCTTGGAAACACTGGTGGTCACTGGGCCACGCAAGCGGTTTGCAAGCATCGTTAAGTTAGCGGTAGGCATCGGAGTTTCTGCTGCGGCACTCCTCATCACAGCCCAGGTGATTACGAACGTCATTGATGCTGGCTGGCCAGCACTAAAGGTGAATTGGCTCAGGGGCTGGCTTGATGAGCCTGTGCCAACGATCCTCGAATGGCTGTACGTTGAAACAGCGCCGTTCCTTATGGGAGCTCTTGCAGTTGTTGGACTCGCGCTCCTGATTCGCACGCTCATTGGCGGCGCAGCTTCGTGGATCGGCAGTGCGGTCGCAACCCTGTTCCGCCGACTGCTCGAGGTCACGATCTTCTTTGGCCTCCTGAAAGTGCTTGGCTTGATGGCCACTGAAATTCTGGGCCGAACGCTGTGGGCCCACAAGGTTCCACCGCTCGACCGCTGCCCCGACGTATCACTCCGCGGTGTTCCAGGTGAGCTCTGCCGCGTGAGCGCCGAGGCGCTGGATCGCGTCCTCTGGTTCTCGCCACAAGGCCAACACCTGGGTCACTACGCGCTGCAAGGCCTTGGATTCGCGAGCGTCTTGATGCTCCTGAGCCTCATCGTATTGACCCGTGGGCGCAACAAGTGGAACGAAACTCTCTCGCGCGATGGCTTCACTGCCTTGGCATCGCTCCCAACAGAGAAGACTGCGCTCGGGGGTAATCCACTGTGGGCTGCCTGGGCGAGCATTATCTATAACGATTGGCACCACGCGTCGTTCAGGTTCCACGCGTCAGAAATCTTCGCCATCGCAACTGATACCGTGAAGAATTGGAGCGAGGCTTCAGCGCAACGGTTGCGTGAGATTCAAAGCTATCTCACGAGTGGTGCGACTGGTACGACAGCGCTCGAAGAGTTCCATAGCCCTGCATTTGAGACTACTCTCGACCATGTAGGCCGCGGCGGAGAATACGCTGGGTACCTCAGCGGGCTCAACCTCTTTGCGTCAGACGTCGCGCTGATTGGTGGTCGCGCCATGGATCTGCAGTGGGAGCGTATGCGGGGTCCTGCGCGTAGTGAGCTCCCGTCTGCGGTCATGAGGAATGCTGACGAGTCGATGCAGAAGTATCTTTCAAATCTTGCCGCTTCAGATTTGCTTCACCGCTCGGTCCGTGAGTCCGCCCCAGCATCGGATGAGGATGACGGCCACGCGCGCGCCATTAATCAGCTGCGCCAAGATCTTCGCGATGCCTGGGGGTCTGAGTCAGTCGTAAGCACCCTGTACAGCCAAGTGTTTGGCCGCGATGAACAGGCTGGAAGCGAACGGGTGATTCAGTTCATTGCTCCGGAAGAGTTCAACCTGCTCGACACGCGCGAGACGGAGCCGCCAATCATTCGCTTCGCGCCGCATGGTGCAGCAGAGGAGCTACGCATTGACGGCCTTGTGGCTACGGAGTCGTTCAACGCAGCGGGCTCCATTCGCATCATTCCGATGATTGAATCTTCATGGTCATATGGCGACCCTACCGAGGCGGCGCAGGCGAAGAGTGATGCTACGTCTCGAGAGCTGCGCCGGTTTGTACCTCGCGCCGGAGTGGTTGCTGAGGTGCTCAATTCGTTCGGCACGATTGAGGCCATTGAGCGGAGCGCCTATCCAATTCCTGAAAACGATGACGATCTCATCGGTGGCCCAGCGGTGAAGCCAGAACCAGAACCCGAGCCAGAGCCTGAAGTGGTGCCTGAAGTCGAGGGTCTACCTGAAGGTACTGATGGGGATGTGGCAGTAGCTGTCGAGGGGCTCTCTCCTCTGGAGGGCGAGCCTGAACAGGCTCGTGAGATAGAGGCGCGACCGGACACCAGCCTTAAGGAGCGCCCGGGCCTGTTCCGACGATTCATCAACCGATTCCTTGGGCGCGTGCCGGCTGAGACGCCTGAACCAGCCCTTGATGAGGAGCTCGATGAGAAGCCAAAGCGCCGGTCACGTCGAAAGCCAAAGGCCGATGATGTTGCCGCTGACGGTGAAGAGGCTGTGAAAGGGTCAAACAAGCGCCGAAAAACGAAGCGCGGAAGCCTAGCTACTGAGCCGAAGAAGCGTTCCCGCAAGAAGAAGAGCGCCGAGGAGTAGCCAGGCTCAGTCACACCTCCCTCCGCTACCCTTACCCCATGGCAGAGCAGACGGGCTGGCAGGGCGAGCGACTCACGATCGGGCTCCTTGGCGGAGGCACGGTCGGGGCGGCGGTTGCGCGCGGGTTGGCTAGCCGAGCCGAGGAGTGGGGGATCGGCATCGCGGGGATTGCGGTGCGCGACCTGGCGAAGGCACAGGCGGCCGGTCTCGATCGCATTGCACCACTAACCACTGACCCTGCGGCGCTTGCCGCCTCTGATGACGTTGATGTGGTTGTCGAGCTCATGGGCGGGCTTGATCCGGCCATGCCGATTGTTGAAGCGGCGCTCAAAGCTGGCCGACCGGTCGTCACCGCGAACAAGCTGCTCCTGGCAACGTTTGGCGCGCGACTCGAATCGTTGGCGCGATCAACCGATACGGCACTGCGCTTTGAATCTGCCGTTGCCGCCGGTGTGCCGGTGATTGGCGTGTTGGCTGGTGACATGTCGGCGAATGAGATCACCTCGATTCGCGGCATCATCAATGGCACTACCAACTACATCCTTACCAAGATGGAGAGCGAGGGCTGGTCGTACGATCAGGCGCTCGCCGAGGCGCAGAAGATCGGTTACGCCGAGGCGAATCCAAAGAGCGACGTTGAGGGCGAAGATGCTGCCGCTAAGTTAGTAGTGTTGGCGCGACTCGCTGCGGGCGCTTGGCCTGCACTCTCGCATGTGCAGTTCGATGATGCCCCCGGCATTACTGGCGTTACCCCTGCGGCGATTGCCGATGCGGCGACGCGTGGCGCGCGACTGCGCATGATCGCCGAGTGGCAGAACGGTGGCGACGATGC
>JBBAWM010000004.1:11585-109672 GCA_040397175.1 Candidatus Limnocylindrus sp. | reverse complement strand
GCGTCGGACCTGTGGCTGAAGGTCGAAGGGGCGAATCCGACCGGCTCCTTCAAGGATCGCGGCATGGTGGTGGCGGTTGCCAAGGCGGCAGAGTCCGGCGCACGCGCCGTTGTCTGCGCCAGCACAGGCAATACCTCGGCATCCGCCGCCGCCTACGCCGCCGCCGCAGGGCTCGAAGCAATTGTGTTGCTGCCTGCCGGCAAGATTGCCGCGGGCAAGTTACTCCAGGCGTTCGCCGCTGGCGCAAAGGTCATTTCCATCGATGGCAACTTCGACGACGCGCTAGAGATCGTGCGCGAGCTCGGCGCTGGTGGTGGTGGGGTCGAGATCGTGAACTCCATCAATCCGCACCGCATTGCGGGCCAGGCCACTGCGGCACACGAGATCATTGCCGACCTTGGCGACGCCCCCGACGTGTTGGCGCTCCCCGTTGGCAACGCGGGCAACATCAGCGCCTATTGGCGCGGCTTCACCGACGCGGTGCGCATTGGCAGCACCAAGCGCCGACCGCGCATGGCGGGGTTCCAGGCGGCGGGTGCGGCGCCATTTGTTTCTGGTGCGCCTGTGTTGAATCCTGAAACGGTCGCCACCGCGATTCGCATCGGCAAGCCCGCCTCATGGGACCTGGCAATCGCTGCGCGCGACGAGTCGGGCGGCATGATTCGCGCCGTCACCGACGACGAGATCCTACGCGCGCAGGCCGACATCATTCGCCTGGGCGGCATCTTCGTGGAGCCCGCCTGCGCCGCACCCATTGCCGGTTTGCGCAACGCCATCGCCGATGGATCCATTGATGGCAGCGCCCGGATCGTGGCGGTGATGACCGGCTTCGGCCTAAAGGACCCCGACACCGCGTCGCGCCTCATCGGTGAGATCCGCACGTCAGATGCAACGGTCGCCGGCGTTCGCCGTGCGCTCGGTTGGTAGCGAGTAGCAGAGGAGGCGTCATGAAGGCAGAAGCTTTGGTCGGTCGTTCCGTCACCGTTGCGGTGCCCGCCACCGTGGCGAACCTGGGCGCCGGCTACGACGTGCTCGGCCTCGCCCTGGAGATGACCAACGAGCTCACCGTGCAGGTGACGGGCGTGGCCGCCTCGGGGAAGGGGACGATCACCTACGGCGCCTCAGGCGAGGGTGCCGCCGAGTTGGCGCATAACCGTACGAACATGGCGCTCGACGCCATCTATCGGGGGTTGTCGATTGCGGGCGTGACTGGCGCCGACGCACTCGACCTTGCCGTCACGGCGGTCAACAACATTCCACTCTCGCGTGGCGTGGGCTCTTCTGCCGCCGCCATCGTGGGCGGGCTCTTCGCGGGTGCCGCACTGGCCGGCACTGCTGCGGGTGCCTCGGGGGCGAGTGGCGCCTGCTTCGAGTCGTTTAGCGATGCGCTCACCGACCGCCTCTTTGCGGCGGCCGATGAGATCGAAGGTCACCCCGACAACGTTGCCGCCGCAATCTTCGGCGGCGCCGTGGCGAGTGGTCGTGCTAACGGAGTGCTGACGGCGCGCATCATCAACATTCCACACGACGCCATTCCGGTGGTGCTCATTCCCGATGTGCGCTTTGAGACCAGCGATATGCGTGCCGTGCTGCCAAAGGCGGTGCCAATGGAAGATGCCGTACACAACGCATCGCGCCTAGCGCTTGGCATCACCGCATTGGAGGCGGGCGAGGTTGCCGGGTTCGCGATTCTCTCCGACGACCGAATCCATCAGCCATACCGCATCAAGAAGTACTCGGCGCTGCCGAGGCTCTTCACTGCGGCGCTGGAGGCGGGTGCGACGAGTGCCTGCCTCGCCGGCTCTGGCTCTTCGGTACTGACGATCGTTGATGACGAGCGCGGTGACGACGGCATTGCTGCGGTGATTGCCGCACTCGACGCGGTCGCGATTGCCACAGGGGTGGGCGGCCACGCGGAGCAGATCGAGGTCGACCAAGAGGGTGTGCGCATCCTTCGCTCGGTCGGAGTGGCGTGACCGCGTCGTCGAAGCTGCTCGTTCAAAAGTACGGCGGAAGTTCGGTCGGCTCCGTTGAGCGCATCGCCGCCGTTGTTGCGCGCATCGCCCGCGATCGCGCCGCGGGACGTGATGTTGTTGCCGTTGTTTCCGCCATGGGCGACACCACCGACGACTTGTTGGCGTTGGCATCGTCCGTAACGGGCGGCACGCTTCCGAGCGCGCGCGAACAAGACGCACTCCTTGCAACGGGCGAGATTCAATCGGCGGCACTGCTCGCCATGGCGCTCATCGCGCGTGGCACCGATGCGGTGTCGCTGAGCGGCGCCCAGGCGGGGATCAGCGCCGACGGTACGTATGGCAAGGGGCGCATCGCCGGTATCGAACCGAAGCGAGTGCGCGCCGAACTTGACGCTGGCCGGGTCGTGATCGTTGCGGGCTTCCAGGGGGTGAGCGACGGCTCAGAGACCACGACCCTCGGCCGTGGCGGCTCCGATACCTCGGCGGTGGCGCTGGCTGCAGCCCTGGGAGCCGATCGCTGCCAGATCTTCACCGACGTGCGTGGGGTGTACACCGCCGACCCCCGTGCCGTGCCCGCCGCCCGTCAGCTTTCGGTGGTCGGATACGAAGAGATGCTGGAGCTCGCCAACCAGGGGGCCCAGGTGATGCAGACCCGCGCCGTGGAGCTCGGCTGGGTCAATAACGTGGCAATCGAGGTGCTCAGCTCATTTGAGGAGCACGCAGGCACGGTGATCAAGGAGGATACGCAGGTGGAGAAGCGCAATAAGGTTCGCGGCCTGGCGGCCGATACGAAGGTGGCAAAGGTGACCATGGTTGCCGTGCCCGACAAGCCCGGCATCGCGCGCGCGGTGTTCGATCCGCTCTCGGCGGCAAACATCAACGTCGACATGATCGTGCAGAACGTTTCTCACGATGGCACTACCGACCTCTCGTTCACCACGTCACGCGCTGATCTCGCGGCTGCGCGCCCTGTTTTGGAACAGATTCGCGCGTCGATCGGCGCTCGTGCCCTTGAGATTGATGAGAGCGTTGCAAAGGTCTCGATCGTTGGCGCGGGCATTCAGAATGCGCCGGGCTACGCCGCGCGCATGTTTGGCACGCTCGCCGATGCAAAGATCAACATTCAGATGATCTCTACCTCGGAGATTCGCATCACCTGCATCGTCAGTGAATCCGACGCGCCACACGCGCTGCAGGCGCTGCACGACACGTTTGATCTTGCAACGCCAGACGCCGTCGACGCGGAGTAGGTTTTCTGAAAAACATCGCAGTTGAGCGACTCACCGAAGTCACCTCGACCAACGACGTCGCACGTGAGCGACTTACTGCTGGGCTCGTTGCCGCCGATTCGCCCCTGCTGATTCGCGCCGAAACACAAACGGCTGGCCGCGGTCGTCGCGGCCGCACGTGGCTCGACGCGCCGGGCACCGGCCTGCTGATGAGCCTTGCGATGCGCGCTGGCACTGGCTCGGCGCTGCCGACAGATGCTGATCGCTGGTGGCGCGTTGCCGCCGAGTTCTCGTTGGCGGTTGCCGACGCGATTGAAGATGCCGCAGGCATGCAGATTGGCACCGTTGGGTTGAAGTGGCCGAATGACTTGGTCGTGCGCAACATCGAGGGGGGCGTGACCCAGAGCTTTCGCAAGGTAGGCGGCGTGTTGGCCGAGGCGGGCGATGCCGGTAGCACCGACGCCTGGCTGATTGTTGGCCTGGGACTGAATGTGCGCGGCGATGTGTCGAAGCTGGATCCCGCACTCTCTGCAACGGCGACGAGCTTGGAGATTGCGACAGGTCGACCGATCGATCGCGAGGCGCTCTTTACCGATGCCGTGGCGCGGCTCGAGGGGCGCCTAGGTGCCCTGGCCGACGGGCGGTTCGATGTGGCTGACTGGCGTTCGCGGCAGTTGCTCGAGGGCTGCTCGGTAGACCTCGAGGTGGGGGCTGGGGAGATCCTCTCGGGGATCGTCGTTGGGCACGACGGGGCCACGGGGGCGCTGATTCTGAGCGTGAACGGCACGGAGCGTGCCATTTTGGCGGGCGAAGTGACCAAGGTCGTGCGGATCGCCATCCCATAGCGGGTACCATCTCCCTCTAGGGGAGGGTCAATGCCCAGCTTTCGGAACCCGTTCAAACGCCGCAAGGCGACCCCCGGAGCCGAGCCCGATTTGTGGGTCCGGTGCCCCGGGTGTTCAGAGCTCCTCTTCAAGAAGACCTTGGAGAAGAGCCTGCAGGTCTGCGCGGCCTGCGGCCATCACTTTCGTGTGCCCGCCCGCGAGCGCATTGCGCAGCTGGTCGACGAGGGCACCTTCATCGAGGCCGACGCCAGCCTGATCTCGCTCGACCCGATCGTCTTCACCGACTCCAAGGGATACCCCGAGCGGGCCGCCGCCGCCCGCGCCACCACCGGCGAGCGCGACGCCGCCATCCGCGGCACCGCCCTCATTGGCGGCATCGAGGTCTCCCTCGTCGCCATGGACTTCTTCTTCATGGGTGGCTCGATGGGCTCGGTCGTCGGCGAGAAGGTTGCCCGCGCCGCCGAACTCGCCACCGCCCGCCGCCTCCCACTGGTGATCGTCTCGGCATCGGGCGGCGCCCGCATGCAAGAGGGGACCTACGCGCTGATGCAGCTGCCAAAGACCCTCGCCGCCATCGCACGCCTCAAGTTGAGTGGCGGCACCTTCATTAGCGTGTTGACCGATCCAACTACCGGCGGCACCATCGCCTCGTTCGGCGCCCTCGGAGACCTCAACGTTGCCGAACCGAATGCACTGATCGGCTTCAGTGGCGCGCGCGTCTCCGCTGGCACCATTGGCGATGAACTCCCCGTTGGCTTCCAGCGCAGCGAGTTCTTGCTCGAGACCGGCTTCATTGATGCGATCGTGCCGCGCGGCAATCTGCGCGGTTGGCTGACGCGCGCACTTGGACTCTTGCAGCCACTTCCTGCACCAGCGGTACCGCTCTATCGACAGATCGGCATTCCTGGCGTTGGCCTGATTGGCGGCATGGTCACCGGCGTGGCGCAGGGCGCTGGCGCGATGATCGGCTCAGTGTTGTCACCCGTTGCCGACGCCGCAAGCAAGGTGGCGAATCGCGCTGACCAGATTCTCGAAAATCAGCGCGACCGACACTTGGCGCCAGAACTCGGGCCACACCTCGACGAGGCGGAGGCGTGGAGCCACGTGCAGCGCGCCCGCGAGGTGAACCGACCACGAACTGCTGAACTGCTTGAGGCGCTTGGCGCTGAGTTTGTAGAGCTGCGCGGCGATCGACGCGCCGGTGATGACGGCGCGATCGTTGCGGGCATCGCGCGCATCGATGGGCGACGCATTGTGGTGGTTGGCACCCAGAAGGGGACCGACACCGAGAGCAACATTCGCCGTGGATTCGGCATGCCGCACCCGGAGGGGTACCGCAAGGCGATGCGCGGCTTCGAGCTTGCCGAGCGCCTGCACCTGCCGCTCCTCACCCTGGTCGACACCCCAGGTGCGCACCCAGGTCCTGAGTCGGAGCAGCACGGCATCGCCGAGGCGATCGCCGCCGCCATCAGCAAGATGACCGAACTGCGCACTCCAATCGTCACCGTGGTGACGGGCGAGGGTGGTTCGGGCGGCGCGCTGGCCATTGCCGCCGCCGATCGCGTCTTCGCCTTTGAGCACGCCTATTACTCGGTGATCAGCCCGGAGGGGTGTGCCGCCATCTTGTTCCGCACCTCCGAGAAGGCGCCCGCTGCGGCACGCGCCCTGCGCATCACCGCGCCAGAGCAGGTCGCCCTCGGCGTCGTCGACGGCATCATCGCCGAACCCGAGACGCTCTCCGCCGAATCTACCGTGACCTTGGCGCGCGCGATGTGGGAGAAGGTTTCCGCAACGTTCGACGAGCTGGAATCCATGAGCGACTTGAACGCGCTGCTCGACGCGCGGTATGCGCGCTATCGCGCCTACGGTGCCTTTGATGAAGCCCCGACAACCAAGAAGGGTCTCGTCGGTACGATTCGCTCCATCTTCGGCATGAGCCGCGACAAGGTTCCAGCTGGCGTCAACGATGAGTGGCTCGATGAGATCGAGCGCAATAGTGCAGGGGCGTAACTGATGCCGCAGAACATTGAGCGAATCAGCGAGCTGCTCGACTCACTCCTTCCCGTGCTCGTGGAGCGACTCCATGAGACAGGACTGGGGGAGATCGAGGTGGAGCGCGATGGCACCACGGTGCGCGTCCGTGCGGAAGATCTTGGCGCGCCGGTTGCACCGATCCCGGCGCCTACAGCAGCACGCGGGGGAACGTCATCTGCCACAGCAACGGCGCCGAGCGCCGCCGATGAGCGCCGCCATCCGGTGCACTCCACCGCGGTGGGTTTCGTGAAATTGGCCCCCGATATTCACGTGGGCGGCAAGGTTGCGAAGGGGTCACTCGTTGCAACCGTTGATGTGCTCGGTGTCGCCGTAGAGGTGCGTGCCGACCACGCTGGAATCGTGGCGAAGCTGCGCTGTGCGACCGGCGACCCAGTGGAGTACGGCCAGGAGCTCTTCTTGCTTGAGTCGGTTGGCGAGGGGAAGTTGTGATCAAGCGTGTGCTCATTGCGAACCGTGGCGAGATTGCGCTGCGCATCCTGCGCGCCTGCCGCCAGCTCGGCATCGAGGCGGTCGTTGCCTTTAGCGAGGCCGACCGCGAATCGCGCGCGGTGCTCGTTGCCGACGAGGCGATCTGCATCGGTCCCGCCGACGCCAAGCGCAGCTATCTCTCGGCACCAGCGGTGATCTCAGCGGCGCTCGCCACCGGCTGCGATGCCATCCACCCGGGCTACGGCTTCCTGTCGGAGAACGCCGCCTTTGCCGAGGCCGCCGCCGCGCACGGGCTCACCTTTATTGGTCCATCTGCAGAGGTGCTGGAGCGCTTCGAGAGCAAGGCGGGGGTGCGCGCGCTCCTGGCGAAGCACGGCCTGCCAACGATTCCTGGCTCCGACGGAGTGGTCGCCGATGAGGCGGCGGCGGCAAAGGCCGCGGCGAAGATTGGCTATCCGGTCATCTTGAAGGCCTCGGCGGGAGGTGGCGGTCGCGGCATGCGCGTCATCCAGAGCGCCGACGATCTGGCGCACCTCTTCTCGCTCTGCACGCAAGAGGCGCAGGCGGCATTCGGCGACGGCTCGCTCTACCTCGAGAAATACCTAATCGACACGCACCACGTTGAGGTGCAGATTGCCGTCGACAAGGCGGGCACGGCGTTGCATTTTGGCGAGCGCGACTGCTCGGTACAGCGTCGGCACCAGAAGCTCGTCGAAGAGTCGCCGTCAACGGCGCTCACCCCGAAGGTTCGCGAGGAGTTCTTGGCGCGTGCCGCGAAGGCGATCGGCGCCGCCGGCTATCGCAATCTCGGCACCCTCGAATTCTTGGTTGGCGCCGATGGGAAGCCGTACTTCATTGAAATCAACTGCCGCATTCAGGTTGAGCATCCGGTGACCGAGGCGGTGACGGGGGTGGACCTCGTGGCGTTGCAGATTCGCCTCGCCGCAGGTGATCTGATGCCATTTACGCAGGAGCAGATCGAGCGCCGCGGATACGCGATTGAGTTCCGACTCACCGCCGAAGATCCAGCACAAGAATTCCGACCGCAGGCGGGCGAGATCACCACCTTCCGTTCGCCAAGCGGCCCATGGGTGCGCTTCGATTCGCATCTCTACGCCGGCTACGAGGTGCCGCCGTATTACGACAGCCTGCTTGCCAAGTTGATCGTGTGGGGGAACACCCGCGAAGAGGCGATCGCGCGATCACGCGCCGCACTGCGCGAGGTGGAGATTGGCGGCGTGGCCACGACGCGCGACTTCTTCCTTGGCCTCCTCGAGACACCATCGTTCTTGAACGGCACCGCCACCACTGGCATGCTCGACGCCATCGGCACCGCCGACATCTTGGCCGCCGCGCCGAAGGCCCGTGTATGAGCGCACCGTTGCTTGACCAGGCCGGCATCGAGGCGCTGATCCCGCATCGCGCGCCGTTCTTACTGCTTGATCGCATCGTCTCTGAAGATCGCGCCACGCAGACGCTGGTTGCAGAGCTCGACGTGCGACCCGACGCCTTCTGGACCCCTGGTCACTTCCCCGGCATGCCGATCATGCCCGGCGTGCTGCAGGTTGAGGCGCTCGCCCAAGCGATGGGCGTCTATGTGGCCCGCACGGAAGGATTCGGCAACCGACTCGGCGTCTTCGCCAAGATCGAAGAGTGCCGCTTCACCCGCATGGTCGTGCCGGGCGAAACGTTGCGCCTCGAGATTCAGATGCAGAAGCTCGGCTCCCGCATGGGCACCGCCAAGGGGACGGCGAGTGTCGATGGCGCCGCCGCCTGTACCGTCACGATTACGTTTGTGATTCCACCCGAGTCGGCGCTTCCGCGTCCGGCCGGCTCAGCCGAATAGTGAAGGGAAAGATATGAAGCGCGTCGTCGTACTCTCCGACATCCATGGCAACCTCGCGGCACTCGAGGCGGTCGTGGCGCGACTCCCGGCCCTGAAGCCCGATCAGGTCGCGATCCTTGGCGATCACGCCCTCTTCGGGCCGCAGCCATCCGAAACGATCGACCTGATTCAGCAGCTGCAGAAGAAGGGGGCCCTCGTGACCGCGGGCACCGGTGACATCGCTGTGTCCGATCTTGACTACGCCGCTTCGTTTCCGAGCCTCGCCGGTGGCCTGCCACCAGGACTAAAGGCTGCCGTTGAGTGGACATCGGATGCCCTTGACGACGATCGCATCGAGTGGCTCCGTTCGCTGCCGAGCGAGCGACGCATTCGCTACGGCGAGATTGCGGTGACCTTCTGCCACGCCTCGCCTGGCTCGCGCACCATTCCGCTGAGCGCTGACCTTGACCCATCGACAACGCTCGAGCTGCTCGGCCAGACCGACTCACGCGTTGTTTGCGTGGGCTTCACACACTCCGCGCGCGTGAAAGATTACGGCTGGAAGGTGCTCGTTGACGCCGGTTCCGTTGGCATGCCGTACGACGGCGATGCCACCGCCGCCTTCACCGTGATCGACATCGATCCCGAGGAGAAGACGATCAACGCCGAGGTCTACCGCGCCAGCTACGACACCGAGAAGGTCGCTGACGCAATCACCGCGCGAGCACTCACCGGCGACACATATCGCGCAGCAACGCTGCGCACGGGGAAGCTGGTGCGATGAGCAACGAGCAGCGCGTCGTCGTTACGGGCATGGGGGCGGTCTCACCGCTCGGCCGTGGCGTCGCCGCGCTCTGGGATGGCCTTCTTGCCGGGCGCTCTGGTGTTCGCGCGCTGCAGGGGCTCGACCTGACCGGCCAAGAGGTCGACTTCGGCGGACAGGCGATCGACTTCGATCCGTCGGACGTGCTTGAGCCGAAGCAGATCAAGCGACTCGATCGTTTCACGCACTTCGCCATCGCCGCTGCCGCAGAGGCACTCGCCTCCGCGGGGCTCCCGCCGCGCTTCGCCACCGGTGAGTCGTCGGAGGGTGTGGCCACCATCATTGGATCGGGCTTGGGGGGTGCCACCACGATTTTCGAGCAGGCCGCCGTCTTCGCCGAACGCGGTGCCGGCCGCATCTCGCCCTTCTTGGTCCCCGCCGCCATCGGCAATATGGCTTCGGGCGAAGTGGCGATTCATGTTGGTGCGCAAGGGCCATCGTTTGGTGCTGTGAGCGCCTGCGCCACCGCCGGTCACGCGATTGGTGAGGCCTACGAGATGATTCGCCGCGGCGATGCCACCGTGGCACTCGCGGGCGGCACCGAGGCGGCGCTCCACCCCGTCGTGATTGCTGGGTTCAACAATATGCGTGCGCTTTCGCGCAGCGGGGCCTCAGCAACGGGGGGCAACCCCGCCGCCGCGTCACGTCCGTTCGATAGCGGTCGCGATGGATTCGTGATGGCCGAAGGTGCTGGAATTCTGCTGTTGGAGCGACTCGATGTAGCGCTCGCGCGCGGTGCAACCCCGCTTGCCGAACTTGTTGGCTATGGCGCCACCGCCGACGCACTGCACATCACCCTGCCAGCCCCTGGCGGCTCTGGAGCTGTTCGCGCAGCACGTCGTGCGCTGGCGAAGGCGGGTCGCACTGGCGCCGACATTGATCACGTCAACGCGCATGCCACCTCAACCCCTGAGGGCGACAAGGCGGAGCTTGAAGCGATTCGCACGATCCTTGGTGAGGGTTCGCGTGCCAGCGTCACCGCCACCAAGGGCGCCATCGGTCACACCCTTGGCGCCGCTGGTGGCCTCGGCTCCATTGCCACGATCTGCGCCATGCGCGACGGCCGCGTGCATCCAACGTTGAATCTCACCGCACCAGATCCAGCTACGGCTGGCCTCAACATTGTTACGGGTGCCCCCGCTGCGCAGCAGGTGAACCTGGCGCTAGTCAACGCCTTCGGATTCGGTGGGCAGAACTCAGCACTCCTCTTTGCGAAGTGGGAGGGTCGCTAATGCCCGAGAAGCGTCGCGTACGACTCCAGAAGGGGGCACGTCGTGCCCTTGAGGCGGCGCGTGATGCGGCGCGCCGCGCGCGTGGCGACGCAGCTGAGGTTGCACCACTGAGTGAGGTGACGCCGCCGTCGACCCCGGCGATCGAACGGCTCGCGCCACGAGACCCGTCACGCCTTATCGAGAGCGCGCTGCCGGTTGGCGCAGTCGCTCCAGTGCCGAACACGCCGCCGCGACCACGCAAGGGGGAGAGCCGTGCCGGTGTACGACTGCCAGCGAACCTACCACTGACGAGTGATGATGCCGCCCTGATTGAGATCATCGACCGCCTCGCCGTCGTTGCCGACGGGAGTGGCCTCGCCGAAGTGGAGCTCTCCGCGGGTGGGACGCGCGTGGTGGTGCGCAGCCGGAGTGCGGTGCAGGGGAGCCACGTGGTGGTGGCGGCTGCAGCCGCGCCGCAGACGACAGCGAGTGTCGCGTCGGTGCCACTCCCAACGGGAACAAAGCCAGCGCCCGCCGCGACAGCGAGTTCCGCAGCACCGAGCGGCCCCGTGGTGAATGCGCCGCTTACTGGCATCTTCTACGCCGCCCCATCTCCGGGTGCTCCAGCATTTATTTCCGTCGGCTCGATCGTGGCGGTTGGCCAGCCGATCGGCCTCATCGAGGCGATGAAGCTCTTCAATGAGATCAAGAGCGACAAGGCGGGTCGGGTTGTGCGCATCATTGCCCAGGATGGGCTGCTCGTGAAGGCGAAGTCGCCGATCATCGAGGTGGAGCCAGCATGAGCGGGCCGGTGACAGACGGCGACGCAACACGAATCGGTGGCGAAAGCGGATTAGCGGCGCTGCCGAATCGCACGACCCACATCGTCGGTTGGGGGCACGAGGTACCGCAGGCAGTCCTCACCAACGCCGACCTTGAGCAGATCGTAGAGACGAGTGACGAATGGATCAGCACGCGCACCGGCATCCGTGAACGACACATCGCCGGTGATGGTGAGACCACCGCCTCCATGGGCGCAATCGCCGCCGCTCGCGCGCTCGCCGTCGCTGGCGTCTCGGCAGATTCCGTTGACCTGATCGTTGTGGCTACCCTCACACCGGATCACCCGATGCCAAGCACCGCGGTGCTGATCAAGGAGGCGATCGGCAGCCATCGCGCCGCCGCTTTTGACCTCTCTGCCGCCTGCTCCGGATTCGCCTACGCCTACGCTGTCGCTCACGGCTTCCTCACCGCCGGCCTCGGTCAGCGCGCCTTGGTGATTGGCGCGGAGTCCCTCTCGCGCGTTGTTGACTGGAGCGATCGCTCTACCTGCGTGCTGTTTGGCGACGGTGCGGGTGCGATCGTGCTCGACGCACTCGACCTGCGCGAGGATCAGAACATCGCCACGCGCCCTGGCACGCTCAGCTTCGAACTCTCCGCCGATCCATCAGGTGCATTCGCACTCTGGATCCCAGGAGGATCAGGCGCCGATGCGGATCCGTTGATCAAGATGGATGGGGCGAAGACGTATATCTACGCCACGCGGACCATGGCAGCGGTCGCAACGGCGGCGATTGAGCGCGCCGGCCTCACCGTTTCTGAGGTGGATCTGGTGATCCCACACCAGGCAAACCTGCGCATCATCGAACACGTCTCCAAGGCGATCGACTATCCAATGGAGAAGATCTTCGTCAACCTCGACCGCTACGGGAACACCTCCGCCGCGAGCATCCCGATCGCGCTATCCGAGGCGGTGGCTGCGGGCCGACTGAAGCCGGGCGACGTTTTCTGCACCGTCGCCTTTGGCGGCGGCTACACCTCGGGTGCCTTTGTCACGCGATGGGATGCAGACCCAGCCCACGGCGCGCGAGCCGCTGCGGTTGACCCGAGCACGATCAAGATCAAGCGCCCCGAGGAGGGAGCGAAGGCTGCCGAGGTGCCAGCGGCGCTTAAGGCACTGCTAGACGCAAAGGGCCGCTAAGCGCGACACTAGCGACAACAGTCTCAACAGAGGAGGTTCCATGTTTGAACTCAACGGATACGCCGCGATCGTGACCGGAGGCGCCCGAGGCATCGGTCGCGCCATTGCGGTTGCCCTCGCCGACGCTGGCGCCGACGTGTTGATTACCTATAAGGGGAACACTGCTGCTGCCGACGCCGTGGTCGCCGAGATCACCGCCAAGGGTCGCAAGGCGGTAGCGCTCCAGGCTGACGCCGCCGATCCCGACAGCGCCGTCGCCGTTGTCGCCAAGGCAATGGAGAGCTTCGGCAAGGTCGACCTGCTCGTGAATAACGCCGGCATCACTCGCGACACGTTGATCTTGCGCATGACGCCAGAGCAGTGGCGCGAGGTCATCGACACGAATCTTTCGGGCGCCTTCTACATGACCAAGGCCGCCGTGAAGGAGATGCTGCGCGCCAAGAGTGGTCGCATCGTGAACATCACGAGCGTCTCGGGCCAGGCGGGGAACGCCGGCCAGGCGAACTACAGCTCGGCGAAGGCTGGCATGATCGGTCTCACCAAGGCCACCGCCCGCGAAGTTGCCAGCCGTGGCATCACCGTGAACGCGGTTGCGCCAGGCTTCATCGTCACCGAACTCACCGCCGATCTCCCTGAGGCAATCAAGGAGGGGGTCAAGACGGCCACCCCGCTCGGCCGCTTCGGCGAGCCGCACGAGATCGCCGCCGCGGTGATCTACCTTGCATCGCGCGAGGCCTCGTACGTTACCGGGCAGGTGCTCGGCGTCGACGGTGGCCTGGTGATGATGTAGTGGCGCGTACCGCTCGCCCGTACGCACTCGCGGTCGCCCTGCTGGCGACGATCTTCGCCGTCACCCTCGTGTGGGCCAGTACGCCGCCAAGCCCAGTGGCCGCCACGCCGACGAACGTGCTCGGTACCGACGGCCGCTACACGCTCCTCTTCCTCGGCAGCGACAAGCGGTGCGGTGGCTCGCTGATGGACAAGACCGCGGAGCGCTGTGCCCAGGGGAGCGTTGGTGCACCGGACTGGACCTGGTCGGCTGCGAACGATGCAACGGCAAAGGTTCCCCAGGACCAGCTCGGCTCCGAGCGCACCGACGTGATGATGCTCCTCACCGTGGATTCATTCAGTGGCCAAACCGCCGCCTATAGCATTCCGCGCGACCTCTATGGGTTCCCACTCAAACCATCGCTCGCAAAGGGGTTCTGCCGCGCTGGCTCCAAGACCTTCACCGACAAGATCAACGCCCTCTTCGTGCGCGCCCAACAGTGTGTGCGCGCCACCATGAACGCAACGCAGAAGGCATCGTGGGATAAGAAGCGAGCCTGGGAGCGCAGCATCGTCGCTGCGAGCATGGTCGCCGAGAACTTCTCTTGGGCGCTCGGCATTGAGATCGATGACTGGACGCTAAGCACCTTCGGCACCGCAGACTTTATGGGCGCCATGCTCGACTCCATCGCACCTGCCGACACCATCGTGCACCTCGACGATCGCACCCGCTTCGCCAGCTGTCGTCAGAACACGCTCCGCAAGACGAAGGGTGCTGGCGCCTCCTTTGGCGACCATGAGCTCTCATCGGATGCCGTGTATGGCGACCTACTCTATCTGCGCCCAGGCAAGGCTGATAATTATCCGGGGAGCAGGGTCAACGGTTGGAGTTACGCCGATTGCAAGGAGCCCGCCACCACGAAGAGCGTACGCAGCACGAGTCCGTACTTCGTCAACGCCTCATGCCCGCTCGATACGGCGCTGAGCGCAGCGGGAAACATTAGCTGCGCCTTCAAGGTGCCGACGAACCTCTGGACCGGCTTTAGCCGCGCGCGCTACTACGACGACGTTGGGCCACGCGCACTCCGGCACCAGCGGATCGTGGCGGGGATCACCCTGCGACTCCTAGAGCAGGGCGCTGATGGCCCATTCAAGGCCGCAACACTCGCCTCGCTCATGGACCTGCGCTGGTATCGCAAGGGTCCACCACTGGTGCGCGGCACGATCACGCGCGCCAACGTCGCGGCAATCTATGGCGTGATTGCCCATGCACAGCCCGCACTCGCGATCGGTCCCGATGCGGCAGGTGGTTGGAAGTCGCTCTTGATGTCTGGGGGGACCGACAGCCTGCATAAGTGCGTGCTTGCCGGAGGGAACATGCGATTCTCGCCAACGCCAGCAAAGTTTGCCGCAACGGTAACGTGTACCAAGACCTGGCTCGCCCAATACTTTGGGCCAGTTGCTGGTCACCTCAACGAAGGCCCACCAGTCACGCCGTAGCGCGGATCTGCGCGACGCGACGCTTGCGCCTAGGCGGCGATACCGATCAGGTTGACGAGCACGATCCCAACGTTGAGGATCGCAAGGATTGCGACGGAGCCCCAGCCCACCAACCGCAGCCAGCGCGGCGATACGTGCTCACCAAGAAGCGACTTGCTGCTCGTGAGCTTCACGATGAAGGCGAGCACGATGGGCAGGAAGAGCCCTTGCAGGTATTGGCTGCTGATGATCGCGCCGATCGGATTCAGCCCAGGGAGCATCACCACGATTGCGCCAATGGCCAAGATCGCGGTGAAGATGCCGTAGAAGATTGGTGCCTCGCGCAGCCGCTTATCGACCCCCGATTCGAAGCCGAAGGCCTCAGAGAGGGCGAAGGCGGTGGTCAGCGGCATGATCGCCATCGCCAAGAGGCTCGCTCCAAAGAGGCCAGCGCCAAAGAGGATCTTTGAGAACGATCCGGCGAGCGGTTCGAGGGCCACCGCCGCCTCCGCGGCGGAGGCGATCGGCTTGCCGAGGGATCCGAGCGCAACCGCGGTCGCAATCACCACGCAGGCGGCGATGAAGTTCGTCCAAATTGATCCGAGGATCGCGTCGGCGCGCGCTGCACCAAGCGCTTCGACGCCGATCCCCTTCTCGGCTACCGCGGACTGCAGGTAGAACTGCATGTATGGCGTCACGGTTGTACCAACGACCGCCACGAGGAGGAGCATCTCCGCCCCCGAGACGCCACCAAGGTTCGGCGTGGTGAGCGATGCGGCAACGGTAGCCCAGTTCGGATTCGCCAAGAGTGCGGCGGCGATGTAGGCCAAGAAGACGGCGGTGAGCGCCAAGAAGATGCGCTCGACGCTGCGATAGGTGCCGTACACCACGAGCAGCCACACGATCAGTGCGGCGAGTGGTGCAGTGAGCAGGATCGGTACGTTGAAGATCGCCATTGCCGATGCGGCACCGGCAACGTTCGCGACGGTGTTTGCCAGGTTTGCCAGCAGGAGCACCACCATGGCGAAGAGTGCCCAACGCACGCCGAATCGTTCGCGGATCAGGTCGGAGAGCCCTTGCCCCGTTACAACGCCGAGGCGTGCCACCGACTCTTGCACGAGAGCGAGTAGCAGCGCCGTGAGGGGGAGAATCCACAAGAAGCGAAGGCCAGTCTGCGAGCCGAGGGTCGCGTAGGTGGTGATGCCGCCAGCATCATTCCCCGCCACGCCGGCGATCAGGCCCGGGCCAACAACCGCGAGGAAGGCAAATGCGCCGCGCCGACGACGAAAGAGTTCACGCACCCGAAACTCAGGCACGCTTCGCCGCGCCCCTCTTGCGTGGCGCTGCCTTCCGCGACTTCACCGTCGATTTGGCACCACGCTTTGCGGTCGTGCGTGCGGGGAGCTCTTGCGGGCCAGCTGCGGCGAGGCTATCTGCATGGAGGCGGCGTGGCATCTCACGGCGCCACTCTTCGGGGAGGACATCCCACAGGGCATCGCTCACCGTGATGACCCCCATGAGCCGGTGTGACGCATCCACCACGGGGACGGCGACGAGCCCGTATCGAGTGACGACGCGCGCAACCTCATCGGAGTGAGCGAGGAGCTCCACGGCGACTGGTTCGTCCTCCATTAACTCGCCAACGGTTGCAGTTGGTGCGGCGAGTACTAGGTCGCGCAGCGTCACCTCACCGAGCAGGCGGCGACGACCATCAACGACATACACCGCAAAGGCAACCTCGGCGTCGGGCTCATGACGGCGAATTGCGGCAAGCGCCTCTGCGGCGGTCGCCTGCGGACGCAACGCCACATGCTCCGTGGTCATCAACCCGCCCGCGCTCTTCTCGGGGTGCGCCAGCAGCTCCTGAACATCGTCACGCTCTTCCTTCGTCATCAGGCGCAAGATCTCCTTGCGGCTGAGTGGTGAGAGTTCGGCGACGGCGTCGGCCGCTTCGTCGGGGCTCATCTCCTCCAACAGGTCAGCGGCGCGCTCTGGCTCAAGATCTTCAAGCAGATCGGTACGCGTCTCAGGCTCCAACTCTTCGAGCGCCTCTGCGGCGACCTCTTCATCAAGGGTATTGAAGATGTCGGCGCGATCTCGCGGCGTGAGCTGGTCCACGATCGTCGCGAGGTCCGCCGGGTGCAGCTCAGAGAGACCCGCGTGCGGAACCCGCAGCCGCACGCTGGCAATGGTGGAGCCGAGCGGATCGACATCCTCCCAGTCGATGTACGAGGCGACGCGCGACTGCTCACCTGAGAGGCGATTGACCCAGCTATCTGGCAGTCCGAGCCGGCGTAAGAGCCCTGCAGTGCCCACGTCGACGGCGACAAGGCGCATCGCCCCTTCGACGAAGTCGAGGATGACGTCGTTGGCGCGCACCACCTTACGGCCGTCGATATCAACGATCTGCTTGTCGAGCAGGTCACCCTTCAGAAGGATTTCGTCTTCGCGACGTCGGAAGCGGCTGATATTGACGCGGGTTGCCGAGATCGTGGCGCCAGCGGCGTCCATGCGCTCAACGCTGCTCCAGCCGAGGTAGATACGGCGACGCCCAGTTCGGACCACGAGCCCCGTAATGGGGGGATGGCTGGTGCCTACCGCCGCGATCAGGTCATCAATGACACCGATCGCGTCGGCGCTGCTGTCGCGAACGGGTCGCCCGATCAATCGTGAGAGGTGGAGCATGCTGCCCTCCAATACTGTGCGCCGGCTCCTGCGGTCACGAGGAGTCTACGCGGGAGCCCTCGCTCGCGCTACCCTTGACTAGATGTCTCAATCAAGATCGACCCGCCGTGACGCTCGCTCCCTCGCCGCCGCACGCTTGGCGGCCCTGACGGATACGGCGGCCGAGTTTGGCGAGGTTGAGGTCACGCGCCCATGGGCGGAGACCATCGTTGCCGTTGGTGTTGCCGCAGGTGTTGCCCATTTTGCAACCGGCCCGGGGACGGTCTTGGCTGGCGCCGCCGCCGCCCTGCTGGGTGCGGTTGGGGTGAACGCCGTGCGCCGCGCTGAGGTTCGTGACCTGCCAATCGGCGCGGAGGTAATGCTTGGCGGCCTGATCGCCCTGGCCACCGCTGGAGTGGTCCGGCTCGTCCCAACCGGGATCGGCGCAGTGATCGCGATCACCGCAGGGATCGGCATCTTGCGCGCCGTCGTGGAGTGGGAGCTGCGCCTCCGCCGCAGCGGCAGCGGCGCACTGCACCGTGATCGTGTTGCCAGCTTGGCGGTCTTTACCCTCGTCCTCTTCGCCGCATCCATCGGCATCTCTGCCCTAGTTCCAGGGATCGTGTCGCTTCCGAGCACCCCTTCGGCGCGCCCAGATCCCGTTGGGCCACTCGCCATCCTCGCCGTTGGCCTCGG
Source organism: Candidatus Limnocylindrus sp. (assembly GCA_040397175.1). GTDB lineage: Bacteria > Chloroflexota > Limnocylindria > Limnocylindrales > Limnocylindraceae > Limnocylindrus. Next base: position 91,691 of record JBBAWM010000004.1, on the reverse strand, counting down.
CAGCGCCGCGGTCGCGGCCCTCCTCGCTGCAGGAATGTCGAGCGTTCGTCGGGAGCGGACCTCCGCGATCGCGCGCGACGCCCTCGGCGCTGCGGCCCTCAACGGTGCCGCCTCCATCCTCTTTGCCACCGTTGGTGTTGCGCGGCTGGCTGGGCCAGCTGGCCTGGCGGTCCTCTTCTATGCCCGGGAGATCTGGGCAGCAACCCCAGAGGGGGAGCGCCGCGACCCACGCCTCGTCTTTGAAATCCTTGCGCTCACGCTCGCCACGGGGGTCGCCCTCCTCTGGATCGGGGTCGGTCGCTAGCGATCGGCTATCCTTCCGCAACAGCAGAGCGGGGGGCATCAACCCGCATGCGCTTTATTGAGGAGGAGCCCGTGACCCTCGCCAACGAGACCCCAACCACCCAGAAGCCGAGCCGCACCGCCAAGGAGCAGGCTGACATCGCGCTGAAGGCGGCCTCAGAGGGACGCTGGAAGGATGCAAGCGAGGCGAACACCGCGATCCTCGCGCTGGGTGACACCATTAAGGTTGAGGAGCGCGTCGAGGCGCAGAACCGACTCGCCAAATGCCTCTGGGAGCAGGGCGACCTTGCTGGCTCCAAGAAGGAGTATCAGGCCACCCTCGCCCTTGATCCGCTCAATCGCATCGCCGAGCGCAACCTAGAGCGCCTGAAGGGCTTGATCAAGCAGGTCGGCAAGAAGACCACCGCGAGCACCGAGGGGGCAACAACGCCCGCCGGCATCTTCATCCAAGAGGCGGGCACGACAGGCTTCGCGGCCCTCACGCATGTCACCGACGCTGGAACCCTCGCACAGGTCAACCCTGGTGACTCCGTCGAGCTAGTCGTCCTCGGCAATCGGCTGATCGCCAAGGCGAACGGTGTGCAGATTGGCCGCGTCGAGCCGCGCATCGCGGCGCGACTCGTCAAGTTGATCGGCGATGGCAACAGCTACACGTCGGGGATCACCTCGATCAGTGGCGGCGACATTCGCATCATCATTCGCGAAGAGCATGTCAGCGCTGGCAATGTCGGCAAGGTCTCGTTCCCAACAGCCACGCGCACCAGTGACGAGCGACCCTATACGAAGGGCTCGTTCTTCCGTGATGACGAGGGCTTCGGCGACGATGATGAGGATACGTACGAAGAGGAGACGCCGATCGCCGAGCGACCGAGCGTTGAGCCGCCAGAGAAGACCTCTGACGATGCGTTCCTTCCCGAGAGTGAAGAGGCTGGCAGCAACGACGATTAGTCACAGGTAGGGAGAGGGCGTTCACGTGGACAGGAGTGCCGCCCGACTCTCCGCCGCACTTGCGCCCACCGCATCGAGTGCCGCTGCGCCAGTCCGGGATCAGCTCACGGTTGACCTCACCGCACGGAGTGGCGCCTTGGCGCTGGCGAGCGTGCGACGCGCGGTGCGCAGTCTCCTGCACGCGCGTGACGCGGTAGACGAGTGGTCGATCGCCTCGGAGCTTCGCCCCCCGACGGTGCGTGCATATGAGGCAGCTGCCGCGGAACTTCTCGCCTCAGTCTCCGAGGCGCTTGACACCGGATGGCAGAGCAGTTGTGCTGCCTGCGGGCAGGTGGTGCGAGTCGCCGCCTGGCGCTGGGACGATCCGCTCGATGCCGACCGCGAGCAGGGGCAACCCACCGCACGACGTGCCACCTGTGCTGCCTGCCGTGCCCTGGGGCGACGCGGTGGAGATGCCGCAACCCTGCTCCCGAGCGAGGTCGCAACTGCCGGGCATCTTGAGGCTGCTCTTCGCGCCCGCGTCGACGCCCGCTTCGCGGGCGCCATTGACGGTGCCGCGGCGCGTTGGAGCACGCGGCAGCTGCGCTCGCTCGATGCGTTGAGCGGCGCCCTTGAGCGCTCGACCGAGGGTGCGGCAATGCTCGGGGCGCTGCGCCTCACGGTGACTGAGGCGGCAGTGGCGATGGCTCGACCGCAACGAGCGGGGCGGGCCTGGTGGGAGGTCGCACCGTGGCAGGCGCTTCTCGATGCCATTGACGCCCGTCGACGCATGTATTTGACCTCTCAACCCGTGCCGCCACAGCTCACCATGAGCAGTGATCTCTCGGCGCTCACCTTTGCGGGGGGCGGCACCATCGTCGTGCGCGGCGGAGCTGCTGCACGGACCTCCCTGGCAACACTCATCACACGCACCCCTGCAATTCGTGTGGCGCTGCTGCGCATCACCGTAGGCGGCAGTGCCGACGAACTGGTTGATCGTGCGATTGCGGCCCGTTGGGCCGGTGAACAGGGTGCGCCCGACCCACTGCTTGTTGCACTCCAATCGAACGATGCGGTAACGATCGCCGCCGCACTGGCCCGACTCCTTGTTGCAATGAATCCACTCATGCACCGCGACCCACTCCTGGTCATTGAGCTGGAGGAGCACCCAGAGCAGATCGCCGGTGTCTTGACGGCGATCAGTCTCGCGGGGGCTGCGGGAAGCGTCACCCGGCGACTTGACGACGACCGGAGTCCTGGGCTTACCGTGACAGTGCAGTTGGGTGCGCCACCGATGCGGGGCCCGCAGGCGCGGAGTCAGCTCGCGCTCATCAGTGACCTCGTGGTCGCGCATGGCGAGCCCGTAACGCCGCGACAAATCCTGCCGGCCTATGCCGCAGCGCGCGCTCGTGCAGCGCATGCCTCAGGAGAGCTTCTCGATGCGGCAGCACTCGCTCAAGAGCTGCGCAACGTTGCCGATCTTCATCCGAATCTTCGACCCGCGGGATCATTTGACCAACTTATCGCGTTGGCTGACGGGCGCATCTTTGTGGAGGGCCGGGCCGAGCGAGAGCGACTAGCCACCCCCGCCGCGGATCGTGCCGATGCAGTCGCCCTCTCCCTGGTTGATGCGTTGGAGTCAGGCGTCGGAATTGATGACGCGCTCGTTGCGCTTGATGCCGATCCGATCGGGTTGAGCCCAGAGCTACGCAGCGCGATGTTGGATGCGTACACAGAGGTGACAGATGGCATGCGTTCGGCGCGTGCATCACGCGCCGATCTTGAACGTGAACGCCTCGCCATCGTTGCAGGACTCCTCGAACTCGGTCCTCGCATGGGTCTCTATGCCGCGGTCGCCCCCGCCCTGGCCACGCAAGTCGTTGGCGCACGGACGCTTGGTGCGCGCGCCACGGTTGATCCGATTGACTCTTCGCCGCCCTTGCGGACCCGCTCCGATCGGGACGCCTACGATGCGATTGACGCTGTGCTCTATGCGCGCGGGCGCGTCGTCTTGCTCTGCGAGGTGATCACCGGACCGCTCCCCATTGGCGATCTGCTCTTGCGGCGTCACGCGCAGATCGCTGGCGATCGCGAAGTGGTTCGTCTCCTTGTGCTGGCGCCAGCACTGGTGCCGCTCCTGCAGCTCCGCTTAGCGGGCGATGAGCGTCTCGCCGCCGCCTGGGAGGCGGGGAACTGGCACCTCCTCGCCGCCGATCGCGTGGCCGCCCTGGCGCGCCTCGAGGCACCACGTCTCGCCGACCTTGAGGGGCATCTCGGGGCCGAACCGCCGCAGCGACACGCCGCACAGCTGGACCTCACCTCGCTCGGCTGGGGAGCGGGCGACAGCGCCCCCGTGGAGCCGCCAGACACCCTATCCTGAGCGCCACGCTCACCGACCGAGTGAGCCAGAGTTCCGGTCCGTCCGGGAGGAGTCCAATCGTGTCGAAGCCACTCTCAGCGAACGACCAGGCGGTCAAGACCCTAGCCGACGACCTCTGGAAGGAGATGCTCTCGCACTCTCCAATCTGGGGGACCTTCCTCGGCATCGAGGTCAACGACGGCGCCCTTGATGACACCTCGGACGCTTCGCGCCTGCGCGACCGCGCCATGTGGGAGAAGTATTCGAAGGCGGCGAAGGCCATTGGCGACGAGGGGCTCGACATCGAGTGGAAGATCACGCGCGACCTGATCGCGGTCGGCGGCTCAATCGCCATTGAGAAGGACGATCACCGCATGGACCTCCTCTCTTCGGTCGACCACATGGACGGGGTGCAGACACTCCTGCCGCAGATCGTCTCCTTCCAGGATGCGAAGACCCCTGAGAAGTTCGCCAAGCTGGTGAGCCGACTCAAGGCCTTCCCGAAGTTCATGGACGAAGCGATCGCGCGCGTGCATGAGGCGGAGAAGCGCGGCCTCGTCGCCTCCAAGATCTCAACGGAGCGACTGATCGCTCAGCTCGAAGGCTTGATGGCGATCCCGACTGCGCAGTCACCGATCGTGACTGCCGCGAATGTTGCCGGTGACGCTGAGCGAGCCGAGCTCGAGAAGATCGTTGCCGAGTATGTCGACCCGCAGATCAAGCGCTACTACGAGGCGGTCAGCGGGAGCTACCGCACCAAGGCGCGTGAGGTGCCAGGCCTCTGCTCCGCACCGAACGGCGCCGAGCTCTACAAGGTGGCGATCCGCGGCTGGACCGGCCTGCAGCTTGATCCGAAGGAGCTCCACGAGATCGGACTCCAGGAGTGGGCTGATATTCAGGAGGAGATGAAGGTCATCTCGACGAAGCTTGGCTTCGGTGGCTCCATTGAGAAGCTGCGCGATGCGGCCGAGAGCGATCCAACGAACGTCGCGGCGTCGAAAGAGGCGCTCATCGTTCGTATCAAGGAAGACATTGAGCGTGGCTATGCCGAAGCAGGCAAGGTCTTCGGGCGATTCCCGAAGGCTGGCTGCGATGTGAAGGCGGTTGAAGACTTCAAGGAGAAGGACGCACCAGCGGCGTACTACTTCAGCCCTGCGGCTGACGGTTCGCGCCCGGGGACGTACTACGTGAACGGCTACGACCTGCCGTCACGCTTCTTGCACGCCCTTGCACCAACCACGTATCACGAGGCCATTCCGGGCCACCACTTCCAGATCGCACTGGAGATGGAGTTGGAGTTCTTGCCAGACCTGCGCAAGCACGCCTCGCACCTTGCGGGGAACGCCTACGTTGAGGGTTGGGGCCTCTACTCGGAGCGACTCGCCGATGAGCTCGGCCTCTATCGCAACGAGATGGAGCGCTTCGGCATGCTTCAGGGTCAGGCGCATCGTGCGGCGCGACTCGTCGTTGACACCGGCCTCCACGCCTTCGGCTGGGACCGCGATAAGGGTGTTGCATTCATGGAGTCCGTTGGGCTGCCACGAACCGACGCCGAGATCGAGACCGATCGCTACATCGCTTGGCCAGCGCAGGCGCTCTGCTACAAGGTTGGGCAGCGTGCCATTCAGCGCACGCGTGCTGCGATCGAGAAGCGCGATGGTGACAAGTTCGACATCAAGTCGTTCCACGACCACGCTATCGGTCACGGACAGATTCCGCTCCCGGTCTTTGAGGCCGAGATGCCGAACTGGGTCAAGCCGAAGGCATGAGTATTGCTGGGGGGACCGCGGGCGCGGCTCGCGGAACCTCTCGGCGAACGGTCGGCATCCTCGCCGCGATCGGCGCCTCACTCGCATGGGGCTTCGGGTCGACGACGTCGGATTACGTCCTTTCGGCGGGGGTGGGGAACGACACGTTCCTGGTCATTGAACTCGGCATTGGCTTCCTCGCGCTCCTTGCACTCGGTGCGGTTCGCGGCGAACTGGGCGGTTTCCGACACGCAGGGCTGCTCCGCGCCTCCTCAACTGGGCTGATTGAGCCTTGGGGTGCGTACACGCTCGGAAACGTTGGCATCATCTTCTCGAGCGGTGCCTTTGTTGCGCTCGTCTCGTCGCTGAATCCGGTACTCATCGCCCTGCTTGCGGCCCCCTACCTCGGGGAGAGGGTAACCCGCCGCGCCGCAATCCTGATGGTGGTCTCGATCATTGGCGTGAGCCTCGTAGTCGGCGGCGCCGGAGTAGCGGGCACCTTGCAACCGGAGGGGATCATCTTCGCCATCCTCGGCCTCTTCTGTGGTGCCGCATATGTGCTCCTCTCGTCGAAGCTCGTGCGCACCGTACCGGTGCTGCCGCTCGTTGCAACGCAACTACTGGTGGCGGCGCTCGCCTCGCTCGCATTGTTGATCGTGCGCGTTACGTTGTTCAACGGCGACCTTCAGCTTCCAACGACCGAGATGCAGTGGGCCGTCTCCGTCTCCACCGGAATCTTCGGCGGTGCCGCACCCTTCATCTTGTACCTCGAAGCGACTCGACGAATCCCAACGACAACGGTGAGCCAGTTCAGCACCCTCGTGCCGGTCGTGGCGCTCATTGGCGGTGTGATCTTCTTGCATGACGTTACGACCCCCGTGCAGCTGGTTGGAACGGCGATCGTTGTCGTGTCACTCTCGCTCCTCGCTCGCTACGCCCGCGCGCACTAGCAGCCGTGGGAGAGACCACGCTCAACGCATTTGCGATCTCTACGGTCGTGCTCTTCCTCGCGGAGTTTGGCGACAAGAGTCAGCTCATGGCCATGGCGCTGGCCGCCCGCTATCGTACGCGTACCGTCGTGGTCGGCATCCTGATCGCCACATTTGGCGGCCACGCACTCTGGGTGCTCGTCGGAACCTTTGCGGCGGGCCACCTTGACCCGAACGTCACCAAGATCGTTGCCGGTGTCGCGAACCTGGGCTTTGCTGCATGGACACTCCGCGGCGATTCGCTCAGTGACGAGGAGCGCAATCGCACCGAATCGGGGGGCCGTTGGGTGCTTCTGACGATCACCATCACCTTTCTCCTCTCAGAATTTGGTGATAAGACCATGGTGCAAACCATGGCCATGGGTGCAACCCATGAGCCGATCGGGGCGTGGCTGGGTTCCTCGGCGGGGATGGCCGCTGCAGACCTTCTGGCAATCGCCGCGGGAACGGCGCTGGCATCGCGCGTCTCACCACAAACGATCAAATATTTCGCGGCGCTCTTCTTCGCCCTCTTCGGCCTGAGCCTGCTCGCTAGCGCCGCGGGTCTGGTCTAGGCACCTCCGCCGAAGGCGCGGACAAGGACGAGCAGTTTGCGGGCTCGCCCCACCACCGGTCGATGCGGTCGTGGCACGCTGAACCCATCGCGCTCGATTTGCCGGAGGATCTCGCGATAGAGGTTCGCCGCTACGCGAATGGAGCGACCGCCGCTCTTCAGGTGGCGGATCCCCGCAGCGCCAAGCTCGTAGTCTGCATCGGCGCGGGCAATCTCAGCGGCGACGAGGGCGCGACGATCGCCATCACGCAGCGAGGTGGGGCCGCTGCTTGCGGCTGGGTCGAGGCCAGCGCGCTGTAGGGCGCCCGCTGGCAGATAGATGCGCCCGTTTGCAAGGTCCTCATCGATGTCACGCAAGATGTTCGTGCGCTGCATCGCCGCACCGAGGGCGCGGGCGGCGCGATCTGCCGGCTCATCTTCGCCGTCGCGCACGCCGAGGACCGCCGCCATGAGGCGACCCACCGTCCCCGCAACCTGATAGCAGTAGAGATCAAGATCGGCATCACGCTCCATGACGGGGCCAGCGAGGTCGCGTTCCATACCGTCGAGGAAGGCGCCGACAGCATCGATCGGCAGAGTTGGAGTGCGACGCTGGAGGTCGACGAAGATCGCCAACTCATCACCGCCGCCGGTTCCGATCACTCCGGTACTCAGCCAGGTGCGGATGGCCGCCAGTCGTCGCACCGCGTCGGCGCGCTGCACCGAACCACCGGGCGCCTCCAGGTCGATCAGATCGTCAAGTCGACGCAGCGCCAGATAGAGCAGGTTGATGTCGTCCCGAACCTCTCCTGGCAGAAAACGTGCTGCAAGGGCAAAGCTGCGCGCTACCCGATTGATCGTTGCGTGCGCCTCTGGGAGGAGCTCCTCCACGCGCGGGTCGCGTTGCGGCGTCATGCCGTTACGGGCGGACGAGATTTCCGGTTGGGCCCGTTGCACGCGAGGTGAATGGGGCCGGGTAGTCGCCGCGAATGAGATCTTGCGTCACCTGCGAGGTGAGGAGGGCCCCTGGCATCCCCGCGCCTGGGTGCGTGCCGCCACCAACGTAGTAGAGGCCAGCAATCGTGCGATCACGATTCGGCTGACGGAAATAGGCCGACTGCTGCAGCGAAGGTTCTACGGCAAAGGCATTCCCGTCGGGCGCAAGGAGCTCATCACGGAAGGTGAGCGGCGTCCACGAGCGTTCGACGACGATCGAATCGCGGAGCCCAGGGAGGCCCCAGTTCTCCAACCACTCCAAGGTGCGATCGCGCATGCGTGGAGCCGCTTCGCTCCAGTCATCGCCAGATGCCAGGTTCGGCACGGGGAGGAGGATCGCAATGGAGTCGCCACCTGGCGGCGCCATCTCGGGCTCGGTGCGCGATGGCGCATGGATGTAGACGGCGTTGCTGCGCGGCATCCGTCGGTCGCGGGTGACGTCCTTAATGAAGCCGTGGTAATCGTCGCCCACGACCAGCGTGTGATGCAAGAGCTTCTCGTGCTTCCTATTGGTGCCCAGGTAGAGCATGTGTGCCGACATGGTGGTGCGCAGTGGGCGGAGGCGCCATGGGAAGGCATCAGGTGCATCTGGCAGAAGCGCATCACGCGCCGTCACATCGCCGTTATAGATGACAAGGTCGGCGTTGTGTACCTCGCCATCGGCGGTGCGAACCCCAGTGGCGCGCCCATTGCGGTGCAAGATCTGATCCACCTTGCTGTTGGTGCGTATCACGCCGCCCATCTTGGCAATGATCTTGCCGAACGATTCAATGATGCTGTAGACGCCGCCCTCGGTATACCAGATGCCATCGGCGATCTGCAGATAAGCGAGCGCCGAATAGATGGCGGGAACGCGCGACGGATCGCCACCGATGAAGAGCGAGTGGAAACCGAACGCCTGCTGCACATGCGGCTCCTTGAAGAACTTGCCAACCCATCCCTCGAGGTAGCGGATGGCATCCAGTCGCGCCATGGTCGGGAGGAGTTTGATGAAGTCCTTCAGCTTCAAGAAGTTCTGGCGGCCGGAGACGAGGATCCCCTCGTGGTGGATCGCACCCGATGCGGCCAGGAACGCCTCGAGCTGATCAGCGTCGTGGTTCGAGAACTTGCGCATCTCGGCGAGGAGCTGCTCGCGGTCGCTACCAAAGTCAAAGTGGCGATCCTCGCCCGTCCAGAAGATGCGATAACCCGGCTGCAGTTGTCGCAGCGTGACGTGGTCTGACATCTTCTCGCCGGCTGCGGCGTAGACCTCTTCGAAGAGCCACGGCATGGTGATGAGCGACGGGCCGGTGTCGAAGGTGTAGCCACCCTCCTGGATGCGCGAGGCGCGGCCGCCAATCTCGGGTCGGGCCTCCAAAATGGTGACCTGCCAGCCGTCGGAGAGTAGGCGGATCGCCGTGGAGAGGCCGCCGAAGCCGCTGCCCACGATGATCGCCGTTCGACCCCCCTGCGCCATGGGACCCCCCCGGTACTCACTATGGAGGCAGCGCCCCCTATTGCTACCATCTTAGAGGTACCCCGCGCGGCGCGCTGAGCACGAATAGGGCCTCCCATTGACGAGAGCGCGCTGCGGGCGGATCATCCGCCACCTAGGGAGGAGCACCTGCCAATGACCAATGAACAGACGCGCAGTGGCGCGTCACGGGACCCCGATGAGTTACCCGACCAGGTCGGGGGAGCGCACGCGCATGGCGCAGATGACGCTGCCGTTCGCTCCGTCGATCGCGCCGCCGCGCTCTTGGTCTGCCTCTCTGACGCCGATGGTTCCGCGTCGGTCACCGATCTCTCCCACTCCCTTGATCTACATAAGTCAACGGTGAGCCGGCTCCTCTCCACCCTCGAGCGCCGCGGCCTAGTAGAACAGGATCGCGATAGCGGGCACTTCCGTCTCGGCGTTGGCATTATTCGCCTCGCGCAATCCGCGGAACGCACCCTTGACCTGCGCGCGATCGCCCTCCCTGAGATGGAGGCGCTCGCCAAGGTGACCCACGAAACTGTCAGCCTCGAAGTCTTTGACGGCGTCGCCGCAGCGGTAGCGATCTGTCAGATCGACGGACCAAACCTCACGCCGATGCCCGACATCACTGGGCGGCCACTCGCCATGCACGCCATCGCCTCAGGGAAGGTGCTGCTCGCCTCACTCCCAGAGCGCACCGTTCTCTCGATCGCTCGACGCGGTTTGGTTCGCTATACACCGCGCACCATTATCGACCCGCGCGCCCTCCTCGAAGAGCTCGCCACCATTCGCCGCCGCGGCTACGCCGTGGCGATCGGCGAGTGGGACGACCGGATCACCGCCGCCGCTGTGCCGATCTGTGATGCGCGCGGCACCGTTATCGCCACCGTCGTGGTGTGGGGAGCCGCAACGCGTGTGACTCCTGGAACGCTCCCTGCACTCGTGACTGCGGCACGCGATGCCGCACAGCAGATCAGCACCAAGTTGGGCTGGAGCGGCAGCCAGCGCCGCGCCGGCATCGTGCCGCACCTCAAGGACAGCGATGTCGAGGAGCAGGAGCGCGAGGTAGCCGACGACGACGAGGCCACCGGCTAGTGGGTGACACGCCAGAGCAGCACGGGATTGAGACTTTCCAAGCTGAAGGGCTCTCCTTCCCACCCGACGCGGCCACCGCTGCGGCGGCAAATGCGCGCACAGAGCTTTATGAGCGTGCTAGCGTCGACCCTGTTGCCTTCTGGGCCGAGCAGGCACGCGAGCTCCTCACCTGGCGGAAGCCCTTCACGAAAACGCTGGAGTGGGAGCTCCCATTTGCAAAGTGGTTCGATGACGGTGAGCTCAACGTGTCGGAAAACTGCGTAGACCGCCACGTTGCCGCCGGTCGTGGCGATAAGGTTGCCTTCCACTGGATCGGCGAGCCAGGCGACCGTCGCACGGTGACCTACAACGACCTGTTACGCGAGGTGCAGAAGACGGCCAATGCACTGAAGGCGCTTGGCGTCAGCAAGGGCGACCGCGTCGCCATCTACATGCCGATGGTCCCTGAAGTGGCAATTGCCATGCTCGCCTGCGCCCGCTTGGGAGCAGCACACAGCGTGGTCTTTAGTGGCTTCCCCGCCAACGCGCTCGCCGATCGCATCAATGATGCAGCGGCAAAGGTGCTGATCACCGCCGACGGCGGGTATCGCAAGGGGAACTTCTTCGAACTAAAGCCGATCGCCGATGAGGCGCTCAAGGGCACCCCCTCCATCACGGGCGTCTTGGTCTACCAGCGGCGTCAACCGGGCACCGCTGGTACGACCGCAATGCAGGGCGGCCGCGATCATTGGTGGCACGAGTTCGTCCCAGGTCAGGCTGCCGAGTGCCCGGCCGATCCGATGCCTGCCGAGCAGCTGCTCTATCTGCTCTACACGAGTGGCACCACGGCAAAGCCGAAGGGGATCATGCACACAAGCGCGGGTTACCTGCTCGGCACCACGTTCACGCATCGTGCCGTCTTCGACATCAAGCCGGACGATGTCTACTGGTGCGCCGCCGATGTTGGCTGGGTGACCGGCCACAGCTACATCGTGTACGGACCGCTGAGCAACGGCGCAACCCAAGTGATGTACGAGGGGACGCCCGACACGCCAGCCTGGGATCGCTGGTGGTCCATCGTTGAAGAGCTGAAGGTCACGATTCTCTACTGCGCCCCAACGGCGATTCGCGCCTTCATGCGACAGGGCGATGAACATCCCAAGAGGCACGACCTCACATCGTTGCGACTCCTCGGCTCTGTCGGGGAGCCGATCAATCCGGAGGCGTGGCTCTGGTACCGCGAACTCATCGGCGGCAGCCGCACCCCAGTCGTGGACACCTGGTGGCAGACGGAGACCGGCTCGATCCTGATCAGTCCGCTCCCTGGCGTCACCACGACGAAGCCTGGCTCAGCAACCTTCCCGCTCCCTGGCATCTCGGCCGACGTAGTCGACGATTCCGGGGCGAGCGTGCCGCTCGGCTCGGGCGGCTACCTGACTCTCACCAAGCCGTGGCCATCGATGCTGCGTGGCATCTGGGGCGACCCAGAGCGCTTCAAGGAGACGTACTGGAGCCGCTTCCCCGGCTCGTACTTCGCGGGTGATGGCGCCCGCCGCGATGCCGAAGGCTACTACTGGCTCCTTGGCCGGGTCGACGACGTGATGAACGTTTCGGCGCACCGGATCAGCACCATTGAGGTTGAGTCCGCACTCGTTGACCATCACTCTGTCGCCGAGGCGGCGGTGGTGGGGAAGAGCGACCCGCTCACCGGCCAGGCGATCGTTGGCTTCGTGATCCTCAAGAAGGGGGTTGACCCAACGCCAGCCCTCCTTGAGGAGCTACGCGGCCATGTAGGGAAGAGCATCGGCGCGATCGCCAAGCCGAAGCACCTCGAATTCGTGCCGGAGCTTCCGAAGACCCGCTCCGGGAAGATCATGCGGCGCCTGCTGCGCGACATTGCCGAGGGGCGCAATCTCGGCGACGTCACCACACTCGCCGATTCGTCGATCGTTGAGGTGATTCGCGCCAATACGGGCGCCGCCGACGAGTAACCGCGCACTTTTCCACAACCAGCGCCACGCGGGCCAGATCCGTGGAAAACTCTCGCAGCGCTTGACGCTACTTCGTTGATAAGTGCCTTCTATAGTGGTGCGCCTACCGCGATGCTTCTCGTAGCCCGAAGGGGCCAGCGGTGAACCCGCCGACCGAGCAATCGGCCAGGCGGCACGAACTGTGGCGATGACGGGATCGAACCGGCAGGCAACTGACGGTGCTGGTGAATGACCACCAAAGCGCGGGGCAACTCGCAGCGGCGGAGCGGAGGGTCACCTGGGAGCTCGGCTTTACGGCTGGAGCGACTCGATCCGATCTCACAGCGGAGGGGAACCGGCGTGCAAGCGTCGCCCCCACCATCGGATGGCCTCTCGGGCGAACTCTTTCCCCCTATGGACTCGTGTTCTCTGGCGCGCTCGGCGGTGGTGTCGCGACGGTGCTTGGCGACGGCAAGCTGATTTCAGGAAATGCACCAGCTATGATCCGCCGAATCTTGGCGATCGAAGCCGGGCTCTGATACGCCGGGAATGAGTTCGGTGCGAATCGAACTAGGCGAACCGGAGCGTTTCCGGCTCGGGAGAAGAGGTCGACCAGGTTCGGCAGCGATGCCCGAGGTAGATCTGTCCACACATACCCCTTTGCAGCCGTCGCAAGGGCAGGGGCATTGAGGATCACTCCCGCTCCCAGTTGATCGCGTATCGCGAGCAGGAGCGCCTGCTGCCGTTGCATGCGCCCGTAGTCTGAGTCTTGATGTCGACTCCGAGCGTAGGCAAGGGCGAGTCTCCCATCGAACCGTTGCTGACCGGCGTCGATTTTCAGCAGAATCGAGCCGAGGATTGGATCCGGGTAGTTCTTGTCGTACACCGGTTCGGTGACGTTCATCTCGACTCCTCCCATGGCATCAACTACCTTGATGACCCCCCAGAGGTCGGCAACCAGAACGGAATCAATCGGACGCTGCGTGAGTTCGGAGATTGTCGCGCGTACTGCCGCGATCCCTGACACGCTTCCCTCACCCGGCCAGAGCTCTGGGTAGTAGAACGTGGCATCCGTGTAGACCTCGTTGAGCAGCTTCTGGAAGCATCCACATGGACTGGCGTTTCGCGCCGCGCCTGGGGGGAGCGGGACATTCACCATATTGCGCGGGAAGCCAAACATGGCAACACGTCCGGTCGCGACGTCGACCTCTACGAGCATCATCACATCCATGCGGCGGCTCCAACGATCGATGCCAGCATCGGAGCCAAGCAGCAGAAGATCAAACTTGCCGTCGTCGCCCCAGGGGATCTCTCCCGGTCGCGTCCATGGTGTCGTCACATTGAGGGAGGGGAGGGTGCCAATGCCGCTGCCATGTCCTATCGACGCCCCAGGGCTTACGACGGGTGACCCATTCGGTGCGGGGTTATCTGTATTGGTTGCGCTGGAGTTGGTGCTCGCCCATGGGGTCGGCGATGAGGTCGCAAACGTTTCGTTGAGCAGGGCATCGAAGGCGAAAAGTGAGCGTCCGACGGTGAGGTGGGGCGTGACGATGAGCAGTAACGCCGCGGCGGTAACCACGACACGATCACGATGGGGCAGGCGAGCGCCACTGAGTAGGTGCAGGAGGGCACCGAGCCTCCATGTCGCGATCAGGAGATTGAGCACTCCCAGCAGGAGGAGCGCGCCCGGGGTCAGGAGGATGATTAACACCTGTGTCGTTCCACCGAGGAGTAGCACGATGAGCGCCGCGCCAACGAGGGTCAGGACTGGCGCGACAAAGAGTGCAGCGTGGCGACGATCACCACGGGCGAGGTGGCCAAGTCCAGGGAATATGGCGGTGAAGAGCGCCGCACGTACGGGTGAAGGCTTTGTGGGGTTCCGCGAGGTGCTGGCGCGCTTCATTGCCCCATCCTCTCCCATTTAGGAGATGTGTGATGGGGGTGCGGGTTATTCGGCGATCGGAAGCGCGCGACCCTTCGCCTTCGCGTCGGCGGCCTGCTTTGCCCATGCCCCAAGGACCTCATCTTTATGCGGTCGAATTGGGCAGTGCCCATCTTTATTGCCCGCCTCATCGCAGTAGCCGAGCGGCACGCACTTCGGTGCCAGGAAACTGCCCAGGAATGGGCTCACCGCAAATACCTCGTGGCGGATGAGCTGGAAGAGGCGACGAATCTCCCACTGCGCCATGGTGCAGAGACGCAAGCCCGACATGTGGATGAGCGCGCGCAGGTTGACCGTCATGATGAGGTTGGTGCGCGTCGCATTCGGGAAGACGAATCGCGCATCCTCGGCGGGGATCCCCGCCGCCACGAGGTCGCCGTAGAGGCCCAGCGCACCCTGGGTTGCCTCCTCGAATCGGGCACGCACCGTCTCGTCGGCCTCGGCGACCGATCCCGGGAGCATCGTTGCCGCCTTCTTGAAGGTCACGTAGCGCTGCGACTGCTGGTCGAACGCCACGCCAGCGCGGTGGCGCACGAGCTGGTGACTGAGCGTTCGGGTGACGCCCGTGATGGCAAAGGTAAAAACGATGTGTTCAATCGTGCTGCCATGCCCCGACTCAATGACGCGACTCACTAGTTCGCGCTGCTTTGCTGGATCAATCTCGCCCGCTTCGGCGCGGCGGTAGATCTCCTCTGGAGGCAGTTCGGAGTAGCAGGTGCGGCACGCCGTATAGATGATCGGCACATAGGAGCGCTCGACGATCTCACGGTTCGGGAAGAGCATCGTTGCCTTCATCCCGAGCTCGTGTCGACCAGGGTTTTTCGGGATCCCCGTCTTCTTCGTCTCGCTCATCTCAGTAGTAGTCCGAGCAGGAGAGGAAGTAGCCGCACTCGCAGATCATCTTGCACTTGCGATCAATCATCTGCTTCCCGCAATTAGCGCAGCAGGTCATCACTAGGCCAGGATCGAACTCGTTCGACGGTGCCGGCGCAACGGCCGCTGGGGCGCTCTCGTCACTCGTCGGGAGGTGGGGTGGCTGGTTCAACATCTGAAGGATCCTACCGCTCCGTGGGGGAGGGTGCGATGTGGGATGCCTCCCACGGCGCCCCGACGCCAAGTCGTGCACCGATAAGGAGGCGGGCCTCTGCCAGGACCATGCTGGCGGGGGTACCGCTCGGCAGAACGCGCACGATGTTGAGGTCGGCTGGGCCAACGACCAGGCGTCGTCGGACGAGGTCTACCAGCTCTACCCAGGCATCGCCAACCAGCAGGAGTGGTCGGGCATCACTCACCTGCAGCAGGTTCCATGCAACCGAAACCTCGGCCAGCGTGCCGATCCCGCCATCGAGGCCGATCAGTAGATCCGCCTCCGAGAAGCGGCGCAGCCGTTCGAAGAGGTCGGTAGAATCGATTCGCTGCGTCACCGCCTCGTTCGCCTGGAGGCCATCCCATGAGGTCACGGTGTATCCGAGCACCTCACCACCCGCCGACCTCGCCCCGCGGGAGACGGCGCCCATGATTCCTTCATAGCCGCCGGTGGCAACCGTGAGCCCAGCCTCGGCGAGGGCGGCGCCGATGCCGAACGCGGCAACCCACCGTGGATCACTCTCAGGGAGTCGCGCCGAACCGTAGACCCCGACGACGAGGCGTTCAGTCATTGCAACGCGTGCCCTCGGGCGGAAGGGTGCCACTCACCAAGAAGGTGATGGCGGCATCATCAATGCAGGCGCTCTTGCCGCCCACGCCGGTATGCCCCTCGCCGACATAGGTCAACAGGTGACCGCTCTCCAACAGGTGAGCCATGCGTTGCGCCCAGGCGTACGGCGTTGCTGGGTCGCCCGTTGTGCCAACGACCAGGATCGGCGCGGCGCCCGCGCCATTGACGAGTGCAGGGAGTGGGTCAGCACTCTTGTACGGCCACACACCGCAGAGGAGTCCGCTCGACGCCTGGCCCGCCGCAAAGTCCGGGGCCTTGCTGACGAATCGCTCGTAGATCGCCTGATAGCGCGAGATCGATGGCGTTGTCGGCGCATCAATGCAGCTAATCGCAGGGAAGGCCTCCATCAGGTTGGAGCTGTAGGTGCCATCTTCACTGCGCTCCAGGTACGCGTCGGCCAATTGCGCCAAGAGGCTGCCGTCGCCCGTTTTTGCCGCTGCCAGGCCCTGCACGGCGTAATCCCAGTAGTCGCGGTTATAGAGCGCCAAGACCACACCCGTCCACGCCAGTGTCGAATTCAGCGATCGCCCATCCTGGAGCGGAATCGGTCGAGCATCGAGCTTGTTCATGAGCGTGTCGAACGCGGCGCGCGACGAGCCGCCACCGAATGGGCACGCGGCGTCAGCGTCGCACCAGGCAAAGAGTCGATTGAGCGCGCCCTGCAGGGAGACACCCTGCTCGCCGTATTGGGAATCGTCGGTCGGTGCCATGTCGACGGCGCCGTCAAGAATCATGTGGCCGGTTGAAGTGGGGAAGAGGGTTGCATAGACCGCGCCGAGCGCGGTGCCGTAACTGAAGCCAAGATAATCCAGCGTGTCGACGCCGAGGCCGATACGAATGCTCTCCATATCGCGCGCTGATGCGGTGGTGCCGATGTAGGCCAGCATGTCGCCCGTGCCCGCCTTGCACTTGTCGGCGAACCACTTCGCATTGTTGAGTGCCGACACCCAATCGCTCGCCGCAGGTCGATTGGGAATCCCCGGCGCCGCCGCCCACGTATCCATCTCGGCGTCGCTCAGGCAGTCAACCGGCACGCTTCTACCAGCGCCGCGCGGATCCCAGGTCACGAGGTCAAAGCGATTACCGATCTCGGCGGGGACAATGCCGCGACCTGATCCAGCGAGCGTGTTGACGCCGGAGGCGCCTGGGCCACCGAAGTTCAAGAGGAGCGGGCCCACCTTATGTGCCTGGTCGGCGGCGGGGAGGAGGGCGAGAGCGAGGTCAATCGTTGGCCCATCGGGGGTGAGGTAGTCGCGCGGCACGGTGATCGTGGCGCAGAGGAGTTCGGGGTTTCCGCCGGTGACGGGGTCGCTCACCGGGCAACTCTGCCAGTCGATCGTGCCGGTTGGACTAAAGCTGGCGGTTGGGCTTGGCGACGCGGTGGTCAACGCGCTGCAGGCACCAGTCGCGAGGACGACGACGAGGAGCGCGGCAATCGAGATCCGAGCGTGGCTCCCATGAACTGTGCGCATCGGTCGCCTCCTCTTTGGTCAGTTGTAGCAGAACGCCCCAGCCGCCAGAGGCGACCGGGGCGTTTTGAACGAGGTTCCTCGCTAGATCAGCTGCAACCGCTCGTGGTGCCGCAGGTCATGCACTTGTAGCAGGCTGCATTGCGCACCATGATCGCGCCGCACTCCATGCACGCCGGTGCATCGGAATGGTTCTGGAAGCCGAGCCCAGCGACGGCCAACACGCTTCCCGTTGCCGCAGGTGCGGCTGGAGCAGCGACTGGCGCCGGGGTGGTGATCGCTACGGGAGCCGAGACCGACCCCGATGCGCTGCCGCCCTTGCCGCAGGTGCAGTTCGGTCCGCACGACTCCACCGCACCCACGCGAACCGTGGATGGGAGGGCGCCGAGGACCGGACCACCATCGGTGCGCTCCTGCAGTCCGAGGATCTCGCGATCGCCGGCTGGCAGGAAGCGGCTTCCGAGGTAACGGAAGACGTAGTCCACGATCGACTTGGCCAGTGGGATCTCGGCATTGCCGGTGAATCCGCTTGGCTCGAATCGCACGTGGGCGAACTTGTTGACCAGGTCACGGAGTGGCACGCCGTACTGCAGTGCCACGCTGACGGAGGTCGCGAAGCTGTCGACGAGGCCGCTCACCGTGGAGCCCTCCTTCGCCATCTTCAAGAAGATCTCACCCGGCTGGCCATCTTCGTAGAGACCGACCGTGAGGTATCCCTCCTGGCCGGAGATCTCGAAGCGATGGGTGATGGCCGTGCGCTCCTTTGGCAGGCGTCGTCGCGCTGCACCGGCACCAGGCAAGATCGCAGAGGCGACTTCGGCGATTGCCGCTTCGTCCTTCTTCTTGCTGGTGTTGAGCGGCTGCGAGCGCTTCGAGCCGTCGCGATAGATCGCGATCGCCTTGAGGCCAAGCTTCCAGCCCTGCAGATAGACGCTCTCAATCTCTTCGGCGGTGGCAGCCTCTGGCATGTTCACCGTCTTGGAGATTGCGCCGGAGAGGAACGGCTGCGCCGCCGCCATCATGCGCACGTGGCCCATGTACTGGATGGAGCGCTGGCCGTTCTTCGCCTTGAATGCGCAGTCGAAGACGGAGAGGTGCTCGTCCTTAAGGCCTGGAGCACCCTCGATCGTCTCCTGCTCATCGATGTACTTGAGGATCGCGGCGACCTGCTCAGCGTTGTAGCCGAGCTTGACGAGCGCCTCTGGAACCGTCTGGTTGACGATCTTGAGGAAGCCTTCGCCGACGAGCTTCTTGTACTTGATCAGGGCGATGTCCGGCTCAATGCCGGTCGTGTCGCAGTCCATCATGAACGCGATCGTTCCGGTTGGCGCCAACACCGAGACTTGCGCGTTGCGGAAGCCGTGCTTCGTGCCGAGATCGAGTGCTCGATCCCAGGCATCGGTTGCCGCCTTCGCCAGGTCCTTCGGCAGCGTTGCGGTTGGGATCTGTCGCGAGGCGTCACGGTGCTTGCCAATTACGCGAAGGAATGGCTTCTCGTTCTTCTTGTACTCAAGGAACGGTCCGCCGTGTGCCGCCGCCGTCTCAGCTGACTGCACATACGCCTCGCCGGTCATGATCGAGGTGATCGCGCCCGCGTAGGCGCGGCCCTCGTCGGAGTCGTACGCCAAGCCGCGGCTCATCAAGAGCGCGCCGAGGTTGGCGTAACCGAGCCCGAGTGGGCGGAAGCGGTGGCTGTTCTCATCGATCATCGGCGTTGGGTACGACGAGTTGTCCACGAGGATCTCCTGCGCGAGCAGGGTCAGCCGCGAGGCGTACTTGAAGGACTCCACGTCGAACTCACCGTCTGGTCGCACGAACTTCATGAGGTTCAGCGAGGCCAGGTTGCAGGCGGTGTCGTTGAGGAACATGTACTCCGAGCACGGGTTCGACGCATAGATGCGGTCCGTGTTCGACGACGTGTGCCAGTCATTGATCGCCGTGTCGTACTGAATGCCAGGGTCGCCGCAGACCCACGCAGCCTCCGCCATCTTGCGGAAGACTTCGCGTGCCTTAAGCGTCTCGACGGGCTCGCCGCCAACAACGGCGCGTGTCTGCCACGTGCCATCGTTCTCGACTGCCTGCATGAACTCGTCGTTCACGCGCACCGAGTGGTTCCCGTTCTGGAAGAAGATCGAGCCGTAGGCTTCACCGGTGAAGCTGGCATCGTAGCCAGCCTCGATGAGGGCCCAGGCCTTCTTCTCTTCGCTGACCTTTGAGTCGATGAACTGCTCGATGTCAGGGTGCTGCACATCAAGGATCACCATCTTGGCCGCGCGGCGCGTCTTGCCACCGGACTTCACGACACCCGCGAAGGCGTCAAAGCCCTTCATGAACGAGACAGGGCCGGAGGCGGTGCCGCCACCGCTCATCTTCTCCTTGGCGCTGCGGATCGGGGAGAGGTTGGAGCCTGCACCCGAACCGAACTTGAAGAGCATCGCCTCGGTCTTCGCGAGATCCATGATCGAAGACATGGAGTCCTGCACACCATTGATGAAGCAGGCCGAGCACTGTGGGCGCTTCTCAACGCCAACGTTGAACCAGACTGGTGAGTTGAAGGCCATCTTCTGGTTGACGAGCAGGTGGGTCAGCTCGGCAATGAAGGCGGCGCGGTCCTCATCGGACTTGAAGTAGTGCTGCTGCTCAGCCCACGCATCAATCTGACCGGCTACACGACCGATCAGCTGGCGAACGCTCGTCTCGCGCTCTGGGCTACCAACATGTCCACGGAAGTACTTCGACACCACGACGTTCGTGGCGAGCTGTGACCATGAGGCGGGCACCTCAACGTCCTTCTGCTCGAAGACGCTCTTACCGCTCTCGTTGCCAATAGATGCGGTGCGGGTCTCCCACTGAATTTCGTCGTATGGGTGAACGCCGGCGGTAGTCCAACGTCGATCCCAGGCGAGGCCCTTGGCGCCCTTGCCATCAAAGCTCAACGGTGGCAACGGCTGCGCCGTTGACTTCTCGATTGTTGCCTTTGTTGCTGCCCTTGCAGCGTCTACCAAGCCCGCCATGTTCTCTCCCTCTTCTGCCTCGAAATGTGAGGCCCACCATCTCTGTTCCCAACCAACGATTGGGCGCGCAGAGCCCCTGCCGTGAAGCAGCGGGAGACGAATCCTATGTCCCCTGTGGTGTGGCGTCAACCCCTCAACCACAACATATGGTGGTGTTACAGGGGAGTGTTACCGCACATGTTGTGGTTTGGTGGGAATTCGCCTTTGTTACAAATTCCGCCGCACGGCGCAGGTGGCGCGCACGCTCAGAGCGCGGCACGCGCGAAGGTAAGGGGACTTTGTTACAGCCCCGAGTAGGTGTGGAGGCCAGTGAACCAGAGGTTCCCTGAATAGGTAGCGAGCACCGCCACAAAGCCGATGACGAGGAGGAGGGCGGCGGGCCGACCCTGCCAACCGCGCTGGCTCCGGGCGTGCAGGTAGACGGCATAGACCAGCCAGGTGGCGAGTGCTGAGGTCTCCTTCGGGTCCCATCCCCAGTAGCGACTCCAGGCGATGGAGGCCCAGATCGAGCCGAGGATGAGCATGCCGGCAAAGAGGGGGAAGGCGACGGTGACCGCACGGAAGGCAACAAGGTCGAGACGCTTCGCCGGTGGCAACCAGCTGAAGCGGTCGTTCTCACCTTGCAAGAGATAGGCGACGCCTGCGGCAAATGCGAAGGCGAAGATGCCGTAGCTCAACATCGCCATGCCTACATGGATCGTCAGGAGGAGCGGGTGCTGCAGCGCTGGCACTAACGCCACAACGGCATTCGGCAACGTCGTTGCATAAGCGAGGAGTGCGAGTGCGACGCCGTAGGCGATGGTGCTGAGCGCTGGAAGGCGACGCTTGCGATCAAAGATGATGGTGGCGGCACAGATACCAAAGACGAACGCAACGGTGAACTCGTAGAGATTCCCCCAAGGGCCGCGGCCCACCACGATGGCGCGTGCGGTTAACGATACGCCGAGGGATCCTGTCGCGATTACTGCAAGCGCACCAGCGATCGCGCTCAAGGTGCTCGTTGATTCGGCGGCGGTCGGCGCGCCACCATCGAGCTGCTCGGCGAGGTTTCCGCGCAGTGCCGTGGTGGTGGCTCCGGCGAGTCGTGGAGTGATGGCGCGGTCACCTTGCGCTACGAGCACGAGGTGCGCGACGTAGAGGGCAAAGGCGCCGACGAGTGCAATGCCGCCAACGACGACGAGGTAGAAGGAGAGGGTCGCCACTTACGCGCGGGCCGCGCCGCCAGGAGGCGGTGCAGCGGGTCGCTCCACGGCGATCGGCGTTCGGGCGCGCAGCTCGAGGCCGCAGGCATCGCAGGTACTGCGTTCCGCCACGCGCACGGCGAGGCAGCTGGGGCAAGCGATCAAGAGCGGCTCACCACGAAGCGAGCGGGTGCTCCCATTCGGATAGATGGTCGCCTCGCTCGCCGCATACGGGCGCCCGGCGGGGAAGTGCGGTCGACCGTCCGTGCCGAGTGGTGCTGGGGTAGGTAGCGGGGTGCCGATCTTGAGGCGTGCCCCGCGCTTGGTGAGGCCGACCAACGTCCAGATGCCACCCGTGGAGACGAGCCAGAGGAGTACGAGCGGGGCGATAAAGAGGGGCAAGAGCCCGATGAGGGCCGCCCAGTTCGGGGTGATCAGCGCCGGGACGATCGTGCTGAGCCAGGCGAAGAACTCGGCGATGCGCGCGGCGATCTCACTCATGACTGGATCCTAGCGGGGGCGCGGCGGACGCGTTGAGGGGCCGCGTTTCTGGGTCGCCCCGCGCCCCGGTCGCCAGCGTCGTTCGGAGTCGCCCTCATCTTTACTCGGCGCCGCACGTCGCGGACCGGTTCCGCCGATGCTTGGAGGGCGTGCGCCCGTTCCAGCGAGGGGGGCACGCGGCGGGCCGCCGATGGCGTCGCGGAAGTAGCGTGCGCTGACGACCGAGGTGCCGAGGGCGGTGCATCGTACGGCGAGGCCACGGTCGTCGGTGATCACAACGATGCGGTCGGCCGAGCCAGGATCTGGTGCGCCGATCGCCTCGACGATCTTGTCGTCGGCGGAGCGGGCACCCCCATCACGGAAGACCTCGATTTCGACCCCTGGGGTAATGGTCCGGCGCAGCGTTGCCTCGAGGTTGTTGAGGCGCCCCTCATCCCGGCCACCGACGAGATTGTTGCCGTCCACCAGCAGGCGCTTCGCGTTGCGAAGGGTAACGCGCTCCTGATCTACCATCGCCTCATGCTCCTTTGTGTTGACCTTGACGGGGTTGTCTACCGCGGCAGTGAGCCGGTCCCTGGCGTCGGCCCGCTCCTCACCGAGCGTGTTGCCGGCGGCGACCGCGTGATCTACGTCACCAACAACAGCTTCCTGCGCCGCGTTGAGTATCGCTCACGTATCGAGGCGTGTGGTGCGCCCCTCTCAACGCACGGCATCATCACCGCCGCCTCAGCCGTCGCGCAGCACTTTGTTGATGCGGGCTATCGCCACATCTTGGTCTATGGGGCAGAGGGGCTCGCCGCCGAGCTGCGCGACGCGGGGCTCGACGCCTGCCGCACCGCCGAGTTTGATGGACTAGAGTCGCTCGCCGTGTGGGGGGTTGATGCGGTGACGGTGGGCCTTGATCGCGAGTCCGATTGGCACGACCTTGCCGTCGCCACGGATGCGGTGCGCGCCGGTGCCCCACTCATCGTGCCGAATCGCGACGCCAACTATCCAGATCCTGGCCGCCTCGTGCCGGGCACGGGCGCGGCGGTGGCGGCACTTGAGGCGGCGACCGGTGTGCGCGCGACGGCGATTGGGAAGCCGGCCCCCGACCTGCTGCGGCAAGCGGCGGCGCTTGACGGGAGCGACATTCGCGACGCGATCTTGATCGGAGACTCCCCAGCGACCGACATCGCTGCGGCGAATGCGGCTGGGTGCCGCTCCATTCTGTTGATGACGGGTGTTGGCGCCGGCGTTGGTGCCGTACGAATTGACGACCTGCCGAAAGCGCAGCGGCCCACGTGGGTTGCGCGCGATGCGACGGAGATGGCCGACATCCTTGCCGCTGCGACTGCGAGTGGCACGACCCGTGGCGAGTAGCTTCCTCGACCTCTGGCGCGCAGCGGGTCGGGAGCGCCACGCAGGGAAGACGGGGTCGCTCCCAGCACCGCTCGACCGCCTTAACGGCGAAACACTAGCGGCGCGTGACGGCGCACACCCCCTCGCATTCCTCACAGGGGCGGAACTCCTCACCCCATGTACCGATGCCCTCTCGGGCTCCCTTGAGGTGACACCCGGAAGCCTTGTTGGCGGCGAGATCCAAGCGCACCTGCGCGTGCGCGCGACCAAGGAGATCAAGGCGCGCGGGACGCGCGTCTCGGTAAAGGGCCACCTGGTGCGCGAGATCACGCAATCACTCACGGAGAAGGTGGGCGATCAGGAACAGACCACGACCTGGATCGAAGTCGTTGCGACCGAGTTCGCCAACGTGCCATTAACTGAATTCGTCGTGCCGGTCGCGCTGGCTCTGGGCGACGAGATCGACCTCAAGATCCTTGCGCCCGCGCCACAACTTGGACCACCCTCGGTGCACATCGGTGTCTACATGGTCGTGTGGACGCTCCAGGTTGAGTGGGATATCGCGGCGGGTGCAGACGAACGTGTGGCCGCCGTGGTCAACGTTCTACAGAACCCAGACCTCTTGCGCTCCGGTGTGGTCTCACTCGGTCCCTCGGCGATGATGGGCCCATGGTCGGAGGGCGAGGTCTCCCTTGACGTGGATCCGGCACCACCGATCGCTCCGGGCAGCCCGTTGCGGGTCAACGTTCGTTGGCCGGGCGCAACTGGCGGCCGTGGCGCACGTGTCGAACTATATGTGGATGTGAAGATGGCGCCGCCAGTGCGCATCGCCGCGGCAGAACTGCAGACGAGCGACCTCGCGAAGGGGAGCCTCATCACCTTCGAGATCCCAACGGATGCGCCACCCGTTTTCGACGGTGCGCAACTATCGCTTCGCTATCGGATTCGCGTGCTCATTGATCGCCCACTGCGCAGCGATCTTGCTGCGGAGCGCAACGTGGTGATCGGCTAAGCGACGCTTCGCAACGCCGCCACGGCGATGCTCGTGCCGAATCCAATGATCAGCACCTGACCGACGATACGCGTTGCGGTGACCGCTCGTTCCGGCAGGATGCGACCGGCAGCTGCACCGATCGCCCCCAACAAGAGTTGCCACGAGAGGCTTGCCCCCGCCGCGCCAACGGTGAAGGCGACGGCGTTCATCGGATCACTCCCGAGACCGGGGAGTCCGATCGCGAGCGCCAAGAAGTAGAGGACCGTCGCAGGGTTCATCGCGGTGAGAGCGATGAAGCGGAGGTAGAGCTGCCGGGCGCTCCCGCGCACCCGCGGGTCGGTAGCTGCGTCAGCACGGGTGCTTGAGGCGCGGAGCGAGAGGAGCCCACGCACCCCGATGGAGATCAGAATCCCGCCGGAGAGGACTTGGAGTGGCGCTAACGCCACAGCAAGCAGCTGGTTGAGGAGCCCGCCAACGGCGAGCGCGAGCGAGCAGAAGAGGAGGTCGACGGTCGCCGCGCCGGCGCCTGCGGCAAGGCCACGGCGGAGGCCACCAATCATTCCCGACTCGATGATGAGCACGGCGATCACGCCAACAGGGACCGCGATTGCGTAGCCTGCGAACATCCCTGCGAGCAGTGCGCCAAACATCGGTGCATCATAGAGTGGAGCGGTGGCTCAACGAGGCCGATGAAGCGAGCAGGGAGGGTCTATGGCGCGAGTCTTTCTCACGGGGGCGACGGGATTCGTGGGGAGTCACGTGCTGCCAGCACTGCTGGGCGCCGGACACTCCGTTACGGCGCTCGTGCGTAGCGATGCACGTGCAACGGCGTTGCTGGCGCGCGCGGCTGCCTCCCCAGGAAAACTAGAAACCAGGATTGGCACAGTGAACGACCGCGCCTCGCTCGACGCGGCGTTGATTGGCTGCGACGCGGTCGTGCACCTTGTGGCGCTACCACGTGACTGGAACGACGGCGCCGATCTCGAGCGTGTCAACGCCGTCGGTACCGCCACCATTGTCGCGGCCGCCGAGGCCGCTGGCATCAAGCGATTCATCCATCTCGGTGCACTTGGCGTACAGGAGCGACCAGAGCTGCACTACGCCAGCTCCAAGGCGCGCGGTGAGGGCTTCGTTCGTGCTTCGACACTCGACTGGACGATCCTCAAGCCGAGCCTGATCTGGGGGGAGCGCGATGGCTTCTTCAACATCGTCGCAGCGCTCGTCAAGATTCCTGCACCTGCGGTGCCAGTGCCAGGCGACGGGAAGAGCCGCTTCCAGCCGATTTGGGTCGGCGATGTGGCCCGCGCCATCGTGCAGGTGCTCGACGCGCCGAAGGGGAGCATCAAGGCCTCGTTTGAGCTTGGTGGGCCGCGCTATTGGACGTACGCTGAGATCACGCGTGAAGTAGCGCGCGCCCTTGGGAAGCGTCGCATCATCATCCCCATGCCGGTGCCGCTGATCACGCTCGTGGCGCGCATCTCTGAGGCGATTCGCTTCCCGTTCCCCGTTGCAACAGATCAGTTGCGCCAGTTGGCACTCGATAACATCGGTGCAACAGACGCGGTCGAGCGCGAGCTCGGCTTCGCTCCAGTTGATATGGGTGGCCGACTCGGCTACCTGAAGCGGAAGGTCAGCAAGCAGTAGGCGTCGCGGGCGCGAGGAGGATCAGATGCGGATCATCATCACAGCCAAGAGCGCTGCGGCCAAGGCGGGCGTTCTTGTCGCGCCCGTCTTTAGCGATCAACTTGACGCGCCGTACCTGCGTGAGATTGACAGCAAGAGCGGCGGACGCATCGCGGCGCTTCGTGCGATCGGCGAGGGGACGGGCAGCCGCTACAGCTGCGCGCTGACAAGCGCCGGCCGCCTCCCCGCAGATCACCTTCTCTTAGTAGGCGCAGGCGCACGCGCCGACTTCGGTCGACAGGAGCTGCAGCGCTGGGCGTCGGCGGCAACGCGTCGACTTGCAGGACGCAAGGTCACACGGCTCGCCATTGATGCCACCGGCATTGTTGCTGCGCTGACCAGCACCGCCCCGGCACTCCGCGCCGAAGGTGGCGCATCATTCGGCACCGGCCTCTCCGCAACTGCGGCAAAGCAGAGTGATGCTGCAGTCATCGCTGTTGACTTCATTGTGCGCGGCGTCATTGACGGTTCATTCCATGAAGGGATCGGCGGGAAGAGCGTGATCGAGGCGCAACCAGCCGCACTCACCCTGCTCGAGATCATCGTTCCAGCTGGAACAGATCTCGCCGCTGCAATCGAGGGCGCGCGTCGCGCCGAAATCATCGCGAGTGGTGTCGTGCGCACGCGACGCTGGTCAAACCTTCCGGCGAACGAGATGCCACCGCTCGGCATTGCCGAAGAGGCGCGGGATCGCGCACGCGCCGTTGGTCTGCGCGCCACCATCATCACCGCGGCGCAGTTGCAGCGCATGGGCGCCGGGATGTTGATCGCCGTTGGAAAAGGCTCCAAGAATCCGCCGTGCCTTGTGGTGTTGTCAGGTGGCAAGCCGGGCGCGAAGGATCCGCTCGGCCGACGTCTCACCATGGTCGGCAAGGGCGTCTGCTTTGATACGGGCGGCATCTCACTGAAGCCACCCGCCGAAATGGAAGAGATGAAGCACGACAAGAACGGCGCCATTGCGGTACTTGAGGCTGCGGCCACGATTGCGCAGCTCGACCCCGGTCGCCCAATTCATGCGGTCGCTGCGTGCGTCGAGAACATGCCGGGTGGAAACGCTACGCGACCGGGCGATGTGGTTACGGCCTTGAACGGGAAGCGTGTCGAGATCACGAACACTGATGCCGAGGGGCGCCTTATCCTCGGAGATGCGCTGCATTACGCCGAACGAGAGCTCGGCGCAACGCATGTTGTTGATGTGGCGACGCTGACCGGGATCGCCTATGCCGCGTATGGCGGCGAGGTTGCCGCGACGTGCGGCACTGACGCACCCTTCCTTGACGAGTTCCACCTTGCCGCACGCCGTGCAGGGGAGGTCTATTGGCCCTATCCACTAGCGGAGGCCTACATGAAGAACATGTCGACCTGGTCGGCCGACCTCCAGAATTCGGGGACACGCGAGGCGTCGCTGATCCGCAGCGGCCTCTTCCTGCGCGAGTTCGTGACCGTGCCGTGGGTACATCTCGATATCGCGGGGACCGCCTATCGCCGCAGTGCCGCCTCGTTCGCCGGTCGCGGCTCCACGGGAGCGGCGCACACCTCACTTGTCGAGCTCGCCATGGGGGGTGGCGTCCGTCGCTGAGGCTGATACTCTTCCCGTAGCGGAGGAGAGGAGGTCAACCATGGAGCACTCGCCTGCGTCAGCGCACCGTGCACGCACTTGGCGCGCTCGATTGGGCGCCCTCCTAACGATTCCTCTCCTGATCGTCGGCCTCGGCTTGGCACAGGCGGGACCAGTGCGTGGAGACCCCCTCGACGACGCCCTCGCCCAACAGAAGGCGCTTGCGGCCCAACTTGCGGCGCAACAGAAGGCCCTCGACGCACTGATCGCCCAGCAGGGCGCCCTCACCGCGCAGCTCGCCTCCACCAGCGCAGCCCTGGCAAAAAACACGGCAACCCTCTCGAGCATCACCACGCAAGTTGCGCAGCTCAGCTCCGCTGTGCAGCAGGCGCAGGTTGGGCTAAATAAGCTCAACGCCGCCGTGAACGTGCTCGATACCGAGACCAGTCGGCTCGTAACAGCGCAAGAGGCGAAAGCGCGTGACCTCGCCGCACGCCAAGCGATCCTGGCCTCTCGCATTCGGGAGGCGTACATCGCCGACCAAACGCCACCACTTTGGATTCTGCTCTCTGGGCAGAGCTTCACCGACATCCTGCTCGACATCGCCGGATTCAACGCTCTTGGCGCGGAGGATGTGAAGCTTGCGGATGGCATCAGTCGCGATGCGGCGCGACTTGCCGCGATTGAAGAACAGGTTCGTGCAAATCGTGCCGAAACAGAGAAACTGCGCGTTGCCGCGGCAAAGCAGAAGGCGGCCCTCGACAAGCAGGTAGCGCTATTGAACGCCGCCAAGGTGCGACTCGCCGCCGCGATCGCCGCACAGCAGAAGGCGATTGCAGCCCAGAAGGCGGCGATGGATAAGGTGATTGCCGACAAGAAGAAGCTCGCCGCCGCCGTTGCGGCATTGAAGGTGGAAGAGGCGCGGGTTACCGCGACGGTGAACGCGCTCTTAAAGGGTCAGTTCGGCGCGGGGCTCCCGACGGTGTATGCGGGTGGTTGGACGTGGCCAATCGTGCATAACGGATCTGGCTTTGTAAAGCCGGTTGGTGGCAGTCGCCCGTATATCTCGCAGAAGTTTGGCTGCGTGAGTTGGCCAATCTACCCGAAGAGCTCAACCTGCCCAAAGGGGTACCCATACCTTCATAACGGGGTCGATATTTCGGCCGCGCCTGGCACGCCCATCTATGCGGCAGCCGCAGGGAAGGTGATGATCTCGGGCATCTGTAGCTACTGCGTCGTGTGGAAGGGGATGCGCCCGCTCGCCTGGATCTGGATCGCCCACTCGAAGAGCATGGTCTCGATCTACGGACACATCGGCGATGGGAAGGTTTCCAGTCAGCCGAAGTGGCGCGTCAATGTGGGTGACATCGTGGCGGCAGGACAGCTGATCGCCTTCGTTGGGTCGACGGGGAACGTTACCGGCCCCCACCTGCATCTTTCACTCTTGCAGAACGGTAAATACGTCTGTATTCAGAGGTACCTGCCTGGGGGGGCCTGCTCTGCGTACTGAGCGTACCCTCGCGGTGATCCTTGCTGGCGGAGAGGGGAACCGGCTCGGCGTGCTCTCGGGAGTTCGTGCGAAGCCTGCAGTTCCGTTCGGTGGCAAGTATCGCATCATCGACTTCGCGCTTTCGAACTGTGTGAATAGTGGCATTGGTGATGTGTTGGTGCTCACGCAGTACAACCCCCGCTCGCTCAATGACCATATCGGCCGTGGGCGGCCGTGGGATCTCGACCGCACCATTGGCGGTGTGCGCTTGCTTCAGCCACAGGTTGGCCGAGGGAACACCGCCAACTGGTATAGCGGTACCGCCGATGCGGTGCTGCAAAACCTCCGTGAGATAGTGGCAAGCGGTGCCGAGACTGTGCTGGTGCTGGCCGGCGACCACATCTACAAGATGGATTACGAGCGCTTCATCGCCGCCCACCGACGAAGCGGTGCTGACGTAACCGTCTCCGTGCGCGAGGTGAGCCTTGAAGATGCGCGTCGCATGGGCGTCGTTGACGTAGATGCTCGGAGTCGAATCACCGGGTTCCAGGAGAAGCCGAAGCGGCCAACGAGCCGACTCGCGAGCATGGGGATCTATGCCTTCACCGCTGATGCCTTAGCTGCCTGGCTTGACGAGGCGCGTCCCGATTTTGGAGCCGATGTGTTGCCCGCCATGGTTGCGGGCGGCGCGAAGGTGATGGCCCACCGATTCCGTGGGTACTGGCAAGACGTGGGGACCCTCCCCGCCTACTTCGACGCAAACATGGCCCTCCTCGCCCCAAAGCCCGAGCTCGACCTCTATGAGCGTGATTGGCTGATCCTCACCCGTTCCGAGGAGCGGGCCCCGGCACGGATCGGTGCCGACGCGCGCGTGGAGCGCTCCATGGTCTCGCACGGCTGTGTCATTGAAGGGATCGTGGAGCGAAGCCTCTTATCACCCGGCGTGCGCGTTGGACGTGGGGCGGTGGTACGCGACAGCATCGTGATGTTCGATGCGGTGATTGGTCCAGGTGCCGTCATCGATCACGCGATCATCGACAAGGAGGTTCGCATCGGTCGCGATGCGAACGTTGGGGTTGGCGATCTACCCGGTGCGCCGAACCGTGCCAACCCAGCACTGCTCGCGACGGGGCTTGTCGTGATTGGCAAGCAGGCTGAGGTTCCTGACGGCGCGTCGGTCGGCAGGAATGTGTTGGTGGACGCTGAGGCGAGCGTGAGCGATTGGCCCGATGGTGGCAGGGTGAAGGCCGGCGCAACGATCAAGGCTGGTCGCACCTGGAACCAGCGCCGCGCGGCGCGGTAGCGGCATGGCGCTCCTTCAAGTTGCATCTATCCCCGCACTCCTTGAACGCCACGGCGTTGCCGTGCCCGCGCCACACCGGCGAGATGATGCGACGGTGTGGGACCTGGAGCTCGACGGGGAGCGGCGGCGCGGCTTACGCCTCTCACTCATTCACGATGCGCGCCCCGGTGGCGTCCTTGTCGTGTGGGCGCACCTGGCACCACCGCTCGGTGATGGTCTGCGCAAGGCATATCGCCGTCTCTTGGAGTGGAACGACACCTATCTCTTTGCGAAATTCGGCATTGCGGAAGATGGCCGACCGGTGCTCAGCATCGAGCTGCGTGCTGATCAGGCGACGGAGCGTGATCTGATTGAGGCGCTCGTGCGTGCGGTGCTCATTGCCGATCGACTCCTTGACGAGACGGCCGCATGGATCTGGATCGGAGGGCGCATACCCGCCGACGATGGTTCCCCGCGCCGGAACACCCCCTTGCTCCGCGCTATGCCCGATCTTGCCGATCGGCTGGAGGGGTAGTCTCCGACCGCACGCCACGGGGCTATGCTTCGCCTATGCCTGAACTTGATCGACCCACGCGACCCGTCCCGAGGCCGCTCCCGGCACTACTCACCGGCGAGAACGCTGACGTCTACTTCTTGCGCACCGAACGCGTCTTGGCGGGGGAGGGGCGCAACCCGCTCGTCACCATGGAGGTCTTCTGTCGTCGCGCAGGAGCGACCCTCTGTGGCATTGACGAAGCGAAGGGCCTCCTCTCACTGGCGCTCGAAGCTGATGCAGCCGCCGGCCGCGCCACGGTCTGGGCGCTGAAAGACGGCGATGAGATTGCGGCGAAGGAGGTCGTCTTACGTATTCGCGCGCCATATCAGTCAATCGTTCGCCTCGAGACCGCGTATCTGGGAATGATGGCGCACGGCACAGGTTGGGCGACTGCCGCCCGCGCCATCGTGGATGCTGCGGCCCCAACGCCCGTGATCGCCTTCGGGGCGCGGCACGTGCACCCCAATGTCGCTGATCGGCTCGATTACGCCGCGATCATTGGTGGCGCCACGGGTGCCTCGACGACCGCTGGGAGCGCGCGTGCTGGTCGGCTCCCGGTCGGCACCATGCCACATGCACTCGTGCTGATCTACGGCGACACGGTCGAAGCTGCACTCGCCTTTGATCGACAGATTGCGGGCGATGTTCCACGCATCGTGCTCGTGGACACCTTCCGCGATGAGTCCGAGGAGTCAACGCGTGTTGCTGCCGCGCTCGGGGGCACCCTTGCTGGCGTTCGGCTTGATCGAGCGAGTGAGCTTGGCGGCGTCACCCCTGCACTTGTCGCGGAGGTGCGGGCCGCCCTCGATGCGGCCGGTGCAGCGACGGCACAGATCGTGATCTCGGGCGGCCTCTCGTTGGAGCGCATCGCCGAGTTTAAGGCGGCGAAGTCACGCGTTGATACCTACGCCGTCGGGAGCGCGATCTCTGGAATTCGGCCGATTGATTTCACCGCCGACATTCACGAGATCGATGGCCAGCCGATCGGGAAACGCGGCCGACCATCTGGGGTGACCGCAACCCCGCGACTCCGTGAGGTCGATCTCGCCGCCTGGCGTGCCGCCCTCACCCCAGCAACCCGCTAGGATTTGGCGGTGAGCCTCACGATTGAAACTCCCGGCGCCGACGCCCGCGATCTGTTGACGCAGGTTGAGGCGGCAGCTCGCGCCGCGGCCGTCAGTCAGGTGCGCTACGACCTTCGGCTCGACCTAACCGCCAACGCGGGAACCTTCCGTGGGCACCTCGTCGCGCGTTTCACCCTTGCCGCTGGGCACGCAGGATCGATCTTCCTTTGCTTCCGTGGCCGTACGATTCACGCGCTTACACTCAATGGCGTCGCGATCGATGTCCCTGATTGGAACGGCTATCGCCTCACGCTGCCAGCTGCTCACCTGAAGGGTGGCGCCGAGAACATCCTCGATATTGCGTTCGAAAACGCATATGACACCGGTGGCGATGGCGTGTTTCGATTCATCGATCCCGAGGACCAGGCCGAGTACGTGTACACAAACTTTGAGCCCTATGAGGCACATCGTATGGCGCCGATCTTCGACCAACCCGACGTCAAGGCGAAGCTTTCGCTGACCGTCACCGCGCCTTCGGCGTGGAGCGTTTTCGCCAATGGCGCGGAGACCGAGGCGCGCCCCGACGGCGCCGGGGTCACGCTGCACACCTTCGCCGAGACCCCACCACTTGCGAGCTACCTCTTTAGCTTCGCTGCTGGCCCGTTCGTTGGGCGACGCTTCGAGGTGTCGATTCCGGGCCGCGCCACCCCGGTGCAGGTTGGCCTCTGGTCACGCGGCTCCTTGGAGCGCTACCTCTCGTACGACCTCTTCCAGAAGATGACGAGCCAGGCATTCCTCTACTTCGGTGAACTCTTCGGTCGTGAATATCCCTTTGAGAAGCTCGATCACGTGTATTGCCCCGAGTTCAACGTAGGCGCCATGGAGAACGTCGGCCTCATTACCTACACCGAGCGCTACATCTTCCGCAGCACACCAACGCCAAGCGACGTCACTGATCTCGCCGAGGTGGTGTTCCACGAGATCGCCCACATGTGGTTCGGCAACCTGGTGACGATGCGCTGGTGGGACGACCTCTGGCTGAATGAGTCGTTTGCTACCTACGCTGCCGCCCTCTGCCTGACGGAGGGCTCGGAGCATACGACCGCCTGGCAGGAGTTCAACGTGCAGTTGAAGCGCTGGTCGCTCATCGAGGATGATTCGCCAACCACCCATCCGATTGCCGGAACGGTGGCCGACACCGATCAGACCTTCTTGAATTTTGACGGCATCACCTACGGCAAGGGGGGTGCGGTGCTCAAGCAGCTCGGCGCGCGTCTCGGTCGGGCGGGCTTCTCAGCGGGACTCCGCCTGCATTTCCAGCGGCACGCGTTCGGCAATGCGACCCTCGCCGACTTCCTGGCCTCGCTTGAAGAGGGGAGCGGCATCTCGCTTGCCACCTGGTCCGATCAGTGGTTGCGCACCAGTGGGCCGAACCGACTTGGCGCCCTGATCACCCCGAGCACGAGTGGCACCATTGGCAGCCTAACGGTCACCCAAGAGGTGGTGTCTGGCGACGAGGTGTTGCGCGAGCACCTACTCCGCGTTGCCCTGCTCTACCCGGGCGAGGGTGCAGCCGTCATCATCGAGCCGCACGAGGTTTTGGCAACGGGGGCGCGCACCGACGTGCCGAGCGCCGTTGGGAGGTCGCTCCCACTCGCGGTGATTCCGAACCATGACGATCTCGCCGTTGGCAAGCTCGCCCTCGACGATGTCACGCTCCGGTTTGCCGAGTCACGGCTCGAAGCAATCCCCGATGGGCTGCTTCGCCAGCTTACGTGGATGGCCATCTGGGAGCTCGTGCGCGATGGTCGATACCCGTCGGCGCGCTACGCACAACTCCTCATCGATCGCCTACCCCATGAGGTGGACTCCTCGATCGTGCAGGGCATCGTCGAGTCAACGCTCGGCAGCCTGCTTCTCCGGTACATGCCAGACGGCGAGCGCGAGCGTTGGGGGAGCCGTATCGTTGAGACCGCGCGCGCGCGGCTTGCGGCGGGCGGTAGTGAGGGGATGCGCATCGTTTGGTCGCGCGTCATGGTGTTGGCTGCGGTAACGCCGCGGGATGTCGAGGAGACCTGGCAGGTTGCGGTGGGTGAGACACCACTCGACGGGGTGGAGATCGATCAGGACCATCGCTGGTCACTCCTCATTCGCGCAGCATCATTTGGGGCACCGAACATCGTCGAGCGCCTCAAGCGAGAGGCGCTGAGGGATCCGAGTGACCGCGGCGAACGCGCCCTCCTCGCCGCTGAGGCAGCAACCCCAAACGTTGCAGCGAAGCGTGCCACCTGGGGGCGAATCCTTCGGGCTGATGGGTACGGCAGCGTGCGAAAGACCCTCGCCGCCGCGAGCGGGTTTGCCTGGCCATGGCAACACGAACTACTAGCGCCATATGTTGCCCAGATCCCGACTGCACTGCTTGCACTCGGGTCAGCCGATGCAACCTTCGCGCGCGACCTTGTCACGCGCAGCGCCTCGCTTGGACTGTGGGGGGCGCCGAGCCAGATGCGTGCAGCGATCGATCTGCTGCTCGAGAACATTGCGAGCCCCACGCACGAAATTCCCCCGGTCGATGCGGCGCGCCTACGTCGATTTGCGCTGCTTGAGCGCGATGGCGTGATGCGCGTACTGCGACAGCAGGACAATCGCGAAGGCTGAGGGCGTAGGGCTATTCCTTCGGCAGGGGTCTAGCGCGTCAGTTCGGCGGCGAGCTCCTCAAAGACACCGAGGTAGTGATCAGCATCAGCCGGAGCCATGGTCACAGAGAGCGTCCACTCTTCGTCGCGGCCTGGCGTGCTGAAGATGCCGCGGTTCATGTTCCAGAGCCAGACAAGATCGATGATCTCCTTCTGCTGGGCGCTCTTGTATGACTCATAGTCCACAACCTTTGACTTCGCGAAGGTGATGACGCCTTTCGACTGAATTCCCACCGCGTAGGCGGCGAGCTTGTAGCGGTCAATGATCCCCTGCGCGCCATCCAGGAGTTGGCTGTTCAGCTGGCCAAGATGTCGATAGGCGTCTGGCGTCATCACACGTTCGAGGTTCGCGCGGGCCGCCGCCATCGCGAGCGGGTTGCCGTTGAAGGTGCCAACCATGTAGACCTCGCCTGAATCAACCGCTGCCCACATCTCGTCGCTGCCACCAATCGCCCCGGTCGGGATCCCCGCGCCGAGCGCCTTCGCCAGGCAGACAAGATCCGGCTTGACGCCGAAGAGTTCGGTTGCACCACCAGCGGCAACGGTGAGGCCGGTCTTGACTTCGTCGACAATCCAGATGACGCCGAACTTCTTGGTAATGCGTCGCACCTCGGCAAGGTATCCGGGCTCTGGCAAGATCACGCCGCAATTCATCATCGCAGCTTCCATGATCAAGCAGGCAGGAAGTCGACCTTCACTCTGCAGCTCGGCAAGTCGTCGCTCGAGCGCCCCCGCATCGTTGAAGGGAACCGCCGTAGTCATCTGTGTGACAACATCAGGGATCCCCTTCCCGTAGGCGATGGAAGGATAGTGTTCGCGGTCTGTTCCCTCGTACACCGAGAGGCTGATGTCGACCATCACGGCGTCGTGATGCCCGTGGTAGCTGCCGAAGATCTTCATCACCCCGTCGCGACGGGTGATGCCGCGGGCGAGGCGAATCGCATCCATGGTGGCCTCTGAGCCAGAGTTCACGAAGCGCCAGCGGGGGAGGCCCCAACGGGCGGCGAGGTGCTCCGCAACGATGTAGGCATCTTCGGTCGGCGCGGCAAAGTGTGAGCCGAGGCGAATGCGGCGGTCCACGGCCTCGGTAATGATCGGGTGCGCATGCCCTTGCACCATGCTGCCGATGCCGTTGTGCACGTCGAGGTACTGGTGGCCATCCACATCCCAGACGTACTGCCCCTGTCCTCGGTCAAGGTAGATCGGCCACGGCGCGCGCTTCTGGTAGCTCGACGAGACACCGCCAACGAGGGAGCGCTTGGCGCGCTCGTAGGCGGCAGCGGAGGCCTGTGTGCGCGCGTCGAGTCGCTCGGACTCGCGGGCGGTTAGCTCACGAATGCGGGCGGGGTCGACCTGGACGGTGGGTCCAAGGGGTGGTTCGGCCCGATGGGGAGCCGGCGCCGAGGTGGGCGCGAGGTGCCGAAGCGGTGCGATTGCCATATCCATACATCCTTCTCTGCGGATTCCGCAGTGCGGACCGCTGTGGGTACGATTCTAGCACCGAAGGTGGGGTAGGGGTGCGGATATCGCAACGTACGAGGGATTTACGCACGAGCCGTGCGGGGGTTATCGGGCGGCGAGGCGCTCCGCCGCGGCGATTGCCACCAGGCTCTTGGCATCGGCGATGGCCCCCCGGCGGACCGCTTCGACCGCTTCGGCAATGGTCAGCCGGATCGCCTCGATGGCCTCATCTTCATCCGGGGTGCGGGCGCCTGGGCCAGCCGCAGAGAGGCCAAGCGCGAGATAGAGCTCCATGCGCTCGCTGGTAAATCCTGGCGCGGTGAAGAAGCTCTGGAGGTGGCGCCAGGAGGTTGCCCGAAGGCCGGTCTCCTCTTCCAGCTCGCGTTCTGCGGCCAACTGCGACTCCTCGGTGACGCCGTCATGGAGGTCGAGCGTTCCAGCGGGCACCTCAAGGAGGAGCTGTCCGACTGGCGCTCGGAACTGGCGCACGAAGAGCATCTCGCTCGCTGGCGTGACGGCCGCGTCGCTGGCCGCATCAATGGCAAGGATGGCCACAGCACCTGGGTGACCAACGATGTAGCGCACGTATTGTTCGCCGTTACGACGCTGCACGGTGGTACGGCGCCACTCCATGTAGGCGGCCTGAATCACGAGGTCCGATGATACGACCACCTCGTTGAGGTCCCCAGCCTCCAGTAAGGCGGCGAGGCGCACACCGAGTGCGTCGTTTCCAAATCGCATCCAGGCTCCCCCCTCCGCCAACGTATGCCATGCGCAACGCGCGTACGGCTGCGTCGCGAAGTCTATCAGCGCACTAGCGTCAGGGTGTTGGTAACGCTACTACGGGGCGACCCCCGTCGGCATCTCCTTGATCTTCCAGACCGGACCAAAGAGGAGTGGGACGAATGAGAAGGAGGCGCCAATGCCGCCAATGATCAGCGCCTCACGCAGGCCCAGGCTTGTGCCAATGATGCCACCGAGCAGCGCGCCGATCGGAATGGTGCCCCACACGAACCAGCGCATCGTGGCATTCATCCGCCCGGCCATTTCTGGTGGGGTGAGCGCCTGGCGCAAGCTCACCTGGTTGATGTTGTAGAGCGTGGCAGAGGCAGACATCGCGAAGAAGC
Organism: Candidatus Limnocylindrus sp.; assembly: GCA_040397175.1. Classification (GTDB taxonomy): domain Bacteria; phylum Chloroflexota; class Limnocylindria; order Limnocylindrales; family Limnocylindraceae; genus Limnocylindrus. Next base: position 54,262 of record JBBAWM010000004.1, on the reverse strand, counting down.
CCCCGCCAATGACGAGGGTGTTCAGTAGGTCGTTTCCGGGCTGGCAGAGGGCGAGCGCCGCCATCGGTGGACCGCCCAGCGGAATCGTGAGGACAATGGTGCGACCGATGCCAAGCCTCTTGGAGATCCTGTCGGCGAACACGGCGCTGATCAATCCACCGGCGGAGCCGAGCGTCGCAGCAAATCCGACGAGCGCCACGGAGAGCACCAGCACCTTGTAGGCGAAGAGCAGTAGTACCGTCCCGCCAATCGTGCCAAAGAGGTTTGCAGTTGCCGTGGCGCCACCGATCGTGCGCAGGGCAGGGTGACCGAAAACGTACCGCAGCCCGGCGGCAATGTCGGATCGCAGCGAAGCGTGCGGCGTTGTTTCGGTTGGCGCTGTGGCGTCGTGCTGTTCGGCGACAGACTCGTGATGTGGCTTGATCGAGAAGATGAAGAGTGCAGAGATCGCATACGAGATGGCGTCGACCACGACCGCGGCGGGGGCTTTGACGATGGCGATCAGTGCACCGGCAAGGCTCGGCCCAAGGAGTCCCGCGGCAGAGCGACTGATCTCGAGTTTTGAGTTCCCTTCAACGAGATCCTCTTTCGGAATGAGTGACGGCAGGTATGCCTGATAGGCAACGTCGAAGAAGACGGTCAAGGTGCCGAGTAAGAGCCCCACGACGACAAGTTGCGCAATGGAGAGGATGCCGAGCGCGTATGAGATGGGGAGCGAGAGCAGCAGGAGTGCTCGTCCAAGGTCGCCAACGATCAAGATGCCGCGGCGTGGCAGTCGATCAACGAGTGCCCCGATCAGGAGCCCCAAGACGAGAAAGGGGAGGAAGTCAGCGAGGTTGATCCACGCGATCTCCATAGGGCCGGCGTTGAGCAGCTGAATGGCCACGATGGGCATGGCCAGGTTGCTGAAGCTCGAGCCGAGGTGGCTGATCGTTTCGGCGCTCCAAAGTCGGAGGAAGCCAGGATCCCTGCTCAAGCGTCTGCGAGATGTGACGGTGGGCATGCTGGGCTCCTCAGGAGTGGTGGGGTGGCCAGAGGGAATTGAACCCTCATCTGCGGCTCCACAAACCACGGTCCTAACCATTGAACGATGGCCACCACGTCAGCGCCCATCTTACCCTGCGGGGAGGGGGGTGGCGCAGGGTAGACTGAGGGTCGGCGCCTCCGCATAAGGGCGGCGCCCGTAGGGAGGGTTCACGATGCAGATTCGACGTGCGATACCCGCCATGGGTCGGATTCCCGCCGCTGAGTACGGCGTGACGCTGGGAGACTTCTTCTTCCCTGTCTTTCTTGGAGAGCGCCTCGGTGCACGCCTGCAGGGCCTCGCGCTTGCGGTTGTTGGCGCCCTGATCGTGGCCGCCTCCGCGCAGATCGTGATCCCGCTCCCCGGCACCCCCGTGCCGATTACCGGACAGACCTTCGGCGTGTTGCTGGTTGGCGCTGCGCTTGGCGCGCGCCGCGGCCTCGCCTCCATGGCGCTCTACCTCGCCCTCGGCATCCTCGGCGCCCCAGTCTTTCGCGACGGGAGTCACGGCATCGAGAAATTCTTCACCAGCGACGCGGGCCTGCTGCAGTTCGCGCCCACGGGCGGCTACCTCGTCGGGATGCTCTTCGCCGGATGGATCGTTGGGCGACTCGCCGACCTCGGCTGGGACCGCAGCGTGATCGGCACCGTTGGCGCAATGGCAATCGGCAGCCTGATTATTTATTCTTTCGGTGTGCCATGGCTCGCCACCGCTAAGCATCTCGAGATCGGTGTCGCAATCGAGAAGGGGGTTACCCCGTTCCTGCTCGGCGATGCGATTAAGCTCGCGCTCGCCGCTGGTGTCTTCCCTTCGGCCTGGTGGTATGTGAACCACGGCCGGAGCGACGGTCCGCGCTAACCGCGCGCCAGCGCACCGTATGCGTCACGCTCCACGTCAAGGGCTCCTCGCCTTCGACGTTGGGAGCGGATCCGTCAAGGTGCTCCTGGTCGATGCGAAAACAGGTGCGCCACGACATTTAGCGCGGCGCGCCTCAAATCCGCCCAGCTCATCGGCATCGGCCAGAGATTTGCGTGAGCAAGATCCCGATGGCTGGTGGCAGGCACTCTGTGACGCCACGCACGAAGTACTGCAGGTCGCAGAGCGCGATGGAGGAGTCGAGGTGCTCGGCGTCGGTGTGGTCGGGCACGGACCGACGCTTGTCCCCGTACGGACTGACGGTAGGGCCGCCGGGCCGGCCTTGATGTGGCGTGATCGTCGGGCCGCGGAGGACGAGGTCGCCCTCGCTGCCCTGCTCGGTCGAAGCGGCTGGCTCCTCGGTGAGTTGCCGAAAGCACGTTGGCTCTTGCGTGAACGTGTGGCCACGGCCGCCGTTTCCGCCTGGCTGCTCTCCACGTGGGACGCCATCGCCTTCCGTCTCTCTGGCGTTGCGGTGAGTTCGTTTTGGGATCCAGCGCGCAGCCTTTCACCAACCAATCGGAGCGCACTCATGACCGCGGGGCTTGACGAGCGTGCCATGCCGCCCGAGGTGTTCCCCGGCACGCGAATCGGCACCCTCCTGCCGGCTCCCGCTGCGGAGCTTGGGCTCACCCCGGGGATCCCGATTGCGGCGGGGGTGAATGATGGCCTTGCAGCGGTGATCGGCGCGGGACTGACGAGCGCGGGGGCGGGCGTCGATGTTGGTGGCACCGCTGGCGGGGTGGCGGTCGCCGTTGAAACGGCCGCATCGCAACGCGTCATGGAGCGGCTTGAGCATCGACTTTGGGCGGGGCCAGCCCCGCTCCCATTCGGTGACCTCCTGATTGTGGGAGGTGCGTTTGCGGGAACGGGTCGACTTCTTGATTGGGTGATTCAAGAGTTGCTCGCCGGGGAGGCCGCCGCGGCTCCAGAGCGGCGCACCGCGCTCTTCGAAGCGGCGGCCGCGCTTCCGCTCGGCGCCGAAGGGCTCATGGCCCGACCAATTCTGAGCGCAGGCTGGCCAGATCCAGCAACGGCGAGCGACGCATTCGTTGGGATGACGAGCGAGCACGGCCCTGCGCACTTCGTACGCGCCGCCATTGAGGGGGGTGCGCTTGCTGTAGCGCACCTACTGGCCCCTGCTCGTGATGCAGGGCTCACGGTGAACGAGGTACGGCTCTCGGGGCCCGCGACAGGCGCTACCCCGGGCCCGCTCTCTCGCGCCGAACGGGTGCCCGCCGCCCTGGTGCAGCTGCGCGCCGATCTCTTTGCCGTCCCAGTCGTGATCGGGCAGAACCGCGAGGCCTCAGCGGCCGGGGCAGCGGCACTCGCTGGCGTCGCATCTGGTCACTTTCATGGATTAGTCGAGGCCGCCGAACGCATTGCGCAGCCTTCCGAACGCATTGAACCACGAGGCGCCAACGCCGACGAAGCGTCAGAGCTGCGTGCGCGTTACAGCGCCGTCATGCAAGCTGAGGGTGAGGCTGCGGGCGGTCGTCGAGAGGACTAGGCGCTGCGCTGACTCCCTGGCGTAGCGCGCCGCTTCTTCTTTGCGACCGGATCAGCCGCCTTCGACGCTGCGACGCGCGTGGCCTTTGCAGCACGGGCAATTTCAGCCCGTCCGCGTTGTGTCGTTGCAGCCGCTCCATCGGCAAGTGGGAAGTGGCAAGCAACGCTTACGGAGGTATCTCGAAGGGTCGAGACGAGCTTCGGTTCCTCGGTGGAACAGCGCTCTGGGTTGCCGAGCTGTTCACGGAGCCAGCAGCGCGTGCGGAAGCGGCAACCCGATGGCGGATTGATCGGTGACGGGATCTCGCCCTCGAGGATCAATCGGTCTTTGACGTCGTGAGCCGCGACCTTTGGCACCGCTGAGATCAACGCGACGGTATAGGGATGTTGCGGTTTCGTGAAGACCTGGGCGACTGGCCCAATCTCAACGATCTTGCCGAGGTACATCACGGCAACGCGATCGGCGAAGTAGCCAACGACATCAAGGTTGTGGCTAATGAACATATAGGTGAGCCCATTCTTCTCACGGAGGTCAGCAAGGAGATTGAGCACTTGGCTCTGGATTGACACATCGAGTGCAGAGACCGGCTCGTCAAGCACGACAAACTCAGGGTCCAAGGCGAGCGCGCGAGCGATGCCGACCCGTTGCCGCTGTCCACCCGAGAATTCGTGCGGATACCGCACCGCATACTCCGAGGGTAGGCCGACGAGTTCGAGGGACTGGCGCATGCGCTGGCGGCGCTGCGCCAAGCTACCAATGTTGTGCGCGAGGAGCCCCTCCTCGATCTGGTCGCCGACGGGAAGTCGTGGGTTGAGCGAGCCGAATGGGTCTTGGAAGACGATTTGCATCCGTCGGCGCAACTTACGTCGCTCCTCAGTGCTGCGATCTGACAGCTTGGTGCCGTCAAACCAGACTTCACCTGCTGTGGCCTTCTGGAGGCCGAGGGTGACACGCCCAAGGGTCGTCTTCCCCGAGCCAGACTCACCGACGACGCTGAGGGTCTCACCTCGGGCGATCGCGAGGTCAACTCCATCGACCGCCTTCACGTACTGTCGCTTCTGGATGAGCGGGATGTTTCCGCTGATTGGGAAGTACTTCTTAATGCCACGCAGTTCGACCAGGGGGCGTGCCGATGTTGAACGTGCGCGCTTCGTCACTTGCTGCCCCCCTTACGCTTCGCTGTTGGTCGAGCGCCCTTGGCGATTTCGTCGACACGGAAGCAGCGCACCGAGCGGGATGCGCCGCGCGGCGCGAGCGGTGGCACCGCGGCGCTGCAGGCGGCAACGGCGAATCGGCAACGAGGATGGAAGCGGCAGCCACTCGGGAAGTTTGCTGGCGACGGCACCATCCCCTCAATTGTCGAGAGGCCCTTGCCACGGCGATCGTATGACGGAATGGAGGCGACAAGATCAAGCGCATATGGGCTCGCGGGGGCTCGAATGACGGCCGCCGCGGGCCCCTCCTCAATGATCTGACCCGCGTACATCACGGCCACGCGGTCAGCGGTCTCTGCCACGACTCCAAGGTCGTGGGTGATCAACAGGAGCGCCGTCCCGCGCTCGCGCGTCGCGCGGCGCAGGAGCTCCAGCACCTGCGCCTGGATCGTGACGTCGAGGGCGGTCGTCGGCTCGTCCGCAATGATCAGCTCTGGGTCGCCAGCGAGGGCCATGGCGATCATGGCGCGTTGGCGCATCCCACCCGAGAGCTCGTGCGGATACTGCTTGGCCCGGCGTGCAGCCTGGGCGATCTCGACAGACTCCAGATACTCCACCGCCTTGAGGTGGGCAGCCTTCCAGTCGCCGCGGCCATGCGCAACGATCCCCTCAGCGATCTGCTCGCCGATGGTGAGCACTGGATTCAGTGCCGAGAGCGGCTCCTGGAAGATCATCGAGATCCCGCCGCCTCGAACCTTGCGCATGTAGGACTCTGGCTTTCCTAGCAGCTCGTCACCGCGGAATTTCACCGAACCCGTGACGGTGGCCTGCTCCTTCACCAGGAGGCCGATCGTGGCAAGCGCTGAAACGCTCTTCCCCGACCCAGATTCACCAACGATTGCGAGGCATTCGCCCTTATTGATGTGGAACGAGACACCCTCCACCACCTTGACGGTGCCAGCGGCGCTCGCAAAGGAGACGTTGAGGTCTCGTACCTCGATGACCGCTCCCTGTGGGGCGCGCTTCACTTTGCACCTCGAGGGTCAAGCGCGCTGCGTAGCGCGTCGCCGATCATGTTGATGGAGAGTGAGGTCAGCACGATGAAGAGTCCGGGGAAGCCGATCCACCACCAGTTCCCCTGCTGGAGGAACTTTGCCGATTCGGAGAGCACGTTCCCCCAGGTTGGCGTCGCCCCATCGACGCCGAAGCCGAGGTAGCTAATGAAGGCTTCACTAATGATGGCGCCGCCCACGATGAATGGCGCAGAGACGACGACTGGGCCAATGGCGTTGGGCAGGATGTGCCGTACGGCGATACGGAGTGGGCGCACCCCAAGGGCGCGTGCGGCCTCGACGAATTCCATCTCGCGGATCGCAAGCACCTGCCCGCGTACCAGTCGCGCGAGCCCCATCCAACCAAAGACGACGAATACGAAGATCAGCGTCCAAATGCCACCGCCGTGTGCCCCCTGCAAGATGCGTGCCAATACGAGGATCACAAAGATCGTTGGGATCATCAGGAAGATATCGGCGAGGCGCATGAGCGCGCTGTCGACCTTTCCGCCGAGGGTTCCCGCTACCACGCCGATGAGGGTACCCAGTGTGATGCTGCCGATTGCGGTAAAGAATCCAATTGCTAGCGACGTCTTGCCGCCATTGACGACGAGGGTTAATACGTCAAGCTGGAGGAGCCCCGTCTCACCAAAGGGCCGACCCCACGCTGGGCCGCGACCGACGAAATTGATCTCGTCTGGCTGCGGAACGTGATAGAAGTCGAACGGCAGGACGATGGAACCAATGATCACGAAGAGGAAGATGGCCACCAGTAAGGCTAGGCCGAGTGGGCCCATGCGCCCCGAGAAGAAGCGACGCCGGGCCTGGCCCCACGGGCTCTCCGAGATTCCGCCATCGATCGCCCGCTGCGGAGCGCGCCGCGCTGTGCGCTTCGGCGCGAAAATCGTTCGGAGTGATCGCAACAGGCTGCTCACAGGCGCACCCGCGGATCAAGGATCGCGTAGAGCAGGTCAGAGATGAGGTTGCCGACAGAGACGGCAACGGCACCAACCGTCAGCACGGCCATCAACACGGGGTAGTCGAGGGTGCCGATAGCGGTAACGGTGAGTCGCCCGACACCTGGCCAGCTAAAGATCGTCTCGGTGACGAGCGCGCCTGAGACCAAGAACGGGAATGCGAGACCGATATTGGTCGCAAACGGAATGAGACCGGTACGAAGGATGTGCCGAATGTTGATGCGCCGCGCGCTCAGCCCCTTGGAGCGTGCCGTACGGACATGCTCCATGCCCATCGACTCGATGACGCTCTGGCGCACGTAGCGCGAGTCGCCGGCGATGCTGATGGTTACCAGGGTAACGACTGGCAGAATGAGATGTCGCCCAAGATCCAGGAGCGCGGTTCCAGGATTCGCGGAGACGTAGGTCCAGTACGCGTCACTGCCGAACGCGGGGGAGAGGCGCGCGTCCGACATGCCGCTCACCGGAGTGAGGTGCAGCGTGACGGCAAAGATCCAGATCAGCCAGAAGCCCAAGATGAAGGTGGGGAACGAATTCATGACGTAGGTGACGATGCTCACGATATGGTCAAACTTTGTTCCGTTCCGGAGTGCCGTGGCGACGCCCAGGAGAACGGCGAGCGAGAGCCAGATGACCGAGGCGATGAGCGCAAGGATAAAAGTTGGTAGCAACGCGTGACCGAGCCGCTCGATCACGGGCGAGCCGCTCTCATAGGAATACCCAAAATCACCGTGCGCGATCCCAGTGTCGACGCCGCTCAGCCCGGTGGGCAAGATTGCCGGAAGCCCAGTTGGCCCAAGTAGCGCATCGATTCCGTCGCGATCACGGCGGCAGGCCCCGAGCCAACGGCAGTACTGCACCGGAATCGGCTTATCGAGACCGAGCGCCTTCACGTAGGCGGCGGCCTGCTCTGGTGTGTACTTGGGGTTCCCCGCATATTTCTGGGCTGGGCCACCAGGGGCTGCGAGGAGTAGGGCATAGATGAGGACGGTTGCACCAAGGAGGATGCCGAGGCTGACTACGACGCGGCGAACAATGAACTTCAACATGCCTGCCCCTTTCTCGCCCCCCGAGCGTTGCCGAATCGTACCTGATACCGGGCGCCCGAGGCACAGGGGAGTTCGCCCGGCGGCGCCCCGCCCCGCGCTTCGTGGCCCCCCCTCTTCCACGGGGCATAAAAAAAGGCGGGGCCCGAAGGCCCCGCCTTTTTTGCCGCTCCGACGTATGTCGGAGCGGTAGAACTTACTGGGTCAGCGAGATCTCACCCGCGTTCCAGAGCGGGCCGGCCTGCGTTGGGTTCTGGACGAACCCAATGACCTTGTCGCTCACCAGCTCGATTCCGAGCCAGTAGTAGAGCGGAATCTCTGCCGTTGAATCAGACAGGATCTGCTGGACCGACGCGGCGGCCGCCTTGATCTTGTCCAAGTCAACATTGGTCTTGACACCTTCCAAGGCGGCGTCCAACTTTGGATCGCTGATCTTGGCGTCATTCTGACCATCTGGCTCAAACTTCGAGGAGTGGTACACCCCGTAGAGCGACACTGCCTCGATGCCCGAGGAGTATGCGTGCAGCCCTACGTCAAACGTACCGCGTGAGAGGTTACAAGCGTCGGTTTCCGTTGAATCGGTCCACGGCGCAAACAACACACCACCCGAGACTGCATCGTATACAGCCTTGATACCGATTTTGGCGAGGTCACTTGCAATGTAGGAGATCACCGACTTGCGCACGGCCTTCTTGGTCGTGCAGAAGTCGAGAACTGCCTCAACGCCGTCCTTGTCGACGGTGCCGTTTGCATTTGTGTCCTTCCAACCGGCGTCTGCGAGCGTCTTCGCCGCAGCAACAAGGTCAAACTTCGATGCACCTGGGTCCTTGTAGAACCAGGCGAGTGGCGTCACGCTCGAGTTCGCAACTTCGCCAGCGCCACCAAGGACGCGGGCCAAGATTGCCTTCTTGTCGGTTGCCTGCGAGATGGCCTTGCGGATTGCAGGGTCAGACGCTGGGCAGCCGCCATTACGCTCGGCCAGGATATCTGCATTGATCGAGCAGTCGTTTGCCGAATTGTTCGGACGCAAGAACTCGTACGTGAAGACTGGCTGCACGCGCTGGTTCTTGCCGAGATCTGCCGTCACGGCCTTCGCGTTCTGGTCGAGGTCGGTAACGACATCGAGCTCGCCGTTGCGATACTTCGCGATACACGTGTCTGGATCGCCGCAAACGACGTACTTGATGCTGTCAAGGTTTGCCGCCTTGCCAGTGTATGGGTGCTTCCACTCTGGGTTTCGGACCATGACGGTCTCGACACCCTCGGTGCGGCTCTCGAACTTGAATGGTCCCGAGGTTGGGACGTTCTTCAGGTCCTCAGGTCGGTAACCCGCACCCTGGACCATGTCGGTTGCGGCATTGCCGTCACCGATTGTGAACTGCTCAAAGTAGTGCTTTGGTGCGATCGACACGCCGCCATACACCGCGGAGTAGAGCTCCGAATAGTGCAAGACGATCGTCGTGTCATCCGGGCAGTCGACCTTGGAGATCTCCTTGGTCCCGGTGGTGTTCAGCGGGTTTTTTGGATTCAAGATCCAATCGTGGGTATAGGCCACGTCCGCGCAGGTGATGGCAACGCCGTCGGACCACTTGAGGCCCGAGCGAAGGTGCCACGTTACGGTCATTGCATCACCGCCGGTGCCAGGGACCACAACGCCCTTGTTGGCAATCGAAGGGATCTCCGTGGCCATCCACGGCACATACTTCGCTTCGTTTGTCACCGTGACAAGACCGTCATAGACGGTTGCCATCACGTTGGCAGACATGACTGTGGAGTAGTAGAACGGGTTCAAGCTGTCGACGTCCTGATAGTCGCCAACAAGCAACGTTCCGCCCGTCGCGCCGCCGGAGCCCGGGGCGTACGAACCAACGATGCTAGCGCCGCCGCCGCATGCCCCTGCAACCATCGCCGCACTGAGGGCGAGGGTCGCGAGAAGGGACTTCTTCCGCATGATTCCTCCTTAATTTTGACCCCCGAGGGGATCTCTTCGCTTTTAAGCGCAATCTGCGCTTGGGCGGGAGTGTATCTGATCGTGCGGAGCCTCTACCAGCCCCGGCGCACAAAGGTGGTCTTGGGCTTGGCGCCACAGAGAGCGGAGGGGGCCCTGTTTCCGGCTAGGGCTGTAGGCGGCGAATCTCCCAGCGGCCATCTGCAGCCTCGCTCAGGTATTCGAATCGGTCGTGGAGGCGGTTCGCTCCCCCCTGCCAGAACTCCCATCGGGCGGGCGTGATTCGATAGCCACCCCAGTGGGGCGGGAGTGGGATTGCCGAATCGGCGGCCGCGGCGTGGTCGCCCCCTGCGGCGGCCAAGGCCCGCTCCAGGGCCGCGCGGTCGGCGATTGGGGCCCCCTGGGCGCTCGCCCAGGCGCCGAGCTGGCTCTCACGGGGGCGGGTGTTGAGGTAGGCCTGCGACTCCGCATCATTCAGCCGCACGACCGAGCCCGAGAGCCGGACCTGTCGCTCCAGCTGAGCCCACCAGATGCTCATGGCGGCGGCGGGACGGTCGGCGAGGTCTCGACCCTTGCGGCTCTGGTGATTCGTGTAGAAGTCCAGCCCGGCGGCACCAATTCCGCGGATCAGCACCATGCGGACACTCGGCTCACCAGCGGCGTTCGAAGTGGCGAGGGCTGCGGCAAGCGGCTCTGGGACCTCGTGGGCGATCGCTTCGTCAACCCATCGCTGGAACTGCTGCAGCGGATCGTTGTTGAGATCGGCGCGATCCAGCGTGCCGCGGGTGTAGTTCGAGCGATCGCCGAGTGGCCCACTGCTCATGTGCGTCAGGCGAGTCCGGCCGGCGCCTCGAGTCGCGACTTGAGGTCTCCGAGGAAGGCGGCAACGAGTGCGCCATCAACGGCGCGATGGTCGGCAGAGAGCGTTGCGGTCAGCATCGTGCGCGCCACCACTGCATCATCGCGCACCACGGCGCGAGACTCGCTGCGACCCGTCGCCAAGATGGCTACCTGCGGCGGCGTGACGATGGCGGTGAACTGCGTCACCGGGAACGAGCCAAGGTTGGAGAGGGTGAACGTCTGCTCGGTAAATTCGGCAGGGCGCAACTTGCCAATCTTGGTGCGCGCAACCAGGTCTCGCAGCTCCGTTGAAATCGTGGCGAGATCTTTAGCTGCGCAATCAAGGAGTGCAGGTGCAACCAGGCCGTCGGGAATCGCAATCGCGATGCCGATGTTGATCGGCGTGGAGCGCTCGAGCGCTTCGCCCTCCCACACCGCGTTGAGTGCGGGATAGGCGGCGAGCGATTGCGCGAGTGCGCGCACCAACCACGCAGTGAGCGTGACGCGATCGTCCCCAGCGCGTCCGGCGTTCAGCGCCTCATTGGCGGCAACGACCGCATCCATCTCGATGTCGGTTGAGACATAGAAGTGCGGAGCCTTTGATTTGGATTCCACCATGCGACGGCTGATCGCCGTGCGCATTGGTGTGAACTCAACGGGGGTTCGCCCTGGCTTCGGCATGCGCGAGTTCGGCTTACTTGCCGTCTTCGACGTAGGCGATCACGGCACCCACGGCGACTTCGGCACCCGCGGCATGCACGATCTCTACAAGGGTTCCCGCGGTAGGGGCTTCGAACTCGACGGTCGCCTTCTCGGTCTCAAGCTCGCCGATTGGCTGGCCTGCGGTCACGGTGTCGCCGACCTTCGCCGTCCAGGCGCCGATCTTGCCAACCTCGCTGTCATAGCCGAGTCGGGGCATCTCTACTGGTACGCGCATCGCATCCCTCCTTAGGCGGGCCACGGGCGGCTCGCACGCTCTTGCCTCCCCTCGAGGGGAGGCGTTGGGGGCAGTGTAGCCCTGCGCCTAGCGCTGTGACTCGAAGGCAGGCTCGGGGGGCAACTCTTCGCCATGGTGGATGCGCGTTGCCGTATTCCAGTCGTCGCCCACGTCGGCGGTTGCCGCCGCCACTAGGCGGAAGGCCCCCGTGACGATGAAGATGCCCACATAGGTGGGGTAGGCGACGGGAAGGAGGGCCAGCACGACCACGCCGGCCAGCTGGCCGACGGCGAGCGCCCCTGCGGTGGTGGCGCCGTAGGCGGACTGCGCGCGAATCGATTCACCAGGGGCGGCGAGTCGCAGGACACGCTCCTGTGCCGAGAGGATGCCGGCGGCAAACCCGACCGTGATCACCACGATGACGATCAAGAGCACAAGTGGCGCATACGGATTCCATGGACCGGCGAAGATCGATGAGGCCATGCCGACGCCGCGCACGATCAGGGAGATGCGATAGAGGCGACTCGCCGAGCCGCGCTCCAACCAATTCCCAATAAGGATGGCGCCGACGAGTGCGGCGGCGGAGCCGATTGCCGACATGAGGATGGCGTACGCCGCATCTTGCTTCAGCACCACGATTGCATAGACCGAAAGGTAAGGGGCGAATCCAGCGCCAACGGCCGAGATGATGTTGGTGCGAATGAAGCGGCGCACCGGTGTGGAGAGTGGACCCGCGCTTGATGCGCGGCCCGCCGACACGGCGCCAGGTCTCGGGAGTCCGCGCAGCGCGCGCAAGAAGAGCAGGCTCGCAACGAGTCCGCCGATGAATGCGGGCGCATAGATGAGGACGCCCCAGTCCTGTTCGCCAACGCGCACAAGGAGTGCGACGGGAACGAGCAGTACAGATCCGAGTCCGAATTGAATGGCGAGGGCGCGCGGCGCAACGAAGCGGCGCTCGCGCTCAGGAAGGATGCGGCCGAACCAGGTCTGCACGTTGGCGCCGGCAATCGCCTGTGCCGTGGCGCCGACGCCGAATCCAATGGCGATGAGGCCAATGCCGGCGAGCGGCGGGAGGAGACCGGCGGCAATGGCGATGACAACCGCGATATAGAGGATGGGGCGCAAGAGGCCTACCGCTCCAATGAGGAGGGTGAGGCGCCGTAGGTCGCCACCACTCTTGCGTAGAGCCGTTGGCATGAGCCCTTGCAGCATGCCGCCGATAAAGGGGAAGAGTCCGATGAGCGTGGCGAGCGCCGGCGATGCGCCGAGGGTCGTGACGAGTGGGATCGAGAGGCTATCCCCGTTCAGCGCAACGGCGATCGCATCCGAGATCGCGAGGGTGCGGAAGGCGGCGTAGCGGCCGGTGAGAAAGCGCCGCCAATCGGCGATCGCCCGACTCACCGTCCGTGAGCCGCGCTGCTGCTCGCTCGAACCTGCTCCTCGATGCGATCAATCTCGGTGACGATTGCGGCGCGGAGCGCATCAAGCTCGTCGCGCGCCTTCTCTGTGGTGGAGTCGATCGCGGTGAGGGTCTTCTTGATCTCCTTGACCGAATCAAGTCGGCTCCGCAGGGCGTCGATCGCATCCTTGACCGCGGAGAGGTCGGCGCCGCTCCCCTCGGACTTGGCGCGAATCAGCGCCGAGATGCGCGCGAGTCGATATCCCGCCTCAAGGATGGCAACATCGGGGGCCTCGGGATCCACGACGCAGTAGACGCCGTGCCGGCTGATCACGAACGGTGATGCGCCGGCAGGCGCGGCTGCCTCACTAAAGACCATGAGGGCGATTTCGGCCTTGCGATTCTCGCGCGCTTCGGCGAGCTCCTTCTCGATGGCCGGGCCGGTCATCGCCTTGTCTTTCACTTCGACCACAATGCGCAGAACGCTTGCGGAGGCGTCACGGCCGTTGATGGTGATCACCGCGTCGCCCTTCTTCGAGTCGGGGACCGATCCAGTGATGCCGCCCGTCCCCTCGATCTCGTCATTGGTGGCGCGCAGCAGTTCGGTGAATTCGGCGATCACGCGCGACTCAAAGTCGGCACCCTTCGCCGTGCCCCTCTTGCGCTCGCCCTTCGCCGCCTTTTGCGATGCATCGAGCTCGACGATCTTGAGCAACACATCATCAAAGCGCTTGGCGATCTCGGCGCGGAATCCGCTGAGTGGCGACGCTTCGCGTGTTGGATCGAGCAGATGGGCGAGCTTGCTCGCATCGCCATCAAAATAGGTGCCAAGGATGGTGTTCAACTTGCCGAGTGCCGAGTCGCGGCGGTTCTCGTCGAAGAGGTCCTTGGTGAAGAGGGCGAGCTCCCCCTTGTCGCCAAGGAAGCGCTCAAGTGTCGCAGGCAGGGCACCACCCTCGTTGGCAAAGGTCTTGCGCAGGATCTCTTCCACCTCTGCAGTCGCCTTCTTGTTGGACTCTCCGGCATCGGAGAGCAACTTGTCGAAGGCGCGTCGAACGTGATCCACATCAATGGAGCCACTGGCGCTCTGGAGAGCCATCAGGCCAACGCGCATTGCGCGTTCGACTGTCTCGGCGCGGTCCTCGGGGGTGCGGCTCTCGAGGAATCCAGCGAGGGCGCGATCAACGACCTCGAGGGAGGCAATGCGAATGCGGTCGCCCACGATCTCGACCTGCGTCGGCTTATTCGCCGAACTTATGGAAACGATCTCAGGAACGCGTTCGCCGCTCACCTACCGGAGCGCAATCTGGCCGCAGCCGTCACAGAGGGCCACGATCGCGTGCTTCTCGCGGGCATAGCCGGCGGTGTGCAGAACGCCGGGACATCCGACCGTGCGGCAGCGCCATGCCCAGGACTCGTCACTCGCAGCACCGTCATAGGGGAGTGCCTCGGCGCTGAGCTTCTCGGCGAGGCCTTCATGGGCGGCGAGCGTCGTAGCAATGGCGTCGGAGCGATCCGCCTCGCTCTCGCGCTTGTAGGGATACGACTGGGCGACGTTGGTTGGCATGGGCGGAGTATACCGACCACCGAACAGGGGGAACCCGTATGCTTCATGGGTGAATGGTTCAATGAAGGCCCTGCTGCTCGGCACCCTCACGTTGCGAACCGCAACGGGGACCACCGGCGCGCTGCTGATCGTCTGGAACAAGCATTTGCATCAGTCCGGAACGGTGAGCATCACCCCCGTTGACCTGGCCACGATCACCCTCGCCTTCTATGTGACGGAGCTGCTCGGCTCACCGATCTTCGGCATCATCGCCGATCGGATTGGGCGCAAGCCGGTGATGCTCCTCGGCCCACTCTTCGGCCTGGCCGCCGTCACGCTGACGCCGTTCGCGATGACGATTCCGCTGCTGATCTGCACACGACTGCTGGAGGGTTCCTCAACCGCCGCAAGCGTTCCGTCGATCCTCTCATTTGTTGCGGCGAAGACCAGCCACGATGCGAAGCTTCGCGGGCGGGTGGTCACCCTCTTTGAGGTCGCCACGCTTGGGGGACTCCTGGTTGCCGGAACGGCGCTCGCTGGGCCGCTCTGGGACTTCTTTGCCGTTGGCGCATTCGCCGTCAACGGGGGCATCTACCTGCTCTCGCTCGCCCTCTTCGCGTATGGAGTCAAAGATGAACACGAGCGCCCATCGCACACCACCGAGAACCGACTGCATAAGTACCTGAAGCTCTTCAGTCAACGAGGGATTCTCCTCTTCGTGCCGACGTGGGTTTCGATCAACGCCATCATTGGCGTCTGGGTGCCCCAGGGGCTCAACCTCCTCCTCGGAGACACTGGGGTCGAGGCGCGTGGGCAGTTCCTCATGAGCGGTTTCCCCTTCACCGTGATCACCTCCGCCTTCGCCTTCGTGGCGCTGATTGGCGGCGTTGGTCTCTTCTTCTGGGGGAATCGCTTCGCGAACTTCCGCCGAACAACGATGCTCCTCCTGGGGCTCATCGCCTTCGTGGTGGCCATGTCAGCGGTCTTCATGATGAATCGACTCAGTGGCGCCGACCTCCCACTCATCGCCCTGCTCTTCACCCTGCTCTGCGGTTCGATGTTCTTCATTGCTGGCGCAACACCTGCTGCGTTGGGCTTCTTGGCCGACGTCTCGGAGCGCTATCACACCGACCGAAGCGCAGTCATGGGTCTCTACTCGATCTTCTTGGGCCTTGGCCAGGTGATTGGCGTCAAGGTTGCGGGCGACCTAGCGACAGCCTATGGGGTTGACGGACTGGTCTATGCCACCTTCGGTTTCTTGGTCATCGCCGGGACGTTCCTCCTGGTCCTTCGCCGAGTTGAGCACGAAATCCTCCTCCCAAGTGCGCCTGGGCAACACGGCGCGCACGGCTGATCGGCGCCGATAGAATCGGAGGTACGGGTAGCGCGCGTGCGCAACATGTTTGGAGGGAGTACAGAATGACGGCACCAAAGGTTGCGATCATTACCGATAGCGCCTCAGACATTCCACCTGATGCGGCAAAGCGCCTCGGCATTACCATCGTGCCGATCATCGTCACCTTTGGCTCGGAGAGCTTCAAGGTCAACGAGGAGCTCTCCATGGATGAGTTCTGGAAGCGACTCACCGCGCCAGGGGCACCGTTCCCCAAGACTGCGGCGCCGGCCCCCGCAGCATTCACCGCAGCGTACGACCGTGCCTTTGCTGGTGGCGCCGAAGAGATTGTCTCGGTGCACGTGGCGTCAAAGCTTTCGGCCACCTTCCGAAACGCCGAGATTGCTTCCGCAGATCACCCACAGTCGAAGAGCATTCACCTCGTCGACACCGCAACGGCGTCGGCGGCTGAAGGGCTGCTTGTTGCCCGCGCCTATCACCGCGCCGCCGAAGGCTGGAAGGCGCCGCAGATCGTTGCCGAACTTGGCGAGTTGATCCCGAAGACGCACGTGATCTTCTTCCTCGACTCACTGGACTACCTGAAGGCCGGCGGCCGCATTAGTCCTGCGCGCGCCGCGATCGGTGGGCTTCTCTCCGTGAAGCCGATCATCGACATCATTGATGGCGAGGTGGTGACCCTTGATAAGCCGCGCACCTCATCGAAGGCCCGCGAGAAGTTCATGGAGATCATCGGGGGATCGCCGATCCAAGAGTTGACGATGCTGCATGCGGAGGCACCCGACATTGAGGAGTTCCGCGACGAGCTCTGCGCACGCTTCCCAGAGGTTGCCGCGCTGAAGCCAGGGATCGTTCGCGCTGGGGCCGCGATTGGCCCACACACCGGCCCGAAGGGGCTCGGCGTCGCGCTGATCCGCGCCTAGCCACCCCACGCCGCCCTCGCACGGGCGGCAGCACGACGCAACCTGGGGCGACACCATTCTGGGGCGCGTTGTAGCCTTGGGGCGATCGCCACACGGCGGCCGCCAGGCACCCGCCAGGGCGGCAGAGTAGAGGTGCGAACGATGAGTGCACAGAAGAGCGCATGGGCAGTTGCTCAGCAGCAGTTTGACCTTGCCGCCAAGCGGCTCAGCCTTGATTCGGGCATCGCCGCCGTGTTGCGCGAGCCACGACGACAGCTCACCGTGCACTTCCCCGTGCGCATGGATGACGGCACCACCCGAGTCTTTGAGGGACACCGCGTGCAGCACAACCTTGGACGTGGACCAGCGAAGGGTGGCATCCGCTTCCACCAGGATGTGAATATCGAAGAGGTGAAGGCCCTCTCCATGTGGATGTCGTGGAAGTGCGCCGTGATGGATCTCCCCTACGGTGGCGGCAAGGGCGGCGTCACGGTTGACCCGAAGAAGTTGTCGCTCGGCGAGCTGGAGCGTCTCACGCGCCGCTTCACGACCGAAATCGCCGTCATCATTGGGCCAGAGTCCGACATTCCTGCCCCAGACGTGAACACCAATAGCCAGACGATGGCCTGGATGATGGACACCTATTCGATGCATGTTGGCTACACCGTTCCTGGTGTGGTCACCGGTAAGCCGATTGCGCTGGGTGGCTCAAAGGGCCGCAATGAGGCGACGGCGCGCGGTGCAGTCTTCTGCATTCGTGAAGCGGCCGGCAAGATCAACCTCAACCTGAAGGGCGCAACCGTCGTGGTGCAGGGGTACGGCAACGCCGGATCCATTGCGGCGCGACTGATCAGCGAACTCGGCTCGAAGGTGATCGCCGTTTCCGACAGCAGCGGCGGCATCCACAACCCAGCCGGACTTGATCTGACTGCGGTGGATGCGCACAAGAAGAAGACTGGCAGCGTTGTCGGCTTCGCTGGCGCAACGCCGGTGAGCAACCAGGCAATCCTGGAGATCGCCTGCGACGTGCTCATTCCAGCAGCACTGGAGAATCAGATCACCGCGGAGAATGCGGGCAAGATCAAGACGAAGATCGTTGCTGAGGCGGCCAACGGGCCAACGACCCCAGAGGCGGACGACATTCTCTTTGCGAACGGCGCCATGGTGATCCCAGACATCCTCTGCAACGCAGGCGGTGTGACGGTGAGCTACTTTGAATGGGTGCAGGACCTGAACCGCGACTTCTGGGAAGAGGACGAGGTCAACGTTCGCCTCGAGAAGAAGATGGTCCGCGCCTTCCACGAGGTCTACGACATGGCCCAGAAGGAGAAGAGCCACCTGCGCACAGGTGCGTACCTCCTCTCGGTGCAGCGTGTCGCCGATGCCATGACGGTGCGGGGTATCTACCCGTAAACCCCTTGCGCGCTAGGATGCGCACATGGCTGGCCTAGACCACGAAGAGCGCTTTCTCTTTCGCGAGGAGATCCTCGCGCTTGCCGCCGCGCTCACCGAGGGTGCGGCGCTCGACAGCGTCGAAGACCTGCTCGTTGACCTGATCACCTCGAGTCACTTCGACGCGGAGGTGGTCACGTTGGAGCGCTCGCTGCAAGCGATGCTCGGCCAGCGCCAGGGCTCGACCCTGGTGACGGCGCTTACCGCTGCCCCCGAGGTCTTCGACGAGGTGACGGAGCTACGACTCCCGGCCGAAGTGATCGATCGGCTCGCCGGTTGGCGCGCCCGCTTCGGCTTGGCGATTGATAACGCGCTGAGCTTCCTCTCCAACCCTGACGGCATTCAGGGGCACAACTTCACCACGCAGGTGGCCCACGCCGACGACCGGCGCACGCTGCAAGGGCGACTCACCTTTGTGCGATACAGCAACGAGTCCGAGTTCTTCATCGCCGATGCGAACGTCTTCCTAGAGGTTGCCGCCGAAGTGCTCGACAAGTTGGGCACCCACATCAGCCGCGAGGATGTCGACCAGGATTCGGTGATGCGCCTGAAAGAGGCGGTTGACCTGATCGAGCGTCGCACCGCGCCGCGCGACGAGGCATAACTAGATGACCGGCGCCGCGGGCGCACGGCAGCTCTTCCTAGCCGCGACGGGGCAAAATCGCGGCAAGACCACCACCTCACTCGGCCTCTTTGCCGCCTTCCGCGCGCAGGGCCTGAATGCGGGCTTCATGAAACCAGTCGGCCAGCGGTGGATCACCATCGACGACACTCCAGCCGACGAGGACGCCGCCCTCATGCGTGGCGTATTTGGCCTGACCGATGCGGTTGCCCTCCTCTCTCCCGTGCAGATACCGCGCGGTTTCACGCGCAAGGTGATTGAGGGGCAGGTGGTGGAAGACCTTGGCGCCAAGATCATCGCTGCGCAGGTAGAGCTCGCCCAGAGGCACGAACTCCTGCTCCTTGAGGGGACCGGACATGCGGGTGTTGGCGCGGTGATTGGCTTGAGCAATGCCGACGTCGCCGCACTCCTTGGCGCGCCGGTGATCATCGTGAGCGAGGGCGGCATCGGGCGGCCAATCGACGAGATCGTCTTGAACGCTGCGCTCTTTGCTGCACGTGGCGTTGAGGTTGCGGGGGCGATCGTGAACAAGGTCGATCTTGACCTGCAGCCAGAGCTGCCGCGCCTCCTCGAAAAGGGACTCGAGCGCCATGGGATACCGCTGCTCGGTGTGCTGCCGTATCGCCAGATTCTCTCGAACCCGACACTTGCAATCATCGAAGATGGGTTGCAAGGCGAAACCCTCTGGCCGGGTCGAGACATGGACGCGATCATTGGGCGGGTCTCTGTTGCTGCAATGCAGCCCGAACATGTCATGCAGCGCATTGGGGAGAGCGCGCTGGTGGTGGTCCCTGGCGACCGTGAGGATGTGATCGAGGTACTCACCAACCTCTGGCTCGACGGTCTGGAGCACCCGAACCGACCACTCGGCTTCGTGCTGAGCGGTGGCTATCGGC
Source organism: Candidatus Limnocylindrus sp. (assembly GCA_040397175.1). Classification (GTDB taxonomy): domain Bacteria; phylum Chloroflexota; class Limnocylindria; order Limnocylindrales; family Limnocylindraceae; genus Limnocylindrus. The sequence continues at coordinate 34,690 of JBBAWM010000004.1, read as the reverse complement.
CCAGCGCGCGGGTCCTCGAGATGATTCGATCGGCGAACATCTTTGCGGTGTTGATGGAGGGCGATACCTACAGCGTCGCCTCAATCGTGCACGACCTATTGGTGAAGACACATGCCGAAGACGTACGAAAAGTCGAAGAGATCAAGCAGCTTGTCGCCGGATCACTCGACGTGGAGCGCATCCTCGCCGCGGCGCGGCCAATTCCGACGCGCTAATCGACACTCCTACGGGAGCGTGATCGCGTCAATCAGGCGCACCCCGTCAACTACGGCGGCGAGAGAGACCAGCACCTCGCTCGATGTGGCGTCACCAACCTGCCCGGACTCCACCAGCGGCACGAGCGTTGCGCTGTCGGCAATATCGAGATAGTCGAGTGCCACATGTCGATCGGTGGCGAGGACGCGCTCTGCGAGTGCCCGCAACATCGCAACGTGCGTGACGCCCGACGCGTACGCCTCGGCGATGAGTGAGAGGGCGACGGGGATCGTCGATGCGGCGGCGGTTCGCCCCTCAGCTGTGAGCCTCTGATTGCGGGAGCTCAGCGCCAAGCCATCGCTGGCTCGCACCGTGGCGACGCGGTGAATCGAGATCTGATCCCTGCGCTGCGCAGCCAGCCATTCGACGACGCGCACCTGTTGCGCATCCTTTTCACCAAAGAACGCGTGCTCTGGGCGCACTAGGTCAAAGAGCCGCGAGACCACCGTCGCAACGCCAGCGAAGTGACCGGGGCGTGACGCACCCTCGAGCCGAGTGGCGAGTGGCCCAGGTTCGAGGTTCACGGGGGGTGCATCGGGCGGGTAGATCTCGTTCGCATCGGGGGCGAAGATGAGGTCGGCACCAGCTGCCGCCGCAAGTTGTTCGTCGGCGTGCAGCGTGCGTGGATATTGGGCGACCTCTGTGGCGGTCGCAAATTGTCGCGGATTGACGAAGATCGAGACGACCACGCTCGCAGCGGTGCGGCGTGCGGCGGCGATCAGGGCGGTATGGCCGGCGTGGAGCGCGCCCATCGTGGGTACCAGCGCAATGGGGCGAGCGAGCGTGGCGAGCGCTTCGTCGAGTTCGACACGGGTAGTTACGGTGCGCATCGCGTGGTGGCTGCGCTAACGCGGGAGCTCGTTGAGTGCGGCAATGAGCGTCGCGTCAGCGGCGATCCCTTGCGCTGCCGTGGGGAAGTCTCCCGACTCCACACTCGTCCTCCAGGTTGTGAGGGCGGCAATGGCCTCGTCGCGAAGGTTGGTGATGCGACCAGCGTGCCGTGGTGCCGTTGCGCCGAGGAGCCCAAGCAGATCGGGGAGCACCTGGATCTGCCCCGTGCATCCACCACCTGCGCCAATGCCAATAGTTGGAATCGTGAGACGGCCCGTGATCGCCGCGGCAAGCTCCTGAGGCACGAGCTCGATCACGATCGCCGACGCGCCAGCATCTTGCAGTGCCATTGCATCTTCAAGCAAGGCCGCCGCCGCCTCGGGGAGCCGACCCTTTGCGCGTGGCTTGCTCTCGTTCAGTGACGACTGTGGCGTGAAGCCAATGTGCCCAATCACGGGAACGCCACCGCGAACCAACGCCGCAACGACGGGAGCCACGGCTACGCCACCCTCGAGCTTTACGGCGCCAGCACCTGCATCGCGAATGAATCGAGCAGCGTTCTCAGCTGCCGTTGGAGCGTCAACGTACGAAAGAAACGGCATATCGCCAATGACCAGTGCGCTGCTCGTAGAGCGCACCACTGCGGCGGTGTGGTGCAACATTTCGTTCATCCCTACGCGAACGGTCGACTCGTGGCCGAGCGCAACCTGTGCAAGGGAATCACCGACCAGGATGAAATGAATGCCAGCCGCCTCGGCGAATTCAGCGGTCGGGCGATCCCATGCGGTGACGGCGGCGAAGTGCGCACCAGCGGCGTGTACGGCGCGCATGTCGGCAACGGTGTGCCGCGCCATCAACGCACTCGCGCGGAGAGGAGTGCCGCCACCCGGTCCAGGATCGCGTCGGCCACGATCCGCTTCGGCGCTGGGCCCACACGGGTGACGAGGTGGTCGGCCCCAATGATCTCTGCGGCATTCTCGGCGCTCTCAAAGCCGATGCCGGGTGCCGTGACGTCGTTAGCGACGATCAGATCGAGATCCTTCTGCTGCAACTTCTCGCGTGCCCGCGGCGTTGCACTCGCCTCTGCCGAGAAGCCCACGAGCAGCGTCTGGCGCGTGGCGCGTTTGCCGAGTGCCTTGGCCACGCCTGCGAGAAGGTCGGGGGTAGGGGTGAGACGCAGGGTGATCTCGCCATCGCGACGAAGCTTCTCGGTGAGTGGGCCGCCTGCGACCCGGAAATCAGAGACGGCGGCGGTGGCAATGAGCGCATCGGTGGGCGTCGCTGCGCTGCCGTTCGGTGCGGCGAGGAGCGCGCTGCGTAGTGCCGCATCGAGCGCGTCAACGCTCATGGCGCGCACGATGGTGACCCCCTCCGGGAGTGGCACGCTGACACGCGCGACGATGAGGGTGACGTCGGCGCCACGATCGCGTGCCGCCTCAGCAAGGGCGATCCCCTGACGCCCAGAGGAGCGGTTCGCCAAGATGCGCACAGCATCGATCGGCTCTTCGGTACCACCCGCGGTAACGACGATCCGGCGACCCGAAAGATCGCCAGCGGGGACCGCCGGAGGACGGCGACTCTCGTTCGGCTCGCGAATTGGTGCAGCGCCAATCGCCGCAACTACGGCGTCAATGATTGCCGCGGTGTCGGCGAGGCGGCCGACGCCCGACGCGCCACTGGCAAGGGCGCCGCTCTCCGGTGCAATAAGGGTGTAGCCAAAGTCGTCACGTAGCCGCGTCGCATTTGTTTGCGTGGCGGCATGTGCCCACATCTCGCCATCCATCGCCGGCGCAACGACCACGGGTGCGGTGGTGGCGAGACAGGCGGCGGTCACTACGTCGCCGGCGAGACCGCTCGCCATGGCGCCGATCCACTGCGCCGTCGCCGGTGCAATCAGCATCGCATCGGCAGAGTCGGCGGCAACGATGTGGCCGATGCGACCGTCGGGGAGTAGGTCAAGCAGGTCGGCGTCAACGGCGCGTCCAGTAAGGGTGCGCAGGGTGAGGGGCGAGACAAATCGTGTTGCGGCGGGGGTGAGGAGCGCCTGCACGTCGGCACCCTCGGCGCGCAGTGCGCGCACGATCTCGGGCGACTTATAGGCGGCGATGGAGCCGGTGATGCCGAGGACGACAAGTCGCCCAGAGAGGCGCTTACTCATGCGCGCACCGGTGCGGGGAGTGCGTGGATGGCACGGAGAACGAATTCGGCATCGCGATGATCGGCGGCAATCGTGGCGCACCAGCCGGCGAGGGCAGCGCCGCCGCTTAGCACCACGGCAGGACCTGGCGCACCTGGATCGCGGCGTGCCATCTCTGCGATGGACTCTGAAATCAGCGCGGTGAGGGCGCCGCGTGCGCCGCGAAGGATTCCGGCGCTGAGCGCATCAGCGGTGTTGGCGCCGATCGGCCCCGCAAGATCGGGGCTCTCGTCGTAGATGGCAACAAGGGGTAGTGCGGCGGCACCGCTCGCCAGGGCGCGGGAGGCGAGCACGGGAGAGGGGGTGATCGCGCCGCCAATGAGGCGGCCGTTTCGATCGACACAGGTGAGGGTGAGCGCCGTGCCGAGCGTCACCGCGATCGCTCCGCGACCGCGTGGCGCGCCGTACTCGGTATAAGCGAGCCAGGCGGCAAGGAGTCGATCAATGCCGATCTGGGCTGGTGGGGCGAGGGTCAACTCGAGCGGAACATCGTCCAGGCTCACGAACTCAATGGAGAGATCGGCGCTCTTCGCCACCGCTTTGAGCGCCTCGGCGCCGGCTGGCACCACGCTCGCCACGCGAAGGGTTGCCGCTTCGCCCGTGCGCTGTGCATCGGCCCGAATCGTAGCGATCAGCTCGGCGGCGACACCGCCCCAGGCGACGGAGTCGCGGGGATCGGTCGGGGCGGGGAGGCGCACCACGGCGCCGTCAAGCGGGGCGGCCTTCGCCGCACTATTCCCGAGATCAACGGCGTAGCGCACCGCTCAATGATAGGGCGGGCGGCGTGGGCGCGGCGGGGAGCCGCTCTGCGGTAGGCTCTCACCCTCATGGATCACGAGCAGCACGACCGCGCCCCCGGCCTCTTCGTTAATCGAGGCCTTGTCGTGCAGCGCGCCGATAAGGCGAATATCCTCCGCCCCCTCCTGCACCAGACGGTCTCCTACCGCCACCTCCGCGATGGAGAGCAGATCGTGCGCGGCCACGGCTGGGTCGAGGAGGTCTTGGGCGACGATCCGGAGATCTCGTCGATCTTCACACCGCTGACCATCACCATCAATGTCGATGCCTTCGAGAGCATCGAGTTTGACCTGAGTGAGCCGGGGAACCTGCGCTACATGTTGCGCTCAGGCGCCGACGCTGTCGAGATTGAGTACCAGGCAGGCACCCAGATTCCAGATGCAGCGCCCGTAAAAAGCTGGCTCGAGTATCGCGGTGAACAGTATGTGCAGATCGAACTTCCCACTGGGGCATGGCCAACCGCGAGCGACGAGAAACCGCACGCCAACGATATCGGCTAACCTGACGCTATGAGCACCAGCCAGCGCACCCTTGTCCTCGTCAAGCCAGACGGCGTGCAGCGTCAGCTCGCTGGCCGCGTCATTACGCGGTTCGAAGAGCGCGGCCTCAAGATCGTCGCCCTTAAGATTGCGCCGGTGAGCGCAAAACTTGCTGAAACACATTACGCGGTCCATGCAGCGCGCCCATTCTTCAAGGGCCTCGTGGAATTCATCTCGTCGGGCCCAGTTGTAGCGATGGTCCTTGAAGGACCAAACGCGATCGCTGTGGTGCGCTCTATGGTGGGCGCAACGAAACCGCATGAAGCGGCCCCAGGAACGATTCGCGGCGACTTCGCCCTGGAGACCGCAAAGAATTTGATTCACGCATCTGACGCACTAGAAACCGCCGCCGCAGAGATTGCACTCTGGTTCCCAGAGGGTGGATTGGTTGAGTACACCCGCGCCACCGACGCCTGGATCCTCTCCGACGAGGAGTAGCCTACCTCGCGACCGCTAGTCGCTACGGCGCTGGCGACATCTCCCCGCTACTTGACGGACTCACCTCTGGCGATAGATTTGGTGAAGCCGACGCGCTCGGCGTTGGTTCACCGCTCGGCACCGGATCAAAGCTCACGGCCGGTGACAGGCTCGGGGCTGGAGGGAGCGCGCCGGTTCCACCCGACTCGAGGGCGAGCCAGCCAGCTGCCGCCGCGGCAACAAAGAGTGCGCCAACGACGAGCGACACCGTGATGAGGTTGGCGAACGGTCGCGTCTCTGCTTCGTGAACGGCCTGACTTTGTGGGGTGAATCCAACCAGGAGGAGGCGAATTGCCGCAACGATCAGAATGACCTGACCGACAACCGCAAAGAGCGCAATCAGCGGATTCCCACCGAGCAGAAGTAGGTTGAGTCGCGCGGCCAGTACCGCACCTGGTGGTAGTGCAGCGAGCGCAACGATGGCAGCGGCGAGCGCAATCCCATTCGCCCCCGTACGACGCGCCCATCCACCGAGTTCACTGATTGAGGTGGTTCCATATCGTCGACGCACGCTGACGAGCCAGAGGCCAAAGAGCGAGATGGTCAACATTCCAGGGAGCACGATGAGGCGTGACGAGGTGTCAGCTGGCGATTGCAGAGCCGCCGCTGCGGCGAGGGCCAACCAACCGGCATTGCCCACCGCGATGTAGCCCACGATCTCGCCGATGTCGTCGTGCAGGAGTGCTGAGACCGCACCGAAGGTGAGCGTCGCCGCTCCCGCAAGCAGGATGCCGGGCACGATTGCGCCACCCAGCGGATCGGTGATGCTGCCGGCAAGCGCAGAGAGCTCACTCATTACGATTAGGGCCAGTGCCGAGGGGATCCACACCCCGACGAGTAGTGAGCCGACGATTGGGAGCGCCTCAAAGATCTTGATGAGCCGATTGTGGAAGGGGAAGACTCCAGCCGCCACGATGAGCACGAGCGAGACGCCGAGTGCGGTGCCCGCAGCGAGCGATGCTGGGGTTGCATACGAGGCGTCAATCGCGGCGTACGAGATGGCGGTGCGCAAGATTTCTGCGATCACGACTGCAGGGAGTAGGAGCGAAACGGTGCGGAGGTCGCGGAAGACCGCGCGCGCACGACCCACATCATCTTTGCCGCTTGCAGCCGCCCCCGAGATTCCCAGGCTAGCGAAGAGGAGGAGTGCGATCGGTGCGATTCCCGATGGAATTGCCAAGGCAAGATCAATTGCGGCGATGCCGAAGAGGGCAATCTGTCCCATGGTGCCCGCTCGGCGCCCCTCACCTGCGCCAACGATCACGGCGAAGACGATGCCGCCAAGGAGCACCAGCAGGCGGCCGGGCTCGGATGGGTCGATCGTGATCTGGCCAATCTTGAGTGTGGAGAGGTAGCCCGCCCCGGCCAGTGCTGCACCAACGGCGGTGACGAGCAGCAAGAGCTGCACGGCGAACGTCGCGTACGTTGCAGCGTCATCGCGCTGTGGGCCGCGCCAAAGTCGGATCAGTGGAACAAGGGCGAGAGATGCGAGCGCCGTCAAGACCGGGAAGATTGCACGAATCGCCGTTATGGCGTTCTCAGCCGTCACCGCTCCTCCTCCGCATTCGAGATGCGCGTTGCGACACCTCCCCCAACGACCAGGATGCAGGTGAACCCGGCGCCGACTGCGAGGGCGGCAAGCGGATCGAGTGCTCCAAAGATCGAGGTGCGCAAGAGGAGTGTTCCCGCGAGGGTCACGACTGCGGCGCGCGTGGTGGCCTCGATGAAGCGACTCGTGAGGAGCGGCGGAAGGCCAACGACGAGGAGGGCGATGCCTGCGGCGCGGAGTGCATCACTACTCGATTCGATCGGCAGCGCAAGGGGCACGAGTCCAAGTAAGAGACCCGCCAAGGCACTGGCGACAACAACAGGGTGCTCACGCAGCGTGCGCACGAGGGTGCGCAGGGCAAGGTCGCGTCGCAACGCTTCGCGTTCGAAGAGGTTTTCAGGGATGGCGGCAGCGAGACCGATGCCGATGGCGGAGAGTCGCAGCATGAGGCCGATACGGTTGGGGTCTGCGACTGAAAATTCCAACGCGCTCGAGCTCAGTGCGAGGACGGCGATGGCAACCCAGGCGCCACGACCCGCGCTAGTGACCGCCAGCGAGCCAGCCAAGATGGCGACAAGGACGAGTGGTAGTTCAAGGCTGGGCATTTACGGTGCAGCCTGACGGTAGATCGGTGGAGTGATGATGGTCAGCAGGTTGATCGGGAAGTAGCGCAACACTGCTCGTCCGATGACGCTTGTCGTGGGGATTGGACCGTAGGCTCGGGAATCGGAGGAGTTCGAACGGTGATCGCCGAAGACGAGGAGTTCACTCGGCCCGAGGACCCAGTGGCCAGTCTCGCCCGCTCCATCACCGCCACCGTCGCGGTAGACGTAGGTCTCGTCGACTGGGACCCCATCGATGCTGACGATCCCGTCGGCAATGTCGATGGTCTCCCCGGGGAGGCCGATCACGCGCTTGATATATGGGGTGCCGAGCGAGTCGGCGGGCCAGGTGGCGGGCGGGTGGAAGATCACGATATCCCCACGGTGATAGCCGGTGAGCGCCGCGGTGAGCTTGTCGGCGAGAACGTACTGGCCAGGCTCAAGGGTTTGGCGCATCGAGCCCTGCTCGACCCGGAAGGGCTGTGCCACGAAGGTCTGCAGGAGATAGAAGGCGAGGATGGTTAGCGCCACCGTCTGCACGATCTCTATGGCTAGTCTTCGGAGTCGCATCCCGCTGAGTATAGGTGGGGGAGGGTGTGTGGTTGACCCACGGCGGGGCCTCCCCGTACCATCACCTCACCAGGAGCCCATCCTGGCGGGTCGCGTCGGCGACCTGCAGCCCGACAGACGCCCGACCCGAAGCGCGGTGCTCAGCACCGCGGCCACGCGACGGACTGGACGCATCGGAGGAATACGAAAATGGAAATCACGTCACTCACGCTTCAGGGGCTCGTGCTCCCAGCGGCGATCACCGCAATCCTGTTCGCCTTGTGGATGGCCAATGATGTCGTGCGCCGCGACAAGGGGACGCCCGCCATGCAAGACGTTGCGGGCATGATCTTCGAGGGCGCCGTGGCATTCATGCGGCGTCAATACATCACCATTGGTGTGCTCTCCGTGGCGATGGCGGTGCTGATCGGCGCGCTGATCGCAAACTTTGAGACCGCTGCCGTGGCCGACACCCCTGTCTACGGGGCAGACCTCGGAATTCGAACCGGAATCGCGTTCATCTTTGGTGCCGCCTGCTCCATGGTGTCGGGCGTCATCGGTATGTACGTCAGCGTGAAGGCGAACCTGCGCACCACCGCCGCCGCCCGCCAGGGCGTCGTCAAGGCGGTACAGGTTGCCATGCGCGGCGGAGCCGTCTCCGGCTTCCTTGTTGCCGCACTCTCACTGCTCGGCGTGTACGCCGTCTTCGTCTTCTTCGGTGGACTTGAGCGCCCAGCCGAGGCGCCATTCCTCATCGTCGGCTACGGCTTCGGTGCATCATTCGTTGCGCTCTTCGCCCAGCTCGGCGGCGGCATCTACACCAAGGCTGCCGACGTTGGCTCTGACCTTGTGGGCAAGGTGGAGAAGGGCATCCCAGAAGACGACCCTCGCAATGCCGGCGTGATCGCCGACCTCGTTGGCGACAACGTGGGTGACTGCGCCGGTCGCGGCGCCGACCTCTTTGAGTCAACTGCCGCCGAGAACATCGGGGCGATGATCTTGGGCGTCGGTGCGTTCAAGATCGCACAGTCCATGGGCTGGGCACACCCAGAGTCCTGGATCTTCTTCCCGCTCGTCGTGCACGCCTTCGGGCTGCTCAGCACCATCGTTGCCATGGCCTTCGTGCGCGGCAACAACAAAGAGAATCCAATGAACATCCTGAACCGCGGCTACTGGGCGACCACCATCTTTTCTGCAGCGGGCCTCGCGCTTGCCTGCGCTGTGATGTTGAACGCTGGGAGCTCGAACGCCTGGCTCTGGTTCTTCGGTGCCGGCCTTGTCGGCCTGGCCACAAGCGTGGCATTCGTCTACATCACCCAGTTCTATACGGCCGGTTCCTATCGGCCAGTACGTGAAATCGCACAGGCGAGCCGCACTGGCGCTGGCACGAACATCATTGCGGGGACCGCCGTTGGTTTTGAAACCACGCTGGTTACCGCAGTCGCCATCTCGGCGGCGATCTTCGCCTCGAACTGGCTCGGCACGCAGGCGGGAATCGCCGCTGGCCTCACGGGCGTTGCGCTTGAGAAATTCGGCATCTTCGGCACCGCCGTTGCAACGGTCGGCATGCTCATGACCACCGCCTACATCTTGGCGATGGACACGTTTGGGCCGATCACCGATAACGCAGGTGGCATTGCCGAGTTCAGCCGCGCACCACAGAAGGTGCGTGATGTGACCGACAAGCTCGATGCCGTCGGCAACACGACGAAGGCGCTCACCAAGGGGTATGCGATCGCTTCGGCATCGCTCGCCGCCTTCCTGCTCTTCTCGGCCTACCTCGACAAGGTGAACCTCATCCTTGAGCGTGCTGGAAAGCCGCTCATTGATTCGGTCAACTTGGCGCATGTGAACGTCTTCATTGGCGCCTTCATCGGCGCGATGCTCGCGTACTTCTTCAGCTCGCTCGCCATCCGCGCCGTCGGGCGCACGGCGCAGGCGATCATCGTGGAGGTGCGGCGTCAGTTCCGTGAGATTCCTGGCCTCATGACCTACAAGGCGCGACCGGACTACGCTCGCGTCGTTGACATCACCACCATTGCCGCCCTGCGCGAGATGATCGCACCAGGGTTGGTTGCGGTGGCAACCCCTGTCCTCGTTGGGATGTTGCTCGGTGCAGAGGCGGTTGCAGGCATGCTCATCGTGGGAACGATCAGCGGCGTACTCCTTGCCACGGTTTTGAACAACTCCGGCGGAGCATGGGACAACGCCAAGAAGTTCATCGAGTCGGGCGGACTCAAAGACGAGAAGGGGAAGGTCCTCGGCAAGGGGAGCGATGCCCACGCGGCCGCCGTCGTTGGCGACACCGTCGGCGACCCGTTCAAGGACACCGCTGGCCCATCGCTGCACGTTCTCGTGAAGCTGCTGGCCACCGTCACCCTGGTGCTCGCTCCGCTCTTTATTCGCGGTTAATGCCGCGCTCAGGCAGCTCTTTGAGGCGGTGCTTCCCATTTGGGGGGCGCCGCCTCATGCTATGCCCCCACAGCGCCAGGTCGGCGCGTACTTGTACAAGAGGAGGGGCCAATGGGTAGTGATCCCGTTTCTGCGGCGCTGATCGCCCTGCTCCTTGGGCTCGTGCAAGGTGCAACCGAATTCTTGCCGATCTCCTCGTCGGCGCACCTCTACGCTATTCCGTACCTGTTCGGCATGAGCGACCCACTCCTCTCGTCGCTCGCCTTTGGCGCGGTCATTCACCTTGGTACCCTCGCCGCAGTACTCGTTGCGCTGCGCAGTGACGTGGTGCGACTCACGCGTGTTGCGCTGCGCATTCTGACCTCGCTTGGGCGTCACCGTGGCGAATCATCAGATGAGCGACTTATTGTCGCGATCGTCATCGGCACGATCCCCGCCGTTCTCGTCGGCGTCGCCGCGGGCGATGCGCTTGAGAGCGCCGTGCGCACTCCACTGATCGTTGCGGCGGCGGTGACCACCGGAGCGTTGCTGCTCTGGTTTGCTGAGAGGTTCGGCACGCGCGAGCGACCACTGCAAAGCGTGGGGGTGATCGATGGGCTCATGGTTGGCCTGGCGCAAGCTCTGGCGCTGATCCCTGGGATCAGCCGCTCCGGTGCAACCATCAGCGGCGGACTCCTCTTAGGGTTTCGTCGTGATGCGGCGGCACGATTCGGCTTCCTGCTCGGCATTCCAGCGATTGCCGGCGCCGGCACCATTGAACTCAAGCACCTCCTCGAGTCGAGCGAAGACCTTGCGGCGAGCGCACCACTGCTGCTGATCGGTGTGGTGAGTGCCTTCGTCTCCGGGCTCTTCGCCATCAAGCTCCTCTTCCGCATCCTGGATGGTGGAAGCACGCGCATCTTCGTTGTCTATCGATTCGCGTTTGCCGCCGTCCTTGTTGCCTCCGTTGTGCTGCGAGGCGGCCTGTAGTGGACCTCGGCAAGAGCGTTCGCCACCGCGCGCTGCGCGACATCGTTTCTCGGCAGGCGATTCGCACCCAACGAGAACTGGCAACCGCACTGAAGCGACAGGGGATCCCGGCCACGCAGGCGACCCTCAGCCGAGATATCACCGAACTCGGCTTGATCAAGGTGGATCGCGGCGGCTCGCCGGCCTACGCGTTCCCACCAGGGCGCTCGATCGAGATTGCCGCCGAGGATCGCCTGCAGGCGCTGCTCGGCGAGATCCCGCTTGAAGCTTCGGTCGCCGGCTCCATCTTGGTCCTAAAGACGCTCCCTGGGAGCGCGCACGCGATCGCCGCCTCCCTTGATCGCCTGCGAATCCCCGAGATCGTTGGCACGGTGGCGGGGGATGACACCCTCTTCGTGGCCGTGAGCGACGCGGCGGCGATGCGCAAACTCCGCAAGCGGCTGACCGAACTCGCTCAGCGGGGCTAATCGTCGCCGCGGGCGCTAGGATTCCCAGCATGTATTGGGCAGACGAACTCGCCGCACGCGTCTCCGGGCCCCAGGTCGTCAACGACTCGAAGACCCCATCGGGGACCGTGCACGTTGGCTCCCTGCGCGGACCCGTGATGCACGACGCCATCGCTCGCGCGTTGCGCGATCGCGGCATCCCCGTGCAGTTCCGCTACGGCGTGGAAGACATGGATGCCATGGATGCACAGGCACTCCTCACCCCCGATGCGGTGGAGCGCTACATGGGCGTGCCCCTATCTCGTGTCCCAGCCCCCGAGGGCAGCACCGCTGAAAACTACGCGCGACACTTTGTGGGGACGCTCTTCTTCCCAACCTTTGCGCGCCTCGGCATTCGACCAGAGTTCTACTGGCTCTCAGAGATCTACCCAACGGGGCAGCTCGATCCATTCATTCGCACCGCTCTCGACAAGGCGCAGGTGATTCGCGATCTGTACGTACGAGTGAGCAATGTGGAGCGACCCGCGGGCTGGCTCCCCATTCAGGCGATCTGCGAGGCCTGCGGTCGAGTTGGTACCACCCTCTCCGACGACTGGGATGGCGAGACGATTCGCTATCGCTGCCTCCCTGATTATGTGAAGTGGGCACAGGGCTGCGGCCATGAGGGGCGACTCGCCCCGTTCGGTGGCAAGGCGAAGATGCCATTCAACGTGGAGTGGGCGGCAAAGTGGTCGCTCATGGGCGTCACCATCGAAGGGTGCGGCAAGGATCTGGGCACCAAGGGAGGATCGCGCGACCGCAGCGAGGCGATCTCGCGCGAGGTGTTCGACCGCGAGCCGCCGATCAACGTGATGTACGAGTTCCTCAATGTTGGCGGCAAAAAGATGTCAACCTCGAAGGGGCTCGGCGCCGCGGTCCACTCCATCTCGGAGTCCATTCCGCCTGAGGTGCTGCGCTTCCTCTTCTTGCGGCCACGTCCGAACCACGCCATTGACTTTGATCCGGCGGGCAGCGACGCGATTCCACGCCTGCACGACGAGTACGACCGTATCAGCGCCGCCACCGCCGGTAAGACAGTGCGCGGCGAGCTCCCACCCGATCACGACCGCCTGCAGTTCTTTAGCCAAATTACCGACAGCACCGCCGAGGCGGCGAAAGAGGTTGCCGCGGCGTGGCGCCCAGCATTCGGGCAGCTCTCGCTCCTGCTGCAGCTTCCGGGTGTGAACGTCGTGGAGCGCGCCGCCGCGGAGAAGGGGAGCTCGTTGACCGCCCCAGAATCTGCCGAGCTGAACGAGCGCATCGCCGCCGTCACCAACTGGTTGCGGGATTATGCCCCCGACGAGGCGCGCATTGCCGTGCGCCCAGAGTTACCGACCGATGCCGTTGCCGCTCTCAGCGCCGAGGAGCGCGCTTGGCTCGGTGCCCTCGCCCCAAAGATTGAAGCCGCCATCGCCGCCGATGCCGCCGCACTCGGCAGTGGTGACGCCTGGCAGGCGCTCATCTTTAGCGCCGCGAAAGAGGCGGGCCTGCAGCCCGTTCGTGCCTTCGCCTCGCTCTACGCCGCCTTCCTCGGCCGAACGAACGGTCCGCGCGCGGGTTGGTTGCTCGCAGCGATCGATCGCACCCTTATTCTTACGAGACTTCGGGCGGCCGCAGCAGTACAGGGGGTGAGCGCATGAGTGTGGGCACACAGCGACTTCGCGATGACGCCGATCGACTGCGCGCGGGCGCAATCGCCAAGCGCGAAGACCCGAAGGTCGTTGATGCAGCCCTCGAGGCCGACGCCGCCCGCCGTGCACTTTCACATCGCGTCGACACACTGCGCACCGAGCGCAAGCGTCTCTCTGCCGAGGTCGGCGCGCTACTGGGCGGGAAGCCGGCCGCTTCCGCCGCTGATCCGAAGGTCGTCGCACTCAAGGCTGAGTCGCAGAAGGTTGCGACGGAGATGGAGGGGCTCGAGAAGGAGCTCGCCGCCGCTGAGTCGCAACTAGAGGATCTACTCCTCCGTATTCCAAATCCTCCCGACGAAGACATTCCGGTTGGTGGGGCCGAAGCGAACACCACGATCCGCACCTGGGCGCCCGCAGGGCACCCGGCGATCGGCGCCAAAGGCGAAGACCCAGCCACGGCAGCAGCGCCAGAGCACGACGTCGTGGCCGAGCGACTCGGCATCTTCGATCTGGAGCGCGGCGCCAAGGTGGCGGGTGCCGCCTTCCCCGCATATCGAGCCGACGGCGCAGCCCTCATTCGCGCGCTCATTAACCTCTTCCTCGACACCCACGTGCGCGAGAATGGCTTCACCGAGATTTGGCCGCCGATCTTGATCAACGAAGCGTCGGCGCGTGGCACAGGGCAGATCCCCGATAAGGAAGACCAGATGTACGTGGTTGGTCGCGACGGCTTCTACCTGGCGCCAACCGCCGAGGTCCCGGTGACGAACATGCACCGCGACGAGATCCTCGATGGCACGCAGCTGCCAATCCGCTATGCCGCCTACACGCCCTGCTTCCGCCGCGAGGCGGGCGCCGCTGGCCGCGAGACGCGCGGCATCCTGCGGCTGCACCAGTTCGACAAGGTCGAGATGGTCAGCTTCGAGCGCCCTGCAGAATCCGCGGCAGCTCTGGAGTGGCTGACCGCGCGCGCCGAGTCACTGCTCAAGCAGCTCGAACTCCCGTATCGCGTGCTGCTGATGGCAACCGGCGACATGGGCTTCGTACAGATGCGCAAGTACGACCTTGAAGTGTGGGCGCCAGGCTCGAAGCGCTGGCTCGAGGTCTCGAGCTGCTCAAACTTTGGTGACTACCAGGCGCGCCGCATGGCGATTCGTTATCGCACCGCGCAGGGCGAGAAGCCAGAACTCGTGCATACGTTGAATGGTTCGGGCCTTGCAGTGCCACGAGTGCTCGCGGCGATCTTGGAGCATGGTGCGCAGCCAGACGGCACCGTAAAGCTTCCCGCGGTGTTGCACCCCTACCTCGGCGGCCGCACGCACCTCGCCCCACCGAAGCAGAAGTAGTTGATGAGCGAGCGAGTTCAAAACTTTTTCGCCCGACTCGACGACGCCCGAGCAGCGTTTGAGGCGGCGATCACAGCAACTCCTGAGCGTGCATGGGCAGAGGTCGTCGATGGCGATCTCACCCGCACCGACTTGCTCGCGCACATTGAGTGGTGGGAGCGTCGTGGCACCTTTGAGATTCGCACCCTCATTGCTGGAGCCACCCTTGAAATCACCGCGGAGAGCCTCGACGAACTGAATGCCAGGGTTACCGCTGAGAACCGTGGTCGTGAGGCGAGCGAGGTGCGCGCTGCCGAGGCTACGGCCTGGGCGGAGCTTCGCGCGACAGCGGCAGCGCTCTCCGAGGCGCAGCTCTACGACGAGGCAGCCTTCCCCTTCCTCGAGGGCGACCCGCTTAAAAAGATCATCAAGATTGAGAGCAGCGCGCACTGGGCAGATCACCTCAGCCACTTCGGCTGATCGGGACCGCGGCATCCGATACACTCCCTCGTGGAGGGGTGCCGGAGTGGTTGAACGGAGCTGTCTTGAAAACAGCCCAGGCTGGTAACGGTCTGCGGGGGTTCGAATCCCTCCCCCTCCGCCACACCCCAATCGCTCGCTCTGCGCCACACTGCGCGTCATGAGTAGTGGCCTTTGTTCCCTCTGCATTTATGCGCGGCTCGTGGTGAGTGGCCGTGGGTCGCACTACATGCGCTGCGAGCTGTCGGATACCAATGATCGCTTTCCTCGCTATCCGCGCCTGCCGGTAATGCGCTGCGCGGGATTTAGCGCTGAGATTCCGCCCGACGCGTCGCAGCCATCAGCAGCGTCCAGAACTCCACCAGATCCTCAGGAGTAAGGGCACCGGCGCCACGCGCCGCAACGCGCGCGAGTAGTGCCGCCTCGCGCTCTGGGTCCTGCACCGCGCGACCAAGTGCCGCCTTCGCTGCGCCTGCCTCGAGGGCGAGCTCGGTTCGCGCGGCGAGCAGCGTCAGCAGCTGGTCGTCGATGGTGTCGATGGCGGCACGAATCTCGGCGAGGCGTGCAGCTGGATCGCTCACTGGTGACCATCCGCGTCGCGCGCAGCACTCTGCAGCTCGGCAATGAGCGCCACAGCGCGAAGGTAGCCGGTGGCGCCGTAGCCGCGCACCGTCACGGCGGCGAGATCTTCGACAAAGTTCACGCTGCGGAACGGCTCGCGCGTTGCCGGGTCGCTGAGATGGACCTCGGCGAAGGGTCGCTCCACGGCGAGGAGGGCGTCGCGCAGGCTGACGCTCGTGTGGGTGAGCCCCCCAGGATTGATGATCAACCACGAGTAGTCGCGCACGTGCAGGCGATCGATCAGCTCGCCTTCGTGATTTGACTGCACTGCGTCTACGAGGTGCAGGTCCGCAGCAGCTGCAGCGGTTGCGACCGAGGCTTCGATCTCGGCGAGGGTGGTGATGCCGTAGGTCTCTGGTTCGCGCTCACCGAGCAGGTTGAGGTTTGGGCCGCTCAACATGAGGAGTCCGTCACCGGCGGCATGCGCGCGCGTTCGCGGGCTCATCGCCGCGAGTTCGATGCGCTTCGAGATCTCCGCCATGTGCCCCTCCTACCTTGCGCCGGCCAGCATGGCGGCCGTGGCGCGCTCGACGAGGCTAGCAGGAACATCGTTGCGGAGAACGTAGCCGTTGTCGCTGGCGAGGACCCAGCGAATCTTCGCCTCGGCCACCTTCTTGTCGCGGCTCGCTGCAGCTAGCAGGGCAGGAACCGTTTCTGTGCGCGCGGCAACACCGAGGCCAAGCGCATCAAGCAGTGCGATGCCACGTGCGGCGAGCGCCGCGGGGGTCACCCCATGCTCCACGCCAATCTGCAGTGCGGCGCGCAGGCCGTAGCCAACCGCCTCACCGTGCAATAAATCCTGGTATCCGGCCGCCTGCTCCAGCGCATGACCGAGCGTATGGCCAAGGTTGAGGCTCATGCGCTCGCCCGATTCACGTTCGTCGGCGGCAACGACGCGGCACTTCCACCAACCGGCGCGCTCCACAATCTCGGCGAGGGTACCGTCGCCATGCAGGGTTGGATCACCGGAGCGAAGTCGCGGGGCCGCCTCTTCGAGCACGGTGAAGAGGCGCGTATCACCGAGCAGCGCGATCTTCACCGCCTCGGCAGACGCTGCGACCAACTCGCGCGCAGGGAGGGTGCGCAGCGCAGCGAGGTCGGCGATGACCGCCTTCGGCTGATGGAATGCGCCGACAAGATTCTTCCCCTCGGGGAGATCGACTCCGGTCTTGCCGCCGAGCGAGGCGTCAACCTGCGCGGCGAGTGTGGTGGGCACGGCGATCCAGTCGACGCCGCGCAGATAGAGGGCAGCCAGCAATCCCGCGGCATCGGTGAGTGCACCGCCACCAACGGCAACGATCAGGTCGCGACGCTCCACACCGGCGTTAGCGAGTCGCTGCGCGGCCGCGCCAATCTCGTGCAGCTCCTTGGCCGCTTCGCCACTCGGTAGTTCCAGTGGAATGACCGTAATGCCCGTTGCGGTGAGTGCATCACGCAGGCCGCTGGCGAACGCCCGTGCCGCATTCGGCTCGGTGGCAAGGACCAGGCGCGAGGTCCCACGCTCGGCGAGGATCGCGCGCAGCGCATCGAGAGCGATCCCGTCACCAACCAACCAACGCCCGGAGAGCGTTTCCGCATCAACGAGCGGGCGCGTCGATGGTGCGGCGGCGCGAAGCAGCGCGATCGCCTCGTCGGCGAGCGATCCGGGGCTGCGGGTGCTACGAAGGCGCACCCCTGGTCGATAGAATCGCTCACGGTCGCCGCGGAGGCGCTCGAGTGTTGCGGTTGGATCCCCATGATTCATGAGCGGTCGCACCACGCGCGCGGTGCGCAGCCGCCGGGCAATTGACGTGTCGGGCGCGTCGAGCCAGAAGAGGATTGCGTGCTCGCGGAGCGCCCATCGACTGCGTGGGTCAGCGGCTGCGCCGCCACCCAACGCCACTACCCGGCCGATGCCAAGCTCGGCACCGATCGATCCGGCAGGCGGCTCAGGTGCAACGAGTGAGGCGATCAGGCGGCGCTCGCGAAGTCGGAAGCCCGCCTCGCCCTCGCGCTCGAAGATCGATGCAACGCTGTCGTTCTTGATGCCCGTTTCGGCGATTACCGCACGGTCGGTATCAAGGAAGGGGACACCGAGCTTTGCTGCCAAGCGCTTGCCGAGCGAACTCTTCCCAACGCCGGGGAGCCCAACCAGTGCAAGATCGCGTGGAGCGCTCATCACAACCTAGTCGTCGCCGCCGGAGCCGGCGCTGGTGCCGCCCGCCGATGGTGCAGTGCGTGGCGCTGCAGATCGGGCGCGCAGGGCTTCAAGGTTCGCCTGAATCTCGGCAAGCGAGTCGCCCCCCGTCTTCTCGAGCAGGAACGGGACGATGGCGAGTGCGACCATCGCTTCGCCGATCACCCCTGCAGCAGGAACGACGCTGATGTCGGAGCGCTCGTAGTGCGCCTTCTCGACCTTCTCGCCCGTGATCAGGTCGGCAGATGGGAGCGGTCGCGCCAGGGTGCTGATCGGCTTCACGGCGCCACGCACCACGATCGGCTCGCCATTCGAGACGCCACCGGTGAGCCCACCGGCGCGGTTGGTGCGATGCACCCAGCTGCCGTCGGGGGAGCGACCCTCGATCACGTCGTGCACTTCGGAGCCGAAGATGCGCGTCTGCTCAAAGCCCAGGCCGAACTCCACACCCTTCACGCTCTGAATGCTTGCGATCGCCCCAGCGAGCGCGGTGTCGAGTCGGCGATCCCAATGTACGTACGAGCCGAGCCCCATGGGAAGCCCCTTGACGACGACTTCGAAGATTCCGCCGACCGTATTGCCGGCCTCGCGTGCCTCGTCGATACGCGCCACCATGCGCTCCTCTGCGGCAGGGTCTGGGCAGCGGAGTGGACTCACATCAGCCTCGTCGCGCGTGCGCGTGCAGTTCGCAGGATCCACCGCCACGCCGCCCACCTCGGCGGTGAACGACCAGATCTCAACGCCGAGTGCGCTCAAGAGCGCCTTGGCGACGCCACCCGCGGCAACGCGTGCCGCCGTCTCGCGCGCTGAGGCACGCTCCAGAACATTGCGCACATCATCAAAGCCGTATTTCAGTGCACCAGCAAGGTCGGCGTGCCCGGGGCGAACGCGCGTCACCGGAATCGCACGCTTCGTTCCCTCAGCCGCCGAAGCGGCTAGGGCCGCCGCCTCCTCGGCGCTGAGTGGGGCGACCTGCATCACACTGGTCCAGTTCTCCCAGTCGCGGTTCTCAATCAGCAACAGGATGGGGGAGCCGAGCGTTGCACCGTGTCGCACGCCGCTGCGAATGCGCGCGCGGTCTTGCTCAATCGTTTGACGAGCGCCGCGGCCGTACCCACCCTGGCGTCGGCGCATATCAATCTCAAGGGCCGCCTCGGTGAGCGGCACGCCCGCCGGCATCCCCTCCACAATCACGCCGAGCTCTTGTCCGTGCGATTCGCCTGCGGTCAAGAATCGAAAGGCCATGATCTTCCCCCCTTACTTCGCGTTGTGCTTCGCTGCAGTGTCAAATGCTTCGCGCATCACCGCAATTGGGGCTGGTCGCCCCGTCCACAGTTCAAACGCCGCCGCACCCTGCAGCAGCAACATCTCACGTCCGTCGATCGCCTCGGCACCCGCGGCGCGTGCCGTGCGCACCAGCGCCGTCTCACCCGGCGCATAGACCACGTCGATCACGAACTGGCCGGCGCGGAATGCAGCTGCGGGAAGTGGCAGCGCGCCGTCACTCAACCCAAGGGTGGTGGCGTGCACCACGAGCCCCGCAATCTGCGCCTCTTCAATTAACAGCCCCTCATGCCACGGCGCAGCACGCACTGTGAGGTGTGGTGAGGCCTTGCGCACCTCGGTAACTAGCCGCTCGGCGCGCGCCAGATGGCGATTGGCGATGGAGATCTGCGCAACGCCAGCGGTCACGAGCGCCGAGATCGCCGCCTTTGCGGCACCACCGGCACCGAGCACCAGCGCATGGCGTGGAGTGCGTCGCCCGTCGAGCAGGCCGTCAAGCGCGCCGCGGAAGCCCGCCGCGTCAGTATTGCGCCCCACGAGTCGGCTTCCGGCGCGGGTGATGGTGTTCACGGCGCCGATCTGCACGGCATCATCGGTGAGCGAGTCGAGGAGCGGCGCGATCTTCTCTTTGTGCGGCACCGTGACGTTTGCCCCCATCACCAGCGGGTCTGCACGCATCTCAGCTACGACGCGAGCAAGATCGGCGGGTGCAACATCCACGGCCTCGTAGCGAACTGGCAGGCCGATCGAATCGAACGCCGCCTGCTGGAATGCTGGCGAGAGGCTGTGCGCTACTGGGTGGCCAAGCAAGAGAATCCGTCGCCCGCTCATGCTGCCGCCCCGATTCGCGCCAGGTCGTCGTAGAAGGTGGGGTAACTCACCGCTGCCGCAGCAGGGTCATCAACCGAAACGGCGGCGCCGCTTACCAAACCGGCAATGGCGAAGGTCATCGCCAGGCGGTGGTCGCCAAAGGATTCGGTCAAACCAGCCGTAGGTCGGCCGCCACCCACGAAGTGCAGGTCGTCGCCCGTCACTGAAACCGTCAGCCCAAGTGCCGTAAGGCCGGCGGCCACACCGGCAATGCGGTCGCTCTCCTTGGCGCGCAGCTCGCCGGCGCCGCGAATGCTGGTTGCGCCAGTGGCCATGGCCGCTGCCAGCGAAAGGATCGGCACCTCATCAATAGCTAGCGCTACGTCCGTCGGAGTCATGTCGATGCCGTGGAGGGCGGCGCTGCGCACGCGCAGGTCGCCAACTGGCTCGCCCGAGCCATCGTCGACGCCAGGGAACTCGTCAATGCGCGCGCCCATGCGCTGCAACAGGTCGATGGCGTGGCGTCGGGTGGGGTTCAGCGAGACGCCACGAATGAGCAGATCGGCGTCGGGGTGCAGGCTCCCCGCCACCAGCCAGAAGGTTGCCGACGACGGATCGCCCGGAATGGTGACCAGCGGCAGGGCAGAAAGCTCGCTCGGGGCAATCGAAACAGTCGCTCCGCTCGCATCGCGAGAGGTTCGCAGCGAAGCGCCACGCGCCACGAGCATGCGCTCAGAGTGATCGCGGGTGGCGACCGTCTCGCGGTAGGTGCTTTCGCCCGTTGCCGCCAACGCAGCAAGCAGCACGCACCCCTTTACCTGTGCACTTGGCGTTGCTGGGGCCCATTCAATACCGCGCAGAGCACCACCAGTAATCGTGAGTGGTGCGCGCGTGCCCGCCTCGCCAGAACCAGCCACCTTCGCGCCCATCGCAGCGAGGGGTTCCAGCACCCGTGCCATTGGTCGACTCTGTAGTGATGCGTCGCCCGTCAGTGTGTGCACGCCAGAAATGCCGGCCACGAGGCCCGCGCCGAGTCGCATCGAGGTTCCCGAATTACCACAGTCGAGGGGCCCAGCGGCGGCTCGCAACGAGTCACGTCCGCCAGAGCGCACCCGCCAACGCGCGGTGCCCGGCGCATCACCAGGCTGGGACGATTCGCGCGACACCGAGGCACCGAGCGCGGCAACGATGCCCGCGGTGGAACGCACGTCATGGCCGTCGCCCGCGCCAACCACGAGCGTCTCGCCGTCGGTGAGCGCGGCGTAGAGGAGCGCACGATGGCTCATCGACTTATCGCCTGGAAGGCGCAGCTCGCCGCGCAAGCGATCGCTCATCGCCCTGAGGCCTCGCCCGGATTCGCGTGCATTGGCGAGACGACCGAATGAATCGTTCGCAGCTCGCCAGCCAGGCGCGAGAACATCGGCAGGGTGAGGGACTGCTCGCCGTCGGACCAGGCCTCTTCAGGCTTCGGGTGCACCTCAACCATGATCCCGTCGGCGCCACCGGCAACGCCGGCGTACGACATCGGCGCAACCATCCAACGCTTCCCCGTCGCGTGGCTCGGGTCAACGATGACTGGAAGATGCGTGAGTCGGCGCAAGATCGGCACGGCGTTCAGGTCGAGCGTGTTGCGCGCCGCCGTCTCGAAGGTGCGAATGCCGCGCTCACAGAGGATCACCTGGCGGTTCCCCGCGGCCAGGATGTACTCGGCGGCGAGCAGCCACTCTTCGATCGTGCCGGAGAGGCCGCGCTTGAGCATCACTGGCATGCGCGTGCGCCCCACGGCGTTGAGGAGCGAGAAGTTCTGCATGTTGCGCGTGCCGATCTGCAGCACGTCGGCGAACTCGGCGACCATGTCAACCTGCGCCGGCTCCATTACTTCGGTGATGATTGGCAGCCCGGTGCGCTCGCGCGCCTCGGCAAGGAGGCGCAACCCTTCGAGGCCGAGCCCTTGAAAGGCGTACGGCGAGGTGCGTGGCTTGAAGGCACCACCGCGCAGCAGCGTTGCTCCCGCAGCGGCGACGCCTGCAGCAACTTCGAAGAGCTGTTCGCGTGATTCAATCGAACAAGGCCCCGCCATCAGCGTCAGTGAGCCGCCGCCGATCACCGCATCGCGCACCTTTACCACCGTTGGCTCCTCGCGGAACTCCTGTGAGCTCAGACGATAGGGGCGGGATGGGCGCGCAACGGATGCAACACCGGCCATCGCCACGAGTTCGTCGCTCAACTTCTCGTCGAAGCCCTTCGGGCCGAGGAGGGCGAGGGTCAATCCGCGCGCCGATGGCTCGTCGTACACGGCGAGGCCGGCCTCGGTGGCGCGGCTACGGATCGCCGCGATCTGTTCCGCAGTTGCCGACTGGTTGATTCGTACAAACATTGGTCACTCCACTCTCTTGGCGGACTCCCTGGCGCCGCTTCTGGGGGAAAAGAAAAGAGCAGAGGTCTCCCTCTGCTCACATCCCGGCAGGACCGCCGGTCAGACGCTTACGCGCCTGGGCTGGTCATGCCGGGTATCGAAAGTAGAAGCGGTTCGCCATGCCCAAACTCTACGGCGGCGCGCGCCGTGGGTCAAGAAAGCGGAGTTTCCACGCAAAATCTGGAGCCCCTCGCGTCGCCGCAGAGCAGGAAATGCGCCACGAAGCGGGGCGATCGTGCAAAAACACGCACAACTTCACCCCATACGCACGCGGATCGCGTGCCGCGGCAGCGGAAGGGGCCTCTACGTGCATCTGAGCGGGCCGGAGTGCCGATTCCGCACGAATTACCCCCTACCAAAAGGGGATTTCCCCCGCGCTGGGCGTCGGCCCACCCTGCTGCGGGGTATCAGCAGCTCGTAAGCAGAGGGGTCGAGAGTGGCCACACGCACGAA
Source organism: Candidatus Limnocylindrus sp. (assembly GCA_040397175.1). Lineage (GTDB taxonomy): Bacteria > Chloroflexota > Limnocylindria > Limnocylindrales > Limnocylindraceae > Limnocylindrus. The sequence goes on along the minus strand of JBBAWM010000004.1, from coordinate 11,831 downwards.
ATCGAAATTTCACGCTTGCAGTTATCCACATTGTGTTTTAGTTTTCCACAAGCCCCAACAATGGGGTGGAGTTATGGCCGTCCGAAGTACGGGCTGGTCAGAGTGGAGGTACACACATGGCTGTAAAGAAGCGAAAGGCCGCTGCGAAGCGAAAGCCTGCTGCCAAGAAGGTCGCTAAGAAGCGAGTAGCGAAGAAGGCCGTAGCCAAGAAGGCTCCAGCCAAGCGAAAGGCCAAGCGCAAGACGG
>JBBAWM010000004.1:0-11485 GCA_040397175.1 Candidatus Limnocylindrus sp. | reverse complement strand
CGGCGAAGAAGGCCGTTGCGAAGAAGGCCCCAGCCAAGCGCAAGAAGCGCAAGGCTGCGAAGAAGAAGTAACTTTTAACGATCCGTCGAGGATCGTTCGAGAGGCGTCCAGGGAAACCTGGGCGCCTCTCTCTTTTTCCCCGCATACTTGCGCACATGACTCGACCAATTGTTGTCAGCGACATGGATGGCACCCTCACCACCGCCGAAACGTGGCGCGGCGTGCACGAATGGATCCTGGCGAATGCCACCAGTGCGGCGGCACGCCGATTTATTGCGGTGCGCCTGCCGATCGTCTTCCTCGCCCGCTCCGGTCTCATGAATAAGGAGCGCTTTCGTGCTCGTTGGCTCGAGGATCAGACCAGGCTGCTGCGCGGCACACCAAACGATCAGCTCACCGCCATGGGGGAGTGGGTCGTGGAGCACCACCTTTGGCCAGCCCGACGCGTCGAAGCGATCACCGCAGTGCAGGCGGCACACGCCGCGGCACGAGCAACCGACCCCAGCGCCGAACTCGTTCTTGCGACCGGCGGCTACCAGCCGATCGCCGCGGCGTTTGCAAAAAGGCTCGGTGCCACCATCGCGCTCGGCACCCCATTCGAAGTCGCCAATGGAATCTCAACAGGCAAACTTGCCGCGCCCACGCAATCGGGCGAAGAGAAGGCACGGGCGGCACAGGCCTGCGCGGCGGGTGGTCGCATCGTGGCCGCCTTCGGCGACACGGCTGCCGACATCCCGCTGCTGAAACTGGCGGAGCGCGCCGTGGCGGTGGCTCCTGACAGCGCACTTGCCCTCGAAGCCGCCCGCATGGGCTGGGAGCGCCTCGGCTAGCGTTCAGCGGGTGATTCTGGGATACTCGCGCTCGGTCTCGGAGAGGTCGCATAGAGGTCTAGTGCAGCGGTTTGCTAAACCGCCACGTGGGGTTTTCCTGCGTCGAGGGTTCGAATCCCTCCCTCTCCGCCAGCCGTTGTACGCTGCACACCGCAGATGCGCCCGTAGCTCAGTGGATAGAGCGTTAGGTTGCGGACCTAAAGGTCGTGGGTTCGAGTCCCGCCGGGCGCACCATTCCCCCTCCCTCCTTATAGTGGGGCCATGAGTCGCGTTGCCGTTCTCGGATTAGGCACCATGGGCGCCCCTATTGCTGGGCACCTCGCCGCCGCTGGGCACAGCGTGCAGGCCTGGAACCGCGGCACGCATCGCACCGCACCTGCAAGCACCACGCAACACACATCACTAACGGATGCCCTCACCGGCGCTGATGCCGTCGTGCTCTCCATCTCCGATACGCCCGATGTTGAGGCGCTGCTGCTCGGCGCACCGGGCCAGCCTGGCGCCATCGATCTGTTGAAGTCGGGCGCAATCATTATTGACACCAGCACCATCGCCCCGAGCGCCACGCGCGAGATGGGGGAGCTGCTCGCCAAGAAGGGAATCCTGATGGTCGATGCCCCCGTGAGTGGCGGCAGTGAAGGCGCCCAGAAGGGGACCCTCACCGTCTTCCTCGGCGGATCACCCGAAGCAGTTGCCGCCGCGCGTCCTTATATAGAGACGTTTGCGAAAACCATTACGCACCTCGGCCCGCTCGGTTCGGGGCAGGTTGGTAAGGCGGTCAATCAGATCGTGATCTCCGGAACGTATCTCTCCCTCGCCGAGGGGATCCTGGTAGGGCAGAAGGCGGGGCTCGACCCACAGACCCTCGTCACTGCGCTGAGCGGCGGATCGGCACGATCGTGGGCGCTCGAGAATCGCTGGGAGCGCATGGCGAACGACACCTATCCGCTCGGCTTCAAGGTGTCGCTGCACCGCAAAGACCTGGGTATCGCGATTGGCCTTGCTGACGAACTGAAAGTGCCGGTGCCAACAGCCATGCTCGTAGCGCACCTGGAAGATGAACTGATCAAGACGGGGCATGCCGATGAAGACATCTCCGCCCTCGCCCGACGCCTGCGCGACATTGCCAACGAGATCGACCCGGCGTGAGCACTGAGCGCGACGCCATCCTCACCGCGCAATACGTCGCACTTACCACCTATCGACGGGATGGCACCCCCGTCACCACCCCGGTGTGGGCGGCCGCCGAAGGCAGAAGCCTCTATCTGTTTAGCAATGCCAAAGCGGGCAAGGTGAAGCGCCTGCGCAACAGCAGTCGTGCCGCGATTGCCCCCTGCACCGCAATCGGCAAGGTCACCGGAACACAGCTCCCAGCCGAAGCGTTCAACCTCGCCAGTGACCAGATGCCAAAGGTCTGGAAGCTCCTTACGAAGAAGTACGGCATGGCCGTACGCCTCTTTATGGCCTACGACCGCGCCCGCGCGCTCCTGCGCATGCAGCCCAGCGCTGGCATTGAGGTTCGGCTCACCCCTTAATCGGCTATTCTCCGCCGTGGAAAGGTGGCCGAGTGGTTGAAGGCACCGCTCTCGAAAAGCGGCAGGTTAATAGCCTCGTGGGTTCGAATCCCACCCTTTCCGCCACCGACTGATCGGCGCATCGCGTACGGTCATCACGGAGAGGTCGCCTAGTGGTCTATGGCGCCGCATTGGAAATGCGGTTTGGGGGCAACCCCATCGAGGGTTCGAATCCCTCTCTCTCCGCCACTCCTTCCCTCGTGGAAGGCCGCCTTCCCCATGTTCGGCACCGTCCTCTCATCGACCCCGTTTTCGGCACTGGGTGGAGATTTGGGTGGAGATTGCTGGGACCACACCTGGTTGATCGCCTTTGACCCTGTCAGAGCTGTCCCTGCGGTGTAACTGTCAATCGTTACGCGGGAGTTGGTGTGGCCGAGTGCCGCCGAGACATCACCAATCGCTGCACCCATCTCAAGCAGGTGGCGAGCGAACCCGGCGCGAAGATCGTGAATGCGTAAACGCTTCGACAGCCCCTTGCGCGCCTTGAACGCCTCCCACCAACCACGCACCTGGTTCACAGAGATCGGCTTCCCGTCACCCCGCTCGAAGACCCAGCCATTCGTCGGCACAGGCCCATCGCCCCGTCGAGCGAGTGCACGTTGTACCACTGCTCGGACATGCAGCGGAAGCTGAATACCGCGCTGACTCTGTGACGTCTTCAAGGTACGTCGTGTGGCATTCGGGTCCTTGGATACGGCCTCCCGGAGATCCAGGTAGGTGTAATCCTGATGCAGGTCGAGATACTGAATGCCGCGAGCTTCATTCAGCCGCAGCGGTAAGACGGTGAGAGCAATAAGGAGATCCCGCTGTGGTGATTCGGGTTGCAGCAGGAGCAGATCACGCATGACCGGCGGTGCAACCCATTCAGGGATGCGCGGGTTTTCGTCTTTGACTACGTGGATATCCCGTGCCGGATTCATCGGGATGAGCCGCTTCTTGAATGCGGAGCTCATTGCCGAGCTCAGTGTGGAGACGATATGTCGCACCGTCTTCTCCCGAAGGCCGCCCTTACGAAGTTCCGCGACATACTCCTCAACCATGTCGTAGGTGATCTGATCGAGCGTATAGCCCATAAATTTCGGCTTCAGGTATTTCTGTACGTCGCTGCGATAGCGCGCAATCGTGGTTGGCCGCGCCTTCCCCTCGTGAACGCGGAGCCAACTATCGAGGTAGTCGGGAAGGGGCATTTCCGCCCGCACAAGACCACTGCGCATGCGCTCCGCACGAAGGAGCCAATTCTGCTTGGCCTCGCGCTTAGAAGCCCCCGTTGCGGTCACGCGGGCGCTTGGGCGACCTGGGATGGATACGGTGGCGTCGCAGCGGTAGGTGAACCCATCCTTTGATCGCCGATCTTTTCGGGCCGTTGCCTTGGGAGGTACGAGTTCTTGCATTAGTCAGTCTCCTTTGCAGTGGAATTACATGCGCTCTCGTCAAGAAAGAATTCGATGTTCGTAGGGCGGAAGCGAAGAATCCGGGCTCCCGCCTTGATGTGGCGCAATCGACCTTCGCTGACCAATCGATCCAAAGTTTTGAGTCCGATGCCGAGCAGGTGAGCTGCCTGCTTTCGTGTGAGCAGCTCTAGCGACGCTGCATGTTGTGCGATGACCACTAGTTACTCCTTGTCGCGTTGTACCGATGCGTTCGGTGTGAGGACGGTGTCTCCGCCCTCTAAAGGCATCCTAGCACACTTTCTTAGGGAGTGCCAAATGTAATTAACACAATTGTAGAATATGTCAAGCACTGCTATAGTTGACAGATGGAGAAGCGTGTTAAAGGTGTTGGCCCTGGTCGGCTCGGCGGAGCTGACAGTGAGCGCATGCGCAAGGAGAACTTCGAGCGCTTGTCGGAGCGGCGACTGAACGACGCGAAGGAGGCGATTGCCCGCCTCACTCGTCTGTCTAACCCATACAACTACCGATATACCGAGCGTGAGATGTTGCAGCTCGTCCACGAACTCCAACGTTCGATAGCGGAGCTTCAGGCCGAGTATGAGTTAAACCTAGAAGAGCAGGCGCGGTTGGCGCCACGGCGTAAAACCGTCGCGCGCAGGGCAAAGCGTCCGGCTACCAAGCGCTAGATGGCGAGCGACTCCCGAACTTGCCACTTTTCCAAACGCACGCTTGACCGGCACCTTCTGTGCTCAGCAGAATCTCTTCTTGACACAGTTTCGGTCCCGTTAGTAATCCCTTTCGGGGCAGTTAACTTTGCCAAAGAGGAGGGGTACGCCACACACCTGGCACGGGCTGGAGGGCATCTGTGGCGCAGCCCCAGATTCGTCGTAGACTCCCCAGCATGGCTGACGTAGCGAACAACACAGGGGACCTTCGGGAGGGCGGCTCTGGTAACCCCTTCTTCGACCACCCCATCCTGAATTCGCCGTACCGCATTCCACTTCGGCACTGGGAGCTTGATAAAGAGGGTCAGCCAACGCAACGGATTATTGAGAAGCGGCGTAGTGCGGATTTCACCACACCCATCCCAAAATCACAGAAGCAGAAGAAAGCTAAAGCCCAAACTGAGATTGTCTATGACGAGGGACAAGGGCTCTCAACAGCGGGCCAGCAAGACGGGCTCACCGCTGAAATCATCAACGAGGTGCGACACAACGTAGATCAGTGGCGCGCCCTGCCAAGCAAGAGCACGTGGGGCGTTACCCCTGAGACCGCACGGCTTCTAGAGCACTGGCGCACAGGTAAGTTTGATCGGGAGCGCCCGTTCTTCTGTCAGATCGAAGCTGCGGAGACGGCGATCTGGCTCACGGAGGTCGCACCGAAGACCGCCAGTGGCAAGCGTGTCCTCGACCTAGTAAAGAATGCCAACCTTGGTGCCAACCCTGAACTCGACCGGATGGCGCTGAAACTAGCGACTGGCGCGGGGAAGACGACGATCATGGCAATGCTTATCGCCTGGCAGACTGTGAACGCGGTACGCCACCCAGGCAGCAAGATGTTTACAAAGGGTTTCCTCGTCGTCACGCCGGGCATCACCATCAAGGATCGACTGCGCGTCCTGTTGCCAAACGATGCGAAGAACTACTACCTAGATCGACAGCTCGTGCCGTCAGACATGCTTGACGACGTCCGTCGCGCGAAGATTGTGATCACCAACTATCACGCCTTCAAGCTTCGCGAGACGATGGATCTCTCCGCCGGAGGCCGAAGGTTCCTAAAAGGCCGCACAGGCGAGGACATCCAAACCCTGGAGTCGGAAGGCCAGATGCTCCATCGAGTTGTACCTGAGCTTATGGGGATGAAGGGCGTGCTTGTCCTCAACGACGAAGCGCACCACTGCTACAGGGAGAAGCCACTTGACGAAGACGACGAGTCAGCCGAGGATCTCACTGGCGATGACCGTAAAGAGGCAGAGCAGCGAGCCGAGGCGGCGCGCCTGTGGATCTCTGGGCTTGAAGCCGTAAACCGGAAGCTCAGTGTGAACCGGGTGCTCGACCTATCCGCAACACCATTCTTCCTCGCTGGGTCCGGCTACGCAGAGGGCACGCTCTTCCCATGGGCTGTGAGCGACTTTTCCCTGATGGACGCGATTGAGAGCGGCATCGTCAAGTTGCCGCGCGTGCCTATTGCCGAAAACGTGCCGTCGGACGAGATGCCGATTTACCGTGAACTTTGGAAGCACATCGGTAAAGACTTGCCGAAGAAGCCGAAGTTGGTCGGAGAGGGACGGTACGACCCCCTTGATCTACCAGCAAAGCTGCAGACTGCCCTCGAAGTGCTCTACGGGCACTACGTAAAAACCTACGAGATGTGGGAGGCGCAGAAGATCGGTGTGCCGCCATGTTTCATCATCGTTTGCCAGAACACGGGAATTTCAAAGCTCGTCTACGAATATGTGTCTGGCTTCAAACGCACACTGCCAGACGGCAGCGAGGCTCTAGTTGCCGGGCAGCTCCCGCTCTTTCAGAACTACGACGCCGAAACAGGCCAGCAACTCGCGCGACCAAACACGCTGCTAATCGACAGCCTGCAGCTCGAAGCGGGTGACGCTCTTGATGACCAGTTCCGTGCTATGGCGGCCGACGAGATTGAGCAGTTCCGCCGAGAGCGTGAGCAACGTGACGGTCAAGGGACCGCGGAGAACATTACCGATCAGGACCTCCTACGCGAGGTGATGAATACGGTGGGTAAGCCGGGGCAGCTCGGTGCGGGCATCCGCTGCGTCGTCTCAGTCTCCATGCTCACCGAAGGGTGGGACGCGAACACCGTGACGCACGTGCTAGGTATCCGAGCGTTTGGCACGCAACTTCTCTGTGAGCAGGTGATTGGTCGCGCGTTGCGTCGGCAATCGTACGAACTCAACCAAGAGGGGCTTTTTGACCCTGAGTACGCTGACGTCTTTGGTATTCCGTTTGATTTCACGGCAAAACCAGTTGTTGCCACACCAACGTCACCTCGTGAGACGGTCTTGGTGCGTGCGATGCGACCGGACCGTGATGCTCTAGAGATTTCCTTCCCGCGTGTCGAGGGGTACCGTGTGGACCTGCCGGAAGAACGCCTCACGGCCACGTTTGGTCCCGATTCAGTCCTGGAGCTGACCCCAGAGCTTGTCGGCCCTGTGATCGTCCGCAACGCGGGAATCGTCGGAGAGTTCGCCGACATGAACATCGACCATCTCGATAGCGTTAGGAATGCCGAAGTTGTGCTCCGTTTGACGGCGCGCCTGATGTCAACAAGGTGGCGCGATGCTGACGGCGTTGTAAAGACCCATCTTTACGGCCAGCTCAGGCGGATTACGGCTGATTGGGTTGCGACATGCCTGAAGTGTATCGGCGACACTTCTCCCGCGCTCCTGCGCTACCAAGAGCTCAGCGATCTGGCCTGCAATCGCATCATGGACGCCATCACACAAACGATGGTGGGCGACCGACCAATCCGTGCGCTCCTTGACCCATACAACCCAACCGGTTCAACAGCGAATGTGCACTTCACCTCTTCAAAGACCAACATTTGGACTACCGATGCCGCCAAGGCGCACCTCAACATTCACGTGCTCGATAGCAATTGGGAAGGGGAATTCTGCCGCGTTGCAGAAGCTCACCCGAAGGTGCTTGCGTACGTCAAGAATCACAATATGGGGTTTGAGGTGCCGTATCGGTTCAAGTCGGAGCGACGAACCTACATCCCTGATTTCATCGTCCTCGTGGATGACGGTCGCGGCAAAGATGACCCTCTCCATCTTGTTGTGGAGGTGAAGGGCTACCGCGGAGAAGATGCGAAAGACAAGAAGGCAACGATGGACGCTTACTGGGTGCCAGGCGTCAATAATCTGGGGACGTACGGCCGGTGGGCATTTTCCGAGTGCACCCAGGTGCACGATTTTGGTGCGATGATTGATGAACATGGTTCAGGCGATGGGGGAGGGGGGTAGTCATGGCTAAAGAGAAGCCTAAGCAGGTCGAGGCGTTCAAGCATTCGGCTGATAAGCGCAAGAACAACCCCACCGCCGAGAATCAGGCCGTGATGCCACAGTCAGAGGCGGCCCCTAAGACGCTCTTGTACCCGCGCGACACCGATCTCGACCCGCAGCTTGTTTGGCGCGGGAAGGATGCGCAAGACGCGGCGGATCTGGCCGTGCAGCACACCCCGCTCTACATCCAGGAGAAAGTGCACCCGAAGGTGCTGATTGAGGATCTTCTCGCCCAGACGAAGGTTGGAAAGCCTTCCGCAGGAGAGCAGCTTGACCTCTTCTCCGACTTCAACGGCGTGCCTGAGGGTGCCGATAAAACCGAGTTCTACCAGCATGACCAGAACTGGACAAACCGGATGATCCTTGGGGACTCACTGAATGTAATGGCAAGTCTGGCTGAGCGTGAAGGTCTTCGAGGGAAGGTGCAAGCGATCTACATTGATCCGCCATACGGAATCAACTATGCAAGCAATTTTCAATGGTCAACGACTAGTCGTGACGTGAAGGATGGAAAATCTGACCACATCACTCGCGAGCCAGAGCAAGTGAAAGCATTTCGAGACACTTGGCGAGAAGGCATCCATAGTTACCTGACCTACCTACGTGATCGGCTACTCGTCAGCCGCGACTTACTCACAGAATCAGGATCGCTCTTCTTGCAAATGGGCGATGAGAACGTACATCGGGCTCGCGCACTGATGGATGAAGTCTTTGGAGAAAAAAACTTTGTAAGCCTGATTACCGTTAGGAAAACTCTCCCACTTGGTTCATCTGGGCTGGGCAACGTCTCAGACTTCATCATTTGGTACGCGAAGGATGCAAGCGCGATGAAGTATCGACAATTGTATACAGGGAAAGGTGATGAACCTGACTCTCCATATCGGCACATTACCGATTCTTCTCGCTCCGTCCGAAGGGCATCGGCCGAAGAAATGGCCGACTCAAGCAAACTTGCGCCGGGTGAGCGCTTACTGCGGTATGACAAGTTGACTTCGTCGGGTTATACAGCTACTTGCTTCTATGACTATGAGTTTCAAGGTAAGAAAGTCCCTGCTCAGAAAAAGAGTTGGGCCACCAACGCAAGCGGAATGGACGTATTGATTCGCGCTGGCCGTTTGGCATATTCGCCAGGTGGCGCACTGCCAAATTACCTGAGGTTCTTGGATGACTTCTCGGCCAAGCCCCTGTTTAACCTCTGGGACGAATTCCAAGGCGCCAAAGACCTTATCTACGTTGTTCAGACGAACACCGGCATAGTTGAGCGATGCCTCTTGATGGCAACCGATCCAGGAGATCTCGTACTCGATCCAACGTGTGGCTCTGGGACTACTGCATTCGTCGCGGAGCAATGGGGCCGACGCTGGATCACCATTGATACTTCTCGTGTGGCCCTTGCCCTAGCGCGTTCGCGCATCATGGGAGCTCGATACCCGTATTACCTGCTTGCGGATTCCCATGAGGGGCAGGTTAAAGAGGCTGAAATCACGCGCACGGCGCCTAGCCGACACCCAACACAGGGAAACATTCGCCAAGGATTTGTCTATGAGCGCGTACCCCACATCACACTTAAATCCATCGCAAACAATGCCGAAATTGATGTTATCTGGAACCACTGGCAGGAAACTTTGGAGCCGTTGCGTGAGAAGTTAAACGTTGGAACTAAGCAGCGCTGGAGTGACTGGGAAATTCCAGTTGTGGCTGAATCAACCTGGTCCTCAGAAGTCAAAAAGATACATGCTGATTGGCTAAACGCACGCAGCCAACGACAACAAGAAATCGATAGGTCCATCGCGGCGAAAGCTGAGAATGAAATGCTTTATGACAAACCAGCGATTGACACAAAGGTAGTGCGTGTTGCCGGTCCGTTCACCGTTGAAAGCCTCTCACCTCATCGAATGCTCGGAGTGGATGCTGACGGGGAGCTCATTAACAACAGTGTTCAAGGGAAAAGTGAACATGAGGCACGCCAAAGTTTCGCCCAGATGGTGCTTGACAACCTAAGGGTGGCTGGTGTTCAGCAAGCGCACAAGGCTGACCGGATGAGCTTCACTGGCCTAAACGCGTGGCCAGGAGAAATGGTTTGCGCCGAAGGCCGCTATGAAGATGAGTCAGGCGAACGCAGGGCAGCCGTTTTCATCGGCCCAGAATTTGGGACCGTGCAGCGAGCGGACCTTGCTGAAGCTGCCCGAGAAGCGGCAGAAGGCGGATACGATGTGCTGGTAGCGTGCGCATTCAACTATGAGGCTCAAGCAGCCGACTTCAGCAAGCTGGGAGCGCTTCCGGTCTTAAAAGCGCGCATGAACGCAGATTTGCACATGGCTGGCGATCTAAAGGAGACCAAAGCGGCCAATCTGTTTGTCGTCTTTGGCGAGCCAGACATTGACGTCTTCACTGAGAAGGATGGCCGTATCAAAGTGCAAGTTAAGGGCGTTGACGTGTTCAAGCCGCAGAGTGGCCAGGTTGAGAGTTCGGGAAAAGACGGGATCGCGTGCTGGTTCATTGATACTGATTACAACGAGGAGAGCTTCTTCGTGCGGCATGCTTATTTCCTCGGCGTCAATGACCCGTACTCGGCCCTGAAAAACTCATTGAAAGCTGAGATTAATGAAGAGGCATGGAATACATTGAGAAGCGATGTATCACGTCCGTTTGAGAAACCAACGACTGGCAGGATTGCAGTCAAGGTGATCAACAACCTCGGTGACGAGGTAATGAAGGTGTACAAGGTCTGATGACCAAGGGCCAGTTGTTCACCTCATATCGGGTAGGGGTAGCAGCCGAGGCGATTGCGGCTGCACAGTTTGCTCGTCTTGGTTACGACGTTTCGGTTCAATATGGTGCCAACCAGCCCGAATATGACCTCTTGATCGCTAAGGGCGCGCACATGTTGAAAGTCTCTGTGAAAGGCTCGCAGGATGGCTCCTGGGGCCTCACGCAGAGCTACCTGACCCGTGGGAAGTCGGACTACGCCGTAGCGGCAGATACATGGCACGCTCGACATTCAGCGCGCACCGTTTTCTGCTTTGTGCAGTTCAAAGGTGTCTCAGCCGACGAACGACCACGGATGTATCTTGCGACCCCAAAAGAGGTTGTTGCTCAGCTTAAGAAGAGTGCTGGTGGCCGTGGCGAGACGATCCTCCACGAAAACAAAGCTTGGTCGGCTCGCGCCACCGGTGCAGGAACAGTTGACGCAGTACCAACTAGTTGGAAACTCACAGCCGCCCAAATTGACAAGCTCCTCGCTAGTAGGTGAATTCCACCCCTGCCTTGCCTGTGTGGGGGTATGGGGGGCTAAGCGGGGGGAAATAGGGGGTTGGGGCAATTAATTGCCACTTAATGGTGATTTAATCAAGCACGGAAATCACCAGCTCACGCACGAACTGCTTCGTTGGGCAATTCCCTGGGGGCGCTCTCCCGGTGTTTCAGGGTGCAGGATCGAATACTCCCGTATGAGACTTCAGGTCAAAAGCTGCTCGACAACCACCGGGTGGAGGTCTGGGTGGGATTTATCGAGAGTTCTGCCACCTAAAGCGCCTCTCTGCAGCCGCAGTTGAACTCAACCATCCCCCAGATACCTTCCGATCCCTCCTCGGGGGCGAATTGGAAATGCGGTTTGGGGGCAACCCCATCGAGGGTTCGAATCCCTCTCTCTCCGCCACG
>JBBAWM010000003.1:223354-245235 GCA_040397175.1 Candidatus Limnocylindrus sp. | reverse complement strand
TAAGTCGGCTTCGGTGATGCAGAGCCACTCGTCCATGTCGGCAACGATCACCCACCCATCGGTGCGCTCAAGCCACACCGTGTTCTTTAGGTGTTGCAGTGTTTCGTCGTTGAGCTTGCCGCTCGTTGCAAACGTTTGCACCGTGCAGCCAAGCTCCGTGGCGATCGCTACCGAACGGTCATCACTCTCGTTGTCGAGAATCGTGAAGGTCACGCCAGGCACGCGACGGCGATAGTGCTCGATCGCGTGCGGCAGCAACACCTCTTCGTTATGACAGAGCAGGTAAACGTGGAGCACCGCTGTAGCGAAACTAGTTCGCCACCTTTGAACTGCTCGCCGTCAAGATGGTCACCGTGCCGCCCTTGTTCTTGGCGGTGATCAAGAGGCGCACATACTTGTTCACCTCCGCCGTCTTGAGCGTGTAGGTGCTGCGCGTTGCGCTCGTGATCTTGGTGCACGTGCTTGGCACGCTTGCGCTCGATGCGCTTGCGGCCTTCGTGCAGCGGTACCACTGGTACGTGACTGTAGGGATCGGCGTGCCGCTGAAGTTCGGCGCGTCTGCGGTGAGCACGCTGTACTTCTTGGCACGGCCAGTGAACTGCGCGCCGCCATCGGCGACCGGCTTGCGGTAGAGCACCTTCACGAGTTGTGGGGTGCTAAAGGAGTCAGCAACTCCTGACTGGAAGAGTCCGAAGTAGTTAATGCCCCAGCACCAGAGCGTGGTGTCGCTCTTGATGCCGCATCCGCCGCCACCGAACGTGCTTGCGGGGAGATCGACGCTGACGAAGCCGCTGCCGACCTTTGCCGGCACCGGACTTGATTCATCGCGCCCGACAGGCAGGAGTCCCGCTAGCGCAAAGCCCCAGCAGTACAGGTCACCGCCGCGCTTAATGCTGCAGTTCGACCACCATCCGCCCTCAACCTGGGCTGTTGAGCCTCCGGCAAACGCCGAGTTCACACCACCCATGAAAAAGAGTATGTCGGAAGTTGCGCTCCCGTTGCCAAGTTGGCCGTAGAGGTTCATACCCCAGCACCATGAAGCACCGCCCACCGCGACGCCGCAGGTCGAAGCTACCCCAGCTGTGACATCAATGAATTGCATCCCCGCAACGCTGCGAACAGGCGACTCGCGATTGGAAGTGGTTCCGTCGCCGAGCATTCCAGAACCACCGAAGGGTCCGCTGCTGTTGCCGTTGTCACCCCAGCAGTACAGCCTCCCCGCATCGTCGAGCGCACACGCGTATGATTGGCCGACGCTGACCTTGCGCCACACGTGGCTCCCCGTGCCGCTGAAATCTACCTGCGAAGGTGATGACTGATCTTCGGTCAAGACCGCACCATTTCCGAGCGCTCCCGAATAATCTGAGCCCCAGCAATACACATCGGTGCCCGACTTAACGGCACAGGTGGAACCTCCGCTTACGGCGATACTGGACCAATCTGTGTCGCTACCAACTCGAGTCGGAACGAGCTTGTCCTCCATATCGCCCACGCCAAGCCTGCCACTGCTGTTGGAGCCCCAGCAATAGAGAGCTCCTCCACCCGAGATTCCACAAGTTGACCAGGAGCCCATTGCAATCTCTCGCCAACCCCCTGGAACGATGAGCTCCGTTGGAGTGCGAACGGGCTCCCTGGTCGCGTTGCCGACCTCGCCATTATAGTTTGCGCCCAAACAGAAGAGCCGCCCAGGCAGTTCACTCCCTTGAATCGCGCAACGCGAGGATCCATTCGTGGCAACGCGAAGCCATCCCGTGCCTGGCAATTTGATTGGTACGTTGAAGTAGGTTGCAGTGCCGATGCCGGTCGACTGCCGATCACCCCAGCAGTAGGTCGCGGACGGAGTGCTGCGTGTCGCGATCGTACGCGCGCATGATGAGTACTCGTTAAGAGCAACCTCTGCCCAGTTTGTTGCGGTGCCGACCTGATGCGGGAGTGAGAGCGACACAGACTTTGGCTCGCCTGTTTCCTCGTACGTGTTGGACCCCCAGCAGAAGACCTTGCCCAACGTCGTAATGCCGCAGGTGTGGTATCCGCTTGCGTTTACCGAGGCGAACGTCACATCGGTATTGACCGGGCTCGGCGTTGAACGAATTTGAACATCCGTCGAGGTTCCCGTCTCCCCGTTGGAATTGTTGCCCCAGCAATACACCTTGCCAACGTCGCTCGGGAACGAAGTGGAGTTCACGGCGACGCCACACGTGAACATTTGGGCCGCACTTAGGGTGCTGAACTTATGTCCGCCATCAACCACCACGAAGTCCCCAGATGTGCCCCCTGTGTTTCCCTGGCCGAGCTGGCCGTACTGGTTGTCGCCCATGCAGTAGGCCACACCATTCGCCAAGAAGCAGGTGTGCAACTGCCCAGCAACGACTGAGTTTGCGGAGTTATTGGTGTTCTGGAGCTCTGATCGGTCTGTCGTGTCACCATTGCCGAGACCAAGCTGGCTGTATGCGTTGCCACCAAGGCACCAGAGCGAATTATCGGGATACGAAATTGCGCAGATATGTGTGCCACCAACGGCGACGCGCGTCCAGTTTGACGAATCGCCAATTTGCATCGGCTCGACAGATTTCCTTACCGTGGATGGTGAGACGCCAAGTTGACCATGTGTATTGAGGCCAAAGCAGTAGATTGCCCCCCGCGTGTCTGCCTCTTGTGCGATCACAATCCCGCAGACATTGCTCGGTCCTACCGCCACGCTCAGCCAGCGACGGCTGTCAATCTGTTGTGGTTCATTCTTTCCGCCCGCTCCGATCAGGCCGATTGATGGGGCAAAGAAGAAGAGGTCGAAATCGACTACATAACCAACCCCCCAGCACCAAAGCGTATGGTCGGTGCGAATCGCGCACTGCACACTTCCCCCACCTGCCATCTGGGTGGCCGAGACTGCCTCGCTTGTTGCCGCCGCCGCCGCATTGGTGGTGGCTGGAGCGCCGGCTGGTGTGAGGCTGAGTGCTCCGCCGATCAGCAGGGTGGCGAGGAGGGCCGCGATGCGGCTGCGTCGGGTGGTCGATGGGTTGACTGTGGCGGTTCGGGCGGGCATGGCGGGCTCCTTTAGGTCGATAGGCGCCGCCTAGCTGGCGGAGCGTATCGGGATCGTATCAGGCGGCGGCTGCCCGCTCGTTATCGAACGTGGCGGCAGATTCGATGGTTGGGTAGCGCCAGATTCGGGCGAATCCGAAGATCACCAGGGGGACGAGGGTCTGCAGTACGGCGCCCACGATGAGGGCGCTAGGGCGGCCGAAGGCGTTACCGAGCACGCCGCCGAGCAGGTAGCCGAAGGTGGCGCCAAAGCCCCAGGTGAGGGTGCGATTGATCGACATGATGCGCCCAAGCAGCCGGTCGGGAACCGCCTGCTGCCGGAAGGTGGTGACGGGCACCACATAGATGAGCAAGAAGAACCCGCCGATGAAGAAGTTGGCGAGGGAGAAGAGCGGTGCTACGTCGCGCGGCACAAAGGCCGCAAGCGGCAGCAGGAACTCGTTGATGCCGAAGAGCGCGGTGCCAACGATCATGAGCCGGCCAAAGCCCACACGCTTCACCAGGTAGGGTGCCGAAAGGCTGCCGAAGAGCCCACCCAGAAATCCTGCCGATGCAACGGCGCCAATCAGCGCCGGCTCAAAGCCAAGGTCGATGCGCTGAAAGATGATCGCCTGACCAATCATCACGCTAAACGCGATGTTGCCGTTCACCGCTTCGAGGGTGATGAGTCGCAGATTCGGTCGGACCCAAAGTGCGCGCAAACCTTCCTGCAAATCGTGCGCAAGGGTGTTGCGTTTCTTGGGTGCCGGCGGCTCCGGCGTGCGAATCGCGCGCAAGCTCACGTAGCTCACCGCAAAGGTGATCGCATCCACCACCAACACAAAGGGTGCACTAAAGATATTGATGAGCGCGCCCGCAAGGCCTGGGCCAACGAAGCCGGCGCCTTCGCCCATGATCGCCAAGCGCGCGTTGAGTTTGAGGAGTGTGGGGCCACTCGCGAGCCGCGGCAGATATGCGGGCCACGCCACATTGAAAAACACAGTGGCTGCGCCAAGCCCGACTTGAATCGCAATGAGCAGCGGAAGCGTGAGCAGGTTCAAGAAATAGGCAAGCGGAATGGCGAGCAGCAGAAGCACGCGCACCGCGTCGGCGGCGAGCAAGAATGCACGTCGCGACGACCGATCGACCCAAACGCCCGCCTGCAGCCCAATGAAGAGATAGGCGAGCGTCGACGCTGCGCCAAGCGCACCGGTGCCAAACGAGTCAGCACCGAGAAGGTCGACCGCCATGATCGGGAGTGCCAGTTGGTTGATGGAGTCACCAATGAGCGAAACGCCTTGGCCAGCGGTGACGAGGCGTAGGTCGCGCGGGTTGTTCTTGGTGATCGCCGTGGTGCGCGCCATCTACTTCGCCGAAATCTTGATCACGTTCGAATCGGTGCGCGCGCGTTCCGCTCCGTACTGATACATGAAGACGCGCAGGAAGGCGTACTTGCCAACGATCTTGCTCGTGACCGAAAGGTTCAGTGACGTTGCACCGCTGATTGCCGTGCACTTGGTGCGCTGTGCAGTGGCACAGCTGTACCACTGGTACGTATAGCTTGGTGTTGGGCCACCAACCCAGGTGCCACGCTTGCCGTACACAATCTTGCCGACTTGGCTAATGCGTGGCGCAACGGTGATGCGTGCCTGCGTGAAGACCGTGATGCTAATGGTCTTGTATGCGGGCTGGTGCCACATGTCGCCATCTTTTGAGCCTTGCAGCGTGCAGGTTCCCGCTTTGAGGAAACGGATGATGCGTTCGCTGACGGTACAGATTGACGGGGTGAGCGATGTTGCCAGGAACGGCGCACTGGTACTGCCGCCGCCGTTCCCGTAGCCGCTCGTGCTACCAACAGCGTGGTAGATCGGACCTGCGTCAAAGAGGAGTGGCGCTTGTGGAAGCTTGAACACCTCGAACGTGCGTGTGATGGAATCCGCTGCGTGATACGTGGTTGAACCGGCCTGATCGGCGCGAATGGTGCAGGTGCCTGGTTGGAAGATCTTGAGCTCAAAGAGGGTGCCATTGAACTGCGGCTCGCAGACGCTGCTGGAGAGACCTGAGTACATAACTGGCAGACCGGCGCTGCTGAAGCGTGGCAGGGCCTGCGCAATCGTTGGGTCGAACCTTCGGTCGGTCAGGACCTCGAGTCCGATCGTCTGGCTCCCCTGCACGATGGTGAAGCCACGCTCAATCGACGGCGCACGCTCGTACACGGCGTTCCCCGCTTGGGTCGCGAGCACGGTGCAGGTGCCCACGGTCAGTAGGCGCAGGCGCCAGGCCTCGGAGGGGCTCGCGGGGGCGATTGCTTCACAGATGCTCGGCGTGCTGATCTCGTAGGCCACGCTCAGCCCTGAGCTTGCCGTGGCGCTGAGCGTTGGCGGAGTGGCGCCGAACGGCACATCCGTTTCGGTGAGGAGCGGGCCAGCACCGAAACTGATCGCTTGTGGCGTGCCAGTGATCGCGATGTTGACGCTCGCACTCGCCGCCACGTGGTCCTCGGCGGCGGGGGTTGCGGCATTAAGGGCACAGGTTCCTGTGCTTGTTGCAGTAAGTGTGCTTCCGTCCAAGGTGCAATTGGCCGCACTCTCACTGGCAACCACTAGCGTAACAACGCCAGGGAAATCGCTTGACGCGGAGACGGTCGCGCTCTCACCGACCGCCATTCGGTCTGGGGCAGTGATCACAATGGTTGGTTGACCCATGTTGAGTGCGCCGACTGCGTCGAGGAGCCCCGCTCCGCATTGATGCTGTGAACCAGTCGGAGTTTCACTTGTGGTGACGCACGGCCGCAAGGTATCGGTAGGGAACGGCCGAGCGCCGGCGTAGATCGCCGCTTCAATCTGGCTCGGTCCCCATGTTGGATGCAAGCTCGCAACGAGTGCTGCGACGCCAGCGACATGTGGTGCCGCCATGCTCGTGCCTTGATAATTCGTGTAGCTATAGCCGGTGAGCGTGTTGGCGCCGGTGGCGATCGTCGAAAGAATGCCCGAATCGCGAGACATGTCGCCACCTGGTGCGGCAATGTCAATGCTGCTCCCGTAGTTCGAGTAGTTCGCCAAACCGCCAACTCGACCTACCGCTGCGACGGTCACCGTGTCGTTGCAATTGGCTGGCGTGAAGTCTGCCGCGTCACGGAAGCTGTTCCCCGCCGCCGTAACGACAACGGTTCCAGCGGCACGTGCTTGCGAGATCGCATCTTGCAGTGTCGCCCAGCAGGCGCTACCGCCACCAAGTGACATGTTGATGACGTCAGCCGGATGCGCATTGTCTGTTAGGCCGAATGCACTCCATGGGCGCCCGTCCCAACTTGTAGTGAGACCCGCGGCCCAGCGAATTCCATCAATGACATCGTTGAATGATCCACCGCCCGCACCAAGAACGCGCACATGTTGAATCGACACGTTCGGTGCAATGCCACTGATGCCGATGTCGTTCTGCGCCGCACCAATCGTGCCCGCTACGTGCGTGCCATGCCAGCTAGAGGGATACCAAGACCAGTCTCCCTCGTCGGTTGGATTCATGTCACGTCCGTCGCCATCGCGTGCGGTGGCACTGTTCTCAATCATGTCGACGCCCCAACCCTCGGGCATGTTTGCGATCAGATCCGGATGGTTGGTTTGACCAGTATCAATAACGGCGACAACGACACCGGCACCCGTCGTGGTGCCCCACGTTGGCGAAACATTTGCAGCGCCCTCTTTTCCTGATGTTGGCGCGTGCGTGTCCCACTGCGAGGCGTAGAGCGGATCGATTGGATCAATGAGAGGGAAAGCTTGAATGTCAGGAATGACACCAACAACACCAGGTGCCTGCTCCCATGCGGCGAGTGCCGTCACTGCATCTTGGCCAGGTCGCAGTTGGATCTCACGCGTCTTTCCGTCGTCACTCAGCGCCGTGCCGACGGTGGTGTTGTAGGCGAAGCGAACGGTGAGTGAGTCAAATGGTTCGGGCGCTACTGATGTAGCTGCTGTCACCGCGCGTGTGGGGGCGGGTGCTGCGATTGCGCCGAAGATAAAAAGAGCCGCCATCACGGCGGCAGGCAGGCGGCGCGTCATGGTGACTATTCGCCGATCGTCGCCCAGATGAAGCCCATCATCAGGAAGAAGCCTGAGAAGAGGGCGACGAGGCCGACGGAGCCGTACGGCGATGCTGCGGTCTTGTCGGTGAAGGTGCCAAGAAGAAGTCCGAAGCCCACAGCCCACACGAGCCAGGCGCCGCCCCACACCAACCTGCCGTTCGGGCCAGTCACGAAGCGTCGCACCCAGGCGGTCTCGCGCTGCTCCGCACTCATCGCCGCCTTCTGGAAGATGAAGACGAAACCGCCACCGATCGCCATCGAGATGAAGAACTCGATCGGGTGGGCGAATGGGAGCGTGAACATGTCCATGGGTGAATCATAGCGGGGGTGGGGAACAGAAGGTGCTGATCTCTGGCACGATCAGGGCATGCTCCACTGGCTTGACGCGATCGTGATCCCCTTCCTGACCTCCCTCTATGGGGCCGTCGGCTACCTAGGGGTGGGCGTGGCCATGGCGATCGAGTCGGCGGGGATCCCCCTCCCTTCAGAGTTGATCCTCCCCTTCGCCGGCTTCCTCGTGGCCGACCCTGGGGCGATCGAGCCCCTCACCGGTGCCGCCTGGAACCCGATCCTGGCCGTGCTGGCGGGCACCATCGGCAATACCGCGGGTTCCCTCCTTCTCTATTGGATCGGTGCCCGGGGTGGCCGGCCGTTCTTGGAGCGCTACGGCCGCTTCATGCTTATTCGCACCCACGAGCTCGACCTCGCAGACCGCTTCTTTACCAGGCACGGCTCGGCGACCGCTTTCTGGAGCCGCATGCTCCCCGTGGTGCGCACCTTCATTAGCTTCCCGGCCGGCGTGGCCCGCATGCCGCTGCGACCATTCATCGTCTATTCCACCGCCGGGGCGCTGATCTGGTCGGCGCTGCTGGTGGGAATTGGGGCCGCGCTCGGCTCGCAGTGGACACAGATTCGCGAGGCGCTCGCCCCGGTTGATACGTTCTTGGTACTTGCCGTTGTGGCAGGGGTGCTGCTCGCACTCGCCTGGCGGCTTGGATTGATCGATCGCCTGCGCACGCGAAGCAAGTAGACCGTTGTGAAGATTGCAATCGTTAGCGACATTCACGCCAACCTCGCCGCACTACAGGCGGTTCTCGCCGACATCGATGCCGTTGCCCCAGGTGCTGCCATCTGGCACACCGGCGACATCGTTGGCTACAACGCGGAGCCGAATGAGGTCGTTGCCCTGCTGCGCAAGCGCGGTGCTGTTGGCGTGATGGGGAATCACGACGCGGCGGTACTCGGTGAACTCGACGTGAAATGGTTCAACCCTGCCGCGGCTGCAGCGGTGCGCTGGACAACCACGCACCTCACCCCTGAGAACGCCACGTGGCTGCATGCGCTGCCAAAGATCAGTGAGATGGGCGCCGCCACGCTCGTGCATGGCAGCCCGCGCGAACCGCTCGGTGAGTATGTGATTGACGCTGAGGGTGCGCGCGAGAATCTTGAGGTGCTCTCAACGCCCGTGCTCTTTCACGGCCACACGCATGTTCCCGCGTACTGGGCGCTGCGCGGCGAACAACCAGCTTCGGTGGTGATCGACGGCCGCGCGCAGCCGCTCCTCT
This sequence comes from Candidatus Limnocylindrus sp., assembly GCA_040397175.1. Taxonomy (GTDB): domain Bacteria; phylum Chloroflexota; class Limnocylindria; order Limnocylindrales; family Limnocylindraceae; genus Limnocylindrus. The sequence goes on along the minus strand of JBBAWM010000003.1, from coordinate 236,568 downwards.
CGCCGTCGCTGATCAACGTTGGCTCCGTAGGGCAACCGCGTGATGGCGATGTGCGCGCGAGCTGGGTGCTCTGGGATCGCAGCGACGATGGCTCAGCGATTGGTGCGCTCGGCACGGTAACGTGGCGACGTGTCACCTACGACGTTGCGCTCACTCAGTCGCTCGTACGCGCCGCTGGACTTCCAGAGTTTCTCGCCGCACGACTCGGCGAGGGGCACTGATCGTGGCCCCGCGACAACTGCCACCATTCGAACGACTCGGTGCCTTAATGCACGCGCATCGGCGCGCGGTGATCGGCGTGTGGGTGGTGGTACTACTGCTTGCGCTGCCATTCGCGCCACAAGCGCCAGGCGCGCTACAGGCGGGTGGCTTTGACCTGCCAACGCTGGAATCGGCACGCGCCCGCACGTTGCTTGAAAAGGAGCTTGGTGCGCCACCATCGGCGCTCGTGCTGGCAATCTCTTCTAAGACCTTGGTTCCTGGCACGATGGAGTTCGAGTCCGCAGCGACGCGAGCGGTGGCCGCCGTCACGAATGCGCCACATGTCGTTGCCATTCGCTCGCACCTGATCGCACCATCGCAGGTGAGCGTTGCCAATCGCATTGTCTACGACATCGTGTTCTTGGATCTAGGGCCTGACGATTCACCAGCCGCACTCGATGGCGTTGCCGCGGCACTCGTTGCCGTTGATGGCCTCACCGTGCAGATCGCCGGTGGCCCCGCCTTCTACGCCGACATTCAGAGCGTGTCGGAGAGCGACCTGCGCCGCAGTGAGTTGATCAGCCTGCCGCTCGCTGCGATCGTGCTGTTGTTGGTGTTCGGCTCCGCCGTTGCGGCAGGTTTGCCTCTTGCCGTTGGTGGCGCTGCGGTGTTAGTTGCACTCGCCGCTATTTTCGGTGTGGCGCAGGTGACGCGCATGAGCGTCTTCGTGTTGAACCTCACCACACTGCTCGGCCTCGGTCTTGGTGTCGACTATTCACTGCTCATGGTCTCGCGATTCCGCGAAGAGTTTGGTCGAAGCAGTGCTCGCAAGGCGGATCGCGTGGCACTCGCCGTGCAGCGCACCGTGGCGACCGCTGGTCGCGCCGTCTTCTTTAGTGGGGTAACGGTCATGCTCGGTCTCGCCGGGCTGGTGGTGTTTGACTTCGCCATCCTGCGCTCCATCGGCATCGCTGGCGCCATCACCGTGGCGCTTGCCGTGCTCGCCAGCCTCACCCTCCTCCCCGCACTCCTGGGCGTGCTCGGAGCACGGGTTGACCGCCTCGCCGTGCGTAAGGTGACCTACGAGGAGCCGAACGAGCAGGGTCGCTGGGCTCGCCTCGCCCGCGGTGTGATGCGTCGCCCACTTGCCGTTGCCGTGCCAACCCTGGCGCTCCTGGTCGCGCTCGGCTCGCCGTGGCTTGGCGTGAAGTTCAACGCCCCCGACGGCAGCATCCTTCCTGAACGCGTGCCGAGCCGTCAGGCACTCGATGCACTCACCAGCGCATTTGGTGAGGGTGAGTTCTCGCCGATGACCGTTGCGGTGCGCACCAACGGCGACGCAACGACGCCAGAGAACGTTGCGCTGCTCTTTACTTGGGTGCGCGCGCTCGAGGCTGACCCGCGCGTCGCCCGTGTTGACTCCATCGTCTCCATTGATGAGCGACTCACGTTGGCGCAGTACCAGTTGCTCTACGACTCACCGACTGGTGCGCCACCTGATCGCTACGTGCAGCAGCTGCTCTCGGTCACTACCAAGGGTGATCTCACCGCCGTCACCATTACGCCGGCGCAGGGGCCGAACCGCCCCGATACGCGCGCACTCGTCGCCGAGCTGCGCGCCGCAACACCAGACGCAATTGGCGCTGGCGAAGTGACGACGCTCACCCCACCCGCGGGCCTCACCACGCTCGTTGGCGGTGGTGCCGCAGAAATCGTCGACGTGGTCGACACCATCTCGTCAGAGTTCCCGCGCAGTGCGCTGATCGTCATCCTCGCCACACTCATCATTCTTGCCGTGCTGTTGCGCTCCATCGTGCTGCCAATCAAGGCGGTAATCATGAACACGCTCTCAATCTTGGCGAGCTTCGGCGCGCTGGTCTGGATCTTCCAAGATGGCAACCTCTCTGCGCTGCTCGGCTTTGCGCCACTCGGATTCGTTGAGACAACGATCCCCGTGATCTTGTTCTGCGTGCTCTTTGGTCTCTCCATGGATTACGAAGTGTTCTTGTTGACGCGCATGCGCGAGATCTACGATCGCACCGGTGACAACGCCGCCGCAGTTGCGGGCGGGCTCGAGCGCAGTGGTCGCATCGTGACGAGTGCTGCACTGATTGTTGTGGTGGTTGCCGGTTCGTTCGTCTTCGCCGAGATCGTGTTGATCAAGGCGCTCGGTGTTGGTGTGGCGATTGCGGTGGCGCTCGATGCAACGATTGTTCGCGCGCTGCTTGTTCCAGCAACGATGCGACTCCTTGGCGATAAGAACTGGTGGGCACCGAAGTGGATGGAGCGACTGCTCGCCGGGCGCATTGCAACTGAGTCCGAGGCGGAGCGGCGATGACGCGACGTGCTCTCTTGCTACTCATGAGTGCGGTGCTTGCCGCTGCATGTTCCGGTCCGCTGCTGGCGAATTCTCCTGCGCCAACCGGTGCGCCGTATGAGAAGCCAACACCACGACCGAGTACGAGTGATCCGATTGCAATTGAGCTGCCGCGCGATGACGCGCCACATGATCGTCTCACCGAGTGGTGGTACGTGACTGGACACCTAACAACGATCGACGGCACGCGGGAGTTTGGGTACGAGGCGGTGATCTTCCGCGCAAAGCGCGGGCAGTTCCCCGTGACGTGGGCGTCCCACATTGCCATTACCGAGAAGCCACGGGGCGATCGTGTGGGTTCATTTAGCTACGACCAACGTACGGAGGTTGGTCCACAGGTGAGCATTGGGCCGAATATGTTCCGCGCGGTGAGTGCCGCGTTCGCCATCACTGGCGCGAACCCACTTGACCCTGCAACGCTTGGTCGTGATCCGTGGGTGATGCTGGTACTCCCTGACGGTGGTATGGAGATTGGCGGGAACGGTTTGATGTTGAAGCTGGGCGCTGGTCGCGCGCCAGTGCTGCACGATACCGACGGCTGGGTAACCTTCGATGACGCTGGCGGTTCGTATTACTACTCGCGCACGCGCATGCCAACCGCTGGGAGTGTGACGATCGATGGCGAAACGCTCGCCGTGCGCGGGAGCTCCTGGTTCGATCATCAGTGGGGCGACTTCATTGCCATCGGTGGCGGCGGCTGGGATTGGTTCGCGTTGAACCTGAGTGATGGGAGCGACCTGATGCTCTCGTTTGTGCGCGCCAAGGATGGCAGCTACCCGCTCGTGTACGGCACCTGGGTGGCGCGCAGCGGATCGGTTCGGCACATCAATGGCGCTGATATCGCCCTGACCGCCCTCGGCTCCTGGACGAGCCCGCACACGGGGGCGACCTGGCCAGAAGGCTGGCGGGTGCAGATCGCCCGGATTGGCCTCAACGTGACGGTGACCCCCGAGGTCGCTGACCAGGAGCTGAACACCCTCGCGAGCACGGGGGTCATCTATTGGGAGGGGGCGAACTCGGTGGTGGGGACTCTCGCAGGGCGCCCAATCGCGGGGCGCTCCTATGTTGAGCTCACGGGGTACGCGACCCTTCCCTAACTCTGCCGCTAGAATCGGCGCATGGAAGAGAACGATTTCCAGCCAGTCGCCGCGAAGGTCGCGCCGCGCGATCGCGGCCCACGCCGCTTTGTCACCTTCGCCTACCTCGTGATCGGTGGGGTGATTGCCTACGCCCTCATCTCGGGCGCTGACGGCTTCGCCGCCTCAGTCAACAAGTTCCTCACCGCCACGCCGACACCGTCGGAATCGCCGAGCGCCTCACCGTCGACCAGCGCCACCCCGTAACGACGGGCCGGCGCGCGTGAGCCACATCTTCGTCTCACCCCACCCCGACGACGCAGCACTCTCGTGCGGTGGCCTGATCGCCAACCTCCGCGAGCTCGGACAGAACGTGATCATCCTCAGCGTCTACTCCGGCCACGGCGATCTGGATCGCCTCACCTCCTACCAGCGACAGGCGCTCGGCTTTGGTGGCAAGGCGATCTGGCCGGCAACGCAGGCCTTCGACAGCGGCTCTATCGCCGCCGACAACGCGGTGCCCGGTGAAACGGCCGACGCACTCGCACCGTGGCAGGCCGAACCGGCACGACTCAAGGAGACGCAGCGCGAAGCCGACGAGAGCGCCAAGGAGTTCTGGCAGCGTGCCTCGTGGTATCGCCGCGCCGACATCAGTGCCACATCACTTCCTGGCGGGCGCACGCGCGACACCAGCAACGGACAGGGCGTACTCGATCCGGGGGCCGTTGCCGTCGCTGTTGCCGCGGGTGAGGCCATGGCACAGCGACGACAAGAGGATGAGCGCTATGCACTCTTCGCCGAAGCGGCCGTCGTCTTCCTAGATCTACCCGACGCGGTGTTCCGCGGCTACGAGGGAGATGAGCAACTGCTCGGCGCCGTGCGCGCAAACGACGCAGCGCCAATCGATCTGCTCCGCAAGGAGATCGCACGCCTTGAACCACAGCGCGTCTACTTTCCGCTCGGCGTTGGCTCGCATGTCGACCACCAGCTCTGCCGCCGCGTGGGCGCCGCACTGCTCGGCGATGCGCAGGCATGGACAATGCCGGGCATCGACTGGAGCGACAAGGTTGCCTTCTACGAAGACTTCCCGTACGCCTACTGGCAGCAGTTTGATCCTTCCGCGGGGCTCCCAGCGAACTACACCGCCAGTCTCCCCGCGAACATTCGCCTCACGCCAGAGATCGCCGACATCACCGATGTGCTGGAACAGAAGATTCAGGGGATCGCGCAATATGAGTCGCAGGTGCCGCACCTCTTCGGCTCTGTCGAGAAGATGGCGGATGCAGTGCGAACCCAGGGTGCAACCGTTGCGCTGCAGAGCGGTCGCGGTGGTGCGGTTGAGCGCTATTGGAGCGCCGTACGTAGCTAGCGCGAACGATTGCGCTTTAGCGCGGCGAACCACTCAATCGCGACCGCTGCCAGGGCCCCAACAGCAAAGATGATGCCGCCTGTCGGCACTGAGAGGAAAAGGATCCAAATCACGGCGCCGTAGCCGCGCTCGTCGAACGGATTGCTCGATGGATCGGCGACGAAGTTCAGCAACAGGATCGCAAGTGGGAAGAGGGCAACGACGCCCGAAACGATACTCAGCAAAATCCAATAAGTCGACGTTACGGTGGAAACCGGCTTCGTGGCGCGTGACCTCACTGCGTTACGACGCGGGCTCCATGTCGATCGGGAACCGCGCCTGTTGGTCCGCCGACCGCAAGCAGGTAGATCGCTTCGATGTCGCGCAACATGTCATCGACGCAGAATTTCTCGTGCGCGAGTTCATGCCCGGCGCTTGCGAGTCGCTCAGCAAGTGCCGGGTCACGGAACAGCAGCGCGATCGCCGCAGCGAGTGCCGATGGATCGTGCGATGGCACAAGCAGGCCATTTTCGCCCGAGCGAATCATCTCGGGGATCCCGCCCACGTTGCTGGCGATCACCGGCCGATTGGCGGCGAGCGCCTCGACAATGGCGAGCCCTTGCGCCTCGCGATAGCTGGGCATGACCACCACATTCGCAGCCGCGAGGATCTGCGGCACATCTTCACGACGACCCAAGAAGTGCACGCTGGCGCAACAGACTTCGGCGCGCAGGTGCGCGGCGGCGAGACCTTCGAGTCGATCACGCTCTGACCCCTCGCCAACCACGAGCAGGTGCGCCGATGTGTAGTGGTGATGCACCACGGGCCAGGCCTCGATCAGGGTTGGATGCCCCTTCTCGGGCTCAAGGCGTCCCACCACCACGGCGAGTGGGGCACTGGCAGGAATACCGAACTCCGCACGAATAGCCTCGCCCCCGGTTGCCTCATCGAAACGCTCCAGGTCGACACCGTTGTAGATACGGCTGATTGCCGTGGTGTCGCGCCCCTCAGCAACCAGCTTGTCGACGATGGCATCGCTCACCGCAATGAGGCGGTTGATCTTGGGGGTGATGCGCTCGAGCAGTTCGCGGTCGGCGGGAGAGCGGAAACGGCTCGAGTGCACGGTGGAGACCATGTAGGGGCGATGCCCCGTGCGCTGCTCCACGATGTCAAGTGCGGCCACACCCACCACCTCCGCGCGATACATATGCGCATGGAGCACCTGCGCGTTGAAGGCGATGAGTCGATCGGCGAGCAGCTCGGCTGAGCGCTGGTCGCTCTCGTCTTCAATGACCTCGGTGGCGAAGCCTAGTCGCTGGAGTCGAGCCATGGTGCTGCCGTGCGAGAGCGAGATGATGTGGGTCTCGTGCCGCGATGGATCAAGACGCAGTACGGTACTCACCACGCTCTCTTGCGCACCACCGTTGGTTCCTGTGGCCAACAGCTGCACCACGCGCAGGCGTGTGCCGTCGGGGAGCGGACCCTTCGGCGCGCGGCCACCGCCGTGCTCGCTAGCCTTGGGCTTAGTCATGCGTTGCACTCATTGCGCTGGCACCGTGATCATGAGTACGTCAACATCTGCCGCGCCGACCTCGTACTTGTAGCTCTCGCTGCCACGCAAGAAGTCGAACACCTGCTTGCCCTCCGCGATCGCCATCTGCAGCCCGTGTGCGAAGAGCAGGATTCCCGGCGAGAGTGCGCGAGCCGCCAACTCTCCACCAGCGTTCCAATAGCGGAGGCCCGCTGCGTCGCGCAGGAAGAGGCCAGCGGCGAACGCGCCGAATTCCAGATTGCGCGCAACGATGATCGTGATCAACTCTTCTGGGGCACGAGCAAAGAGCTCTCGCATGAACCGTTCGTCGCGCGCACCCTTCTCGTCGTCCGTAAAGAGCCCGTGGTGGCCCCAACGCGCACGATGCAGCTTGATGAATTCGGCAAGATCATCAACTGGGTGTGCCTTGGCGCTAATCGTCACGCCCGCTCCTTCGCCACGTCGTACCTTGCGGCGAATCTCGTGGCGGTCTTTCTTGTCGATGCGCTCGAGATGTTCATCGAAGGTGGTGATGGTTGAAAGATCGATTGCTGGTGCAGGATCTTCAACAGCCAACGTTGCAGTTCGTGTGGTGTTTGCCACGAGTGCACCCATAAGGAGCTCGTGCGCTCGATCGGCGCGACGTAAGCGTCGAAGATCGAGTGCGGTTGCATCGCCGAGGAGATGAGTAACGAGTGCCTCTGTTGCGGCCCGTGCGTGCTCTGCATGGGTGAGATCAATCAGCACCGTTGCGTAATCAATGTGATACGTTGCCCCGAGATAGCGCACGCCGTCCGGGCGGAGCATGAGTGGCAGATAGGCGTAGAGGGTGCCACCGGCGTCATAGACTGCAAGTGAGATGTCGGTTGCTTCGGCGCCGTAGCCGATCCACCACGCCTCGTGCACGGCGCGGTTGCTAAAGGCGCTCGCCGTTGGGTTCGTCGCCAGCAGCCGCTCCCACTCACTTGCCGAAAGTTCGGCGAGTGGCAGGATGCGTACGGTCCAGGGAGTTGTGGAGGTCATGCGCCTATCGTACCGCCCGATACGCGGACGGTACGTAGATCACACGATCGTGCGGGGATGCAGTTCACCGAGCGCGCTCGTGAGGCTTTTGGCGAGTTGCAGCGCGCCGCCGCACCCGTGTTGGCGCTCCTCGCTCCGCAACGCTGCGGCGCCTGCGGCATGGAGGGGGAGCTCCTCTGCGCTCCGTGCAGCGATGCCCTCGGGCTAACGGGTACGGGCGATGTTGAGCGTGGCAGTGCGCCGGCCGGTTGCTCTGCCGGTGCATGGGTGGGCCCCTACGAGGGCGGGCTCGGCGAGATGGTGCGCACGTTGAAGTTTCACGGGGTACCAGCGCTGGCCGATCCGCTCGGCGCCGCGCTCCAGGGAGCGATTGGTGCGGTGCAACAAGAACTTGGCGGTGAGGCAACGCTTGTGCCGATACCAACGGATCCGGCGCGGCTCCGTGATCGCGGCTTCGATCATGCCGCGTTGATTGCGGCTGCTGCGGCGCATGCGCTGCCATGCGCGATTGCGCCGCTCCTTCTGCGTACCAGGGCGGTGCCGGCGCTGCATACGCTCGGCCGCGCAGAGCGACGACGCGTCATGGATCGCGTCTTTGCGGTCCGCACGGGTGCCGCGATGCCGCCGCGCGTGATCCTGGTCGACGACATTTGGACAAGTGGCGCCACCTTTGAGTCGGCTGCGGTGGCCCTGCGCGCCGCTGGGTGCACGACTATTGGCGTGGTCGCTGTCGCTCGAGAGGCGCTGACGACAGGTGCATAGGGCGGCGTGCGACCTATGCCGCGGCGTGGCACTCTCTCCCCATGGCAGCCAAGCGTCCGAAACTCAAGAGCAGTGCGCCAGCCGCCGCGGCTGGGCGACTCGACCGCATGCTTGGCGCCCATCTCGCCGCAGGGCCAGGCCTCGTCAAGGCGGCCGATCGCGCCGCAGCGGTTGGGGCGATGGGGCTACAGATCTTCACCGGCAACCCCACGGGCTGGGCGCGTCGCGCCGAACTCCCCAAGGAGCTCCCCGCCTTCCGCGCGCGCATGAAGGAGCACGGCTTCGGACCACTCGCCGTACACGCCGCCTATCTAGCGAACCTCGCCGGGCCGAACCCGATCTTCCGTGAGAAGACGGTGGAGCTGCTCCGTCACGAGCTTCGCGTGGCGCCCGAGTACGGCGCCTCGTTCGTCAACGTCCATATCGGCTCGCACATGGGGACCGGTATCGCGGCGGGCGTTGCCCGCGTCGCCGAGGCGGTGGAGCGCATCCTGGACGGCGTCCCGCTCGCCGACGACTCGGCACTCTTGGTGCTCGAAAACAGTGCTGGTGGCGGCAATGGGATCGGCGAGAGCCTCGACGAGCTGATCGACATCCATGAATCCATGGCCGCCCGCGGCATCGACCTTTCGCGTGTCGCCTACTGCCTCGACTCCGCACACCTCTGGGGCGCCGGCGTTGAGATGAAGGGCGACGACGAGGTTGACCGACTGGTGGAGCAGTTCGACAAGAAGATCGGTCTCGAGAAGCTGGTGATGATCCACTACAACGACAGCAAGGCGGCGCACGGCTCCAAACTCGATCGCCACCAACACATTGGCGGCGGTGAGGTGGGCACACGCGGCCTCGCGGCGCTCATTCGCCATCCACGCCTCGCGCACGTGAACTACTACCTTGAAACACCGGGCATGGAAGAGGGCTGGGACAAGCTGAACATTGAGCGCAGCCTGCAGCTCTCCGAAGGAACGCTCAAGTTGAAACCACTCCCTGCAGAGGAGCCGAAGGTGAAGAAGGCTGTCGCGAAGAAGCCTGTCGCGAAGAAGCCTGTCGTGAAGAAGGCTATCGTGAAGAAGCGCTAGCGCAACGCGCCAACGCCGCGACGATACGGCGAAAGCGCGAAGAGTAGACCGCCCCCAACGATCAGGCTGCCGACCCCGACCAGGCGATCGAGCAGCGCGAGGGCAATTGCTGACTCGGGCGAGAAGCCAAAGAGCGCGACAAGGATTCCGACCATCCCGGCCTCAACGATCCCAATACCGGCTGGCGTGAAGGGCACCACGGTAAGCACGGCCGAGACGAGCGCCACGAAGATGGTGCTGGCGATGCCGATCTGGCCTGCGGCAGGGTTGATCACAAAGAGCCCAAGTGCGGCGGCCACAGCGGCAAGGCGAATCGACTCACCGATCCAGATGGCCAGCGAGAACGGCAGCGCAGTCCGAATCACTCTTCCACCACTCCCTGCACGAAGCGACGACGCGGCGCTCGTAAATCCGTTCTTGATGGCGTCGGGGACCGGTAACGCGTAGATGAGTGCGGCAGCGAAGCCACGCGCCACCAGGAGGAGCAGCGTCATTGCCGCCGCCACCCCCAGGGCCAGTGCGGTGAGGGCGAGTGCCGTTGGTGGCAACTTCCCGCCGAATGCGACAAATGTCGATGCAGCGCCCAGGAGTGCAACGGTGGCAAGGTCAACGAGGCGCTCCGCAATCACGGTGCCAACTGCGTTGCCGAACGATGTTGCGCCGTTGTGCTTGAGCAACCAGCCGCGATACACATCGCCCATCTTTGCCGGCAAGACACAGTTGACCCAGAACGAGAGGGTGAGAATCTCTATTGCGGCGCGCCGTGAAATGTTGAAGCCCGATGCAGAGAGGATCATGCGCCAACGCAACCCTCGTAGCGGAAACGTGCTCCAACTCGCTGCAAGTGCAACCAGTAGCCACAAGACGTTGGCGCGATTCAGTGTGGCGGCGACTTCAGCAAGGTTGAACGAAGTTTCGGCACGCACCACGCCTGCGACAAGGATTACCGTCAGCCCTAGGGCGAAGATCGTGGAGCGACGCGTGAGTCGAGCGAGTAGCATCCGATCTCCTAGCGTGCGCCGAAGGTGTTGCCTGGGCGTACGCGACGATTCCCGCGCGTGGCATTGACCAGCTTTGCGATCGGCGTGAAGAGTCGCGCAAGGAGTGCGCCGCGACCAGTGATGCGCGTGAGGTCGCCGTGCAGCGCAGAGTGAAACCCAGCGGCGGTGCTGAGATCGCCCGTCATGATCGTGGCGGCGCCGCCGATCTCCAGCAGCGTGTGTGCATCGCTTGCAGCAACCGACGGAATGCCGCGGGATACGGCGAGTTCGGAGGCACGCTGATTGCCGCCAGGTGCTACCAGTCGGGCGTTCCACCCTTCGATCCAGTCGACCTCGCTGAGCAGCGCAAGGGCCGCCTCATCTCGCAGCAGTGAGCCGCGCCAGCCGTCGAACGGGTGGGGGATCCCCACGAGCCCACCCTGATCACGAATTGCGGCGATCGCCTCACTCGCTGGGAGCCCGGCGGCAATGGGGCGCTCGAGGTAAAGGGCAATGAGGTCTCCCTGAACGGTGCGCACCTCCGAGCCAATGATCACCGTCAACCCTGGTGTGGCGGCATCGCGAGCACGCAGGGCTCCGTCGATGCGGTCGTGATCGGTGATGGCAAGGTGCGTGATCCCACGCAGGGCTGCCGTGCGGGCAACGGCGATCGGATTGCTGAGGGAGTCGAAGCTTGCGCTGGTGTGGCAGTGCAGGTCAACGACGGCGCGGGCCGCCATAGGGTTAGGCCTCGCTGGTCATGGACTTCGCGAACTGGTCGAAGTGCTCGAGCGCTATGCCCGTCCCCTTCGCGACGCAGCTCAGCGGGTCTGGAGCGATGTGCGCGGCAACACCGGTGATGGTTGTGACGAGTCGGTCGATGTTGCGGAGCAGCGCCCCGCCTCCAGAGATCACGATCCCCTTATCGATGATGTCGGCGCTGAGCTCTGGTGGTGTCTGCTCTAGCACGGCACGAATGGCGTCGGTCAAGTTTCGTAGCGGCACCTCGAGCGCTTCCGTGACCTCCGTCGAGGTGATCTTCACCTCGCGTGGCAGGCCCGCGATCATATCGCGGCCCTTCACGCTCATTGTCAATTCTTCTTCCAACGGAAGGGCGCTTCCGATCTCGATCTTCACCTGCTCAGCAGTGCGATCACCGATCATCAGGTTGTACTTGCGGCGAATGTAGAGGGCGATCGCTTCGTCAAACCGGTTGCCACCAACACGGTGCGACTTGCTCACCACGATTTCCGAGAGTGAGAGAACGGCAATCTCGGCGGTACCGCCGCCGATGTTCACGATCATGTTTCCCGACGGGCCGCTGATCGGCAGCTCCGCACCAATCGCCGCCGCCATCGGCTCTTCGATCAGGAATGCCTTACCAGCGCCTGCTTGTCGCGCCGCGTCCAGCACGTACCGCTTCTCTACCGACGTTGATCCGGCAGGAACGCTCACGAGGACATCGGGGCGACCGAACGAGAATCTCCCAGCGGTGCCCTTCTTGATGAAGTAGCGAAGCATTGCCTCGGTCACGACGTAGTCGGCAATCACCCCGTCGCGCAGCGGGCGAATCGCGGTGATGGAGCCAGGGGTTCGACCGAGCATCTCTTTCGCCTCGTTGCCCACCGCTACGATCTGATCTCGATCGTTGATGGCCACCACGCTCGGCTCACGAACGGTGATGCCGCTCCCCTGCACGAAGACGAGAATGTTTGCGGTTCCTAGATCGATGCCAATCTTCATCCCGCCACTCCCTCTTCACTTACGTGGGTGAGCTCCGCGCCGAGGCCTCGGAACTTCTCCTCAATGTTCGCATAGCCGCGTCGGACGTGGTGCGCGCCGTGGATTCGGCTCGCTCCTGGTGCGGCCAGCGCCGCGAGCATCAGTGTGGCACCTGCACGGAGATCTGGAATCTCCGCCTCGGCAGAGTTAAATGTCGTGGGCCCAGTGACGCGCGCCGTGCGCGGATCAACGATCTCCACCTGCGCACCGAAGCCACGCAGCCCAACGAGCCACTCCAGTCGATCCTCGAAGATCGTCTCTTCAATCGTGCTCGTTCCTGCGGCGCGAGTGAGCATCAACCCTGCCGATGGCTGCAGGTCGGTCGCGAGTCCCGGGAATGGTTGCGTGCGAATATTGGTCGGACGGTACGCGCCGCCGGCAGGGAGGCCGGTGACGCGCAGGCTCTTGCGCGTTGTATCGGAAGGATCCGCCTCCACTGCGTGGTCCACCCCAAGCTGTTCGAGCAGGTCAATGAACGCCGTCATGTGTGTCGGCTCCACGCCATCGACATTGATGGTTCCGCCGACCACCGCGGCGGCGGCGGCAAAGGTTCCGGCCTCAATGCGGTCGGGCATGATGCGATGCGTTGCGCCGTGCAGTGCGTCGACACCCTGAATTTCAATGCGGTCTGGCTTGGTTCGTGCAACCTGCGCGCCCATGGCGTTGAGCAGTGTGATCAGATCGTCGACCTCAGGCTCTTGCGCCGCGGGGGTGATAACCGTTGTCCCCTTGGCCAACACTGCGGCAAGGATCGCGTTCTCTGTGCCCATCACGGTGATCTGCGGGAAGTTGATTGCTGCGCCCTTCAGGCGGCCGTTGCTCTTCGCAAAGTAGTAGCCGTCGCGGTAGTCAATTTCAGCGCCGAGGGCGCGCATTGCGTCGACATGCAGGTTCACGGGTCGACGACCAATGCGATCGCCGCCTGGGTTGCTAATGATCACTCGGCCGAATCGGGCAAGGAGCGGCCCAAGGAGCATGAAGCTGGCGCGCATCTTTGCCGCAGCCTCGAGTGGCACGAAGAGCCATTCGGCGTTCGCCGCCTGCAGGCTCATCGT
>JBBAWM010000003.1:0-223254 GCA_040397175.1 Candidatus Limnocylindrus sp. | reverse complement strand
TCCTGTGTGCCAGCGCCCGAGATCGCCGCTTCGGCGGCGGCCTTCGCCTTCTCGATGGTGGCAATGTCGAGCTCCCCCGAAAGATCGGCCGACTCGGCCAGCACCACCACGCGATCGGGTCGCACCTGCACGAATCCACCAATGATGGCGATGTGCTCGACCGAGCCGTCGAGCGTCGTGATGCGCCCTTCGCCGGAGCCGAGCACCGTCACGTACGGCTCGTGCTTCGGCAGGATGCCGACTTCGCCATCAATCGTTGGTAAGACCAACGCGGAGGCCTCGCCCTTCCAGGCGAGGCGCTCCGGCGTCACGATCTCCAACGTAAATGACATTGCGGTTGGAACCCTTACTTGTTGAGCGCGGCGGCGTTCGCCCGAACGTCGTCGAGGGTTCCTGCAAGGAAGAACGCCTGCTCTGGCAGTTCGTCGGCCTTCCCTTCGAGGATCTCGCGGAACGAGGCGATCGTGTCGGCGATCTTCACGAACTTGCCGGTTCGGCCGGTGAATACCTCGGCCACGAAGAACGGCTGGCTCATGAAGCGCTGCAACTTGCGGGCACGGTTCACCAGCAACTTGTCGTCAGGCGAAAGCTCGTCCTGACCAAGGATGGCGATGATGTCCTGCAAGTCGCGGTAGCGCTGCAACACACGCTGCACCTCTCGCGCCGTCTCGTAGTGGTTCACACCAACCACGAGCGGATCGAGCACGCGCGACGTTGACGTCAACGGATCCACCGCCGGATAGATTCCGAGCTCGGTGATCGATCGCTCAAGGCGAATCGTCGAGTCAAGGTGTCCGAAGGTGGTTGCCGGTGCCGGGTCGGTGTAGTCGTCTGCTGGCACGTACACGGCCTGCAGCGAAGTAATCGAACCCTTCTTCGTCGACGTAATGCGCTCCTGGAGCGCCGCCATCTCCGTCGCCAGGTTTGGCTGATAGCCCACGGCGCTTGGCATGCGGCCGAGCAACGCGGAGACCTCAGAGCCCGCCTGGGTGAAACGGAAGATGTTGTCGATGAAGAGCAGCACGTCGCGCCCTTCCGCATCGCGGAAGTACTCGGCCATCGTCAAGCCCGAGAGTGCGACGCGAAGTCGTGCTCCAGGTGGCTCGTTCATCTGGCCGAACACCATCACGGTCTTGTCGATAACGCCTGAGTCGCGCATTTCGCCGATCAGGTCGTTCCCTTCGCGCGAACGCTCACCGACACCCGCGAACACGGAGTAGCCGGAGTGCTCCTGCGCAACGTTGCGAATCAGCTCCTGGATCACGACGGTCTTGCCGACGCCGGCGCCGCCGAAGATGCCGATCTTTCCGCCCTTCTTGAACGGGCAGACAAGGTCGATGACCTTGATGCCGGTCTCGAAGAGTTCGGTCTCGGTGGTGAGGTCTTCGTACGGTGGTGCAGAACGGTGAATTGGCAGGTAGTGCTCCACCTTCACGTCGCCGGCCTGGTCGATCGGCTCACCGAGCACGTTGAACACACGGCCGAGCGTTCCTGCACCAACGGGCACCGAGATCGGTGCGCCGAGGTCGGTCGCCTTTGCGCCGCGGGCGAGTCCGTCGGTGGTGGTCATGGCGACGGTGCGCACGCGATTGTTGCCAAGGTGCTGCTGCACCTCGACAACGAGCGAACCATCGGTTCGATCAATGCGTACGGCGTTGTAGATCGCTGGCAGCTCGCGTGCGGCGAACTCAATGTCAACGACCGGTCCCGTAATCGAAACAACGGTTCCTACGGCTCCTGCCTTTGCTGCGGTTGCGTTCGCCATCACTCCTCCTGCCTTTCTACGTTCAGTTCGCGCTTGCGCCTGAAGCAATTTCGATCATTTCACGCGTAATGTTCGACTGTCGCACCTTGTTGTACGTAAGCGTGAGATCACTGATGAGGTCGCCCGCGTTCTCGGTTGCGTTCTTCATTGCAACCATGCGGCTCGACTGCTCGCACGCCGTGGTCTCGAGCACGCCTTGGAAAATGCGCGTCGCAACGTAGCGTGGCAGCAGCGCCTCGAGCACCGCCGCTGGGTCGGGCTCAAAGAGGAACTGGTTGCCTGGGATACCAGCCGTGTCGGTCGACGCCTTGATTGGGAGCAGCTGTACCGCCTCTGGCCGCTGCGTTAGCGTGGAGATGAAGGCTGGGTGAATCAGGGTGACACCCGCCGAGCGACCGGCCAGGAAGTCGCCAACCAGGAGGCTGACGAGGGCGGTGACATCGCCGAAGGCCGGCTTGTCGCCGTACCCAGGGAAGGCGGCGCTGATCTCGTATCCGCCGCGGGCGAGCGCATCGCGCCCCTTCTTGCCGATGGTGATGATCGTGCTCCCGGCACCCGCCGTCTCGAGCTCCTTCAGGGCGAAGCGGATCAGGTTGCTGTTGAGTGCGCCAGCGAGTCCGCGGTCGGTCGTGAAGAGCACGATCGTGCGGGGTGCGCCGCTCTCTGGGGTGCGTAGCAGTGGGTGGCCCTCTTCGCCGAGCACGGAGGCGAGGTCGGCGATGACCTCGTCGATCGAGTGCCCGTAGGGGCGGCTCGCCAGCGTGGCGTCTTGGGCACGCTTCAGCTTTGAGGCGGCGACGAACTGCATGGCGCGGGTGATCTGGCGAATGTTCTTCACCGATCCGATTCGACGTCGAATCTCGCGCTGACTTGGCATGCTCTCCTCGCCGCTCGCCCCTCGCCGTTAGGCGAGGAACCCCTTTCGGAATGCGTCGACGGCCTCGTCGAGACCCTTCGCCGTATCGTCAGAGATCGCGTTCTCCTTGGCGATGCTCGTCAAGATCGCCGCGCGCTCGCGCTCGAGGAAGGTGCCGAAGCCCGACTCAAACTCACCAACGCGTGGCGTTGGTACGTCGTCGAGCTTCCCCTTCGATGCGACGTACAGAATCGCAACCTGCTTCTCCATCGAAACCGGCTGGTATTGAGGCTGGCGCATGATCGACGAGAGCTTCTCGCCGCGCGTCAGCTGGTCGCGTGTCGACTTGTCGAGGTCGCCCGAGAACTGTGCAAAGGCCGCAAGTTCGCGGTACTGCGCAAGGTCGAGCTTTAACGGACCGGCGACCTTCTTCATCGCCTTCGTCTGCGCGGCAGAACCCACGCGTGATACGGAGATACCCACGTTCACCGCTGGTCGCTGACCGGCGTTGAAGAGGTCGGTCTCCAAGAAGATCTGACCGTCAGTGATCGAGATGACGTTCGTTGGAATGTACGCCGACACGTCGCCCGCCTGCGTCTCAATGATTGGCAGCGCCGTCAGTGAGCCACCACCAAGGTCATCGGAGAGGCGCGCTGCGCGCTCCAACAGACGGCTGTGCAGATAGAAGACGTCGCCTGGGTAAGCTTCGCGTCCTGGTGGTCGGCGCAAGAGCAGCGCCATTTCACGATAGGCAACGGCGTGCTTCGAAAGGTCGTCATAGACGCAGAGTGCATCGCGCACCAACACGCCGTCAATGGTGACGCCGTTCTCCATGATCTCTTCGCCAATCGCGCAACCGGCGAATGGTGCGAGGTACTGGAGCGGTGCTGGATCTTCGGCGCCTGCGACCACCACGACGGTGTGTGCCATCGCGCCCTGTTTCTCAAGCTGCGCAACAACGGTGCGCACGGTCGAGAGCTTCTGGCCAATCGCAACGTAGATGCAGATGAGGCCCTTCCCCTTCTGATTAATGATCGTGTCAACCGCAACGGCGGTCTTGCCGGTCTGGCGGTCGCCAATGATCAACTCGCGCTGACCGCGGCCGATTGGAATCAGTGCGTCTACGGCCTTGATGCCGGTCTGCACTGGCGTGGTGACCGACTTGCGGCTGATAACGCCCGGAGCGATGCGCTCAACGGGGCGCGACTTCTTCGCGTTGATTGGGCCCTTGCCGTCAAGTGGTCGACCGAGTGGGTCAACAACACGTCCGATCAGCTCGGGGCCGACTGGTACCTCAACAACCCTGCCGGTCGTCTTAACGGTGTCGCCTTCCTTAATGGACTTCGCGTCGCCAAGGAGCACGGCGCCGACAGTCTCTTCACCAAGGTTCAAGGCCATGCCGGCAACGCCGTTTGGGAACTCCAGAAGTTCAGACGAGAGCGCGCCTGAAAGTCCGTAGACCTGTGCAATGCCATCGCCCACCTCGACAACGGTACCGACGGTGCGCGACTCGGCGCTCCCATCGAACCCTTCGATCTGGGCCTTCAGAATGCTGATGATCTCGTCAGACTTAATTGCCATGATCTTCTCGCTCCTCGCTGCTCTACGCGCTCTGCCGGTTCAGCCGGCGACCGAGAGGATCCGCTCACGCATTCGCGAGAGCCGCCCCTTAACGCTGCCATCAACAAGTCGATCGCCGACTCGGAGCGTTGCTCCGCCGACGAGGCTTGCATCTACTTCGTACGACATCTGAACTGCGCGGCCCGCCATCGTGGCGGCCTGTGTCTCAAATCGTGTGCGCTCTGCAGGGCTCGCCTCAAGGGCGGTGACCACTCGTGCGATGGTGATGCCGTTGCGCGCATTCAGCGCGTCGCGCGTTGCCTCGGCGATTGCCGGAATCGACGCAAGGGTGCGTCGTCGCGCCAACATGCCGATCAACGTATGAATGTGCGGGCTGACCGTGCCGCCCGCCGCCTTCTCGAGTGCCGCCACACGGCCAGCCGCTGGCGTGCGTGGGTCGTCGAGAATCTGGCGAGCACCCGGTGCCGCAAGAACCGCTGCGAGGCGGTCGAGCTCGTCTGCCTGAGACGCCGCCGACGACGCGTCCTTGGCAAGGCCAAGGAGAGCTGCCGCGTATCGTCGTGAAGAGCCGAGCGGTCGGTCCACGATCAGTTCCCCTTCTTGGACTGCTCGTCCAAGAACTCGCCCACCAGGGCGCGCTGGCGATCGCCATCCATCGAGGAGCCGACCACCTTCGTGGCGGCACCAATGGCCAGATCGGCTACCTCACTACGGATTGCGGCGAGTGCGCTCACGCGCGCCGCCTCAATCTCCTTGGTGGCGTCGGCTCGCATGCGATCCAACTCCGCCTTCAGTGTGGCGACCTGCTCATCGCGAATCTGCGCCGCTGCCTTATCGGCGTTGGCACGGATCTCGTTCGACTCGCGTCGAGCGTCGGCGAGCGCAACGCCCGCCGCCTCTTCCGCGCGACTCTTGGCGATCGTGGCCTCAGCCGCTTCGCGAAGCCCGCGCTCGATGCGCTCGCGTCGCTCGTCGAGCATCTTCGTGATTGGTCCGAGCGCAGCTGCGCGCAGCACAATAATGAAGAAGGCGAAGTTCGCTGCTGAGACAAGGATCCAGAAGAGGTTGAAGCTCAGCCCGGCGCCTTCGGCTCCGCCAGCGGCGGCCTCAGCAAACGGGGTGGCGCCAAGCGCTCCCTGGATCAGGTCGACTCCCTGCATCGTTGGTCAGTCGCCTTACAGAACGAGTGAAAGGATGCCGAGCACGATCGCGAGAACGCCGAGGCCTTCTGCGAACGCGGCACCAATGATGAAGACGCCGCGGATCGCGCCCGCTGCCTCTGGGTTACGACCAATTGCGCTGGCGGCTGCCGCTGTGGCAATGCCTACGCCGAGGGCCGGCCCAATTACGCCGAGGGCTGCGATGCCCGCCTGAAGCTTGTCCATGGTTCGTACCTCCTACTGTGTCGCCGCCCGGACTCGTGCCGTGCGTCCGACGCTCCGTTTCTGCCTGCGGCTAGTGTGCCGCAACTCGCGATTCGGCTCCCGCCGTCGCGCCATCCCCGGCCGCTGCCGGGCTGTGCTCATCGTGCCCCTCCTCGTGATGCCCCTCCATGGCCAGCATGGTGAAGACGAGGACAAGGACGCTGAAGATGATCCCCTGCATGAGGCCCACGAAGAGCTCGAGACCATACAGGGCGACTGGGATGTAGGCGAGGGTGATCGTGGTCATCACGGTAAGGGCAAGCTCACCGCCGTAGATGTTGCCGAAGAGTCGCATTGCCAGGGTGATCGGCTTCACTAGCTCAAGGAAGAACTCCAACACGCCAACAAAGAGGCCGATAGGGCCGCCCTTGAGGGTGAAGAACTTTCCAAGGTAGCCACCAATGCCGAGCGCACGAACGCCCTGATAGTGGAAGTAGACGAAGGCGACCAGCGCCAAGCCAACCGTGACGTTCACGTCACTCGTTGGCGCACGGAACTCATGCAGTCGGCCGACACCAGGGATGAGGCCCGACCAGTTTGAGACTGCAATAAAGAGAAAGCAGGCGAGGAAGAAGGTGATGAAGCGCTTGGCGCCTGGGCCACCGATCCCCATCGCGAATGAGGTGAGCCCCTCAATGGCGAACTCCAATACGTTCTGCGCGCCGCTCGGCACCTCTTTCAATCGGCGCGAGGCAATCGTCAGCGGAACAATCACCACCGCCATCACGATCCAACTCATGATGATCGAACCTGTAATGGATGGATAGAAGTCGAAGAGAGTTGCAACGTGATGCTCTTCGCTCCCGAGATTAATCACTGCGTGTGGAACGATCGGCTCGAGCGCCTTCGCAATCACGCCACCAGGAAACCCTTCAAGTCCGGCACCGTTTGAAACGATGCCGGCGAAGATGTCGAGGGCGAGTACGCCGAGCGCAGCAAGAAGAAGTGTGCGCTTCGTTGAGCTCTTCTTCGCCGGAGCGACGCTCATTCCACCCTCCCCTTCAATCGTGCGGCGTCGCGTTGGCGCGCCTCACGTTCTCGCTTTGCTGCCTTCGTTGCAACGTCAAGTGCATCAAGGTGGCGCAACGTTCGTTGCACCAGCCGTGCCGCGGCCATCGCGCCAGCGGTAAAACCTCCGATGAATCCGAGGATCAAGAAGATCGGTTCGCTGTTGAGCTGACCGTCAATCCAGTGTCCGAGGAGTGCTCCACCGAGATTCGCGATGAGGAGACTGATACCGATCTGCGAGAAGAGGGCGAGATACGCACCCTTACCGATGTCGGTGGTCAGGCCTACAGCCTTTTCGGGAATCTGCAGCGATTCTAGCGGAGGGTCGGCAAACTCGCGTTCGCTTTTTGGGGCTGGGCTAGGCGCGCTCATGTGCGGCGCTCCGCGCGTCGCGAGAGCCAGACGATCGCCCCGCCGAGTAGGACGAGGAGCCCGGCAAAGGCGTACAGGGCGGCACTTGCGGTCAGCACCACCGCCCCAACCGAAAGGAGGAGGGTGACGCCATAGAGGGCAAGGACTGCTCCACGGTGGCTGAGCCCCGCATCGATGAGTCGCTGGTGGATGTGGGTCTTGTCGGCACTATATGGGGAGCGCCCGGTCAGGAGCCGCCCCACGATCACGAAGAAGGCGTCAATGATGGGGACTCCCAGGATGAGCAGCGCGGCGACAACCTTGGCGGTGCCGAGGAGGGAGAGGACTGCGAGGGCGTATGCGACGGCCAGGATCCCGCTCGTCCCCATATAGATGGAGGCGGGGTAGAAGTTGTGTCGCAGAAAGCCGGCGAGAGCCCCCGCCAAGGCGAAGCAGAGGGCAGCGAGGAGGGGGGTCGCTGGGAGGGCGATCACGCCCAGGGTGACCGCAGCGATCAGGGCGATCCCACCCGAAAGACCATCAAGCCCATCGATGAAGTTCATGGCGTTCTGCATGCCGAGGACCCAGAAGAGGGTCAGGGCGAGTCCAATGGCGTCGGGGATCAATAGGTCACCCGCACCGAACGGATTCGACAGGATGGCGATCCGGACGCCGAATGCGATCGGCACCGCTGCAATGATCAGCTGCCCAGCAAGCTGCCACCGTGCACGCAAATCGAAACGATCATCTGCGAGGCCGATCACGCCCGCGAGTAAGACCCCAAAGAGGAGTGCGGCGATGCCGGATGTTGGCAGCGGTGTTCCGCCTGTCAGGCCGAGCGGCGCAGCAAGAATCGTGACCGTCGAACCAACCAAGAAGAAAGAGAGCGCGACGGCGAAGCCACCAGCACGCGGCATCAAGGTGGTGTTGATGCGTCGCTCATTTGGCGCATCGGCAAGATTGAACGTCACGGCAACACGACGCACGAGCTTTGTGCCCACGTGGGCGACGACAGCCGCCACCGCAGCAAGTGCTAGATACGGCGTCAGAATCGCGAGATAGGGCATTAGCTCTTGCGCGCCGCAAGCTCCGCAGCATCATTACCTGGAACTGGGAACTGTCGTGCCAACTTCACCACTTCGCCGCGGATCTGCTCTAGCTTGGCGGCGTCCTCGCGCGCGGCGATCGCCTCAACCGACCACTGCGCAATCTGTTCCATCTCGGCGAGCCCCATGCCACGCGTCGTTGCGGCGGGCGTGCCGTAGCGCACGCCGCTCGTCACCATCGGTGATCGCGTTTCGCCCGGAATGCTGTTCTTGTTAATCGTCACGCCGACCGATTCCAGTGCAGCGGTGGCCTCCTTGCCGGTAACGCCGAGCGGCGTTACGTCACAGAGGATCAGGTGGTTGTCGGTGCCACCGGTGATCACACCGAACCCGCGTGCCGCGAGTGCGGCGGCAAGCGCCTGCGCGTTTGCCAGGGTCTTCTGCATGTACGTGCGGAACTCTGGCTGTAGCGCCAACTTGAAGGCGACCGCCTTCGCCGCAATCACGTGCATGAGCGGTCCGCCCTGATTGCCAGGGAAGACGCTCCTATCAATCGCGGCCGCCTCATCCGCTCGCGCGAAGATCATGCCGCCGCGCGGGCCACGCAGGGTCTTGTGTGTTGTGGTGGTGACGTAATCGGCGTGCGGGAATGGGCTTGGATGTAGACCGGCTGCGATCACGCCAGAGATATGTGCCATGTCGACCATCAGCTTTGCGCCCGCTGCGTGCGCAATCGCGGCGAACTTTTCAAAGTCAAGCACGCGCGGATATGCCGATGCACCGGCGATGACGACCTTTGGCTTCGCTTCGTCAACGGCGCGCTGTACCGCGTCCCAATCAACGAGCCCATCATCGGCGCGTACGCCGTAGAAGGTTGGCTTAAACCACTTTCCAGAAATGTTGACCGATGCGCCGTGCGAGAGGTGTCCACCCTGGTCGAGGCTCATCGCAACGAATGAGTCGCCTGGCGACATGGAGGTGGTGAACGTTGCGATGTTTGCCGACGCACCAGAGTGCGGCTGCACATTGACGTGTTCACTGCCCGCATACAGTTGCAGCGCACGGTTGCGCGCTAGGTTTTCGGCCTCATCGACAAATTCGCATCCAGCGTAGTAGCGCTTCCCGGGAAGGCCCTCGGCATACTTGTTGGTGAGAATGGAGCCCTGCGCTTCGCGGACGGCGGCGTAGGTGTAGTTCTCGGAGGCGATCAGCTCGATGTGGTCGCGCTGACGCACCGCCTCGTTGACAAAGATGGCGTCAAGCTCAGGATCAACCTCGCGAAGGCTCAGGTTCATCAACGGATCGTGTGCGGCGTTGCTCATGGTCCCCTCCCTCTCACTACCCCCGTCCGGGTGGTTGGCCCCTATTCTCCCGCTGATCCAAGGATCAGGCGCTCAATCATGCGGGCTGCACCGTCATCTTCACAACGGGGTGCCTCGTATTGCGCCACGGCCCGCACCGGTCCAGGGGCTCCAGCCATCGCCACCCCGTGCCCGGCGACATCGAGCATCTCCAGGTCGTTGTACTGGTCGCCGATCGCCATCACCTGGCCGAGGGGGATCTTGAGGCGGCGGGCGAGCCAGCGCAGCGCCGTCCCCTTATTGACCCCGGGGGCGGTGAACTCCAAGTATTCGGGGTGGCTAATGGTCACATCGAGCTCCCCGGCGAAGGTGGCCCGAGCCTGATCGAGCACCCCGTCCACATGCCCCTCCGGGGCGTGGGCGACCACCTTAGAAAGGTGCAGCTTGCGTTCGGTCAGGTAGGAGGCGAGGTCTGGCACCGTGCCGAGGCGCTTGAGCGCATCCCCCTGCAGCCACGTCTCGTACTGGCGCACGTGTGGATCACGGATGTCGAAGCGCAGGTCATCGCGAATCACGGCGTGGCCCCAGAGGCTGTTCTCGCGGCACCATGCGACCGCCTTAGCGCCGAGGTGGGCAGGGAAGGGGAAGTGCCGGATCATGCGCCCTGACCCAGCCTCGCCCTTCGCCGGAATCTCGCGCGCGATCGCCCCCTGCATGCCAATCAGTGGGCCGTCGAGGCCGATCTGGTGCGCATACTCAATGATCGACGGCACGTTGCGGCCCGACGAGATCGTGGCAATCACCCCTTTCGCGCGGGCCGCGCGAATCGCATCGATGGTGCGCTTGGCGATGACGCCGCCGTGTGGCAGCAGGGTGCCATCGAGATCCATCACGAGCAGTCGAATTGGGAGTGTTGGTTTCACTGGCATGACGCGCTACCCGCTCCGACGAATTTCAGCCATGCGGTCGCGACCAGAGAGATCACCACGAATCGCCACGCGCCATCCAATGCCGAGGCCATCGGCGAGTCGCGCAACGTCGTCGCCTTGGCCGTCGCCGAATTCAAGGAGCGCAGCCCCGCCCGGGCGCAACAGTCGCGGTAGTTCAGCAACCAGCCGTCGAATCAGTTCAAGCCCATCGACACCACCGTCGAGTGCAAGACGCGGCTCTGCGGCAATGCTGAGTCGCGCTACATCGCGTGGTGCGAGGTCGCGAATGCTTGCGGCGGCCTTGGCCTCATCAACCTCCGCCGTTGGCACATAGGGCAGGTTTGCCATGAGCAGGTCGAGGTGCGCAGGGTCGCCCGGTGCACGTGACGCAAGGAGCGGCTCCGCAAGATCACCGTGCATGAACGTGATGCGCGAGGCAACACCGCAGCGCAGCGCATTTGCGCGGGCAACAGTCAGCGCATCGCCAGAGATGTCAGTGGCAATCAGGCGCAGTGGCACTGGCGATTCGTCGGCGAGTGCCACGGCGAGTGCGCCGCTCCCGGTACCGATCTCCGCAGCGTTGAGTGGATGTGGTGCGCGACCGAGTGCGCGGTCGGCGGCAACGCGGCCAGCGAGGAAGGCGAGTGCTGTCTCAATGATCAGTTCACTCTCCGGTCGCGGATCCAACACGTCAGGGGTGACAAGGAGTTCTAGCTTGCGGAATCCGCGACGCCCGGTGAGGTGACTGATCGGTCGACCCGCGGCGCGCGCTTGCACCAGTGCTGCGAGTGCCGCTGGGGCATTGCCCGCTGTCAACGCGCTTCTTGCGATGCGCAGTGCCTGTGCAAGTTGCGGGTGTCGATCGCTGAGCGGCTCTGGCTCTGGGAGTTCGATGAGCGCTGGGAGTGGGAGCGGGAACCCTGCGGCAACGGCGGTGCGCAAGGTGGAGACGCGCGTGCCGAGCAGCGCTGCGAGCAGCGTCTCCGCATCGAGGCGCGGTGTAGGACTCCCCGCCGCCTCAAGTTGCAGCGTTGCTTCGCGCAGCAGTGTTGGTCCGTCGGCCTCGCGCTCAACAACGGGCCGACCGGCAAGAAGCTCGTCACCCATCATTCGGCCAATCGCGCCGCCTGCTCCGCGGCGGCGAGTGCCTCATGAAATGGGGCGAGGTCGCCACCGAGAATGCCAGGCACATCAAATTTGTCGAAGCCGATGCGGTGATCAGTGACGCGGTTCTGCGGCCCGTTATAGGTACGAATCTTCTCGCTGCGATCGCCACTGCCGATCAGTGCCTTGCGTGCCTTGGAGTCGGCGGCGCGCTTGCGCTCCTCTTCGGCGGCGATGATGCGGCTGCGCAGGATCGCCATCCCCTTCTCCTTATTGCGCAGCTGGCTGCGCTCATCTTGCATCTCCACCACGATGCCGCTCGGAAGGTGCGTGATGCGCACGGCGGAGTCGGTAGTGTTCACGCCTTGTCCGCCGTTCCCCGAGGCGCGCTTTACATCGATGCGAATGTCGGTGTCAGGAATTACCAGGTCGACCGCGGTCACGACCGGAAGCACGACAACCGTCGCGGTGCTGGTGTGAATGCGCCCAGCCGACTCCGTTGCAGGAACACGCTGAATGCGGTGCACGCCCGACTCCCATTTAAAGGCGGCCCATGCGCCATCGCCAGAGACCTCCATCACCCCTTCACGGATTCCACCAACACCGGTTTCGCTGATCGCATCGACTTCACTCTTCCACCCCTGTCGTTCCGCGTAACGCAGATAGGCGCGGAAGAGTTCGCCAGCAAAGATGCCCGCCTCGTCGCCGCCAGCGCCAGGCCGCACTTCGATCAGCAGGTCTCGCCCGTCGTTCGGATCAGGCTCAAGGAGCAGGCCCGGGAGCCGTTCCAGGATGTCGCGCTCGATCACCTCGGCCTCGGCGCGATCGGTGGCGGCAAGCTCGCGCATCTCCGCGTCTGCCCCTGGATCCGCCTCAAGTGAGCGGGAATCGGTCACGCGACGGCGAGCGGCGGCGAGCGCCTCGCCCGCCTCAGCGAGCGGTGCGGTGCGTGACAGCTCGCGCCCGATGCGAGCGAGGGCCGTGTGATCGGCGAGCACCTCAGGGAGCGTCAGTTGCGCCTCGAGTTCGGCGCGTGCCTTGAGCGCCGCCGCGAGTCGTGCGTTGAGCTGTACAGCGTCGGCCATCAGCGCACCGTCAACGGCTGCAGTGCGCGGGAGGTTGGTCGCTCGGAACCGCTCGGCACCACGCCGCCTTCGGCTTCGATCGCCGCGGCCAGCGCAACGATCGCAATGTCGTGCATGCCGTCGTCGGGCTTTCGCGTGGTGATGCGCTGTACGGCAATCCCTGGCGCCGCCAGCACGCGTGCCACTGGGTTTGTTCGATAGCGACCTAGCAGGCGCAGAATCTCATACGCGAGGCCGGCAACGAGCGGAATGCCCGCAATGCGACTGATCACCGTTGGAATCGGATCAAGTCTGCCGATCAGCGAGAAGCTCACGATGCTCACTAAAATGACGACAACGAGGAACTCCGTGCCACAGCGTGGATGTGCCGTTGGCCAATGTGACAGCGCGCTGCGTGTGAGCGGCTCACCGTTCTCAAGCGCGTGAATCGCGCGATGCTCTGCGCCGTGATATCGATAGGTTCGATCAACGTCGCTGCTGCGACCAACCGCAGTCAAGTACCCGAGGAGTATGCCCACCTGCAGGAGTCCATCAATCGCGCGTTCTGCGAGCAGCGCCGTGATGCCGAGTGCATGCACGATTGCTGACGCAACAATCGCTGGCAGCACATTGAAGATCGCAACGGCGACCAACAGCGTGACCGCAAGTGTTGCGATCATCGAACCAGTACCGCCGGTGGGTCGCGACTCATCGCCCGCCGATACATCGGCGCTGCGCAGCAGCCAGCGGCTACCAAGGGCGAGGGTCTCCCACAGCACTACTGCGCCACGCAGTACGGGAAGGCGGGTGAGGCGTCGACGAACTGGCCCAGTGGCAATCGGTTCTGACGTTACGGCGATGCCGCCGTCAACGGTACGTAGCGCGACACCGATGTGTGTAGGGCCGCGCATCAGAATGCCGTCGATCAACGCCTGGCCGCCATACGCTGCGCCGCTTGTTGGGCGCGCGCTCAGAGATACGGCGTGCAGTGCTCGTGAAACGTCTGCGAAGCGATCCTGCGCGATTCGCGCAGCGACGCCGAGTCGGCGCCGCATGGGGATCAGCGCGAGCGACCGAGGCGCTTCTGGAAGCGCTCGACCTGACCGGCCGTGTCGAGAATCAGCTGCTTGCCCGTAAAGAACGGGTGGCAGTTCGAGCAGACTTCCGTCTTGAGCTCGCTGGTTCGCGTTGAGCCGATCGAGAACTTCGTGCTGCATGCAAGGCACGTAATTTCGATGGTGTTGTACTTGGGATGAATCTCTAGCTTCATCAGCGACTCTCTAGGCGTCTGGTGAAGCGACAACGTTGACGCGCTTCTTCGTGCGCGACGCGTGGTCGAACTTCACCGTACCGGTGACGGTTGCATAGATGGTGTAGTCGCTACCCAGGCCAACGCCGCGCCCTGCGGCGAAGGTGGTGCCGTGCTGTCGCACGATGATGCCACCAGCGTTGATCTTCTGGCCGTCGCCAACCTTTACGCCAAGGCGCTGACCAGCGCTATCGCGTCCGTTGCGAACACTTCCGCCTGCCTTTTTGTGTGCCATGGGGGTCTCCTTCTCTCAGCGTTCGCTGGGTTACTCGGCGTCAGCGGCCGACGTGTCGGCGCTCTTCGCTGCTGGCTTTGCGGTTGCTGGCTTCTTTGCCGCAGGCTTCTTCGCGGCCTTCGCTTCGGCTGGCGCGCCAACCTTCAGCGTTGCGGCAACTGCCGCGTCGGCCTTCGCCTTATCGGCAGCGACAGCGGCGGCGGCAACTTGTGCCTTGGCGCGATCTGCTGCACCAGCTTCGTAGAGCGCCTTTGCGCTCGTGCCATTCACGGCAACTTCGGTCACCTTAATAAGGTGCAGCTCCTGGCGGTGGCCCTTGGTGATGCGGCTGCGCGCCTTCGGTCGATACTTAAAGCTGATCGTCTTTGGTCCGCGCTCCTGGCCAAGCACCGTTGCGGTGACCTTGGCGCCAGCAACAACGGGGGTGCCAATCTCCGTGGTGGAGTCGGTGCGCACAAGAAGGACACGGTCGAACGAGATCTCGCTGCCTGGGGTAGCGCCAGTCAGCTCAACATGCAGCTCGCTGCCGAGCTCCACTCGATACTGCTTTCCACCGGTCTCGATGACTGCGTACATGGTTCCCCTGTCCTTACTGTCTGTGCGCCGTACAGGCGGCGCCTGTTGGGCGGTCGCGGTCTGACGGACGGGTCAGTCGCGGGAGGGGAAGTCTACGATCAGGGCTCTCCCGCGTCAACCGCTCCTCATTGTTACATGAGTGGCGATGAGCCCCCATCATGCACACGGTGGCTCTGCACGAGGGCCAGGCCGAAGGCGAGGGAGACTGCAGAGGCTCCGCCGTAGCTCACAAAGGGGAGGGTGATCCCCGTAATCGGGGCGACGCCCAGGTTCATGCCGATGTTCACGAACGTTTGGAAGAGGACGACGGTGGCCATCCCTCCGGCAAAGATCACCCCGAACTCGTCGGGGGAGGTCCAGGCATGCCAGAGGAGCCGTCCGACAAGGATGGCCAGCAGCACGATGACAAAGAGGCCGCCAATGGCACCAAACGCACGGACGAGGGCCGCAAAGACAAAGTCGCTCTCTTGTACGGGAAGCGGGGTGAGGTCTGCCGTGCCGTCGGCGCCTGCGCCGAAGAGACCGCCCCCCTTGATCGCCTCGAGCGATCGAAGCAGCTGGTACTTCGGCCCCGCTGGGTCGGCGCGAGGATCGATAAAGGCAAGGAGTCGCTCTTTCTGATAATCCGCCAGCACCACGACCCACGCCAGGGCACCGCCGATCGCGGCGAGGCTGGCGAGGGCGGCAACCCAACGGGTTGCAACGCCGGCCAAATAGAGGGCGCCGAAGAGGGCCGCCACGAGCACCAACGCCGTGCCGAGGTCTGGCTGGGCCACCACAAGAAGGAACGGCGGGGCAACGATGGCGCCCGCCATTACGAGGTCCTGTACTCCGCCACTGGTGCGGTCGACTCGCGTCAGTGCGGTAGAGATCGCCACGAGCGTCAGGATCTTGCTCAGCTCACTCGCCTGGATGGCAAGGCCGAAGATGGCGATCGCCCGATTGTTTCCGCCGGAATCGACACCGTAGACCAGGGTCACGATGAGTAGCAGGATGTTCGCGGCGTAGAGCGGCCACGCAAAGGTGCGCACCCAGCGCCAGTTCACCAGTGTCGTCACGCTGTAGACAACGAGGGAGAGCAGGGTCCAGGTGAGTGAGCGCACCAGGAGCGAACTTGGCGTGAGCAGCTCTTGGCCGTAGCTCCGCGCATTTAACCAGGCCATGCCGACTCCGGTTAGCGCCAGCAGTCCCACCGCGGCCGCGGCTACCCAGTCGACGCGGCGAAGTGCGGAGCCGAGTGGCGAATCGAGCCTATTCACCGAAGTGGTTCCCGCGCGCCAAGAGTCCTACGGTGCGATAGTCCCGCGTGAGCTTGAAGTGCAGCTGCAGATAAAACTTCGTTACCTCTTTCGCCGCGTTGCCCACTGTGTTGGTTCCATGCATGAAAACGACATAGGCAAAGGTGGCATCGTGTTTCGACCAGTCGTCCGTTGGCGCAACAAATCCACCCATCCAGTTGTGAAACGGCAGTCTCCCAAGGCTGTCACGTACGCCGTATTGCGCGGTCCCGCTCTTCGCCGAGACGAAGAGGGGCATGCGATAGATTCCCTGCGATGGGCCGGGGTTCAGCGCCATCTTGCGCCCAGCGAGCCGCATCTCGCGATAGGTGGACTCCTTCATGCCGACCGTGGCATTCACCACGGGCGCGATGGGCGAAACGGCGCCATCTGGGTGCGTGACGCTAAGGACCACGTGGGGCCTCCACAGTGTTCCGCTGTTGGCGAGCGCAGCAAAGGCGTTCAACACTTGAATCGGCGTCGCCAAGTCGTACCCCTGTCCCTGCGCGGATTGCAACACCTCGGCGTCGTAGAGGCCGCGGTTGATGGTGGCGCGCGCCCATGTTTGATCGGGGACGAGCCCAGAAATCTCGCTCGGGAGATCGATCCCCGTCGGCGCACCGAAGCCCCACTGCCGGCCGCACGCTGAGAGTCGGTCAACCTTGATGAGTCGTGCGAGTTGGAAGGTCACCACGTTGGAGCTCCATGAGTACGCTTCGGAGGGCGTCAGCGAGCCGCCAAATCCAACACGATTCCACTCATAAAACTTCTCGCCGCCGACCTCAAGGAATGCGGTGGAGGCAAAGCGTGTCGTTGGTGTGACGAGGTTGTTGTTGAGAGCGCAGGAGTAGGTGACCAGCTTATAGGTACTCCCTGGCGGAAAATATGAGCCGACCGTGTGATTCAACAGTGGTGAAAATTTATTCGCCAGATATTTCTGGTACTTCGCGTTGCTGATCCCTGCCGAGAAATCATTGTTGTCGTAGGTTGGGAGTGAGGCCATCGCAAGCACCTCCCCGTTCTGTGGATTGATCGAGGCGACCACGCCCTCTTTCGTTCCCGCGCTTCTGAGTCCCCACTCCAGCGCCGTCGTTGCCTGTTGCTGCGCCTCAATGTCGATGGTGAGTGTTAACGATAAACCGTCAACGGGTGGTTTCGTCACTCCAAGAACTCGAACGAGACGGCCCTTCGCATCGACCTCGACTTGGCGAACGCCGGGCGCACCACGAAGCATCTCTTCGTAGCTCGCCTCAACGCCTGCTCGACCAATGAAATCGACGACGGAGTATCCAGCTGGCGCAAGGGTGCTCGCTTCGACTGCGTCAATGCGGCCAACGTATCCAACGATGTGGCTGATGAGTGTTCCGAACGGATAGACACGTCGAGCCTCAACGATGGTCTCAACACCGGGAAGACTGGAGCGCTCTTCATTGATGAGCCGCGCCGCACGCTCGTTGACATTGTTGGCGATGCGAATCGGTTCCCAGAGCGAACCGGTACTTCGATCGAGCAGCGTAATGATGTAGACGGGATCGATCTTCAGGATTTCTCCGAGCGTTTTGACGACGCGCTCGCGAATAGTGAGTGAGAGATCGCCCGGTCGAATTTGCACCGCATAGACCGCGATGTTTTTTGCGAGCACGCGTCCGCTGCGGTCGTACACCAGGCCACGCGCCGGAGTGATGGGCTCTTCGACGATGCGATGGCCACGTGCCACCGAACCCGTTGCGCCCGTTGCCGACGTTGCTCCGAGCTGCGTGAGGATTAACCGGCCACCGAGGCCACCGAAGGTCAGAAGGATGATCAGCGCGGCGGCGAAGAATCGCAGCGGGCGTCGACGACGAACCTCGCGATCACGTGGTCCGCCCCCACCCGGATAAACCTGAGGGGTTGTCATGTTAGTGCGCTACCCGCGGAGCGATTGGTCGAACTGATATCCGCGGCGCCGGCGCTGTCCAAACCATGCCAGGGTGCTGCCGACCAGAAGGTTCACCACGAGTGCGAGGGTGCTCTCGCCGAGGCGGCCGCTATTGCCACCGCTGAGAAGAAAGAGCGCTGCGTTGCTGGCCGCCAGGCCAATCAGGAGCGCGACCATGCGCCGAATCAACTGGGCATCCCCGGCGCCTCGAACCTGGCTCGCAACAAGCACCCCGGCAATCATCGCCAGGCTCGTTAGCCCCAGCGGCCGCACGAGCGCGGTGTCGATCGTGAGGCCCGCGAGGGTCGCGGCCACCAGGACGAGCGTGCGACGATCCGTCGAGGCTGTAACAATGAGGAGGAGGGCCGGGAGGTTGACCACGCGCTCGAGGCCGAGTTCAGGCAGGAGCCGTGCCTGGATGAGGGCGGCGAGCACGATACCGAGCACGTAGCCGAGTCGCTTGTTCATAGCGGCAGGATACTCCCGCAGCCGCCTCGGCGCACCACCCTGCCGGGCCCCCGCTGTTCCACGTGAAACATGGCCGGCAGAACTCCCCGGTAGCCCCCTCCTGCTACGATGAGCGCGTGAACACCACCGTCCAGCACCCTGCCGGATCCCACGCGCCAATCATCGTGTGTGCGAACCAGAAGGGCGGGGTAGGGAAGACCACGACCGTGCTCAATCTCGCCGCCGAGCTCGCCCACGCAGGGCGTCGTGTGCTCGTTGTCGACCTCGACCCCCAGCGCAACCTGACCAGCGGTCTCGGATTCACCCTCCCAGAGGGTGCGCCGACCGCCTACGACCTCCTCGTGGGGCGCCGACCAGCGACGGAGCTCGCCCAGCCGACCTCGATTCCGAACCTCACGCTCATTCCGGGCTCGGCCGACCTTGCCGGGATCGACGTTGAGCTGGCCACCGGGGACGAGAGTGGCGAACGCCAGCTTGCGGTCGGCCTCCGCACCGCAGGGGATGTCGAGGTAATTCTCGTGGACACCCCGCCGTCACTCGGCCTGGTCACCGTGAGTGCCCTCGCGATCGCTGATGCCGTACTTGTTCCTGTGCAGTGCGAGTACTACGCCCTGGAGGGGCTCTCGCAGCTCATGGCCACCATTCGCCTCGTGCGCGAGCGCCTCAACCCCGCCCTGGAGGTGAATGGCCTCCTCTTGACCATGCTTGATCCCCGCACGAAACTTGGCAGCGACGTGGTGCGTGAGGTCGAGAGCCACTTTGGTGAGCTGGTCTATAAGGCCCGCGTGCCGCGTTCGGTACGCTTGGCCGAAGCGCCAAGCCACGGGATTGCCATTCGAAGTTACGCGCCAGGCACCTCGGGTGCTGAGTCATACGCGCAGGCTGCAGCGGAATTTGATGCCCGGGTGTTCAACGGAACCCCCGTAGGCGCCAGGTAGTAACAAGGGGGGAGCATGGCGAAGAAGACCACCGGTCTCGGGCGAGGCCTCGGCGCACTGATCCCAGAGGCGGCGAGTGCCGTGGGCGCTACGCGTGCAGGTGCGTTGGAGATTCCGCTCAGCAAGATCAAGCCGAACCCCTACCAGCCACGCACAGAGTTCTCGACTGCTGAGCTGGCGCAACTCGCCGAGAGCATCCGTGAGCACGGCGTGCTGCAGCCGGTTGTTGTTGAGGAGTGGCCGAACGGATACACACTGATTGCAGGCGAGCGACGCTTCCGCGCCTCAAAACTCGCCGGAAAGAGCACGATTCCCGCCGTCGTGCGCGTTGTTGGGAATCAGTCGCGGCTTGAGCTCGCACTTATTGAGAATGTTCAACGCAGCGACCTATCGCCGATTGAAACAGCGCACGCCTATCGACGTCTCGCGGATGAGTTTGGGTTGACGCAGGAACAGATCGCGGTGATCGCTGGCAAAGCGCGCACCACTGTTGCAAACACGCTGCGCCTTCTCGATCTCTCTACTGATGTGCAGAACGAAGTTGCCGCTGGGCGACTCAGTGAAGGGCATGCGCGCGCGCTCGTTGGCCTTCCCGAATCAGAGCAGGCGTGGCTCGCGCGCACCTTTGTGCGCGATGCAGTAACCGTGCGTGGCGCAGAGGCGGCCGCGTCAACGGTTCGTGATGCTGCTCGCGGTACAATCAGCACGAAGCGAAAGACTGGCGCACTGCCAAGTGGAGAGCTCGCTGCACTGCAGCGCGATCTTGAGGGGCATCTCGGCACTCCGGTGCGCGTGAAGCCTGCTGGCAAGGGCGGACAGATCGTGATCGATTACTACTCAAACGAAGAACTGCATCGGCTCGTAGAGCAGATCAAGGGAGTGAGTGAGTGACCGAAAAGAAGAGTGCCGCAGTCGCAACGGGTAGCCGCGCAAAAAAGGAATCTGGCGACTACGGCGCATCCAGCATTCAAGTTCTTGAAGGACTTGAAGCGGTACGCAAGCGTCCCGGCATGTACATCGGCTCCACCGATGAGCGCGGTCTGCATCACCTTGTCTACGAAGTCGTCGACAACTCTGTCGACGAAGCGATGGCCGGGCATGCCACACGCATCGTTGTGCGCATCAACGAAGATAATTCCATCACCGTCGCCGACGATGGTCGCGGCGTTCCAGTTGGTAAACACTCCACCGGAAAAGATGCGCTTGAGGTTGTGCACACCGTGTTGCATGCCGGCGGAAAATTCGGCGGCGACGGCTACAAAGTTTCTGGTGGACTGCACGGCGTCGGCGTCTCGGTCGTCAATGCACTCAGCATCAAGCTGCGCGTTGAATCAGCGCGTGACGGATTCGTCTGGTCGCAAGAGTACGAGCGCGGCGTGCCACGCACCAAAGTTGTAAAGGGAAATCCGTCGGCTGGCCGACGTGGAACACTCACCACCTTCTTGCCCGATCCAGAGATGTTCTCGAACACTGAGTACTCGTTTGAGACGCTTGCAAATCGTCTGCGCGAATCCGCGTATCTCAACAAGGGTCTTTGGATGACGTTGCTGGACGATCGCGCCGATCGCGAAGCAACCTTCTACTTCCAGGGTGGCATCGTCTCGTTTGTGCGCCACCTCAACCGCAAGCGCAAGGTCACACACGATCGACCTGTCTACATCGAAGGGGTGGAGGGGACGACCACCGTAGAGGTCGCCTTCCAGTATCAGAGTGACTCGTGGTCCGAGACACTTCTTGCCTTTGCGAACAACATCAACACCGTTGACGGTGGAACGCACGTCACCGGATTCCGCGCCGCACTCACCAGCTCGCTGAATGACTGGGGGCGCAAGAACGGTGCGATGAAAGACAACGATCCAAACCTCACCGGTGAAGATGTGCGCGAAGGCCTCACCGCGGTGATCAGCGTGAAACTTATCGATCCGCAATTTGAAGGCCAAACGAAGGCGAAGCTCGGCACTGCCGAGATCAAGGGGATCGTGCAGACGGCCGTCAACAAGGGCCTGACGCAGTTCCTTGAAGAGAATCCTTCGGATGGCAAAGAGGTGATTCGTCAGTCGCTCAACGCGGCGCGTGGACGCGAAGCGGCGCGCAAGGCGAAAGAGCTCGTCATGCGCAAGGGCGCGCTTGAGGGGAGCGCACTCCCTGGCAAGCTCGCCGACTGCCAAGAGCGCGACCCAGCCAAGTCTGAGCTCTACATCGTGGAGGGTGAGTCGGCCGGTGGTTCGGCGAAGCAGGGTCGCGATCGACGCTTCCAGGCGATCTTCCCGCTGCGCGGCAAGCTGCTCAACGTTGAGAAGGCGCGCATCGACAAGATTCTCGGCAGCGACAACATTCGCACGCTGATCATGGCGCTCGGCGCCGGCATTCAGGATTCCAGCATGGAAGATTCGAACGGCCGCTTCGACATTACGAAACTGCGCTACCACCGCGTCATCATCATGACCGACGCCGATGTCGACGGGGCGCACATTCGAACGCTGCTGCTCACCTTCTTCTATCGCTATATGCCAGCCATCATTGAGGCGGGCTACCTCTACATCGCCCAGCCGCCGCTCTACCGCGTCAGCACGGGCAAGGAGACGAAGTACGCGTCGACCGAGAAGGAGCGCGACGAGGCGATCGCCTCGTTCAAGACGAAGAACGTCAGCGTGCAGCGCTTCAAGGGCCTTGGTGAAATGAATGCCGAGCAGCTCTGGGAGACGGCGATGAATCCCGAAAACCGCGTCTTCTTGCAGGCACGCATTGAAGACGCCTCCGTGGCGAACGAGATCTTCGAGATGCTGATGGGTGAGCGTGTTGAGCCGCGCCGCGACTTCATTAAGGCTGAGGCCCACAAAGTGCAGAACCTGGACGTATAGGAGGCGATGAGAGCATGAGCGACGAGGCACGAGTGA
The DNA here is from genome assembly GCA_040397175.1 of Candidatus Limnocylindrus sp. Taxonomy (GTDB): domain Bacteria; phylum Chloroflexota; class Limnocylindria; order Limnocylindrales; family Limnocylindraceae; genus Limnocylindrus. The sequence goes on along the minus strand of JBBAWM010000003.1, from coordinate 201,207 downwards.
GCGTCCGTTCAATTCGCATCGAAGACGAGATGCGAACGAGCTATCTCGATTACGCGATGAGCGTGATCGTGGCGCGCGCGCTCCCCGACGTTCGCGACGGCCTCAAGCCGGTACACCGCCGCATCTTGTACACGATGGGCGAGATGGGCCTCTCTGGCGGCTCCGCCTATCGCAAGTGCGCCGCCATCGTCGGCGAGGTGATGGGCAAGTACCACCCACACGGCGACGGCGCCCTCTACGACGCACTCGTGCGACTCGCACAAGACTTCTCCATGCGTCATCCGCTCGTTGATGGCCAAGGAAACTTCGGTTCGGTTGACGGCGACTCCGCCGCTGCGATGCGCTACACCGAGGCACGCCTCACCTCAATCGCCGGTGAGATGCTCGCCGACATCGATCACGAAACTGTCGACTTCACGCCGAACTACGACGGCACGCAGAAGGAGCCAGGCGTTCTCCCTTCGCGCCTACCGAACCTGCTCGTCAACGGCTCCTCTGGTATTGCCGTCGGCATGGCGACAAACATTCCGCCGCACAACCTTGGCGAGATCGCCGACGCCGCCATCGCCCTGATCGCTGACCCTGAACTCTCCGTCGACGATCTCTGCAAGTACGTCAATGCGCCAGACTTCCCGACCGGCGGCATCCTCTATCGCTACGACACCATTAAGAATCCACTCACTGGCGCAACGGAGCGCATTGATGCGGTGCGACAGATGTACGCGCACGGACGCGGCCGCGTTGTTGTTGACGGCGCGACGCACTTTGAAGAGGCGTCGCGTGGCGATCGCACGGCGATCATCATCACCGAGCTGCCGTACCAGGTGAACAAGGCATCGCTCGTTGAGAAGATTGCGGACCTCGTCAAAGAGGAGCGCCTCGATGGCATCGCCGACCTGCGCGACGAGTCCGACCGCGACGGCATGCGCGTCTACGTTGAAGTTAAGAAAGATGCGAATCCACATAAGGTGCTCAACAAGCTGTTGAAGCTCACCCCGCTGCGCTCTGCATTCAGCATGAACATGCTCGCGCTCGTCGATGGCCAGCCGCAGACCCTCTCACTGAAGTCGGTGCTGCAGCACCACATCGACCACCGCCGCATCATCGTGCGACGCCGAACCGAATACGAACTCAAGAAGGCGCGCGAGCGCGCCCACATCCTCGAAGGGCTCAAGATCGCCCTCGACAATCTCGATGCGGTGATCAAGACGATTCGCGCGGCAGCCGACGTCGATGTTGCGCGCACGCAACTCATGGAGCGCTTCAAGCTCAGCGAACTACAGGCGCAGGCGATCCTCGATATGCGCCTTGCGCGCCTCGCCGCCCTTGAGCGCAAGAAGATTGAAGATGAGTATCTTGAGGTCATTAAGTTCATTGCCGAGCTTGAAGACATCCTCTCTCGGCCGGCCCGCATCTCGAAGATCATCTCCGACGAGTTCGCCAAGCTGAAAGAGAAGTTTGCCGACCGACGCCGCACCAAGATCGCCCAAGATGCGACGCGCGAAATGTCTGATGAGGACCTCATCGCCGACGAAGATGTCGTGATCACCATCTCTGGCCGCGGCTACATCAAGCGCCAGCCACTCACCACCTATCGCCAGCAGCATCGCGGCGGCAAGGGTGTGATCGGCATGACGACCCGCGAAGAGGATGCGGTCGCCACGTTGCAGGTGGCGAACACCCACGATTACGCCCTCTTCTTCACCAACAAGGGGCGCGGCTTTAGCGCCAAGGTGCACGAGATCCCTGACGCCTCGCGACAGAACAAGGGCATTCCGATCGTGAACCTTCCAGGGGTGCAGGTGGAGTCGGGCGAGACCCCAGTGGCGACGATCATCCTGAACGGCTTCACGCCGGGCAGCTACCTCGCCTTCTCCACCAAGAAGGGGATCATCAAGAAGACGGCGATCGAGCAGTTCGAAAAGGTGCGCTCCACCGGCATCATCGCCATCACCCTGGATAAGGGCGACGAACTTGCCCAAGTGATTCAGACCTCCGGCGAAGATGACCTGGTCATGGCCACGCGCCAGGGGCGCATTTGCCGCTTCCACGAGCGTGAGGCGCGCGCCATGGGCCGCACCGCTGGAGGGGTGATCGGTATTCGCCTCGCCCGCCAGGGTGACCTTGTGGTGGCCATGGCCGTGGCGGAGCCTGGCGCCGACCTCCTTGTCCTTACAGAGACCGGCCACGGGAAGCGCGTCCCTGTGGGCGCCTTCGCTCGCAAGCACCGTGGCACCCAGGGCGTCCGCCTGATCCCACTCGAGGGGCGCAAGACCGGCCCAGTTGTGGCCGTGCGTCAGGTCAGCGAGGCCGACGAAGAGGTGATCTTGATCAGCGCCGAGGGGCAGGTCGTGCGTACCAAGCTCGAGAGCATCGCCACTCGCAAGGACGGCAGCGCCCAGGGTGTGCGCGTGATGACCCTGCGCGAGGGCGACAAGGTGGCTGGAATCGCCGCCTTCCGGACGGGTCTGGCGAAGCGCAACGGCACAGGTGACAATGACGAGGAGCCTGAGGTGGCCCAAGAGGTTCCTAAGATTGTGAAGGCACCTCGCCCAACAGCCAAGGGCGGCACCCCATCAAAGGGGAAGCCAGCGGCAAAGACAAAGCCGGTCGCAAAGGGGAAGCCAGCCCCGAAGAAGCGTTCGGGTCGCTAAGAGTGACCCGTCCAGAGAGCGGAGGACGGCGATGAGGGCAGATTCGATCGACGTCTACACGGGGAACGCCAACCCCGAACTTGCGGCCAAGATCGCTCGCTATCTCGGACGCGAGATCGGCAAGGCCGAGGTCTTCGCCTTCGCCAACGAGAACATCTTCGTCAAGATTCTTGATAACGCCCGCGAGAAAGACGTCTTCATCGTGCAGCCAACGTCGCGCCCGGTCAGCAACTCCATCATGGAGCTGCTCATCATGATCGACGCATTCAAGCGCGCTTCGGCTGGTCGCATCACCGCCGTCATTCCGTACTATGGCTACGGTCGCTCCGACAAGAAAGATCAGCCGCGCGTACCGATCACGGCGCGACTCGTCGCCGACATGTTGCAGGTTGCTGGCGCGAACCGCATCCTCACCCTTGACCTGCACCAGGGTCAGCTGCAAGGTTTCTTCAATGTTCCGGTCGACGAACTCACCGCGGTGCATCTGCTATCGAACTACATGCGCCAGCGCGGCACCGAAAACCTCGTGGTTGTCACCGACCTCGGTTTTGCCAAGCGCGCACGCACTTTCGCCGAGCTGCTCAATGCGCCGCTCGCGATCGTAGAGAAGCGCCGCGAAGGAAACAACGACGAGGCCGAGGTACTCAACGTCATCGGCGACGTGAAGGGGAAGCGCGTTGTCATCGTCGACGACGAGATCGATACCGCGGGAACCCTCACCGAAATTGTCCGTGCGATCGAAGAAGCTGGCGCGATCGAGGTCACCGCGTGTGCAACACACGGCGTCTTCTCTGGTCCGGCAATTGAGCGAATCGAGAACTGCAACGTGCTCGAAGTAGTGGTGACAGACTCGATCCCACTACCAATCGGCGTAAAGAGCACGAAGATCAAGCGCCTCTCCTCTGCGCCGCTCTTTGGCGAGGCCATCCGCCGCATTCACCTTGGCGAATCGGTCGGCGCCCTCTTCGGCAAGGAGTCGGCGACCGCTGAGGAGATGCTCTTCTGGGATGAACACCAGACTGGGCCAGTCTCAACGGTTCCATCGAGCGAGAAGCGGACACGACGATGACACTGAAGCTCCATCGCCCCGATGAGCGCGGCGCAATCGTTGCGCGCGCTCCAGAGAAGAACGTGGACTGGCGCGCATCTCTCCGTAGCCCGCGATGGAACGCCGCGCCAATGAAGAATCCTGAAATGAATCCGACCAGCAAGCCGGTAAGTGCCCTCTTCTGGGTTGTGCTCGCCGCGCTCACCTTCGGCATCTTGGTGATCGGATACTCCGCCGGATTCTGGCGCTAGGCCTCCGCCGGCGATGGTCTTTGGATTCCTCTCCAAACTCGTAGATTCAAACGACCGTGAGCTCGGTCGCCTCAAGCCAATTCTTGACGCCGTCAACGCGCGTGCCAACGAGATGGAGGCGGCGACCAATGGTGAGATTCGCGCGCGTATTGATGCAATAGCCGCAGTGCTGCGCACACTCGAAGGTGACGCACTGAAGGCGGCGCTCGACAAAGAGTTGCCGGAGATCCTCGCCGCCGCACGTGAGGCATCGCGCCGCACGACGGGCATGCGCCCTTACGACGAGCAGATCCTCGGCGCGATCGTGCTGCACCAAGGGAAGATCGCCGAGATGCGCACCGGTGAGGGGAAGACGCTCGTTGGGCCGCTTGGCGCCACCGTCAACGCCGTTGGTGGTCGCGGCGTGCACGTTGTGACCGTGAACGATTACCTTGCCCGGCGCGACGCACGTTGGATGGGGCCGATCTTCGCCTTCATGGGGCTCTCGATCGGTGTGATCGCGCACGATAGTTCATACCTGTTTGATCCTGAATTTCACAGCAGCGATGAGCAAACCGCCAAGCTGCGCCCCGTCACCCGGCGTGAGGCGTATGCCGCCGACGTGACCTACGGCACGAACAATGAGTTCGGATTCGACTACCTGCGCGACAACATGGTCACCGATCTTGAGGCGCGCGTGCAGCGTGGTCACGCCTTCGCCATCGTCGACGAGGTGGACAACATCCTGATCGACGAGGCGCGGACGCCGCTCATCATTAGTGGCCAGGCGGCAGAGTCACAGGATCTGTACGCCACGTTCTCAAAGCTTGTGCCGCGACTGCGCGCACGAGACAACGGTGCAGAGACTGGTGGCGACTACTTCCTTGACGAAAAGGAGAAGGCAGTCTCGCCAACAGAGGATGGTGTTGCTCGCGTAGAGCAGATGCTCGGCATTGAGAACCTCTACAGCGGCGATCCACTCATGGCACGACATTTTGAATCGGCGCTTCGTGCGCATGCACTCTTCAAGCGCGATCGCGACTACATCGTTGAGGGTGGTGAAATCGTCATAGTCGACGAATTCACGGGGCGAAAGATGCCAGGGCGTCGCTGGTCTGAAGGCCTGCACCAGGCTATCGAAGCGAAAGAGGGGCTCCACGTTCAGCGTGAGTCGGTGACACTTGCCACCATTACCTTCCAGAACTATTTCCGTCTCTACGGCAAGCTCGCCGGCATGACCGGTACTGCCATGACGGAGGCAGAAGAGTTCAGCAAGATCTACAACCTTGAGGTCACCGCGATTCCAACCCACCGCCCGATGGTGCGCGACGATCAGGCCGATCTTGTCTACCGCACCGAGCGCGCCAAGGATGGCGCCATCGTTGAGCACATCAAGGAGCGACGCGCCGCTGGCCAGCCGGTGCTCGTTGGCACCACATCGGTGGAGCGCTCCGAACATCTCGCCGAACTCCTGAAGCGCGAAGGTATTCCACACAACGTGCTGAACGCAAAGCAGCATGAGCGCGAGGCACCCGTTGTGGCACAGGCGGGCCGCAGTGGCGCAGTGACCATCGCCACCAACATGGCTGGCCGTGGTACTGACATTGTGCTCGGCGGAAATCCCGCCGGCCTCGCCTCTGAAGCGCTACACCTCCGCGGCCTGAATCCCGCCGAGGTTGATGCCGCAACCTACGCCGAGGCGCTTGCCGAGGCGGAGCGTTCGTGCACAACTGATCGTGAGATCGTGCTGGCGGCGGGTGGCCTTCGCATTATTGGCACCGAACGACACGAATCGCGCCGCATTGACAACCAGCTTCGTGGACGCGCCGGTCGCCAAGGCGACCCGGGCTCTTCACGCTTCTACCTCTCGCTCGAAGATGATCTGATGAAGCGCTTCGCCGGTGAACGCGTGGTGAACCTGATGGATCGTCTCGGATTCGACGAGTCACAGGCGCTGGAGTCCTCCATGGTGAGTCGCACCATTGAAGGCGCACAGACGCGCGTTGAGGGGTACAACTTCGACATTCGCAAGCGCGTGGTTGAGTTCGACGATGTGATCAACAAGCAGCGCGCGACCGTCTACGGCGAGCGCGATCGAGTTTTGCATGGTGATGATCTCAACCTCACGGTAGAAGATGCGCTCAGCGTTGAGGCGCGCTCGCTCGTGCTGACACACTGCCCGCCGGGTATCCCCGCGGACTGGAATCTTGAGGCGTTGAAGGGTGACCTCCGGCGCGCCGGCATTGAGCCACCAGAGAACCTTGAACACATCGTCGAAGACGCAGCGCTCACGGATGCGATCGAGGTTGCGGCACTGACCGCACTCGCCAAGAAGGGGGAGGAGTTTGGCGCCGAGGTGTGGCCTCGCGTTGTGCGCGCCGTAATTCTGCGCAGCATCGACCAGCTCTGGGTGGAGCACCTCACTGAGGTTGACGACCTTCGCCGAGGCATCGGCCTGCGTGGCTACGCCCAAGAAGATCCGCTCAACGCCTTCAAGAAGGAGGCGTTCAAGCTCTACGACGAGTTCCAGGCACTCATTCGCGTCAGCATCGGCCGATCGATCTTGCGCGTGAGTGTTGTGCAGCAAGAGGCGCCGCGCCCAAAGATCCTCACCACGAGCGCGGCGGGCACCACGCCGACACCAGCACCAAAGGCACCCGTTGCGGTTGCCGCCACGGTCGGCCGGAATGACCCGTGCCCGTGTGGCTCTGGGAAGAAATACAAGAAGTGTCATGTCGCATAGCGTGAGCAGCGAGTCCCCCGTGGGTGCCGCGGTTCGGCTGGGTGAGGGTGCAGGGTGAGCGTCGACGCCGCCTCCCTGCGAGACCTCCTCGGCCGCATCGAGGCGACCTCGGGGCGTCTTTGACCCTGTAACAAAAACGGCGCGCCTGGCCGAGATCGAAGCGGCGATGCTCGCCCCAGGCTTCTGGGATGACCAGCGGGTTGCACGAAAACTCGCTCGCGAGGCAGAGGGGTTACGTGAGGAGATCACCCTCTGGAGGGAGCTCACTGTCGCTGCTCGCGACCTCGGTGAACTCTTCGAGCTGGCCGAATCAGAAGGCGATCAAGGGCTCCAAGACGAGGTTGCAACCAAGGCCGCACTTCTCGAGAGTGACTTCGAGAAGGCCCGCACCTCGCTCCTCTTTAGCGGCGAGTACGCCGATGCCGACGCCATCGTCACCATTCAGGCCGGCGCCGGTGGCACCGAAGCGTGTGACTGGACCGCCATCCTCCTTCGCGCGTACATGCGTTGGGCCGAGCGGCACAGCTTCGCAACCGAGATCGTCGATTCCACTGAGGGTGAGGGTGCCGGCTACCGCAGCGTCGTCCTAGAGATTCGTGGACGCAACGCCTTCGGTTGGTTACGTGCGGAACGCGGAGTGCATCGCTTGGTACGCATCTCACCGTTCGACGGACAGAAGCGGCGGCAAACCACCTTTGCGATGTTTGAAGTGATTCCAGAGGTGGAAGATGACGCCGAGGTCACGCTCAATTGGGACGAGATTCGCGTTGATACCTATCGCTCCAGTGGCGCGGGCGGCCAACATGTGAACAAGACCGAGTCTGCTGTGCGACTCACTCACCTGCCAACAAACTCTGTCGTATCGAGCCAGAATCAACGTTCACAAATGCAGAATCGCGAAACAGCCGAACGAATGTTGCGCGGTAAGCTCATCGAACTCAAGATTCGCGCGCGCGAAGATGAATTGGCGCGTGTGCGTGGCGAAACGATCTCCGCCGGCTGGGGGAACCAGATTCGGAGTTACGTGTTGCACCCCTATCAAATGGTCAAGGATCACCGCACGGGGCAGCAAACCTCCGACACCGTTGGCGTTCTCGACGGTGACTTTGATCCGTTTATCCTTGCAGAACTTGAACGTGTCTCTACCGGGGCACCGCTCGCTGGCGGCACCGTGGATGAGGAGTAGGATCAACCGATGAGTAGCGGCATGAGCCACGCTGAAACTGAGCCCGCAGTCGTCAATCTGCAGGGAATCTCTGTGACGTACCCAAGTGGCCACATCGCCCTGGGTGACGTCAACCTCAAAATCGAGCGTGGCGAATTTGCCTTTCTCGTTGGTCCTTCAGGCGCAGGAAAATCCACGTTGATTGGGCTCCTTGTTCGCGACGTGCGTCCAACCGCAGGTGAGGTGTATGTCGCGGGCTTTCCGGTCCATCGCCTTTCTGGCGGTGACGTGCCAAAGCTCCGTCGTCGGATCGGCGTCATCTTCCAAGATTTCCGCCTCTTGCCGCGACGAACCGTTCGTGAAAACGTTGCCTTCGCCCTCGAGGTCACGGGCTCCGCGCCAGAGCTCGTTGCAGCCGCGACGGATCGCGCGTTGCGGATTGTTGGCTTGGCACGACTTGCCGATCGCTACCCGTCCGAACTTTCTGGTGGCGAACAGCAGCGCACCGCAATCGCGCGGGCTATCGTTGGTGAACCTGAGCTGCTCATTGCCGATGAGCCAACGGGGAACCTCGATCCGCTGATCAGCTGGGAGATCATGGAGCTACTCATGGATATCAATCGACTGGGGGTAACGGTGCTCGTGGCAACGCACGACTCTGACATCGTCACCACACTGCGTCGCCGCGTGATCGGCCTCGAGGGTGGACGCCTTATTCGCGACGAAGCAAACGCCACATACCACCGGGTCGGCTGATGAGCGCGCAGTACGATAGTCATCCACATCGCCGGCGTCTGATTCGCCTAAGCATCTCGGCGGCAGCGAATGGGCTCTCTCGTAATCGACTCGCAACCATTGCTGCCACAACAACGATGACGCTCATGCTCATGGTGCTCGCCTCGGTGCTCGTTATTCGAGCGGGCCTTGATGCGGCGCTCTCCTATGCCGATTCAAAAGTTGAGGTTGTCGCCTATCTAAAAAGCTCCGTCACCGAGAGTGCGGCTCGCTCGATCCAGGTACAGATTGAGGCGATTGATGGGGTGAAGGGGGCGACCTATGTGAGTGCGGACGAGGCGCTCGCTGCTTTTAAGGTACGGCTGAGGGAGCGCGGCGAGCCCGACCTCACGGGGAACCTTGGCGTGAACCCCCTTCCAGCGAGCTACGAGATTGCCCTCGATGACCCCGCAGACACAGGACGGGTGGCGGACGGCCTCGCTTCCATCACAGCCGCCTCCTCGTTCAGCCGCATCATCGATGGGCGCGCGCTCGCAGAGAACCTCGTGGCGATCACGGGTGCGCTGCGCATCGTTGGACTGATCATCGTGATCGGCTTCTCGCTTGCGGTGCTCGCCGTGGTCGTCAACGCCATCCGACTCGCCATCCTGGCGCGAAGTGACGAGATCGCCGTCATGCGCATCGTGGGTGCCAGCGCGACCTGGGTGCGCCTCCCCTTCATTCTCGAGGGGCTAGCGATTGGTGCCATCGGGGCGCTCATCACCCTCTTTATCTTTGGCATCTTGGGTGCCAGCATTGGTGCCGTCATGCTGAACCTCTTCCGTGTCCTCCCAGTGCAAACGTCGGCGATCCTCGCCGGGCAGGTCTCGCTCTCGGTGCTCGCCGCCGGGCTGGGCCTTGGGGCGCTCGGGGCGCTACTCTCTCTGCGAGGGCGACTGGACTAGTCGCCTCACGCAGCGAAGGAGCATCACCATGAGCCTCACACCAACGGGAACGCCGCTCCTCACGCGAGCTGGACGCCTCCTTCTCGCCGTCGTCATTGCGGTAGCCGCGTATAACGCTGGACTGCGTGCCAGTACGACACCGCAAGGGAGCAGCACGCTTGATCTCGCACGTTTCAATGAGGTGCTCACCCTTATCCAAGAGCAGCACGTAGGGACGGAGACCAACGACGATCTCGTCAATGGGGCCATCAAGGGGCTCGTCAGCTCACTCAATGATCCGTACTCGCAATACCTCACCGCCGAAGAGATGGCCGCGATGAAAGAGGGCCTCTCGGGGAGCTTTACCGGCATTGGCGCCGTCATCGACTTGCGCACACCTACGGCCGAACTCTGCACGGCGATCAGCAGTGCGTGCCTCCTCACCGTTGCGAACACCATCGAGGGTGCCCCTGCACGCGCCGCAGGAATCCTGCGTGGCGATACGTTTCTCGCCATTGATGGCGATGCGTTGACCGGCCTCTCCGTTGATCAAGCGGTGCTCAAGGTGCGCGGCGCGGAAGGCACGACCGTTGTGATCACCGTTCGCACGGGTACCGCAGCGCCACGCGATGTTTCCATCGTTCGGGCAAAGATTGAGCTGCCATCGGTAACCACCAAGCAGTTGCAGACGGCTGCCGGAGATCGTGTTGACTACATTGCGCTCAATGAATTTACAGACATCGCCGCCGGGCAATTCCATGACGCGCTGCAGAAGATCGTCGATGCCGGTGGAAACAAGATTGTGCTCGACCTCCGCAATGACCCGGGTGGGTATCTCTCTACTGCGCTCTCGATTGCGAGTGAGTTCATCGGCGATGGCGTCGTCTACATCGAAGAGAACAGCAAGGGCGTTCGTGAGAGCACGTCGGCGCAAGCGGGCGGGATCGCCACCGATGCCTCAATTCAGCTTGTCGTGCTGATCAATAAGGGGAGCGCGTCGGCCAGTGAAATTCTCGCCGCCGCCCTACAAGACCGCGGCCGGGCGAAGCTGGTTGGTGAGACCAGCTTCGGGAAAGGTGTCGTTCAGACGTTCATTAACCTGAGTGATGGCTCGGGCCTGAAGCTGACCATCGCCAAGTGGCTTAGCCCAAACGGGCGCTGGATCCATAAGATCGGCTTGACGCCAGACCTAGCGGTTGCCGCCGCCCCCGAGGGCTCGACGGCCGACCCGGTGCTCGACGCGGCGCTCGGCTCCTTCAAGTAGCCGCTCACCGCGCGGTACTTGCACCTAGGCGTACGGGGGCGTATCCTTCGCCGCAGACGAAAGGAGGTGGTGTGCAGTGTCTAATGACAGTTGTACCGCCGCCTCTCACGAGGTCAACGCATAGTTGACCCGCGAGAGCGGTAATAAGTGAGCAGAGCCCTGGCCTTCGGGCCGGGGCTCTCTCGTCTCCCCCTTCCATCGCCCCGCACATACACCTGCCCACGGTTGGCGCGTACCCTACAGATACGCCCCTGAAGGGCAACCCTGTTCGAGAGGAGGTACCGCAATGGCTAAGGCTCCCATCAAGACGGCGTCCTCCCCTGCCCCAAAGCCGAAGGCGCCCCCCTCGGGGACCACGCTCGCCTCAAACCGCAAGGCCTCATACGAGTACGAGATCGTCGAGCACTACGAGGCGGGGGTCGTGCTCTCGGGGACCGAGATCAAGTCGATTCGCGCCGGCAAGGCCGACATTGGCGATGCCTACGTGCGCCTCGAGGCGGGCGAGGGTCGACTGATCGGCATGCATATTGCCGAGTGGCCCGGTGCCGCAAGCCAGAACCACGAGCCGAAGCGGGTGCGGCGCCTCTTGCTCCATAAGTCCGAGATCATCGCCATTGGCACCAAGGTGAAGACGAAGGGGCTCACGCTGATCCCGCTGCGCCTCTACCTCTCGCGCGGTCGCTGCAAGGTTGAAATCGGCCTCGGTCGCGGGAAGAAAGCCTTCGATAAGCGTGCGGCAATTGCTGATCGCGAGGGTCGCCGCGAGGCAGAGCGCCAGCTCGGCGACTGGAAGCGCGGCGAGTAGCCTTCCGCGCACTAGTAATCGCAATCCGCGCGCGGTATCATTCCCCCCTTGGGGATGCGTGGTTTCGACGGAGATCCGCACCTTGGGAACGCGAGTCGAGGTTGCTATCAGGCCTCGTTAAACCGGTAGCAAAAAGAAGTAACTGGCAATCGCCAGCCTGCTCTCGCCCTCGCTGCCTAAGGCAGTACGGTGAGCGTGGAAGCGGCCCCCGCTTCGCGGGTCGTGGAAGCGTCATAAAGCGAAGCTGCAGTGATGACGAGCGACGCATAGTCATCGCATAAGCCCGATTTAGGGACATGTATCTCGGTTGAGGGTCGATCCGGCCTGTGGGAGCGCCTCAACTTAGACTAAACCGCAGGACACGCTCGTAGTGGTCTCAAGGAAGGCTTTTCGGACGAGGAGTTCGACTCTCCTCCATCTCCACCAATTCTCACCCGTCGCGCCGTCGGCGCGCGCTATGCAATCTCCGCAATGCGCGCCTTCGCCATCGCGAGCAGCAGCTGCTCGTCGATTTCCCAGTCGTTGGGGATCGTGATTGAGTGCTTCAACACGCGGAGTTCCTTCATCTTCGGGGCGAAGGAATCGATGACCGACTTGCTGAATGGGTTGATTAGGAGGTACTTCTTTAGTGCCGACGCGCCGAGCACATACTGCGTTCCCTTGCGCAGCATCGGTTGGTTGTACGCGATCACGAACTCCAGCTCTGGGTATTTCGTGCGCACCACCTTGAAGATCGCGCGCATCGTGCGCGCCTGCTGCGAATCAATGCTCTTAAAGTAGTCGGCCGGCGTTGCATGCCGTTGTGAAGAGAGAGAGCCGCGCGAGAAGAGCACGAGGGCATTGGCGTGCGCCTGGGAGAATCCGTAGTTCTCGCGCAGGTGAGCGATCTGTTCCGGGTAGCGCTTCCCTGCAACGGTCTTCATTACTGCGAACCAGTGCTTCATCGGTTCGCCGTAGCGCTTCTCGATTGCAGGGAAGTGCGCCTCCCGTTTTGGATCTTTTGTCGGCATGGTGGCCCCTCCCGAGTTACGCCGGGATCACGACCACGCGGCGCTCTGGCTCTTCACCAGCAGACTCGGTCGCGATACCGTCCATCTCCTGAAGCTCAACGTGAATCCAGCGGCGCTCTAGCGCTGTCATTGGCTCAAGCTGAACAGCGCGGCCGGTCTCCTTGACGCGGTCTGCAGCCTTTCGCGCAAGTGCGCGGAGCTGTGCCTCACGTCGGCCTCGATACTCCTCGATGTCCACGGTGACACGTGCCCACTCGCCCATCTTGCGGCTGAGCATCAGGTTCACGAGATGCTGGATCGCCTGCAGTCGCTCTCCGCGACCGCCGATCAAGCTGTTCAGCTCGTCGACCGCCTCTGGTGAGGTGCCGGCAACGTTCAACACGGTGTCAGCGCCTGCTCCGGTGACGCGGACTTCAGCCTCAAAGCCGAGGTGCTTCACCAGCGTCTCAAGGATCTCCTTGCCGCCGCTGATCATCTCTGGCGTTGTCTCGCTGCGCTCGCGTCGCTCTCGTGGCTCGCGATCCTCACGTGGCGCGCGCTCCGGGCGCGGTGCACGCTCAGGTCGTGGCCCACGATCGCCACGTGGCGCTGGACGCCCTGCAGCCTGTGGCGCAGCGGCTCGCGCTACTGGTGCGTCGTTTCGTGGCGCTGGGCGCGGCGCTCGCTCTTCGCGAACGGGCGCTGGTGTTGGTGCTGGGCGGCTTGACTCGCCGGCACGCTTCGGAGCGGCGCCGCCGAGTGCGCTGATTGGCGCAGCAACGATGCGGGCAGGCTCTGCACCCATGCCGAGTACGCCACGTGAACCTGGGGCGATGATCTCGAAGTCGAGATCGCCGATGCCAACCTTGAACGCATCGCAAGCACCCTTCAGTGCCTCTTCAACGCTCTTGCCGGTGAACTCCTGGTATGCGCCCTCGTTCGCCATCACTTACTCCCTCGTCGACCATGTCGGTCGCGCTTCTTTGCCGAACGGATCGTGGCGGCCGCTGATGCGGCTCGGTCGAGCTCCGTTCGCTCGTGTGGAACCACCGCTTCCCCAGCAACATCCGGAACCGATTCCGGCATCGCGACTGGGAAGCGCGGGGCATGGTTAACGGCAAAGGCGGGCGTCCAGCCGAAGAGCGGGAAGAGCCCACCGAAGCCGAGGATCAAGTACTGCTGAACGATCGAGAACAGCGTGGACGAGATCCAGTAGATGAACAGGCCGGCGGGAAGAATCCCGCCGTACAGTACCGAAATGAGTGGCAGGAAGACCAGGGTCTGCCCCTGTGCCCCTGCGGTCGTGTCGTTCTTTGGTGCCTTCGGATTGATCGTCATGCGTGTCTGAATGACCTGTAGCAGCGCACTGATGACCGCAAGGATTGAGAGGCCGAAGCCTGCAATCACAATGACGGAAGGCTTCGAGGCATCGAGGCCGCCGAGCCATGGCACCGTCGACCTAATGCACGCCTCCATTTTGTTGAAGCCCGCTGCGGGTGCCCCGTTTGCACACACCAGGCCAATCGCCTTGCCGATGTCAAAGCCGAAGACGTTGAGCATTGCCGTTGGGTTTGGGTTCGTAAGTCCGCTCGAGATCACCGTGTACATCGGAATCAACACGATGAACTGCAACAGCGTTGGCAGACAGCCGCCGAATGGGCTCACGCCTCGCGACTTGTAGAGCTCCATCTGGGCCTGTTGGATCTTGACCTTATCGCCCTTGTAGCGACGCTGAATCTCTGCCACCTCTGGCGCGAGCAGTTGGGTGCGCTTCTGCGAGACCAGCTGCTTGCGATATGGCGAGATTAGGATCACACGAATGACGAGTGTCAAGATAAGGATTGAGATACCGATATCACCAGTAAGTCGATCGAGCAGGACAAGGCCGACGAAGAGCGCTTGGAAGATTGGCGTAAAGAGCCAGGCCAGCAAGCTAAATGGATCGGCGCCCGGGGTCGCAGGCTTCAGGTCCGAATGCGGGATTGGGCTGGTGCACGCAGCGACAAGGAGCAGCGCAAAGCCGAGGAGCGCAATCACCTTCACTGTTTGGCGGCTCATCGGACCGGATCCAATCCGCCAGCGCTCAGTGGGGAGCAGCGACTAATGCGCTTCGCTCCCATCCATGAACCCTTGAGTAGTCCGTACTTCACGATCGCCTCCTCTGTGTAACGCGAGCAGCTCGGCTCGAAGCGGCAGCTCGACGGGAGCCAAAAAAACACCACGCGGTATGCCTTAATCAAAAGTGTCCCGGCGTACGCTGGAATACCAGCGATGCGTCGCAGCGCGTTCACGCCGAGACCTCAACGAGTCGGGCACGACGTAGGCACTCGGTGAGCGCGGCGCGCAACTCTTCACTGGTTGCGGTACTCGCTGCAGTGCGGACGCCGATCAGGATCTCTGCGCCTGGGCGCACCTGCGGTGCAAGCTCGCGCGCAATGCTCTTCAGTCGGCGGCGAATGCGATTACGCACCACAGCGTTCCCCACCTTGCGGCTCGTTGCAATGCCGAGACGAAGCGACGGTGTGGACTCGGTGGCCGCAACGGTGCGATGACGAACGCCAAGCAGCGGCGTGGTAACGCCGGGTGCGGCGCTTAACGCGGCGAAGTCGGAGGGTGTGCGCAACATGTCGATGCTCCTGGGGCGCGTACGCGCCGCCTTGATCAGACGGTGAGGCGCTTGCGACCACGTGCGCGGCGTCGGGCAAGAACCCGGCGGCCGGACGTTGTCGACATGCGCTTACGGAATCCGTGCTCGCGGAACCGCTGGCGCTTCTTCGGCTGATACGTTCGCTTCATTGGTATCGCTCCGATCCGGTGGTCTCAAGTGCCACGGTTGCCTTCGTCGGCGGTGGCCCCCGAGGGGTTCTTCCTGGTTTTTACTCAGGCCGCGAAGGGGGCGGTTCTGAGAGGGGAAGTATCGTTCCTCGCAGGCGGCGGTGTCAATTCCGACCCCTGTAACGGGGATTTAGCCAGATACCCCTAGGGGGTATCAAAAATCGGGGTGAGCCTGGGCTTGCAGGAAGCGCCGCGGGTGCTATTCTCCGCCTCCCCACAAAGGACCCGAACGACATCACACCGTCGGTTGGTCTCTTTTCCGGGGCTGTGGGAGGGGCTGGCATAAGCCGGTCAGCACAGACTCAATCTTGCACCAGGGTGGCACCGCCGACTCCTCGGCGGCTTCGCCCTTCTGCCGCAGTGTTGGTGGCGCACACCAGCGGAACAAAGGGGGGCGCTGCGGAATGGATCGACGACAGGTCTGGCGCGCAGTCCTCGGAGAGCTGGAGATCAGCCTCTCGCAGGCCACCTTCGAGACCTGGTTCCGTCGCACCGCACTCCTTCGTGTTGATGAGTCGACTGCCACCTTTGTTCTCGGCGTTCCGTCGGGCTTTGCTAAGGACTGGGTTGATGAGCGCTACCGCTCCTTAATCGCGCAAACGATGGCGAAGGTTGTTGGCTATAGCGTGACGCTCTCTGTTGAAGTAGTGAGTGACGCAGAGCTCGACGCACACGGCGCCCTCGCCGGAAAGGGGAAGGGCGCTGTTGCAAACGATGCAGCGCCGCGTGTCACCGCACCACAAGAGAGCGTACGCATTGTTGATCGCGATGCACCAGCGCGCGCAACGAACTTGAATGCTCGCTACACATTTGCGACCTACGTTGTTGGTGCGGCGAATCGACTTGCGCATGCGGCATCGCTCTCCGTTTCTGAGCGACCAGGTGGCGCATACAATCCGCTTTTCTTGTACGGCGGCACCGGCCTCGGTAAGACACATCTGCTGCACGCCATCGGCAACGCCGTTGCCGAGCGCTCACCAAAGCGCCAAGTGCTCTACATCACCGGCGAGGCGTTCACGAACGAATTCATCACCAGCATTCAACAGAGCGGCGCTGAAGCATTCCGCTCGCGCTTCCGCAAGATCGACGTGTTACTCATCGATGACATTCAGTTCCTTGCCGATAAGGAGCGCACGCAGGAGGAGTTCTTCCACACGTTCAACGCGCTGCACTCCGCGGGGAAGCAGATCGTGTTGACGTCGGATCGCACGCCGAAGGAGATCTCACTGCTTGAGGAGCGTCTGCGCTCGCGATTTGAGTGGGGCCTCATCGCCGATATCTCGTCGCCCGATCTCGAAACGCGTATTGCGATCTTGCGCGCGAAGGCGGAAGAGAGTGGCGTCATTGTTGCGAACGATGTGGTTGAGCAGGTCGCGCGACGCGTGCAGAGCAACGTGCGCGAGCTTGAGGGTGCGCTAACGCGACTCGTCGCCGTTGGGCGGCTGAGTGGCATGCCGGTCACGATGGAGCTCGCGGCGCGTGTGTTGAACGAGGCCGTCTACCCGAACCCAAAGCGCATCCTTGAGCCGGAGCAGGTGGTCGCCACGGTTGCCGAGCACTTCAGCCTCACCGTCGAGCAGCTTCGCGGCCCCAAGCGCGATCGTGAAATTGTGACCCCGCGACAGATTGCGGCATACCTTTCTCGCGAGGAGACCGATGCCTCGCTTGTACGAATCGGGGCAGCCCTGGGCGGGCGTGACCACTCGACCATCATCCACGCCTGCACCAAGATTGAACGGGAGATGAGCTACGACGGTGAGCTGCGCCGCGAGGTTGCTCTGCTGCGCGAAGCCCTGCTTCGTCTCGGGCAAGGGGTTGCCGCTCGCCCATAACGCCCCCCGGAGGTGTGGAAATCTCGTGGATAACACCCGTTCCTGTGTGGTTTCGTGGGGGTTTTTCGAGGGGCGTGTGAAGAGGGGTGTGGGTAACCTGGTCTGGTTCTCCGCACTGTCTCCCCAGCTGTAAGGGTGCCGCAGGGGGCCGGGTGGGGGTTCTCCACCTAGGAGGGGGGTCCTTCCCACGGCCTGTTTGTGCGAAGGTGAGCACGGCTCTCCACGCTGCCCACAGTACGAATACGGTGACGACGAGATAAAACAACTAAGACACTATTACCCTAGAGGGGGAACCTATATGTGGAGGAACAGATGAAGCTCTCGGTAATCCAGGATCACCTTGCCCGCGGTCTCGCCATCGTTGGCCACGCCGTGGCGACCCGCAACACGCTGCCGATCCTGTCGAACGTCTACCTCGGCACTGAGGATGGCGGGCTTCGCCTTGTCGCCACA
Organism: Candidatus Limnocylindrus sp.; assembly: GCA_040397175.1. Classification (GTDB taxonomy): domain Bacteria; phylum Chloroflexota; class Limnocylindria; order Limnocylindrales; family Limnocylindraceae; genus Limnocylindrus. The sequence continues at coordinate 183,531 of JBBAWM010000003.1, read as the reverse complement.
AACCTTGACATTGCCATCACCCACTGGGTTCCGGCGAAGGTTGAGGAGAAGGGCTCCACCACCATCCCGGCCCGGCTCCTTGCCGACGTTGTGAACGGCCTCCCGAACGAGAAGATCGACCTTTCGCTCCTCGCCGACGGCCGCGCGCAGATCAAGTGTGGTCGCAACGCCTCCCACCTTCGCGCGACACCAGCCGACGACTACCCGCCAGTGGGCGCCGCCGGAGAGCGGCCAACAGCGCGCATCACGCAGAAGGCGCTGAAGGCCGCGCTTGAGTCAACCGTCTTCGCCGCCGCGGGCGATGAGGCGAGGCCGATCCTCACCGGCGTGCTAACAAAGTTCACGGGTGAGAAGGCAACCTTCGCCGCCGCAGACAATTACCGCATCGCCGTCGCCGGGGCACCGCTTGCAGAGGCGGCGCCCGAGACAAGTTTGATCGTGCCTGCCCGCTCCTATGCGGAGCTGCTGCGCCTTCTCTCTGATGTCGACGATCTTGTGGAGATCACGTACACCGCAACAAAGAACCAGCTGCAGTTCAAGCTCGGTGACACCATGCTAGTGAGCCGACTGATTGAGGGGCAGTTTCCAAACTTCCAGCAGGTCGTACCAACGAGCCACACCACCAAGGTGACGCTCGACCGAGATAGCTTCCTCTCAGCGGTGAAGCTAGCGCAGGTTGTTGCTGATGCGTCTGCGCACATCGTGCGCTTCGCCATCACCACCACGGGCGGCGGCGCCATTGACATCACTGCGGCGGCGGATGTTGGTGATCACGCAGCGCACATCGAGGCGAAGGTTGAAGGCGAGGGAACAACGATCGCATTCAACGCGAAATATCTTGTCGATGTGCTCTCGCGCGTCGAGGCTGATCAATTCTCACTCGAGCTCACCGGCCCCGTCGCACCCGGGTTGCTTCGCCCGCTTGACGGTCGCGACTACCTGCACGTTGTGATGCCGGTGCGCACACCCTCCTGATCCGCACCGCTCGCGAACGCGCGGCGCCGCAATGATTGAGAGTGTTCGACTCCACCAGGTTCGAAGCTGGGCCGACGGGAGCGTCGCGCTGGCGCCAGGAACACACATCTTCTGGGGCGAGAACGGCGCAGGGAAGACCACCATCCTCGAGGCGTGCATCATTGCGGCGACTGGCCGTTCACACCGGGCGGGTGCGCTGCGCGAAGTAATCGCAGGTGATGGCGACGAGGCATCGATCACGGTGACGGTACGCGATGACGGTGCCGACCCGGCCGACACACTTGCGCGGTCAACACTTGGTGTTGAGATCTCGCGCGCGGGGCGTGCGAAGCATCTCCTGAACGGAACTCCACGCACCACCGCGGCGCTCGGTCAACGGCTGCGAGTCGCTGCGTTCGTCCCCGAGGAGACTGGCCTCGTTGTTGGTGCGCCAGCCGTGCGCCGCGGACTGCTCGACCGCGTTGCATCGCAGTGGCAGCGCGGGTACGAGGCTACGCTGACACGCTACGAGCGCGCGCTTCGCCAACGCAACCGGCTGTTGAAAGATGCGCTCGAGGTCGACGGCGCTGCGCGGCGCGCCATCGCGAGCGAGATGCGCCCATGGACCGAGATGCTCATCACGACCGGGTCAGAGGTGGTCGCTGGCCGCCTCGCCCTTCTCGCCGCACTCGCCCCGGTGCTTTCAGCAACCCACAGTGAAGTCGCGCCGAGCGAGGCCGCCCTCGAGACCCACTATCGTTCGCGTGAGGAGTACCGCCCGGATGAGTCCGCGGGCGAGTGCGCCACGCGGCTGGCGCAATCGTTTGACCAAACCGCGGAGGCAGAGGGGTATCAGGGATACACACTCGTTGGCCCGCACCGCGACGACATCGCCTTCTATGTCGGAGGGAGCGACATCGCCCCAACGGCGTCGCGCGGACAACAGCGCAGCCTCCTCCTCGCACTGCTCTTCGCCGAGATCACGCTCCTCACCGATGAGCATGGCCACCCACCGGTACTCCTTCTCGACGACGCATTCTCTGAGCTCGACCCGCAACGCCGTGAGCACCTCGTGGCGCGCATCGCCGCGCTCCCGCAGAGCATCATTACGGCGACCGCACTCGATGACCTGGCTCCTGGGCTCGTCGCGCGCGCGCAGCCACGCGAGATTCGGCGCAGCCCACACGGCAGCGCGGTGGCCGCGTGAGCACCAAGCGCACGCGGAAGGGGCGGCCAGAGGGGCTGGCAGGGCTGCTCCCTGAAGCGGCACGCGCCCTCGGCTTCGAAGAGGAGCTGCGATTTGCCCGCACCATGGGCGCCTTCAGCGATCTCCTTCGTGAAGTGGCCCCCCACCTCGCCCCCGACACCCACCTCGTTGCCATCGAGCGCGGCCGGCTCATTGTTGAAGCGCAGAACCCGGTAGCGGCACAGGAGCTGCACCTTCGCGGCGCAGAACTTGCGCGGGCCTTTAGTGAGCGGCCAGGCGGCGAACGTTCACTCGGCCTCACAGTACGAATTGCGCCCCCAAGCGGCGAACAAGACTGAGCGTATTCTCACCATATGGACCACGCAGAGCAAACCATTCACCCCGCGGTACTCACAGCGGCCGAACCGGCGTTTGGCGCGGGCTGGCTTCTACTCGCGCGCACACCGAAGGGGCCGTCTGAAGAGCGCATGCTCGGCACACGCGCCGCACTCATCCGCCTCACTGGCGCTACGGCGGAACAGCTCCAGAGAGCCGCAACCGAAACGTTGGACCTCTTTGACAACGATGCCTCAGCGAGTCCCGCCGAGCGGGCGCGCCGCGCGCTCAGCGCGGCACAAAAACGGCTTGGTGAGAGTGTTGCGGTTGGGCTCGTCGCGCTCTCGCGCAGCGAGGTACTCGTTGCGCGCACGAGCGGCGTGGCGGTTGCTGCGCGTCGAACAACAGATGGCCGCATAACAACAATCATGTTGCCCGACGAAGCACCTGGTGCGGCCTCACGCACGCTCGAGCGCGGTGGCATTTCCACGACGCGACTCGCGATGGGGCCGGGCGACCGTGTTGCGTTGGCAGCTACGCCAGAAGAGGCGAAGCTTGCAGTAAAAACGCACACGCCTGCGAGCGGTTCGTTCGCGCCACTCGCCTATCCGGCGGTGCTCCTCGAGGTGCTCCTGCCAGTGCGAACCACGCTTTCGCGAGCAATGCCCGAGGCGGAGACGCTCTTCAACGTTCCTGTTGACCCGGTTGCAGCGGCAAAGGTCAACGCGCGCGCACGCTGGGAAGAGGGGAACCTTGAGCGCGAGGCGAGGATCTCTGCTGCAAAACCAGTTGCGCCGAAAGCCGACCCGAACCGACCGGATGCACACACGCCACCATACGAACCGATCGACACAGCGGCACAAGCGGTTATCGACGCACGTCGCCCAAGCGCGCGAAGTGGAGCGGAGGCGCGCGCGCGAGGGAAGAGCCAGCCGCCACTCGCGCGCGATCAGCGCACGAGCGATGCGGTGCGAGCCGCACAAGAGACTGCGCGCGCGGAGGCGCGACTGCGAGCAGAACACCGCAGTGTGGCCGAGCCACTGGTAGAGCGGTCGTGGCGTGAACGCGCAGCAACCTCAACATCGTTGTTGCAGCGGGTTGTTGCGCGCGTCGCCAATGAGATTGAACGCCGTGCACCCTGGTTAACCATCACCCCAGCCGAACCAACGCTTCGCGCAGCGAAGGGCGGCGACGAACAGGCGGAACACGAGGTACAACGTCTGCGCCGACGCCGCTCGGCGGCACTCCTCTTGGCTGCGGTCCTTATTGCGGGCGTTGGTGGCGCAACAGCGCTGGTGCTAAACGGGACTGCGCCAGAGTTGGACGCTGTGGCGAAGGCACGCGAGGCGTTACGAAGCGCAGAGATCAGCATTACCGAGGCGCTCGACCCCCAAACCAACCTTCTCGTCAACGATCCATCACGGGTGAAGAGCCTCCTACTAGCCGCCGTCGCAAACCTCAACCTTGCAGAGGCCGGTGGCGGGTCGATCGCCCAGATCACGTCGCTCCGCGCAGAGGCAACAGAGACACTGAATAAGATCTTCCTTGTCAGCGTCACCACCCCAATCACACTCTTCGACTTCCAAGCGGCGGGCGCAAGTGTTGAGATCCAGGCGCTGGTTCAGGGGCCAGACGGTCTGCCGTATGTCATCGACAAGGTGACAGGCGCGGTGTATCGGATTGATGCTGGTCTCGGTCGAGCAACCGTGGTGTATCAGCCAGGATTTGATCTCTACGGCACGCGCACCGGGCGCGCACTCCTGCTGACCGCCGCAGGGCCCGACCTTGTGGTGTTTGACGCCTCGTCGAACCTTTGGCGCTGGCGCCCCTCCGACAAGGCTGGTAAGGGGACGTTGGTGAAGCTCCGGGTTCGCGACGGCGAACTCTGGGGGAGCGACGTGAGGGCGATCGTCGGATTCGCGGCAGATCCAGGGACCGGGCTCTATCGGCTCTATGTGGTCGACCCATCTGCTCGGCAGATTTTGCGATACCAGCCGGCCCCTGACGGAACGGGCTACCCCGCGACTCCAACGGCGTATCTAATCAACCCGATGTCACTGGGCACCATGACCAGCATCGCCATCGACGGCGATGTGTACATGACGAGCGCCGGCACCCTGCGCCGCTACTCCGGCGGGGCGCCAGACGATTGGGCCCCAGCCGATATCGGTGACGAGCTTCTCCGCCCCCTCCTAACCCCAACGCTGGTGATGTCCGCAGGGGCGAGCCGAACGGGGGTCATCTATGTCTGGGACAGCAGCGCCCATCGAGTGATCGCGTACACCAAGGCGACGTCTGGCGCGATGCTCGCGCAGTACGTCATTGGCGATGGGGCTGATCCCGTCGGCGAGATCCTTGGCGGATACATCCTCCCCGCCGCCGACGGCGGCGCGCCGACGTTTATCTGGGCGGAAGCGGGACGCGTTCGCAGCGCCGTACTCGGCGTGCCAGTGACACAGGAGCCTGGCGCGAGCGTTGGGCCAACCCCTGATCCGATCATTGAGACGCCGATTCCCACACCGTAAGCGTGCGATCATAGGGCGATGGAACTACGACGCGCGGTGGTGGAAGGGGTGCGGATCCAGATGATCTCTGGAACGCATGTGTTGCTACTTCGTGACGCTGAAGAGGCGCGCTACCTTCCCATTCCGATTGGGCCCAACGAGGCGAGCGCCATCTCCTACCACCTGCAAGGCATTACGCCAGAACGCCCACTCACTCACGACACAGCGCTTCGCGCAATCCGCGCGCTCGGGGCAACGCTGCGCGAGGTGCGTATCACCGAGGTTCGCGAAGAGACGTTCCGCGCGCGAATGATGATGGTTGCCCCAAGTGGCGAAGAGGCTGAGCTCGATGCGCGACCGAGCGACGCAGTTGCACTGGCGCTGCGCGCCGAGGCGCCAATCTTCATCGCAGCAGAGCTGCTCTCGGCAGAGGGGATCGTTCCGGAAGCCGCCGAAGAGGAGCGCCTCTCGCTCTTCCGCGACTTTGTCAACTCACTTGACGGCGAGGAGCCACCGACGGCGCAATAGCGCTAATCGCCCAACAGGGCGCGACCCCGCGAAAGCGTTTGAGCACGGTTCACCCAAAGGCCAATCCGCAGCGACCAGAAGTCGCGAATCGCTCGCGCGATCACCGAGAGACGCGCACCGGTTGGCGATCCGGCGGTACGCGGATAATGCGGCACACCAACCTCGTCGATCGTTACTCCAGCAACGCGCAGGCGAATGAGAAGCTCTGCAGAGAAAAATGCTCCGTCAGAGTGGACGCTGATTCCCTGCAGCGCATCACGACGAAAGAGCTTCGCGGCGCAGTCAACGTCGCGGACGCGCAGTCCGAACCAGATACGATTCGCAATACGGTAGAACGTGGCATAGATGAGGCGCAGTGGCGGATCGGCGCGCTGCAGTCGATACCCGATCACTACGGGTGAGTCGGTAGCCTCGGCGCACTCGACGAGTCGTGCAAGATCAGCCACACGGAACTGACGGTCCCCATCGGTATAGGCGAGATTGGCGTACCGTGCCGCCGCAAAGCCCGAGCGCAGCGCGCCGCCGTATCCGCGATTGACCTCATGGCGTATCAAACGAACGAGCCTGCCATGTCGCTCTACGAGGCGACCGGCCACGCGGGCTGTATCGTCGTGCGAGCCATCGTCGACAAGAATGACCTCATAGGTAGTTGCGAGGGCAGGTAGTGCGACAAGTGCATCGGCAACCAGTGCATCAAGGTTATCGGCCTCGTTATGACACGGGAAGAAGAGGGAGAGCTCTGGCAGTGGCACCTTCCGCAACCCCCTTCACGGCTACACTCGGCAGATGACCTCTCAGACGACCCGTCGATCAGCCGAACCGGTCAACCTCCGCACAATTGCGCTGATCGCTGCGCTCGGCGTTCTCTTGCGGCTGATCATCGCATACGCGGCACTCCCCCCAGAGGCAGGATTTAGCGCAGACCTACACTCATTCCGAGCGTGGGCCTCTGAATTAGCGAGCCGAGGGCCGTGGGGCTTCTACACGCGGGGAATCTATGTGGACTATCTCCCCGGTTACTTATGGATCCTCTGGGCGCTCGGTTCGCTGAGCGCACTCGTGACCGGTAGCACTGACCCAGGGGCACTAATCAAGCTTCCAGCAATCCTTGCGGATGGGCTGCTCGTGCTTGCAACCGTCCGGCTCGCCGCCGATTTGGGCGCATCGCGCCGAAGCCAGCTCGTCGCCGCGGTTGTGATGGCGATCGGACCGATGGTTTGGCTCGACTCGGCCGTGTGGGGGCAAGTTGACGCCGTTGGAACGGTCACCATCCTCTTTGCGCTCTCAGCACTCATCAGGGGTAAGACCGTTCAGGGTGCGATCCTCGCCGCCCTCGCTGCGGTGCTGAAGCCGCAGTTCGGCATCTTGATTCCGATCATTGGCGTCGTCGCCTTCGTGCGGGCGCGATCGGCGCGCGAACCATGGGCCTTCGTTGTCGCGGGTCTCGCTGGTGCAGCCACCATCGCCATCGCCGCTCTACCGTTTGGACTCACGCTCCCCGACGTATTAACCAAGATCGCTGAGGCGGCCGGCGGCTATCCGTACCTCTCGGTGAATGCGTGGAACCCGTGGGCACTCGTCGCGGTCGGAGGACGAGCAGTCGCTGATGCAACTGGGTGGGCATCCGACGTCGACCCGCTCCCGCTGATCGGCATCCCCGGTGTGGCAATCGGCACCGCCGCAATCGCCGCCGCCGTCCTTGCTGCCATGCGATACGTGCGACGCGACACCGCGCTTCGAACCGTGACCGCGGCCGCAATCCTCGCCATTGCATTCTTTGTCCTCCCGACGCGCGTGCACGAGCGATATCTCTTCCCCGCAATTCCTCTCACGATCGCGCTGGCCGCAGCTCGACCCGCCTGGCGCTGGATTGCGCTCGCAACCTCTCTCGCCTTCCTAGCCAATAGTTGGGGTGTACTCACCATCGCCTACTTTCAGAACGAGGGTCTTCCAAACCTCGGCGCCATTACCGATGCGCTGCACACACCAGTCGCCGTGACGCTCGTTGCCGCTGCGATCACTGCAACGCTGGTTGGTGCCGTATGGCTGGCACACACGTCCGAATCGCGAAGCGGGCGCCAGCGAACAGCCGCACCGCAACGCAAACGAGTGGACGCCGTGCCGAGACGGGTTGTTGCAGCGAAGCCCGAACCCCGCCGAGCACTAACGCGGATAGACCTCTGGCTATTGGTTCTCGTGACCATTAGCGCACTCTCGCTCCGTGGATGGCGTGTTGGTGAACCGACACACTTCCAGTTTGATGAGGTGTATCACGTGCGTACCGCAACAGAGTTCATGCAAGATTGGAAGTACGGCGAACCGCATGCGATCTACGAATACACACATCCACATCTCGCGAAGTACCTCATCGCCCTTGGAATTGAAGTGTTCGGCGCCCCGCGCGTCGATGCGCACACGACATACCCAACGAGTATTGGCGCAATCGCCGCACGGCCCGAAGGTGCGCGCTACCCAGGGCGGATATGGATTGCGGGTCCCAACGAGATCAGCGTGATTGATGCGTCAAGTCGAGCGGTGGTCGGCGCGCTCCCAGTGCGCGACGTCTTGCACCTTGTTGCAGCGCACGACGGTGCTCTTTGGGGGGCGACGGGAGACGGCACGATCTTTTCAGTTGACCCAGAAACGGCAACAGCGGGCGGTGCGATTGGCCTACGCACCTGGGCGTCCACAGGAGGTGCGGTGTACGGCATTGCGCCGCTGGCTGACGATCGTGTCGCACTCGTTCGACGTGATCGAGTTGAGATCCTTCGTGACGGGGTTCTGCTCTCAAGCGCGCCGCTTACCGGTGGCTCAACTGCTGTTGCAGTGACGGTAAAGGGTGACGAGGTGTTGTTCGTCACGAGTAGCGCTGGCCTCACGAGCTATGCGGCGCACGACTTGTCTCGCCCGCAACTCCTGTCGATTGACGGAGGAGCAGGCGCTGTTGTCGCTGTTAGCTGGTTCGACGCGCCTCGCCTCTATGTTGCGGGGCGTGACGCGGTGCTTGTCTATGTCGCTGGGGGCGAGAGCACGACCCTGCTTTCGCAGATCACCATTCCGGGTGCCACGGCGATCGTGCCGAGCGACGCGAGCCGCATGGTGCACGTGGTGGCACCTGGACCGAACGATGCCGGCGCATCGCTGTGGACCATAGAGCCCAACGGCAACGCGCGTTTTGCTGATGTCGCGGTGGGAATCGATGCGCTGACACTCGGTTCGAGCGGTGCGGCACTTGATGGTTCTGGCGAACGCGCAGATGGTGGCAGCGGAGAGCTGCTACTCGCCGCGCCATCGGGCGCAATGGCGCAGGTGAACGTTGGTGACCTTGCGGCCGGCTGGCGCTGGCCAGGGGTGATCGCTGGCGCGCTCGCCGCAGCCCTCTTGGTTCTCTTGGCGCGACTCCTCACTGAGCGCCGCGACGTCGCTGCCTTGGTCGGCGTGCTCGCCCTCCTGGATGGTGCGGGGTTCGTGCAGAGCCGTATCGGCATGAACGATGTGTACCTTCTTGCCCTCTTACTCGGCGGCGCGGTCGCCTTCGTGGCGTGGCTCCAGGGCCGCGTGCGCGGCGCCCTTCTTGGGGGGCTCCTTCTCATCGGCGCTGGACTTCTGCTCGGCGGTGCCCTTGCGAGCAAGTGGGTGGCCCTCTACGGCATTTTCGGTCTCGGAATCATGTGGCTCGCGCGGACGGCGCCCGGGCGACTCTTGGTTGTGGGTGGGCTCGCCCTGCTCGGTGGCGCCTTAATTCCGCCGGCACTCGCGGTCGTCGACGGCTCCACACGTATCCCAAACCTGCCGTTTTTCGCTGTCATGGTGGTCCTCCTCGCGGCGACGGGAGCCGCCACCGTTCGCGCCGGCGGCATCTCGCGACGCGATGCAACGCCACGCTCGCTTCTCGCCCTCCTCTCCCTTCCAGGTGAGGCAACACTCGTCTTCTTTACGCTCGCGGCTCTCCCTGTTGGTATCTATATCGCGAGCTACCTGCCGTGGGCCGCGCTCGGCAACCAGATCGTTGCGGGGTGGCCGATCGGCAACGCGGGGCAGACGCTCGCCGACCTCACGTCGTCGATGTATCGCTATCACGACACCCTTCGCGTTGCGCATGCCGCCAGCTCACCCTGGTGGGCGTGGCCACTCGACTTAAAGCCGGTCTGGTTCTTCCAATCGAGTTTTGCCGCCGGTGGCGGCTCCTGGACCGCCGCGGTGTATGACGGCGGGAACGTGCTCTCGCGCATCCTCAGCATTGGCGGCGCGCTCTGGCTTGCAGCAGAAGCGTGGCGCCGAAGAAGCTGGGGCCTCACCTCGGTCCTCGTGCTCGGACTTGCCCTTTGGCTACCGTGGGCGCGTATCGATCGTGCCGCATTCCAATATCACTACTACCCAACATCACAGATTGCACTGATAGGGCTCGCCCTTCTGTTGGCCGATCTACGTGCAGGATCGCCGCGCGCTGCGCACATCGTGAGGGTTGGTGGGGCTTGCGCGGTCCTCGCTGCGCCGGTGCTCTGGATGGGAACAGGTGCACTCTGCGCACTCGCAGGTGTCGCCAGCGTGTATCCCGAGAGTCAGGTCTGTCTCTCTGGAGGATTTGGCACACCGGGCCCACTCATCGGCGCGATTGCGCTCGTGCCTGCAACGGTGGCGGCATGGTCCATCCTCAGCGCACGTGACCCACGTCGCATCTTCGCCGTCGCACTCGGTAGCATCGCCACTATCGCACTCATCTGGTATCCGAATTGGTCGGCGCTGCCACTCCCTACCGGCATACACAATTGGTATCAGGGCGTATTGCCAACATGGACATGGCCATTCCAATTTGGAGTCACGCTCGAGAAGCCCGGCGAAACCGCGCTCGTCAGTAGCGCGACGCTCGTCGTTGGTGCGCTACTCCTGCTCGCCGCCGCCGCTGGCGCCTATGGTGCGAGCCGGCTCGGCAAGGTCGTGCGAAGTAAGTTCGATGAGGATCGCGCGTAGCGGCAACTCACGAGCCGCCACGCTATAGGGCGTTAGTCGTTCAAGGTGCAGCGACTCACCGGCGGCAAGATGCACCTGCGTTTCACGCGCGGTGATCCAGCCGCCCCCCTCAATCACGACGAGAACCACATCACCAGCACTACGAAGTGGGCCGTACGTGCCACCGGGCGTGACGGTGAATTCCGTAATTTGCGCAACGTCGTTCGAGAAGATCGCGCTACTGAGAACGCCTTGTGAGCCCGCAGCGCGGTCTGCACGACGATGGCCGGGGCCAAACCTGCGGATGTTCATGCACTCGTGCCGTGCGCAGCTGCGCACACTAAAGGGCTATCCGCGACGGTTGGCTGGGCGAATGGTCGCCTCAACACCGTCGGCCACCTGGCGACGCGTGCGCAGGAGTGCGGCATGATCAGCCTCCGCGGCGAGGAGTGGGGGGAAGCGCTTCGTGACGGTATCGCGGAGGGCGAGGAGCCCAACGAGGGTGGTCGCAATGGGGAAGAGGCCGTACCACTGGAACGCGGCGTAGACCAGGTTCATTCCAAAGGTGCCGAGGCTGATCCACAGGATGTACTCCCACTCGTCGCCGATGACCCCACGGCCGCGGCTGCCGCGGGTCGCGAACGAGTAGACCAGGATCGTTGCAAGGAAGAGCACGAGGTTTGCAATCCAGAACGGTGTGTAGAACGTTCCAAGATCGGCGTTCAGGACGGTGAAGAGATACTCCCAAGGCCAACGAAACATCTTGTCCTCACTCGCTAGGTTTTAGTTCACCCAGCACAACAGCGTCTGGGTTTGTGTGAGCGAGTATGCCACCATCAGGAGCATGCGCGTCCTTCTATTGATCTCCCCCGAGAGTCCCGCCCTGGCGGGGCTGACGCCGTTCCTGGCGACCCTTGCCGCCCGTGGGGCCACGATCGAAGCCGGCCCGGCCACCCCGCACCTTCGGGCCGAGCGGATCAGCGTCACTGAACATGCCGACGCGGCGTCGCTTGACGGGGCAGCGGCAAGCCTCACCAGCGCCGACCTCCTGATCGCGCCAGCGGGGGCCGAGGCGCCACCCGCGACGATCCTCGCCATCACGCGCGCGCTCCTTGCCGCGGACAGCGGGCCACTGATCGTCGTCGACCCAACGGCAACCGGTGACCTCGCCTCCGACCTTGGACCCGCAGGGAACCTTGCCGCAGTACGAGGCGAGTTGCGTCGAGCAGCGGCACTCGCCATCGCGGCGCATGTTGCCCCGCTGGCGCGCGACAGCGAGAGTGGGATGCCCGCTCGCGACGTGATCGTGCTGGAGCGCATTCGCACCTTCGGGCACGGCGAGAATCAGCATCAGGCCGCAGCGGCATACCGACGCGTGCACAGCGCCGCCGCGGGGATCATGGGCGCCCGAGTGTTGCAAGGGCAAGAGCCAAGCCTCAACGACCTCCTCGACCTTGACGCTGGCGCACGCCTCGTTGCCGACCTACCAACGCCAAGTGTTGCGTTGATTCGTCACACGGACCCAATCGGTGTGGCAACCGCCGAAACAGCGCTTGGCGCGCTCACTCGCGCAATTGAGACAGATCCAGCGGCCAGCTCCGGTTCAACGATCGTGCTGAACGTTCCGATTGATCGTGGCGTTGCGGCGGTGATTGCCGCGGGAACATTCGAATCGGTGCTCGCGCCAGCCCTTGCGGATGATGGCGCTACAGAGACGCTGCGCACGCGGCCAGATCTGAGCGTGGTGATCGACCCTTCACATTGTGCGACAGCGTTCGACATGATCGGCGTCAGTGGTGCAGTGCTCTTACAAACTGCCGACACGGGAAACATTGAACGCTCGCAACTACGTGTCGTCACCGAACGTCGCCCAACGCTCGACGAACTCACCGACCTCCTCTTCTCATGGCGCGTCGTTCGACATGTTCGATCAAACGCGATCGTAATTGCGCGCGGCGCTACGACGCTTGGCATTGGTGCGGCCCAGGTGAACCGGCGCGTTGCCGTTGACATTGCACTCAACCAGGCGGGGGAGCGCGCACGCGGCGCAGTGCTCGCAAGCGATGCGTACTTCCCATTTGCCGAGGGCATAGCCGCAGCCGCGGCAGCTGGCGTCACCGCCATTGTTCAACCGGGCGGCTCACGTCGTGATGCGGCGGCGATTGAGATCGCCGATCGTCACGGCATCGCCATGGTGTTCACTGGCCGGCGGCACTACCGCCGCTAACGCGCTACACCCAGCGCAGCGCCGCCTGGTCCCACGCGCCAACGCAGAGCGCCGCCGCATCGCCCTCACGACCTCGTTGTACATCACGCAGTTCACGCGCTGTTCCCGACCAGCCTGGTGCCTTGAGCGTTGGTGAAATGTCGGCGAGTGGCGCTAAGACAAAGAGGCGTTCGGTTGCCGCAGAATGTGGAACAACGAGGGGCCGATCGCTATCGGCGCCATCTGGCTCTGTGCCGAGTGGGCGCGGATGCACGACCGCGATGTTCTCCATAGCGATGATGTCAATGTCGAGACGGCGCGGTCCGAACCGTACTGTTGGCACTCGCCCGAAGAGGCGTTCGAGTTCTTTCACGCGCACGAGCACCTCAACCGCCGCCGCAGCTGGCTCGTCGGGTAGTGCAACGCGCAGACGAATCGCGGCATTGAAGAACTCCGGTTGATCAACAAGTCCGACTGGGGTGGTGCGATAGAGCGGTGAGACCTGCTCAAGGCTCCAGCCCGGAATGTGCGCGAGCGCAACGACCGCCTCGGCGAGTGTGGCCACAGGGTCGTCAAGGTTTGCCCCGATCCCTAGGTGTACAACGAGGTCACGCATGTGCCCGACGGTAGCGCCGCGTAGGATCTACTGCATGGAAGAGGTCGAACGGCTCATTCGTGAAGAGGCCCAACGGCAGGGCTCCATCAGCTTTGCGCGCTTCATGGAGCGCGCCCTCCTTGAGCCCGAGCTCGGCTACTACGCAACGGTGCAGCGTCGGGCTGGCCGCAGCGGCGACTTCATGACCGCGCCAGAGCTGCACCCACTCCTTGGCGTCGCCATCGCCCAACTCGCCGCCGCAACATGGGATCGGCTCGGTCGGCCGACGCAGTTTCGCTGGCGTGAGTACGGCGCTGGCGAGGGGACCCTGCTGCTGGCAGCACTCGACCACCTCGCCCGCGAAGGGCACCCCCTACTGGATGTGCTGGAGGTCTCGGTGAGCGAGGCGAATCCATACCGCCTGGCCGACCTGACGGCGGCACTGGGGGCCCGACCCGGTGGGGGGCCGCCGCTCATCGCAGCGAGCAGCCCACCCGCCGCAGGGATCGTGGTCGCCAATGAGTTTGCCGACGCCCTCCCTTTTCACATCGTGGTCGGCCGCGCCGCCGCCCCGGGCGGCTTCGCCGAGCGTCGCGTGGCCGTTGATCCTGTAACAAATGCCCTCACGTGGATTGAAGTGGCCCCTGACCCAGAGGTCGCCGAGCGGCTCGCCTCCCTGATGGCTGGCTGGCCGCCGCTCGCCGAAGGGCAGCTCGCCGAGATCTCGCCAGCCACGGCCGACTGGGCCGCCACGCTCGGGGGCGAGCTCACCGAGGGGGTCGTCCTCGTGCTTGATTACGGCCGTGAGGGGGCTACCCTGCGGGACCCCGCCAGCCGAATGGCCGGTACCGCCCTCGCCTACCAGGGGCACCGAGCAACCGCCGACCTCCTCGGCGAGCCGGGGGGCCGCGACCTGACCGCCCATGTGGACCTCACCCTGCTTCGGGCTGCGGCGGAACGAGGTGGGCTCCGCCACGTGTCCAGCACGAACCAGGCCAGGTTTCTCGCAACGGCGGGGGTCGACGGCGAGGTAGCCCGAACCCGCACCGGGCCGACGGCAACCCTTGAGGCGGCGATCGCCCTACGCTCCGCACTCGCCCAACTGATGGATCCTCGCCGCATGGGCGGATTTGCCGTGGAACTGTTTGTGGCGGGGCGTTCCCCAGGGGCAAATGCCCTCGCCGACCCCACATCGCCACTCCCAGGAACGGCGGCTCCGAATCGCCCCCTCGTCTAGAATCTGGGCGTAGCCACCCGAGCCCCCGCTACGGGGTACGCGCCGGGGCGATGGATCGAACGGGGGAGTTTCATGACCGGACTCTGGTACGTCCTCGGTTTCGCAGGCGCAGGTGCTTCCTTCGTGTTCCTTACCATCGGCCTCGCTTGGCTGATCTCCCACCGCACGCGCGGCAGCCGCGGCAAGCAGGTCCCCTACGAGTCTGGCATCGACACGTACGGCGACACGCACGGGCGCTTCGGTCTCTCCTTCTATCTGTACGCACTCCTTTTCGTCGCCTTCGACGTTGAGATCGTCTTCATCTACATCTGGGCACTGAACTTCAAGGTGCTCTTGATGGACGGCCTGATCTCCATGGCGATCTTCATCGGCGTGCTCCTTGTTGGCCTCGCGCATGCATGGCGCAAGGGGGTCCTCTCATGGCGATAACGCGCGACCCAAAGTTCAGCAACCTGCCTGAAGTGCAGCCAGACGGCAGCATTCAGTCGCCGGCAACCGTTGGCAACACACTGTGGAGCACCGATGATCCACGCGCGTACGGCGGGCTACCACTCGAGGCGCATCCAAATCTTGAGCTCGCGCGCTACGACGCAACCGGTGACGGTCGTGTCGATGATGCGCGCTGGGGCGGTGCCCTCGCAGCGATTCCAACGAAGGCCGACGTCGTACTCGATCTGATTCGCGCAAACAGCTTGTGGCCACTGCTCTCTGGTCTCGCCTGCTGCGCAATTGAGATGATGTCGACCGCAACACCGAAGAACGACATCGACCGCTGGGGCATGTTCCCGTTCCGCGCCAGCCCCCGTCAGGCCGACGTGTTGATCGTTGCCGGAACACTGACAACAAAAATGGCCGAACCACTGATTCGCTTGTGGGAGCAGATGCCTGAACCAAAATGGGTCGTTGCGATGGGCGACTGCACCTGCTCTGGCGGACGCTACAAGCGCAGCTACTCCGTGGTCCAAGGAATCGATCGCGTGATGCCGGTCGATGTATATATTCCTGGCTGCCCGCCGCGCCCAGAGGGTCTGATCTACGGAATGATGAAGTTGCAGCAGTTGGTAAAAGATCGCCGCGGCCACTGGCCAGAGCGCGCGATCGGGCCAACAGTTCCGAAGGGGATCTAAGTGGATCGCCGTCTCGCCGCACTGCTGCAAGAGAAGTTTGGCGAGCGACTCCTCACACCGGTGCGCCAGCGATATGACGAGAGTGAGATTCGCGTTGCGCTTGCCGATGCCACCGATACGTTGCGATTGTTGCACGATGACCCTGCGTTTCGATTTGAAATGCTGATTGACCTGTGCGGTGTCGACACCGGCGAAGAGATGCAAGTTGTGTACCACCTCTCTTCGTCAACGAGTGGTGATTGGCTTCGCGTCATTGTTCCAGGACTCGATCGCACCGCGCCGCGCATTGCGTCGGCAACATTCTTGTGGCCAGGCGCCGAGTGGATGGAGCGCGAGGCCTACGACATGTTTGGGATCATCTTTGAGGGGAATCGCGACCTGCGTCGCATCTACATGCCAGACGATTACCGCAGCTTCCCGCTGCGCAAAGATTTCTATCTCGCCGACGATGCATCGCGCTCACCCGCCGCTGGTGTGCGAAACATGGAGCGCGCCGGAACACCGGCCGACGCAACCGCAGCAACCCTGCTGCGCAAGAGCCCAGGGGCGTAGCGATGACGCAGCAGATGCGCCCATCGCTCGATGATCCACGCGTAGCGATTCCCGCGGAGTCCACGTGGTACGAACCGGCGCCGATCCCACAGACAGAGCGACAGGCGGAGTTCCTCACGTTGCGCGAAGGCGAGATGTTCGTGAACATGGGTCCACAGCACCCTTCAACCCACGGCGTGCTGCGCGTGATTATCAAGGTGAACGGTGAAAAAGTGGTCGACCTTGACCCGGTGCTCGGCTACCTGCATCGCGGCGTTGAGAAGCTCTGCGAGAACGCCGACTACCACCAGGCGATCTGCTACACCGATCCGCTTGAGTACGTGGCGTCACTCTTCTGTGAGGCTGCACCGGTCGCCGCTTTCGAAAAGTTGATGGATGTTGAGGTGCCGCTCCGTGCGCAGTACATCCGCGTGCTCACGATGGAGCTCAACCGCATCGCCAGCCACACCCTCTTCCAGGGCTGGATGGCGCTCGACCTCGGCGGCATCACGCCGATCCTCTGGGCCTTCATCGAGCGCGACGAGATCGTCGACATGCTCGCCGCCCTCACCGGACAGAAGCTGCTCTACAACTACTACCGAATCGGCGGGGTGAACGGCGACCTGAACCACGAGTTCATGAGCCGCCTCGGCACGTGGATGAGCCGCGCCGCGGCGCAGATCGACTCCAACCTGGCCCTGATCAACGAGAACGAGATCTTCGTGCGCCGCACCCGTGGCCTCGGCGTTCTCGATGCAAAGACAGCGCTCAAGATGGGCGTGACCGGTCCGAACCTACGAGCGAGCGGCGTGCCGTTCGACCTGCGCCGCGACCGCCCCTATCTCGTCTACCCAGAGCTGGAGTTCGACGTGCCAACCCGCGACGAGGGCGACTCGCTGGCGCGCTACCTCGTTCGCATGGACGAGATCAAGCAGTCGATCCGCATCATCGACCAGGTGCTTCACGAGATGCCCGACGGACCAGTGATGGCGAAGCTGCCACGACTGTTGCGCCCGCGACCTGGCCGCGCATTCGGTGCCGCTGAAGGGCCACGTGGCGTGTACGGCACCTACGCAATTAGCGATGGCACCGACCAGCCGTTCCGCATGCGCATCCACGACCCGTCATTCGTGCACCTACAACTTGTTGGGCCGCTCACCAGGGGGAACCTCATCGCCGACACAATGGCGGTGATGGCCAGCCTCGACCCAGTCATGGGCGGAGTTGACAAGTGAGCGGCGCATCGATGGCCTGGAACCGCCTCACACCAGCGGGCCGGGTACTCGCCGTGCTGCTACCCGTGCTCGCCATTGGCGGCGCGCTGACGACCGTACTGCTGGCCACATTTGGTGGTGCCATCGCCGCAACCATCGGCGCAAACTTGCCGATCGTGCGCTTCCTTGCAGCATCCGTCATCACATTCTTGATCTCTGTTCCAGTCGCATTCCTGCTGATCTACATGGAGATGAAGATCATTGCGCTCATGAACCTGCGCATTGGGCCCGACCGCATCGGCCCAGCCGGTGCCGTGATGAGCGTGGTGCACGGCCTTAAAGTGTTGATGAAAGAGGACTACACGCCACCGAGCGTCGATGTTCCAGTCTTCACGCTCGCGCCAGTCGTTGTCTATCTCGCAAGCTTCATGACGCTCCTCGTGATCCCGTTTGCGCCAGAGCTTACGAGCATGGGCTTTGAGCTTGGGCTTCTCTACTTCTTTGCCATCGGTGGACTCAGCGTCGTTGGCCTCATGATGGCCGGGTGGTCGTCGTTCAATAAGTACTCGCTGCTCGGCGGCATTCGCGCTGCAGCGCAGGCGATCAGCTACGAGATTCCACTCACACTTTCGGTTGTGGGGATCGTGATCCTCACCGGCACGCTCTCACTGCCGAAGATCGTTGCCGCGCAAGACGGCTCGTTCCTCGACTGGTTCATCTTCCGCCAGCCCCTCGCGGCGATCATCTTCTTCATCGCCATCACCGCCGAGGCGAACCGCACACCATTTGACAATGCCGAGGCCGACCAAGAGATCGTCGCCGGATTTGCAACCGAGTATTCCGGCATGCGCTTCGGCTTCTTCTTCTTCGCGGAGTACGTGAACGTCTTCATCGTCTCGGCACTCTTCAGCGCCGTATTCCTTGGCGGATCCAACCCGCCAATCCATATTGACCTCCATCCGCAGATCCTGATCAATCTCAGTGCGCTCGGCATTGGGCTGCCGCTGCTCGCTGGCATCGCGCCGGTACTTGGCACGTTGCTCTTCGCCGCGCCCCTCTGGTTCGCGAGTACGCGCGTGAAAGGATGGCAGGCACTGATCGGTGGGTTCTTGATCTTCGGCGCGGTATCAACGGCGGCCATCGGCCTGTGGGCGTACGTGATGCTGCCACCCGTAGCAAGCCTGATCTGGTTCCTGATCAAGACGTTCACGCTTGTCTTCACCTTCGTCTGGATGCGCGGCACGCTCCCGCGCGCACGCATTGATCAGCTGATGGGCTTCGCCTGGAAGTGGCTGCTGCCCGCATCACTGCTCAATATCTTTGCCACGGCGTTCGCCGTGCTGATTGCGGGGAGGTAGTTATGCCGCGAATTCCTGGCGCTGGGCTCGTTTCAGGGATGCGTCTCACGCTGACGCGCTTCTTCCAACCGAAGCGGACGGTGCTCTACCCAGAGGTGAAGCCCGACATCGCACCGCGAAACCGCGGCCGACTCGAACTCGTTACCGACGAACACGGCACGCTGAAGTGCGAGACCTGCTTCCAGTGCGCGCAGGCTTGCCCGATTGAGTGCATTGACATGGGCGGCACCGACACGAAGGGTCGCTTTGCCGTGCATTGGGGCCCCGCCGAGCAGTACGCCGAACGTCGTGAAGAGTCGGCGATGCGCCGCTCCGGTCGAACCGTCTCCGACGCGGCGGCGGCAACTGGGGCGACCATCAACATTGCAAGGGTCGACGAGATTCTTGAAGCGCACGACTACGACCCGCATCACATGCTCGCCATCCTGGAGGCGATTCAGGCGGCGTACGGCTACCTTCCCGTTGATGCGTTGAAGCGCGTCAGCCGAGCGACCGGCGCCTGGTACGCCATGGTGTACGGCACCGCCACCTTCTATAAGCACCTTGCCTTCGAGCCCGGGGTAACCCGCTCCATCTCGGTCTGCCGTTGCGCCAACTGCCTCGTCTCAGGAGCAGGCTCGGTGATGGGCACCCTCAGCTATGAGTTCGGCACCGAGTTCGGCCGGGCGATCCCATGGAGCAACCTGCGCCTTGAGTCGCTCCCGAACCACCTGCCCGATGCGCCGTCACCACTCGTGGTCATTGATGGTGAGCCACAGCGCGACCTCAGCGCCAAGAATGCCGCCAGCTGGGCCGCCGCCCTCGCTGGTAGGTACGCCGCATGAGGCGCCTGAACGCCCCGAAGGGCTGGAGCCAACTCCTGTTCGCGGCACCGACCGAGCCGTGGGCGGCACTCCGCGCCGCCGCTGCGGCAGGAGCCGCCAGCACGACCGCAACCCTGATCGCCGCCGGCCTGCGTGGTCGCGGCGGCGGCGGCTTCCTGACCGGAGCGAAGTGGCAGGCGACCGCCGCCGAACCAGCAAGCCAGCACTACGCCGTGGCGAACGGCTACGAATCTGACCCCGCCGTCTTCACCAACCGACTCCTCATGGAGGAGAACCCACAAGGGATCGTGGAAGGGCTCGCCATCGCCGCCCTCACCGTTGGCGCCCGCGAAGCGTTCATCGCCGTGCGCGCCGAGTACACCGAAGCGATCAAGCGACTCGAAGCGGTGATCACCAACGCCGAACGCGAGGGGATCCTCGGCGCATCGCTGCTCGGCACCGGTCGCGAGCTGATCATCACTGTCCGCCCGCTCCAGGGCTCCAGCATGATCGGCGAAGAGACGGTGCTCATGAAGGCGCTGGCCGGCAAGCGCGGCCAGCCAGAGCAGACACCGCCATATCCATCTGAGATCGGCTACCTCGGCAAGCCAACTGCCGTGAACAACGTTGCCACCCTCGCCGCGGTGCCATGGATCCTCAGCAACGGCGCTGCGACCTTTGCGCAGATCGGTGACACGGCACAGCCGGGAACGGTGCTCGTGCAGATCAGCGGCTCTGTCGCAAACCCTGGCGTCCTTGAGGTGCCGACTGGCACGCCACTCAACGAGATCCTCGCGGCGGCGGGCGGCACTGCCAGTGGCGCACGTATCAAGGCGCTGCTCGTTGGTGGGCCAACGGGCGGATTCATTCCAGCGAACCTCTTTGGCGGCACGCCGTACAGCGGCGCAGGGCTCAAGGGTGTCGGCGCACATATAGGCTCAGGCGCACTCCTGGCGCTCGACAACTCCGTCGCCATTCCAGAGCTTGCCACCATGCTGACGCGCTGGTGCGCTGACGAGGCGTGCGGCAAGACGATTCCGTGCCGAATCGGCACGCGCCGACTCGCTGAGATCGGCCAGCGCTTTGTTGATGGGCTGGCCGGCCCTGCCGATGCCGAGCGGCTGCAGAAGCTCGCCGCCGATGTGACCGATAGCGCCCTCTGTGCACATGAAGCGCTGGCGCCAAGCCCGCTCCTGACGGGGGTGCGATACTTTGCCTCTGAGTTTGGACCTGCCATTGCCGCATCGGCGGCAACACCAACAAGCGGACGGAGCTGATCATGGCCGACCTGATTGATCGACCGGTAAGCGCAGTAACACCTGTATCGCGCGCGATCACCCCTGCGCCGTCGGCAGAGGTCGCCGTCGACAAGCTGCTCACCACACGCAGCCCACAGCGACCGCAGCGCACACCAACCTTCTACGTCGAGATCGACGGGCAGAAGTTTGAAGCATTCGAAGGGCAGACCATTTTGGAAGTCTGCCGCGCAAACGGTATCGAGGTGCCAACGCTCTGCTACGACCCGAAGCTTCCAGGATTCGGCGCCTGCCGCATGTGCGTGGTGGATGTTGAAGGGTGCGATCAACCATCCATCAGTTGTTCCGCAAAGGCGGAGCCTGCGCAGGTCGTAGCAACGCAGACCGATCGCATCCGCGAGATTCGCCGCACCAACCTTGAGCTGATCTTCAGCGACCACAACGCCTACTGCTTGCCACCGTGCCAGAACAAGTGCCCGAGCCACATCGACATTCCTGGATTCCTGAAGGCGAACGCAGAATCGCAGTTCCGCGAGTCGGCACGCATCTTCAAGCGCACCATTCCATTCCCAAGCATCCTTGGCCGCGTCTGCCCAGCGCCCTGCGAGGATCACTGCCGTCGAGACGAGGTCGACGAGGCCATCGCGATTCGTGATAGCCATCGCTACGCCGGCGACCAGGTGTTGAAGGCAATGTGGGACGAGGATCTCGACCCACCAGTGCCATTCGAGCTGCAGCCAAAGACGGGCAAGCGCGTCGCCGTCATCGGCTCAGGCCCGGCGGGCGCATCCGCGGCGTACTACCTGCTTGTTGCCGGCCACGACGTTACCGTCTTCGAAAAAGACCCAGAGCCAGGCGGCATGTTGCGCTACGGCATTCCGCAGTACCGACTGCCAAAGATCGAAGTGCTCGACGGTGAGTACCAGTCGATCACGCGACTTGGTGGCCGCTTTGAGTGCGGCAAGATGCTCGGTCGCGACTTCACCGTTGCCGACCTGAAGGCACAGGGCTACGACGGCGTCGTCGTTGCTATCGGCTGCTACGACACGAACGACCTTGGCATTCCTGGCGAAGACGCCGACGGTGTCATCGACGGTCTCGACTACCTGCACACCGCTGCCCTCGGCCTCACCTACCCAGGCCACGAGGGGAGTCGCGTCGTCGTGGTCGGTGGCGGCTACACCTCGATGGACTGCTCACGAACGAGCGTGCGCCAGGGGGCCAAGGAGGTCACCCTCGTCTACCGCCGCGACATGAAGGACATGCCAGCAGCCGACGAAGTGCACGAGATGATCGAGGAGGGGGCACGCGCCATCTTCCAGGCTGGGCCGACCCGCGTCGTCACCGATGGGAACAACAAGGTGATCGGCCTTGAGTTCATTCGCATGCAGCTCGGCGCCCCCGACGCATCAGGCCGCCGACGACCGGAGCCAGCTCCTGGCACTGAATTCATCATCGAGTGCGACCGCATCCTGAAGGCGATCGGCCAGGGTCCCGATATGACCTGGGCGAGCGTTGGCGCAGAGGGCGTCGCCACCACCAAGAACGGCCGCATGAAGGCGGACGCTGTCACCTTCCAATCTGGCCGCGACGGTGTCTTCGGCTGCGGCGACCTGCGTAACGGCGCAACAACCGTCGTCGCTTCGATTGCCGACGGTCGACGCTGCGCATACGCCGTCGATGCGTACCTGCAGGGGCTCGACCTCTCGGAGATTCGCAACCGACAGACACTCGCCGAGCCTCAGCCAGAGTTCTTGAGCATCGTTCCGTTCACCGCTGAGGTGAAGGAGCCACGCCTGCGCCTGAAGGCACTCCCAGCCGAAGAGCGCAAGAACGATTACATCCAATACGAGATTCCGTACAGCAAGCCCGAGGTGATGGCCGAGAGCACGCGCTGCTTGCAGTGCACCTGCGAAGCGATCGGCTTCTGCGATCTACGCCGCCTCGGCATCGAATACGGCACCACGCTTAAGACGCTCGAGAAGGACCATCACGGTGGCGCCGGATTCCGCTCCATTACCGAAAACCGTTGGACTGGAGCAAACCACGACTACCTGCGCGACGACTCACACGCGTTCATCTTGCGCGAGCCATCACGCTGCATTGACTGTGGCCGTTGCGCCAATGTGTGTGCCGAGGTTGTTGGCGCCGCCTGCTACGACTTCATGCGTACCGGCTTCGACACGCTCGTCACCACGCCGCTCGACATGAGCCTCAATGAATCACCGTGTGTTTCGTGTGGCCGCTGTGCAGAAACCTGCCCAACTGGCGCGCTGATGCCGAAGCCACGAATTCTTACCAAATACGAAGTTGATGAGTCTCGCTGCATCCTTTGCGGCATCTGCGTTGACGCCTGTCCATATGACGCGCTCCGCAGCGGCTTCGACTTTGAACTTGCGCACACCGACCGCAGCGAGCCAATGATTGACCTCATCGCCCTATCAAAGCTGGAGCGCACATCAGAGGCAACATTCATTCGTGGTGAAGCCAACTGGGAGAACACCGTCGCTGGGCGACGTCACGATCCAGCCCGACAGCTTCCTGTGCTGCCACAAAGCCTGCGGAAGTAAACGATGCCGCTCCCCGACGTCATCCCGTTTATTGGGCTCGGGTGGTCGGATGTTCTCTTCCTACTTCTGAGCGGCGTGGTGCTCGCTGCAGCGTTCGCCGTCGTTTTTGGCCGCGACATCATTAAGAGTGGCCTCTTCCTAATCCTTACCCTCGGCGCACTTGCGGGCATCTACGTGATGTTGGGCGCAGCCATCGTTGCTGGCGCGCAGGTACTGGTGTACATCGGTGCAATTAGCGTGCTGATTCTCTTTGCGATCATGCTCACACAGACAAAGGTGGCGCCGGTGAAGCTTGCTTTCCAAACGCAGGTCGCGCCGGCAGCACTTGCCGCTGTGCTGCTCGCCGTGCTCTTTGGCCTCGCGTTCGGTAGCACGAACTGGGGCTCCACCGTTTTCACGGATACGCCTGCTGCAACGGGCACCGCGCCCGTTGCTGCGGCACTCTTTGGCCCATATCTCCTTGCATTTGAGATCGCGAGCGTGCTCATCCTTGCCGCCGTGATCGGGGGCCTCTACCTCGCGATGGAGCCGAAGGCTGATGAAGTAGGCGAGGAGGCGCAGTGAGCCAAATCGCTGGGCACCTCGAGCCGTACCTCGTTCTCGCGGGGATGCTCTTTGCCATCGGATCATTCGGCTTCCTCGCGCGACGAAATGCGATCAGCATGCTGATGAGCATTGAACTGATGTTGAACGCCGTGAACCTTGCCGCATTGGCCTTTGGCGCATTTATCCCGTCGCTCGCGGGGCAGGGGGCAGCCTTCGCGCTGTTGATCATCGCCGTGGCGGCGGCAGAGGCCACCGTTGGCCTGGCGATCGTGATCGCCATCTTCCGCAACCGAAAGACGCCGCTCGTCGACGAGTACGACACGATGAGGCAGTAACCCATGACACCTATTGATCCGGTGATGGAGGTGGCGGCCCTGCCGGGATACGCTCCACTTCTCCTCCTGCTCCCGCTGATCGGCTTCGCCTTTACGGCGGCACTTGGACGCCGACTCGGCAAGATGGCCCACCTGGTGCCGCTCGGCGCGATCGTCGTTACGTGGGCGCTGGCCATGAGCCTGGCGATCCCAGCTCTCACCGGGGGCCTCGGCGAGGGGGGTGCCTCGATGCCGCTCTTCACCTGGATCGCCTCGGGCGACCTCAGCTTCGGGCTCGGCCTACACGTTGACGCCCTTACCGGCGCTCTCCTGCTGGTGGTGACCACGGTCGGCGCCCTGGTACACCTCTACAGCGTCGGCTACATGAGCCATGACGACAGCTACTGGCGCTTCTTCGCCTACCTGAACCTCTTCATGTTCTCGATGCTGCTACTCGTTCTCGCCGATAACCTCTTGGTCGTCTTCGCCGCCTGGGAGCTCGTTGGCCTCTCCTCGTATCTGCTGATCGGCTTCTGGTACACCAAGACCGCGCCAGGTCTCGCCGCCAAGAAGGCCTTCATTACGAACCGCGTTGGTGACGTTGGCTTCGCCCTCGGCCTGATGGGCCTCGTGGTGGTCTTCGGCTCACTTGACATTCACACGGTGCTCGCCGGCGTCGAGGCGGGAGCACTCGTTGGCCCCGCGGCAACCGTGATCGCCCTGCTGATATTCTGTGGTGCCGTTGGTAAGTCTGCTCAGTTCCCACTCCATGTGTGGCTTCCGGACGCCATGGAGGGGCCAACCCCCGTGAGCGCCCTCATCCACGCGGCAACGATGGTGAACGCTGGCGTCTATCTCGTCGCACGCATGAGCCCACTCTTCGCCGCGAGCCATGACGCGATGCTCATCGTTGCCGGAATCGGCATCTTTACCGCGATCTTTGCCGCCTCCATTGCCTTCACGCAGACTGACATCAAGCGCGTCCTCGCCTTCTCCACGCTCTCACAGCTTGGCTACATGTTTGCCGCGCTCGGTGTCGGTGCGTGGGTTCCGGCGATCTTTCACCTCATCACGCACGGATTCTTCAAGGGCCTCCTCTTCCTTGGCTCAGGCTCTGTGATTCACGCCGTTGATGGAGAACAAGAGATGACGAAGATGGGCGGACTCTGGCGCAAGATTCCGATCACGTACGCCACGATGTTGGTCGGCACCGTTGCGATTGCGGGCCTCCCGCCACTCGCTGGCTTCTGGTCAAAAGACGAAATTCTCGGCGAAGCGTTCAAGTTTGGTTTCACGTGGGTCTGGCTCGTCGGGATGGTTGTTGCCGGCATGACCGCCTTCTATATGTTCCGCTTGATGGGGCTCACCTTCTGGGGGAAGAGCCGCGTGCACGACGAGTCGCATGTGCACGAGTCGCCGTGGACAATGACGGTACCGCTCATCATTCTGGCCGTGCCATCGATCGCAATCGGCGCAGCGCTCGGCTTCCCATTCGCCAACGGCATCTTGGTCGGCGGACTTGAGCCGATCTTCCATCCGGCGATTGCCATGCTTGCGCACGAACATGAGGCGTGGACGCTCTTCGGTATCGATGGACTCCTGATGCTCGCAAGCGTCACCGTTGCATCAATCGGTACCGTGATCGGCGTGCGTCTCTTCCGCGACGATAACGGCGCGTTCCTTGGCGGTGTGACTAGGCGCTTGCAGCCGCTCTACGACGGCAGTCGCAACCGCTGGTACTTCGATGACCTAAATGATCTCGTCTTCGTGCGCTTCGGCCGAAAGTTTGCCAATGCGCTCTGGTGGTTCGACCGTCGCGTCGTTGACGGCACGGTCAATGGTGTTGCGACACTGACCTCGAGTGGTGGCCGTGGGCTGCGACAGATCCAAACCGGTCGCGTGCAGAACTACGCCCTCGGCATTGCCTTCGGACTCGTGGCGATTGCCGCCGCGTACCTGGTGCTCGCGGGATGAGTGGCGTGCCGATCCTTTCGTTGATCATCTTCGTGCCCCTCCTCGGTGCGCTCGGCATCGCACTACTGCCGTCATCGCGACCGAGCGTGGTCCGCTTCGCCGCATTGGCTACTTCGCTTGTCACCTTTGTGTTGAGTCTCGGTATGCTGCTGGGAATTCGCGCACAAGGTGGCGAGTTCGCCTTCAGCGAGCAGCTTTCGTGGATTCCGTCGTTCGGCATCACGTATCACCTTGGCGTGGATGGGCTCTCTGGCGCGCTCGTCGTCTTGACGACACTGCTCAGCTGGATCTGCATCCTTGCGAGCTTCGGGCCAATTCAGACGCGCGTGAAGGAGTACTTCATTAGCTTCCTGATCCTCGAAACTGGCATGCTCGGCGTCTTCTTGTCGCTCGACCTCTTCCTCTTCTATATCTTCTGGGAGATCGTTCTCGTTCCGATGTATCTGATCATCGGCATCTGGGGCGGCGCCGACCGCATCTACGCGACGATCAAGTTCGTCCTCTACACGCTTGTCGGTTCACTCCTCATGCTCGTGGCGATCCTGGCTACCGCATTCAGCCACCAGGCCGTCACCGGCTCGTGGGCAGGAGCGTTCGACCTGATCGCGCTGCGGGGCACGATCGTCGACCCAACGCTGCAGATCCTCGGATTCGCGGCATTCGCGCTCGCCTTCGCCATTAAGGTGCCGATGTTCCCGTTCCACACCTGGCTCCCCGACGCCCACGTGCAGGCCCCTACCGCAGGTTCGGTGATCCTCGCCGGCGTGCTGCTGAAGCTTGGCGGCTACGGATTCATTCGCTTCGCGATCCCGCTCTTCCCCGATGGCGCGCACCTCTTTGCGCCACTCATGATCGTTCTGTCGGTGATCGCCATCATCTACGGCGCGCTCGTGGCGATCGTGCAGACCGACCTAAAGAAGCTCATCGCCTACAGCTCGGTAAGCCACATGGGCTTCGTCACACTCGGCATCTTCACCTTCAACCAGCAGGGCGTTGACGGAGCAATCCTGCAGATGCTCAACCATGGATTGATTACGAGCGGACTCTTCTTGCTCGTCGGAATCGGTTATGAGCGCACACACGATCGCGAGATCGCGAAGATGGGCGGCTGGGCGGTGCGCACTCCCGTCTACGCGGCACTCTTCGGCTTCTTCCTCTTCGCCTCCGTTGGCCTACCTGGTCTCTCCGGATTTGCCGGCGAGTTCCTGGTGCTTCTCGGTGCATTCATCGCCAATCCAATGGTGGCTGGCGCCGCTACCTTCGTCATGATCCTTGCCGCTGTTTATCTGCTCTATATGTACCAGCGCGTCTTCACTGGCCCACTCTCGCCGTTCTTGAAGGGGCTCGGTTCACACCTCACCGATGTCACACCAACCGAGATCCTCACCCTTGCGCCACTCGCTGCGATGATCGTTGTCTTTGGCGTCATGCCAACGATCCTGACGAGTTTGTTTGCACAGAGCGTGCAAACGTTCCTCATGTCAGCAATTAGTACGGTGGGACAATGAACAACGACCTCCTCACCCTTACGCCACTGATCACCGTGATCGTTGGCGCCATGGCGGTGTTGGTGAGCGACATGATCACACCGAATCGTAATCACGCGCCAGTTGCCGTCGCGCTTGCCGCACTCGGCGCAACTGCCGCACTGCTCATTAATCAGGGCGGCAGCAGCGCGAGTGCGCTAGGCGGCAGTTATGTTGCGGGGCCCTTCGTCGCATTCCTCGGTCTCCTCGGAATCTCGATCGTTGCGATCACGTTGTTGATTGCGCCGGCGTATCTGGCGGTGCGCAAGTATCCAACTGCCGAACTTGCCGCAACGCTCCTCTTCGCCCTTGCTGGCGCCATTCTGCTTGGCGCCGCGACCGACCTCGTCACGCTTTTTGTGGGCTTGGAACTGATGGTGATCCCGGGTTACGTTCTTGCTGGATACGCAAAGCGTGATCCACTCAGTACCGAAGGTGCGGTGAAATACTTTCTCCTCGGCAGCTTCTCCAGCGCCATCCTCCTTTTCGGCATCGTGGTGCTCTGGGGCGTTGCGGGGACCGCTTCCCTCAGCGGCATTGCAACGACGCTGGCATCGGGCAACGCAAGTGCTGGCCTCGCTGTCGCGCTCGCGCTGATCACCACCGGCTCGGCGTTCAAGATTGCAGCGGTGCCGTTTCACTACTGGACACCAGACGCCTACCAAGGTTCGCCAACGCCTATCACCGGCTACCTCTCGGTTGGACCGAAGGTTGGTGCGTTCGTACTCCTCATTAAACTGTTCGTGATTGCCCTAGCGCCACTCGCCGCACTTTGGATTCCCGTGATGGTGGTGCTGGCTGCGGCAACGATGACGCTTGGCAATCTCGTAGCCCTCACGCAGAGCAACGTGAAGCGCATGCTCGCCTACTCATCGATCGCACACACCGGCTATCTGATGGTGGGCATCGTCGCCGCTGGCGCAGGCCAAGCTGCAGGAATTGCTGGTGTGCTTTTCTACACTGCGGCGTACGCCTTCATGAATCTTGGCGCCTTTGCGTTCCTCACCGCGCTACAGGGCCGACCGGGCGCAACCACGCAGCTCTCGGATCTCGCGGGCCTCGGCCGCAAGCATCCGCGCATGGCGCTCCTGGCAACGATCTTCTTGTTGAGCCTCACCGGCATTCCGCCGACGGCTGGCTTCTTCGCCAAGACCTACGTCATCTTGGCCGCGGTACAGGCGGGCGGGCCGGCCACGATCCTCGCCGTGATCGCAGTCCTCAACGCGGCGATCGCCGCCTTCTACTACCTGCGCGTCATCGTCTATCTCTTCATGCGCGACCCAGCGGAGCCCGCAATCCAGGTGGCCGAGGGGCCAATGCTGCGCGCTGGCCTGCTGCTCGCCGCCGTTGGCACGGTGGCCCTCGGACTCGCTCCAACCCCGATCATCGAGGCGGTCGTTCAGGCCCTCGCCAAGTAGGCCGCGCCCCGCGAGGGGTGTAACAATCTTGGCTCCCCGCCACGCCCCCTCAGCGTCGCATCAGCGGGAATTCATATAAACTTCCGCTCCTATGAGCGCACAGCACGTCTCCGCACTCCCGGCCGCCACGGGCGCCGCCGTCTCCCGCCTTGCGGGGGAGCGCGACGTCATCGAGGCGGCGCGCCGCGTGCATCGCGCCCTCGGCGATACCAACCGCCTCGAGGTGGTGCGCCGCCTAGCCGTTGGCCCAGCCACTGTTTCCGAGCTGATCGAGTTCACCGGACTCTCGCAGCCGCTGGTCTCGTGGCACTTGCGCCGCCTTCGCGCCGCCGGCCTCGTCACCACGGAGCGCTCTGGCCGCGAATCGATCTGCACGCTCCGCACCGCCACCATCGCCGAAGGGCACGCCCTGATGCTTTCTGCCCTTGGCATCGCTGACCCCACCGCCTGGATCGCCCCAGCCCAAGCGCTTCCGAGCGCCACGCCCCTCGTCGACGCCGTGCGTGGCGAGGAGGCGTAACCGTGGCCAAGCGCACGATCACGAAGCGCACCAGCGGTAAGCGCACCAGCGGTAAGCGTGTGACGGAGGGGAGCCTCCTCACCACCACGGAGCGCAGCAAGATCAAGCGCATCGGTGAGCCGATCGCGCTGCTGCTCGGGCGGATCGGCTTCTCGCCCGACGCGCTCACCCTTGTTGGTTTTGGCATCGTGTTGATCGCAACGGCGCAGGTCGCCCTTGGCAACTGGACGATCGCAGCGGGCATCCTCATCGCTGGCACGCTCTTCGATGGCCTTGATGGCACACTCGCTCGCGCAACGAATCGCGTCACTTCATTCGGCGCCTTCTTCGACTCTTCGCTCGACCGCGCCGCAGAGGCGGCGATCTACGCCGGAATCGTCTACAGCGCCGCAGTTCTCGGTGACGTTCAGATCGGGACTGCCGCTGCGCTGGCGCTCGGCATCGGCTCGCTCGTGAGCTACGTGCGCGCGCGTGGCGAGGGCCTCGGCGTCTCGGCACATGGTGGCATCGCGCAACGCGCCGAGCGCGCGGCGCTCCTCATCCTCGGCCTGCTCTCCGCCGGCCTCACCGGCGAGCGGAGTTACCTGCTCTATGCGCTCCTCATCATCGTCGCACTCTCAGCCGTCACCGTGTTGCAGCGAATTCTGTTTATTCGCGCCGCGTTGGCAACGGCAAGGCGCCGCGCATAGCGCGCCAAATGAATGCTCGCCGCCTGGCGTGAAACGGGCGGTTAGTGAAGGCGGACTCACAGGTGTGAGCTCGCAAAGCGGAAAGGTCGCGAAGGCGACAGAGAAAGGGGTAACAGGAAAAATGGTAGAGATGAACGGGCCTCGCGCCCAATGGAACGCCCGACCGGCGCCTAAGACGCCGATCAAGGCAACGAATCCGATCCGCGTCGCAATCGCGGGCGTCGGCAACTGCGCCAGCAGCTTGGTGCAGGGCCGCTACTTCTACGCCGACGTGGCGAATGATGCAAAGGTCCCAGGACTGATGCACGTCGACATTGGTGGCTATCACGTACGCGATCTTGATTACGTTGCGGCGTTCGACGTCAACGTCACCAAGGTTGGCAAGGATCTCTCGGTTGCGCTTGGCGCAGAGCCAAACAACACCTGGACCTTCCAGGAGATCCCAACCACCGGCGTGATCGTTCAGCGTGGACCAACGCTCGACGGCATCGGCAAGTACCTCAAGGACGTGGTGATCGAGTCGCCAGAGAAGCCTGTGGACGTTGCCGCCGTGCTCAAGGAGCGCAAGGTTGACGTGCTCGTTGCCTACCTTCCGGTCGGCAGCGAAGAGGGAATTCGCTACTACGCTGAGCAGGCGATCAAGGCCGGATGTGCGTTTGTGAACGCAATTCCAGTCTTCATTGGTCGTGAGCCAGAGTGGCAGAAGAAGTTTGCCGCAGCGGGCCTGCCAATCGTCGGAGACGACATCAAGAGCCAGGTGGGCGCAACGATTGCGCACCGCGTTCTTGCTCGACTCTTCGCCGATCGTGGCGTGCAGCTCGACCGCACCTATCAGCTGAACTTCGGTGGCAACACCGACTTCCAGAACATGTTGGAGCGCGATCGACTGGAGAGCAAGAAGATCAGCAAGACCAACGCAGTCACCTCGATCCTCGACGAGCAGCTTGGTGACAACCAGGTGCACGTTGGGCCGTCGGACTTCGTGCCGTGGCTCCTTGACCGAAAGTGGGCAAACATTCGCCTCGAAGGAACAACCTTCGGCGGCGTGCCACTTACGGCGGAGCTGAAGCTCGAGGTGTGGGATTCGCCAAACAGCGCCGGCGTCATCACGGACGCTATTCGCTGCGCGAAGCTCGGCCTTGATCGCAAGTTGGCGGGGACGCTCGTTGCGCCGTCGTCGTACTTCATGAAGAGCCCACCAGTGCAGCTGCGCGACGATGTCGCTCACGCCGCAGTCGAGGCCTTCATTCGCGGTGAGGACAATCGCGTCCTCGACGGAACCCAGGTGACCAAGGAGGGGTACCCCACCTCCGAGTCGCTGAACTCCGTTCGCGCCTAAGCGTTTCCGCTAAGAGGCTGGCCTCGGCCGGTCCCGCCTTCACACTGGAGAGAGCCGTCGCACCCCGCAAGGGGGCGGCGGCTCTCCCCTACACTCCCCAAATGAGCGAACCACAGCCGCCCCAGGGGGCAGCCACCCCCTCGCCGCTCCGTCGCCAGGTGCCAAAGCGCACCCCTGGCTATCTCGCCCGCCGCGCCTGGGAGCGCAGCGTCTACGCCGGCTATCGCCTTCTGATGGGAGTCATCGGGCTCCTCCCCCCACGCCCCACGGAGACGCTCTTCTCCGCCGTAGCGCCCCTCGCCTATCTCCTCTGGCCGGCCAAGCGGCGCATCGCCGATGGCAACGCCGCGGTGGTGCTCGGGGTAGCCGATGCGGATGGGCGACCACTTCCAGGGAGTGAAAGGCTCGTTCGCGCGCGAGCCCTGGCCAACTACCGCAGCTACGGACGCTATGCCGCAGAGCTACTGCGGCTGCCGAGCCGGTCGCTCGCTGAGATTGCCACCGAGGTAGACCTCACCCAAACAACACTGATGGACGATTTTCGCGCACGCGGACAAGCGGCGATCTTTGTTGGGTTCCACGCTGGGAACAATGAGCTCGGCGCCGCCGCACTCGGAGAGAAACAATACGATGTCAACGTTGTTGCGGATGACAGCGCGTTTCCAGAGATGTATGAGCTCCTGCGTCGCCTCCGTGCATCGTGGGGGATCAAGGTAATCGACTGGAAGGCGATTCGCGAAGTATTCGGCGCCATGAAGCGCGGCGGCGTCATCGTGCTACTCAGCGACTGGGGTTATAAGCCCGACGGCATTCCCTGCCAACTCTTCGGTCGCTGGACAACCCTGCCGAGCGGCCCGGCGGTGCTGAGTGCACGCGGTAACGCGCCGATCGTGCCATTCTTCGTTCGCCGCGACGCTCCGGGATCGTTCCGCATCCTCTTCGGCACGCCAATTACCGTTGGCGACGGGTCTCCAGCCTCTCAGCTTCGTGCAACGCAAGAGACGGCAACCGCGATGGAGGCGCTCATCCGCACCGAACCGCTGCAGTGGAACTGCTTCAAGCCACTCTGGCCCAATGCTGCCAAGCAGCGCGAGCTTGCCGATGTCGCAGCGCAGATGGCGCATGAGACAACACGCCGCGGAATCGGGAACGCAACGTGAGCAGTGCCGTTGGATACCTCATCATTGGCATGCTGTCGCTCATCTCTCGCCTCCCTGAAACGATCTTGGTGTCGATCGCACGTGCCTGGGGGCATATCGGTCCGTGGCTCTTGCGCGAGCGCGCAGCAATCGCACGAAAGAACCTGGCTCGCGTCTATACGTATCGTGACGGCACAGCACCGGCGAAGGGAGCGCTCGATCGCGGCGTGCAGCTGCTCTTTGAACATCACCTACGCTTCTACATTGAAACCGCACGAGCGCCGCGACATGCGCGAACGATCATTGCAACTCGCGTGAGCCTTGAGAGCGAAGAGGCGGTCCGCGAAGCTTTTGTTCGCGGGAAGAGTGGCGCGATCTTTCTCGCCGCACACTTCGGCGCGATCGAGCTTCCTGGCAGCATCCTCGCCGACAGGAGTGGCATGCGGCCAGTCGCACCAATGGAAGAGCTACGCAACCCGGTACTGCAGCGGTGGATGTTGCGCGTTCGTGGCGAGGGCCTCGGACTGCGCATCATTCCGGCCCAGGGAGCCGCTGCAGCAATGGCCGCAGAACTTGCCGCTGGGGGCATCGTCGGCGTTGTCGGAGATCGAAACATCGTTGGGCGTGGAGTGCCTGTCTCACTCTTCGGAGCACCCGCTCGCTTGCCGATCGGCCCAGGGCTGCTAGCCGTAGAGAGTAACGCGCGGCTGTTCGTGGCGGCGGTGATTCGTGAATCAGGGGGTCGATACACGGGCTACATTCGACAGGTGAGCATTCCAGAACGCGGCGATCGTATGGAGCGAACGAGGGTGGCGCTTTCGGGCGTTGCCGCAGCATTCGAAGAGCTGATTAGCAAGGCTCCCGAACAGTGGTGGACGCTCTTCTATCCAATCTGGGACGATCCACAACCATGAGCCCAACGAAGCGAAGGATTAGTGGTGTGCAAGGGAGAGCCGACCTCCACATCCACACGATGGCATCGGACGGCACCGCCGGTGTTGCACAGGTTCTCGCGCGAGCCGAAGAGGCGCGACTCGATGTGATTGCCATTACCGACCACGACCGCATTGATGCAGCCAAGGCGGCACAGGCAATGGCGATCAAGAGCAAGCTGCGCGTGCAGGTCATCGTGGGCGAGGAGATCTCCACGCTGCAGGGGCATGTGCTTGGGCTCTTCCTCGAGGAGCGCGTGCGCCCGCTTCGATCCCTTCGCCGCACCATCGCCGAGATCCACGAGCAGGGCGGAATCGCCATCCCGGCCCACCCGCTCTTCCCGCACCCCCTCTGCGCCCAGGCGGGGGCACTGCGGGCCGTGGCAAACGATCGCGATCCAGCCTGCCGCCCCGACGCCCTGGAGACCGTCAACCCCACGATCTTCGGCACCTTTCCGCGTGCCCGGGTACAGCGGCTGGCGAAGGAGCTGGGACTTCCTGGCGTAGGCTCCTCTGACGCCCATGTGCTCGAGGCGATTGGGCGTGTCTACACCACCTTCCCTGGTCGCTCCGCTGCCGCGCTCCGTCGCGCAATCCTCGCCGGCACGGTGGCGCCAGGCGAGGGCGAAGACCACACCATGTTGGAGAGCCCGGCTATCTTCGCCCGACAAATGTTGCGTAATCTCATCGGCCTCGGACAAGACGTCCGCGGCGTCACCCGTCCAATCTGGACACTCGGTGGTGAGCGACACGGACGTGACCTTGGCTACCCACATAGTCACCGACGACCGGTGAAGCACAAGTGAAGATCGGCCTCGTCACTCCGTACGTCTACCCGATGCCGGGCGGCGTGAACGATCACGTTGGTAGCCTCTACCGTGTCCTTCGCGCTCGCGGCCATGACGTACGCATCATCACCAGCAGCCACGGCCTACAGAAGGCGTCTGAGGGGGATGTGATTCGCATCGGCAAGGGATTCAGTGTCCCATTCAATGGCTCAATGGGAACGATCACCCTCAGCCCAACCTATTTGCGTCAGGTGCGTGAGCTACTGGAGCGCGAAAAATTTGACGTGCTTCATTTCCACGAGCCATTCGTGCCGTTCCTGAGCCTTGTCCTGCTCACACTTTCAAAGTCCGTCAACATCGGTACCTTCCATGCGTTCGGCGGACTCTCACTGAGTTACGAGTTTGGTCGGCGCGTGATGGGCGACTACGCGAACCGACTTCATGGGCGCATCGCGGTGAGCCCCGCAGCGCGACACTTCATCAGTCGCTCCTTTCCAAGTGAATACAAGATCGTGCCAAACGGCGTCGAGCCGAGTCGGTATCGCACCGCAGTGCCGATCGCCCGATACCGCGACGGTGTTCCAAACGTGCTCTTTGTCGGGAGAATGGAACCACGCAAGGGTTTGATACACCTCTTGCGAGCCATCCGAAAGATGCAGGTCGGCGGCGAGCGAGTGCGCCTCCTCATCGTTGGCAGTGGACCCGGTAAACGTGAGGCGCGCCGCTACGTGCTGACGCGACAGCTCAACGACGTCGAGTTCCTTGGGCGCGTAAGCGACGATGAGAAGCGACAGCTATTCAAGACTGCAGATGTCTTCGTTTCACCAGCGACCGGGAGAGAGTCGTTCGGTATCGTGCTGCTTGAGGCAATGTCAGCCGGCGCCCCGGTCATCTGCTCCAACATCCACGGCTATCGCGCTGTCGTTCGTCGGGAGCGTGATGGCATTCTTGTGCCGCCCGCCGATGCCGATGCGCTGGCCGATGCGCTGTGGCGCGTGATCCGCGATCCAGAGCTGCGGGCCCGATTGAGCGCTGCTGGAATCGAGCGCTCGGAGCTCTTCACCTGGGATCGTGTCGGCGCATCGGTCGACGAGTATTACGGCTTTGTCATTCGTCGTCTTGCAGAGCAAGGCGCGTTGCCAAGTGATTTCAGCGCGCCGATCCCTGCACCACCAGGACCGCGACGTCGTAGCGCGTAGGGGGTTAGACCTGCGCGAGTCGCGAGGCGAGTTCGCAGAGCAGGCGCGCGGTTAGGCCCCACACCCGTCGCTCTCCAGGCACCGGTATGACGCCGTAACGCAAGCGCTGGCCCTGCTCCTCTGCATCAACAACGTGTACCGAATGTCGCGGATCAAACAGGCCGAGCTCAGCGCCGAGCGTTTCAGCCACCTCGCGCGGGTCGGGCGTGATGTGTGGCGTTTGTGGAGCTACTGCAACGAGCACTTGCACCAGGAAGTTGCTGGCCGGAACATATGCGGGATCGAGCGAGCCGACGAATCGAATCTCATGTTCAGGATCGGCGGCGTGAAACCCAAGCTCTTCATGGAGCTCGCGGATGGCCGTCTCTTGCGGGGTTTCGCCGCCTTCGAGTTCACCCCCTGGTAGTGCAATTTGTCCGCCGTGCCGTCCGTGTTCCGCCCGTCGAATGAGCAGCACCTGGCAGTCAAATGGATGCGGGTCAACACCATCGCCACCACCCGTTAGGCTACAGCTTCCCAGCGCCAGCGGCGGCACCAGGAGTGCGGTCACCACGGCGATGCGCGGATTTGCGCTTGGGGGCGGATTGAGGTCGACAGGCTCTAGGCCTGGAAGGCGGAGCGGGGTGAGCGCCTCAGGGAGTGGAAGGGGGAGTGCGGGGAGACGCCCCGTCGCATCGCGACGGAGCGCCTCCTCAATACGATCTGCGAGTCGGTTGATCAACGCGTTCGATCAGCTTGGCCGACTGGTAGTGTCATGTGCTCGCACGGGGATCCGTGGCGGGCGTGGCGTGCCATGGTTTGCTGGGAGCGGCTTCGGCTTGCGGCGCAGGGCGTGCTCCAGCACCTGGCTGATCGTCTCGACCGGAATGATCTTCAGGGACTTGCGGATCTCCTCTGGGATCTCCGGCAGGTCCTTCTCGTTCTTCTTCGGAATGAGCACCACACGAGCACCCGAAGCATGCGCTGCCAGCGCCTTGCTCTTGAGGCCACCGATCGGCAGCACGCGGCCACGTAGGGTGATCTCGCCGGTCATCGCCACCTCTTTGCGCACCGGAATGCCGGTGAGCGCCGACACGATTGCCGTCGCCATCGTCACGCCCGCCGAAGGACCATCCTTCGGAATGGCGCCCGCTGGAACGTGAATGTGCAGACCAGACTTCTCGAATCGCTCTGGCGCGATGCCAAGTTCCGCTCCGTGCGCCTTGATCCAGGTGAGGGCGGCGCGCGCCGACTCCTTCATCACGTCGCCAAGTTGGCCGGTGAGGATCAGCTCCTCACGGCCCTCCATGACGCCAACCTCGACGGTGACCACGTCACCGCCGACTGGCGTTACAACGAGGCCGGTCGCCGAACCGACCTGGTCGTCGTTATCCATCTCGCCGTACTCGTGGCGCTCTGGCCCGAGCCAGGTCGCGAGACGCTTTACGTCGACCTCGGGCTTGCGCCCCTTCTTTTCCGCAACGGCGCGCGCTAGCTTGCGCATGACGGTCGCAATCTCTCGCTCCGCATTACGCACGCCCGCCTCGCGCGTGTAGTGACGGATCAGGTGCACGAGCGTCTCGTCTGGAACGATCGCCTGCGCCTCAGTCAGCCCGTGATTCTCCCGCTGCTTTGGCAGGATGTACCGCTTCGCAATCTGCACCTTCTCCGCTTCGGTGTACCCAGGAATCTGGATGATCTCCATGCGATCGCGCAGCGGCGCAGGGATCGTATCGAGCTGGTTCGCAGTCGCAACGAAGAGCACCTGCGAGAGGTCGAACTCTACTTCGAGGTAATTGTCCTGGAAGGTTGAGTTCTGCTCCGGGTCGAGCACTTCAAGGAGCGCCGACGACGGGTCGCCGCGGAAGTCCGCGCCGAGCTTGTCGATCTCATCGAGCATGAAGACCGGGTTCTTTGTTCCCGCCTGCTTGATCCCCTGCGCAATGCGGCCGGGGAGTGCGCCGATGTAGGTGCGTCGGTGCCCGCGGATCTCCGCCTCGTCGTGCAAGCCACCAAGGCTCATGCGCACGAACTTGCGGCCCATCGCGCGAGCAATCGACTTCCCGAGCGACGTCTTGCCAACCCCTGGAGGGCCAGCGAAGCAGAGGATTGGGCTCTTCACCTGCGGCGCAAGCTTGCGGACCGCGAGATACTCGATGATGCGCTCCTTCACCTTCTCCAGGCCGTAGTGATCATCGGCGAGCACCTTGGCCGCCTCCTTGATTTCGATGCGATCTTCGGTGGCGATATTCCACGGCATCGAGATGAGCCAATCGACGTAGGTGCGAATCACACCAACCTCAGGTGAGGCCGAAGGGATGCGACTCATGCGGTCAAGCTCCTTGAGTGCGCGCGCCTTAATCTCTTCGGGCATGCCCGAGGCTTCCACCTTCTCGCGCAACTCATTCGTTTCCGCCTGCTGCGGATCCTCTTCGCCAAGCTCACGCTGGATTGCCTTGAGCTGTTCGCGCAAGAAGTACTCACGCTGGCTTTTATCCATCTCGGAGCGCACGTCAGACTGGATCTTCCCCTTGATCTCGAGGATCTCAATCTGTCGCGACAAGAACGATGCGACGTACTTCAGTCGCGCAACCACATCGATCGTTTCGAGCAGCTCCTGGCGCTGCTCAGTCGTCATGTCGGGGGTGTACGCGGTCATGTCGGCAAGCAAACCAGGATCGCTGATGTTCTTCGCAGCAACGGCCGCCTCAGGCGGAACTGGTGCGCCGGAGGTGACATACGTCTCTACCTGCGCCTGCACGCTGCGCATCAACGCTTCGACCTCAACGCCAGTGACCTCAGGCGTCTCTACGATGGTGCCTTTCAGCATGAGTGCGGCACCAGTGGTGTCGAGCGACTTCACCCGGAAGCGACGCTGACCCTGCACGACGGCGCGAAGGGTGCCGTCGGGGAGGTTCACCACCTGCGCGATCTTGGCGAGCGTGCCCATGGCATGCAGCTGTTCGACCGAGGTGATCTCCTCTTGCTCTGGCTCGCGCTGGGTGACCAGGGCGATCCAACCGCCAGCAGCAGTCGCGGCACGAATGGCGGCAACGCTCTTGTCGCGGCCAACCTTGAGTGGCGCAACCATCTCGGGGAAGATGACGATCTCGCGCAGGGGGACCAGGGGGAATGCGCCGCGTCCACGGTGCACGACTGTATCGTCGTCGCTTGCGGCAACCGCCTCGTCGATCGCGAGCTGCTCCTCTTCGTTCAATTCGTCATCAAGGTCTGCCTGAATCTCCCGCTCGGTTCGCTCACTCATGCTCGTCCCCTTCCTGCCGCTTCCTGCGGCGCTCGCTTCGCCTCGTTCGCTTGGCCCTCTTCGTACAGTCGCTCCAAGATTCGTTCGCCGAGCCGCTCTTCAAGCTCGAAGAGGAGCTTGATGCCGGCGAGATTGACCCCAAAGTCTTGTGTGAGGTGTCGTATCCAGAGGATCCGCCGAAGGTCGTTTTCAGAGAAGAGGCGAATGTTCGACTCGGTGCGGGAGGGGCAGATCAGGCCCTCGTCCTCATAGATGCGCAGCGTGCGAGGGTGGACCGAGACGATGTTGGCGGCCACGCTGATCACGTAGACCGGTCGTGCTGGATCGACCCCGGCACCCCTGCTCTTCAACACCCCAACAGGCTACAACCTTATCAATACCATTGTCAAGAGAGTTATCCACAAGGTGGCAGGCACAGGGGCGGGGACGGCGCGCGGCACGGGGGAGTGTCCGAGGGGGTTAGGGGGTGGCGCCTACTCGAGGTCGCGGCGGTACGGAATATCGAGGATCACCGTGTTGCGTCGGCCGAGCAGCGTCTCACGGAGGCGCTTCCCGTTGCCGTTATGCAGGATGCGATCCCACCAGTGTCGGCCGGCGTACTCCGGAATCATCACTACATTGATGCGGCGCTCCTCTGTTGGCAGGTGCTCATCCTCGCT
The DNA here is from genome assembly GCA_040397175.1 of Candidatus Limnocylindrus sp. Taxonomy (GTDB): domain Bacteria; phylum Chloroflexota; class Limnocylindria; order Limnocylindrales; family Limnocylindraceae; genus Limnocylindrus. The sequence goes on along the minus strand of JBBAWM010000003.1, from coordinate 143,889 downwards.
CTCAATCTCATCAAGGTAGTGGCAGATCGGCTCCACGATGGCGCGGAACGGCGAATCAACCGTCACGAGGCGAACGCCAGGGAAGAGCGTCTCAAAGCGCGTGCGCACCTCGCGCTCCTCATCGTCACTAAAGACCACGCGAATCGCGGTGAGCTCACCATTCTCGGCCTCAAGGATTCGACCGAGCGTAATCGCGCGAACTGTCGAACGATTGATTTCACCAAACGGCGCGAGAATGCGGCGTGGACGATGTGGCGCATCAAATACAACACCGGGCTTGATCGAGAGTTCGCGTTCGTGCAGGTTGTAGCGATTACGCACTAACTTCATGAAGATGGTGAGCAACGGAATCAAGATGAATACCAAGTACCCGCCGTCGGTGAACTTGGCAGCGGTGATCACGATCAGGACCACGGCTGTAACGACAGCGCCCAAGCCATTGAGCAGTGCGCGCCCAGCCCACCCTGTATTTCGCAATCGTCGCCAGTGCAAGACCATGCCGGCCTGGCTAATCGTAAAGCCGACGAAGACACCGATGGCGTATGCCGGAACGAGGGCGGTGACCACTGCATCGGTGCCGATGAGCAGGAGCGCCGCCGCGAGCGCGATGATGATGATGCCTGCGCCGTACGCGAGGCGGTCACTACGCTGGCCAACCTGTCGTGGCAGGTAGCCATCAACCGCCAAGATGCGCGCAAGCTGCGGCCCGCCGTTGAATCCAGTATTCGCCGCAAGGAGCAAGATCCCAGTCGTTGCGACTTGGAATAGTGCATAGAGTGGTCCGCTTCCAAATGAGGTGCGTGCGATCTGCGAGAGCAGTGTCTCGCCGCCAATGCCTTGCGGCACCTTTCCGTAGGCAAAGGCAATGAGGGAGATACCGACAAAGAGGGTTCCGAGCAGCACCGCCATGACGACGAGGGTCGATGCCGCATTCTTCGCCTCTGGCTTCTTGAACGAGGCAACGCCGTTGCTGATCGCTTCGGTGCCAGTCAGCGCAACAGATCCGTGCGCAAACGCCTTGAGTAGCAAGATCGGCAAGAGGATGGTTGCAGTCTCTTGCGCCTGCACCACCACACCTTGGCTCCAGGTCACTGCAGGATCGCCGGTGATGATCTTGATTAGGCCGACGCCGATTACCCCAAATGCGCCGACAACAAAGAGGTACGTCGGCAGGGCAAAGATGCGACCCGATTCGCGCAGCCCGCGGAGGTTTGCCAACACCAGGAGGCCCATCGCGCCGAGAGCAAGCTCGAGACGTACGCCTGCAAGCGATGGGATAGCTGACGTGATGGCGGCGATGCCGGCCGCGGTGCTGACGGCGGCGGTGAGGATGTAGTCGACGATCAGGCTAGATGCGGCGACGAGGGCCGGCCAGGTTCCGAAGGTGCTCTTAGCGACCGCGTACGCGCCGCCACCATTCGGAAACCCGAAGCAGACCTGTCGGTAGCTGATGGCGATGAGGCCGAGCAGTAACCCGATCCCCAGGGCAACAATTGGCCCGTAGACCAAGAAGCTGGCACCAGCTCCGGCGAGCACCAATAGGATCTCTTCGCTGGCGTAGGCGCTCGACGAGATCGCATCCGACGAGAAGATTGGGAGCGCGAGCTTGCGGCTGAGGCGCTGCTCCCCCTCCTCGGCATTGGAGAGAGGTCGGCCCAGGAGCGCCCGCTTCGCGGCGTGGGTTGCCTCGCCCACGACGCCGAGGTCTGAGGCGGTGCTCCCCGCCTCCGACGCAACGAGATGATCGGGCTGAGGCTCAACGAAGAGCTCTTCGCCATTGTGGTTGTGGTGCCAGTCGGGCTTCCCCTTCTGCTGGTCAGAGGTCATCGCGCTTCACTGCACCTTTCCCGTGGATTCAGGGGTTCCTAATCGGTCGCTATTGCCCTAATCCTATACCTGAGCTCGCACCCGTTCAGATTCATGCGGGGTAACGCGCACCAGGAGCGCCCCCGGGAGCGCAGCGACGTTCACGGAAATCACCTCAATCGCGCTGGATCCGATGTGGGAGGAGGCGGCGCTGAGCTCTGCGTCCACGTCATCTCCCGCGCGCTTCCAGGCCAGCAGCGAGCCCCTTGGCGTAAGGATCGGTGCTGCAAGTCGGATCAACTCTCCCAGCGGCGCGATTGCTCGCGCAGTGATCACGTCGAAGCGAACACCACCACCCAACGCCAGATCCTCAGCCCGTGCATGGGCAACGCGCAGCCGCGGTGCAAGCCCGCTTGCCGTCGTCACCGCCTCCAAAAAGCGCGCCTTCTTGCCGATCGATTCAATGAGTGTCATCGAGAGGCCGTCGTGGAGTAAGAGCAATCGTGCGCCCAACGGTATGCCAGGGAATCCGCCGCCAGAGCCGAGGTCGGCGATCTTGCCGTGACCATCGGGGAGCAGGTGCTCAATGTGCGGGACGGCAACGAGTGAGTCGAGGAAATGTCGCGTTGCTCGCTCACGTGGATCACTCACGCGCGTGAGGTTGATTGCCGGATTCCATGCGTCCAAGAGACGCAGGTGCGCAGTAACGACGGCGCGCTCTGCATCAGAGAGTTCCGGCAGTGTTGCAGCGGTCAACTGGCGTGCAAGTTCCTCTAGCGTGTCGCGCTCGGAGGGTGGCAGCACACTCGGATCGGTGGGGAGCGGTGTGCGTACAGGTGGCGTCGTGTCGGGGCTCAGTCCGTCGCTCCACTCTTCGGCGTCGCGCCGCGCGCCGGTCGGCCCATGGAGCGACGTACGACGTCGAGCACCTCTTCGATGGACTTCTCAGCATCACCCTTCTCTGCTGCATCTTTCATGCAGCCGCGAATGTGGTCTTCGAGGATCAGGAGGCCAAGCGCGTCGACCGCGGCGCGAAGTGCGGAGGTCTGTTGCAGGATGTCGACGCAATACTCCTCGCGGTCAACCATGCGCGCAATCCCGCGCACCTGTCCCTCAAGCCGTCGCAGACGATTAAGGAGGACCTTGCGGTCTTTTGTGTAGCTATGCCCAACGTGTTCTGCCATACCCCCTGAGAGTATCTGATCACGCTGCGATGCTACGATTCGGTCGCAGAGTGGCACGCCCCAGCGGGGGCGCCAAATCGGGAGGAGCAACCATGGCGGCGAGCCAGAACCCGCACGATGACATCGAGTCGGTACTGATTACCGAAGCGGCCATCCACGCGCGTGTGCGCGAGCTCGGCGCTGAGATTGGCGCGGCGTATGCGGGAAACGATTCGCTCATCCTTGTGAGCGTGCTGAAGGGTGCCATCGTCTTCGTCGCCGATCTCATGCGCGCCATTCCAGGCAACGTGCAGATTGACCTCATGGAGGTTTCGTCGTACGACGGCGGCAAGAGCACCGAGTCGAGCGGCACCGTGCGCATCCTGAAAGACCTCTCCGGAACGATTGAGGGTCGCGACGTCCTCATCGTCGAAGACATCATTGATACAGGCATCACCCTGAACTACCTCACGAACTACCTGGCGGGGAGGAGCCCGCGCTCGATCAAGATCGTCACCCTGCTCAGCAAGCCGGCCCGACGAGTTGTGGAGATCCCCGTGGAGTGGATGGGCTTCGAGATTCCCGACAAGTTTGTCGTCGGCTACGGCCTCGACTTCGGTGAGCAGTACCGCAACCTGCCGTACGTCGGCGTGCTGAAGCCATCCATGTACGCATCAATCCTCGGCAAGGAGTAGCTGGATGAAGCCGATCGGCCGCATTCAGTCGACCTCAGGGGATCTCTTCCGGCGCAGCAGTGGTCGACGCCTGAGCGGCATCGGGGCCGCAGGCGTAGTGCTCGGCGCGCTGCCCGCCTGGTGGACCCTCGCCGCCCCTGGCGTGCCCGCAACCGTGGGGAACGCCTTCGACACCTACGGAGCGGCTGGGTTCTTCGTTGCCCTCGCCACACTCTTCCTGCTGATCGCCCCCGATGCCTTTGGCGAGCAGCTTCGATTCGACTGGTGGCCGGTCCATGTGGGGCTGGTGAGCGTCGCCTCCCTCGGCTTTATCGCCACACTCATCGGGGCAGCGGTGACCGCAACTGGGTACGACCTTCCCCTCTCCTCTGTTTTCGGTGTCGACCACGCACCTGGCCTCTGGATCACGTTGATCGCGCTGGGGGTCTGGATCTCGGGCGTGGCGCAGATCGTCGACGCTCGAGACGACCGCTAAGCACGATTCGTGCTCAACAGCGGGGCGCCACCCCCAACCTGCTAGGGTGTGTAGGTGCAGCCGTGCGCTCCGACGCGCGGGCAGGAGGCCGATACCGGCCCAGCCCCGTCGTAGCAGCGCACGCCACATTATCTACTAAGAAACCAGAGGTACAAAGCAATGGCACGTAATGTCGCTATTTTCGTAGACGTCGCAAACGTCTTCTACGCAGCAAAGGCTGCAGGCGTTGACATCGATTACGTCACGCTCCTAAAGACCCTTACGGCGAATCGCGATCTCGTTCGCGCCTACGCCTACACCGGTCTCGATCCAGACAACGAGAACCAGAAGGCCTTCCACAACTTCCTCGCGCGCAACAACTACAAGGTTGTCAGCAAGGATGTGCGCAAGTATGGCGACGGTCGCTTTAAGGCGAACCTCGACATTGAACTCGTCGTCGACCTTGTGCGCCTGGCGCCAAAGCTCGACATCGCAGTTGTCATTTCGGGCGACGGTGACTTCGCACCGGCAATTCGCGCGGTGCAAGACATGGGCGTGCGCGTTGAGGTGGTGAGCTTCCGCGCCAACACCAGCAGCGACCTCGTCGAGGTTGCCGACCAATTCATCGAGATCACGACAATTGCCAAGGTGGAGGCGGGCGCGCGAAGCGGCCGTCGCGTGGCCGCTGAGGGCGAAGAGGACCTCTCCATGACCGAGGTTCCCGACAAGCAGTCCGAGGCACCAGCACGACCACGTCGCGTTGGCGCAGCTCCAGAGCGTGAACGAGTTCGTGGCGGACGTGGTGGCCGTACCGCGGCACCACGCACTGGCACACCGGTGCGCCGCTCGTCGGCCATTCGCGTTGGCGACACGATGATCGATGCTGATTCAATTGAGACACTCACGCTTGATGATCTCGGTCCGGACGATCTCGCCGCAGGCGCTGAACCATCACAACATAATCACGAAGGCGTTGCCGCATTCGGTGAGGACGGCCCACGTCGTCGCCGCCGTCGCGGTGGTCGTGGACGTCGTGGTCGCGGTGGAGTCGGCGGAGACTCACTCGACGGCATTGAGACGATGACGCTTGATGACGCAGATGATGGAGCGCCAGGCGGCGTTCCTGAATATCTCGCCACCGAGCGACGAAGCTCAGAGGGTCGCGGACCAGTGCGGGCTGCGCGCCAGCAGCTCGGCTCTGGCCCATCGCGCATCGCTGACGAGGTCGCTCGTTCACATAAGGACGACACGATTCGTTCGAGCGCGAGCTACAACGATGCCGATGATGGCATCAGCGATGTCTCACCAGATGTGGCCGCGCTCTTGCAGTCCCAACTGCAGGCGACCGGCCGAACGGCAAGCGAGTCGGCGGCATTCAACGGCAAAGAGGCACCAGTGACCGGCAAGGGCCGTTCGCGAGGTGGTCGACCGGCACCAAAGAGTGCTGCGAAGCCTGCGACCAAGTCCGCAGCAAAGCCTGCTGCACGCGGTGCCGCCAAGCCCGCCGCAAAGGTTGCCCTCGCCAAGAAGAGCACCACGCGGCCGAAGGCTAAGGGGAGCAAGGGAGCCTAACGAGATGGCGCGGGCGGTCTCAACGCCGCCTGACGCCGCTCACCCTGCGCGTCGCCCAGCCCGCTTTGCAACCCGTGGCCACGATGACGCTGCGGCGCATCTTGCCGCACTGCTCGCCGAGGCACCACCGCACGCCCTGCTCATCGTCGGGCCGCGCGGTGCGGGAGCGGGCACGCTCGCGCGCGATGCCGTCGCAACCCTCATGTGTGGCGAGCCGGCCGACAGTGGCCCGTGTGGCGCCTGCCGCTCGTGCCGCCTGATCGCCTCAGGGAGCCATACGGACCTCGTGCTCATTTCGCCAACTGGCGCCTCAGACGAGATCGGCATTGAGCCCATTCGCGCCCTGGCCGCTGGCCTCGCTCTCTTCTCCGTAGAAGGTGGCCGCCGCATCGCGCTCATCGAACGCGCCGATCGCATGAACGAGGCGGCACAAAACGCGCTCCTCAAAACGCTGGAGGAGCCACCAACTCGAACGCACGTGATCTTGGCGGCCGCTGAAGATTCTCGACTCATGCCAACCATTCGCAGCCGCTGCGCCGTCATTCGCATTGGACTTCCCAATGCAAACCAGGCGAGCGAGCTACTCGCTGAGCGGCTCGGCGTCGACGCGCCAACGGCGGTACGCCTCTTGCGCATGTCGTCGGGCCGGCCCGGGCCACTGATCGACGCCGAGGCGACTGGCGATGCATCTCGTGCGCACGCGCAAATTCGGCGGCAGATCCTTGATTTTGCTGCAACACCACCGCACGTACGCCTCGGCCAGCTGGGTGCGCTCGTCGCCGACGCGCGCGCGATCCTCGTTGCGGGAGCCGACGACGGTGACGCAGGCGATGACGGCGATGGTGACGATGGGAGCGACGATGTGTCAGATGTCGTCACTGAGCCGAAGAAGAAGAGCCCAGCGAAGCGCAGTGCAAAGCCAACCCCTGCAGAGCGTCGCGCGGCAGCAACGGCACTCCTACGCCTCTGGCGCGGCGTAGCGCGGGATCTTGCACTGGTCAGCGCTGGTGCCGTCGAGCAGATTGCGTTTCCTGAAGATCGCGCAGAGATTGAGGCCGTTGCATACCGGCTCCCAACAGCAACGTGGGGCGAAGCGCTGCGCACCATCGATAAGGCGCTCAATGCACTTCGCCGCAATGGGAATCCTGAACTACTGCTTGATGCGGCTGCGCTGAGCTGGCCAACGCTATGAGCGGCACCGCACTCACGAATCAGCGAGATCTACTCGCGCGACTCGTGGCACTCGGCGAAGAGGTTGCAGACGCGCTTGATCACACGAACGTCGTCTCAACACTTGGCGAAGAGGAGCTAAATCGAGCGATTACCGCAATCGGTGATCGTGCACTTCCCGCTGCTGCGATGGCCGCACTGGCATCCCTTGCCGCAAGCGTCGAGCGCGTCGTTACTACAAACGATCCACACCGCGCAATCGATTGGATCGGGATGCAGCCGCGCCTTGCCCTGACACTCCTCGCCGCAACGCTGAATCCTGCAAGTCTGCCGAAGGATGTCGTTCCGCAAAGTATCGGCGCAACGGTTGCCGCGCGCATTCCTGCGGGGATCTCGTTTAGTGACGCGCCACGCGATGGACGCGCGGTGGTCTATTCCGGTATTCAAGCTGATCCGATCCTGCGTCCACTCGCAATAGCGATTGCGAACGCCACACCTGCCGAGCGCCTGATTGCGCGCGCAATCATGAATGATCCTGAGCCAACGGCGAGTGGGGCCGCAGCACTCTTCGCTGCGCTTCCATCACATCGCAGCACCACCGATCCACTGGTGGTGGGCGCCCTAGCAATTGGCGGCAAGGCGCAGGCGTCAAATGCGCAATATCGTGGCGCGGTTGTTGAGGCAACCACTGCGGAGATGCTGCGACGGCGCCCGGTGCTCGCAAATGATGCCGACCGACTGGTACGGCGTGAGCGGCGTTTTGCCATTGACGGCGTCTCTGCGGACCCACACCCGTTCGACGTCACCGTCGAAGCTGGCCCGATCCCCGAGCTCTGGGACTGCAAGTGGGGCGCTCGCGGCATCGACGCCAGCCTGCTCGCTGAGCTTGAAGATGCCCGTATCCGCGCCGCTGGTAGTAGCGCGCGCATCGCCATCGGTGTGGTGGCATTCGATACCGCCGCGATCGTTGCCGCACGTCTTGGCATCGTGCGAGCTCCACGCGAGAAGACGCGCTTCATCACCCTCGAAACCCTTGGACGGCTGGCGGCCGGGTGAATATGAACGAGCGACTCACCCCTGGTCTTGCCCCCGATGAGGCGCGCCTCCCCGAGCATGCCCGCTACCGCGACGAGGGGCGCTCCGTGCGCTTCGATGAGTGCAGCCGCGCTGGAACCATGCGCGCCGCCGCCGTGCTCCGCCACGCTCAAGATCTCGCCTGGCAGCACAGCGAAACGCTGGAGTACGGACGCGCCTGGTACGAATCGCGCGGTGTCGGCTGGGTCGTTCGGAGCGTTGACCTACTCATCGACGAACCGCCCCGCTCCAACGAGCCGATGACGGGCACCACCGCCCTCGTTGGCTTCCGCCACGTGATGGCGCGCCGCCGAACCCGGCTCTTCGGTACCGCCGGTCGCGTGATCGCCGATGCCACCATCGACTGGGTCATGACCGATCAGAGCGGACGACCGGTCCGCTTCCCCACCGAATTTGAACCATTCGTCAAGGAGGTCGGCGCAACCTTCACCCCCGAGAAGATCCCCGCCGAACCCACCGAAGACTCAACTGGAACCACGGTCACTATTCCACTTCGCGTAGCGGACTTTGATCCACTCGGCCACGTAAACAATGCCGCGTGGCTTGAGATTGCCGAAGAGGCGCTGAGCGCCGTCGCACCACAGCAGCTCAGTGCATCACGCCGCCGTATTCGACTGGAGTACCTTGGTCTCACTACTGACGCCGACGTGCGCTGCACCGTTCGCGCCAGCGAGAGCGGTGCACGTATCGACATTCACGACGAGAGAGGGACAGCGCTCGTACGCGCACTCTTTGACGTCGTCGCGTAAAGTAACCTGATGAATCCTCGTATTACCGCCGCCCTGCTTGCACTGGTTCTCTGCGTCACGCTTTTCGCGCCAACCCCAACAGCTGCGGCAACGAGTGGGGCAACAGCATGCAAGAGCAACAACGCCAAGCTTGGTCTCCTCACCGCACTCGACTGCGTGCCGATCACAGTGGAGCACATTGGTGGCTATGCCCGCACGCTCTTTAAACATTGGATCACGTTCACCGACGGAAAGAACACTCGGGCAAAGGTGCTGATTGCAGAGTCACTTACAGCCGTTCACTTCTCTTCAACGGGAAAGAGCGTTACGACAGGAAAGTGGCTCAGCCTCTACGACGGCAAAATCTGGACGCGCGCCTCTGATGTCGACATTGACCATGTCGTAGCGCTCGGTGAGGCGTGGAGATCCGGCGCATGGAACTGGTCTGCTGCACGCCGGCAGGCGTACGCGAATGATCTTGGCGTTCCGTGGACGCTTCGTGCCGTGACGGACAATGTGAACCAAGCAAAGAGTGACGATGATCCAACGAACTGGCTTCCTCCCCTTGAGTCAGCAAATTGCGTCTACCTCACGGATTGGGTTGCAGTGAAGATTCGGTGGAAGTTGAGCGTTGATGCCGAAGAGCGCCAGGCAATTCGCGATGGGTGGTTGGATGCCCGGTGCTTCGCGCTAGACAGGCCACCACTCGTAACGGTGAAGATTGCGCCGTAGTTAAAGGCCGAGGTTCGGTCCGTCGCCACCCTTACGTCCTCGTCGGCGCTTCTTTTCGGGCTCGGTACCCTTGCTCGGAAGTCCAATCTCTACCGGTCGAATCGGTTTTCGCTCACCACCGCGCTCGCGCGCTGCAGCAACGGCGGCCGATGGTGCGAAGCCAGATGGCGTTGGCGGCATCTCGGTGCGCTGCCGTGGTGCTGGCCGGTCTGGCCGTCGCACGGTGATCGATCCTTGCGGAGCGCGACGCAGTCGGCGCACACCCTCGCGTGGCTGTGCGCGGTAGGCGATCAACCAGAGGAGCCCCAGTGCCGCTGGAATGTAGAAGAGGCGCTCATCAGAGCCACTGAGTCCGACAACCACAGCGCCAAGGTTGACGGCAGCGGCCACCAGCAAGAGCGGCCGTCGCAGTAGCGGAACCGGGACGAAGTCTTGGTCAGCCATGGGGAGGAGTCTACTGGGTGTGGTGCGCCCGACAGGATTCGAACCTGCGACCTTCTCCTTCGGAGGGAGACGCTCTAATCCACTGAGCTACGAGCGCGAGGGGTGGCGAGTCTATCAGGGGCCGCGCCGAGTAAATCCAGGGGAAAATAAATGAGGCGACCCCCTTTGACAGGAGTCGCCTCAAGCCGATCCGCTTGTGGGACGAACAAGTCAGCCCCGCCCGCAACGCTCAAAGAGCATCTATCACGTCGCCTATAGCGACTACCCTAACCCACCTACCCATGGTCTTTGAACAAGAACAGCTGAGGAGAGAATACCCCCTGGAGGGTCGGATTCCAACCCCCCTGGCACACCTTGTGCCGAGAGCGAGGGTCAGGCGATCGTCACCGTGGTCATCTTGACTGGCTCCAGTGGGCGGTCGCCTGGGCCCGTGGCCCCCTTGGCGATCGCGTCGACCGTGGCGAGCCCCGAGGTGACCATGCCGAAGATCGTGTACTTCGGCGGTAGGCTGGCCAGGTCGTCGAGGCAGATGAAGAACTGGCTCCCGTTCGTGTTTGGCCCCGAATTGGCCATCGCCACCGTGCCGCGGGCGTAGCCCATGGTCACCGGCTCATCGTCGAACTTGTAGCCTGGCCCACCCATTCCCGTGCCATCTGGGTCGCCGCCCTGGATCACGAAGCCGGGAACAACGCGGTGGAAGATCACCCCGTCGTAGAAACCCTTCTTCGCCAGGGTCACGAAGTTTTCAACCGTCTTCGGTGCCGCATCGTCGAGAAGCTCAATCTCGATGACACCAACAGTCGTCTCAATCTTGGCGGTTGCCATTTCATCTCTCCTCTGCGGCACGAGGCCGCGTGGTCGGCTGGTGCCGACGATGTGCAGAGTTTACCTGCGAACGATGAGTTGCGCGGCCGCGCTATGGCGCGGTGGGGGTGACGGTCGTCGAGATGATCACCGGGGGATCAATCGGGCGATCTTCTCCATTGCGCTCCAGCGCTGCGATAGCGTCAACAACATCCATGCCAGAGATCACCTCACCCATGATTGCGTAGGTCCGAGCGTTCTCTAGCGGCACCGCTGCAGCATCATCAAGCACGATAAAGAACTGGCTCCCCTGTGAATTTGGCTGGGCTGAACGCGCCATCGCGATCACGCCACGACGATAGGTGCCAGTTACCGGCTCGTCGTTGATAAAATATCCAGGGCCACCAGAACCGGTGCCCGTTGGGTCGCCACCTTGAATCACGAATGGCGTGCCGTTCTCCATGTAGGCGATGCGATGGAAAATCACGTTGTCGTAGAAGTGGCAGCTCGCCAGTGCGGTTAGGTTACTCACGGCGATTGGCGAGCTCTTCACTGCAAGCCGCACCACAAATGTGCCAAGAGATGTTTCAAACGCAATATCGTTTGATGCTTCGGCGCTGAGCGTTGCAGGCTGAGAGGTCGGACAGCCGGTTGCGTTTAATGATGGGCTTGGTGATGTGTCGGCACCACACGCGCTGAGCGTGAGCATTGCGGTAAGTGCAAGCGATACAGCGGTTGCGCGCATGTCGTCAGGAATTGGAGCGGCGAGCGGTTCGCAGAATGGTGACTGCCATCGCGGACATCAAAAGGATCTGCCCAATGACGGTCTCAATCGTAGGAATCTGCGCAAGCAATACCGCAGCGAGGATTGTTGCTGTTGGCGGCATGGCGAGTGCGCCAAGTGAGCCGGTAGTGGCACTTGTTGCGCGCACCCCTGAAACGAAGAGCGCGTAGGCGAGACACGTTGCAATGAGTGCGAGGTAGGCAAACTGCAGACCTGGAATGAGGAGATCCTTGTCGGCGAGATCAGGAAGCTTTACTCCAACAACAGTTGACACCGCTGCGAGCACGGCGAAGCCACCAGTGGCAGCGAGTGCGACAAGTTCCAGCGGATGAATGCCTGCAGCGAGTTGACGCACGAGCACGATGTATGAGGCATAGCCGACCATGCAGGCGAGCGACCAGATGATGCCTACCTGGAATGTGGCTTCTTTCCCGGGGACCGCGCCATTTGCAGCAATCACAATGGTGCCGATCGCGGCAAAAACGATTGCACCGATGATCATGCGATCGGGCCGCTCGCGGAGTAGGACGATGCTCAGCGCGGCGACTAGTACCGGTGCAAGGCAGAGTTCAATCGCCGTGGCAATGCCAACGCCAGCGTTCGTTACCGCCTCTACGTAGGCGTACTGGAAGAACGCTTGGACGAGTCCGAGCCCTAACCCGAGTGCAAGCATTCGACTAGGGAGGCGGAAGGCGCCGCGGCCGAGCAAGAGGCGCGCGGTGATGGCGGCGGCTGGGGCGGTGATCGCAAGGCGTACGACAACAAGCACGAGGGAGCTAAGCGTGCTCGGACCCCCATCAGCGCCAGGGAAGGCCGCCTTGAGCTGGCCAGTGACAACGCCGATCGTGCCCCAGAGGACGCCCGTGAGGATGACGGCACCGAGCCCCGCGAGGGGGCTCAGCGCGAGCGGTTCGTTGATGCGCTTTGCTGTTGCCATGCGGGGGAGTCTAAGCGAGGTGCGCAGCATGTGCGCGCTACAGCGCAGGGTCAGAGATTCTTGAGGCTTCCTCAAAATCGATCGCGCCCGAGAGGAGCGCCTCGCCCAAGATGAGGCTGGCAACCCCAGCATCGCGGAGTCGGCGCACGCCATCAAGGTCGCTCACCCCACCCGCAACGCTCAGCTCCATCCCTGGCTGACGTGCCGCAAGATTAGCGAACGCCGCGCTCTCGCTCGCGTTACCACCGTGGCTCAGCACGATGCGTGTCACCCCTGCCGCAGCGAGCTCATCGATGAGGCTCTCCGCTGTTGGGGTCGCCGAGCGCTTCCAGTTGAACGACGCGATCCGATCCGGCCGTGGATCAAAACCAACAGCGAGCCAATCACCCGCGGCAGCGATACATGCGGCGAGACGCTCCGGCTCATCAATCAGCGCGAGAGAGATCACTGCCCGCGTTGCTCCCGCTGCAAACGCAATACGAATAGCCTCAGGCGACTCTAGCCCGCCAGCAACCTGTAGTGGAGTTGCGACGAGGCTAGCAACTGCGCCAATTGATTCAATGTTGATTGGCGCCGCTGCACGAGCACCATCAAAGTCCACAAGATGAATCAGCGTTGCACCGCGATCAACGAAGTGACGCGCAATGCGCGCTGGCTGATCTGTTGGTGCGCCAACACCCGTAGCGGCGCCAGGCCAAAAGACAACGCGAGAGCGACCCTTCTCAAGATCGATAGACGGAACAATGCGCATCGGCTGCGCAGCGCTACGCGGTTTCGGTCAGTGCTGCAGCTGTCGCCGCGATCGTCTTGGTGATCTCATCATCACCAATACCGTAGTGCGTTACCGCACGAATCTGTCCGTGCGTGTATGCAACCATCAGCACGCCGCGCTTCTCTAGCGCGTCAAGGAAACGTGTGCGGCGCGGGATGCCGCCAGTAACCTTAAAGATCACAAAATTCGTGACGACGCGCGAAGGGTCCAGCCGCTCGCCTTCTCGCTGCGCATTATGTCCTGGGGAGATCACATCCGGCAGCGCTGCGATCTCGGTCGCCAGGCGACGTGCGTTGACGTGATCCTCGGCAAGTCGCTTCACCGTGCCCTCTGGTCCATCAGAGAGTGCGACGAGGCCGGCAGCCGCAAGCACACCCACCTGTCGCATGCCGCCGCCAAGTAACTTGCGCGCGCGTCGCGCCTTCCAGATGAACTCTTTGCTGCCAACGACAACACTGCCAATCGGTGCAGCGAGACCCTTGCTAAGGCAGAAGGTCACGCTGTCAGCATCGGCAGCGAGCTCACGTGCAGAGACGCCGAGCCCAACAACCGCATTGAAGAGGCGCGCGCCATCGACGTGGATCGGAATACCGTGCGGCTTCAGCGCCGCGCGAAGCTCGCGCATGTACGCGGGTGTAATCGGCCGACTAAATGTATGCGCGTGGCAGTTCTCGACGATGACGAGTGAGGTGATCGCGCTGTGCGGATCGGATGCGTCCTGAATTGCGTCAATCACATCGGCGATCGGCATCTCACCGTTGGAGTTCTCTCGGACGGTGCGAAGACCAGCGCCGGCGACCACCGCGTAGTTGGCCGCCTCGTCGTTTGGAATGTGCCCTTCTGCGGGGGTGATGATCTCGCCGCCGCGTGGCACGTGGGCCATGACCGAGACGAGGTTCCCCATGGTGCCCGAAGCGACAAAGAGACCCGCCTCCTTGCCGAGAAGGTCTGCGGCGCGCTGCTCAAGGGCGGCGACGGTCGGGTCGTCCTCAAAGACGTCGTCGCCGACTTCCGCCTCAGCCATGGCGCGGCGCATCTCTGGGGTAGGGTGGGTCACCGTGTCGGAGCGCAGGTCGATACGGCCGGCCCCGCCGCCTCGTGATGCTGCGTCCGCCCCATATCCCATAGTCGGATCCTACCCCCTCTGGTAGGCTTCGCAGTCCTGTCGCGGACCCGTGGTGTAGCGGCCCAACATGCCAGCCTGTCACGCTGGAGATCGCCGGTTCGAATCCGGTCGGGTCCGCCAGGAAACCTGATCCTCCCTCAACGAATCGCTGCTCGCCTACGATGGCGGCATGCCTCGTGAGATCCCTGTAACCGATGGTTTCCCGCCTAGTGAGCGCACACGCGTTCGGCGACTCCCTGAGCGTGGGCACTACGAGCGGGCTGACATCTACCCCGTGGTCGACGCCGCCCTCACCTGCACCGTCGCCTACCTCCTCGATGGCCGCCCGCACGCCACCGCAACGGCGCATTGGCGTGATGGCGACCGCCTCTACTGGCACGGCTCGGCGGCCAGCCGCTTCCTGAAGTCGGTCATTGGGACCGAGGTATCGGTCTCTATTCACCTGACCGACGGCATCGTGTTGGCACGTAGCGGATTCGATAGCTCGTTTAACTATCGCTCGGCGACGCTCTTCGGCGTCTGTGAAGAGATCACTGGTGCCGAGAAGGTCGTGCAGCTGGACGCCTTCGTCGACAAGCTCGTGCCTGGTCGCTCCGCTGACTTACGCGCCTCTACCGATCAGGAGCTGAAGGCCACGACACTACTCGGTATGACGATCACCGAAGCATCCGGGAAGATCCGCTCGGGTGGGGTGCACGATAATCCAGACGATAGTCAAGAGCAGGTGTGGGCTGGCGTACTTGGGGTTGAGACACGATTCACCGGGCTGACACCGGATGATGAGACCCCAGTGCTCGTTGAGGCGGCGGAAAACGTACGGAAGCTCCTCGGCACCGTGATTTAGCTATGAACATGCCTGCCACAACAAACCAGCGATCTTTGCTCGTGACCGGCGGGCTTGGTTTTATCGGCAGCGCTTTTGCAAAGCGCGCAGCAAGCGCTGGTAACCGTGTTGTTGTACTTGATGCAATGACGTATGCGGCAGATCCAACGTCGCTCGCCGGACGCAGCGACATAGAGATTGTGCGAGGGAACATTACAGACGCGGCGCTTGTTGCTGAACTGCTACAGCGTCACGCCGTTGATACCGTCGTTAACTTTGCCGCTGAATCACATGTCGATCGTTCTATTGCCGACCCCGAATCCTTTATGCAAACCAATATCCTGGGCGTGTATTCCATTCTGAACGCTTCACTCGCGCGCTTTCAACAGCTAAGCGCGGACGACGCGCAGCGCTTCCGATTTATACAGATCTCTACTGACGAAGTGTTTGGAAGCCTTGGCGAAACCGGTCACTTTACAGAAGAGAGCCCATATGACCCACGTTCACCGTACTCAGCATCAAAGGCGGCGGCCGACCACCTCGTCTCGGCATGGCACCACACGTACGGCTTGCCAACGATTACAACCTATTGCACCAACAATTTCGGCCCGTACCAATACCCCGAGAAACTCATTCCAAATCTCGTGCACCGAGCACTCGCTGGAGAAACCCTTCCAATCTATGGAGACGGCACAAATGTTCGTGATTGGATCTACGTGGAAGACCACGTGAGTGGCGTGATACAGGCACTTGAGCGTGGCGTTCCCGGTGGCCACTATGCATTCGGCGGAGGAAACGAACGTTCCAATCTTGCGCTCGCTCGCGAGATTTGTCAGATTCTCGACGAGGTTGCGCCACGAAGCGACGGCGCGTCGTACGCGTCGCAGATCAAGTTTGTGGCGGATCGCCTCGGACATGACTATCGATATGCGATTGATGGTGCGCGGGCTGAGAGCGAGCTTGGCTACGCTCCACAGCATCAGTTCGCTGAGGCACTTAAGGCTACGGTGATCTGGCACGTGGAGCGTGTTCGCGCGCAGGGATCTGCTGCGGTGAATGCATGAGAGGGATCGTGCTCGCCGGCGGTGGTGGGAGTCGCCTCTACCCAGCCACGAAGAGCGTAAGCAAGCAGCTCCTCGCCGTGTACGACAAGCCGATGATCTACTACCCAATCTGGACCCTCGTGACCGGCGGCATCCGCGAGATCCTGATCGTTAGCACCCCACGCGACCTGCCTGCCATCCAGGCTCTCCTGGGGGACGGAGCCCACCTTGGCCTCACGCTCACGTATGCGGAGCAGCCGAATCCGGGCGGAATTGCCGAGGCCTTTCTGATCGGCAAGGAGTTCATTGGAGATCAGCCGGTCACCCTGATTCTTGGTGACAACATGTTCATTGGCGAAAAGATGAGCGTCAGAATTGCGGAAAACCTCGCAACCTTTTCGGGAGGCGCTCAGATCTACCTGAAGGAGGTGCCCGACCCTGAGCGTTTTGGCGTTGCCGAAATTGGCCCAGATGGAGCCATCATGTCGATCGTTGAAAAACCCGTAGCGCCACGGTCCAGACTCGCCATCACCGGGCTCTATACCTATGGCCCGGACGTCGTATCAATTGCCGAGCAACTGCCACGCTCCGCGCGCAACGAGCTCGAAATTACCGACATCAATGCGGCGTACCTGCAGGCCAGTCAGTTGCGCCACGTCGTGATTTCAGAAGATGTGCAGTGGATTGACGCTGGAACACCAGATGCTCTTGTTTCCGCTGCGATTGCAGTGCAAACTGCAACGCGCGAACAAGCCAGTGAATTTGGTTACGTCGAGATCGCTGCCTATCGACGCGGCTACATTGATCGTGACGCCTATCTCGACATTGTGGAGCAGACACCATCTGAGGCGTATGCGCAGCGCCTGCGTTCAGTGGCGGAGGCGATCGCGAGATGAATGGAACCCCACGCACGATTGTCCTCGGTGCAGCTGGGCAGGTGGGCTCGGCACTTATGGCGCAACTCGGTGACGCAGGTGTTGGCATCACACGCCGAGAAGCAAACATTACCGTCCGTTCCGAGCTCGTCAGCGCGCTCAACAACGCGGGACCTGCATGCGCGCTGATTAATGCAGCGGCGTACATCAATGTAGAGCGCGCCGAGAGCGAGCGAGACCTTGCATTTGCAGTAAACGGAGATGCAGCGGGCTGGGCTGCAGCATGGGCTGCGGAGCGCAGCATCCCATTTGTGCACTACTCAACGGATTACGTCTTTCCGAGTGGCAACGGTAAGCCATGGCGTGAAGGTGACCAAACGGAACCACTCAACGCATACGGCGAGTCAAAGCGAGCAGGAGAGATTGCCGTTTGGGAGGCATACCCACGAGGTCTGGTCGTCCGTACGTCGTGGGTGTATGGCGGAAACTCCAATGACTTTGTGCGCAAGGTGTTGCAACTTGCTGCAACAAAATCATCGTTGTCAATGGTTGCTGATCAGTGCGGCAGCCCCACCTTTGCGCCAGCGCTTGCACAAGCCACGTTACGGCTCACGCAAGATGCGGATCTAGCGTCAAGCATTGCAGGGGGGATTATTCACTTGGCAAGCGGGAGGGCTATAAGCCGAGCCGAATTTGCACGAACCATCATCGACGTTGGCGTGGCCGAAGGCGTGCTGAGAGGTGCGGTTCCAGTGATAGACATTTCTTCCGACGCGTACATTTCCGCAGCACAACGGCCACTGCATTGCGTTCTTGACTGTGCCCAATCAGTGGCGTTGGGATTGCATCTTGGTTCGTGGGAAGAGTCACTGCCGATTGCAGTGCGGGCGGTGCGCTCGTGAGAATTGAACCCATGCACATTCCTGAAGTGCTCTTGATTACGCGCGATCGCTTTGCGGATTCTCGCGGTTGGTTTACCGAGTTGCATAACGAGACGAACCTGCGGGATGCCGGATTCGACGTGCGATTTGTGCAGGACAACCTTTCACTCTCGGCCCCAGGGGTTTTGCGAGGCCTTCACTTCCAGGTTGGGCCAGGGCAGGGGAAGCTCGTGAGTTGTGTCCAGGGCCGGATCTTTGACGTTGCCGCAGACATTCGTCCAGGCTCCCCAACCTACGGGCAGCACGTCGCGGCGGAGCTCTCCGCAGACGGAGGCGAGTCGCTCTGGGTTCCCCCTGGATTCGCCCATGGGTTTGCGGTGGTTGGGAGCGAGCCAGCCCTGGTCTTGTACAAGGTTGACCAGCACCGCTCGTCCACCGGCGAGCGGGGCATCATTTGGAACGACCCAACCCTGGCAATTCCATGGCCAATTGAGCATCCGCACCTCTCTGATCGTGATCGCGCAATGCAAACCCTTGCCGAATACCTGAGCACTGAGCGCTAAGAGCATGGGTGTACGAGGCAAACACGAGCCGTGGGATCCGCGCACCGTAGGGATTGCACTCGCGGCATACCAGCCGAATCCGACCTGGTTCGCTGAGCAACTAAACTCAATCGTCGCGCAGACCCACGCGGAATGGATTTGCATTATCACTATTGATTCGCCCCTACGTGACATCCGAGACCATCCCAGACTCCAGCCGTTCTTTCATGATGCTCGATTCACCTGGGTCGAGAACGAAGAGCGATTAGGCGCAAGGAGAAACTTTGAAAAGGCTATCGCCTTCGCTACAGAGAAAAACGTTGACCTAATCGCATTTGCCGATCAAGACGACATCTGGCTACCTGAAAAGATTGCCGAAGGTGTTGCTGCGATCACTATATCTGGTCCAATGTCGGTCGTCGCTTCAGATTCATACATCTTCAATGAAGATCTTGTCTTGAGCGAGACAATATACTCATTCATCCCCATCATGAAAGCAAAACTTACCATTGAAGAGATCATTATTCATCCGATCCTTACGGGTTTTACGATGGTGGTTGATTCCAAACTGACCAAGCTTCACCCTTCCATACCAGAGCCACTAAGATTTCACGACCACTGGTTTTCCCTTGTTGGAGCTGCATATGGTGGGGTGACGCGCATCGATAAGCCGCTCGCGTTCTATCGACAGCATGAGAGCAATGCGACCGGCATCCGTGCCATCCGCACCGCGTTCGGCTTATCTCAAGTGAAAGTTGCAACGAGCACGAGCGAGCCTGTTCGCGAGCTAGGCAGAAGGCATCGTGGAGCGGCGCACGTAGCAGCCAGCCAGCTTCCAATCGGCTCAATCAAGCGCACTTTGCTTCGACACCACATCGGTTGGATGCTGATGTTGTTGACGATTATTGTGCGGCGCACTTTTGTAGAGCGTCGCTTAGTGGTCCAGGCGAACCGTGCGCTCGTTGCGCAGCTACTTGTATTCCCTTCGCAAGTTGCGCGAGGTTCCTCACTTCGTTCTCGAATACCGGTTCGGGGCCGAGTACTTCCGCGAATCGGACTGGTTGCCGGCGTAATAGCGGTGGGGATAGCAGCGCTCTTTGTAGAGGTGCTGGTCGACCTCGTGTCAGTCGCTGCAGCCCCGATATGGCTCATCTTTGGCGCGGCGGTACTTCTGGCACCAGCCTGGCGGTTAGCGCGACATAGGTACCCAGATGGCGGCCAATCACTTGTTGGCTTGAGTGCTGTGCTCGCTGGGCTCGTACGACTAATAACGAGCAGCCCAATCTTGAGCATCTTGGCCTTCGCAATTCCAGTTGCGTGGTACCTCGCGTATCGAATCCGCTGGCGCGGCGATACGGGATTCTAACGGATCAGCCCCCGGCGATCTGCTCGCCGCCATCAATCGTGATGGTGTTGCCCGTGACCCAGTGCATGCCTGGTGCCGAGAGGGCAACGATCGCGTTGCCAACATCGTCGGGAGTGGTGAGCCGCTTCCCTGGATGCTTCTTCATGACGACGTCGATCCAATCTTGGCTTCCTGGAATCTTGCGAAGGGCCGGGGTATCGACGACGCCTGGGCGAAGTGCCGTCACGGTTGCGCCTGGCACCAGGCGCGCAAGCTCTAGCGCGAGCTGGCGGCAGTGGGCTTCAACGGCGGCCTTCGCCGCAGAGACGGCGCCATACATCGGCACTGCCTTCGAGGCGCCTTCTGAAGAGGTGGCGAAGATACGGGTCGTGTTGCCGATAAGGCCCGCTGCGTACAGATCTTGTGTCCAATAGACGAGTGAGTGCGCCATGACGTCAGAGGTCATATCCATCTGCTTCCGGGTGATGAGCGGCGTCTCGCCGTCTGGAAGGAATGGCTGCAGGCTGCCGAAGGCCAGTGAGTGCACGACGATCCCGAGCTGTGGAGTGAGGCCGGCTGCGCGGGCCGCGGCGAACCTCTCGGCCAGCTGGACGATGACCTCGCCGCGCTTCTCGTCGTCGGCGGCATTGCCGCGGATGTAGAGGGCCTCGACGCCGGTCGCCTTCACGGCGGCGATCGCCGCATCGAGCTTCTCGCCTCGGGAACGGCCTAGGTAGACGCCGCAGATGTTGTAGCCAGCTTCGGCCGCCAGGCGTGCGGTGGCCTCGCCGATGCCGCTTGAGGCGCCCAGGATCAGTGCCCAGCGCTGGACCTTTGGATCGGTTGCTCCCATCAGGCACCTCCCTCGTGCGGCGCCTCTCGCCGCGTAGGGTCAGGGTAGCCGACCCACTCCGCCCTGTGCGCGTACGATCAGGGCATGGATAGCAGCGGCCGACTGATTCTCATGGCGGTACACGCCCACCCCGACGACGAGACGATCAGCATGGGCGGAACCCTCGCAACCTACGCCGCCGCCCACAGCGCCAACACCGATACCTACGTGGTGACCGGCACCCGCGGCGAACTCGGTGAGATCGTCATTCCGGAGTGGGACACCCCTGAAGCGCACGAACGCCTTGGCGAAACCCGCATGGGCGAGATTGCCGCCGCCATGGCGGCACTCGGCGTCACGCACTTTGAGAACCTCGGCTTCCGCGACTCAGGCATGGTTGGCGACGCAGGGAACGAGGATCCGCGTTCGTATCACCAGCACAGCACCAACGATCTCGACGGCACAGCTGAGCACCTCGTGCGCATTATTCGGCGTGTGCAGCCCGACGTGATCGCAACCTACGACGACTTTGGTGGATACGGCCACCCCGACCATATTGCCGCCGCGCGCGTTGCTCGTCGGGCATGGGAGGTTGCTGGTGATCCAGCGTGGCGGCCAGAAGCTGGACCGGCGTGGACGCCGAAGAAACTGTACGAAGTGCGCACGCCAGACTCACAGCGCGACAAGGTGTTGGCCCTTCTCGAATCGCGGGGCATCGAATCGTGGTGGAGCGAGCCAAAGGAGTCGACTCCAGAAGAGCTCGAGAAGTGGCGCCAGTGGCGCGCGGCAATGGCCTGCCCAGACGAGCTGATCACGACGCGCGTTGACATCACAAAACACCTCGCCGCAAAGCGTCGCGCGATTCAAGCACACGCCACGCAGATCAAGAGCGACGGGCCACTGCTCATGTTGACCGAGCAGGATTACATTGATCTTGGCGCGTATGAGCAGTATCGACTGATCGGAAACCGCCTTACCGAGTCACCGGCACTTCCAGAGTCTGACCTGTTCGCAGGACTGCGCTAGCGGCGATTTAGCTCTTTGCTGCGCCTCGTGCGGCTCCCCTTGCGGCGGAGAGGCGAGTTTGAATGGAAGTACCGGCAAGCACCAGCAGGAAGAGCAGTGTCTCCAAGATGACGATTGCTGCACCAGAGGCGATGTCGAGCGAATAACTCAGGTACAGCCCAACAACCGCAGCAGAGACGCCGATAAGTGCGGCCACCTGGATCATTGCGGTGAATCGCTTCACGACGAGTTGAGCAGTTGCCGCTGGCGTGGTGATCATGGCAACCACCAGCACGATGCCAACCGCTTGCAGGCTGATCACGATCGTTACGGCGATCAGGATCAGTAACAGGTCGTCGAGGCGTCGAACCGGTAACCCAGCTGCACCGGCGCCGAGTGGATCAAAGGTGCTGAAGAGCAACTCCTTCCACAAGAGGCGCAGCACAAGTAGCAGACCAAACACAAGCAGGGTGAGCGCTAGCAGGTCGCCAACGCTAATGCCGAGCACATCGCCGAAGAGGAAGTGAAAGAGGTCACCAACATAATTTGGGATTGAAGAGAAGATCGCAAC
This sequence comes from Candidatus Limnocylindrus sp., assembly GCA_040397175.1. Classification (GTDB taxonomy): domain Bacteria; phylum Chloroflexota; class Limnocylindria; order Limnocylindrales; family Limnocylindraceae; genus Limnocylindrus. The sequence continues at coordinate 121,690 of JBBAWM010000003.1, read as the reverse complement.
GCCAAGCGCGAACATGCCGGCGAAGAGAACACCAATGATGGCGTCGGATCGAAGCCCAGAGCGGCGCGTAATTGCACCAATGCCGAGCGCAGTGCCGATGGCCGCAATCGCACCTCCTAGGATGATCGGCGCCCCAATCAGGTAGGCGATCACGATGCCAGGGAAGGCGGCGTGGCTGACGGCGTCGCCGATGAAGCTCATCCCCTTGAGTACGACGAACGATCCAACGATGGCACAGGCGACACCAACGAGCGCACTCGCGATTAGGGCGCGAACAAAGAAGTCGTAGCCGAGCGGCGTAAGGAGAATATCGAGCGGGTTCATTCGTGGCCCTCATGTGCGCCGTGGGAGTGGTGTGGGTCATCGAGTAGCACCACACCACCGCCGGCGAGTGGCACGAGGTGGCCGCCATAGGTCTTCTCTAGAACCCCCTGATCGAGTACAAGTTGTGCTGGGCCGTGGGCAACGACGCGACCAGCGAGGGCGACCACATCGTGGAAGCGCTGCGCGGCGCAGGCAAGATCATGCGTGGTGGCAACGACCGTGCGACCGCGCGCCGCCTCGGCGTCCAGGATGTTCATGATCTTCTCCTGCGTCGTGGGGTCAACGCCCGTGACAGGCTCGTCGAGGAGATAGATCTCTGGATCGGCGGCGATCGCACGTGCCAAGAAGACCCTGCGACGCTGACCACCCGAGAGTTCGCCGATTTGGCGCTGCGCAAGGTCGACCATATCAACGCGCGCGAGCGCATCAGCAACCGCAGCGTGATCGGCTGCGCCAGGTCGACCGAGTGGCCCGAGCGCCGGCGTACGACCCATCATCACCACCTCGCCAACTGAGACCGGGAAACTCCAGTCCACCTGCTCAGCCTGCGGCACATATGCCACGCGTTTCGCGTGCACGCCAACGGCGGATCCGAGTACCTGCACGCTGCCACTCCACGGCTGCATCAGCCCAGCGATGCACTTTAGGAGCGTGGACTTCCCGCCACCATTTGGCCCAAAGATCGCGGTGAGCGACCCTGCCGCAAGGCTCAGTGAAACACCGGTAACGGCCGCGCGATCACCGTAGCCGGCCGTGACGTCAACGAGTTCAATGGCGAGTGGCTGACTACTCATGCGCACATGTTCTCATCGCTGCATCGACGCTGCGATCGCTGTCGCATTTGCGCGCATTGCGCCAAGGTAGGTATCGCCAGGCGCCGCGCCAAGCGCATCGGAGTAGAGATCAACCAGCACGGTTGCGCCTGTTTCGGCCGCGATGCTCGTCAGCACCTTTGAGGGGAACTGGATCTCACTGAACACCGTCGTTACTCCCGCCGCGCGAATCGCATCAATGAGCGCGGCAATCTCTCGCGCACTCGGATCTTGACCGGGCGACGCAATTGCAACACCAACGATCGTAATCTTGTAGGCACGAGCGTAATAGCCGAATGCGTCATGGAAGGTGACGATCTTGCGGCTCTCTGCCGGTATCGCCGCAAACAGGGCTCCAACCTCAACGTCGAGTGCATGAATTGACGCAAGGCCACGTGCCGATGTGGCGTGAATTGCATCAGTCAGCTCAGGCCGATCGTGTGCCACGCGATCAGCGATGCGCTGCACGTAGAGTGCCGCGCCGTTTGGGTCAAGCCAAATATGTGGGTCAACGGCGTGCGACGTGCCAGGCGTTGCTGACGTTAGGTAAACCCACGCGTCTGACGTGTCGAGCCCCTCGCCAAGGCGCACCACATCACTGGCGCCCTTGTGTGCCGCATCAATGAGAGAACTCACCCATTCGTCGAGTCCTAGCCCATTCATCACGATCAGGTTCGCCGCGGCGATCTTCGCTGCGTCGGATGGCGATGGCTCATAGGTGTGCACATCGACTCCGGCCGGAACGATGGAATCGATCTGCACGGAATCACCGAGGGCGAGGCGTGCAAAATCGGCAAAGATGCTCGTGGTCGTCATCACGCGATACGTAGTTGATGACGGCATAGGTGATGCGCCGCTGCTGTTACAACCCGCACCAGCAAGCAGCAGCGCAGCGAGAAGTGGGAGTAGGCGTCGGATCACTGGCGCACATCCGTACTTTGGCATCCTGGGCAGCGACCGAAGAGTTCGAGGCGATGTGACTGGATCTCGAAGCCCGAACGTCGAGCGGCCTCGGCGGTCACGGCATCGATGCCGCAATCATCAACCTCGGAGATTGCACCGCACGAGATACAGACGAGGTGGTGATGGTGTGCTGGCTCGCAGGGGACGTACGCGTGACGGCCGTCGGGGAGATCCACCCGCTCTACGAGGTTCCGATCGGCAAGGAGCTCGAGGAGGCGGAAGACGGTGGCGCGCCCAATGCCAAGCTTGCGCTGCTCGGCATCAGCGAGGAGGTCGGCGGCCGTGAAGTGCCCCTGCCGCCGCGTGATGAGGGCGGCGAGTTCACGGCGCGGCCCGGTCAAGCGAACCCCCGCCCGGCCAAGCGCCTGGAGCAACTCTGGTGCCATGGGGGCATCGTACCAGTATTGAGACTAAGTCTCAATACTGCGTGGTGGGCCGTGGGGGCGTGGATTGAGGGGTATGGCGCCTGCACGGGTATGATTCGCTCATGAGCATCGTAAAGAACGCACTGTTGACGGGCGCCGTTGTCTTTGGGGTTGGGATCGTCGTGCTCCTCCTCGGGGGCTCCTTCAGCGGCAAGCCGACCGCGAGCGACACCTTTGTTCCGCAGGCTCCGGTCGCCGCCTACTTCCCGCCAGCGGCTGAGCTCTCCACCGGTCGCGGCCTCGGGCTCGTTACCGCGCCCGTCACCTTAAAGGTGTGGACCGACTTCCAGTGCCCCGTCTGTGGCCAGTGGACCAACGGCAACAGCGTCGAATCACAGCTGTATGAGAAATATGTCAAGGATGGACGACTACGCATCGAGCATCACTTCTTCGCCTTTATTGGCGAAGAGTCATTCACCGCTGCCGTTGGAGCAGTGTGCGCCGATAAGCAGAACAAGTATTGGGCCTATCACGCGTACCTCTTCCAAAATCAGAACGGCGAGAACCAAGGCGGCTTTAGCAATCCACGACTCCGTATCCTTGCCGGTGCTGCGGGACTCGACCTAACGCAATGGGACACATGCATCGCCGACGCCACGGTTCGCGCCGACGTCGAAGCGGAGAGCGCAGCGGCCCGCCTTGCTGGTGTCACCGGCACGCCAACGCTGCAGATCGGCGACTGGATGCAATCTGGTGTTCCTAAGGCAGAGGACCTCTTCAAGCGCATCGACGCCGCCCTCAAGCCGTAAGCACATGCGTGCCGTACGGTTCGGCGCAATCATCTCCGCGATTGGGACCGCCATTGCAACCTACCTCTTGGCCATTCGCTTCGCTGGCATTTCGGCGATTTGCGGTCCTGCGCTTGGACCATTTGGTGGTTGCGCCAAGGTAGAGGCATCGGTCTACTCCAGCATTGGGCCGATCCCAATCGCGCTCGTCGGCGTCGTTGGCTCTCTCGTCCTCCTCATCTCCTCAACGCACTATCTGCGAACGCGCTCGGCGATCTCGCTCAACATCTGGGTGCTCGCAGCCATGGTTGGTGCAGCGATTGAACTCGTGCTCATTGCGATTCAAGCATTCGCGATCGGCGCGTGGTGCGGCTGGTGTTTGCTCTACGGACTCACTGTCATCCTCTCCGCCGTCGCTGCAGTCACTGCTGCAGCGCGGGCCGAGCGCGGTGCAGATCTGCGCTAAGTCGCTGCAGCGCTGGGTTTGGCGCAATGTCCATCTCTTGCAGCGCTGAGATCGCTCGTGCCGCAGCCCTCCGAGCACCAGCAATGGAACCACTCTCCTCAAGCAGCAACGCCAAGTGCTCGAGCATTCCACCATCTGTTGGATCAATGCGAACAGCACGAAGTGCAAGGTCAATCGCGCGATCAATGTCGCCAACGGAGTATGCAGCAGCCATCTCGCGCTCGATGATTGCGAAGATTCCCACGTCGAGTGCGCTGCGGTGCTGTTCGGCCCACGGCTCAAAGGGAACCTCAACGCCGAACGGTCCAAGATAGGAGTCAAGGAGATCGTCGATCTGCTCAACGCGTGCGCGACGCCGAATCGCATCAAGGGTGCTTCTCAGCTGAGCGGAATCGAATGAGACGAGGTCAAGGTTTACGGTGACCATTTCCGCCTCGTGTCGGATATACGGCGTGGGTGTTCCCTCCTGGAGCGCAAGATCGTAGTCAGGGTCGAGTGCGCGCCGTAGGTGGTAGATCGCCTGGTTGAGCGAATTCAGTCCGGCTTGCGCCTCCGCTTCGGGCCAGAGCGCATCGATCGCCTCGTCACGCGTCGCGGCATGTCGTGGTCGCGTGGCGAGATAGTGGAGCAGGGCAACAGAGCGTGGGCGAATGGCGGTCCCTTCAATAGTTCGTCCCGCGACCTCAATGCTCAGCGGGCCCAGGTCATGCACCACGGCGACGGAGCTGAGCGCACAGGGCGTCAGCGGGCTTGCTGGGGCAACCTCAGAGCCCTGCGGCACGGCACGCAGCGCCTGGGGAAGATCGAGCGTCTCGGCGATGAATCGTGGGATTGTCCATCCTGGTTCACCAAGCTCGTCCTGGTCTGCAGGGGCAATGAGTAGCCCCTCCTCCCACAACGTTCGAAGGAGCTCAGGGTTCGCCTCTTCTCCGGCAGGGTGGGCGAGCCGAGCGAGGAGTGGCCCGCTACGGCCAACGACGTCGCGCCGGATGAACTCATCAAGTTCGGAACGGTCACCACCCTCGCGCACCTGGTCCAGCCAGGTAGCAAGGATGCCACCGTTTCCCGCCGCCGCACGTCGAGCCTCTTCAAGCGCGGTCGGCGCCCCGCTCCAACCACGAGCCTCGGCGATTTGGCGCGTCTGCCGTGGAGTCACGCGGAGCGCTGCTGCGCCGATGTGCATGACTTGACGCTTTGCACGCGCCGCGATGAGGCGTAACTGCGTAACGCGGCGCCCAATCAGTGCCACACGAGATCGGTCAGGGGCGCGCTCTGCTAGCAACCGGAGAAAGGTGAGACCTTCCGATGATGCAGCGAGTGCGTCTGCATCATCGATGACGAGGATCAGATCGGTGTGTGGTGCGGCAAGGTCGGCGATCAGTGCTGCCGCGCACACCGGTGTCGTTTGTTGCTGACGAACGGCTCGGGCGAGGCGTGGTAGGCGGACCCCATCATCTTCATCGGCGGCAAGTTGCAACGCGTCACTTAGGCCGCGGCTTGCCCGTAGCCAACGCATGGGGCGATCGGCACGAATACCCCATGCGGCGACGGCGCTACTCTTGCCATATCCGGCACTACCGCAGATGAGGGCCAGCCCTCCGTCGGCGAGGCCATCGAGAGCGGCATCGATGCGGGGCCGAGCTGGATGAACACGAGGACTTCTCATGATCGTATAGACCTCCCCTTACGGCCGCCGAGGGCGGCGCCCGCGGGTCGGCTGGGCGGATACTGAATCAGGGTCGCGTATCGCTGGCGTACCGGTCGCACGTCATGCCCCGCAGCGAGGCCCTCTCGCCCCTACAATCCCCCCATGAGCACCAAGCACCGCCTGATCATCGACTGCGACACGGGAACGGATGACGCTGTTGCGCTGATGCTTGCCGCGCTCCACCCCGAGATTGACCTGATCGGCGTCACGACGGTATTTGGCAACGCACCGCTCTACGCAACGACCACGAATTCACTCTCCGTATTAGAGCTGATCGGCAAAGGGCACATTCCGGTGCACGCGGGATTCCCGCGGCCACTCGTCCGCAAGGCGATGCCATCGGAGCGCTTCTTCAAGGCGGATAGCGTGCAGGACCCGCACGGCACCTATCTCGACATTCCACGCAGCGCGAGCAAGCCAGCCTCTGAACGCGCCGTGGAGTACCTGATCGAAACGTATCGCAACGCAACGCAACCGATCACGCTCATGCCGATCGGCCCACTGACGAACATTGCGGCAGCCGTTGCGCAAGAGCCACGCTTCGCCGAGTGGGTGCCGAAGCTGATCATCATGGGCGGCGGCCATGAGGTTCCGAACATGACCGCCTCCGCGGAGTTCAACATTTGGGCCGACGCAGAGGCGGCCGCGAGCGTCTTTGAGGCGGGCTTCAAGGATGTGCTGATGGTGCCGCTCGACGCAACGCATAAGGCACTCGTCACCGCAAAAGAGTGCGCGGCATTCGGCGCGCTCGGCACACCTGCAGGCATGGCGACCGAGACGGTGATCAAGCGACGCATCGGTAGTTATGAGAGCAGCCAGAAGATGGACGTTCCAGAGTCGGCGCCGGTGCACGATGCGCTGTGCGTTGCGGCGCTTGTAGAGCCAGACATCATCACGACGAAGCGTTGCCACGTCGCGGTAGAGACCACGGGCACCCTCACCCTCGGGCGCACCGTCGTGGATACGCACCATCGCGGCGGCAAGGAGCCGAATGCCGATGTCGCCTTCGATGCGAACGCCCCGCGCTTCATTGCGCTAATGATGGAGATCTTCGGCCAGCGATGAAGCGCCTCGATGGGACGGCGCTCCCAGGCGAAGCGGGCCCGAACGACCTCGATGTCGCGGGTGAGGCGGCCCTCGACCAGGCCCTTCGCGCCGCCTGGATGCCTGTCTGCCAGAGCGGTGAGCTGACTGACCGGCCGCTCCCTATCCGCCTCTCCGGCGAGACACTGGTCGTGGCCCGCCTGGGCGACACGGTTGCCGCCTTCCCCGACCTCTGCGTGCACCGCGGCACCGCCCTCTCGCTCGGCTGGGTCGATCCAGGCACAAGTCCAGCTCCCGATGGGAGCCCAGCCACGGGCGAAGCCTGTCTGGTCTGCCCGTATCACGGTTGGAGCTACGGCCAGAGCGGCGAGGTGAAGCGCATCCCCGCTGTGCACGGTCGCGCGATCCCACGCCGCGCGCGCATCGAGCGCTACGCCGCCACCGAACATCTCGGTCTGGTCTGGGTGCTACTCGAGCCAGGCCCTGGCGGCTGGGAGCACCCTGCACCGCTCTATCCGCTCCCCGAGGCGCCGTGGTGGGGCGACCCCTCGCTGCGCACCATCCCGATCACCACCTACGACTGGAAGTGCTCGCCCGCGCGTCGCATCGAGAACTTCATTGACTTCAGTCACTTCCCGTGGGTCCACGAGGGGATCCTTGGCGACCGCGCAAAGCCGCTCAGCCCCGACCATGTTGTGGAGAGCAGCGAGACAACGATCAGCTTCCAGATCGCACTCGAAGAGCCGCAGACCAGCGTGAAGGGCGATGTGGCGCCTGGCACAAAGGTGCAGCGCGATCCAACGACGTACACGGTGCATCTGCCCTACTCGGTCACCCTTGACCAGCAACTCCCTGAAGGAAATCGATTCGTCCTCTTTATCGCTGCCTCACCGCTCTCATCGAAGGAGACGCGCACCTTTACCTGGAACGCGCGCAGCTATCGCCTTGACCCGTCGAACGATACGGAACTCGGCGATTTCCAGCGCCTGATCCTTGATCAGGATCAGCCGATCACCCAATCACAGCGACCAGAGGCGTTGCCGGTAGATCTCTCTGCAGAGCTACACATTGCTGGGCCCGATCAGGCATCGATTGAGTTCCGTCGCCACCTTGGCAAGGTTGCAGCGCGTGCTCGCGCAGCGAAGAGCGTTAGTGAGTAGACAGCGCTGAGTCAACGCGGAGGATTCGCCAGGCAAACGGAATCGAACCGAACAAGATCAGACCTGAAAACACAAAGAGCGGCGGCGCACCAAGTTCTCCATAGAGCACACCACCCACGATTGACGCGATAGAGACTGCGAGGCCGAACGAGATCGCTTGGAAGAGCGCCTGCCCCGTTGCCTGCAGCGCAAGCGGAACGATTGCGCGAATGGTCAACACACTTCCAAGAAGGGTGCAGGCAAAACCCACCCCACAGAGTGCGCGGACGATGCTGAGGACGATCGGCGATACGTCGAGCGCATACCCAAAGCTGCACAAGCCGAGTGCGCCGAGCCCAATTGCATACACGGCGCGCATACCGAACCGTAATGCGATGGCACCACCGATCAAGAAGAAGGGAATCTCTACGGTGGCCGAGATGGTTGCCGCCAACGTCACCATGGAGGCATTCCCACCAACCTCTTGGATGCGCAGATATCCGAACGAGTAGAAGAGGCCGGCGCCAAGATTGGCGAGCAGGCTCAAGAGCAAGAACGAGAGGAGTTTCGGTGATTGTGCGAATGCAAGGCTGACGGTGCCGAATCGGTCTCGCCAGTTGCCAGCAACGGCGATCTCGGCGTTACTGCCTGCAAGCTCGGTACGTTCTACTTCGAGTTCATCCTCGGTCGCGGCGCTGTGCGGCCGATGTGTGACGCGCAACCCAATGGTTCCGGCGAGGATGACGAGCGCCCATGCGGCGTAGAGCGGTCCGACGAGAATGGCGCCGCCGGCAACGACGATCACCCCGCTCACGAGGCTACTTGCCGCAAAGCTACCGCTGGTGACCGAGCGCAAGGTGCCCCAATTCCCCTTCACCTTTGCAAGTCGCTCCATTCCGATGGAATCGAGTAGGGGAACAATTCCGGCGCCCGCGAAAGCGGCGAGCATCGAGCCCGGGATACCGGCGAGTGGCCCAGCGGCAAAGGCACACACCCCAATCGCCGTTGCAAAGATCGCCAGTCGGAATGCCGCCACCCGGCCGAGCGTTGCGTCACCAAGGTGCCCCCAGATCGGCGCGGCGGTGAGCGCGAGAACCGAGTTCACCGCTCCCACGAGGCCAATCGCCTGCAACGAAACGCCACGATCACGGAAGACGAACGAGATAAACGGGAGGTAGCAGGCCTGCATGATGCCCACCATCAGGTAGAGATACGAGGCGCGACGCATGCCAGGTCGGAGCAACATGAGGTTCATGTCGCTACATTACTGGCTCGCTGTCACCTCCGCCCTGTGAGCTATCGCTGCGCTCGCGAACCAGATTGACGAAGCGCGTCTGATCTTTGACGAAGTAGAGCTGACCGGCGCCCGTAGGGCCGTTACGGTGCTTGGCGATGCTGAAGTCGATCGCCTCACCAACAGCATCGGTCTCCTCAATTCGATCCGCCTTGCGCCACAAGAAGATCACCACGTCGGCATCCTGCTCAATCGCTCCAGACTCGCGGAGGTCTGAGAGTCGCGGCTCCTTCGATTCTCCACGCATCTCGGTCTGACGCGAGAGCTGGCTGAGCGCGAGCACCGGAATACCAAGCTCGCGCGCGAGCGCCTTCAGGCCCCGTGAGATTTCGGAAACCTCTTGCACGCGGTTCGACTCACGCCCTGAAGAGCCCGGCTGCATCAGCTGCAAGTAGTCAACGATCAGCAGGTCGAGTCCATGCTCCATCTTGAGCCGCCGCGCCTTGGTGCGCAGCTCCATGACTGAGATGCTCGCCGTGTCGTCGATGAAGATCTTCGCGCGCGAGAGGCTCTCCATGGCACCCGCGATCTTTGGGAAGTCGAGCTCTGCCAGGAATCCGCTACGCAACTTGAAGGAGTCGATCTTTGTCACGCTCGACAACAAGCGCAGCACGAGCTGCTCCTTGCTCATTTCAAGCGAGAAGACGCCGACCGACTTTCCTTCGCGCACCGCTGCGTACTCGGCAATGTTGAGCGCGAGCGACGTCTTACCAACCGACGGACGTGCCGCAAGCACGATGAAGTCTGACGCCTGCAGTCCTTGCGTCTTGCTGTCGATGTCGGTGAAGCCGGTGCGCAGGCCCATGAGTTGCCCGCGATTCTGATGCAGATGATCGAGTCGCTCGTACGCTTGACCGAGCAGTGTCTCAAGTGCGGTGAAGCCAGAAACCGTTCGGCGCTCGCTGATGGCGAAGAGCTCTGACTCGGCGCGGTCAATCGCTTCAATGGCATCGGCAGGATCTTCGTAGCCAATGGATGCAATGCGGCCGGCGGCGCTGATCAGTCCGCGCAGCACAGCCTTGCGCTCCACGATCTTTGCGTATTGCTTGGCGTGCACCGCCGTTGGTGTGCGGTCGCAGAGGTCGGCAAGTGCAGCACGTCCACCGATCTCTTCGATCTGGCCGCGGCGCTCCAGCTCTTCGGAGACGGTGAGGATGTCAATCGGCTGGCGCTGCTCGTAGAGCGAGAGGACGGCGGCGTAGACCTTGCTGTTTGCCGGCTTGTAGAAGTCGGCCGCCTTGAGTGTTTCGGAGACTTCAGTGATGGCGTCGCCGTCGATCAGGATGGCGCCGAGTACGGACTCTTCGGCCTCGGAGGACTGTGGTGGGAGTTGGCTTGTCATGCGCGTATTCTCTCAGTCGCGTCGTTTACGCTCTAGATGGATGCCCACAGATCTGCCCCAATCTCTCCACGAAGAGGGGATCGGGCCCCTTCGGCTGTGGATAAGTCGGCGCCCGGCGCCGAGGCGGAGGTTAGTGAACGCGGCGAAGAACGCCGACCAGTACTCCTTGCACGTTCACGGCGGGGTAGTACATCGGCTTGTACGCCTTGTTGGCTGGCTGCAGGCGCACCCGACCGGTCTCGCGGAAGAGCTGCTTTAGGGTGACCTCGTTCTCTTCGACTTGGGCGACCACGATGTCGCCATCGGCGGCGACCTTGCTCGGCTTGATCACGACGTAGTCGCCGTCGGCGATCTGGGCGTCGATCATGGAGTCGCCGCGAATCTTCAGCAGGTAGGAGTCGGGGGTCGACATGAACTCAGGGACGGCGACCGTCTCGGAGCGCTCCTCATAGGCCTCGATCGGCCCACCGGCGGCGATCTGCCCCACCACGACCAGCTCGCGGGCGGCCATCGGCAGGTTCGTTGTCTCGAGCTCGCTGTCGATCTCCAGAAGGGAGCGGCCGCGGGCGGTAAGGCGCACGGAGCGCGAAAGCCCGGCGCCACGCTCGATCAGGCCCTCCTGCTCGAGAGTCTCGAGGTGGTGATGCACGGCGGAGGGGGCGGCAAGGCCAACCAGGTCGGCGATCTCTCGCACGGTCGGCGGCGTGCCTGAGCGGCGGATCCCCTCGGCGATCGCCTGGAGAATCCTCGTCTTGCGGTCCTGATCATGTCGGGTCATAGAGTTATTAGAACGCTTGTTCGGAACCGTGTCAAGTGGGTGGCACAGCCCCCTGAAAGGATGCGTAGAGTTGTGACACGTACTCCTAGAGAGCAAAAGGACATCTAGGGGGGCAGGGTGTACGACGTGGGCGAGCTCGAGGCGCTTCTTGATCGTGTGTACGAGCCGACCCGGCGGTACGCCCTCCGTCGAGCCTCGCCTGATGAGGCCGAAGATGCCGTCAGTGAAACCATGTTGCTCCTCTGGCAGCAGCCTGAGCGCATACCGAAGGGATCCGAGGTCGGATGGTCGATTGGTATCTGCCGCAAGGTCCTTGCCAACATGCGCCGGAAGCGCGTTCGACGCGAATCCCTCCTCGGCAGGTTTGTGACGCAGCTCCTCCCCGACGCCCCTGCCCCCGTGATCTCCCGCGAACCCGAAATCACCGCTGCGCTCAGTGCCCTCCCCGAGCGAGACCGCGAGGCCCTCCTCCTTGCCGTCTGGGACGAGTTGCCCGCCCGTGAGGTGGGGAGGGTCTTGGGGATCAGCGCAAATGCCGCAGCCATCCGCACCCACCGGGCAAAGCGCCGCATGCGCGAACTATTGAAAGAGGCGTGAAAGAGTGACGGCCTAGGCGACATAGAGAGAGTAGGCGCGGGTATCGATGCGCAAGCCAAGCAAGCGATTGGAGGTAGATGGTGGACGCACTAGAGAGACTGAAGCAGGCGGACCCAGCACGAGGCGCCGCTGGCGCGAGCCGCTCCAAGCGCGCGGCACTTGCAGGGCAACTGACACAGCAGCAGCCGGGCGCGACTGCGCACGCTACGCCACGACGCTCCTTTGTTGTGCCAATTGCGATCGCTGCTGCACTTGCCATTTCGGTGATTGGGTTTGCTCAACCAACCCGCGCCACGCTGGCCTGGAGCCCAACGGCCGATACCCGCCCGCTCGCCCCTTCCGCTGAATTGAAAACGATTTGTACGGAGGGAATGCCGATTACGGCGCAGCAACTGGATCTGCTCTCCGACGAATCACTTGACCTTATTGATTCTCGCGGCAACGCAAGCTTGGCGGTGTGGTCGACTCCTACACTCCGATTGCACTGCATGCTGCTGAGAGATAGCTCAGGAGCGCTGGTCCGAGGCCCCGCGATGCTCAGTGAACCAGTCGCGCAGGACAGTGCGCAGCTCGACATCGATTTTATGGCCGGAACAGAGTGGATGAACGAGATGGTCATGGTTCTTTCAGGGCACGCGCCAGAAGGCACCGTTGACGTGGTTGTCGTTGGTCAAGAGTCAGAAGACTTCTCTGCATCGATAAACAGCGCCGGTCAATTTGCAGTGTGGTGGCTCTCGGCCGGCGGTCAGGTGAGCGGGAGAGTTGTGGCCCGTGATGTGGATGGAAACGAACTCGCCTCCCTTGAACTTGCTGATTACTACGGCAAATCCGGAGCGCGACAGACTGCGCCACCCGCCGACGGAGTAGGCGACGGCACAGATTATGATCCAACAGCAGAGATGCCCGGCGGCGGCATGCTGGATCTTGAGCGACCGCTGCTTGAGGCTCCACTGCTGCCAGGTGGAGACGGAACCTTTGAGCCAGCGCAGATCACGAACGTCCGAGTACCAGCGCAAGTGCATGCGGGCACACCGCTGGTGATTCGCTTCCGCATGACCGATTCGTCTGGCTATCAAGCGCCCGTTGCCTTTGTTGGCGGTCCAAGTGGCTGGGTATCGAACTGGTGTGGCTTTGGTGTCGCAGCCATTCGCGTGAGTGGTGACCAGCGTGATGGCGAATACGAGATCAGCTGTCTCGTGCCAACGAACGCACCGAGCGCCGGCTACATCGTGCGGATCGGTTGCGAGTGCACCTTCCCTGATACCGCTGAAGATTCACTCTTTGTGACCTACCCCTTTGACCTTGTGGGTGGCAGTGGCGATACACGAGTCCCAGAGATCGGCATGTCGGCGATTACCTCCGCTGGGGTGATTCGCGCCGGAAGTACGTTTGAGGTCACGACACGAGCGAAAGACGAGAGTGGCATTGCTTGGGTCGTGGCTTGGGTTGACGGCCCAAACGGACGAACAACGAACGATCAGTTCCAGCCATGGGCCGCTGATATGGGCCTCGGCTCCATCGTCCGCTCCCAGGCCGTTAATGGATGGGAGACGTTTGTTCAGACCATTACGCTGCGAAACGATGCAACACCCGGCCGCTATCGGCTCTGGTTCTCGGTAGGGGACTCAATCGGCAATCGTGCTGCGCTGTACGACGTAACCCTGATTGAGTTCGTGATCGAGTAGCGACCGTTCGGCTATTCCTCAACCTCGTCAAGAAGTCGCGCGCGCGTAATCGCATCCTCACCGTACTTCCGGCGCATGGTGTCGGCGGCTGCGGTGATGGTGCGTTCGCGTGCCTGTGCCGCTCCGTCAAAGAGTGCGAGCTGTTCCTCCTCGCCGAGGTCCGAAGTTGAGACGCCGATGAGTCGATAGGCGCTGCCGCGCGCCGTCTTCTCTAGTAGCACACGCGCCGCCTCAAAGATGGGGCCGGCAAGATCTGATGGCTGCGCAAGCTTCACCTGCCGCGTGATTGACTGGAACTCAGCGTCTTTGAGTTTCAGTGTCACCGTGCGCGCAAGCAGCCCCTCGCTGCGCAGCGAGTAGGCGACCGACTCAACGAGTCCGAGCAGCAGCGTCTCTAGCGCTTCCGGATCGGCAATATCGACATCGAGCGTCATCTCGCGGCCGAGTGACTTTCGTTCACCGCCGTCATCGACGGGCGTGTCGTCGATGCCGCGTGCGAGCAACTTCAAGTCAGGTCCGCGATCACCGAAGCGGCGCAGCAGATGATCGTCGGGGGCGCTGGCAAGATCACCACAGGTGATGATCTCTAATTCGCGCAAGACGCTTTGTGCGACGGGCCCAATGCCGGGAATCACACCAACCTTTCGCGGCGCAAGCCACGCGGCCTCACTGCCCGGCGCAACAATGGTCAGGCCGTTCGGCTTCTCGGCGCCAGATGCAATCTTCGCCACGAGCTTGCTTGCCGCGCCACCAACGCTAATGGTGAGGCCCGTCGCTGATTTCACTGCGGCGCGAATGCCTCGGCCCGCATCTTCGAGTGAGCCGTGCAACTGCTCGGTGCCATTGAGATCGAGATACGCCTCGTCAACGGAGACCTGTTCAACGATAGGACTCCAGCCGCCGAGCACCTCCATCACTTCACTCGAAACATCGCTGTAGCGATCGTGGCGAGGCGGAATAAGGATGAGATCAGGGCAACGCGTGCGCGCAACATGCACTGAGGTGGCGGCGCGAACGCCAAATGCACGCGCCTCATACGAAGCGGCGCAGATTACGCCACGGGAACCTTCGCCGTAGCCAACGGCGACGGGCTTGCCAGCGAGCGACGGATTGTCGCGAATCTCGACCGACGCGAAGAACGCGTCAAGGTCGACGTGCAGAACGCGACGAGTCGTAATCAGCCCTTCGGCTCGACGACGACCGTCACCTCGGCGACGAGGTGTGCTGCAACCTTGATCTGCACCTTGTATGAGCCGAGCTGCTTGAGTGGCTCGTCGAGCATGACCTGGTGCTTCTCAACGCTAATGCCGCGGCGATCGAGCGCCTCGGCAATCTCCTTGGTGGTGATGGAGCCGAAGAGCTTGCCGCCCTCTCCAACCTTGACGCCCATGGTCAGCGTGGTGGAGCTGATGCGCTGGGCGAATCCTTCGGCCTCACCGCGCTGGCGATCCTGCTTTGCGGCTCGGGAGGCGATCCCTGAAGCGACCTGCGAAGCGGCCCCGCCGATGGCTGGGATCGCCAACCCATTGGCGAAGAGGAAGTTTTTGGCGTACCCCCCGGCGACCTCTTTCTGGTCCCCGGCCTTGCCGAGCTTGGGCACATTGGCGGTCAAGATCACCTTCATCAGTAGGGCTCCTTCTTCTGTGGCTGGAGGGCTGGGCGCCCTCCGTTGGAGCACGATTCTCGCACAGGTCCCCCCCTTGACACAGAACGGATGTTCTATGACACTACGAACAGATGTTCTAACGCAGGCCCCCATGAGGGGAGGAGGTTCAGGATGGCAATGCAACCGATCAGCCCAGTCTCGGTAGCCGTGACGGCGCACTGGCGCACCGGCGCCCCAACCGCGGTCGCCTTCGAGGGGATCAGCCGCAAGGTGACCCAGGTTCTCGCGCTTCGCCGGGAATACGGCGTCTTCAGCGCCAGCGAGGGCCCTCGCACCCTCTGGGAGATCGAGACCGAAGACGCCTCCCTCGTGCTCAGCTTCTCGCGCCGCACCGGCGCTTGGTCTATTCAGGCGTTTGACGACGCATGGGCGACCCTGCCGTTCGCTTCGGGGATCCCCGAGATGGAGCCGGTGCTCGTTCACGCATAGCCCCTGCCATACTGGGCGGCATGAAGAAGCAGCTGCGCACTAAAACCTCGTCGCCAACGGAGCACGTCCTCGGCCCGGTCCTTGCCACTGTTGTCGGTCACGCCCGCGGTGTGCTGCACGGCCTCGAGATCACCCTCGACATCGCCCTGGCTGGCGTCTTGGTGATTGCCATCGCTCTGATCGGCGCAGATACCGTTGGGCTCGTTGCTGCGGGAATCCAAGAGGGCGGCATTGACGCAGCACTCCTGATTCTTGATCGCGTACTCCTTGTCTTCATCATTGCGGAGTTGCTCTATACGTTGCGACTCTCGCTGGCGCGGACCCAGCTCATCCTTGAGCCATTTCTCATCATCGGTCTTGTCGCCGTCGTTCGACGCGTGCTGGTCGTCACCGCACAGGCCGAACGCATCTTGAGCGATGGAGGCAACCTTGAGCCGATCCTCTGGGAGCTTGGCGTACTCGCCGGACTCATCATCTCTCTTGCCGTTGCCCTCTCACTCGCTCGCCGACACGGCGACGGCCCACGCGATCTACAGGCCGATTAACCAGCACCTTGCGCCGCTGCTGCGTGGCTCTCGCGATAGGATGCGCAGATGAATTCAATCGCACAGCACACCCTCACTGATTTTCTTGCAGCACTCGCTGCGCCCACACCAGCGCCTGGTGGCGGAGCTGCCGCAGCAGTCAGTGGTGCAACCGCGGCCGCACTCGTGGAGATGGTTGCCGGGCTCTCACTAAAGAAGAGCCCCGAGAGCGCCGACGCCGCACTACAGCAACGCACCGCTGCGCAGATGGCAACTCTTCGCAGCGACCTGCTCACACTCGCTGACGACGATGCAACCGCGTATGACACGTTCATACAGGCGATGCGACTTCCCAAGAGTGAAGAGCATGAGCGTGAGGAGCGCAGTCGTGCAATGTCTGTAGCGGCCGAACGCGCCGCAGAGGTTCCACTGCACACGCTTCGCGCAATTACCTCGGTTGCAGAGGCTGCGCGGTTGCTTACTGGCCATAGCTTGGTAAGTGCTGCTAGCGACCTCGAAGTTGCGCTGCGATTCGCACGCGCCGCAGGTTTGAGCGCCGCCGAGAACATTGAGGTGAACCTTCCGTTCATTGACAGCCCAGAGACGCGTGCAACGCTTGCGAATCAAACTGCTGCATCTATTGCCGCACTTGAGCGCAGCACACAGTCGTAGCGCACGATGACGCAACGCCTCGCAGCACAGCCATTTGCAAAGCAGATCACCGCGCGCGCCACTGAGATCGCAGCACGAGCAATCGCCGACGCGAAGGGGGCTGCGCCAGAGATCGCCGTGGTGATTGCAACGAGCGAACCTGACTCGCTCCTCTACGTCGACCGACTGCTGAAGCAGGTGAGCGCGACCGGACTCGTCGGACGCCGTGTGGAACTTGGTTCGACGGCAACGGAGGCTGAGATTTTCGCCTCCCTCACCTCACTCTCTGCCGACCAGAACGTTGCGGGGATCATTCTGCAATCACCGCTTCCGAGCGGCGTTTCGCGAGAGATCGTTGCGGCCGCCATTGCGCCAGGAAAAGATATTGATGGCATCACCCTCGTGAACGCCGAGCGGCTTGCGGATGGCACGCACGACGCGTCACTCCTCCCCGCCACCGCGGCGGCGGTAATGGAGCTGCTGCAGGCGTACGAGATCCCGCTCCAAGGGCGAGCTGCAGTAGTTGTGGGGCGCAGCGCCATCGTTGGCCGGCCCGTGGCGCAACTCCTAGAGGCGGCGGGGGCACACGTTGAGGTCGCCCACTCCAAGACGCCAGATCTTGGGGTAGTAACGCGCACCGCTTCCGTGCTCGTTGTTGCCGCCGGCGTGCGCGGCCTGGTGCGCGGAGAGCACGTGTCGCCAGGCACCGTGGTGATTGATGTCGGCATTCACCTGAGTGGTGAGACGATCGTGGGCGACGTTGACGCTCCCAGTGTTGAGGCCCAGCTCGGCGAGACGGGCGGCCTGAGCCCAGTCCCCGGCGGTGTTGGGCCAATGACGAGCGCCATCTTGGCGCTGCACGCAGCGCAGGCCGCCGAGCGCCTCGTGCGCGGGCGAGCGTAGACTCTCGGCATGGGATTCCCTTCTGATCTTGAGATTGCACGTGGCGTGACGCCGAAGCCGATTGGTGAGGTGGCGGCTGCCCTCGGCTTTCGTGACGATGAGGTCGAGCCATACGGTCGCACGAAGGCGAAGCTCTCCGTTGAAGGGATCGAGCGCCTAGAGAAGAGCGGCGCACGCGGCAAGTACGTTGTGGTCACTGCAATCAGCCCAACGCCGCTCGGTGAAGGGAAGACCACCACCACCGTCGGCCTTGCGCAAGGGCTCAACAAGATTGGCCACCGCGCCGCCGTTGCCATTCGACAACCAAGCCTCGGGCCGGTCTTCGGTATCAAGGGTGGCGCCGCTGGCGGCGGCTACAGCCAAGTCATCCCCATGGAAGAGTTCAACCTGCACCTCACCGGCGACGTGCACGCCATTGGCGCCGCTCACAACCTTGCGGCCGCGTTCCTTGACAATCATTTGCATCACGGCAACGCGCTCAACATTGATCTGCGCAGCATCACCTGGCCGCGCGTCGTTGACATTAGCGATCGCGCGATCCGCAAGACGATCATCGGCCTCGGCGGTCGCGAGAACGGCGTCGTGCGTGAATCAGAGACGGTGATCACGGTTGCAAGTGAAGTGATGGCGGTGCTCGCGCTCGCATCCGATCTTGCTGATCTTCGTACGCGGCTTGGCCGCATCGTCGTTGCAGAAACCGCTGACGGCAAGCCTGTCACCACAGAAGATCTGAAAGTCGCTGGATCCATGGCAGCACTGTTGCGCGATGCAATCAAACCGAACCTGCTGCAGACACTGGAAGGGGGCCCCGCGTTTGTCCATGCCGGCCCGTTCGCAAACATTGCGCACGGGAATAATTCCATCATCGCCGACCGCGCTGCCCTCGCAACGAGCGAGATCGTTGTGACCGAGGCGGGCTTTGGCGCCGACATGGGTGCTGAGAAGTTCTTTGACATCAAGTGCCGCGCCTCGGGTCTCGCCCCGGATGCGGCGGTGATTGTCGCAACCGTTCGCGCGCTTAAGATGCATGGCGGTGTTGGCAAGATTGTTGCCGGTAAGCCGCTCGATCCCGCACTCAGCGCTGAGAACGTTGCGGCGGTTACCGCTGGCGCACAGAACCTTGTGAAGCAGATCGAAAACGTTCGCGCCTTCGGGATCCCCGTGGTCGTCGCCGTGAACGCCTTCCCAACCGATACCGCCGCCGAACACGAGGCGATTTGCAGCGCTGCCCTTGCCGCAGGGGCTCGCGCCGCTGTGGTAACCACGCACTTCACCGATGGCGGCGCTGGTGCAGCCACGTTGGCTGAAGCGGTGTGGGCCGCCGCAAATTCAGGCGAGGCGAAGTTCGCACCGATCTACGCGGACGACATGCCACTAGCCAAGAAAATCGAAACGATCGCCATGCGCATCTACGGCGCTGATGGTGTCGATATTTCGTCCACTGCGGCGAAGCGGCTCGCGCGTCTCGAAGAGCTCGGATACGGGCGCCTCCCGATTTGCATGGCGAAGACCCAGTATTCGCTCTCGCACGATGCGAGCAAGCTCGGGCGCCCAACGGGATTCCGAGTTCCCGTGAAGGCGGTCACCCTGGCCGCCGGTGCCGGCTTTATCACCGCCGTCTGTGGCGATATGCGACTGATGCCAGGCCTCAACAAGTCCCCTGGTGGCGAGCGCATCGACCTTGACCTTGAGCACGGCGGGGAGATCGTCGGGCTCTTCTAGTCGGATCTGTGTCCAGGAACCCCACGCCATTAGCCAGCGTTAAGGGGGTGAGGCGTCCCCCTGCGAACGCCCAAGCTGAGGTGCACCCATGAAGATCGGATCGCTCACCCTCCCGACGTTTAGTTCTCCCGCAAAGATCGGCGTGGTGGCTGCACTCGTGCTCGCCCTCAGCGCTAGCGGCGGGTTTGGGGCCCTCTTTTTTGGTGCCAGTGGCGGCGCATCTGCCCCCATTGAAAAGGGGGATACCGGAGGTGTGCCCACCGCAGCCCCAAGCGACGGCTCCATCACTGGTGACCGTATTGATGTGATTCGTACGGGGACCTTTAGCCTCGAGGTTGAGGATGTCGATGCCAGCCTTACCAAGCTCACGGGTGTGGTGAAGAGCCAGGGCGGATACGTCTCTGGCAGCTATCGCTACACCGACACGTCAACCCCGTACCTCACCGTGACATTCCGAGTTCCTGCCGCATCGTTTGACGCGGCGGTGCTTGCGCTACGAGCGGAAGGAACCGTTCTTTCGGAGCAGATCAGCACGTACGAGGTAACGATGCAGTTTGTTGACCTCGAGGCGCGACTGCGCAATCTACGCGCCTCAGAGACGGCGCTTCTCGAACTTATGTCGCGAGCGACGACCGTTTCGGATGTCCTCGCAGTGCAGACACAACTCACATCCGTGCGCAGCGACATTGAGTCGTACGACGCGCAGCGTGCATCCCTCGCCGATCAGGTCGCCATGACCACGGTCTCGGTGACGATCAGCCCGATCGGTTCGTCAATCGGCAACGCAACAAGTGGATTCGATCTTAGCAAAGAGGTGTCGCGCGCGGTTGCAAACCTGATCGCTGTTGGCCGAACGGTGATCATTGCGGCGATCAACCTCGTCATCGTGGCCTTGCCGATCGCACTGGTTGGCGCACTCGCCGGTGGCCTACTGGGCCGGGCGATCACGCCACTCTTCGCGCTGTTGCGCCGACTGATGGGCGTTGGGGTGGCAACGAAGCGAACGGTACGTCGCCGCTAACGGCGACCGAAGGGCTGGGCTAGAGGGCCCCTGCGGCGATCGCGATGACGGCCGCCGTCAGGAGGCCGATTGCGACACCAAGGGCACCGGCCCCCCATGCAGCAAGGTTGATGGCGCCCAGCGGGGCGTCTTCGGCCTCGCCGTGTGAACCGTGCCCAGGAGACGCGTGATCGCTCATGCGGCGTAGTATCCCAGACGATGAGAATTGACATCGGTGACGGGTTCGAGCTGGTCGGCGTGGAGAGCGCCGATGAGTTGCTGCTCGTGCCGCCCTGCGCCAATGCAAGCGCCGACCACGCCACCTGCACCTGGTGGGAGGACGCGGATCGTGGCAGCAAGGCGGCGGCTATCGGCGGCGCAGCACCGAACCCTGCGGCGCGCGCCAGCACACCGGCAGGGGGGAAGAGCGCCCTCGCCGCATTCCTTGGCGCCGATGTCGAGCAGGCGCCAACCTTTAATCCATTCGCTCCAGAGCCGCCAACGCGTGAAGAGGCGTTGCGTGACGCCGCCGCTGCGCCCGGACAACCACCGAAGTTGCGCCTGCTGACGCGGCAACTTCCGGTGAGTGGGCCGATGGGCTGGGTGCTGCTTGCGAAAGGCGAACCCGCTGCCTACTGCCAAGCGGGACCACTCTCCGCATTCCCGCGCGCGCAACGATTGCGCGATCGCTACCCCGACCTTCCCGACAGCCCACCGCCAGCGATCATCACCTGCATCTCGGTAGTACCCGCGGCGCGTGGGAGTGCGCTTGGCAGCGCGCTCGTGGCTGGCGTGCTCGCTCGACTCGGCACCGCCGGCTTCGCCGCCGCTGAGGCCTACCCAGAAGAGCCATCTGACGTCGACGACCCAGAGCACACCCCTGCTGCCACGCAGCGCTTCTGGGAGCGCCTCGGCTTCACCGTTGCCGCGACAGGCCCCGATGGCCGCTGGCCAGTGATGCGCCGTACGCTTGACTAATGGCCACCACCAACGCGAACTTCGAAATCGTTGCCAACATCAGCGAGGGGCGTGACACTGAAATCTTGCAGCGGGCGGCTGCGGCAATTCGCGCGGTTTCCGGCGTAACGCTCCGCGACGTGCACTCCGATGTCGATCACGATCGGAGCGTGTTCACGTATGTCGGCGCCGGCGGCGTTGAACTTGTGGCGGCAACCCTCGCTCTCGCACGCGTCGCCGTCGCTTCAATTGATCTCTCGAGCCCAGCAAAATCAGGAGAGGATCGCGGCGTGCACCCACGCATCGGCGCGCTTGATGTTGTGCCGGTTGTGCCGATCTCACCATCAGCAACACTCGAGCAGGCCGCCGAGATTGCCCGCGTGGCTGGCACTGCGCTCGCGAACACGCTGAGCATTCCAGTGCACCTCTACGGCGCGGCAGCGCGCAATGAAGATCGTCGCTCACTTCCAACGTTGCGGCGCGGCGGATTTGAGCAGCTCGCGGCGCACCAGGCGGCGGATGGTGGCGCACCAGACTTCGGTCCACGTGAGCCACATCCAACCGCAGGCGCAACCGCCGTTGGGGCGCGCACGCTGATGGCGGCGTGGAACATTGCGCTGACTGGCGCTGATGCCGACACGCTTCTCGTGATTACAAAAGAGATTGCACGAGAGATCCGCGGGGCAACAGCTGGTGGCGTGCGCGGGCTGCAGGCACTCGGCTTCCCACTTGCAAGCAAAGGGATCGCACAAGTGTCGATGAACCTGCACGACCTTCTTGAGGCTACCGATCGTGGTGATACGTTGCATGCGATTCGTGAACGTATTCATGTTGCAGCGAGTAGTCGCGGCGCTGAGATTGGCGAAACAGAGGTTGTTGGGCTACTCCCTCAACGTGCGCTGCATGCGGGCGGCAACCCAGCAGCGCTGCAGATTAGCGGCGGCTGGGAGCGCGTCGTTCTAGATCGCTAGGAGCGCAAGAGCGAAGATCGCGATTGCTACAGCTGGAAGTAGGCAGCCAGAACGTTTCGCCGGGCCACGTGACGGTCGCGGTGACCCGTCATTGTCAGTGATCGCAGCAAAGAGAATGAACTCGTCAACTGAAGTGCCATTGTTGTTTAGGTCGAACACACCGCCGTCGCTGCCTCCGTCGCCGCCGCCATCGCCACCAATGTCGCCATCACTCATCTTTGCCACCTCCAAAAGGGTTCATCGGTGATTGGTACCAGAGCATCGCGCGCTGCTTGCTCTCGTCCTCTTTGCGCTCCTGACACTTCTCTGAGCAGGCGACACCGCCGGGCGGGAGGGGATCAAGGAAGGTTCGAATCTCGTACGTCGGCTCGCCGGGGGCGATGTCGCGCTTGCAGGTGATGCAGCGAAGGTCACTCATAGAGGGAGTAGAGCAGTTGACTGTGCCAACAGTCTGTCGCGGGAATCAGCCGAGGCCGAGCGTTCCACTGGCCGCTGTCTCAGCACCGCCGAGCCCTTCAACACGCGCCTCGATGATGACGGTCGTCGTCTCTTCTGGGAGCGCAGAGATGGTGATGGCGAGCTTCTGCTGTGCGGGTGGCGGTGTTGCCAGGCCCTGCTCCTTGCAGAATGCCTTGATCGCTGCGGCAGCCTTAGTCGCGTCGTCGACCATAGACATCGGGATCACGATCTTCGGCTCCATCTGGCTGATGAGGCGCGATGCGGCTTGCGGGGAGAGTTCGCCACCCACGGGGACGAGGACAATGTCGCAACCTGGCAACTCGCCGATCTGCTCGGCGGTGAGCCCATCGGCGTAATCACCGAGGTGCACGACGTGCATGCCGTCGAGTTCGGCGGCGAAGACGGTGTTGTGGCGTGCGGCAGGGCCGCGATGTTCGTCGCGGTAGCTGCGGATGCCGGTGATCAGCACCGACTTCACCTCGTACTCGCCTGGCCCCTCAAGGATCACGGCGCTGTCGAGGCTCGTAGCGATGGGAGTGCGGTTATCGCGCGGGGCGAGTCGCCCCTTCACGCGCGAAAGTGGGGCGTCGTCGGGGTGGCTCAGGGTCACGATATCGGCGCTCATGCCGCGCCCGGTTGGTCCCACGATTGAGGTGTACGGGTCGTAGGCGATGGTCGCCTCCCGGCTGCGGATGCGGACACAGGTGCGACCGTAATACGTGAGTTCCATGCCCCTATTCTCCCACGCGCCGCGGCACGCCGTCGCATCGTGGTGGATTGGAGGGGAGGTATGCCAGGAGGGCCAATGCCCGTCGACCCTCCTGGCTTGGAGGTCGGATCACGGGAGGGAGGTCCAGTGAGCCGAAACTCATCATCTGCCCGCTAGGTGAATCTGGAAGGTGGGATCGGGTAAAGAGTTCGTAATGAATCCCCACGCAGGGGCACCGGCCCGCCAGACTTTCGCTACATCTCCTCGGGGGCGGAGATGCCGAGCAGGCGGAGCGCGGCGGAGAGGCTCGCCGCTGCTGCCGCTACAAGGCGCAGTCGGCCGGCAGAGCGCTCGGGCACCGAGGCGTCAACCACCTTCGCGTCGCGGTAGAAGGCAGAGAAGGCAGTGGCAAGCTCTGTCGCATAGGTCGTCACCCCCTGCGTCTCGTGATGCGTGGCGGAATCCTCGACGACCTCAGGGAGGCGCACGATCACGCGCGCCAGTTTTGCCTCTGGTGAGGTGTGGTCATCAAGCAGACTCCCGATTGCCATCGCCGGCATGAGCGACTCAGCGGCCGCCTTACGCAGAATGGAGCGCATGCGTGCATGTGCGTACTGCGCGTAGTAGACAGGGTTATCACTGTTCTTCGCCTTCGCCGCCTCAATATCAAAATCGATCGCTGTCGTCGCGCTGCGCGAAGCGAAGTACCAGCGCGCAGAATCCACACCAATCTCTTCCAGGAGCTCGTCGAGTGTGATAAATGTTCCAGCGCGCTTCGACATGCTCATCTCTACCCCATCACGAACGAATCGCACCCACGCAACGAGCAGCATCTCGATCGACTCCTTGTTGAAGCCGAGCGCCTCGCCGGCGTTGCGCAGTCGCGCAACGGTGCCGTGATGATCTTGCCCCCACACGTAAACAACGCGGTCATGACCGCGCGAAAACTTCTCCACGATGTAGCCAATGTCTGAACCGAAGTAGGTGTATGCGCCACTCGACTTGCGAATCACGCGGTCCTTGTCGTCGCCGAACGCGGTGCTCTTAAACCAGAGCGCACCCTCTCGCTCCTCGAGCCATTTTCCCTCACGTAGTTTGCCAATTGCGCGATCTACAAAGCCTTCGGTGTAGAGCGATCCCTCAGAACGCCATACATCGAACTCGACACCGAGGACCGCCAGCGACGATTCGATGCCAGCGCGAATACGCTCTGATGCCCACCGCCCAATGACGGCGACGTCGTCATCAGCAATGGTTCCGTCATACCCTTCGGCATCAATCTCGCCGCTTCGCTTTGGCGCAGCGGCAGCACGCGCTGCAATGTCAGGCGGAATGAGCGCCGCAAGCTCGCCAACGTATTCGCCCTTGTAGCCGTTCTCGGCAACCGCGACTCCGGCGCGCAGGGCGATAACGCTCTCGCCGAGTCGTCGAACCTGTTCACCGAAGTCATTGAAGTAGTACTCGCGAGTAACGCTCTGCCCCGCCGCCTCAAGGACGCGCGACAGCAGGTCGCCGACGAATGCGCCGCGCGCGTTACCAACAGTCAGCGGGCCGGTTGGGTTTGCGCTGACAAACTCAATGTTGACGCGATATACCGGCGTACCTGCGGCAACAGCAAGGTGACCCCACGCGAGCGGCGATGTGACGATCGCATCGAGATGATCGGCGAGCAGCCCAGCGCGGAGTTGCAGGTTCAAGAAGCCAGGCCCGGCAACTTCGGCGTGCGCGATTGGCCCGAGTGCACCACTCCCGCCGTGCATTCGCTCCGACGCTTCGGCGGAGAGCTCTGCCGCGATGGCGGCGGCGATCTGTGCGGGGGCGCGCCTTAGGACCTTGCTCCCCTTCATGGCGATGTTGGAGGCGTAGTCGCCGTGATCGCGATTTCCAGGGATCTCGACCTCAATGCCAGCGACGAGCGCATCCAGCGCGGCGGTCTCTTCGGGGGCTGGAAGGGCGCCGTTCGCGACTGCTCGGCGCAGGGCACGCGCCACCGCATCGCGCACGATATGGCGGAGCGGGAGCCCGAGCAGGGGGTCGCGCGGCAGCGCTGCGGAACGAGTGGTTGGTGCGGGCGATGTGCTCATGGCTGAATCGTAGCCGCGAACTCTGGCACGATGGCGGCATGACATCTGAGTCGGCTCCAGCAGGCACCCCGCCAACTCGCCCACCCGAGGGGGCAGTGCTAGCGACCCCAGTCACCCGGGGGCAGATTGCGCGCGTCGGGCTCCTCCTCTTTGCCACCTTCCTGGTAGGCGCCCTTCTTCTTCGCACGCAGGCGGATCGCATTCGCGCCCTTGACTTACCGCTCCCCGCCGGCTGGGAGGCGGTGAGCGCCGACACCATCCTGGCGGGCATCTCACCGCAGAGCGCCGTCCGCGCAGCCCGTTTGGCCGATGCGCCGGTTGGCGCAACGCCGCGGGTACGACTCATCACCCTGAGCAGTGGCGGCACCGATGCCCCAGGACTGTCGGGGACCTTCTGGCTCATCGTCACAGACGACATTCGCCCATCAATGGAGATTCCGGCAGGTGATGCGACGGATGTGATTCGGGCGTATGTGCTGATTGACCAGCGTGGCGGCTTGGCCCTTGCGGTAGAGCGTGGGTTTGCCGCTACCGATCCCACCTTGCCACCAGACTGATCGCCGCACCCTACAGCTCGAAACGATCTCCTTCGCGTACCGCGACGATCTCGCCAGCAAACTCAATCGCAGCGGCGCGCAAGGCGTCGACCGGATCAACCTCGGCGCCGAAGTGTGTGAGAAGCAGCCTCGCAGCGCCAGCCGATGTCGCAGCCTTTCCCGCTCCGTTCGCCGTGATGTGTGTGTCGCCTTCTTCCCACGTCGCTGCGCCACCTGCCGCTTCACAGAGCAGCGTGTCACCACGTTGCACGATCGCCGCAAGATCCTCCCAATGCGACACATCTCCTGAGTAGGTCAGCCCGGGCTGGTCGCCGACGGCGACTCGCAGCGCATACGACTCGCCAGTGTGGCGTACACGCGCACTCTGTAGCGTAAGATCGCCAACGGTGACAACGCGTCCGCCACCCAGTGGAGGCAACGCCAACTCAAGCCGCCACGTCGAAAAGGCAAATGGCTGCGCGGCCTCGTAGGTCCCGGCAGCCTGCTCCTCGGGCGTGCGAGCATCAAGCAGCGTTGCGATTCGTGGTGCAAGGCCACTCGGACCGATCACGGAAACGCTACGCGCGTCGCTCCCCATCTTGTTGCCATGCACCAGGGCGTGTCGCAGCGCGGCGAGGTCAGCCCAGTGGTCGGGATGCAGATGTGAAATTGCTACGGCGCTTATCTGTGGCAACCCGTTGATGCCAAGGTGCGCAGCGAGCGGCGCGTAGGCACCATGCCCCAGGTCAAGAAGGAGCGTGGTCAGCCCGTGCTGCACGAGGTATCCAGACGCGCGAGATCCATCATGCGTGCGATACGCGCCGGCCGAACCGAGGACCGTGAGCGTTAGCGCGCTGGAATTGGCCACTGCTCACCCGCGGACTTCCATCGCTTCGTTGCCAGCTCTTCAAAGCCTGCATCAAGAAGCAAGTCTCGTGCGCGATCAAAGTTCATCGCAAACCACTCTGGCTGGTGGGCGTCGGAGCCGGTCACGATGTACTCGCCGCCAAGTTCGCGGTAGCGATGCACCGCTTGTGGGAGTGGATACGGAATTCCAGTTCGCTGGCGCCACCCTGACGAGTTGATCTCTAAGGCGGTCCCAGTTTCGATGAGCGCCTTCAGTACGGGCTCGTACAGGTCAGGTGCCGCCTCGAATGCGGGTGTGTCGATATGTGGGTGCACATATTTCCGTACGTAGTCCATGTGCCCCACGATGTCGAAGAGTCCACTCTGAATCCCCGCCTGCACCTCGGCAAAATACGGGGCTGTTTCGTGCACGTCATGTCCGGCCCAGTTCGCCGCGAGCGAACGCTTGAAGGGCGAGTCGATTCCTGGGTGCACGCTGCAGATGGTCAGGTCGTACTGGGTGGTGCGCAGGTGTTCGCGGATCTCCGCCTCGTATTGCCGCTCATACGAGATCTCCACGCCGAGTAGGATCTCCAGCTGATCTCCAAACTCTCGGCGCAGCGCCTCGACCGCCTCGACGCGCTGGCGATGTGGGGCGAGGGTCGCCCCCTCCTCGCGCGGGTCAAAGTCGAGGTGGTCGGTAAGGGCAATGCGTTGCATCCCCAAGGCAATCGCCAGGGCGGGATAGACGTCGAGCGGCACCTCGGAGTCGGGGGAGAGGAGGGTGTGCAGGTGCACGTCGAGTGGAGAGCTGAAGGTCCCCGCGAGCGCAAGGTCTGGCCGGCGGTCGCGATCGCCGACCCGGCGAATCGGAGCGGAGCTCACTGTTCGTTCAGCCAGGCGCGGGCAGGGGCGCCGCGTAAGCCCCGAATCAAGAGAAGGGCGAGGGCGACCGGGGGGAGGCCAGGGAGCCAGTTCCCCAGGGTGAGGGCGATCAGTGGGCCAGCAGGGATCAACATGGTGCTGAGGCCCACCGCGAATCCGCGCCCAGCCTCCTTGCGCTGCCAGACGAGGGTAATGGTGAAGATGCAGGCCGCGATGAGCGCCATCCAGACCACGCCTTGGAGGGTGACGGGGGCGGCGGTTGCCTGCTCCACGATCTTGCCGAGCGTGAGTCCGAGCCCTGCGAGCAGGAGGAGGGCGTAGGTGAGGAAGGCGACGACGGCAATCGGCATGACTTCAGGATGCCACGGGTGCCACTTCTGCACCCGACGCCCCGACGTACGGATCCTCGTGGCATCCCATGCGTGCGGGGGGTTGCGCGGTGGGGTGGTACCCCCGACGGGATTCGAACCCGTGATCTCCACCTTGAAAGGGTGGCGTCCTAGGCCTCTAGACGACAGGGGCGCGCGGCTCGCAGCGTAGCACCGCTCCTAGGGCGCCGCCCCTAGGAGGCGAGCTTGCCGAGGATGTTCGACGCGCCGAGGGCGATTCCCGCGGCGATGGCGAAGCCACCAGCCAAGAGGGCGGCGAGCATCGCCCGCCCATCGCGGGCGCCGCGAATCGCGCGGATCATGCTGATCGTGAGCATGAGCGACGCAAATGCGCAGGAGAGGCCAACGACGAAGGTGCCCACCGAGAGCTCACCGATCTGGTCAGCATTGCGAATGGTGGCGACCCAGGCGAGGTAGAGGAGGGAGACGCCAACCGCGACGACCACGGCAACGAAGGTGCCGAGGGAGACCACGCCGCGAAGGCGGCTTCGTAGTTTGGCGGGCGCACTCATCTCGTCAGCATCCTCATGGCTCTAGGGTACGACCTTCTCGGCGTTTGTGGTGAGCTACGGCTCGTCGGCCTCCGTAGCCGGGTCACCGACGGGGCTGCGCTCGGCGCCAGGTCGGCGCAGCCTCAGGTACGATCAGATTCCTATGGAAGTGAATGGCATCCGCATCCCCACCATCATCGCCGAGAATAGTGCCGCGCGATGCGATGGCTGCTCGGCGCAGATCGCTGGCACCCCGTTTCGCATCAGCGTGCTCGACACCACCGCAACGGAAGTTGCCCCATCGTTCGGCGAGCCATCGCCGATCAATCCTGGACCATTTCAGTTCTGCACCGATCCCGCCTGCCCGCCGCGCTGGATGGCAGAGCGTGGCTGGCTCCGTTGCGACCGCAGTGGTGTGCGCGAGATCATGCGACCGATCCGTCTGCCACACGGCGCTGGCGCCGAGTTTGGCCTCTGTGATGGCCTGCATCACGATGCACACGAGTTTCAGCCGGCGTAGGCCGGACCTGGCGTGACCACGCTCCTACCAACACTCACCGCACTCTTCGCCCTGCTGTTCGCAGCACTGCTCATTGATCAGTATCGATCCCGTCGGGGCGCGTATCAGTTGGCGTGGGGCATTGGTGCGCTTGCCTTTGCGATTGCCGCTGGAGCGGAGGCACTCGCGGCCGTCGTAGGTTGGAGCGAGCCGATCTATCGCGTTTGGTATCTCTTTGGTGCGGTATGGACTGCAGGATGGCTTGGCGCTGGAACCATTCTGCTGCTCGCGAAAACGCGCTTCGGTTATTGGTATGCGCTCTGCTTAGCACTCTCTGGCCTCTTTACGATTCTGGTCGCACGCCGACTCGAAGATCCATCTGCTGGGCCAACGGCGCTGCTCTACTCACTGACCGCGTGGGGCGCTGCAATTGCCATTGGCTGGCTCTCGTACATGGGTAATGTGCGCTGGGCGCGTGTTGCGATCTCGTTAACCGCAGTGTTGAGCGCCGCCGCAGTGCCACTCATGGTGGTCGTACGACTCCCGCCACCGGGCTGGGCGACCGACCCGGCGACTGGTGCGCCGATTGCCCTCTTGCTTCCGCCTGCACTGCGCCTGCTCACACCGATCTTGAATGTGAGTGGTGGACTCGCGCTCCTGACTGGCGCCCTCTTTTCGATCTACGTTTTCATGCCGAAGCGCCGCGTGCTCCCCTACTCGAGTGATCCTGATCAGCGTGGTGACGAGCTGCTCTTCAACCTTGCGATTGCCCCAGTAGCCCTTACCGTGAACTTCGTGCGCAGCGTTCCCGATGCCTGGCGAGCATGGCGCGCTGGCACCCTAAACCGCCGCGTACCGGCAACGGCGCTCATTGCCCTCGGCGCCTTTGTGCCAAGCCTCACCGATACCTTGAATCGTGCCGGTTCGACTGAGGGGTATCAGGCCGGAAAGCTCCTCGGGGCACTGCTCTTGCTCTGCGGCTTCCTCGCCAGCGTTGAAGCGCCAAGCGAGGTGCGCCTGCCACTCGTTGGCACGCCAATCCGTGCACTATTGAGGTGGGTTCGCCACGAGGGGTGACTGGTATCCTGAACCCCAGCACCGCACGGAGGCCCCAATGAAGATCCGCACCGCAGTTCTCCCAGTAGCCGGATGGGGCACCCGATTCCTTCCTGCGACGAAGGCCGTGCCCAAGGAGCTGCTCCCGATCGTTGATCGGCCCGCCATTCAGTACGCCATTGAAGAGGCGGTTGCGGCGGGAATCGAGCGGGTTATTCTGGTGACGAGTGAACATAAACGGGCGATCGAAGATCACTTCGACATCTCGGCCGACCTCGAGGCGATCCTGGAGCAGCGTGGCGACATTGAGCACCTTCGTGCGGTGCGCGCGGTTGCCGACATGGTGCACCTTGTGACGATCCGTCAGAAAGAGCAGCTCGGCCTTGGCCACGCCGTGCTGATGGCGCAAGACGCCGTAGGTCATGAGCCTTTTGCGGTCATGCTCCCCGACGACCTGATCTTTGGCGAAACCCCCGCGCTTGCCGAGCTGATCGAGGCGTATGTAGCGACACAGGCGTCGGTACTCGGCGTAATGCGTGTCGCGCCATCAGAGACACACCGCTACGGCATTGTTGACCCCGACACCACGCTGCCAATCAGCGATCAGGGCCGAACCATTCCGCTCCGCGGCGTCGTTGAGAAGCCCGACGCAGCGCACGCTCCATCCGATCTTGCGGTGGTTGGTCGCTACATTCTCGGCCCAAAGATTTTCGAGCGATTGGAGCAAACGCCCCACGGCCTGAACGGTGAGATCCAGCTCACCGACGCAATCCATACCCTGGCCCAAGAGCAGCCAGTGGTTGGACGCCACTTCACCGGAACGCGATACGACGTCGGATCGCCAGAGGGGTGGCTTCGCGCCAACATCCACGTTGCGCTCGACCATCCGATGTACGGACCTATTGTGCGCAAGGCGATCGAAGAAGAGCGTGATCGCCTGTCATGACACCATCAGAGCGCGATGAGGGAACGCTGAAGCCCGGTGACCTGGTTGCCGGTCGATATCGCCTACAAGAGCTGATCGGTGAAGGGGCCGCTGCACTCGTCTTTCGCGCAACCGATGAGGCGCTCGGCCGCGACGTAGCCGTAAAGGTGCTGCGCGCGCCGCTCGCAACATCGCGTGCCGCCGCTGATCGATTCCGCGCCGAGGGTCGCGCCGCCGCAATCGTCGCACACCCGAATGTTGCCGCCGTCTTCGACGTTGCGCCGGATGGCGAAACCCCAGCCATCGTCATGGAGTTCGTCGACGGCGAGGACCTGGCCTCCATGTTGCGACGAGTGGGTCCGCTTGTCCCGCGTCGTGCAGCAGCCGTTGCCGCGCAAGTCGCTCGTGGACTTGCCGCTGCACATGTGCGCGGCATCATCCATCGCGACGTCTCGTCGCGCAACATCTTGATCAATCGAGAAGGTCGTGCGCAGATCGCCGACTTCGGTATTGCACAGGCAATGCACGAGGTTGACGGAAGTGAAGCGGCCGCGCGGAGCGGGCAGCGGCCCGAAGGTTCAGTTGGGTACCTAGCGCCCGAGGTGTTGGCGGGCGGACCACAGACCGCAGCATCAGACGTCTTCGGCCTCGGCGTTGTGCTCTTTGAGCTCCTAACGGGGCATCGCCCATTTGACCGCTTGAGTGGCGCAGAGCTGAAGGAGCGCCGCGGCCAATCACCAGCCCCATCGCCTCGCGAGCTGCGACCCGATATCTCGCAGGAGCTCGACCTGATCACGATGCGACTGCTGGCGCCGAAACCGAATGAGCGCTACGTCAACGCCACCGCCGCCGCAGATGCGCTCGAAACCTATGTCGTACAGGCGAATCGCACCGCCGTTCCGTCGCGACCGGTTGGGCCCGCCGCCGGAGCACCACGTGCCCTTGCGGGAACACGTGTCGCACGAGTTGCAGCAGAGGCTGGACCGGGTGAGCCCGAGACACTGCCGGACCCGAACGATGTGGGCGGTGAGGATCCCTCTGGCGCGGGTGACACGATGTCGCTGCGCACGATGCTCTTGGCGATCGGCGGCGTCGCACTTACCGCGCTCCTCCTTGTGGGGGGTGTGATCTTGGCGCTGCGGGTGTTCTCCGCCGGAATCGGCCCGGATAACAACGTGAAGGTGCCGAGCCTCACCACGCTCACGCTTGCTGAGGCGATCCCGATCGCTGAGGGACTTGGCCTGCGCGTTCAGGTTGTTGAGCGGGTCACCTCAAATGATCAGCCGGTGGACACGATCCTCTCGCAGTCGCCAGGCAGCGAAACCCTGGTGCCGTTGAACACCATCATTGAGGTTCGGGTTGTGGCCGGTACCGGTTTTGTGGTGGTCCCCGATGTTCGTGGAAAGAGTGAGGTAGATGCCGCCGCAGCACTGACTGGGGCACGGCTGGTCCGCGGCGCGACCTTTACGGAATACTCCGACACGGTGCCAGTCGGTGAGGTGATCCAACAGAATCCGCGTCCAGGGGTGCAGGTATCGGGTGGAACGGCGATCGATATCGTCATCTCCCTTGGTGTGGAGCCATCGCCAAGCCCTTCGGCAAGCTCGAGCGGGGCCGACTGGCCACAGGTTCCGGATCTCCGCTGCTCGAGCGTCCGCGACGCGAAGGCGATCCTGACGGAGCTCGGCCTCTCGTTGAGCACTGCCTCAGCGGCGCTGACCGAAACTGATCGCATCGACACGTTCACGCCGCTCGTCGGAGTCTTCGTGGAACCTGGGAGTGAGATTACGATCGTGACGAGTGCGCCAGCAGGTACGCCGATCACCGGTTGTCCGTAGCGCGGCTAGGCCTCTAGGCCCTCCCAGAGTCCGCCACTCACCCAACTCAACCGAGGACGTTCCGCGAGCGTTCCATCTACTCCACGCTCTCGCTGTGCTGCGGCCTGCAAGGGCACAGGGGCGGTCCAACACTCCTTCACGTCGATCTCCGCGACAAGTCGACGCTTCTTATCGATGCCGCAGTACGAGATCTTGCCAATGACCGATCGACGCATGTGTCGGCAACTTCCGCACGACGCAGTTGGTGTCTTGCAGACCCAGCACTGCCCAGACTCCTCTTGGATGGCGTTACACGTTGGACAGCGCCAGGTGAGGGCTGGCGCAGCACTCACGGCTTTACCAGGTAGGAGTGAAAACTCTGCGTCCCCAAGATCGGATCTCCAACCGCAAGCTCATAGCTCACCGTCACCAACCCGCGCCCCTCATCGACGTAGCTGTCGGGGAACACATAATCCCATGCCGCTCGCCCATTGACGTCAGAGGTGACGCAGACTGGATCGCTCGGCTTCATTCTATATGGAGTCACATACATACACACCCGCACATTCGCCGCTGGTGCGCCGCTTGAATCTGTAGCCGTTGAAGTGATGCGGAATGCGATTGGCTTCTTGCTTAAAATGATCGTCCCTGGATTCAAGACTATGGAGATTCGACCGACCGATGCGCTGGTTGAAATCTCGACGCTCTTTGAAGTCTGGTTCCCTGCGCCATCTGTTGCGGTGATCGTCAGCACGTTGGCGCCATTGCGCAGTGTGATGTCGATGGCGAAGGCACCCTTCGTCGTGGTGCGACCACTCTCGATTGTCCCAGTTGTTTCGTTGCGGACCTGAACGTCAATATCCTTGTCCGTCTTTCCCGTCACGGTGACAGAGTCGCCATTCATGATCTCGCCAGGGGTGGGTGCCGTGATGGTGAGCACCGGTGCACTCGTATCGCGCACGACGGTGATCGGAGCGGAGCGCGTCCCCTCAACACCATTGATGACCACGGCCGCCTCAATGACGTTCTTGCCCGAGGAGAGCGGAATCTGGGCAACGTCAAACCCTGCTGTCTTCGGCATCTTGATTTCGGCCGCGGTAATCACCGAGCCATCGTCACGGGTAATGAGGATGCGAATCGTCGCATCACCTTTGTCGAGAAGGTCTTGTGGGAGCGTGCCACTGACGGTAATCGTTGATGCGGAAGTGATTGGATCGCTCGGCGCTGTCAGGGTTGGCCGTCCCGGCTCAAGTGAGGCGGGTGGCGGCGTTGGCGACGCGTTGCCGCCGAACGTGGTGATGAGCGGAAGCGCAACAACTGCGAGGCCGATGGCCCCGACAATGACGAAGAGCGTGATGAACGCAGAGAGGGTCGTTGCGATCGTTCCACCAATGCTGCGTGAGGAGGTAGATCGATGCGAGGTGGACTCAACGCGGTAGGGGGGTGTGTACCCCTCGGAACGGCCTGGAAGGCCGCGCCGTGGTGGCTTCGAACTCGATCGACGGAAGAGTCCCATGGGGCGATTCTCGCACGCAGCGCGCCGAGACCGCTACGCTCCAACGATGCCCGATCAGCCGAGTGACCCACAGTTGATCCTCGAGATGCGCGATCGCGTTGCGCGTGCTCGCGCCGAGGTCGTTCTTGCCGCAGGAGAGGGGCGAGGTGCCGACGCGTGGCGTGCCGCACTCGTAGCGCTCGAGTCGCGAGGACGCTTCGGCATTCGCATGGGACTCGGGCGATCAAATGCCCTCCTGCGCGCACTTGGATCGCCTGAAGCGGGTGTCCGTGGCGCACTCGTCGCCGGAACCAACGGCAAGGGGAGTGTCGTCGCCCTCGTCTCGGCGGCCCTCCGCGCGGCGGGGATTCGCCACGCCACCACGCCGAAGCCGCACCTCGTTAGCTACCGCGAGCGGGTGCAGATCGACGGACAGCCACTCGCCCCGCTGCCGTTTGCGCAGGCGGTTGCGCGCGCCCTCGATGCCGCCGACCAGATTGAGGCTCGTGTCGGGCCAGCGACCGAGTTCGAGATCCTCGTCGGCGCCATCTTTGCGGCGCTGCACCAGGCTGAGGTCACTACGGCGATCGTTGAGGTTGGGCTTGGCGGCCGGCTCGATGCGACGCATGCCTGGGATGGCGGTGTTGCGGTCGTGACGAATGTGGGCTTGGACCATCAGCAATACCTGGGCGACACCATCGAGGCGATTGCCAAAGAGAAGGCGGCGATCATCGTGCGCGGAGATCGTGCAGTGATTGGCGCGAGCGAGCGCGGTGGTGCCCTGGATGTGATTCGCCATCGTGCGCAACGCGTTGGCGCGCCATTCACGATTGCTCGTGCTGGCGAAATTCGTTCGCTTGGCCGTGATGGCATAGAGGTAGAGCTTGAGGGTCGCGGGGCGGTGCACGTTAGTTTGCTCGGACGACACCAAGGGGCGAACGCGGCGGTCGCAGCAGCGACACTCGACGCACTTCGTGATGCAGGGATCGCCTCGGTCAGTGACGACGAGATGCGCACCGGTTTTGCTGCGGCGCGTTGGCCGGGTCGGATGGAGCTGATCTCGAACGCGCTCGGCGGGGGCGATGCACGCGATCTACTCCTTGACGGTGCACACAATGAAGATGGTGCCGCGGCACTCGCCACAGCACTCGAAGATCTCGGACCGCACCTCCTGAGCGCCAACGGCACACGAAACATACCCGCCGTGTTGATCCTTGCAGTGATGGCCGACAAGTCGTTCTCGGAGCTGAGCAAGGCGTTGGCATCCGCACCAATGCTCCGTGCCGCGCACGTGATCTGTACGAGCGTTGGTGATGTGCGCTCCCTTGCCCCTGAGCAGCTTGCGGCAGCGGCCCGCGCCAATGGTTTGGGCGCACAGGTGCAAGTCGCTGCAAACCCAAACGCGGCACTCGTGCTTGCTGCGCAGCAGCAGGGTTCAGTCATTGCTGCCGGTTCGTTGTATCTGGTTGGTGCGATCCGCGGTGAACTCATGAGGCGAGGTGTTCTTCCAGATGACGGAAGCCGTGATGACGTGGCAGGATCAGCGACATGAGTGAGGCCTCCATGAACCGCGAAGCGCTCAGCTACTCCTATGCACCGATTCCAGCTACGACGATCGGCCCCCTGCACGTCGTATGGGGGAGCCGCACCTACGTGATGGCGGTGGCAAACCTCACTCCGGATAGCTTCTCAGGAGATGGGTTGATGACCTCATTGGAAGCGACCGTCGAACTGTTGGATCGCGTGGAGTTGCTCGCGCGCACCGCCGTGCGTGACGGAGCCGATCTGCTCGACCTTGGTGCTGAGTCAACACGTCCGGGGCACACCGAGATCTCGGCGGCCGATGAGATCGCGCGCCTGGTCCCTGCCATTGAACGACTGCGCCGAGTGCTGCCAACACTGGCGCTCAGCGCCGATACCCAGAAGGTCGACGTTGCCGCCGCCGCACTCGACGCTGGGGCGCACATGCTGAATGACATCTGGGGCACGCGCTCAGGCGATGAGATGCTTCGACTTGCCGCAGAGCGCAACGTGCCAATCGTCGTCATGCATAACCGTCGGGAGATCGCCACCGGCGCGCACGCAGCCAATTTTCCCGAAGAGTTCTTAGAGGAGATGGCGACGGTTGCCGCGCGTGGGCGCGCCCTCGGCATCCCGCCAGAGCGGCTGATCCTCGATCCTGGATTCGGCTTCGGGAAGGGGCCCGCACAGAACCTTGTGAGCCTGCGCCTCCTCGGCGCCCTGCGGGACCTGGGCCACCCGGTGCTGCTCGGCACCAGCCGCAAGTCCACCCTGGGGCGCGTGATCGATGGCGCGCCAGCCGACCGCCTCGCTGCCACCCTGGCCACGAGTGCGCTCGGTGCAATCGTCGGGGTCGATATCGTGCGAGTTCATGATGTGCGGGAGAACCGTGACGCCGTGCGCGTCATCGACGCTGCCCTACGCGCACGAGGAGATCAGCCTGACGATGCCATCGGTCCCAACCCAAATCGTGCCGATCGACCTCCGCGTCCGAGCCAGCGTGACCGCATCACCGTGCGCAACGTGCGCTTTGATGCGGCGCATGGTGTCTACCCAGAGGAGCATCAGAAGCCACAGCCATTCTTCGTCGACGTTGAGGTTGATGCCGACCTTGCCCCGGCCGGTCGCGGTGACGCACTCGCCGCCTCTGTCGATTACAGCGAGCTCGTTCGCGTCGCTATTGAACGAGTGGGCGCTGGTGGCCACGCCGACCTCATTGAGGCGCTCGCCGAGCGCATCGCCGACGGCGCCATGGAGGTCGTAGCAACGAGCGGTGCGACGGTGTACGAGGTACGCGTTCGAGTCCGCAAACCGCAAGCTGCCGTGGCAGCGCCGATAGATTGGGCGGGCGTTGAAGTCGTACGGAAGCCGTAAGGCTACCAACCCGTCGGACTACTCTTTCGGGCGGATCCCCAACTCCAGCGTGATGGTGATCGTCGAGCCATCACGAATCACCGTCAACTTGATCGACGTTCCTGGCGCGTATTGCACCAGCAGGTCTTGTAGTGGGTGCACCTCATCGATCAAGGTGTCGTTGACCGCAGTAATGATGTCGCCATCCTTCAGTCCTGCCGCCTCCGCTGGGCTCCCCGCAATGATCGGTGACGTTGTGCCGTCGGCGGCGATCCACGCGCCGGCACTCACGAAGAGCTTGTTCTCTGTCGCAATCCGCAGGTCGAGTGCCGTGTAGCGCACACCGATCCACGGCCGTGAGAGGGCCTTGCCCGCAAGGGCCTGCTCAAGGATCGGCCGAGCGATATCGATGGGGATCGCAAACCCAATACCAGAGCCTTCCGTTGAGATGGCGGTGTTGATGCCGATCACGGCACCACTGGAGTCAACCAGTGCTCCACCGGAGTTGCCTGGGTTGATTGCGGCGTCCGTTTGAATCAGACCGTGGATCGATCCACTCTCCGTTGTGATGTCACGACCGAGTGCTGAGATGATGCCGGCGGTAACGGAGTTGGTGTAAACGCCGAGTGGCGAGCCGATTGCAATGGCGGTTTGCCCCACCTTGATACCGCCTGAGCGCCCGAGTGTTGCGGTAGGCAAACCGGCAGCATCGATCTTCACCACGGCAAGATCTGTGAGGGTGTCGATGCCGTAGACGGTGCCAGTGAAGTCACGGCCGTCTTTAAGGTGCACGACGATTGCGGTCTCATCGGCGACCACGTGCTTATTGGTTACGATCCAACCATCAGCGGAATAGATGACACCAGATCCGATCGCTTTGCCAGCGGCGGTCGTAACCTCAAGCGTCACGATCGCCGGAGAGACACGCTCTGCAACTGCAACGATCGCTGACTGCTCCGAGACAAGTGTCTGCCGAATCTGCGTCGTGATGTCACCCCTAGAGAGGCCACCAAGGAGGAAGATCGTTGCGGCGGCTCCACCTGCTGCGCCAAAGATGAGGGAGAGGGCGAGCATTCCAGCGATCGCCCCACGGCTGATCGATCTGGTGCTCGCGCGCAGTGAATTTCGCGCAGCCTGGAGCGGGCCGCTCTCTCGTGTGATCCATGCAGCTGGAGCCGGGGCCGGCTCGGGTTCGAATCGGAGGGGCGAGCGTCGTTTTACCGGCGCCTTCGTCGACCTCTTCGTGGCAGACGTTGTGCGCTTTGCTTTCTCAATCACCTGGGGTCTCCTTTGGAACTTCGGCGCTCACTTGTGCCACGCTCAATGAGGCGGGCGACTCACTCACCGTAGAGGATGGGGGATCTGCGCGTAGAACGCGGCGAAGGCGGAGTGAAGTTTTCGCAACCTCGCCGAGGAGGGTGGCGGCGCGTCGGCCGAAGCTGACGAGCGTGGCTGGGCCGGCTGGCGTTGCGGCGGGCTCTAGAACCTCGTCACCGATTGCCTCGGGGTCGGCGGGGAAGGTCAGGGCGAAGCTGGTCCCTTCGCCGGGGAGGCTTTCGACCACGATGCGACCTGCGTGCATGTCCACGATCGACTTGACGATCGCGAGCCCAAGGCCAGAGCCCGTGGCCCGGGCGGCCCGATTCGCCGCAGCGAGCCCTTCGGTACCGCGGTAGAAACGATCGAAGATGCGCGGCAGCTCGTCTGATGAGATGCCGACCCCCGTGTCGCGGACCGTCACTGTCGCCGCTCCAGTCGAGAGAAGCTGCACTGAGACGAGAACGCTCCCACCACGTGCAGTGAACTTCAACGCATTGGCGACCAGGTTCGCAACCGCTTGTCCGACGAGCACGGCATCATGTCGCACCAGCACCTTGCGCGTCGGCATACGCTCGTCTACCGCCACGCCTGCTCGACGTGCACCTGCAGCCGCCTGCTCTACCGCTGCGCGCACGCTAGAGCGCACGTCGGAGACGAGGAACACCGGTCGTGCAATCCCTGCGTCGAATCGTGAGAGCTCCAAGATGTTTGACGTCAGCGAGTCCATTCGCTCCAGCTGACGCCCCGCCTCGACGAAAAGCCTCTTTCTCGTGGCCTCTTCGGTAGTTGGATCTTGCAACAGATCAACGAATGCGCGCAGGGCGGCGAGCGGTGTGCGCAGCTCATGAGAGACATCCGCGAGGTGCTCTTGCCCGCGATCACGTTCTCGGCGTAGCGCTTGCATGGATCCCTGCAGTCGGTCGGCCATGAGATTGAATTGTTCCAGTAGTGCGACCATCTCATCGTTTGCTGCCACCTCAATGCCAGTCGGGACACGCGCAGAGAGATCACCATCGCTGATGGCCGTGGCCGTATCAGAGAGGAGCTGTACAGGCTTTGCAAATCGAGCCGCAGCGATCGCAGAGATGATGATGGCCACGATCATGGCAAGGATGCCGACAAAGATAATCGTTCCCGTAATGCCAGCTACGCGCCACGCGCGTGTCGTGAGCGGTGAGATCAGTGTCACTTCAATACCAATAGATGATGGGGCACCACCAATGAGAGCCACATCGGGCTCAAGTGCGATCGTGTCACGAGCCTCACCGGGCTCAAGCACCGCGCCATCTGAGCTAATCAGGAACTCTGCGTTGGCGGCAGGAGAGAAGTGCTCCTTGTCTGGATCCCATGTCCCAAAGCGAACGCGCACATCGGCACGAGCAATGCCGAGCGCAAGCTGCTGGAGCTCGGGATCTTGCAAGAGGAATCGCTCGTGAACCTTGGCGTTGAGTCGCCCACTGCTATCGATGATTCTCCTGGTCCCCGATACGCTCTGGGCAAGGCTACGAACAGCGCTAGCTACTGCTGATGTTCGGGCCGCCTGGGCTGCGCGCTCCTGTGTCTCAAACTCGTGTGAGACGCGGTCGACAACAAGGTACCCAGACAGTGCGAGGGCAATCGCAACGATGCCGAGGAAGGCGATGGTGAGTCGTGCGCGCAGCCCTCGAGGCGGTACGCCATAAAGGGAGTCAGTGAGCGGGCTCAGGCGCCACTCCGTTCACCACGATCACTGCGGTCAGAGAAGCTATACCCAACGCCGCGCACCGTCATGACAAAGCGAGGTTTCGCTGGGTTCGGCTCGACCTTGTCGCGCAGGTGGCTGACGTGCACGTTGATGGTCTTCTCGTCACCCGCGATCGCCGCGTCGTAATCACGTACGCGTTCAAGCAGGTCACGCCGACCGAAGACGCGTCCCGGCTTTTCGGCGAGGATGCGCAGGATCTCAAACTCTGTTGGGGTGAGGGTGATGCGCGCGCCGCCACGTGTGACCTTTCGGCGCTCAAGGTCAATGACAAGGTCCTCTGCGCGGATGACGCGCCCGCCCATCGCATCGGCGAGGTCGCCATAGGCGCGGCGCAGCTGCGACTTCACCCGGGTGAGCAGCTCACGAACTCGGAAGGGCTTCGTCATGTAGTCGTCGGCGCCCAGCTCAAGGCCAAGGATCGTGTCGACCTCCTCGTCGCGGGCGGTCAGGATGATGACGGGGGCCTTCGACCCGCCAGCGCGCAGTCGGCGGAGCAGTTCAAAGCCGTCGATCCCAGGGAGGCGCACGTCGAGGATGAGAAGGTCGGGAGCCTGCTTCATGCCTACTTCGAGGCCCTTGTCGCCGGTCGCGGCCATGAGTGGAAGGTAGCCCTCGCCCTTCAGCGCCACCTCAAGGGCGAGCGCGACGGCTGGATCGTCTTCAACAACAAGGATCGTGGCTGCCATGCTCCGATGCTACACCCCTGACGGGGCTATCCTTCGCCTCACATGAGCACGCCAAGCGCCCCCCAGGTCGTCAACGGCAACCTAACCTCCGCCGCCACCCTTGCGGTGAAGGAGCGTGGCAAGGCGCTGCTGAGCCGCCCCACCCTGAATAAAGACACCGCCTTCAGCCGTGAGGAGCGACGCCTCCTCGGCCTCGACGGGCTCCTCCCTGCCTCGATCCTCACGCTCGAGGAGCAGGTCGCCGTGGAGCTGGTCAAGATTCGCCGCAAGCAGGATCCGCTCGAGCGCTATATCGGACTCGCCGCGCTCCAAGATCGCAACGAGACGCTCTTCTATCGCCTCCTCGTCGAGAACGTCGAAGAGTTTCTGCCGATCGTCTACACGCCGACCGTCGGAGAGGCGTGCAAGCGGTGGAGCCAAATTTGGCGTCGTGCGCGTGGCGCGTGGATCACCCCCGAAGATTCAGCGCGCATTCCTGAGCTGCTGCGCAACGCCTCTGGCGGCGCGGAGATTCGCCTGATTGTCGTCACCGATAATGAGCGCATCCTTGGTCTTGGAGACCTCGGTGTCGGCGGCATGGGGATTCCGATTGGCAAACTCTCGCTCTACACCGCTGCTGCGGGAATCCAACCAACCTGGGCGCTCCCCGTTTCGCTCGACGTTGGCACCGATAACGGCGAACTCCTTGCCGACCCAAACTACCTCGGTCGCCGAACGCCGCGACTGCGCGGAGCGGAGTACGACGCCTTCATCGAGGCATTCGTTCGTGGCGTGCAGACTGCCTTCCCTGGCTGCGTCATCCAGTGGGAAGACTTTAAGCAGCAGAACGCGATTCGAATCCTCGAGCGCTATCGCAATACCGTTCCATCATTCAACGACGACGTACAGGGAACGGGCGCCGTCGCGCTCGCCGGCATCATTGCGGCAGTCGTGGCTGGAGGTGGATCGGGGAGCGGCACGCTGAACGATCAACGCATCCTCTTCTATGGCGCCGGTGCCGCAACGCTCGGTATCGCGCGACTCTTGCGACACGCGCTTGCCGCGGCCGGCGTTGAGGGGAGCGCGCTCGATGCAGCGATCGTCGCACTCGACTCCAAGGGGATCGTTCACGAAGGGCGTGCCGAGCTGGGCGACGGAAAGAGTGAGCTCGCAATTTCCAACGCTGCGGTTGCAGCGCTTGGCGTTGGGAACTTACTAGAAGGATCGCTCACCGACGTGATCAGCCAGGTAAAACCAACGATCCTGATCGGCACGAGCGGTCAAGCTGGAGCGTTTACCGAATCGGCGATTCGTGCACTGGCGGCTGCGGCAGCGGCGCCGCTAATCTGGCCGCTCTCAAATCCAACCTCCTGTGCCGAGGCGACGCCGAGCGACATCTTCGCCTGGAGCGATGGTCGCGCCGTGGTTGCAACCGGCTCACCATTTGATCCAGTCACGGTGAACGGCACAGCTCGAACGATCAGCCAGGCGAACAACGTATATATCTTCCCGGGTGTCGGCTTGGCCGCGATTGCTGGGAGGCTGAAAGCCATTCCAGACGAGGCGTTCATCGTGGCGGCGACGACGCTGGCAGCGCTGACGGCGCAGAGCGCCCCTGTTGGTAGAGCGCTTTATCCACCCCTTGCCGACCTGCGCTCTATTAGTCGCGCCATTGCCATCGCGGTTATCGAGGCGGGCGCGTTGGCAGGCTGGGCGTCGGCCGTCGACGGGGCACGCGCAGCCGACCTTGTGGATGGGGCGATGTGGAGCCCGACCTACCGTACCTACGTTCCCGCCTAAACTACCGAGAGCGAAAGGGGGAGTTATGCGAATCGGCGTCTTGCGCGAAACCGTTACGGGCGAGCGACGCGTTGCCCTCGTACCTGACGCCGTCGCCAAGCTTGTGGCAGCTGGCCACCAGGTCGTCGTGCAGCGCGGTGCTGGTGAGGCTGCCGGATTCCTCGACACCACCTACGAGAAGGCGGGCGCAACACTTGCCGCCGATGCCACTGCACTGTGTGGTGGCAACCCCGAGATGGTCGTGAAGGTGCGCAAGCCGAGCAGCGCCGAGGCGGCACTACTACCGAAGGGCTCCACCCTTGTTGCCCTCTTGACCCCCGGCTCCAACGACGACCTGCTCCCAGCACTCAAGGAGCGCGGCCTCACCGCCCTCGCGCTCGAGCTCGTGCCACGCATCAGTCGCGCGCAGTCGATGGACGTGCTCTCGTCGCAGAGCGGCGTCGCTGGCTATAAGGCGGTACTCGTTGGAGCGAGTGCGCTCGACAAGTTCCTGCCCATGTTGACCACGGCAGCCGGCAGCATCGCCCCTGCCAAGGCCTTTGTGTTGGGCGCCGGTGTTGCTGGCCTGCAGGCCATTGCTACGGCACGCCGCCTCGGCGCGGTCGTGAGCGCCTTCGACGTGCGATCCGCCGCCGGTGAGCAGGTGCGCTCGCTCGGCGCACAGTTCGTCGAGCCCGCGGCAAAGGCGGAGGGGACGGGCGGCTACGCCCGTGCGCAGACCGAGGACGAGGCCGCCCAGAACGCCGCGATCATCGCCGACCACATCAAGAGCCAGGACCTGGTGCTCACGACGGCGCTGATCCCGGGGCGCAAGGCGCCGGTTCTAGTTACTGATGCAATGCTTGCGA
Source organism: Candidatus Limnocylindrus sp. (assembly GCA_040397175.1). Lineage (GTDB taxonomy): Bacteria > Chloroflexota > Limnocylindria > Limnocylindrales > Limnocylindraceae > Limnocylindrus. The sequence goes on along the minus strand of JBBAWM010000003.1, from coordinate 78,120 downwards.
CGATGCGACCAGGATCTGTTGTGCTTGACCTTGCCGCTGAGTCGGGCGGCAACGTCGAGGGCTCTGTTGCGGGAGAGACGGTGGTGCGCCACGGTGTGCAACTCATCGGCGTGGCAAACATCGCTGCGTCGGTTCCACTGCATGCCAGCCAGATGTTCTCCACCAACGTGCGCACACTCTTGACGCACCTGAGCGGCGAGAACGGCGCGCTGACCGTGAATGCCGCCGACGAGATCACCGGCCCAATGCTGGTGGTGCATAACGGCGCTGTGCCAGTGAAGGCATCATGACGGCGCTCTTGACCGCCCTCGGTGCCGCCGCCGCGTTCATCGCTGCGACAACCTCCGACGGCGCCGCTACGGCCACAGCAGCAACGCTCGTCGACGGCCAGATCGTCGAGATCTACGTCTTCCTGCTCGCCGCGTTCACCGGTTTCCAGATCATCACCAAGGTGCCACCGCTCTTGCACACCCCGTTGATGGCGGCAACGAATGCCATCTCGGCGATCAGCCTCGTTGCCAGCATCGTGATCGCTGGTGCTGAGCGGCCCCTCTTCATCAACATCATGGGGATGGTCGCCGTTGCCGCCGCAACGATCAACGTCGTCGGCGGCTTCGTGATCACCGACCGCATGTTGAAGATGTTCAAGAAGACGGAGGCGCCGAAGTGATCGACCAGCAGATCGGCGCATTCTTCGTGCAGATCGCCTACATCGGCGCATCCGCGGCATTCATTCTCGGCTTGCGTGGCCTAACGAAGCCCGATACTGCGCGCCGCGGCATGCAGCTTGCTGCGGTGGGCATGCTGCTTGCCATCATCGGCACCCTGCTCAACCATGAGATCGTTACCTACCAGTTCATCATCGTCGGCCTCGTCGTTGGTAGCGCGATCGGCTTACCGATGGGCCTGCTCGTGCCAATGACCGCCATGCCGCAACGCATCGCGATTAGCCACATGTTCGGCGCACTTGCGGTGACCCTCGTCGGCATCGCCGAGTTCCTGCACTACCGCGACATCTCGGGCGGCCCTGGCGTGGTGAAGATGATCGCCCTCGGCTTCGAGACGCTCTTCGGCGCGCTCACCATCACCGGCTCTTTCATGGCATTCGGCAAGTTGCAGGGCTTCGTCACTGGCCGACCAGTCACCTTCCCGGGGCAGAAGCTGATCAACGCCGCCGTCTTCTTGGGCGCCGTCGGGCTCTATGTGACGCTGGTCCTGACCCAGTCGGGTGGATCGACGGGAGACGCGGGGGTCATCATGTTCGCCGTGATGACGGTGCTCGCACTGATCATCGGCGTCACCCTGGTGCTGCCGATTGGCGGTGCTGACATGCCGGTAGTTGTCTCGCTGCTCAACTCCTATGCAGGACTTGCTGCGAGCGCCACGGGATTCGCAATTGGCAACAACATCTTGATCGTGGCTGGCGCCCTCGACGGCGCCAGTGGCTTCATCCTTTCGATCCTTATGTCGAAGGCCATGAATCGCTCATTTGCCAATGTGTTGTTTGGGGCGTTCGGCGGCGAGAAGGCGGCCGTCTCTGCCAAGAGCGCTGAGGGCCTGACGACCCGCAGCATCACCGCGGAGGATGCGGCAATGCGCATCGGCTACGCGCGCAACGTGATCATCGTGCCGGGCTACGGCATGGCGGTGGCGCAGGCGCAACACGCCGTTCGTGAGCTTGCCGAGCTGATCGAGAAGCGCGGCGGCCGCGTGCGCTTCGCCATCCATCCGGTTGCTGGGCGCATGCCGGGCCACATGAACGTGCTGCTCGCCGAGGCAAACGTGCCGTACGACCACCTCTTCGACCTCGAAGAGATCAACGAAGAGTTCCACGCCTGCGACGTTGCGTTGGTGCTCGGCGCCAACGACGTAACGAACCCTGCCGCCAAGAACGACCCAGGCTCACCGATCTACGGCATGCCGATCCTCAACGTGCAGGATGCCGAGCAGGTCATCGTGGTCAAGCGCGGCATGGCGACCGGCTTCGCGGGCATTGAGAACGAACTCTTCTACCTCGACAAGACCTCGATGCTCTTCGGCGATGCCAAGAGTGTGCTCTCCCAGGTCGTCACCGAAGTGAAAGGGCTCTAGAGTCAACGGATGGAACTGAACCCCTACCCTCGAGCGGTCAGCACGGTCGCGCTGGCGGCGACCGCCTTCTTCACCCTTACGGCCTTCCAAACACTTCCAGCCGACGCCGTCTTGGCGATCCACTGGAACATCAACGGCATCGCTGATGGCTTCGCTGGACGGGAGGCGCTCCTGATCGTTCCCATCACTACGGCGCTGGTGGGCGGGCTGCTCTGGCTCGCGGTGCGCTTTGACCCGAAGCGCGCGAACATCGCCCGTAGCGCTGAGGCGCTTGGGATCGTCGTCGTTGCCCTCTCGCTACTGGTTGCCGTGGTGCAGTCGGCAATCATTAACTCTGGTTTCGGCGAGGCGGCACGGCTCGACCGAGCGGTACCGATTGTTGCTGGCACGCTGTTCGCCATCCTTGGATACGCCTTGCCGAACATCCGCCAGAACTACACGATCGGCGTACGTCTCCCCTGGACGCTCGAGAGCGAAGCTGCCTGGGATGCATCGCATCGCTTCATTGGCGGAATTTGGATTCTGGTCGGCGCCGTCACGGCACTCCTCGGACTCCTGGCGCTCAGTGAGGCGGCAATCCTCACCCTCTTGATCGGCCTGGCGCTCAGCATCGCGGGCACACTCTTTGTCGCCTACCGCGTCTGGAGTCGCGGCCAGAGATCGTCGCGCACCATCTCTCGTCGGTGACTACGGTCGACCTGCCATCACCTGAGGCGCTCTCCGCAGCGTCGTCACTCTTTACGTTTGCCCTCCTTGGCATTGGCGCTCTGATCGTTGGGAGCGCGATCGCCGCCGCTACCTGGGCGCGATCCCTGAGCGGGTGGGCATTCGGTAGCATCTCGTTCGTCTTAAGCCAAACAGCGCAGGTTGTCACGCTCTTCCTGTTCGGCCCGCTCGTCGCCGCGTTTGCCGGCGCCCCACTTCAAGAGGTGAGCCGCGCACTGATCCTCGCTACCGCCGCCCGTCGCGTTCGCGGTGAACGGCCGAGCACGGCGTTCGGATTCGGACACGGCGCCATCGACCTGCTTACGAGCTCGCTGATCCCAACACTTTCAGCCGTCATCATCCTCGACAAGATCAGCGATGGGAGCATCTTCGTTGGGCAGAGTAGCGAGGTTATTGATAAGGTTCACGCCGTCGCAATCTTCTTTACGAACCAAACATCTGCGTTTGTACTGGTATCGATTCTGCAGGGGGCGCTCATTCTTGGGCTCCACGCGCTGCTGACTGCAATCACCCTTCGCGCTGTGGTGCGCGGGGGTGGCGCGCGCACCATAGGTCGCGGCCTATTCCTTCCAGTGGCGATTCACCTTCCGGTTGCGGTAGTGCGCACGCTCTTCCCTGCGGTAACGACACCGGTACTGCTCGGAGCGGTCGTGATTGCTGCTCTCGTGTACCGAAGGGGCGAGCAAACTATGGCGGAGTCACTACCGGCCCAGTAGGAGGGGCGGTTGGCCCTTCGGGTGGCACCGATGGTGCGTCACTTGGCGACTCACTCGCTGGCGGCGTAATGCTCGGGCTCGGCAGCACATACCCATCTGGCGGTGTGAGTGAGCCGCATGTGAGATCAATAATTCGTTCGCCATCGTTTTGACGGTTCCACAAGAAGATGCGCGGAACCTGCGCACTACACACGATCTCGTACGCAAGGCTCTTTCCAACGTAGCGCCAGTGCCACGCCTCCGCGCCGTAGCAACTGAGGGCAATCTGTGCCGCGCCTGCCGGATACGAGCGAACGAAACCGAACCGGTACGCGTTCTGCTCAAGCCAGCGCGCGGTTGTGGAGGTTGGGAATTTGGGGTCGCTCCACGAGACGCCAGTTGCGCTTCCAAGGTCAACGGTGGTGCCGAGCTGGTGCTCCGAGTGTCCTGGGACCGCACCATACTTGCGCGCCTCTTGTAGCCCAGCCTTGGCAACCCACTTTGCAAAGGTTGCAACCTGCGTTGAATACGATCGATACGCGGAGAGAATCGTTAGGGAAACCCGACCCAGCTTTGCTTCGGCGAACATCGCGCTCAGTGCATCGGCCGCCTCGCGCTTCAGCAGGTATCCGCCCTTCGGGCTGATCAGACCACGCCAGGTGATTGCGACAAGGTTGCTCGGCTTGTAGCTCGAGGAGAGCCGGTACATGGGATCAAGCAGCGAGGTCGCCCACTGGTTGGTACGAAAGTTCTTTGTGGTGACCGCACCCTGGATGCCGATCGACGTGCGTGTGATGACGATCTTGCGCTTGATAATCTCAGAGCAGGGGGTGATCGAAGGCACCTCAACTGCTTGTGGCGCAACTCCCGCCGCTACAACCCCACCCCCCGGCAGGGCGGCGCCAAGGGCTGACGTCACCAGGATGAGTGCGAGGAGAGGCCCTACACACAGCAAATTCCGAGGTCGTTGAGCACGGATCATGGAGGTAGTTTGGCGCATTCCAATGCTCAACAAAGAAAGCGCTAATGCGCGGGGCGCAGAATGGGTGAGAACGAGGGAGATGCCCTCGAAGATCTGGAAGGAGCAACCCATGGCACGAGTCGTAAAGCTCGCCCCGACAGAGCGGTCAGCGCCGGAGGTGAAGCAGGTGGTTTCGCCGTCGCGCTTTAGCGGCATTCGCAACAACTTGCCAACCGTTTTGGGCGCGGCGGCCCTTGTGGCAGCTGGCGCACTTGCCGGAACAACGCTCGCGCATGATGGGCCTAAGGGCGGCGACGGCCGACTACCAGGTCCAGGGATGGAAGCTCGCATGGAGATGCACGGCGACCACGCTGGCGGAAGGCACCAGGGGGATCGCGGGCCACGAGCCGTTGCCGACCTGGTTGGTACGGTCGCAAGTGCGTCCGCAACCGAACTATCGGTCACGTCTGCTGATGGCACGACGACGACGGCAACGCTTGACGGCACCAGCCAATACTTCACGCAGTCTTCAGGTTCTTCCACCGATGTGACCGTTGGTTCCTACGTGCTTGTTGCGGCAAAGCTGCCTGGTCGCAGCACAACGCAAGAGGTCACCAATATCAGTGTCTTGACCAACGGGCTCACCACGGCTCATCTCCACCTCGGTCGCCCAGCGAAGGTCACCGCGGTAAACGGAAACACGCTAACGCTCGAGGTCGTCATGCCCCGTGGCACCAAGACCATCACGGTCACGATCGGCGCCACTACGTCGATCAGCAAGATCGCAACCGCAACAATCGCTGACCTGACCGTTGGCGCTCGTGTCACTGTGGATCTTGGCCGGGGCACGGTCGCGGCAGAGTCGGTGCTGATCATCAAGTAACGAACGCGATAGCCCTCTCGTAGAGTGCCGCTGGTGGTCCTCCTGCCAGCGGCACTTTTGTGTCCGCCGCCCGGCTGGTGCTTTCAGCGCCCCTTGCGCAACGCGACTGGTCGCAGCAGTGAGAGGAGTATGGATCCACCGAGGATGCCAACGACAACGAGCAGGCTCAGGAGCGGATCAATGTGCACATCGACCTCTGGCACCAGTGCGTGCACGATCGGCACGGCCATCTTTGCCCCAATGAAGATCAAGACCAAACCGAGTCCCTTCGGTAGGTAGTGAAAGCGATCCTTCGCGTCAGCGAGTAGGAAGTAGAGAGATCGGAGCCCGAGGATGGCAAACGCATTGGCGGTGAATACGACGAAGGGGTCCTTGGTGATGCCGAAGATGGCTGGGATTGAGTCCACCGCGAAGACCAGGTCAATAATTCCAATAACAACGATCGCCAAGAAGAGCGGCGTCCACATGAGCTTGGATCCGTGGCGCACCCTGAATCGCTCGGAATCAAAGTCGGTGCTGACATGCACAAATCGACGAGCAAAACGAATGGCGCTGGGCTCGCCCTCGCCCATCATATGGCCGTCCTTCAGCACCATCTGAATTCCGGTGAGTAGAAGGAACACGCCAAAGCCATACAAGACGATCTCAAAGCGGTCTACGAGCGCGGCTCCTACGAGAATCATGCCGAACCGCATGACAAGCGACATGATGATGCCGTAGATCAGCGCCTTCTGCTGGAGCCGCTTCGGAGTTTTTAGCGCAGCAAAGATCATGGTGAAGACAAAGATGTTGTCGATGGAGAGCGAGTATTCAATGAGGTAGCCGGTAAAGAAGGCCTGTCCGGTCTCCGCACTCTTCTCAAACCATACGATCAGCCCAAACACGATCGCCGAAGCCACCCAGATCGCGGTGAAGGTCAGGGCCTCTTTTGGCGGCACAATGTGCGAGCCCTTGCGGCGCAGCCAGAAGAGATCGATGAAGAGGGCGAATCCGACAAAGGCGACAAAACCCGTCAGGAGTATCGGATCCAAGGCTCCTCCATCGCTGGTGAGGCGGGTGCCCCACGTACCGTAATGGTAGCGGATGGGTTTCGCCTCCTCCGTATCATCGGACCGCAAGGTGGCGTGTGGAGGTATCTATACTCGTGCGTGTGAAGCACTCAGAGGCACGCCTTCTCATTGGACCAACCAACACCGTTGGCCAGGCGAGCACCTGGGCATCGACCGTGCGTGCTCTCCTTGGCGTGGAGGCCGAGGTGTGGAAGGCGAAGCTCGGCGATGAGGCCTACCCGTATCAGGTAGAGCGCGTGCTCCAGCCAGAGATCCGCGATGCGCAAGAGCATGCGGCGCTGGTCAGGGAGATCGCCACACGATTTACCCATGTGATCAACGAGAGCGGTCAGCCGTTCGGTTCTGCTCGATCAATGCGACGCGTGATCCAAGACGCCTATGGGCGACGGCTTCGCGGGGTGCGCACAGCGATGCTGTTCCACGGCAGCGATATTCGACTCCCCAGCAAGCATCGGGCCGGAAACCCTGACTCCCCATTTCACCAGAGCAACGATGGGCTGACTGAGCAACTTGAGCGACTCGTTTCAGCGCGTCGTAGTCGCCTTCGCTTCTGGCTGGGAACAACCTTCATCACGACGCTCGACCTGCACGCCTATGTGGCGCGAGCAACCTGGCTCCCCGTGGTGATCGCCCCGGGGTGGCTTGCCCCTGCGCCGCCGATCGACGTGACGACTTCGCGCCCAAAGGTGTTGCACATGTGGACGCGGCGAGCCTTCTCGCAGAGCGAAGTGATCGATAAGATCTGTTCCGCCCTTGATGCTGAAGGACTCATTGACTATCGAAGCGTGGCCGGCATTCCACCGGAAGAGGTTCGTGCGCAGGTGCTTTGGGCCGACATCGTCATCGACAAGGTTGGCTTTGGGGCGACAGGCGTCTTCGCCGCAGAGGCGCTCGCTTCGGGCCGACTGGTGATTGGTGCTGTTGGCGACCGCTCACGCAAGATCCTGCCGGAACACCCGGTGATCGATGCCATGACGACCACCTTCGAAGGCGTGCTGCGCGACCTCGTTGCCGATCGCTCCACCTGGGCCGCTCGCGCCGCCGCAGGCCAAGCCTTCGCCCGGAAGTATCACGACGGGCGCTACTCGGCGGCCGTGTTGGCCAAGTGGATGGGAGTCCCGGTCAACCAGCCGTAGGGGCTGGAGCCGATGGTGAGGATTGAACTCACGACCTGCTGTTTACGAAACAGCTGCTCTACCACTGAGCTACATCGGCGCCGGAGGGGGATTGTAGCGGAGCGAGACCGCTAAGTGTGCTCCCTACGGACCCTTAGGTGCGCCGGCTGCCACAAGGTCGGCGTAGACGGCCCCATCATTGCCGAGCGGCGAGACTAGCGCGAGAGTTCTTGGAGCGGCGGCGTCGCGGCGATCTTCTCGGCACTTAAGCGGTCCCACTCAATCGCACCGCTGCGCATCCCCGTTCGACCAGTGGCGATTGCGGCTGACGGCGTGACGATCCAGTCAGAGATCACATCGTGCTCCGCAGTCGGCAACGTCTCTTCGGTTACCTGGACATCGTGCACGAGGGTGATCACCGTTGCATCTCGTTGCACTGCGCCTGCCGTGCAGAGCAGCGCCCACTCAAGGTCGAAGTAGCCCCGCCCCTTACCGAGTCTCAGCCCATCACGCGTTACGGCCAGTGCGCCGGTGATCAAGAGCGTTGGCTGCCATTCCCGTGCAACTTCGGCGAGGGTGACGGCGTGCGCGAGCTCGTCGATCCCTTCCATGGTGCTCGCAAGTACCGCCTGTTCACGTGTGAGGGCGGCACCATCAACGCCAAGAAATCCGCGTCCAATGCCGCAGGTACTGACAAGAAGCCGCTTTCCGTCATGGAGCACCTGTTCACGCAGTCGACGCAAGCCATTGTCTGGCGTCACGAACACCACACGCGCAGAGCGATACGCGTCGAGGGCAAGGAGTCGCACGGTTGCATCGGCGCTCCCTTCGAAGTCGGCAATGAATTCCGCGAGGTCCCAGTGGTGGCGATGGTCTGGGCGCGCAACGGTGCGCAAGCGAGCGAGCGCCGCCTCGCGTGCCTCGTGCTTTAACGACTCTTCCACCATGCCTCCTCCTTTGAGTGGGAGGCTAGCATCCGTTCGCGGCATGCCCCCCCCGCGAGACCTACGCCGTTGGAGGCGGCGCGACAACCGGGTAGGTATCGAGGTCCCACAGCGTTGCCATGGGCAGCTCATGAACGGTCTGCTCTGCCGCGGCAAGATCGTTCGCAATGACCTCAATGAACACCTTGCGCCGTGGCGGTGGGGCGATGTGAATTGCTCCAAGTCGGCCAGCCGCTTGGAGGGCGCTGGCTGCGGCTTGCTCCGCAGGCACGAGCGCCCGAGTTGCCTCTTCCGTTGTGTCGGGCTTGAAACTACAAACGACGATGAATGTCGACATGTGTACTCCTAATGGGTGATGGGCGTCCATGTGGGCCCTCGGCCGAACCCTACCACTCGGCTTCGCTGGTGCTGATCCATGCGACGATTCCATTCATCTACGCTGCGCGAGAGCCAATGTCGTCATCTGGCGAGTAATTGCACTTGTGACACAGAAAGAGGAGTACACGTGGCAAAGCACCTTCCAACTCGCACGATGGCCGACGTCAAGGAGCCACTCGTGCTCTTCCTGATCGGCATGCGCATCAACACGCTCTGGCGCGTGTGGGAGTGGTTCCCTGCTTTTCTCGCGATGCCAACCATGATTGCAGAGCTGTACAAGAACCCCGAGCTCGGCTTCTTGAGCGCCCGCACCGAAATAGCGGGTCGCACGATTACGGTGATCCAGTACTGGAAGTCATTCGAGGCGCTGGAGGCCTATGCGTCGATGAGCGATCGAAAGCACCGACCGGCATGGACCGCCTTCTACAAGCGTGCAACCAGCGGCACTGGCGCCGTGGGCATCTTTCACGAGACCTACATTGTTCGACCCGGTGAGGTTGAGACGCTCTATGCCGATATGCCCGCAGGTTTTGGGCTCGGCGGTGCGGTCGGGATGAAGCCGGTGACGCCAAAAACCGAGACGGCGCGCGAGCGCAAGGGGTAACGAGCTAGGCGGAGAACGCCACCTCGGCGGTAGTCACAACCTTCGCCGTTCGCCCGGGCGCCGACTGGAAGCCCCAGTACATGTTGGTGTGCTTGACGATCACGTCAGGAGGCGGCGCACCCCACTCGGTCATGTCCTCTGTGGTGTGGGCGTCGCTGACCAGCGTCACGTCGTAGCCGCGCGTGAACGCGCCGTGAATCGTTGAGCGAATGCAGGCGTCGGTCTGTGCGCCGACCACCACCAGGTGCGCCACATTTGCTGCGGCAAGGTCCGCCTCCAGGTCAGTCGCCTCGAATGAGTCGCCGTAGAGTTTGTGCACGAGCGGTTCGTTCTCAAGTCGCACGAGCTCGGGTACGTACTGCCAGGCGTCGCTGCCGATGGGCATCTGCTCTTCGGAGTGCGCCACCCAGATTACGGGCGTGCCGGCGGCACGGGCGGCGGCGAGGAGCGTTTGGATGTTGGCGATCACGGCGTCGCGCTGGTGGGCGGCGCCAACCACGCCAACCTGCACGTCGATGATCAGGAGCGCAGTTGCAGTTCGGTTGTGAAGTGTTGTCATGACGGCGAAATACTACCGCGCCAACGTAAATGCGTTGCTCCTGAAGCGCCGTGCTCGGCTCTCGTATACTCCGTCGAGTCAGATGATCATTGGGGGGCTTCCCCTGAGGCGCTGTCATTAATACGGAGGTGTATCGTGGCCGACCCAAAGCAGACGAAATTCGTGCTCGACGAAAATCGGATGCCTAAGGCCTGGTACAACATCGCGGCGGATCTTCCGTGGCCACAATCGCCGGCGCTGAATCCTCAGACCGGCCAGCCCCTCGGCCCCGATGATCTCGCCCCACTCTTTCCAATGGCACTCATTGGTCAAGAGGTTTCGACGGAACGAGAGATTGAGATTCCAGAGCCGGTGCGCGACGCGTACCGCCTCTACCGACCGAGCCCGCTCTATCGCGCGCATCGACTCGAGAAGCTGCTGGGCACGCCAGCGAAGATCTTCTACAAGTACGAGGGTGTAAGCCCAGCGGGCAGCCACAAGCCGAATACCGCCATTGCGCAGGCGTTCTACAACGCGCAAGAGGGTGTGAAGCGACTAGCAACCGAGACAGGCGCAGGCCAGTGGGGCACGTCACTCGCGTTCGCAGGAGCAATGTTCGGCCTGGAGATCAAGGTCTACCAGGTGCGAGGGAGCTACGACGCGAAGCCGTATCGCCGCATCCTTATGGAGACGTACGGCGCGAAGGTGGTTGCAAGTCCAAGCCCCGACACGAACTACGGTCGCTCGGTGCTCGCTTCTGACCCACACACGACCGGTTCACTTGGCATGGCGATTAGCGAGGCGGTCGAAGATGCTGCCACGCGCGACGACACCAAGTACGCACTCGGTTCGGTGCTCAATCACGTGCTGCTGCACCAGACGGTGATCGGGCAGGAGACGCAGCTGCAGCTGGAGATGGCGGACGTTGAGCCCGACATCTTGGTCGGCTGCACCGGCGGCGGTTCGAACTTTGCCGGGTTCACCTTCCCGTTCTTGGGCGCCGCCTTCCGCGGCGGCCGCAAAGTGCGCGTGATTGCGGCGGAGCCGACGGCGGCACCATCGCTGACCCGCGGCATCTATGCGTATGACTACGGCGACACGGCGCATATGGCTCCAATGGTGAAGATGCACACGCTTGGTTCGGCCTTCATGCCAGATCCAATCCACGCCGGTGGGTTGCGCTATCACGGCATGGCCCCGCTGGTCTCTCTCCTAAAGGAGAAGGGCGCCATCGAGGCGGTCGCCATTCCGCAACGCGAAACCTTCGAGCGTGGCGTGGAGTTCACCCGCGCAGAGGGGATCCTGCCAGCGCCAGAGGCGAACCACGCCATTGCGGCGGCGGTTCGTGAGGCGCTGATCGCCAAGGTCGAGGGGAAGGAGACCGTGATTGTCTTCAACAATTGCGGGCACGGCTTTCTCGACCTGGCGGCGTATGAGAACTACCTCGCTGGCAAGCTCGAGGACTTGAGCCTTGAGCAGAGCAAGATCGAGGCTGCGCTCAACGACCTGCCAAAGCCGTAACGCAGCGGCGTTAGACGCTCATGGCGAACGTACGACCCTTCCGGGCGACGCGCTACGCGCGCGAGCAGATTGATGCGCTCCTGAGTCCGCCGTATGACGCGGCAGAGGCAGAGGTCATTCAACGCTTGCGCGCGAGCGAGCCGCTCAACTCGGCAGCGCTCGACGCCTCAAACTCCCCCGAAGAGTCCGCGGCACTCTGGCAAGACTGGCGCAAAAGCGGCGTGCTGATCGACGAAGCCGAGCCTGCGATCTACCTGTACGAAGGGGTCAGCGAGAGCGGCGTCACTATGCGCGGCATCTTCGCCGCGGTGCCAGTTGGCGCATACGGACCAGCGACTGGCGTGTATGGGCACGAGCGCACCCTCGATGCACCACGCGCAGGCCGGCTGGCACTGCTCGCGGCAACGCGCGCGAACCTGTCGCCGATCCTGCTGCTGCGCGCGGGGGGCGCGACCACATTTAGCACCGCGTTTGCGCAGGTTGCAGCGGGTCAACCAGTAACGCGCACAACGGCACCCGATGGCACGCGTATTCAGCTCTGGCACGTAGCGCCAGAGAGCGATGCAGGTCGCGCCTTGCTGGACTGGGCATCTGGCGCCCCGCTGATCATTGCCGACGGGCATCACCGCTATGAAGCAGCGCGCGAATATGCCGAGCGCCACGACGGCCCTGCGGCCACGATGGGCCTCATCGTTGAGGCCGATGGTGCTGGCCCAACGCTGCACGCCACTCACCGAATCCTGCGCGGGTACGAGAGCGAGCGATTCCTAACCGCCCTTCGCGCGAGCAGCGACGTAGTCACTGTTCAGGCAGCTGACCTGGCTGATGCGGCAGAGCAATTCTCCGAAGCGCACCGCGGCGAGCGAGCGGAGTTTGCGCTCTGCGCCAATGGAGTGGCGCACCTTATCACGCTGGCGCCAAGCCAACAGGCGCAGCCGATCACGCAGCGGGTGGAGGATCTACTTCGATCTCTCCTTGGAATCACAAAGGCGGATATTGCCGCAGGCGTGCTGCGCTACGAGCGACGAGTAACTGACGCAGTTGAAGCATCACGCACCAAAGGAGTAATCACTCTGCTCCTTCCGCCAGAGCGAGCGGAACTTGTGACATCGATGGCACTCGCACAACAGGTGATGCCCCAGAAGGCGACGCACTTCTCGCCAAAGCCAGCAACGGGGCTGCTCTTTCTATCGCACGACCAGAACGCGTAAGAGGCGGAGGCTAGCTCCGGCGCTTCGCGAGCGGTCTAGAAGGCGTCGTTATACGTCCAGACGTCGAGCGCGTCTAGATCAAGCGTGGTGTTGCCGTTCGCGGCGAGGGCACCGGCGATCTGGGCGCGGTGCTCGGTGGCGTGGTGCACGGCCTGGTTCACCAACACCCAGCGCGGTACCGAGAGCTCTTCGCCGCTAAACGAGATCCAGGTGAGGATCTCGTCGCCCGGGAGCTGCGCGCCTGCACGAAGCTTGGCGTCGGCAACCTTGGCGGCGGCAGCAAAGACTGCGAGATCGGCGATGGTGGTGGGAAGCTCCCGCTTCTCGGCGCGTGGCTCGCCATGTAGTCGTTGGGCGTAGTTTTCGGCGGCGGTGACCAGGTGGTGGGCAATGGCGCCCACGCTCCATTCGGAGCCGGGTGAGGTGTAGGCGAGCGCATCAACAGGAAGTGCTGCAAGCACTGTGAACATCTGGGTGTTCGCCCAGGCCATGTGCTCCAGGGTGCGGTTCAACGTGGTGTTTTCCATGGCGCGAGGATAGCCGAGCGCGATCGAGCTGGGCTAGCGAGCGAGTGATCGCCGCAGGGCGAGAACGACAGCAGAGAGGGCAACTGCGGCGAGTGACGCGATCAAGACGCCAATCTTGGCAGCACCAAGTGATGCCTCGTTGGTAAAGGCGAGCTCACTAATAAGCAGCGAGACGGTGAAGCCGATCCCTCCAAGTGCGCCAACGAGGGCGATGTCGATCCAGCGCATGCCAGCCGAGAGCTTCGCCCCCAGCGCGGTCGCCAGCCGGGCGGCGAGGAGAATGCCGATTGGCTTACCGAGGACAAGGCCAACAAGTACGCCAAGCAGAATGGGCGAACCGGTTACCGCACCGAGGTCAATGGAGCGAAGATTGACCGCCGCGGCGAAGAGGGCGAAGAGCGGCACCGCAATTGCGGCGCTGATCGGATGGAAACGTGCGGTCGCGCGATCGATTGGCGCCTCTGCCTCGCCGCGATCATTCTTGACGCGCATCAGTAGCCCGAGGGCAACGCCGGCGATCGTTGGATGAATCCCAGCACTGTGCACGGCGTACCAGGTGCCAAGTGCGAGGGGTACGTAGATAAGCGGTGACGTGATGCGCCGCCGCTGCGCAATCGCGAATAGTGCCAACAGCGCCACGGCAACCGCGAGCCACTCAGCGTGCAGTCCTGCGGAGTAGAAGAGTGCGATTACAAGGATGGCGCCAAGATCGTCGACCACTGCCAGTGTCAGCAGGAAGGTGCGAACGCCAGCTGGCAGTCCGCGACCGAGCACTGCGAGCACGGCGAGGGCGAAGGCGATGTCGGTGGCCATGGGAATACCCCAGCCGCCCAGCGCATCGGCGGCACCGCCCTGATTGATTGCGATGTAGAGGAGCGCTGGAACGATCATCCCGCCGAGTGCCGCCGCCACCGGCAGGGCCGCCTGGCGTGGCTTTGAGAGTGTGCCCACGACCAGCTCATGCTTTAGCTCGCAGCCAATGACAAAGAAGAAGATGGCGAGCAGGCCATTGGCGGCCCACTCCTGCGCGGTCAAGTTCAGGTGGAGCGCGTCGCTACCGATCTGCGCCGTGGCAACGGCGCGCAGTACTTCTGAGAGGGGGCTGTTGGCCAGGAGGATGCCGATGAGGGCCGCACCAATCAGCAGCGCGCCACCTACGGTCTCGCTGCGAAGAAAGAGCTGCATGCGCTCTCGGGTGTTCATGCGTGCATCGTATCGCCTGCGGGGGGGGGTTGGCGGAGGTCGGCCGTATTCAGTAAAATTCTCTAATGCTGGCGCAATGGGACTGGACGGGGATCATCGGGGGGCTCATTAGCTTCCTCGTCGTGCTGTTCGTGCAGCGGTCGCAGCGCATCTATCGATCCCGCGGAACGACGGTGAGCACTATCGCATTTGCCGCTCTCGTCGCCTACGTTTGGGCACCGTTTGGATTCCCCAACTCTGATTGGTCGCGTGCGCCGCTCGGTAGCGATGTGATCCGGTTGATTCCATTCGTGAACTTTGATCCTGCTCTTCTGCAAACGCAGTGGTTGTTGGTGCAGGTCAGCATGGGCGCATCAACGTTCTTTTTGGCAACCCTTGCGCTCTACGGAGACGCCAGGCGGGCGGCCTTTGCCGTGATCGGCATCATGGCGGTGGGCCTTGAGATCAGCCAGGCGTTCTCGAACTACTTCTCGAGCCCAGTGCCGCCCTATCGGATTGACGTGCACGACGTCATGGCGCGAGCGGCCGGGGCACTTGCGATCTACCTCGCACTGAAGGTTGTTGCCGCGCTTTGGCGCCTCTGGACCACCCCCACCCTTCGCAAGGGCAGCCTCCTTAGCTTCATTGATGGGGTCATGCGCCGCATCTAGCGGTTGCGAGACGTTGCAGTAACGACCTCCGCGCGTAGGCGATACACTCCCCCCATGACCGCAGCCGACCTTATTGCCCAAGCCGCTGGCGAGCCGAGCATCTGTCGATGCCCGTCGCTCTTCTTCGGGCCGTCCTGCGCGCGCTGAGGCACACGCAACCAGGGACCAAACGGCAGAGGGGGCGGCGGATGAACTCCACCACCCCACCACGTAGCCTGAGGTACCCAAGATGACTGTTCAGAATCCAGAGATCTTTACCGACAACGCTCTCACTATTGGCCGAACTCCACTCGTGCGATTGAATCGCGTGACTGATGGCGCCGCCGCCACCGTGCTGGCCAAGATCGAAGGGCGCAACCCCGCATACTCCGTAAAGTGCCGCCTCGGCACCGCCATGGTGCTCGACGCCGAGAAGCGCGGCGCGCTGAAGCCAGGAATGGAGATCGTTGAGCCAACAAGCGGCAACACTGGCATCGCACTTGCGATGGTGGGCGCCGCGCGCGGCTACAAGGTCACGCTGACCATGCCCGACACCGTCAGCATCGAGCGACGCAAGCTCATCGTTGCTTACGGCGCCACACTGGTGCTCACCGAAGGTGCGAAGGGTATGTCGGGTGCCATTGCGCGCGCCGAAGAGATCGCCGCATCGGATCCTGCGCGGTACGTGTTGCTGCAGCAGTTCAAGAACGAGGCGGGACCAGCGATTCACGAGTCCACCACAGGCCCAGAGATCTGGGAAGACACCGCAGGAAAGGTCGACATCTTTGTTTCGGGCGTCGGCACCGGTGGAACGATCACCGGCGTTGCACGTCACTTCAAGAAGGGACGTGGCGCTTCGGTGCGTGTTGTAGCAGTGGAGCCTGCGGCAAGTCCGGTCATTACCCAACGACTCGCAGGCGAGCCGAATCAGCCGGCCCCGCACAAGATCCAGGGGATCGGCGCCGGCTTCGTGCCAGACATTCTTGACCTCACGCTAATCGATCAGGTGGAGTTGGTAACGAACGAGGAGGCGATCGCGATGGCGCGTCGCATTGCTCGCGAAGAGGGGATTCTCGTTGGTATCTCATGCGGTGCAGCAGCGCATGTTGCGCTGAAGTTGGCACACCTGCCGGAGAACGCGGGGAAGACCATCGTGGTGGTGCTGCCAGATTCGGGCGAGCGCTACCTGAGCACCGCGCTCTACGAGGGCCTCTTCGATGCGAACGGCATCACGCTGTGAGCGTTGATGCTGCTGCACTCAGTCGCGCGCTGATCGCCGCCGACGCCGCCCTCGCGGGTGGTGCGGTGGCGGCAGGCGACCGCCCATCGCGCGGTGAGATTACCCGCGTGCTGGCTGAGCTTCGTGCCGCACTTTTCCCGCGTGAGCTTGGCGTTGCAGCCGATGGTGAGGCAGCGGTAGCCGCACACCTTGCGGCGGCGCTCGCCGGTCTACGCGAGCACGTTCGGCGATGCACGGTCTTGTTCGCGGCGGAGCGACCTGGTGAGGGGCTCACTCTCGATCACGTTGATCGGGCGGTTGCCGCGTTTGCAGCGGAGCTCCCTGCAATCCGCACGCTCGTAGAGGGTGATATCGCCACAGCGTTTGCCGGCGACCCCGCGGCACGCAGCCGTTCCGAGATCTTGCATGGCTACCCAGGCGTTCGCGCCATGATCGATCACCGCATGGCGCACCTCTTGTACACGTTGAATGTGCCGCTGCTTCCACGCATTGCGTCGGAGGCGGCGCACTCAGCCACGGGGATTGATATCCACCCTGGCGCCACGATTGGCGAGCGCTTCTTCATTGACCATGGAACCGGCGTGGTCATTGGCGAGACGGCAATCATTGGCAGTGGCGTGCGCCTCTACCAGGGAGTTACCCTCGGCTCCAAGAGCTTCCCGAAGGGTGACGATGGCAACCTGGTGAAGGGTCAGCCTCGCCACCCGATCATTGAAGACGACGTGGTGATCTACTCGGGGGCAACGATCCTTGGCCGAATCACGGTTGGGCGTGGTTCGACGATTGGCGGCAACGTATGGCTTACGAAGAGCGTTCCTGCTGGGAGTCAGCTTTCTCAGGCGCGTGTGCGCACCGATGAGGTGGCGGGCGAGGGTTCGGGAATCTAGGAGAATCCCGATCGGCACACGTGGGTTTACCGGCTCCTCCAGGGCGGATGCACACTGAGAGCATGAAGCGATTTGTTGGAGTTGGGGCACTGCTCTTGGTCTTGATTGGCGCACCGATTGCGAGCGCACAAATCGTCAAGACCACCGCAATCATCGCGGCGGTCAAGGAGTGGAAGATCGCGACAAACACACCGAGCCACGTGGCAGGACCGATCACCTTCTACATTGATAGCCAGGGCAACATTGACCATGAGTTCGTGATCATCCAAACCGATGTACCGGGGCGTGACCTCGTCGCCCAGGTTGATCCTGTCACCATGCGCCTCGACGAGGAGAAGCTCACGTCGCCCGGGGAGTACGGGGACCTTCAGACGGGGGTCACTGGCACCTTTACCATCGACCTGCCAGCCGGCCACTATGTGCTCATGTGCAACATCGCAGACCATTACCAGCAGGGCATGTTCGTTGATCTTGAGGTGACAGGAAACTAGGTCCCTCGGGCTGTGTTGCGCCACACGTCTACAATCCGCTTGATGACACCTGAAGCACTCGTACTCACCTCAGCGCGTCTACGTCGATGAGCGGTGGCATGGGTCCAGGGCGCGGCGGCCACATGTTTGGTGGTGAGGGCCAAGGCCCGACCAAGCCGGCCGGAGCGGCACTGCCGCTCTTGCGCCGAGCAGCGAGATTCTTTGGACCATATCGCGGGCGGCTCGGCATTATCGGCGTGGCAATCCTCGGATCAAGCGTCTTGGGGCTTGCCAACCCGTATCTCCTGAAACTGCTGATCGACGAAGCCATTCCACAACGAGACCTTGGGTTACTGGCGCTCTACGCCGGCTTGATGGTTATCGTGCCGATCATCAACGGTGCGATCGGTCTCGCGCAGGCGTGGCTCACCGCCTCCGTGGGCCAGTTCGTGATGCGCGACCTGCGCAACGCGCTGTTCGTACACGTGCAGTCCATGCCGATCCGCTTCTTCTCGGAGACGCGAACCGGCGAGATCCAGAGCCGCCTGACCAACGACGTTTCTGGGGTGCAGTCGGTCGTGAGCGATGCGGCGGCGAACCTCGCGTCGAGCATCGCCATTGTGGCTTCAACGTTGGTAGCGATGACGATCATCGACTGGCGCCTCACGGTTGTGAGCATCGCGGTGGCGCCGATCTTCCTCTTCCTCACATCCCAGGCATCTGCGGCACGTCGTAAGGCGAGCGGTGAGGTGCAGACGGCGCTCGCCGACCTCACCTCCATCGCTGAAGAGCACCTCTCGGTGGGTGGCGCGCTCCTGGCTAAATCATTCGGTCGCTCGGAGGCTGGCGCAGAGCGATTCACCAAGCGATCGGCAGAGCTCGCCACGCTGCAGTTGCGACAGGCACTCACCGGTCGTTGGGTCGGTGTGGTGGTGCAGGTGGTCTTCAGCGGCATTCCTGCGCTGGTCTACTTCGTTGCCGGATCACTCTCGGTCGCTGGTGCCGCTGACGCGCCAACGATCGGCGACATCGTGGCGTTCACCACGCTGCAGAGCCGACTCTTCTTCCCGCTCGCCTCGCTGCTTGGGCTCCAGGTAGAGATCGGCGGCAGCCTGGCGCTCTTCGAACGCATCTTCGCCTACCTCGACCTTGTCCCTGAAATCGTCGATGCGCCAAATGCGATCACGCTGACGCGTGACGGTGTTCGCGGGCACCTACTGCTGCGTGATGTCAGTTTCCGCTATCCGCAGCCACCCGAGGGGCACGGCCGGCATCGGCGCGACTCCTTCGGCCTCACGGGCATCTCGTTCACCGCCGAGCCGGGGAGCCTCACCGCACTGGTTGGCCCATCGGGTTCGGGGAAGAGCACGATCCTCAGCCTCATCCCGCGATTCTGGGATGCAAGTGACGGCTCGGTACTGCTCGACGGTGTCGATGTGCGGCAGATCAAGCTGCGATCACTGGGCGAAATGATTGGCGTCGTTACGCAAGAGACCCACCTCCTGCACGCCAGCATTCGCGACAATCTGCTCTATGCGCGACCAGAGGCGTCGGACGCGCAAATCCTTGTGGCGCTCGAGGGGGCCTCGCTGGCCGAACGCATGAACGAGCTGCCACAGGGTCTCGACACGGTGGTGGGTGAGCGCGGCTACAAGCTCTCTGGAGGGGAGCGTCAGCGCCTCGCGATCGCTCGCGTTCTCTTGAAAGATCCGCCAATCCTCTTGCTCGACGAGGCAACCTCTGCGCTCGACTCGGTGTCGGAACGCCATGTGCAGCAGGCGTTGGAGCGCGCGATGGCAGGTCGCACCACCATTGCGGTTGCACATCGGCTCAGCACCGTGTCTTCCGCAGATCAGATCATCGTCTTGGATCACGGTGTAATCGTGGAGCGCGGACGACACGAAGAGTTGCGCGCCAAGGGCGGACTCTACGCAGAACTTGCGGCGATGCAGTTCGGGCTCCAGGCATAATGTGCGCATGATCTGGAGCCCACTCCTGTTGGCCGCGGCCCTTCTTATCGGCGTCGCCGGCCCAGCGCCCGTTGCCGCTCGCATGCGTTCTGAGTCGGCCGTCTCCGGCGTCCTGCCGTTCGAGGTGGGTGCCGACCCAACATCGGTGGAGTACCGCGTCAGTCCAAGTTTCAATGGGCGGGCGTGGCCACGAAACAGCGCATACGAGCCAACCGTCACCACCCACCCAACGGATCCCAATACCCTTGCTGTCGTCTATCAGGGGTACGAGAGCTGGATGCACTGCGGGTCCGGCTCCGTCGTCCGCATCTCGCACGATGGTGGGGCAACGTGGAGAAGTACCAAGGTGGGGCCTGGACTCGGCGGCGGTCGAGGTCAGAGCTACCACGCAACCATTGCCTGGGGCCCAGGCCCGACCGAAGGGAGTGCGCGCCTCTATTGGGTAAACACCACCGTGCCGGGCTGCAATTACAAGAAGCACTCCGTGACCATGGCGTGAAGTGACGATGAGGGAGTCACCTGGTCGAAGCCCGTCATAAACTCGAGCACCGCACCCTGGATCGGTGGACTCCCGGCGATCACCGTCGATAGGAATTCCGTGAGCCCAGGCTTCGGCAACGTGTTCGTGATCTACAACCACGCGCTTGGTGAGAGCGGGGGATCGGGGATGCGCGTGCTCGCTTCAACAGATTACGGTGGTACCTGGTCGCTCGGCGCCGAGGTGCCACCGGCACCTCTTCCGGAGGGCTGCCGCTACACGTGGCGCATCTCGTATCGTGGCGCTGTGGGCGCCGACGGCATCTTGCATGTCGTTGGATATCAGTCAGACCTTCGCCGCTGGAGCCCAACAAGCCCATTTGCCAAAGGGGATAGTGCCAATGTGTGCCGACAGGCGTTCACGACCGCGGCGGTTACGGTTGACAGGGTTGGCGGCACGATCAACGTCGGCCCAACGGTCGTTGCTACCGAGGTTTCGCGGAGCCCGCAGACCCTCGCGGGCATCTTTTACCCAGGAACCAACGCCCTCATTGCCGATCCCACGTGGGCCTACGGACTGAGCGTTGACCCCACGAGCGGTGCAATCTACCTGGCGGTCGGTGACGTTCGGACCGTTCGGTCACAGCCGCCTGCGGCACTCGTCCGACTTGGCACTAGCCTCGACGGCGGCCTGACATGGAGCTGGCAAGATCTACCCTCGATTCGCGTTGCCGGGGCAAGAAGTACCGGCGGAGGGGCGTCGGGATCCTTCCGACCCGTTGTCACCGCCTGCGGTGACGGCCGTGTCGTCGTAGGCCTGCGCACCGCTACGGCACTCATGGCGAAAGAGCTCCGCGCGACCCGTCGACCCCCAGTCGTGATTGGCGGTTACGCCTTTGTGTCGCGTGATGCGGGAGCAACCTGGGCGCCGCCACTCGTCACCGCACGCGCCTCTTGGAACGCGCGGGTGCTCGGACGCAATCACAACGGGATCGGCCTTGCCGACTCCGCAGCATGTACCGCCAATGGTCTGACCGTACTGGCGTACGGTGATGGCCGCGACGGCGCTACCTCAGGCCGAGGGTGGGGCCGTACCTCGGTCCTTCTCTCCGTGGTTGACCCAGGGGTCAGCCAGCCGTAACCCGCCGCGCACTACCCGACTGCACGGGCCAGTCGCGCCGACTGCAGGTACGGCCCGTGGGCCTAGCGCAGCGCCACCAGGAGCGCACCAACGAGCCCAAGATTCACGATGTCGTTCCCTGCCTCAATGAGCAGGACGCCAAAGCCGTGTCCCGCAAAGATCCGATGGCTGAGGCTGCTACCCCCAACAATGCCGACGCCGATCAACAGGCCAACGAGCGCACCGTCGATTGGCGCGGTGAGTTTAATGGCGCTGACGATGAGTGCAAGCACCGTGACCTGCAAGATCTGACCCACGAGCACAGAGCCGAAGGCGATCCTCATATTGAGGCCGCCACCCGGCACATCCTTTGGCCCCTTCCCCATCAAGCGCCACCAGGTCGGATAGAACGTTGCTGGTCCAAACCAGAGGAAGCCGCTGACAAAACTAACGGCGGTTCCGGCGATGATCGCAAGTGCATTCACTTCAGGCATTTCTACTCTCCATCTGCTGCAAGCCGCTTAGCTTGCTTGCGCCATTCTATCGTGCTGCCCTGAGGGTACGGCGCTAGACTCTTCCCATGCGATTCACCGCTCGACCGCGTCGCGCCGCTCACCTGTGCGTCGCCCTGCTCGCCGTCGCGATCAACCTCTCTGGTCAAACGGTGGCAGCGGTTGCTGCGTCTGATCCCGTCAATTGGCAGGCGTGCGCGGCGCGTCCTGTACCGCTTCCGGCGGCACGGGCGGTCGACCCCGCTCTCGCCCGTGCCATCACCGCAAAGGTCGTGGCCTGGCAGAAGGGGCGTCGATCACGCCTCCCAGGTGTCTCCGTTGCCATTCGCTGGGATGACGGCCGGAGCCTCACCGCTACTGCGGGAGTGGGTGACACCACGAGTAGGCGCGTGGTTACCCCATCGATGCCGTTCGCAATCGCGAGCACGAGCAAGGCGATCACCTCTGCGGTAGCACTGCTGCTTGACCACTGCGGAATCTTGCCGCTTGACACCCGTGCCGCATCACTGGTGCCCGAAGCCGACGTGGCCTCCGAGGTAACGATTGCCCAGCTGCTCTTGCATCGATCGGGCATGAGTGATTGGCTCACTGACAACGACTCGAGAATGGGGTGGCTCAGCAGACATCAGAATGCGAAGGTTGCCCCACTCACCGCGGTACGAAACCTGCTGCCACCAACCACCGTTGGTGAGTTCGCATATTCAAACTCTGGATTCACCCTCGTGACGATCGCCGCGGAGCGTGCGACCGGTGTCGACTGGAAGAGGCTGGTTCAGACGCTCGTGCTCGACCCGATGGGCATGTCGGAGACCGGGTGGGGGCCGAAGGCTGGTGCCGCTCGACCGCATATGGGAGGGAAACCCTACGGATTCGCTGGATGGGGTCCCAGCAAGTCGGTTGCCACGATCTTGCGAGGCGCCGGCGACATCATGTCAACGCCGCGGGACCTGGCACGATTCGGAGAACTCTTCTGGGGGAACCGCCTCACGGAGGGCCCTGAGACATTAGCGATGAATGGCATCGGACATCAAACCTGGTCGTCGTGGCTCTATAACTACGGAACACAAGTGGATCGCACCTGGCTTGGAGCGCTGCGCAGCTACGGCCACAACGGTGGATTCTCTGGGGTCACGAGCTCACTTCACCGAATTCCCGCACTTGGCATCACCATTGCGGCGGTCGCGAATGGCACACCGTCGACAAACTCCTTCGCTGACGACCTCGTGCAGGATCTCTTCAAGGTGGTTGATCGGCCCTCCGCGGATGCGAGTGGCGTTGCACGTCCAACCGCCGCGGAGAGTGGGGACCCGGAGCCACCAGATCCACCTGTGGCCCTACCCGTGGACTTCTGCGGCGATCCCACACCGAGCAGCAGCAGTGATGCGCTGGCGGCTCGATGGATCGCCCTCGGCTCAACCGATGGCTGGGTTGGAAGTTCCACCACGATGGCGGAGCTTCCCGACGGCCGCCTTGTTGTTGGGGGCGTCGGGCTGACAAAAGCTGCCGGCGTGTCGGTGGCGGGCCTCGCCGTGCGCGACCCGCGGACCGGCTCCTGGAAGGCACTTGCGATGCTGAACGGTTCAAAGGGCCGCGTTGCCTCGGTGTATAGCCTCGCCGTCGATGCGACCAGAAACATCCTGTATGTCGCCGGCAACTTCAGCAGCGTGACGCGAGGCGCCCGCCGTGTTGCGGCGGTCGGAATCGCCCAGCTGAATCTGCGCACCGGTGTCTGGTCAGGGGTTGGCACTGGGCTGACTGGAGAGGCGATCTCGGTCCGAGCCCTCTCGCTCAATGAGGCGAGCGGCACCCTTTTGGTTGCTGGTCACTTTACGAAGGCGGGCGGTGCCGCCTCGGCAAACATTGCACTTTGGAGCCCAGTGAGACAGAGATGGCTGCGCCTCGGTGCTGGGCTGCAATCCGATGTCGCCACGGCGGCACTCTCCAGCGACGGCACGGTCTACGCCGCCGGCAGGTTCGTGGACGGGCTTGTCTCTGCGTGGAGCCCGACGACAAAGCAGTGGAGCGTGATCGGTGACGCTCGGCTCTTCTCCGATCTTCCGACGAGCATGGTCGTTGACTCGCTCGGCCATCCGCTAATTGGGCGCGGTGTCGGATGGTATGGCGAAGCGGTACAAATGATTGAGCCTGCCGCACCTGGCGGCTGGATCCCCTTGGGTGGTGGCGTGAGTTATCCGCGACGGACGTCGTGGGTGACGGCGATGGCGACCCTCGGCGACGGCACGATTGCCGTTGGCGGCTACTTTGCACGTGCCGGTGCCCTCCTTGCGCCGAACCTTGCCGTGTGGGATCCGATCACCCAGCGCTACTCCACTATCGGCACGGGGCTCGCCGTTGAGCCCGATGCCCTCGCGGGGAGTGCGTTCGGCGGGATGTATGCCGCGACACGGGTGCGCAGTGCGACTCCTGGCGGTAGCGGCGGCCGCTGCATCGGTGCCTGGGCGACGCAGGTGCCCGGTGCACCTGTTGGCACAACACTCACGGCGGGTCGAGGCACCATCCGCGTCGACTGGACACTTCCGGCAGATTCCACCGTGGCGGCGGGCTGGATTGCGACCGCTACCGCGCGGGGCCGAACGACTCGTAGCTGTTCCGTAGCCGGCTCAACGGTTACCCAAGTTGCAGGAGCCGCCGCCCACTGCAGGATCACGAATCTCGTGAAGGGGGTCACCTACAAGGTGACGCTGATCGCCTGGTCAGCACCAGCTGGACCATCACCTCGCGTTGAACTCGGCGCCATCAAGACGCGTCGCTGATGATGTTCGCTGCGCGAATCGCACGGCGTTTCGCGGTGCTGTCCCTCGTGCTGACACTCGCTGGCTGCTCTGTCGTGGTCGCCCCCAACGAGTCGGCGAGCCCAACGCAGATCCAGCGAACTCAACCGTTCAAGGTTGTTGGCTATGTCTCGCCTGCCGCCAACATCAACGAGATCGACTTTTCGCTACTGACGCACATCAATTACGCCTTTCTCATCCCGCGCTCGAACGGCACGGTTCGACCATTTAGTGCGCCGAATCATTTGCGCAAGGTTGTCACGCAGGCGAAGAGGTATGGTGTCAAGGTGCTGATCGCCCTCGGCGGCTGGGGTTGGGATCGCGAGTTTGAGGCGCTTGCTGCCGACCCGGCAATCCGGGCAAACCTTGCACGGCGCGTGGCAGCCTTCTGTGACACCTATCAACTCGATGGTGTTGACATTGATTGGGAGTATCCGAATGCGGGGGTTTCGGCGGCACACTTCACCGCACTCGTCCTTGCGCTGCGTGCGGCGCTGCCAACTGGAGCAATCGTGACCGCGGCTGTGCTGGCGAATGCACCAGATGCCGAAGGGATCTCGACCGAAGCGGTTGCGCACCTCGACTACATCAACCTGATGGCGTACGACGGACCAAGAGAGGAGCACGCTTCGTACGCAATGGCGGAGCGCTCCATCGCGAGCTGGATCTCGCGCGGCATTCAGCCCGAGAAGCTTGTGATTGGCGTGCCGTTCTACGCTCGGCCGGGGAACGCCACCTACCGCACGCTGCTGGAGAACGACCCAGCGACCGCGAGTGGGGACCGGGTGCTCTACCAGGGTGTGGAACAGAACTACAACGGTCCAGCAACGATTCAGCGAAAGACCGAGCTTGCGATGCGGCTGGTCGGGGGCATCATGATCTGGGAGCTGTCGCAGGATGCGCGTGGCAACGACTCCCTCTTACGCGTCATTGGCGCAACTGTCGCAGCCCCCTAAGGGTATCCTCACCACATGCAGCCGTTGCGCATCGAGAGTCTCTCCAACCCGGTCGTGAAGGGTCTGCGCGCCCTACGCACGCCGAAGGGGCGTGACGAGCAGCGCCTCTTCTTGGCGGAGGGCGAGCGCACGATTGCTACCGCCACCGCTGCGGGCTGGATCCCCGAGATGCTGCTGACCGCGGGGCCCTTGCGCGCCCCCATCGATGGTGGAGCGAGCCGTGCACGCGAATCGTTTTCGGTCACGACCGAGGTGCTGGCGAAGATCACCGGGCGTGACAATCCGCAGGAGCAGCTCGCCGTCTATGCCGATCCGGCCCCCGATGTTCAATCGGTGATGGGCATCGACCCGACGTGTGCGGCGCGCTGGCTCATGCTGGAAGCGCCGCGCGACCCTGGCAATCTCGGCAGCGCCATTCGCAGCGCCGATGCGTGCGCCGCTGGTGGCGTGATTCTGGTTGGCAACACCTGCGACCCGTACTCCATTGAAACGGTCCGCGCCACGATGGGGTCGATCTTCACCGTGCCGATCTATCGCGCGACACACGAGGAGGCGGTCACCCTGCTCAAGGGCTGGCCAGGGAGCACGGTCGCCACCGCACTGGATGGCGCCTCCGACTACAGCGCGTTGCCATATGCGACACCAACGATGATCGTAATCGGCACGGAGGCGGATGGCCTAAGCGCAAACCTGCGCAGCGCCTGTGCCAGCGCAGCTCTCATTCCCATGCTGGGAACCGCGGAGAGCCTCAACCTTGCGGTGGCCTCCGCAATCATGCTCTACGCGGCAGAGCGGGCACAGCGCTAGCGCGGCAAAATCTTCGTCAGCGCCTCTCCAAGGGGAAGAGCAAGGCCTCTCGAGAACGTCTCCGTCATGTGATCTTCATCGCGATAGACCAATAGGCTCCCGCGAATTGGCGAGCAGGGCCACTCAGCACAAATCTCACTCGTCAGATCAATCAGCTGCGCACCTGCAGCCTCGGCCGCCACCCGTTCCGCCACACCAATATCGCTGTTGTCAGCATCGTCTTTGGTGAAGAGGCAGGCACGAATGTCGTTCGTATGCTTTGAGAGACAGGCGGGCACATCGCGGCCAGGGTCTGGCGTATCAACGATGATGGCAGTGGCACCGGGGAGTCGAGCGACCATTGCGCCGAACGCGGCCCCAGCTAGTTCTGGCGTTTCACCGCCGCTGATTGGCCGGAAGGTGCGGCGATTGACGATGATAGTCAGCGCCGGTTTGACCTCGTTGATGCGCGCCACGGTTGCCTCGTTGAACGTGGTGCACTCTCGGTACTCTCGCTTCAGGGCCAAGTTTCGCTGCGCGAGTGTGGTGAACGAGCACGACACCTTGACGAATGTCAGCAGCCGCCAGCCGCGGTCTAGGGCGATCGCCTCAATTGCGGGGAACCAGTGCGCGGCGTGTGAGTCACCAACGAGGGCGATCGTAATCGCTGATCCCTTGACGCCATACTCACAGTCTGGCGGAGTGGTGACGCGCTCAAACGCGAGACAGCCATCGGCGCGGAGTCGCTCCTCATCGCTGCGTGCTACTGCAAGCGACGGTGCGAGATCAGCCGGCAGCGCGATCGGCCCATCGCTCGCGAGCGGTGAACCCGAGGGGCTCGGTGATGGCTGAACGGCAACTGCGGGTGCTGCCAGTCCAGCGGCAAGTCCCTGTGTGAAGAGGGTGACGACAAGAATCCCAGCAACGCCAAGGCGAATCGCGCTCCATGAGGTGGCACGACGTGATCGATCTCCGTAGCGAAAGGGCTGCTCAACGAATCGCCAGCTCAACCACGAGACACCGATTGCCACAGCAACCGCCGCTACCACTTCGATCTCCGAGAGTGGGCGCTCAAGGAGCATGGCGGGAAGCACAAGGAGTGGCCAGTGCCATAGATAGAGCGAGTAGCTGATCTTGCCGAGGAGTCGCAGCGGTGCGGCAGTGAGGAGGCGAAGGGGCCCAGCTGGCGCAGCCCCGCCATAGAGCAGCGCCACGGCTCCCGCAGTGGGGATCAGGGCGGCGAACCCGGGATACGGCATGTCGGCGTTGAGCGCCACGCCCGCAAGCGCGATCGCCGCGAGCCCCAGCCACGCAACAACCCCCGCGCGTCGCGAGCCGCCCGCGATGCCAATCAGGGCGAGGAGGCCCCCAGCTCCGAGTTGCCAGACGCGCGTCGGGAGCAGGTAGAAGGCGCGTGCTGGTGAGGCATCGGTCAGCCACACGCTGAGCGCGAAGGAGGCGCACACGCCAATGAGGAGCACGGCGATCAGTCGCCGTGCGCTCCCGCCACGCCAGGTGAGCAGCGCGATCAGGGCGGGCCAGACGAGATAGAACTGCTCCTCGACGCTGAGCGACCAGAAGTGCAAGAAGGGTGACGGGCTGGAGGTTGGCGCGAAGTAGTCAACCGAACCGATGAATCGCATGTTGGCGAGCGAGAGTGCTGACGATGCCCCATCTGCCGCCAGCTCGCTGCGATTGAGCGGCGCAGCAATGAGCAGCCCAACGAGTGAGACGATTGCCACGGCGACGAGCGCTGCGGGGAGTAGTCGACGGATCCGCCAGGCATAGAACTTGGCGATGCTCAGCCCGCCCGGCTGCGCTGACTCGCGCCAGAGCTTCCCCGTGATCAAGAAGCCGCTAATGACAAAGAAGACGTCAACGCCAATAAATCCACCAGGCGTCCACGGAAGCCCAGCATGAAAGAGCAAGACGAAGAGAATTGCGATGCCCCGCAACCCTTCAATGTCAGGACGGAATTCCGCGCTGGTTGATGGAGCCCGCATCAGGCTATTCGCAGATCTGTGGCTTTGCTACCGGTACCGGTCGTGGGGACAGGTCGGTGTTGATATACCTCCCGATGATGGCGAGCTTCGTCCCATCATGGTGGATCGTCTCAGACGTTTGTAGGATGATGCGACCGTCTGGCACATCGCTCAGGTCGGCCCATGTCGAGATGTGCTGCCGAACCTCAATCACGCGGAAGTTTAGGCGCAGCGGCTTCTGGCCAGCAACCTTTGGCAGGGTGTCGACCTCAATGATCTGGCCGAGCATCTGCTTTGGCGTCTTGTCGAGGAGTCCGCCGAACTCCCAGTAGCGACCATGCGCGTAGATAAAGAGGATGCCGGTCTTTCCGTCGGCCTTCCCCTTGCTCGGCATCCACTCCGCCACGCGGCACCAGGGGAATCGTGGCGATCCGTCGGTAGCAATCGGCGGACGCACCACCGGAAGGTTGATCCATACGCCACTCACCAGAATGCGGACTGGATCTCCGACCACCGATGGCACGAGCAGGCTCGGATCTACTGGTTGGAGGGGTGGCGGCGTATCGTGCGATCGTGCAGATGGGTCGGATGGATCAGCTACCGGAGTGGGGGAACCGCTCGAGCCGTCAGGGGACGGGTCTTCTGTAATAACGACGACGCCGTTGGGGGCCCACGGACCGATCTGCTGATCAATGCCCCAGGTGACAAGCGCGCCAGCGGCGAGGATGAACGACGTCGCAAGCAAGATCGTGGAGCCAATATGGCGGAAGGGCATGCGCTGGGGTGCGGTGCGACGCTTTGGCTCAATCGGCGGCAACATAGGGAGAGTGTAGTGGGGGATGGCACACTACCCCTATGCCTCGACCGCTCCGCGCCATCGACCTCGGGATCCGCATCGGGCGGTTCACCCCTGGCCCAACTGACGGCATCACCGACGTGGCAGGAGTGCGGGTTGCTGCGACCACCATCATCGCAGGCGACGGCGCAGTCGGGCGTGGCGTTGGGCCAATCCGCACCGGTGTGACAGCGATCTTGCCCCGCCCGATCACTGAAATGGGGCACCCGCTTTTTGCCGGCACCCATCGGCTGAATGGCAACGGAGAACTCACTGGGCTGGAATGGATTCGTGAGTCTGGCCTCCTCACCTCGCCGATCTGTCTCACGAACACGCACTCCGTAGGTGTGGTGCACGACGCCATGATTGCGTGGTCACTCGATCATGTGCCAAACACACCACCGTGGAGCCTCCCCGTCGCTGGCGAAACGTGGGACGGTGTGCTGAACGACGTCAACGGTTTCCACGTAACCGCTGCGCATGCGCAGCTCGCGCTCGATGCCGCGGCGGCACTTCCGAGCGGCGCACCGGTGCCACGTGGCAACCAGGGTGGCGGCACCGGCATGATCTGCCACGGCTTCAAGGGTGGCAACGGAACCTCGAGCCGCCGACTCCCGAAAGAGCTTGGCGGCTACACCATCGGCGTTTTCGTTCAGGCTAACCACGGTCGGCGTCACCGATTCACACTGCAAGGGAAGATGCTCGCCGCTCCCGGTGGTCCACTCTCCACCGAGCACTATCCACTTCCATGGGAGACAAAAGTTAGCGCCGGGCCGAAGCCCGATGACCCCCGTGGTGGTGCCGGGTCCATCATCGTGATCGTGGCAACCGATGCCCCGCTTCTCCCCATGCAACTTGATCGTCTAGCGCAGCGCGCCGTGATAGGGATTGGGCGCGTTGGTGGCGTCGGCGAGCACTCGTCGGGTGATCTTGTACTCAGCTTCAGTACGGCCAATGGCCATCTCCCCCCAGAGGACCTGGAACCGAAGGAGCCGATTGAGGCGACCGTCACGATGGTGGTCAATGCGCACCTCTCCGCACTCTTCGAGGCGACAGCCGATGCGACAGAATCCGCCATTCTTGACGCACTCCTTGCCGCTGAGACCATGACCGGCGCCGGAGGCGCCACGGCTATTGCGCTTCCGCTTGATATCGTGCGCGCGGCCGTGGACTAAGATCAGGCCATGAATCTGCCGAATCCCCTTCAGAGCACCGCGTGGTCACAGCCCGTTCGCCTCATCGCCTGGGCGGCGCTCGCCAGCGCGGCGCTGGTGGCAATCGTGGCGGGACTGGACGTGTTGATGAGCGTCATCTCAGCCCAGGGACCGCTCTTCTATGCAATTGCTGGCGGATGGCTCCTCGCAACACTTGCCGACGCGCCGATCGATCGACTGGTCGCGCGTGGCTGGCCGCGCACGCGCGCGGCGCTCCTCGTGTGGATCGCTGGCGCCATCCCCGTCATCGTCATCACCATTGAGCTTGCGATTGCGTTTGCACGTTCGCTCGGCGGCATCATCGCTGGGCCCGAGCCAACCCCGGCAGATGTTGGGGTCATAGTTGAGCGACTGAGCGCCCTTCTCGCGTCGGTTGGACTCACCGTTGATCTTGTTCCGATCGCAACGACCGTCATCTTGGCCATTCGCGATGTTGCGACCGCGGTGCAATCAAATATTGCGGCGGTCGCGGCAGGAGCGATTGGCGCGCTTGGCCCGCTGATTTTGGCCATCGGCATTGGCGTCATCCTCTCTGCCAATCCCGCTCACCTGGACTCCGTTGATCGACTTGCGACGCGAGGGCGAGTGCGCCGCGCAGGGCGCTCACGAAAGATCCTTGAAACGATCGTTGCCCGATTCATTGGCCGCCATGTTGCGCTCGGGTTTGCCTACGGGGTGATCGTCTTCGTTGGTGCAACCATTGCCGGCGCCGACGGGCTGTTGTCAGCTGTACTTGGTGGGATTGTCATGGCCATTCCGTCGATCGGTCAGGGCGCCGCAGTACTGCCGCCACTCGCACTCTCGATCTTGGCCGCTGGTCCCTACGTACTTCCGGGCTCCGTGGTGATCATTGTGGGCTGGCTCGTGTGCGCCACACAACTTGCTCCGCGACTGATGAACGGCGTACTGCGCCTTTCTGGGACCACCGTCTTCATCGCTGGCAGCGCGGGTGGGCTCGTGGGTGGCGTGCTTGGGGCGATCTTCGCCTTGCCGGTCGTCGCCGCCGTTGCCGCGATTCGCCGCGACACGCCCCAAGAGAAGCGCGCCACAGCGGCCAAGCGAGCGGCAACCCGCAAGCGCCGCTAGCTCCTCTCCTGGACCCCAGCGAGGGGTAACGCAGCGCGGGTGTAGCCTCTCGGTATGCCATCAACTCGCCGGTCGTCTCGTGTTGCTCCTGCGTGGCGCGGCCCCTTTCGGCATCGAAACTACCGTCTCTTCTGGTTCGGGCAACTTGTCTCACTGGCGGGCACCTGGATGCAGTCCATTGCGCAAGCCTGGTACATCACCGAGTTGACGCACGAACCGGCGTGGCTCGGCATCATCGCCGCGGCGCAGTTCACCCCCGTGATGATCCTCGGACTCTTTGGTGGCGTCCTTGCTGATGCGCTCCCCAAGCATCGCGCACTGATGGGAACACAACTCAGCCTGATGGCCCTCGCGATTATCCAGGCAGCGCTGGTCGCAACAGGACTCATGACACTGCCACTCCTGATCCTCATGGCCGTTCTCCTCGGCGTGGTCAACGCCGTTGACATGCCGGTTCGGCAATCGTTCTTTAGCGAGATGGTTCCCGAGGATGAGGTCGGTCGCGCCGTAGCGATGAACTCGGCAATGTTCAATGGGGCGCGCGTGATTGGGCCAGCGATTGGCGGTGTACTGATCGGCGTCATCGGTGTTGCCGGTTGCTTCGCGGTGAACGGCGCTAGTTTCCTTGCCGTGCTGCTGGCACTGCTCTTCATGCGTGCCGATGAACTGCGCCCCGCGCCGCGGTCTCCGCGTCCGCGCACCGTTGCCGACGTACTGATCAGCCTTGCAGAAGGAGTTCGATTCGTTGCGCGCACGCCACTGATCGCGCTGTGTATTTTTGTGATCGGCGTGGTCTCTGGCGTGGCGATGAATTTCAACGTGATCATCCCAACGCTCGCCCGCAGCGTGCTGCAGATTGGGGCGCCTGGCCTTGGCCTGCTGATGGCCGCAATTGGGCTCGGCTCACTGAGCGGGGCGCTCGCGGTTGCCGCTCTCCGCAAACCCCGCACCGTGGTGATCATTGGTGGAGCGGCAGCGCTCGGAATCCTCTCCGCTGCTGCGGGTTTCACAAGCGGCAGCGGCGCAGCATGGGCAGCAGCCGCGACCGGTGTCGCCC
Organism: Candidatus Limnocylindrus sp.; assembly: GCA_040397175.1. GTDB lineage: Bacteria > Chloroflexota > Limnocylindria > Limnocylindrales > Limnocylindraceae > Limnocylindrus. The sequence goes on along the minus strand of JBBAWM010000003.1, from coordinate 45,640 downwards.
TCTTTGGAGCCGGGTTCGGTGCCATCGCCATGGCCGCCACCGCGAACGCTTCCATTCAAACCTCGACGCCCCCCGCGCTGCGCGGCCGGGTGATGAGCGTCTACACCACAGTCTTCGCGGGCTCCACGCCGATCGGCGGCCTCGGCACAGGCGCGGTGGTGTCACTCATTGGCGCAACAGGCGCTCTAATCGTGGCGGGCGGGTTGGCACTCATCGCCACCGCGTACGCAGCAGCGCGGTGGCGGGCGATTCTCTAGCTAGGGGAGGCGCACTCTGCGCCAGGAACTCTCATTCCCAGCCGCATCAATCAGGCGCACCTCAACGGTGACACCACGCATCAACAAGACAACCTTCCCACTTGTGGTTTTCATGAAAGGGCCGATCTCAATCCCATCACCAGCTGCAAACCTGAGTGGCTTCTCATAACCAACGCGCACCTCGATAGCAACGGTGCCGGTGCCCGTATCGCTTCCAATAATTGATAAGAGATATGGCGGTGGGTTTCCATGCGATGCCCAACCTTTGCGTACTCGGACGCTGCTGATCCGTGGATCGCTACGGTCACGACCGGCGGCAACGGCGAACGGCGTTCGCTCTGACCCACCAACGAAGCGCATCCAGACCGTTGTGCTTGACGTGCCCAGTTGCGGAAGGCGTGACCAGCTGCGCACCTCCCGGAGCGTGTAGGTGCGTACGTTCCGGAACGTTTGTCGATCTGCGACTTCGATCGCCCGCGCACCCGTTGGCGCATAGCCCTGCAGGATCTGCAGCGCAAGCTCGGCATCAAAGGGTGTGCTCGTGGTCGCAGCAGCGAGCAGATCGCCGAGTGTGAGTACGGGTGGCGTTGGTGCTGCTGGCTCATCGCTTGGAGATACCTCGATATCGCCACCTTCGCCATCGGTGGCGTCAGGATCTACGGATACATCTGGAGTTGTCCCGTCGCCCGGGTCTTGCCCTGGGTCAGGCTCTGGCTCTCCCTCAATAGGAGCGGAGGCGTCAGGATCGACACTCTCATCTGGCGCCAGGCTCTCGCCGGGATCGGTGCTCTCGTCAGCGATCCGATCCCCTTCGATCGGGTCTTCGTCAGCTGCGGCGACCGGGCCAGTGCCCCAGCCAAACGTTCGCGGTGCGGCAGCGGAGCCAGCGATCAGGGCGACCAGTGCTGCAGCCGCGAGCCAGGGTGTGCGCTGAGGTTTCTTCATGTTCTTCAGTGTGGCAGGTTGGCGTGCCAGCAGCGTGGCACGTGCGGGACCCTTAGTCGGCGACGAGGAACGCCTCGAACTGCCACGGATCAGTCGAGAGCGGCTTCGCAGGGTCTGGGAAGAGCTCAAGGCGGTCCTGGAGCGGCGTCCAGTCCACTGGGCCTGACCAGCGGGTGCCTATGTAGCGACGAATGTCTGCCAAAAGCTCGTTATGCGGCAGTTCGTCAGGGACTCGTAGCCCCTCGTTCGGATGTCGCAGGAGCCATGCAACAGCAGCAGCTACCGAACCTGCAACCTGCAGGGTGGTGGCAGAATGCCCTGCCAAGTTCAAGCGCGCCTCATCAATCCCTAAGAGAGAACCGCTCCACCACGCTTTGAGTGGGTGGCCGAGCAGTAGAACGCCAAGGCGATCTTCGCCACGAATGATCTCGTTGTTCAGAAGGCGGAATCGCTCTGGGTGCTTCCAATTGTTGCCACGCAGCTCGTGCACAGAGGCGATGGCAGAGTCTGATGGGCAATAGGCGTAGTACACCGTGGGTCGATACTGCGCACTTCCATCTGCACCGCGAACCGTCAACCAGTCACTCATGGTGAACGCCTCACCGTGACGAATCAGCATGCCGATTGTGGGTAGCCCCTGTTCGGCAGCACGAGCCGGATCTGCTCCGGGGACCCAGGTGCGCACCAGTGTTTCCATGCCAGCACGCTGAATCAGAATCTGGTTACGTGGCCCACCGTCGGCATGGGCAAGGCCGCGCGGTGGAAGTGTCTTCTCGTGCGTTCCCCACCCGATCTCCGCTGGCGCGACCCCCTCTTCGTAGAACCCTTCACCCGACCAGGTGTTCACAAACTCACCGACCTCTTTTGGTCGATCGGTGTGCTGCGTATCCCGCTCTGCAATCTGAATCACCTTGACACCAGCAGCTTCTGCTATGCGCGCATGGTCACCCGCGGTCAACGCCTGGGTAAGGGCATCGCGCGTGGAGCCTGAAACGAGGCCACGCTTGAGGAGTTCCGCACCAAGCTCCTCAAGTGCAAATTTCACCTCATGACTGACCCAGCCTGGATTCGCACCGTGCTCCACGATCGCGCTCGGGCCGCCGTTGTCACCCCATTTTCGGATCATCTCGCGCATCGCCATGTGACGGGCGTAGAGCGTCCGCGAGGTTGGCTCCTGCTCTGCAATGTCGGTGTACGGCTCCCACACCTCAACGCTGGTGTTCAAGTAGCGCACGCCAGCGGCACGACACCAACCAATGATGGTGTTTGCATCAATATTCCACGCCAGGTCAAGTAGCAGGTCTCCACTAGACAATCTCTCAGCCAGGAAGCTGGCGAGGTTTTCGCGGGTGATGGCAGCCTGCTCATAGGTCACTCCTGCCGTAATGGAGTCGGCGATGCGGTGTCGTGTATCGGCCATCTCTACGACACGGATGGAGTGCGGATCAAACCCAAGGTCGCGGATCATCAGCGGCACAATCGCCTGGCCGATGGAGCCACAACCGAGAACTAGCGTCCGTGCTGGGCGCGGCACCGCTGCCGCGACCATCGGCGCGCTCACTGTCACTTCAGCGAGGCAATGAGGTCGGCGACAAAGCGCGGACCATCAACTTTCATTGGTACTCGTACCAGGGGCGGCGTGGCATCTTTGCCGCCGTTGCGCTCTCGTGTCTCGCGAGCGTCGGCCGCTGGGGCCATCCAGGCACGTCGGTCAATGATTGTTGCGCCGCGCGTTGGGCCGGTGGTGTTCACCTCAACAGCACGATCAAGCCACTCGGTCATATAGGTTGGATCAGCCACGATGCCGGCGGCCAACGGGTCATGCAGTGGGCACTCGCGCGTGCCGAACGTTCGCTGATAGACGTCGAGGTAGTGGCTCAACACCTTGAGGGCGAACTTCGAGCGCACCGATCCGAGGGCCTCGATGTCGGCAAGCTCCTTGGTTCGGAGTCGCGTGACCTGCGTCACATCGAGGCCGACCATGGTGACTGGCCACTCCGCGCCGAAGACAAGGTTTGCCGCCTCGGGATCGTGCCAAATGTTGGCCTCAGCGGTAGCCGAGGCGTTCCCCTCGTGGGCGATTGCGCCACCCATCACCACAACGGAGCGCACGCGCCCAGCGAGCTCTGGCTCAAGGCAGAGGGCGAGGCCGAGGTTGGTGAGTGGGCCAACGGCGAGCAGATCAATCTCTCCGGGCATCTCGCGCGTGAGGCGCAAGATCTGCGAGACCGCATCTTCAGCAACGGGCCCGCGCTTTGGTGCGGGCTGGTTGGTTTTGCCGAGGCCGTCTTCACCATGCACCCATTCGGCGGTGGCGAGTGGCTGGGCCATCGGCCGACGAGCGCCGATGGCAACCGGTACGTCGTCGAGGCCGCAGAGCTCAAGGAGACGGCGGGCATTTGCGGCACCGAGATCTGAAGGAACGTTGCCGTGCACGCTCCCGACGGCAATCAACTCAACGTCGCTGCGCCCAGCAAGGTGGAGCATGGCGATCGCGTCATCGATCCCCACGTCGGCGTCGAGCAAGATCTTGCGGCGGTCCATTGGGGGAGTGTACGGGATGGGATACCGCTACGGCGAGGGCGGCGACAAGATCTCGTCGAGCACCTTCCCGAGTGGCGTCCCTAGGGTAGCGGCGAATGTTGCCGAGAGATGGTTGTTATCTATGTACATAATGGTGCTCCCCTGCAACCAGGTGCAGAGCCCATCTGGGCAGATGTACTCGGAAGGATCCCAGGAAGATACACCGGCAGCGGCGGCTACCTCCTCGAGATTCGCGATATAAAGTGCTGGCAGGGTGTCGCCAATGGGCACCGTACACGCACTGGTATCGAATCGATGTAGTGCGATGCAATCTGGAATGTCAAATCGTGCTCGCGGCACATCACTGAGCAACACAACGCGCCCTGCGTGCGACCTTGCCTGCACCAACGTCTCTATGGCGCCACTCATCCAATCCCGCGCCCCTGTCACTGGCAACGAGTAGGTTTCACCGACGGCGATCTTTGAACCATTTGACGATGCCACGATGAGGAGCGCTGGTCTTATCGTGGCAATGCGCTCCCACACCTCGTTCGCCCACCTCGTGCACACCGCAGAGCCGTTCACCGGCGTTGGTGCAATATTGAAGGGGCTACATGATGATCGCCCAAGTACGATTAGTGCGTAACCGTGCTCCCTGGCCCACTGATTCACTGGTGGGAACCACGCTAGAGCGTGACTATCTCCCAGTAAGACGACCTTGGGTAAATCGGGGGCGGTGCATGAACCGCGCTCACCTGCGCCAACTGCCGCCGCACCGTATTCACACGGCACATAATCACTTCGGAATGGTGCTGTCTTAGTAAAGTACCCAGGTTCATGTCGAAGCTTGACGAAGTCTTTGCGCACGTGCGAAAGCGAAGATGCCAACGAGCTATTGCCACCCGCTACGCTGGCCAATATCGGTAGCCCGATGCTAGCTCCCACAACAACAAGTACCGCCGCGGCAATGCCACTGATGAGCACCCAGCGGGTCCGGTGCAAGGTATCGATCCGAATGTTTCGAATCGGTTCTTCGAGAGAGATGGTGCTGATGGTCGCGAGTATGAGCGCTGCTCCAACTGCAAGGGCGGTCGCCGCGTCGCTTCGGCTATTTGGCATCGAGATGCTGTCGGCGATTCCGAGCAGGAGCCAATGCCACAAGTAGAGGGCGAAGGAGATCCTCCCTAAGAATCGCAGGAGTGCGTTCGAGAAGATGGTTCGCGCGGATTCCGCGTGCGAGAGGGCGAAGATCAAAAGGCATGTTGAGATGACGGGAATCGCTGTTTCAACACCTGGCCAGCGGATCAGCCTGCCTGCGTAGAAGAATCCGACCACCAAACCCGCCGAGCCAACGAGCATCAGAATGATGCGGATCGATGGTCGCAGCCACGGCGCTGCCCGTAGCCGTGAAGCGAAATAGTAGGCAAGCAGCCCCCCAGCGCCAAACTCCCACGCCCTGAACCATGGGAGGTAGAAGGCCGATGTTGGGGTCGAGAGGGCCATGGCGACAAATGAGACCACGGTCACTGCCGCAAGGGTTGCGCCGGTGAGCTTGAGGAGCGAGGGAGAGCCCGCTCGCCTCTGCGCAACTCTCTGTAAGAGCAGCAGGATAATGGGGAAGAGTAGATAGAACTGCTCCTCAACACCAAGGGACCAGTAATGCAATATTGGTGACGAGCCTGAACTGGTGTTGAAGTAGTCGAGCGAGGCAGCCCGAAAATAGATGTTTGAGAGAGAGGCCGCCGCTGCAGAGAGGCCGGTGCGGACCTCCTGAGAGAGGCCAGGCCCATACAGCAGCGCCCATGCGATTCCAGCGATTGAGATCACCAGCAGCGAGGCGGGGAATATTCGCTTGATTCTTCGCGCATAGAACCTTCCAATGTCGATGGTTCCAAACTGGTGATGCTCAGCGAAGAGTTGGGTGGTGATGAGGAATCCAGAGAGGACAAAGAACATATCGACACCCGTAAATCCGCCAGGGAGTAGCTGTGGCCAGGCATGCCCGACGACGACAGACGCGACTGCAATTCCTCTCAGCCCATCGAGTCCGAGAGACCGTTGTTTGGTCATGACCAGGATTGTATAGGACGACCCTGTTATATTTTCGGCATGAGCAATGCAGTTGGATCTCAGGCTGATATGCGCGTCGTGATCGTTGGCCTCGGCTATGTCGGCCTCCCCCTCGCACTCTCGTTCCACGATGCAGGGCTGAAGGTTTCGGGCATTGACGCGTTTGCCGGCCGGGTTGCCGAGCTCAATGCTGGCACAAGCCCAATCGACGACATCTCCGACGCGCGCCTCAAGAGCGCGCTCGCCGCAGGGTTCACCGTCGTGGCCCCGGGCGGGCCAGAGATCGGCGAGGCCGACGCCGTGTTTGTCTGCGTGCCCACCCCCGTCACCGCAAGCAAGGATCCAGATCTTGGGCCAGTTCTTTCGGCCGCTGGCACGGTGGCGCAGGGGCTCAAGAAGGGCCAGCTCATCATCTTGCAGAGCACGACCTTTCCAGGAACTACCACGGGCCCGTTCCGCGAGGCGCTCGAGAAGAGTGGCCTTACTGCCGGGGTCGACTTTGATCTCGCCTTCGCGCCAGAGCGTGTTAACCCGGGCGATCCAGAGAGCGCCGCCCGCACCACCCCACGACTTGTTGGGGCAACAACCGAGGGCGGTACGGCTCGCGCAGCAGCGCTGCTCGGGCGCATCAATGATCACGTGGTCTCACTCCCAAGCCCAGACCACGCCGAACTTGCAAAGCTCCTAGAGAACACCTTCCGCAACGTGAACATTGCGCTCGTGAATCAGCTCGCGCTGCTCTGCGAGCGCATGGGGCTCGATGTCTGGCAAGTGATCGATGCCGCCGCGACCAAACCCTTCGGCTATATGAAGTTCACGCCAGGCCCTGGCGTTGGCGGCCACTGCATTCCGGTTGACCCGTATTACCTGTCGTGGCGCGCTCGACAGTTCGACTTCGTCGACCGTTTCGTCGAACTTGCCGCCGATATCAACCTCGCCATGCCGCGCCACGTTCTTGAGCTCTGTGGGCGACTCCTCAACGAGGCGAAGCGCTCTGTGAACGGAAGCAAGATCATCGTAGTTGGTGTCTCGTTTAAGCCAGACGTACGCGATGCAAGGAACTCGCCCGCCGCCGACGTTGTGCACCTGCTTCGCGGCGAGGGGGCCGAGGTGCGATTCGTTGACCCGCACGTCATGAAGTTCACCGACGCCAAGGGCGTCGCCGTTGAGCGCATCGACACGCTCACTGCGGCAATCGCGTGGGCCGATCTCGCCGTTGTCGTAACTCCGCACAAAGCACTGGAACTTGGCGAGCTCTTCGCCAGTAAGCGGCTGGTGGTAGATACCGTCAACGCCTCGTCGCGCTTCCCGCACGATCGCTCGCTCGTGCTTCGCCTCGGCGATGGGAGCGCGCGGCCGCAGTCGTAGCGTCCGTCTTAGCGTTCGGAGTAAGCCCCCAACGCTCCTGAGTTCACGCGGCGCACGACGTCGGCGTAGATTTCGCCGATTGCCTCCCAGCTTCGCTCACGGCGGACCCACTCCTGTGCCGTCTGACCGAGCGTCATTCGCACCTCTGGCGCCTCGATGAGTTCTCGGAGCACGCGAGCAAGGTCGGCCGGGCTCTCCGGAGTTGCGAGTCGACCCGTCTCACCCTCTCGAACCACCTGGCGGATGGCGGCAACATCGGATGCCACAACACAACGCCCCATCGCCATTGCCTCGTACGGCTTCAAGGGGGTGACCAGCTGACAGACACGGTCTGCCGTTCTTGGTACGACGAAGAGGTCTATCAGGGAGTGGTAGCGACGAACCTCAGCGTGCGGAACGCGACCTGGCATCACGACGAGCCCCCCAAGGTCGGCCTCTTGGATGGCAGAGGAGATGCGCCCCGCATCGGCGCCCGAGCCTACGATCAGGAGCCGGAAATCGACCCCCTGATCTCGAAGGAGCGCTGCCGCGCGAACGAGGTCGGGGATCCCCTCATATTGAACGAGGGAGCCGATGTACCCAATCACAGGGAGCCCTGCAGGAATGCCGAGCTGCGCGCGAAGTGCGCTGTCGGGCGCCTGCGGCGTGAAGTTAGCGACGTTGACGCCGTTGGGAACGACGAAGACACGATCGGCGGGAACGCCACGGGCTACGATCTCGTCGCGCATTCCATCAGAGAGGGTGACCACCGCATCTGCATTGCGCATCGTGCGCGTCTCGGCATCGCGCCAACGCAGGTAGAGCTCCGATGTATCGGCACCAGCGCCCGCCCGTGAGACCCACGTCTCCTCCAAGAAGCCACGAACCTCGTAGATCATCTTCCGCTTACGAGAGCGCGCCACCGCGAGCGCCGTTGCTGCAGTGAGGTACGGGGTGGTGGAGATCAGTACCCCCGATCCACTCTCGTCCATGACACGAGCCAGTCCAGTTTCGGTCGCGCAGCCGAGTTCGTCGGGGGAGAGATCTGTGCCCGTGCCGCCGATCCGCCACACGTCGAGTCCGTCGAGGTGTCGGAGCTCGGGCCGATCCAACCTGCGGGAGCCTTGAGGGAATCCCGCCGCTGTCACCGCCTGAACGCCCAGCCCAGCCCCACGCAGCCCGAGCGCAACCGAGCGACTGCGCAGCGTATAGCCCGACTGAACTTCTGGAAGGGCGTTGACCCAGAGCGTTGTCACCAGGTCGTGCACCACAGAAGTAGCGGTCGCAGGCGGTTCTGGCATCTTCGGCCGCCAGTCCGCATCGTATTGCCGCAACTTCCCAACGGCATCGGAGCGTCGACGGCTCAGGACCGACCGCGAATTGCGCGAGAGGCGGGGGCGAAGGAGCAGCGCATCAAGGAGGCGAATCCCCTCTGAGAGCTCGCCGGCATAGATCGATGCTGTGGCGACATGTTCGAGCGTTTGGTTCGCGCTCGCAGAAATTTCCTGATCGAGCGCTGGCTGCGAGAAGCCTGCGCTGCTGGTCAGCTCGCTCCAGAGCGTGCGCTCCCCTAGAAGTGCGGCAGCAGCGGCTCCAGCGGCACGGCGCTCAATGGAGGGCAGCCCAATGAGCTGCTGCAGGTGGGTGAGCGCCTCACCCCGTTTTCCTATTCCAGCGGTCGCAACAGTGGTGTAGACCAGGCCGCCCGAAGAGCCCGTTCGCGTCAAGAGTGCGCCGATTGCCCGCATGAGGCCGTAGACAAGGTTGCGCCGTTTCGCGCTTCGTTCGGCAATGGCCCGAGCCGCTACGACACCACCAGCGGCAAGCACGGAACGGGCGATCCGAAGGGCTTCTCGCGGGCGCAGGAGGCTCATGATGAGAAATCGGAGCGGCATCACGGAGTATCATACGACCATGAAGCCAGTCACCCACATCGTCGGGGCACGGCCCAATTTCATGAAGGCCGCCCCCGTGATTGCGGCGGTCGCCGCACATCACCTACCCCAACGACTTGTGCACACGGGGCAGCACTACGACCGAGCCATGAGCGATGTGTTTTTCGAACAACTTGGGATCCCAGAGCCCGATGTGAACCTTGGTGTTGGCTCTGGAAGTCACGCCGGGCAAACCGCTGCACTCCTGCTTGCCCTTGAGGCAGAGTTCATCGCCAATCCGCCGCGTGCCGTGATCGTGTACGGCGATGTGAACTCCACCCTCGCTGCAACGCTCGTTGCGGCAAAGCTCGGGATTCCGGTCGTGCATGTTGAGGCGGGGCTGCGCTCGTTCGATCGGGCTATGCCTGAAGAGGTCAATCGTGTCGTTGTCGATGCGCTCGCCGATCTCCTCCTGGTCACGAGCCCCGAGGGCGTCGATCACCTGGTACGCGAAGGTGTATCCACAGAGCGCATCGCCCTGGTGGGCAACCCAATGATCGACACCCTCCTCAAGAATCTCGACCGCATGGATCCTGAATCGGTACGCTCGCTCCATGGCTGGCCAGATCGCTACGCGGTCGTAACCCTGCACCGACCATCGAATGTCGACGACCCAACGCTCGGGGGTGAGATTGTCGAACAACTGCTGCAGCTGTCGGCGACCATCCCCCTCGTCATCCCACTGCATCCGCGTGGCGCAGAGCGGCTTGGCGCACTTGGGCTCGTGGATGCGGCAACAGCATCACGGCAGATCAAGATCCTTCCACCACTCGGCTACATCGAGTTCGCCTCGCTGGTTCGCGGCGCATCACTGGTCGTGACGGACTCGGGCGGCGTGCAGGAGGAGACGACCATCCTCAAGGTGCCGTGCCTGACCATGCGCGAAAACACCGAACGCCCCATCACCATCACCCACGGAACAAACCGACTGATCTCACCTGCGCAACTGGCCGACGCGGCTGCAGGGGTGCTTGCCGGAGCCTTCGCACTGCCGTCGGAGGCGCCACCGCTCTGGGATGGCAAGGCGGGCGTGCGTATTGCCGCGATGATCAACGACCGCTACCGCGCCTAGGCGGCCACGACGATGTCACACTTCGTCGCGATCGTGCACTCCTACTACGACGAAGATCCACGCGTTCGTCGCGCCGTCTCCGCAGCCACCGGTGCCGGCTGGAAGGTCGACGTTATCGCCTTGCAGCGAACGGACGACGCGCCGATCGACGTAGTGGACGGTGCGCAGGTCCACCGTCTGCCGATCCAGCGACGGCAGGGGGCTGGCCTCTTCTCGTACCTTGTGGAATACGCACGCTTCGCCCTCGCCGCGCGATCGGCGCTGCACCAGATCCACGCCGCATCACCGGTCTCCGTGGTGCACGTCAATAGCGTCCCCGACTGGCTCATCTTCGCCGCGACTTCACTTCGGCGACAGGCGGCGGTGCCGATTCTTCTGGATCTCCATGAGGCATCGCCCGAATTCTTCAAGATGCGATTCGCGGCACACGATCGGCCTCGTGCGACCCGAGCCCTCGCTCGCCTCGCTGGCGGGGTTGTTGCGTGGGCTGAACGCGCCTCGGTGCGTGCCGCTGACTGGACCCTCGTAACGACTCCAAGAATGCTCGCCCGCCTCAAGCGCGAGGTTCCGTCGCGCGCATCCTCAATGAGCACCCTGCTCAACGTTCCCGAGGTCAAGCGCTTCCGTAGCGGAGCATTTAGGACACGGGCCTGGGCTGAGGATGGTGAGCTGCGCCTCGTCTATGCCGGAGCGCTCACGCCCACCTATGAGCTTGATGTTGTGATTCGCGGCCTCGCCCTCATGCGATCAGCCACCCCACCGATCAACGCGACGCTCACCATTGCTGGTAGGGGTGAGAGTGAGCCCCTACTTCAGGAGCTTGCCGCCACACTCGGTGTGGCGTCTGCGGTGCACTTCGCTGGCAGGGTGCCGATGGACGAGGTACCACGGTTGATTGCAGAGAGCGATATCGCACTCGCCCCAACACGGCGCGATGCGTTTACGGACCTGACCATCTCCAATAAGGTGTATGAGGGGATGGCGATCGAGCGTGTCGTCGTTGCATCGCGCCTCGCAACGTTGGATGATCTTATTCCAGAACCCGCGGTGATCCGTTACGAGAGCGGCAACCCCGCCTCACTTGCGGATGCGATTCAGCGGCTACATGGAAATGCCGACCTACGACGAACAACGATTGATGCAGCACGCGAGGTGATCGCGGGCGGCGCAAATTGGGAGAGCGAGAGCGCTGCCTACCTTACGCTGCTCGAGCGGCTCTTCGTCGCGGGGCGATCCAAGAGCTAACTGGAACCGGCTGCTTCGGAGGCCTCTCGCCAAATCGTCGCTTCCACTCACGCCGCCCCGAGAGATAGCGCGTAACCTCGAGGTCAGCCGCCTTGATCGCCGCACCCCGCAGCCAGGTTCGATGGAGTTCAAAGCAGGCGCGCGCCCACGCATCACCATGCGAATCACCACTGATGAGGTGTGCAAGCTCGTGGAGCGCCGTCCCCTTGTCGTAGGAGCAGAGGAACATTTCGCCTGTTTCGGTAACGACCCAGCCGAACGGATGCGCTGGTTCACGGCGCGTTCCCGTGTGGTCGTGAATGCGTACCCACTCAAGTTTGCGCTTGGCACGCGCCGTCGCACGCGCGAGCAACTCGAGGGTGGGGCGCCACTGCGGCCAAGCGGCAACGGTGAAGCCGCGCATGGGGCGAACCTCAAAGGGGAGATCGAGCGCCCACTTGGGCGCCTCGGTCCAACGCCCGGCAATCTTGACGCGATACATGCGGCTCATTGGGTAACCCTATCTGTGATTACGTATGCGGCCCGTATTTCGAGGCTCTAGCGCAGCGCGCTGGCTCCAACCGATCGCACGCGCTTTAAGAACGCTCGTGTGCGCGGATCCCGCGGCGCACGAAAGATCTTCTCGGGAGTGCCCTCCTCCACGATTCGGCCTCCCTCGAGATAACAGATGCGGTCAGCAACATCGGCGGCAAAGGCCATCTCGTGCGTAGCAATCAACATCGTCATGCCGCCCTTCGCCAGCGCGCGTAGGGCTTCGAGCACATCGGCAACCAACACCGGATCAAGGGCGCTCGTGATCTCGTCGAGCAAGAGCACCTTCGGCTCCGTTGCCAAGGCTCGGGCGATTGCCACGCGCTGCTGCTGACCGCCCGAGAGGCTGTCGGGATAGGCGCTTGCTTTGGCGGCAAGTCCGAGCTGCTTCAGGAGCGTGCGGGCACGCTTCTCAGCCGCAGCGGCGCTGAGGCCAAGCGCGACACGCGGCGCAAGTGCCACATTCTCGAGCGCGGTGAGATGCGGGAAGAGGCTGAACCCCTGAAAGACGATCCCCAGCTGTCGGCGCGTTGCATCGGCGTCACGATCGTCGGCTTGCACGGCACGCCCGTCGAGCGTGATACTTCCGGCGTCGATCGGCTCAAGCAGGTCGGCGCAGCGCAACAAGGTGGATTTGCCAGAGCCTGATGCGCCGATCAGGCAGACCACCTCATGCTCGGCGAGCGTGAGGTCAATCTTGTCGAGCACGAGCGCACGCCCATAGCGCTTCGAGAGACCACGCAACTCCAATACTGGCGCTACGTCTCGTCGAGCTGCGGCACGGGCCATTAGCGTGTGCCTCCCTGTTGCGTCGCACGATCCTTCGCCGCGAGTCGGTCAACGAGGCGAGTCATCGGAATCGTGATGACCAAGAAGATCAGCGCCGTAGTCATCAGCGGCGTGAAGTTGAAGTTCGCCGACTTCAAGATCTGTGCCTGCTTGAAGGCCTCCACGACACCGAGAATCGAGACGAGCGCCGTATCTTTCTGCAGCCCGATGAAGTCGTTCAAGAGTGGTGGCACCACGCGTCGGAGTGCCTGCGGCAGGACGACGTAGCGCAGCGCCTGGAGGCGGGTCAGCCCAAGGGCACGCGCAGCGCGCTCTTGCGACGGGTGAATCGATTCAATGCCAGCGCGGTAGACCTCGCTCACGTAGGCGCTGTAGATCAGCACCAGGGTGACGAGCGCCCAGAAGAAGGGCTCCTTCGGCACGCCAGGGAGGCGCAGCGCGGGCACGCCGAAGCCGAGCACGTAGATCACCAGGATGCTCGGCACGCCACGGAAGAAGTCGGTGTAGATCGTGGCGAAGATGCGCAGCGGCGCGAGCGCGGGACTCGTGATGGATCGCGCGAGGGCGATGAGAAGTCCGAGTGGCAGGATCAGGATCTCTGCCAACACGAAGAGTTGGATGTTGATGGCAAACGCCCCGAGCACGCTGGGGAGCGAGGTAGAGAAATAGGTTCCGTCGAAGAAGGCCTTCTGCACGAGCGGCCAGCTCGGTGATGATCCGATGGAGATCGCGACGATGGTCGCGACGACGAGGGTGCTGATGACGGCGACGAAGGTTCCCTTTCGGGCCGACCTCGCCGCCGTCATCGTGCGATTCGCCTACTTCAGGACTGGTGCGTTAGCGATGTCTGGAATCCACTGCTTCAGCAGTGCGGCGAGCGTTCCGTCCGCCTTGAGCGCTTCAACTGCAGAAGAGACACATGCGGCAAGGGATGAACCCTTCTCCATCACGATGCCGAACTGCTCCTGTGCCCCGCCGGCCGAAGGCAGCTGTCCAACGATGATGCCCCCTGTGAGTTGCACACTGCTCATGTATTGCGCCGTTGGCAGGTCGGTGACGATGGCGTCAATGATGCCCCCCTCGAGCGCTGCGACCGCCTCGTCGTTGCTGTTGAACACCGCCGCCGCGGTGTCCGGCTTGATGACGTTGTTGATTGCATCGAGGCTCGTCGTGCCGATCTGTGCGCCGAGCTTCGCCGTCTTTAGATCGGCAATGCTGGCCGCCCCGGCCATTGGCAAACCCTCGCGCGTTACCACAGCCTGGGTGACGTCGTAGTAGCCGCTACTGAAATCAATGGCCTCAGCACGAGCTGTGTTGATCGAGACCTGATTCAAGAAGAGATCAAAATCCTTCGCGCCAGGTGCGAAGGAGGCGTCGAAGGTGGTGTGAATCCACACAACCTTGTCTGCAGCGAATCCGAGCTTGGCGGCAACGGCGTACGCCACGGCGCCTTCAAAGCCCTGACCCTTGGAGGGCTCATTATTGAACTCGCCGGTCCACACCGTAGAGCCCTCGTTGCCACCCTGGAACCACGGGCTATAGGCCGGGTTGTCGGTAGAGAGGGTGAGCTTTCCGGCCTTCTTTACGGCGAGGTTCTCCTTCACGCACGATGCGCCAACGGATGCTGTTGGGCTTGCCGTCGAGCTGGTGCAGGCGGCAAGGAGCATTGAGATCGCCATCACGACGACCGCCATCCGTGTGGTCTGGCCGATTGCGATGCGAGAGCGTGCTGTGCTCATATCCGTACCTCCTGTACAGCCGCTATTGGCGACGCTCCGACACAGTGTCAGTGCGACGGTGGAGCGGTGATCGGCGCGCGGCGCGCCGTCGACGTTGTGTCCCCACGAGCAGAAGGATAGCAGGGGGGTATGCGGCCGCAGCCGGCTTATGCGCGGGTAATGACCACCAGTGTTCGGCGAACTGCACCATATCGCTCGGCGGCGCTGCCACGGTTGATCGCCAGGGCGAGCCGCCCTGCCGAATCGATGTAGCAGAGCGGCTCCTGCTCAGGCACATCCCCGAATCGGTTCGCCCAGACGGTCGCCAGCTGCTTATCGCCCACGCTGATCTTCAGCGGATCCCCGGAGGTCAGGGCGCCGATCGACGCCTCAATCGCCTGGCGATCACCCGTCAGCACCAGCGTTCCGAAGCCGTCCACGATGCGAACGGAGGTGTTCAAGACACCGGCGCCGATTTCGATCGGGAGCTTGGTCGCTGGAACGAGGTCGCTCGGGGAGATCGGCGTGCCGAGGTCGCCGAATGGGACCCCCGCGGCAAGATGCGCGGCCACTGGGGCAAAGAGGTCGCGGCCGTGGAAGGTGTGTGAGCGGCTCGAGCCCCACCAGCGCTCGTCATCCAGGATGACCACCGCCACGGCGCCGCCAAGCGCCGCTGCGGCCGGCAGCAGGAGCCCGTTATCTGGGCCGATCAGGGCGTCGCCACGCCCGCAGCGAATGGCGATCGGTCGGCGCTGGGTGCCGACCCCTGGGTCAACCACCGCCACGTGGGCACCGATCGGCAGGTGTACGAGCGACTCAACGAGCGCCTCGGCCCCCGCCTCAACGTCATACGGGGGAATCGCGTGGGTGAGGTCGAGGGTGCGGGCCTCTGGGGCGATTCCCAGCACCACGCCCGAAAGGACCCCGGCAGAGGGGTCACGCAGCCCGAAGTCGGTCGTGAAGGTGACCAGTCGCGGCTGTGCGTGCAGTGGACCGAGTGGATCAAAGCTCATGCCTCGCAGCGTAGCGGAGATGCGGCATTTGCTCTACGAAACCCCTTCACAAACCACAGAGTTGTGAGTGTACTCTGGTTAAGCGTGACTGGACTAGAGAGGCGGCGTGCGCCACCTCCGGTCACGGGAGGTAAAGCCATGGCGCGCCACGTCCCGCGAATCGTGACTGTCGTTCTGTCTGTCGCACTTCTGCTGCCCTCCGCCTCGCCCGTGACAGCGGTTGAGAACCCCAACTATGTTGATGATGCGAGCCCGTGGGGCTCATGCTCGACGACGTACGGCTACTACAACTGCGACGGCATGCCTGATCAGCGGGAGATGGATAAAGCAAATGTTGAGACGGGAAATCAAAATATGCCAGGCAACTGGTATGACCTCGATGGCGCGCTCACGCTCCGGCCGTTTGTTGAGAGTCTCACCATTCAAAATGGTGCAACCACAACATCAATCATCTCTTCTGGTGACACAACGACCACGCTAGGCAGCGGCGCGGGCAAGATTGGAGTCGTCCTCGCCCCGTTTAACCTGTGCGATAAAGATCGGCTTCCATCGCCCCAAACAACTAACTGCTACGCCACGCCGAATCGCATCGGTGTCACGCTGGTCTATCGGAAGGGTTCAGGGCAGGTAGGGTACAACTTCACCAGCCCAAACGATGGGCTACCTCCGCACAACGATGTGACGCTAACAGATAATGAGGGGAATCCACTTACCATTGACGCTGATACCGAAGTGAATCTAAAGATTAACCTCAATTCCCTTGGCAAATCACTGCGCTGGACCTGGATGAACGGGATCCCGTCATATTGGCAAACCACCGACCTCGGCCTCGGTCTTTATTGAAGTTCATGCAAAGCTGGCATCAAAGCCAATCATTGACAGCAACGAAACCTACGACACGCATCTGTGTACCACGGTGCCGATCAGTACGTGCGATGTGACGCGATCCAATAGCGATTGGCTGGCATTCAACATGGTCCTCAGTCTTGACACGACGATGTCGGAGGCGATGACCGGAGCACTCTTTGCCACCGAAGGAGCAATCATGGGGTCGGTTGAAGTTGCTAATGACCCAACAACGAACCTGCCGATCTTGAAGTATGCGGCGGCGTCGAGCCACTATTTGCACACTGGAACCACGCCCAGTGACGTGCGGTACGGAAAGATGCACGCTGTGATTCCGGCAAGCGCACTCGTGCAGCAGCTCGGCGTACCATCATTCACTGATGGCACCGCCGTGCCTGCGGCTGCGACTCCAGCGGCGCTGTTCACAACGGTGCGCGAAGGAAGCTGTGGTACCGGCTGCTCAGACGGCGACACGACGTTTACCGAGTGGACGAGCGGCGTCCAGGGCACAAATGGCGTGCTGGTCGACATCGTGGGAATGACCTTCTCAGCCCCGAAGTTTAAGGTCGCGCCTAAGTCGGGTGCGCTGAAGGCACCGTCGGCCAAGCTCTCGGGAAGTACCTACAAGATCACGGTCGCCAGCGGCAGCACGAGCACTTCAACGAGTACTGCCAATGGCATCTGCAAGAAATATGGATGCACCGTGAAGCTCTTCAAGGCCGCTACCTCAAAAGTGTCGAGTGCCCTCACCTTCATCGGCACGAAGACTTCGGCGAAGGGGGGCAACGTGAACCTCTACTTCACCGTAACGAAGAAAACGACAGGGAGTGCGTCGGGGAAGGTGCAACGTGGGACGCGTTACATCGTGGTGGTTACCCGAAAAGACACGGGCGCTCTGGTTTCGTCAGCGCCTGTCACTCTTCCGTAACGCGCTGAGCGCCTGCTGGGTTCACCCCCAGCGGGCGCGCTCAACCCTTGATCGCCCGAGCAACCGTTCGTTGCACAGCTGCGAACGTGGTGACGTGCATCACCGCGTAGACTGCCGCAATCCCACCCTTGAACGAGATCAAGAGTGCATTCGTTGGGTCAATGGGCGAAACGGGAATCAGTCCCAGTGTAAGCCCAATCGGCGACCCAATCGAGAGAATTAAGACCACCCACGCGACGCGATCCCACCGACGGCGTGCACCCGTCCCAATGAATCGATTTGCGACGAGCCCTGCTGCGGCAACGCCGCCGGCAGACGCAAACGCAACGCCAACAACTGTCGGTACAGATTCGGCGAGTGGCGGAACAACGCCCTGTACGGCGGCTACAAACCAGATGGCGAGGTTAACGACTGCGGCGAGTACTGCGCCGCGAACGATCGCTGCGCGCATTAGAAACCGAGTTCCTCTGCAACGATCACCACGTCGATACGACCTGGCATCTCGCCGTGGAGGATGAGCGTCTTGTTGATCGCGCTGTTCACACCGTAGGCCGCCTGTGCGCGCGTATCTTCGAGTGGCAGGGTATACGTTGCGATGCGCTCCGTCGCCTCAGCAAGATCCTTCACGATCTTCTGTGCACCAACCACGAAGACCACGTGGCCTGCGCCGTAGGCGTACGAGGGGAGCTGCGAGCCGGTCGCCGAGGCAATCATCAGTTCGCCCGTTTCGGTGACGGCGTGCACGCTGCCAACGGCGAACGCTGGAGCCGAACCAATAGCGCGCATCTCAGCGCTCTGGGTGTTTCGATCAAGCCTGTACATCTTGTCGCGCAGGCTCTTGTATGGAGCGGAATTCAGCGCTTCGGTAAGACCGGTCGCGTCGAGCGTTGCCGAGGTGAAGGTGAAGACCTCAGACCCTGCTGGGATCAAGGCGAGGACGGCAGCTTTGGCAGCAGCGCCGTCGGCGACCACTGTGGCGGAGAAGCCGTGCTTGTTGAGCGCCGCTACGGCGCGATCGATATTGGCGGCGTCGGCCACCTGCTTAAAACGTGCTGCTGACATCGTGGACCCCCTTCATATCTACTCCTGAGCGAACGCTCAGGTAGTTGCAGACGCAAATATACTACTTGACTGAAATGATTGCAAGTGCAACTATTGCAAGCAATGGCAACAACAAGCGATCCGGTCAGCAACGAAATTACCGCACTCTCTGCAGTGCTCGGTACCGACGCGTCGAAACTACTTGACCCAAAGGTCGCCCGCGCCTGGATCGCCCTTCTCACCGCCTATGGCCGAGTGACGCGCGCCCTCTCCTCAGAACTGATGGACTCGTCAGGCATGAGCCTCGCCGACTTTGATGTGCTGGCGCAGCTCGTGCGATCCGAGGACTATCGGCTCCGTATGAGCGAACTGGCAGACGCCGTGCTGATTTCAAAGAGCGGACTCACACGACGTATTGACCGACTCGCCGTGAATGGCTGGGTGACACGACGCCGCTGCACCGAAGATGGTCGGGTGCATTGGGCGACCCTTACGCCGCTCGGCGTGCGAACGTTCAAGGCCGTTGCGCCCGCGCACCTCGCCGCCGTCGCCGAGCGCTTTGGCGGCGCGCTGCCGGCGAGTGAGATGGAGCGACTAACGCGCGACCTACTAAAGATTGCCGAAAAGAACAGCGATCGCACGCGCGACGCGACCTAGCGAGATCTCTTGATCAGGCGCTGATTGCGGCGCGCACCTGGCGCTGGATCCGTGCGAGCAGCCCCGTTGCGCCGCGCATGCGAAGTGGCGAGACTAACTCCGTCAGGCCCAGCTGGAGTGGAGCAGCGGCCGGCACGGCGAGAATCTCTTCTGGTGTAAGGCCGCTAAGGCCGAGCTGCATGATGCATGCAAACGCCCGGGTAGTTGGCGACTCTTGCGGTGCCGTCGCATGGATCCGCACGCTGTCACCGACCACCTCCGCGATCGCAAAGAGCGGCGACTGGCACTCTTCAACGCGTTCCATCAGGTTGGTTTGCGACGCGTACGGTTCTGGAAGTGGCTTCAACCGATCTGCATATTCGAGCAGCAGCTCGAGGCGCATCTCGCGAGGCGTGTCGGCAAAGTCGGCAGCGACCGCAGCGAGTCCGGGTGGAAGCTGTGCTGCGGCCGCGTCCGACATGTGTGTGCGCGGCGCCTATTCGGCGCCGACGGCGATCGGAAGTCGAACGGCGTTGCCCCACTCTGACCACGACCCGTCGTAGTTGCGGACGTTCTTGAAGCCGAGCAGGTAGGTGAGCACAAACCAGGTGTGGCTCGACCGCTCACCAATTCGGCAGTAGGCAATCACATCGTCGTCGGCCGCTAGGCCCTTTTCACCCTCATAAATGGCGCGAAGGTCGGCGACCCCCTTGAATGTGCCGTCGTCATTGGCGGCTCGCTTCCACGGGACAGACTTCGCTCCTGGGATGTGGCCACCACGGAGCGTCCCCTCCTGTGGGTAGTCGGGCATGTGCGTCAGCTCGCCACTGAACTCTTGTGGTGAACGGACGTCCACCATGCAGCCCTTGGCGCCGACGTGCTCGATCACCTGTTCGCGGTAGGCACGAAGATCACTGTCGTTTCGCGGAGAGAGCGGGTAGCTTGTGGCCGCGCGCGTCGGCACAGCCTTGGACATCTCGCGACCCTCTGCCTCCCACTTCTGGCGACCGCCATCAAGGAGGCGCACCTCGGTGTGGCCGAAGAGGCGAAAGACCCAGAGGGCGTAGGCGGCCCACCAGTTTGACTTGTCGCCGTAGAAGACCACGGTGGTGTCGCGGTCGATCCCCTTGCGTGACATCAGCGCCGCAAAGTCTTCAGGTCCGACATAGTCGCGAGACACGGGGTCGTTCAGGTCGGTGTGCCAGTCCACCTTGACGCTTCCTGGGATGTGCCCAGTCTCGTAGAGGAGCGTGTCTTCGTCTGACTCCACCACAACCAGCCCTGGTGTGTTGAGGTTGGCGGCGAGCCACTCGGTTGAGACGAGTGCGCCCGGAGTGGCGTACTCCTGGAACTTTTCTGTTGGATCAAGAGGTACGTTGCTCATTTTTCTCTCCTCAATCATTGATGGGTTATGTGTTCAATCAGCGTTGGCGCGATGCGAGCGTCAACAGATCGACGGTTCACCCTCAAGTGCGCGGAGCTGCATGCTAGTCATGCGCACACGATACCAGAAGCCGCCTCTGACTCGTTAGCCGAGAAGTGGGAGGAGGAGCCGACGTGCACCGTCAACAAAGATCCCCACGGCGAACGCCGCAAACATCAAGGCAGAGATGAGTGAGACGGCACGAACGGTGCGCGGCCCAGTGAAGCGGCGCGTGGCGCCGACCACGCCTGCAAGCACCGCAGAGTGCAGCACTGCCGCCGCTGCGAATCCAGAGATAAACGGTACAAATCCGGCGATGCTCGTTGCCTGCGCGGCAACGACGCTCCCGCCAACGGTTGCGGTCCAGAGGATTAGCGTTGGGGAGCTGAGTGCGACGCCGAGTCCGAGGCCAACGGCACGCAGTCCAGTGGCGCGACGGAGTGGCGATGAGTCATCAATCGAGCCGCCGCGCACTGCATCGCGCAGTGCGGCTGCGGCGAACCAGCAGAGGATCGCGCTCCCGCCGATCCAGAGCACCCAGGCGGCCGGTGGCCACTGGAGAAGGGCGCTGACACCGAGGGCGCCAGCGCATGCCCAGATCACATCGCCGATGCAAGAGCCAAGCCCGATCAGGAGTGCGGGCCATGCACCGCGATCAATGGCGGTACGCACGATCATGACGTTGACGACACCGAGTTCAATGTTGATGGAGAAGGCGAGGGCAGCGCCGAGAAGGAAGATCTCCACCGCTACTCGTTCCCCGATTCGATGACGCTGGTCGGTGTGTTGTGAGGATTGCTTTGGGCCGCCGGAATTACGCCAAGCTTCCCAGCCTGGTAGTCCTCGAATGCCTGCACCACCTCGTCGCGCGTGTTCATGACGAACGGCCCGAGCCAAGCCACCGGCTCCTTGATTGGGAGCCCGCCAAGGATCAGCACGTCGAGCGCGGGGGTGCGCTGGTCCTGATGCTCGGAGGCCTTCACGACGATGCGATCACCGGCGCCGTAGACGGCGAGCTGCCCCGCCTGAATGCCGACGCGCTCCGCGCCAACTGCGCCGCGACCAGAGAGGGCGTAGACGAGCGCATTGAAGTCGGGGCGCCACGGAAGGTCGAGCTCTGCGCCTGGCTGCAGCGTTGCATGCACCAGTGCGATCGGCGTTTGTGTGGAGCCTGGTCCGCTATGCCCACCAACGTCGCCAGCAATCAGTCGAAGGAGTGTTCCGCCGTCAGGCGAGGCAAGGAGCTTTACCTCACTCGAGCGAATGTCTTGATAGGCGGGCGGTGACCACTTCTTGGCGCGCGGCAGATTCACCCAGAGCTGAAAGCCGTGAAAGAGGCCGCCACTCGCGACCAAGAATTCAGGTGGCGTCTCAATGTGCAGGATGCCGCCACCGGCAGTCATCCACTGCGTGTCGCCATCACTAATTCGTCCACCGCCACCATTGCTGTCGCGGTGATCAAGGATGCCGTCGAGCATGTAGGTGACGGTCTCAAATCCGCGATGCGGATGCCATGGCGTCCCCTTCGGTTCGCCGGGGGCGTACTCAACCTCGCCCATCTGGTCGAGCATGATGAATGGATCAATCGCCGCCAGCGGTGCGCCCATGAAGGCGCGGCGCACCGGAAAGCCCTCGCCCTCGAATCCGCTCGGCGCGGTGCTGAGCGAAATCACCGGTCGTGGCCGTGCGGTGAGCAGGTCGGCGACAGGCGTTCGCGCGAGGAGCGTAATGTCGGGAACGGTCACAGCTGGCATGCGCAGATCATACGCGCGGCGGCGCCGCGCTGTGCGTAACCTGGTTCGCTCGGAGCCGCTCCCCCTTACGGGGCGAGAACGTCAAAGTCGGCGTACATGCCGGCCTTGTAATGGCCCTCGATATTGCACATCACTACGTAGTGCCCTGGCGGCAGGTCAACGGTGACGGTGCCTGGCACGCCTGGTAGGTACTCTGGCTGCTCATTCACCACATCCAGGAGGGCCTCGTCGATGCGATGGGTCGTGGCGTCGACGCTGGCAAGCAGGTCGGTTGAGGTGATATCGGTGCGTACCACGAGGAATTCGTGGGCAATCGTGCCCGCATTCGTAAGGTCAAACGTAATCGAGCCTGCAGTGTGCGAGTACGAGTCGAGCGAGATGTTCCACTCCTTCTCGGTGCCCTTTACGGCACCCGTTGCCGGCTTCGCCGCTACAACTTCAAGGTCGGCGTACATGCCCGCCTTGTAGTGGCCGGCAATGTTGCACATCACCACGTAGTGGCCCGGCTCAAGGTTCACGGTCACCATGCCTGGTACACCCGGCTTGTATTCCGGCTGCTCATTCACAACGTTGAGTTGCGCTTCGTCGATTCGATTCGTCGCGGCATCAACGCTCGCAAGCAGCTGCGATGATGTCTTGTCGCTGCGCACCACGAGGAACTCGTGGGCGATGGTGCCAAGGTTCTGCAAGTTGAAGGTGGTCGTCCCAGCCTCATGCAGGCTGGACGAAATTTCAATGGCCCACTCCTTCTCGGTACCAGAGACTGGCCCAATGTCGGCAACCGGCTCAGGTGCAGGAGTGCGTTCGACCACAGATCCGTCCGGGGAGTCGGTGATGGTGAGATCGGCGTACATGCCGTTCTTGTAGTGGCCCTCGATGTTGCACATCACCACGTAGTGGCCCTTCGGAAGTTTGACGGTCAGCGTGGCGGTCGTGCCGGGGTCGTACTCTGGTTGCTCATCCACAACGTCAAGGTTGGCCTCGTCGATGCGGTTGGTCGTGGCGTCGACGCTTTCAAGGAGCTGCGCGGCGGTCTTTTCGGTGGCCACGACGAGGAACTCATGCGGCACGGTGCCGCGATTGTTCAGATCGAAGGTGACGTCGCCGGCGGTATGGCGACCGGCGGAGATCACGATCTTCCACTCACCCTCTTTGGCAGCGATGGCTCCCTGGGTTGGGATCTGGGACCAGATGGCAATGCCGATGCCGATGGCGGCGGCGAGGCCCAAGACAATCGTGGCGGTGCGACCGGGGGCGAGGCCGGCCTTTGCCAACGTGCCCTTCGCCTTCGAGGTGCCAGCTGCCCGCTTTGGAGCGCTTTTCGCTGCTCGTCCAGCCATAACCTCTGGCCTCCTCGCCTGTTGCCGCCAGGATGGCGACTAGTGACGTGATTATCCGACATATCGGCTCAGGATTCATGGAGGTTGCAGTTCGGCCGCAAATCAGCGTCGGCCACGGGGTTGAGAGCGCAGGGTCGGCTATGATTCCGTCGATCGGGGCAGACGCCCTAGGGAGAGAGAGGGAGCATCGACCAGATGAACCGCCGTTTTGCCGTCCCACTCCTGATTGCCGCCGTCGCCTTGATTGCGGGCGGCTGCCAGGCGGTCAGCCTGCGTGACCCAGTCACCGAGCAGGCCCTGCTGGTCCGTGACCTCTACAACCTCATCTTTATTGTTGCCGCCGTGGTCTTCGTCCTCGTCGAGGGGCTCATTGTCTGGTCGGTCATTCGCTACCGCCGCAAGCCAACCGACACCAATCTCCCAGTGCAGACCCACGGCAACCTGGTGTTGGAGGTGGTGTGGACCGCGATTCCGATGATCACCGTCTTCTTGCTCTTCATTGCCTCTTGGAACGTGCTCAACGTTGTCGACGCCCGCGACGCTTCAAAGGCCGAGGTAAAGGTCGAAGTCGTTGGCTATCAGTGGCAGTGGAAGTTCGCCTATCCAGATGATGGGATCGAAGTCTTCGGAACCCCCGAGCAGAATGCAGAGCTTGTCGTTCCAATGGGTAAAGTCGTTCAAGTCACGCTGGTCTCGCAAGACGTGAACCACGGCTTCTACATTCCGCAATTCCTCTTCCAGCGCGACCTTGTGCCTGGGCATGTGAACGTGTTCCAGTTCACGCCGAACAAGCTCGGCACGTTCACCGGCCAGTGCTCCGCCTTCTGCGGACTGATGCACCATGCCATGCGCTTCACGGTGCGTGTGGTGACACCTGAGGAGTACACCACCTGGCTTGCGAACGCCAAACCGAAGCCGTCGCCATCACCGTCACCATCTGCTATTCGGCTCACAACGAGCGCAGCCTTTTAGGTAGGGGAGGAGTCAGTCATGGCAACCACCGCAGTTCGATCGGCGGCTCGACCGCGCACCAGCCTCTATGAGTGGCTGACCACCACCGACCATAAGAAGATCGGCATCCTCTATACGATCTCATCGTTTATCTTCCTCGGCGTCGGTGGCTCCCTAGCCCTCTTCGTCCGCGCGGAGCTTGCTCAGCCTGGCCTGCAGTTCCTCACCGAGTCCACCTACAACCAAATGTTTACGATGCACGCCTCGGTGATGATCTTTTGGGTCATCATTCCGTTCCTCGCGGCGATCGGTAACTACGTGGTGCCGCTCATGATCGGCGCTCCCGACATGGCCTTCCCGCGCATCAACGCACTCAGCTTCTGGATGGTCCCCTTCTCGGGCTTGGTCGCCGTATCGGGCTTCTTGCTCGGCGGTGCCGCCGATGCGGGCTGGACGGCGTACCCGCCAGTCAGCAGCATTAAGTTCAGCCCCGGCCCAGGGATGAACCTGTGGATCGTGGCCGTGATGCTCGTTGGCACCAGCTCGATCCTTGGCGCCGTGAACTTCATGGTGACGATCTTCCGCATGCGCGCACCGGGCATGACCCTCTTCCGCATGCCGATCCTTACCTGGACGGTGCTCGTCACCAGCGTGCTGGTGCTGATGGGCACGCCCGTGTTGACCAGCGCGCTCGTAATGCTCTTCATTGACCGAAACTTCGGTGGCGCGTTCTTTGATCCAGCGCTTGGTGGCTCGGCCATTCTGTGGCAGAACATTTTCTGGTTCTATAGCCACCCCGCCGTTTACATTATGGTGTTGCCTGGAATGGGTGTGATCTCCGAAATCCTTCCAGTGTTTAGCCGCAAGCCACTCTTCGGCTACAAGGCGTTCGTCTTCGCCACCGCTGGTATCGGCGCCCTTGGCTTCAGCGTGTGGGCCCACCACATGTTCACGACCGGCAGTGTCTTCTTGCCCTTCTTCTCGGTGATGACCTTCCTCATTGCGGTGCCAACAGGGGTGAAATTCTTCAACTGGATCGCCACAATGTGGCGCGGCCAGATCACGTTCACGACGCCGATGCTCTTCTCTGTCGGATTCCTGAGCATGTTCCTAATCGGGGGCATCAACGGCGTCTTTAGTGCGTCTGTGCCAGTCGATTACGCCATCCACGCCACCTACTGGATCGTCGCGCACATTCACTACGTGCTCTTCGGCGGATCGTTCCTCAGCATCATGGCCGGCATCTATTTCTACTTCCCGAAGATGTCGGGAAAGATGCTCGACGAACGTCTCGGCAAGATCCACTTCGCGCTGATGTATGTCGGGTTGAACCTGACCTTCCTACCGATGCACCTTCTTGGCCTCGCGGGGATGCCCCGACGCATCGCTGACTATTCGCCAACCGCTGGCTGGAACGACCTGAACTTGGCGGCAACGATCGGCGGATTCATGATCGGTGCGAGTTTTATTCCATTCTTCTGGAACGTCTTTATCTCGCTGCGCAGCGGTGAAGAGGCGGGCGATGACCCTTGGGAGGCGAACACCCTAGAGTGGGCGACCTCGTCGCCGCCACCAGCGTGGAACTTCGACCGACTACCAGCTATCACCTCCGAGCGACCACTCTTTGACGCCCGACACGCACGCACGGGGGCAGAGCACGAATAATGAGTGACGGCGCAGTCATGACGAGCGGCCACAGTGCCGGTCGCGGCAAGAAGGGGCTCGGCAACCCTGTACTTGGGATGCTCCTTTTCATCGTCTCCGAGATCATGTTCTTCGCAGGGCTCTTCGCCGCCTACTTCAACCTTCGTACCGCAACGGGCACGTGGCCACCTGCGGGAAATGGAGCGTTTGAGCTTCACGGCGAGATCCTATTCCCCGCAATCATGACCAGCCTGCTCGTGCTCAGCTCAGTCACCTGCCAGGTCGCCGTGTGGCGCATTCGCAAGGGTGATCGACAAGGAATGAACCGGGCACTCCTCATGACCGTGTTGCTTGGCGTGACCTTCTTGCTCGGCCAGGCGTACGACTACACCCAGCTAGGCTTCGGCATCGCCGACGGGGTATTCGGCAGCACCTTCTATGTGCTGACCGGCTTCCACGGCGCACACGTCCTTGGCGGGGTGTTGATGCTCACCGTCTGCCTATATCGCGGTGGACTTGGCCAGTTCTCGGCAGAGCACCACGACATGGTCGAAGCAACCTCGATCTACTGGCACTTCGTTGACGTCGTCTGGCTACTCCTCTTCGCCCTGCTCTATATCGCCTGAGTCGTCTGGTTCGGGAGGGCACACCATGTTTGGTCTCGCACTCGTAATCGGCGCAATCTTTGAGGCGGCGGCACTTGTCTTCTTCATCGTGGCCGACGACCCACACATGGCTTTCATGCTGGCGATCACTGGCCTTGCCATGGGCCTCATGACCTACATTCTGCTCTATGCGCAGGGCACAGCCGAGAGCCATGCCGCCATTCCAGCATGGAAGAAGTTCCCTGGAAAGCACTCACCAGCCGCGAAGAGCGCGCCAGCTGGCGTGCATCTGCCTTCGTCATCGTTCATGCCGATTGCGATCTGCGCCGGTGCTGCGGTGATGTTCTTTGGCCTCGCGGTCAACTTGCCGTTCTTCACCCTCGGCACGGTGTTGCTTGGCATCGCCATGATCGGCTGGCTGATCGACTCTCGTCGAGAGTGGAAGGCTGTCGTCACAGCAGGCAGTGGTGCGATCAAGAATCCAACACCACTGCGCCCATCACGCCGCATCGTTGACGTCGTTCTCATTGCCTTCTTCAGTCTGCTAATCGGTCAGTCGGCCATCTTTGCTGGCGGCGCAAAGGCCGATCCAGGGCCAACAGGTGCAGACCCAGCGGCTCCCGAGATTGTTGCCTCGGGCGTGAAGTTCAATCTCGACAAGCTCGTTGTCAAGGCTGGCACGGAAGTCACGCTCACATTTACCAATAAAGACAGTGGCATCCCCCACAATTTTGCGATTGTGGAGAGCGGCACGACCGTCTTTTCTGGCGAGCAGTTCGCTGGTGTGGCAACGAAGGAGTACACGCTCCCCGCCTTCGATGCGAACAAGATCTACACCTTTAGGTGCGAAGTGCATCCGAACATGAAGGGGAACATTGACCTCGTTCCCTAACGCGCAGCGTCGAGCCTGGCTTGATGCGGAGTACTCGCCAAGCCGAACCGCGCGAGACGCCGCTGGTTCCATGTCAGCCGGCCGCGAGCGCACCGTACTCGTACGAAGTACCGCACAGGCGAGTGGCGTCTATCACCGCGTCGCATATGGACCGAGTGAGGCCAACCGTCTCGAGATCTTTGCGGATCGCGAAGGAGCCCACCCCACGCTACTGATGTTTCATGGTGGGTGGTGGCAGGAGGGCGCGATTGATGACGGCGGTCGATACGCGGCAACGCTCGCTCCGCTCGGTGCAACCCATGTTGCCGTCGGCTACTCCCTGGCGCCAGCCGCCACCCTCCCAGCGATCGTTGCGGAAGCCTCGGCAGCCGTGGCATATCTGATCGAGCACGCGGCGACGCTCGGCTGTGACGTGAGCAGGATTGTTGCGGCTGGGCACTCTGCAGGAGCGCACCTTGCCGCAACACTGGTGACGGAACTGGCGCCGCCCCACGTGCGGAGTGCGATTTCAGGGCTGCTACTTATCGGAGGTGCGTTTGACCTCGAGCCGATTGCTGAGAGCTACGTCAACAACCTGGTCGGCATGAGTGCCGACGAAGCGAAACATCTCTCACCTGTCAACTACGTGCCACAGCGCAACATTCCGGTCCTTCTGCGAGTTGGTGAGCATGAGCCGTCGGAGTTCCATCGACAGTCGGAGCTCCTCCGCGAGAAGTGGGCGAGCCACGCCGCCATTTCGCTCGCGACCGTTCCTGACCGTGATCACTTCGATGTGCTGGAGGAGCTTGATACGCCGGGCGGCTCGCTGCTACGAGATGCGCGTGCGTTGTTGCAGATCTCTGGCGCGTGAGACGATAGGCTCATGACGAACGTAACCACTTCAGCAGCGGAGCTCGACGCGCAAGACCCACTTGCTGCGCTGCGAGAGCGATTTACCCTACCGGCAGGGGTTGTCTACCTCGACGGAAACTCTTTGGGGGCGTTGCCCATTGGGGTGCATGAGCGCGTCGCCAACGTGATTGATCAACAGTGGGGCGAGCGGCTCATCCGTAGTTGGAACGAGTCCGATTGGTACGACCTCCCACTGCGCGTCGGTGATCGGATCGCCCCGCTCCTTGGGGTTGGAAAGGGCGAGGTCGTGGTTGGGGAATCCACGTCGGTCTCGCTCTTTCGCGTTCTGGCCGCCGCGCTTCGGCTTCGTGGAGAGCGTCAGATTGTGGTCACCGAGCGCGAGAACTTCCCAACCGATCTCTACATTTTGGATGGCCTACGCCAGCTCCTTCCCAACGTGGAGGTGCGCTTCTGGGATGAGTCAGAGAGCCCGGCGGCGGTGCTTGATGGTGCAGGGGTTCTGATGTTGACGCATGTGGATTATCGAACTGGACGGATTCGTGACATGCGCGAACTGAGCGCAGCAGCCCATGCTGCTGGCGCGTTAACGGTGTGGGATCTCTCGCACTCCACCGGAGTCCTCGAGCTTGATATCGCTCGCGACGGCGCCGACTTTGCGATCGGCTGTGGGTACAAATACCTGAATGGTGGGCCAGGCGCCCCCTCATACACCTGGGTGGCACCGGCGCTGATTGAGCAGGTGCGGCAGCCGCTAGAAGGCTGGCTCGGCCACAAGAGCCCGTTCGCATTCGTGCCCGACTATGAGCCGGCCCCTGGCATTCGGCGCTTCATCACAGGCACACAGCAAGTACTCAGCCTGGCGGCACTTGATGAGGCGCTGAAGTTGTGGGAAGGGATCTCAATGTCCGAGATTCGCCGCAAGTCGATGGCGCAAACCTCTCGCTTCGTTGAGCGAGTTGAGGCGGAGTGCGAGGGCCACGGTCTCACCCTGATCTCGCCACGAGTGGACCAACTACGAGGCGGACAGGTTTCCTTTGCGCATGAGAGTGGCTATCCGATTATGCAGGCGCTGATCAGTCGCGGCGTCATCGGAGACTTCCGTGCGCCGAACATTCTGCGCTTCGGCTTCTCGCCACTCTATGTGAGCTTTACCGACATCGATCGTGCGGCCGCGACGCTCGCCGAGATTCTTCGCACTGACGCCTGGCGTGCCCCAGAGTTCGCCTCAAAGCAAACGGTGACCTGACCGCTCCAACTACATACGGTCGCGAATAGCCCAAAGGTCTGGGAAGAGCGAACGACGCAGGCTTGCGGCGAGATATTCCACTCCAGTCGAACCACCTGTGCCCGACTTTCGGCCAATGGTTCGCTCTACCATCTTGACGTGGCGATATCGCCACTCCTGAACCCCCTCATCGATATCAACGAGCTGTTCGAGAATGCTCGCCGCTTCACCACCAGCACGATAGACCCCAAGCAACACCTCTTGAAGTTCCTCATCTCCTTCATAGGACTCCGACATGTCGCGGGTAAGGAGTCGAGATGGGACGGCGCATCCACGGACCGCCAACCAGCGGATCGTTGCGTCCCAAAGGCTCGGCGCCCGTAGGGTGGCGCGCACAACCTCTCGGGCCTGCTCATCTGGGAGTAGGTCGGCGAGACGCGCGTTGCGGATCCCGAAGAGCGCCTCAATCTCGCGGAACTGCGCTGATTCAAATCCACTAGAGGTTGCGAGCCGGCTGCGGAACGCGGCAAATTCGAGTGGGGTGAGCGTCTCCAGGATGTCTACCTGCGCAACGGCAATCTTCAGAATGTGTCGTACTCGGCTAAGCCTGTGGGAGGCACGCCAGCTCTCGTTCGCAGCGAGAGCGCTCATGGCACCTCGGACCTCATGCAGAATCTGCTTGAACCAGAGCTCATAGGTTTGGTGAATCGTGATGAAGAGCAGCTCGTCATGTTCGTCAGAGCGGGGTCGCTGGAGGCCGAGAAGTTCATCGAGTGCCAAGTAACTCGCGTACGTCAGCCCTTCTGTATCACCAGGGACCCGTTCATTACTCATGGCTGCATAGTACGCCCCACCGCTACAAAAAGGAGACCCCCGCCCAGATGGGCGAGGGTCTCCGAGTACCTCGTAACGGGGTTAGTTCGAGCCTGGCTGGAAAACTCCTGTCCAGACCTGCCACGCGAGCAGGGTCTTTGCCACCAGTGAAAGGATCATGTAGCTGCGCTCACCGTGAAGGTAGTCAGCCCACTTACCAATCTTCAAGCGCTGCAAGACCATGTTGATCGCGAAGATGTTGAAGCTCACGAAGAGGCTTACATAGATCACGATCAGAACAGTTTTGAAGGCTGCAAAGTCCACGCCGTTTGCCGTGGTGCCCGTTGGCCAGTGCGCGAGCGAGAGGCCAAACGAGATGAAGATGACGATCCACGGCGCAATGCCGGCGATGCAGCCAAAGATGTAGTGGCTCCACTGCACGTTCTTGCGGCCGATGTTCGCCTCTTCCATTGACCAGCCGAAGAGGTTCATGGAGGCATTCGCCACCGCGAGTGCGATAAGGGCGCCTGCATCGGTGATGAAGCTGAGTGAGGCGATACCCACGATCATGAGCGTCGAGCTCAGCGCGTACTCAGCCCAACGCATTGGGTTGAACTCGCGAGCGAGCCAGCCCTCATAACGCTTGCGCAGTGGGTAGGCCACAAGGAAGTGCGCCAGGGCCGAGAGGCCGAAGAACGCCGCAACCAGGTAGGCGAGCGGGAAGCTAAAGAGCAACTGCGACTCAGAGCTCAGCGTCGGCATGCCATTGACGATTGGGCCTTGTACTGGGTAGTGCCCAATGAAGCGGACCGCCGCTGCTGTAGGGCTGATCACCACGATGATGATCGCCTGGATACCGTGCAGCAAGACGAGCGCGCGGTTCCATCTAAAGAGCTGCTTCGCGCGAGCGACCGGAATGGCGGCAAACGATGTTGCAACCCCGGTGCTTGCGGCGGCCGCGCGCTTTGGCGCGGACTTCTTGGCTGTCGCCATGAAGGTTCCTCCCTGTTCAATTCTGCAAGCTGGACTTCAGCCTGGTGCCGTTGAGGGTAGCGGCGCACATGGGATTTACTCAAATCGTGCGTGAAATCAGCTCAAGGTTGCGCTATCTGAACCTAATTCGTGCGTGGGCTGCGGTAGGATGAGGCGATCGCGGAAACCCCGCGACGGCCAGGCTTCGGGCCAGGGCCAAACCCGCCATCGAAGGAGAACACATGAAGAACCTACGGATTGGTGCCATTCTTGGCGCCCTTCTTATGGTCGCTGCGGCGTGCTCGAGCACCCCGGCAGCGAAAGAGGGTGGAACCCTCATCGTCGCCCTGCCAGGCGACATCGTGCGAACCGACACCGCACTAACGGACGACAGCAACTCGTCGTACGTGATTCAGCAGGTTGTCGAAACCCTCGTCGGCCTTGAGCCAGGATCGACCTCAAAGGTTGTTCCAGTGCTCGCAGAGAGCTATACGGTGAGCGCCGATGCACTCACCTATACGTTCAAGCTGCGCAGCGGCGTCAAGTTCCACGACGGCACCGACTTCAATGCCGATGCAGTCGTGTACAACTACAACCGCTTCATCAACATCCCAACCGCCCTCCAGGACTACACCTATTACATTGGTGCAGTCTTTGGTGGTTACGGTGCAAGCAGCAACCTTGAGTCCGCCACTGCGGTGGACGCCTCAACCGTTGCATTGAAGTTGAAGAAGCCAAGCTCGAACTTCATCCTGACCCAGACCCTTCCGGTCTTCGGGATCCAGTCGCCAGCAGCGCTAAAGCTGGGCAAGGGTGACAACACCGAGTCCGACGTGACCAAGATCACCGGCGCCCAGGGCGGCGTTGGTGCAATGATCGGCACCGGCCCCTTCAAGTTTGTGAAGTGGACGGTTGGCGACAGGGTTGAGATTGAGAAGAACGCAACCTACTGGGATACCAAGCACATTGCGCACGTTGACGCGATCGTCTTCAAGGCCGTACCCGAAGAGGCACAGCGCTTGAACGGTCTCGCCGCGGGCGAAATCGACCTTGCCCAGACGATTGCTCCAGTTGATGCCGCGACCATTAAGGCCAACGCAAAGCTGCAGCTGATCGACCGTGGTTCGTCGTTCAATACGTTCCAGATTTCCATGAACCATAACTACGCTCCAGTGAGCAATCCAAAAATTCGTGAAGCGATCGCCTATGCGATCAATTACGACTACTTGATCAAGACCTTCTACGCCGGCGCGGCGACAAAGGCAACGAACTGGATGCCATCTGGCGTGCAGTACGCCAAGGACCTTGGCCTCCCAACGTACGACGTTGCAAAGGCAAAGGCCCTGATCGCAGAGTCGGGTGAAACCGACCTCACGATCGACTTCTGGTATCCAAACGACGTGAGCCGCCCGTACATGCCTGATCCAACGCACATCTTTGAAGCGATCAGGGCGAATCTCGAGGCTGTTGGCTTCACCATCGTTCCTCACAACGCCCCGTGGCGCGGTGGGTACCTTGATGATGAGTACGCCGGTAAGTACGAGATGTGGCTGCTCGGATGGACCGGCGACTGGGCTGGGCCGGACAACTTCTTGAAGACGGCCTTCTTTGGGTACGTCAACGGAGCTCCGTCCACCGAGTTCGCCTACAAGAACGATGCACTCGAGGCCGCGATGAACGCTGCGCTTGCAGCGGGCACCGAGGCAGAGGCGAAGACACAGTGGGAGAAGGCGCAGGATCTGATCCGCGCTGACATGCCAACGGTGCCAGTCGCCAACTCGAAGCCGCAGGCAGCAGCCTCAATCGACCTGAAGGGCTTCATCGGCTCTGCAGGGTTGAACGAGCCGCTCAACCTGGTTTGGCTCAATCGGCCGTAACTGAGTACGGCGCCGCCTTCGGGTGACGCCAACTCGCTCTAAGAAGAGCATCTGTCGCCGCTCCCTTGGCCGTGAGGCTGAGGGGGCGGCGACGGCGTTTCGCCCCTAGAATGCCCCGATGGGGAGATACATCGTTCGCCGCTTGATCGCCGCGATTCCCGTCCTGATTGGGCTCTCCATGCTGCTCTTCGCCTACATCCGCATCCTTCCAGGAGATCCGTGTGTTGCCATCCTCGGGCAGCACCGCACCCCCGAGGCATGCGCTGCGTTGCGCGAGCACCTCGGCCTCGACCTGCCGCTCTGGCAGCAGTACATCTCGTATCTGCTCAAGACGCTCTCTGGCGATCTCGGCTCTAGCGTTGTGAATTCGCAGCCGTTCTTGGGTGAGTTCCTGACTCGGTTCCCGGGCACGGTCGAGCTCACGATTGGCGCGCTCATCTTTTCGATTGGCGTTGGGATTCCGCTTGGTCGCCTCGCCGCCCGCAAGGTCGGCGGCTGGGTCGACGGGCTCATCACTGGGGTCAGCCTCTTCGGCGTGAGCATCCCGGTCTTCGTGCTTGGGCTTGCACTCGTTGTGATCTTTGGCGTGATCCTGGGCTGGCTTCCCACCCAAGGCCGCATCGATGCTCGGGCACGGTTTGATGCCACCTCAGGCATCTTGCTGATCGACACGCTCTTTGCCGGGCGACTCGATCTCTTTGTTGATGTGGTCCGCCACCTGATCCTTCCGTCGATCGCCCTGGGGTCGATCCCACTTGCGATCATTGCGCGCATTACCCGCGCCTCGGTGATCGAGGTTGCCAACGAAGACTATGTGCGCACCGCCAGATCGAAGGGCCTGAAGGAGAAGACGGTGGATAACCGACATATCATGCGCAACGCTTGGCTCCCGGTAACCACCGTCGTCGGCCTCCAGGTGGGTGGGCTGCTCGGCGGCGCAGTGCTCACCGAAACGGTGTTCGTCTGGAACGGTGTCGGCCGCTGGGTTGTTGATGCGATCGAAAACCATGACTACCCGATTGTCCAGTCGACGATCCTCGTCTTCGCGGTGATCTTCCTGGTGGTCAACCTGATCGTTGACGTAGGTTACGCCCTGCTGAATCCAAAGATTCGCTACCAATGATGTTCCGCACCGCACTTGTTGACCCACAGATCGCGCGGGCGTCGCGGGGGCTCTGGGGTGACGCCGCACGTCGCCTGCGAAGGAATCGACCGGCGCTCGTCGGGCTCTTCTGTATCGTGCTCTTCGCGCTGGCGGCAATCCTCGCGCCGTTTATCTCGCCGTTTGATCCGTATGCCATGAACGGCAGCAGCCTCGACGCTCCGTCGCTCACACACCTCTTCGGCACGGACCTGCTTGGGCGCGATATCTTCTCGCGCGTTCTCTACGGGGCGCAGATCAGCCTCTTTGTCGGCGTTGGCGCCGTGGTTCTGGCGCTGGTCATTGGTGGCGTTCTGGGGGCAATCGCTGGCGGGTTCGGTGGACGTATCGACGGCGTGATCATGCGTGCCACTGACGTCTTCCTCTCGATCCCGAGCATCTTGCTGGCGATCGGCATCGTCACCGCCCTCGGGCGCGGCATGGCGCAGCTGATGTTCGCCATTGCGGTGAGTTATGCGCCGACCTTTGCACGCCTGCTACGCGGTTCACTGCTGGCACTTCGCGAGGCGGACTATGTTGTGGCGGCGCGCACCATTGGTGCCTCACGTATGCGCATTCTGGTGCGGCACATGCTGCCGAACGCACTGACACCACTCATTGTTCAGGCGACGCTGGTGCTCGCCACGGCAATCATCGATATCGCTGGCTTCGGCTTCCTCGGCCTTGGGCCGGACGATCCACGAACGCCAGAGTGGGGGACGATGCTGGTCGACGCACGTCGCTTCATGCAGACCGCCCCACACATCGTGGTCTTTATTGGCGGCGCGATCGTCATCTCGGCGATCGGATTCAACCTTCTCGGAGACGGGCTGCGCGAGTCGCTTGACCCGAAGTTGAAGCGATGAGCGACCAACACCTGCTCGAAGTCCGCGACCTGGTGGTGCGCTTCCGCACGCATGATGGCGCGGTACATGCTGTGAACGGAGTCTCGTTTGATCTCGCCGCGGGCGAGACGCTCGGCGTGGCGGGCGAGTCGGGCTGCGGCAAGAGCGTCACCAACTTGGCGATCGTTGGCCTGCTGCCGAAGCCTGCCGGCCGCGTCGAGGGCGGCAGCGTCAAGCTCGAAGGGCGTGAGCTCACCACTCTGAAGGAAGAGGAGCTGCGCCAGGTGCGCGGCAGCGAGATCGCCATGATCTTCCAAGACCCCATGACCTCGCTCAATCCGGTGCTGCGCATCGAGGAGCAGCTCATCGAAACGATTCAGGCGCACCGCGAGGTGACGAAGGAGGCGGCGCGAACCCGCGCCATTGAGCTGCTTACCGCTGTCGGCGTTGCGAACCCAGAGTCGCGCCTGCGCAGCTATCCACACGAGTTCTCGGGCGGCATGCGCCAGCGCGTGATGATCGCCATGGCGCTCGCCCTTGAGCCGCGCGTGCTTATCGCCGACGAGCCAACGACCGCGCTGGACGTCACCATCCAGGCGCAGGTGCTCGACCTACTTCGCCGCCTCACGGAGGAGCGCGGCACGGCAACGATTCTCGTCACCCACGATCTTGGCGTGCTTGCCGGCATGGCCGATCGCATTAACGTGATGTACGCCGGCGCGGTGATTGAATCGGGCACCACCGACGACCTCTTCGCCAATCCACGACATCCGTACACCGTTGGGCTCCTGCGCTCCATTCCGCGCCTCGACGGTGAGACGGGTGGCAAGTTGGTGCCAATCGAAGGTCGACCACCGGATCTTATTGAGGCGACCGTTGGCTGTTCGTTCTACGCGCGATGCGCCTGGCGTACGGATCGCTGTGCGACCGAGACGCCGGCGCTCCTGCCGATCGATGGCGGCAAGGGTCCGATCGTGACGAGTGGTCCAGCGGCAACGCACGTCGCCGCCTGCTTTAACCCAGTCGCCCCTGCCGAGGTCGCCGAAGGGCGACCGTTGCCACGCCCGGCAGGAGCGAAGCGATGAGCCGCGAGCCGCTGTTGACGGTGAAAGATCTTGCGGTGCGATTCCCCATTCGTGAGGGCTTGATTCGTGAGCGCACCGTGGCCGAGGTACGCGCCGTTGATGGCGTCTCGTTTGAGGTGGCGAAGGGGGAGATCCTTGGCCTTGTTGGTGAGTCGGGCTGCGGCAAGAGCACCGTCGCGCGCGCAATCACCCGCGTGGTGAAGCCGAGCGCCGGCACCATTGATTTTGACGGGCACAACCTTGCAACCGCCGAGGGGAAAGAGTTGCACGACCTTCGCCGCCGTGTGCAGATGATCTTCCAGGATCCATACGCTTCGCT
Organism: Candidatus Limnocylindrus sp.; assembly: GCA_040397175.1. Classification (GTDB taxonomy): domain Bacteria; phylum Chloroflexota; class Limnocylindria; order Limnocylindrales; family Limnocylindraceae; genus Limnocylindrus. The sequence goes on along the minus strand of JBBAWM010000003.1, from coordinate 9,007 downwards.
GAATCCGCGCATGACGGTAGGTGCAATCCTGCGTGAGCCGGCCGACATCTACAACGTTGGTACCAGCAGCGAGCGGCGAGAACGAGTTTCGGAACTGTTGGAGCTTGTCGGCCTTGACCCGCGCTTTGCGGAGCGCTACCCGCATGAGTTCTCTGGCGGTCAGCGCCAGCGCATTGGCGTGGCACGTGCGCTTGCCCTAAACCCCGACCTGGTGGTAGCTGACGAACCGGTGAGTGCGCTTGACGTGAGTGTGCAGGCGCAGATCCTGAACCTGCTCGGTGAGCTGCGCCAGCGCCTGGGCCTTGCCTATCTCTTTATTGCACACGACCTTTCGGTGGTGCGCCACATCAGCGATCGCACAGCGGTGATGTATCTCGGCAAGATTGTGGAGGTGGCACCTTCCGCAGAGCTGAACAGCGCGCCGGTGCATCCGTATTCGATCGCACTCCTCTCTGCGGTACCGATTCCCGATCCGGCGATTGAGAAGAGGCGCAAGCGCATCATCTTGAAGGGCGATGTGCCGTCACCAACGAATCCGCCGAGTGGCTGCGCCTTCCAGACCCGCTGCTGGCTCAAGGAGAAGCTTAGCAACCCGGAGCGCTGCAGCACCGAGTCACCAGCGCTCGTGCAGGTGTCGACTGGCCATCAGGTCGCCTGCCACTTCCCCGACAAGGCGTAGGCCCAACAACAACGAGGTCCCCGAAACAACGAGGGCCTGGCCAGCTTTCGCCGACCAGACCCTCGCGGCCTTTACGGACACCAGGTCGCTATGCGGCGACGGTGTCCCCAGAGGCGAACCAGCGGCGGATGCCGGCTGGAAGGCTTCCACCGAGGCCCGCGTCAAGACCGTAGTAGTTCCCCGCCCCAATAACGCCCAGCCCGAGCGTCACTACGGCGTACGTGAGGTGTTGGTTCACGACGCCGTAGGCGAAGTCCCATGCGGCAAAGAAGAAGAAGAGCATCATCAGCGACCCCATTACTGAAGCGAAGCGCGTTGCGATCCCAAGGATCAGCGCGAGGCCGATCGAAATCTGTCCAACCTGTACCAGCGTGTTTACGATGTTCATGAGCCCGTCGTTCTTTGACAGGTCAAGCCAGAACTGATGCGTTGGGTTGTAGATCGTTCCCTCAACCACGGCGCCGGTCACGAATGGCCAGCCGAGTGTGCCGTTCGTGCCAAACGCCAAGAAACCCTTGGCGGTAAAGGCGCCAGCCCCACCGATGAACTTCTCTAGGCCCGCCCACAGGAAGATGATTCCGACCAGGATTCGGCCAACGGCGACCGCCTTCGGATACCAGGTAGGTGATGCAGTTGTGCGCATATGCACTGCCTCCAGCTCTCGGCCTAGATCGTCGATCCGCAAACGAATCGAAGCGATTCGTGCCGCTGTGGCGAGTCTGTTCTTATTCGATGGAAATAGGTAATCCAAAGGGGCGCGCTGAGCCATAGCGGCGCGGTAAGGATTGGTTAGCGGTTGCGCTCGCTGCGGACAAACAGGAAGGTGCCCACGGAGAGCATCACGACCGTTGCAACAAGGATGACCCCAACCGTCCACGATGGATCACCAAGCACCGCCGGGTTTGGGTAGCCGTAGTAGGCACCACGGATGAGATCAACGGCGTAGCGAAGCGGCGCAATGTGGCTAACGATGTCGAGGTACCACGGCAGGTTGCGGATTGGGTTGAATGCGCCAGCGAGGAAGAACTGCGGCAGGAAGATGAACGGGAAGAGCAGGTTTGCGGAGCGCTGGTTTGGCAGCAGGCTCACGATCAGTGCGCCGAACGAGGCACCGAAGAGGGCGACCAGGATGAGCGCCGGAATGATGGCGAAGACCTGCGCCAGGGTGAGCGGAATGCCAAGCACGATGCCGAAGGCCATGACGGTGAAGGCCTGCGGGAAGGCGACGAGCGACTCGCCAAGGATCTTGCCGGCGAGGATGGTCCGACGGCCGATTGGCGCCACGAAGATCTCCTGGCTGAAGTCGTTCTCGCGATCCTCAAGGATGGAGACGAGACCGAGTGCCGAAGACTGCCACACCCCCTGCGCGAGCTGCCCCGCAAAGATGAACGGAAGCAGGTCGATGCCCGGGGACTTGAAGTTCGAGGCGAAGGCCCCACCCAGCACACCGATGAAGAGGGCAGGGAAGACGAGCCCACCAACAAGGCGAATTGGATCACGCAGCAGCTTGGTGACGTCGCGTGCGGCAATCGCCGCAGCAGCGGCGGCCTCACGTCGAAGGCTGAATCGCGAAGTGGCGCTGTAGGTTGTTGGCGCGCTCATCGGCGGAACCCCCGTCGTGGTGCGTCGTCGAGCGGCGACTCTTCGCGATCATCGGCGGTCGCAGCAACGATCTTGAGGTAGGCATCTTCGAGGCTCGGACTGCGCACTTCGAATCGGGTGAGTGGCATCTGCAGGTCGCGGAGCAGTGCGTGAGCTGACTCAGCACCCTTCACCTCGACGGCGAACCCGGCGGAGATTACCTGTGGGGTGTGGCCGAGTCGCTCGATCTCGGCGCCGAGGGCCACACGATCCGCGGCTTCCAGTTCGACGCGCGTCACGCCAGTACCGACACGAAGTTCTGCGGGTGTGCCGTTCGCCACGATCTTGCCGCGGTCAATGATGCAGACCCGATCGGCGATCTCCACCTCATCGAGGTAGTGCGTGGTGAGCACCATCGTGGTGCCTTCGCTGCGACGAATGGCGTCGAGGTAGCCGGCGACCGAGCGGCGCGACTCTGGGTCAAGGCCCACCGTCGGCTCGTCGAGGAAGAGCACCTGTGGCTTATGAAGAAGCGAGCGCGCGATCTCGAGCTTGCGGCGCATGCCACCGGAATACTTGGAGATCTTCTTGAAGAGGTCATCGCGGTCGAGCCCAACGAGCGCGCCGAGCTCCACGACGCGGTCACGGTACTCCTGAGGCATGAGCGAGAACGATGGGCGATATGCGTATGCGCCGTAGAGGGCGGCGTGGAAGCGGCAATTCTCCTCGCCGGTCAGGGCGCGATCGAGGGACGGTTTCTGGAAGATGATGCCGACGCGGCGGCGAACCTCTGACTGGTCCTGCGCCAGGTCGGCGCCGGCGATCTGCACGCTCCCCGACGTTGCGGCGAGGGTGGTGGTCAGGATGCTGATCGTGGTGGTCTTCCCCGCGCCGTTTGGCCCGAGAAGGGCGAAGAGGGACCCTTGCTCCACAGAGAAGGAGACGCCATCGACGGCGTTACGGTCCGCGCCCTTGTAGCGCTTGACGAGATCGGTTACGACGATTGCAGGGGAGGGTGCCATGTTCGCAATCCTACCGCTCTCGGGGTAGGCTCGCAGCATGAGCAGTCTCCCGGCATTGATTCGCCTCGCGCACCCGCTCCCAACGGCGCTGAACGCAGCTGTTGCGGCAGGACTCACCCTTGTCGCTGGTGGCAGGGGGGACCAGGCGGCGCTGGCAGCGATCACCATGCTCGGCGTGCACACCTCAATCGGGGCACTCAACGACCTGCTCGATCGCGGTACCGATCACGGTCGAGCGGAGAAGCCGCTTGCGACGGGCGAGGTGAGTGAGCGTGTGGCCCGTACCGTGATCGCAACAGGTGCGGCGCTTGGTCTCGGAGCGGCGAGCATGCTGGGGGCGCTCAGCCTGCAGATCGCGGCACTGGGTGCAACGTTGGGCTATCTCTACGACGTGGGCATCAAACGAACCTGGGCATCGTTCCTCCCATTTGCGCTTGGCGTGGCACTCATCCCACTCTTTGCATGGAGTGCGGCCAGCCGCGAACCCTCGCTGCACATCCTTCTGCTCAGTGCCGCGGCGATCCCTGGTGGGAGTGCGTTGGCACTCCAGAATGCGCTTGCAGACTTTAGCCTCGATGCTGCAGCCGGGATGCGCAGTGTTGTTATACGAATTGGTGAGCGATCTGCACGAGCCGCCGCGGTGGCCTTGCATGGTGCTGCATGGCTGATCATTGCCCTGAGCGGTGCGGCGAACGTTCCCGCCCAGCTCATCGGTGGGGCACTCCTCGTTACTGGCCTTGGCCTCGGCTGGAGGCCATCGGTGCAAACCCGACGACGCGGTTGGGAGATCAGCGCGGTTGGACTTGCCTGTTGTGCATTCGGACTCGCCCTATCGCCAAAGTGAAGGGTGGCTCACCTTTTAGTGAGCCCCGTGTCAGGATGCGCGTATGGGATTCCGCCTCTTTCGCCGCATCCGCATTGCCCCTGGGCTGAGCGTCAACCTTAGTAAAGGTGGGCTCTCACTCTCCGGTGGCGTACGCGGTGCTCGCATCACCGTTGGTCGACGCGGTGTCCGCCGCACCGTCGGCCTTCCAGGGAGCGGCGTCTCCTACACCGAGACGTCAGGCGGCGGCGATGATGTCGCGACGGGGAGCCAGGAGCAGGGTGGCGGAGGTATTGGGTGCGTTACCAGCCTCTTCATACTTCTGGCCGTCATCTTGGCCGTTCAGCAGTGCTCACCAAGTAGCGGTGGTTGGCGACAATCGACTGATCCATCAACCGAGCCGACCCTTATTGCCTCGCCAACGCCCGACACCGGTGTGCCGCTGGCGCTCGCCGTTGCGCCGCTCGCAGTGGTCAAGCGCGGCGCCGACGTTCACCTTGAGATCAGTGCCGCCTACGGCTCGGCGTGTGAGGTCGGCGTGCCACTGATTGGGCGCACAGGTGATGCGCCACAGCCGGTGGAGATGCCTGAACGTGGCACTGTGACGCTCTCCTGGCTCGCCGGCGCGAAGGCTGCGAGTACGGTGGTCACCGTGGTCTGCACGCTCGGGGACCAGCGTGAGGCGCTTGAGATCCTCCTGGTGGTGCGGTAGCGCGACCCGCCCATCTGACCCCATACTGGCGCAGTACGGCGCGATCGCGGTACGTCCTCCAAGGGGGGGTAGCTCAGTTGGTTAGAGCTCCGAGCTTATATCTCGGCGGTCCCTGGTTCGATTCCAGGCCCCCCTACCAAACCCAGTTCAGCGCTTAGTTACGTGCGCGCTTTGCGGTGCGCGTTCGACTCGTACGACGTGCGGGCGTTTTCTCGGTCGTTCGTCCAATCACGCTGACCTCGCCATCAGCCTCCAGGATCGCCAACTTGATGTGCGTCAGCTCACCGATGCCAACGCGTCGCGCCGCGAGCGCTAGGTCTCCGGTGGTCATGTTTGCCAGGGCGAGACCCCGCCGAAGGGTGCGCCCGTTGCGTGCCAACAGGATCGGTTCACCTTCGATGCCGCGGCGAAGTCGAGGGAAGCGCATCTCGATGATGTGCAAGAGTCGCGCAAGGATGAGGAGTGTGGCAGCCGCCACGATGCCGCCTACCAGACTGGTGTCGGCGCCGACCATGGCGTTTTGCAGCGAATTTGCCAACACGAGTAACAGCACCAGATCAATCGTGCGGAGCTGTGCCGCCTCGCCGCGACCAAGAAGGCGGAGGCCGACAAGGAGGAAGAGGTAGACCGCGATGGTGCGGACCACGATGTCAAGCAAAAGTTCCATGGGCAGAGCATACTCCCCTAATGGCACGACCAATCGCATTGATTACGGGAGCCTCGTCGGGCATCGGCGAGCGCATTGCCCTGCACTTGGCAGCAAGCGGCCATGACCTTGTGCTCGTGGCACGCCGCGGCGATGAGCTGGCGCGGGTCGCCGCCCTCGCCGCCGCCGCTGGCGCGGCAAGCGAAACGATCGTCGCCGACCTCTCCCAGGGAGCCGATGTGGCGAAGGTCGAGGCCCGCATCTTGGACACCGATCGACCGATTGAGATCCTGGTGAACAACGCCGGTTACGGACGGTTCGGCAAGCTCACCGAACTAGATGGCGCAGGCGAAGCGAATGAGATCGCCGTAAATATCACCGCGCTGACACTGCTTTCGCGCGCCGCACTCGTTGTCATGGCACCACGGAAGCGCGGCGGAATTCTGAACGTGGCGTCGCTCGCCTCATTCCTGCCATTCCCGGGATTCTCTACATACGCCGCGACCAAGGCCTATGTGCGCAGCTTCACGTTGGCGCTCCACGAAGAGGCCAAACCGCTTGGCGTGAAGGTGACCTGTGTGGCGCCCGGGTTTACGCCAACAGGATTCCAAGAGCGTGGTGGCCTCAGCCAGAGTTCTGGTGTGCCGAGCTTCATGCTGACCTCTGCAGACATGGTTGCGCGCGTCGCGCTTGAAGCACTGCGTGATGGCCGAGCCCTCGTGGTCCCAGGATGGATGAATGCGCTCTCAGCACGCTTCCTCGGCCTGATGCCGAGTGGGCTGCAGCGCCGAATTGGCGCGATTGGTTCCCGCTTCCCCCATTGATTGCTTTCGCTAGGGGCGAAGACTCCAGCGCGCGCCGGTCGGTTCATCGACAAGGTCAACGCCAAGTGCTTCGATCGCTGCGCGGAGCGCGTCAGCATCGCTGAATCGGCGCTCGGCGCGGGCGGTTGCCCGCAGCGCAATCATCTGCTCCACGGCACCACTTACATCTAATCCAGCGCCTGTTGTCGGCACAGGAAGAGGTGCTTCGATTGCTGGAAGGGCGGTGCGTGGCGAGCCGGCTGCGGCGCCGAACCGTGCGGCGAAGGTGGTCAGTGATTCCGTTGCGCCGCTGTGCATCGCCGTTTCGCCAATCCCTGGAATGCGAATGGTGACGGCCCCCTTGCCGCCAACCGTGACGCTGCTCGCTCCAAGATCAATGATGAGGGCAGAGTGTTCGTCGATGCCGAGGATGGCGGCGCCGTCCGGCAGGGTTCGCTCGAGCTGCTGCAGACGGCCTTCGCCAATGAAGCAGCGCGATGTGTCGTGCGTCGCCCCCTCGTTGTTGTTCCAATGGGGAACGATCGCAACTGCGAGGCCGGTGAGTGCACCCACGATGTCGAGGCCATCGAGCCAAACCGGGTTTGTGCCCGCCTTGTAGATCTCATAGACCGGAATAGTGAATCGCCCCGATGCCGCCGCAGCCGCCGACGATGCAATCAGCGTGGCACCGTTCTGGATGTGCGCAACGAGCTGCTCAACGATGGGCGTTCCGCCCCAGCGCCGGAGCGCGCGCGACGGGGAACCTGGCCCCAAGAAGATCAGGTCTGCCGCGTTCAGACCAGCGGTTGTCGGCGCAAGCGCTGTCGGGGCAAGATCGGCGCCGGCCCGATCGGTCTCTGGGAGGCCAATAACGGTGGTTGGGATTCCAACCTTGGAGCGGAAGAAGACGGCGATCTTCTCGCCCATCTCGGCGCGGTTCGTTTGAAAGTCATAGCTGCCGTCGAGGGCAACGAGCGACGATGGGGTGCTGCGCTTCGGCAGTGAGGCGACCAGGCTGCGGTGCAGTGGGGCCATGGATGGGCCGATCTCGCCCGAACCAATAAGGACGATTCTTCCTGGAGCCGTTTCTGCCGTCATGCCGTAAGTATGGCGCAGCCCCCAGTAGGATCACTGCATGGCAACTCTTTACCTCTCTGGCGGCGGACTCGGACGCTCGGCCCACGCATGGCCCGAGGCGCTGCACTGGCTCGCCGCACAGCCTGGCCCCCTGCTGCTCGCCTCGATCGCCTCCGACGACGATCGGCAGGCCCGCTCCCTCCAGCAGCTCCTCGCTGCGGTTGGCCGTGAGGCAACCCTCATCAGCCATCTGCCGCAGGAGCCGGCGGAACCCGCAACGCTCTTCCTCTGCGGCGGCGACGCCACAGGTCTCCTTGATCAACCAGAGCGGGTTCGCGAACTGACGAAGGCCATCACGCTGTCGCATCTCACGATCATTGCCGACTCTGCGTCGGCGATGGCGCTCGGTCGGCGCGCCGCTTCGTGCACCTGTGGTGGTCACCCGATTCGCGTCATCAACGGAATCGGTGCACTCGGCGCGTGGAGCATTCTGGCGCACGCAACTGGTGGCAACGATGAGCGACTCGCTGACCTTGCCGATGCAGCGCTACCGAACGGTGGTCCACGGCTGGCGCTACCAACCGGAGCTGCAGTCGAAGTGCTCGGCCTTGGCACACGTATGTCGGGCGAGCCTGGTGGTCTCGACTTTAGAAGCGCACCCTGGTCACAAGTGAGCGCACACCGCAGCGACGCGCGCTAGAACTCGTAACGCGCTACGGCGCGCGCTTTTCAACGTAGCGACAGCGCGCGCGAATCGGACAGCGCTCGCAATCTGGACGGAGCGCATCGCAGTGCCCTCGACCATGACGAATGAGGGCGACGTGCGCCTCGTACATGCGCGACGGTTCCACCAGATCAAGCCAAGCGTCATGCGCGAACTGCAGGCTGGCCTTTGGCGGTAGAAGGCCGATCCGCTTGGAGACGCGCTCCACGTGCGTGTCGACCGGCATCAGCGGCACGCCAAAACAGAAGAGCATCACGATCGACGCGGTCTTTGGGCCGATCCCTGGGATGGCGGTGAGCCAGTCTCGTGCGGCCAGCGGCTCCATCGCCGTAAGAAATGTCAGGTCATACGAGCCGCTCTGTTCGCGCGTAGCGCGGAGTGCCGCCTTGATGCGCGGCGCCTTCTGCGCGGCAAGCCCGCCACTTTTGATGACTGCGGCAAGCGAGCGCACCGGTGCCGCCTCAACTGCCGCCCAATCTGGATAGCGCGTGCGGAGTGCCGTAAAGGCGCGTTCGGCATTCGTATCGCTGGTGTTCTGGCTCAGGATCGTGGTGACGAGCTCGCTGATCGGGTCCATGCGCGGCTTCCAGGCTGGGGTGCCGTAGAGGGTGGCGAGGCCTGATAGGGCGTCCTCGACCACCCCAGGGCGACGCCGCTTGAGCTGCTTCACCCAGGCCTGCGCCGGGCTGATTCGTGCGGAAACTGGCCGTTTTCGTGCTGGTGGCATGCCTGCATCGTAGCCCCCTGCCACGGCACGTCACGACGCACCAAGCGCGCCAAGGAGGGCATAACTCCCCGTTACCCCTCATCCTGTTCGCTGACCGAAGTGACGGCGTGCTCGCGCCGTACTCTCGGAAAAGGGGGAGGAACAACATGGCAACACGCAACGCCGCACGCGGCGTCAAGATCACGGTTCCAGCGACCTGGATCGCCTCGTGGA
>JBBAWM010000002.1:0-254481 GCA_040397175.1 Candidatus Limnocylindrus sp. | reverse complement strand
GGACATCAACACGAACGACGCCGATAGCTCCGACCCGAACGACTTCACCGCCCTCAATGGCTATCTCTACTTCAGCGCCGAGGACGCCACGCATGGCCGTGAACTCTGGCGCACCAACGGCACCACCACCGCACTAGTGATGGACATCAACACGAACGGCGCCGATGGCTCCTACCCATACGAGTTCACCGCCCTCGGGGGCTACCTCTACTTCCAGGCCACCGACGCCACGCATGGCGCTGAACTCTGGCGCACCAACGGCACCACGACCGCACTGGTGCAGGACATCAACACCGGCAGCGGCGGCGCCGATTACTCCTCCCCGTACGCCTTCACCGCCCTCGGTGCCTTCCTCTACTTCCAGGCCACCGACGGTACGAACTTTGGCCTCTGGCGCACAGACGGTGCGACCACAGAGAGCGTGCCGTTCCCTGGTGGAACAAACCAGTACATCAGCTGCGTCTGCTACGACACGAACATCGTGGCCGTCGGCGGTCGCCTGTACACCACGGTGTACAGCGCTGCCACTGGTTATGAGTTCGCCTATCTCGATGAGCCGACCTACGTGCTGCCAGAGACGAGCCGTGATGGTTCGGTCTGGACCACGATGCTGGTGATCTTGGCCGGCCTGACCGCTGCGGCCAGCATCGGCCTGCGAGTTCGAGGTGCAAAGCGCGCCTAGCTCTCGGTTACTCGCACTGAACACACCGCCTCCACCATCTGGTGGGGGCGGTGTTGTTTCTGGGCTTCAAAACATGCCTGCACCGAGAAGGAAAATCCGTTTCGGATACACATGGCTGCGAATCCTCGTGGAAGGAATTTTGGTAGGATTCCCGATGAAATCATCCCAATAGTTGATGCCGCGCATCTGAAGAGAAGGAGAACCACCATGGCAACCACCGCAGCCGTAAAGAGCACGATCACTTGCGACATGGAGGGCCGACTCGAGACCTTCAACGCAGGCGCCGAGCAGGTGTTTGGCTACAAGGCCTCCGAAGTGATCGGCAAGGCGCGTGTGTCGCAGTTCTCCCCAGGCCTGGTGGTGCTGCAAAACGTGCCGAACTGGCTCGCGACCGCGAGCACCACTGGCAAGTACGATGGAGAGACCGTCTTCGTTCGTAAAGATGGCAGCCGCTTCCCAGCAACCATTCGCATCACCCCAACCAAGCGCGATGGCGTGCAGATTGGCTACTGCGGCGTTACGACTCCGCTCCCAATGAGCGAGCTTGCCCGCGTGGAGCCAAAGATCAAGACCTTCACGAAGATCTTCCGCTGGATGGTGGTGACGCGCGCCCCATTCCTCTCGGCGAGCATCATTCCGGTGCTGATCGCCGGTGCCTACGCCGCACAGGTCTCGGCCTTCTCGTGGCTACCGTTCGTGCTGGCCCTCGTGGGCGCCGCCTCGGTGCACATTGCCGCCAACACCTGGAACGACATGTACGACTGGCAGAGCGGTGCCGACAAGATCAACCACGACTACTTCCTGCCGTACTCCGGTGGCAGCCGCGCCATTGAGCTCGGTCTCGTCACCGAAGGCGGACTGATGCGCATTGCAGTCGGCTCGCTCGTCGTAGCACTCGCCTGTGGCCTTGGGATCGCTGCGCTCGGTTCGCCGATCGTCCTCCCACTTGGCGTGCTCGGTGCAATCGCCGCGTGGACCTACACCGCGCCACCACTTCGACTCATCGCTCGACGCGGGCTCGGCGAGCTGCTGATCGGCGTTTCCTTCGGGCCGCTCCTCTCGGTGGGTGCAGTTGCCGCAATGACGGGAACCATCGACCCTGTTGCGGGGCTCCTGGGCGTTCCCGTTGGTCTGCTCACTACCGCCATCCTCTGGATCAACGAGTTCCCCGATGCGCCGAGCGACGCGCTCGCCGGCAAGAACCACCTGGTCGTGACGATCGGCACCAGCGCCGCACGCTGGGGCTATGCTGCACTGCTCGTTGGTGCCTACGGAATCCTGATCGCACTCGTCGCCACAGGCGCTCTTGCGCCAACGGCGTTGTTAGCGCTGCTCACGCTCCCGATCGCGGCACGTGCTCTCACCGTGCTCTTCCGCGAGTTCGCCTCGCGCAAGCTCGTGCGCGCGAACGTTGGCACGATCGTGCTGCAGGGTGCGTTCGGATTCAGCCTCGCGATCGGTATCGCACTCAGCTGATTTCTGGTCTCATGCGCTGATCACACCGCCTCCACCATTTGGTGGGGGCGGTGCTGTTTCTGGGTGGAGCTTTAGGCGAGCCGCACCCCCTCCTAGTTTCCCTTGTGGCAGCTTGCCTGCCCGCTCTGCTGAGCCTAAAAGTGTCTCTCGGTATGCCTCGGAACGGCACTCCGCCACGGCAGAGTGCGGGCGTAGACTCACCTCGTTGAGGGCCCCTATAGAGACGGAGGAGTTATGGCACGCATCGTAAAGGGAGCGTTGCTCCAGGCTAAGTGGACCGGTGACAAAGAGTCGATGATCCAGAAGCACGAGGAGTATGCGCATAACGCTGCGAAGCAGGGTGCCCAGTTCATGCTCTTCCAAGAACTCTTCTACGGACCCTACTTTTGCCAGGTGCAAGACAAGCAATATTATTCCTACACCGAGTTGATTCCGGATGGCCCAACCACGAAGCGCATGCAGGCGCTTGCAAAAGAGACGGGCATGGTCCTTGTTGTGCCGATGTATGAAGAGGACAGCCAGACGAGCGGTATCTATTACAACACCGCTGCCGTGATTGATGCCGACGGAAAGTACCTAGGAAAGTATCGCAAGACGCATATCCCAAACGTCAATGGATTTTGGGAGAAGTTCTATTTCCGCCCGGGGAATCTGGGGTATCCAGTGTTTGATACGGCGGTTGGCAAAGTTGGCGTGTACATTTGCTACGATCGCCACTTTCCTGAGGGGGCTCGTGCCTTAGGGCTCAATGGTGCTGAGATCGTGCTCATCCCATCGGCCACGTCGCGCGGTCTCTCGGAGCACCTCTGGCGCATTGAGCAGGTCAGCCACGCCGTGGCGAACGGTTACTACGTTGGCACGATCAATCGCGTTGGTATCGAGCCGCTCGGAGAGAATGATTTTTACGGACAGAGTTATTTGGTTGACCCGCGCGGCCAGTTCGTCGGTGAAGTTGGTGATGCACACAACGAGGAGCTCCTCGTTCGCAGCCTGAACCTAGACCTGATCCAAGACGTGCGCCAAACGTGGCAGTGGTATCGAGATCGCAGGCCAGACGCCTATGAAGATCTTGTGCGGCCGTAAATTTTTTGCACATGAAATTTGGGTTCACCCTTAAGCCAGATCATTCGATAGAAGAAACGTTGGAGCTCACGCGCCGCGCCGAGGCGCTCGGATTCGAGTACGGATGGCTGTTTGACTCTCATGTGCTGTGGCGAGATCCGTATCCACTGCTCACGCTGATGATCGGCGCGACGAGCACCATGCGCTTCGGTACCTGCGTGACGAATCCGGCCACGCGTGAACCCTCGGTCACGGCAAGCACGCTGGCCGTGTTGAGCGAGCTTTCCAACGGTCGGGTTGATCTTGGGATTGGGCGCGGTGACTCGGCGCGGCGTGTTCTAGGCAAGGCACCAACCTCAATGAAGGACCTTGAAGCGGCGGTAGTGCTGATCCGTGGCCTTGTCGCTGGCACCTCCATGGAGCACGAGGGCACCGCACTGCACCTCCCCTGGACGAAGGGCCATCGCCTGCCAGTGTGGATCGCCGGCTATGGGCCGATGGCGTTGAGCCTCGCCGGAAGGCTAGGAGACGGGGCACTCCTACAGATTGGCGACCCCGACCTGATTCGCTGGTTTGCTGGGCAGGTGCAGGAGGCAGCAACGGCGAGTGGTCGGACGAACCCAGTAGAGATCATGGCCGCAGCCCCCTCATATATTGGCGACGTTGACACTGGCCGCGAGCGTATCCGCTGGTTCCCGGCGCTGGTGGGCAATCACGTGGTCGACCTGATCAATAAGTACGAGGGTGCGCTGCCAGAGTCGCTGACGCGATATGTTCGCGACCGTGAGGGGTACAACTACTTGCACCATGCTGAGGTGGGTTCGACGAATGCATCGTTCGTTACCGACGAAATCGTGGATCGGTTCGGGCTTGTCGGCTCAGTTGAGGACCATGTTCATAAGCTTGTCGAGCTCGACAAGGCGGGTGTTACTCAGTTCAATCTATACCTGATGAATGGCGATGAGGCGGAGCAGCTTGAACTATTTGGCACACACGTTATTCCCGCCTATCGGGCCGCTGCGGTCAACACGCACTAGTAGGGGGGGCTTTATGAAAACGGTAATTTCAGGCGGAATGGTGATCACAGCTGAGGGCTCACGCATGGCAGACGTGCTAATTGACGGCGAGTTGATTGTGGGCGTTGGTGTGACGGGAGAGTTCAGCAACATGACGGTTGATCGCGTCATTGACGCCAGCGGCAAGTGGCTCATTCCGGGTGGCATTGATGTGCACACGCACATGGAGCTGCCGTTCGGCGGCACCTCCGCCAAGGACACCTTCTTTACCGGAACGCGCGCGGCGGCCTTCGGTGGGACCACGACGGTGGTCGACTTTGCGGTGCAATCCCGCGGCAAGTCGCTGCGCGAAGGGCTCGACGCGTGGCACAGCAAGGCTGAGGGGCACGCCGCAATTGACTACGGTTTTCATATGATCATGAGCGACGTCAATGACGATACGTTGAAGGAGATGGATACCCTGGTTGCGGAGGGGATCCCTGACTTCAAGTTGTTCACCGCCTATCCGGGCGTCTTCTTTAGCGACGACGGAGCCATCTTCCGAGCGATGCAGCAGTCGGGCAAGAACGGCGGCATGATCATGATGCATGCCGAGAACGGCCTCGCCATCGATGTCATTGCCGCAGATACCGTGGCCGCCGGCGTCACCGACCCGATCGGACACGGATTGGCTCGATACTCGAGCCTTGAGGGTGAAGCTACGCATCGAGTGATCAGGCTCGCCGAGGCTGCAAAGGTACCCGTCTACATCGTGCACCTCTCCGCAAAAGAGGCGCTCAAGAGTGTGCGTTCGGCGCGGGAGGAGCGGCTCCCGGTCTACGCGGAGACCTGTCCGCAATACCTCTTCCTTTCGATCAAAGACCTTGGAGACGGGTTCAACGGCTCGAAGTTTGTCTGCTCGCCCCCTCTGCGCAGCGAAGACCATCAGCCAGAACTGTGGGGTGGGCTCGTTCGAGACGAGCTGCAGGTCGTAGCAACAGACCACTGCCCATTTGATTTTCACGGTCAAAAAGAGTTGGGACGCGACGATTTCCGCAAGATCCCCAACGGACTGCCCGGAGTGGAGGATCGTATCGACCTCCTCCACGACGGCGGCGTGGTGACCGGCAAGATTACGAAGGAGCGTTGGGTTGAGATCTGCTCTACCGCTCCCGCGCGACTCTTCGGCATGTATCCGAAGAAGGGGGTCATTGCCGTTGGCTCTGATGCCGACATTGTGATGTATGACCCAGCGGCGAAGCGCGTCATCTCTGCCGCTACGCACCATATGGATGTTGACTACTCGTGTTACGAGGGACGCCAAGTTCAGGGAGCATCGGAGATCGTACTTTCGCGCGGTAGCGTCATTGTTGAGGGGGGTGTGTTCCTGGGCCGTGAGGGCGCCGGGAAGTTCCTTCGACGTGATCGAGCGGAGTACGCCCGTCGCGAACTGTGACCGATTCCCACGGGGGACACGTTCTTCAATTCCTCGTGGTCGTCGCCTGATTCGGATAGACTGCCCGAATGAATATGCCCCTCGTGCGCAAGGTTGTTGCTGGTGCTGCCGTGGCATGCGCCGTACTCCTGATCGCGGCACTCCTCGCCCCGAAGGCAAGCGGTCCGATCGCAAACGGCTCTCCGTCGCCTTCACCCTCGTCCGAGGTGTCTCCGTCGCCTGAGGCATCAGAGAGTGCATCGCCAAGCCCTAGCGCCTCTCCTGTTGAGAAGTTTCGCCTTACGGTCGTAATGACTGGCGCGGAAAACGGCAGGCTCATTTCAATCCCATCTGGCATCAACTGCCCGACAAAATGCTCAGCGCTCTTCCCGACAGGCACGTTCGTGAAGATGATTCCACAGGCGGGACCACCTCCAACTGGGTACGACTTGACCTGGATGGATTGGGTCGAGCCGTGCCCGGGCGAAGGCACCACCTGTGAGACGACGGTAACGAGCAATCAGACGTTTCACGCCACCTTCCGCCTGCGGCCGTCGAGCTTTGCGCTGCAGGTGACGATCAACGGGGCTGGAGGCCTGGTGAACTCAGCCCCAAGTGGAATCAGTTGTGTTGCCACGTGCCTGGCCCGTTTTGGTGCGGGAGAGGTGACGCTCACCGCTGCTGCAGCAAGTGGCTATGTATTCGTAGGATGGAGCGGAGCATGCGCAGGGACGTCCACGTGCACTGTCACCTTGGGCGCCTATGTTGACGTACCCGCTGTTGAAGTTACCGCCCGTTTTGATCCAGTTTCCTAGCGCGCCCGGACGCGGTACTCATCATGCGGAAGCGCAACTCCCTACTTCGCCTATTGCGGGTGGTAAGCCAAGTTGGCCTCGGCCTCTTCCTCACCTCTGCCGGCTACAGCCATCTGACAGTAAATCGGATCGCCTTCCGCGCACAGGTGCCCATCTGGCTGCCGCTCGACCCCGATTTTGTGGTGCTCGCATCGGGCGTCGTCGAGATCTTGCTTGGGCTCTCACTCCTGACCCTGTGGCGTTTCCGTGCGAATGTTGGACTGGTCGTCGCCCTCTTCTTTGTGGCGGTCTTTCCGGGGAACATCAATCAGTTCGTGAACCGCATCGACGCTTTCGGCCTTAATACGGACACGGCCCGAGCGGTGCGTCTCCTCTTTCAGCCCGTTCTGGTGTTGTGGGCGCTCTGGTCCACGGGGGCGCTACGCCTCGTGCGGCGCAGGTAGGCTTACTCCCATGGCCGAACGTGAGACTCCTGCGGTGAAAGGTGACCTTGGCGCGATCGCCCTCGTTGGTTCCGGTGAGTATTTGCCTGCGATGTCCGCCTTCGAAGGGCGGCTCCTTGATGATGCCGTGCGTCGGGGGAGGCCACAGCACTACCTGCAGCTCGCAACAGCGGCTGGGCAGGAGGGGGAGAAGAGCCTCACCTTTTGGCGCGAGTTAGGCGCGGCGCAGGGCGAACGGATAGGAGTCCCTACAAGTTTCTTGCCCGTGTTCACGCGAGAGCATGCCAACGACGCAGCCCTCGCAGCTCGCGTAGCCGAGGCCGGCCTGATCTATTTGTCGGGTGGAAACCCTGGATATCTCGCGGCGACCCTCGTGGGCTCGCTGGTTGGTGACGCGATCATGGCGCACGTGCGCAGCGGTGGGGCGCTCGCCGGGTGCAGTGCGGGCGCGATGGTGCTCGGCACAATCGTCCCCACCTTCCGCTTCGGCGCCCGTGCGCCGGTTGCCGGATTTGACCTGCTCCCGGGCATCCAGATCATTCCGCACTTCAACCGACTCTTCGAGTTGGCGGTGAGGGGTGCCCCAGATTCAACGAGGCATCTGCTCGGTATCGAGAACCTCACCGCACTGGTGCGATGGAGCTCGGCAGGGGAGTGGCAGGTCGTGGGTGATGGCGCTGTGCATGTGCTTCGTGGTGGCCCGCGGCGAAAGCTCGTGGCGGGGGAGTCGCTCGCCCTTTAGCGCGGCAGGTTTGCAATCACCTGTGCCAGCGCCACGCCGATTGGTCCGGCAAGGTATTTCGACATCGTGGTGGTGAGGTGATGGTTGTCGTGGAACACGATGCGACCGTCGATGATGGGGGCGCATCGATCCCCCGGGCAGAGGGCGGCAGTAAAATCGAAGAGTGGGAGGTTTCGCTGTTCCGCAACGAGCAGGTCGCGGCCATATCCCCACGCAGGATAGACGTCGGGCTTCGTGGTGACGCACTTGGCTACGTTGCTCTTGTTGCGCGCGAGGCAGGTGGGAATGTTGATCTCACCATTTGGTGTCTCCGCAAAGATCAGCACGGGGAACGGGAGCTTATCTAGCAGTCGCCCAACGGCATCAGCGTAGTACTGGGGCCGCTTCTCATTTGGCTTCCCCTCTTCACGCGTTTCTGTTTGCGAGAGGATCACGAGCGCGGGGTTCAGCTCGATGATCTTCTTGATCGCATTCAGTCGCCACTTTGTGCATGAGGTGTACGAGTGCCCTAAGCGATAGGCGTACAGCTTGACGTCCATGAAGACGCAATTCACCTTGGCGACTGGAATGATCTCGTAGTTGTACGCCTTGCCGATCAGGTCGAGGGCTGGCATCCAGTGCATGGCATGGCTATCACCCAAGATCACGATGCGCAGGCCGCCCTTCTTGCCGTAGTAGCAGATGGGAATGGTCTCACCGTAATGGTCACGACTACAGCCCTTATTGAGCACCGTGTCGGCATCGCCAGCCGCCCGACCAAGTGCCGGCTTTACGTTGGCCGGAACGGCGCCAGTGAGCTGGTAAACGCTAGTGCCACCAATCGAGATCGGGGCCCACGGCGTCGGTGAGGAGCTTGCGCCTGCCCCCGACGCGCTTGGCAATGGGCTCACGACGCTGATGCTCGGGTCGCTGCTCGCTCCAGGGTCGGCCGAGGCAATGTCTGGCGCAATGCCGATGGCCGCGAGCGCAATCACCAGGCTGATGAGCACCGCTCCGCCGCGGCGTAGCACCGTACCCGGCACGAGGCTCAGCGCAAACCCCTTGCGGAACGGTTGCTCAATGAAGCGATACATCAGGGTTGCAACAACCACGCCAGCGACGACGGCGATCAGTGTTTTTCGCGTCGTCATCGCAATGCCAAAGTAGGTGGGCAGGATCAAGAACGGCCAGTGCACAAGGTAGAGGCTATAGCTAATCCGCCCAACGGCACGAAGGGGTGCGAGTGAGAAGAGTGCGCGGAGCGCCCTCCCCCCAGCGGCGCCAACGGTGCCGCGGAGCCCGATGGTCGCCATACCGCCGACGAGGGCCGCGGAGGCGAGTCCCGAGAGCGGCCCCGCGAGGCCCGGGTATCCCTCCTCGCCGGGGAGGAGCAGCGTGAGCCCCACGATCAGCGCGAGGCCAATCGGCGCCAGCGGAATGCGACGGATGGCGTTGATCGCGAGCAGGCGTGTTTCGAGAAGCGCGAGCAGTCCTCCCGCGGCGAGGCCGTACGCGCGAGTTGGCAGCAGGTAGTAGGCCCAGATCGGTTCGGCGGGTGTCAGCAGTGCGGCGGCGATCGTGGAGCCGACGGCAATCACGCCGAGGGTTATGAGGATTCCGCGGCGACGGCCGAGCGTCCAGGCAATGCCGAGTAGGAGCGGGACCACCAGGTAGAACTGCTCTTCGACACCAATGGACCAGAGCGGCAGGAGCGGCGACGGTTCGGTGCTGCCGAAATAGTCGACCGCCTGCAGCCCAAAGGAGATGTTTGCCGTACCAGCAAGCGCGGCAGCCCCATCCTTCGCGGTGCGCGCGAGGGTCGTCGAGTCGTTGAGCAGGGCCACAGCCCCAACGGTCAGCAAGATTGTTGCCGCCAGGGCGGGGGCGATTCGGCGAATTCGGCGCGCGTAGAAGTCGCGGTAGCCGACCCCGCTTCCCGCCTCGAGGCGGCGGAGCAGGATGCCCACGATGAGGTAGCCCGAAAGGGCGAAGAAGATATCTGGTCCGAGTGCCGCGCCGGGGATCTGGAGGCCAGCGTGCGCCGCCACCACCAACCCCACGGCGAGCCCGCGCAGCCCCTCGATCTCGGGTCGGAAGGGGCTTTCACTCGAGGGTCGGGTGGCGCGTTGCATGCGTGCAGTATGGCGCACGGGGGGTGGGCTCGGTGCGCTAAGGTTCGCCCATGAGTACCGCCGCCAAGCGCCCCACGATGATCGTCGACTGCGACCCTGGGCACGACGATGTCTTCGCGCTCGTGGTGGCGAACCACTACGCCAACTTGATTGGCATCACCGCCGTGCACGGCAACGCGCCACTCTCCCGAACCCTGCCGAACACCCTCATCGCCTGCGACGTGTTCAATATCGCCGCCCCAGTCTTCGCCGGGGCCGACCGACCACTCGTCGCCCCGCCGCGCAATGCGCCACACATCCACGGGGAGTCGGGCCTTGGCGGCCCAGAGCTGCCACCAGTGCGCCGAACTCCCGAGAAGATGGGCGCAGTCGAAGCCATCATTGAACTTGTCCGAAAGCACGAGGGTGAAGGAGTCTGGCTTGCGCCATTGGGGCCGCTCACCAATATCGCCCTGGCCCTGCGCGTAGCGCCCGACTTGGGCCGCCGCATTGCCGGCATCTCGTTGATGGGTGGGGGAACGTTGCACGGCAACCGTGCGCCACACGCCGAATTCAACATCTGGGCCGACCCCGAGGCCGCCTCGACCGTCTTCAACTACGGCGGCCCGCTCAAGATGGTCGGGCTGAACACCACGCATCAGGTCGTCATCACCAAGGAGTTCGTGCAGCGCGTCTTGGCGTTTGGCACACCGAGCGCAAAGTTTGCCGCAGAGCTGCTCGACTTCTTCTCGACGACCTACGGGGAGCAGCTCGGCGTCTATGGCGGACCGCTGCACGACCCGTGCGCGATCTTCGCCGTCACCCATCCCCACCTGTTCGACTTGCGCGAGAAGCGCGTTGACATTGAGCTGCACGGAGAGTTCACCCGCGGCATGACCGCCGTCGACGAGCGCCCGATCGTGCAGTCCAAGAAGGAGAAGCCGAACGCACTCGTGGCGTACGAGCCGAAGTCCGCCGAGATCTTCCAGTTGATCTACGAGGCGCTCGCCACCGCACCGTCGGCATGACCGCCGCGGTCACGCGGCGCCGCCTGCAAACGTCGCTCGTCCTTGGCGTCGGCCTTGGCAGCACGGGTTACATCGCCGCCATCACCATTGCCACGATCGTGGCGAAACAACTCTCGGGCGGTTCCAGCTTTGCCGGACTTCCTGGCGCAACGATCGTGCTCGGCTCCGCCGCCGCATCACAGCTCCTCTCGCGATTCATGGTGCACTACGGCCGTCGCGCGGGGCTTGTGCTTGGCTACAGCATTGGCGCAGTGGGGGCACTCGCCGCCGGCATTGCGGTGGTGCTCTCCTCGTTTCCACTCTTTATCGTGGCCACCGCGGCGATGGGCTGTGCCAACGCGGCGAATCAGCTCTCGCGCTACACCGCCGCCGACATGTATCCCGAATCGGGCCGCGCCTCGGCGATTGGTCTCGTGGTGTGGGGCTCCACGCTCGGTTCAATTGTCGGGCCGAATCTCGTGACCCTCTCGGGGAATGTGGCTGAAGGGCTGAACCTGCCACGACTCGCCGGCGTCTACGGCGTGCCGATCCTCTTCGTCACAGCTGCGGCGCTGCTGACCCTCTTCACGCTTCGCCCCGACCCAGCCACCCTCGCTCCCGTGCGCGCAGGCACCCTCGGCCGTGCGAGCGCATCGCTCGGGGAGATGCTCGCGCGCCCCCGCATCCTTGCCGCTGTCGTGGCGCTCATCATTGGGCAGGTGGTGATGGTGCTTGTCATGACGATGACGCCGCTGCACATGACCGAACATGGCCACGGACTCGATGCCGTCGGCCTTGTCATTAGCGGGCACACCTTCGGCATGTTCGCCTTCTCGCCCATCTCCGGTCGCCTCGCCGGTCGCTTCGGAACGCCAGCAATCATTGCCGCAGGCTTGGCGTTGAGCGCCTTCGCCTCGGTGCTTGCCGCGGTCGCGCCGCCGGATGGCGGAACGCTCCTCTTCATCGCACTCTTCCTGCTCGGTGTCGGCTGGAACTTTGGGTTCGTTGCAGGCTCTGCACTGCTCACGGAGGGGCTCGACGGAGCGGAGCGCACCACCCTGCAGGGGGCGACCGACGCCATGATCTGGAGTTCGGCAGCAGCTGCGGCGCTCGGTTCGGGAATCGTCGTCGCCGCGGCAAGCTATACCGCGCTGGGACTCCTCGGTGCCGCACTCATCGTGCTCCCGGTGGTGGCCATGGTGCGCGGCCGTGCCGCACTTCGCCGCTTCTAGCGGCGAGCGCTACGCCTTCGGGGCGCGGACAACGCTCTCGAAGCGCTCCTTATGGGAGCCGTCACAGAAGGGCTTGTTGGCAGAGTGACCGCAGCGGCAGAGGCCGGCAGCAACCCCCTCATGTGGAACCTCGTTCCCTTCCACATCAAGGATGGTGAAATCGCCCTCGACTCGGAGTGAACCGTTGTCCTTGACGGTGATCTTGACCTTCTGCTCGTCGCTCATGGGACCTCCTCTGCGCCTCCCTGGCAGTGCTGCCAGTCGTCTGAGTCTACCCCGCCGCCGCAACGCTCCTCCAGCGCAGGCAGTGCGTGCGCGATACTGCCGCCATGAAGATCTATCTCGCTGGACCACTCTTTAGCGATGCAGAGCGGAACTTCCTCGACATCGTTGCCGCCCGGCTGCGCGCAGAGGGCTTCGAGGTCTTTGTGCCGCACGAGCAGTTCGCCGAGCAGAAATTCCAGCGCTCCGATGGCGACTCCACCGCAGACGAGGTCTACGCCGTAGATCTGGCCGGCGTGATGGGGGCCAACGCCGTGCTCGCCTGGCTTGACGGCACCCAGGTTGACGACGGTACCGCGGTGGAGATCGGCATCTTCAGTCGCCTTGCCGCGCAGGATCCTGCGCGCTACAAGGGGATCATTGGTCTGAGCACTGACATGCGCGTTGCGCGTCGCAAGGGGCTCGTCCCCGCCGACGGCATCAACCTCTTCGTCGTGGGTGCGATCCGCGCTTCGGGCGAAGTGGTCTGGTCGATCGACCAGGCGGTCGCCGCCCTCGCTCGCCTGCGTGACCGCCCCTAAGTCGCGACAGCCGCGCTAGGATTCAGGCGTGAATCCGTTCTTCGCCCTCAGCCGCACCGTGCTCTTGCGCATGAGTCGCGCCGCCGCGTTGGGTCGACTGGTGCAGCGCACCGCCTGGGGCCGGCGATCGGTTCGACGCTTCGTTGCTGGAGATACGATCCCCGTCGCCGTTGAGGTGGCGCTCGACCTGAAGCGACGCGGTTTTACCGTCACCCTCGATCGACTGGGCGAGGCCTCCACTGGCGCGAGCGCCGACAGGTATGCCGCCGATGCGAGCGCCCTCCTAACCGCACAGGCGGCGGCCGGCCTTGAGCCAAACGTCAGTGTGAAGCTCACCGCCATCGGCCTCGCGGAGGGGAGCGACGTCGCCGCGACACGGCTCGACCGCATTTTGGCAACGGCGCAATCGGTGAACGGCTTTGTGCGCGTCGATGCGGAGTACCCGAATAGCCTGGATCAGATGCACGAGATTGTCTGTGCGGCGCGCGCAGTCGGTCGGCCAGTTGGCGCCGTGGTACAGGCCAACATGCAGCGTTCGGGAACAGACCTTGGTCGCCTCATCGCCGCCGGGATTCCCGTACGCCTTGTGAAAGGTGCGTACGATCCGGGTGCGGAAGGGGTTGGTGACATCGAGGCGGTGAATGCCGCCTACCTTGCGCTGGCCGAACGGCTGATCGCAACACGCCTGCCAATTGCCTTCGGCACCCATGACGACCGCATCATCTCCAAGCTCGGCGCAGCTGCGCAGGAGCGCGGCGAGATTCAACTGCTCTACGGCGTCCGGTCTGAACTCGCTGAGCGGCTTGTTGCGAGCGGGTGGCGCGTGCGCATCTACACGCCGTACGGCCCCGACTGGTGGCCGTACTCGCTGCGGCGTATGGCTGAGCGACCAGCGAACCTGCGCTTCGTGCTGCGGAGCCTCGTGGGCCGCTAAGCCCTAGGCCTTGGTGATCGACGACTCCGTCTCGTCGCGATGCTTCTTCAGGTACTTCATGAATGGCGTGCCGCCTGTTCCCACATCCGTTGGGTTCCCCGTTGCCGCCGCCGCCTGTCTATTGATGTAGGTCGCGGCGTACTCGAGGTGGAGCGCGCGAAAGGCGCGCAGCACTTCGACTGCGCGATTGCGCGCCGCAACGAGTCCCGCCGGCGCGCTCTTGCCGAGTGCAACGACGCGGCTGAGTGCGGTTGGGCCCGCTTCAAACGCTTCAAGAAGTCCGACATGCTTGGTGGGCATATAGCGACGCATCTGCATGAGATAGGTGCGCAACTCGTCGGGTGCGTGCTCAACGCCGAGCACGGCGTCGAGACAGGGCACGATGGTGCTCTGTGCACCAGTCTCGCCACGGAACGACTGCGGCTTTCCGGCATAGGCGGTGACCCCTTCGTACACCAGGCCACCTGGCAGGGCAGGGTTGTTGTGCCAGCCGAAGATGTACGGGCGCACGCGGTGGTAGTACACATACGGATCACACGACTCTGGCATGCGCTGCATCGTGGCGAGAATGCCGTCGAGCGCATCACCCAGCTCGCTCAGCGCAACGGTGGCGCTCGCGTCATCGCCCGCTGAGATTGCTGTTTGGGCGCGTGCGCCGGCGGCGAGTGCCGCGCCCGCACGTCGTTCGATGTCGACATGAACCAGGATGAACCAGGCCTCATCGAGGCCGCCCAAGAAGTGTTGAAGTAGGGCGATGTTGCCGAGGGCGATCGGGCCATCTTCATCAATGCGACGCCAGTTCCACAACGCATAGCTGGCGTAGGAGAGGATCGGTTCGCGACCGATCGCCGCAGCGACCTCATGCCACGGCACGGCGAGAACGGCCGGGAGGGAGGTCGGCGCCTCTGGCTGACCCCACACATAGGCTTGGCCGAGGTAGCTGAGGGTGCGCATCGCCGCTTCAAGATCCTCCTCGCTCGTCAGGAGATCGGCACGGAAGGGCGGAAGCGCCTCGATGATCTCGCGAATGCAGCCAGTTGGAATGAGGCTCGGCAGATTGCGCGCGGTCTCGTGCCACTCCGCATTGGCGAGGGGGATGGCGGCACTCGGGTCGGCGATGGGGAGGAATCCACGCTCCGCTGTAACACCGTAGGCGTGAAGGTCGACGCTGTGGCCCATGATCCCGCTCCAATCCGCTCTCTCTCGCCCAAGCAGGCGCTCTCCGTAGAGTGCCTCGCGCGGTCCGAAGTGCGGGTGGCCGTTGCGCGATCTGTGGAGGTCGGTTCGTCTATGATCCCTCTGCCGTCGGTCGGACTCCGCGCGACGACGCTCTGTGAACCGCGTCAGATCCGGAAGGAAGCAGCGCTAAGCGGATCGCGGCGGGCGCAGCGGATGGCTCGGCCGGCGGCACTTGCCGTGCGACGAGGCGGGCGAACGTGAAGGGAGGGGAGCATGACGGAGCAGCTGGCAATCTACCGCCGCTACCGCGCCACCACCTTCGGCGAGCTGCGCGGCCAAGACCCGATCGCCAAGACCCTCCGTCGTGCCGTCGCCGACGGGCGACTTGGCCACGGACTCCTCTTCGTCGGACCACGCGGCACCGGTAAGACCTCGACCGCCCGCATCGTCGCCAAGGCGCTCAACTGCCTCGCCCCGGCCGAGGGCGAACCATGCGGCACCTGTCGATCCTGCATTGCCATTACCGAGGGGGCCACCTTCGACGTGGTCGAATCGAACGCGGCCACCTCGAACCGCATCGACGACGTGCGCGAAGACCTGATCCCGCTCATTACTAACCCGCCAACCGACCTAAAGCGCAAGGTCCTCATCCTCGACGAGGTGCACCGCTTCACCAATGACGCCTGGGATGCCCTCCTCAAGTGGCTCGAGGAGCCACCGCCAGGGATCGTCTTCATCTTCTGTACCACCGACCCATCGAAGATCCGCCCGGCGGTGCTCTCGCGCCTGCAGCGCTTCGACTTCCGTCCGATCGCCCGCACTGAGATCGCCGCCAAGCTCGAAGCCATCCTGGCAACCGAGAAGCGGGTCGCCGAGCCCGCCGCCATTGAGCTCCTCGCCCGCCTCGCCGACGGCGGCATGCGCGACGCTGAGTCAATGCTCGACCAGCTTCTCTCCTCAGGGGTCGACCCGCTCAAGGCGGCCGACGTCGAAGAGCTCCTCGGACTCCCAGGCGCCGATCGCATCGAGCGTCTCGCCTGCGCCATCCTTGACGCCGACGCCCCAGCCGGCCTCGCGATCCTCGCCGAGTTCGAGGCGCGCGGCCGCGATCCACGCATCATTGCCGACCGCCTCACCGACCTCGTGCGTCGAGGCCTACACGCCGCGCTCGCTGGAGGTGGCACTGTGCCAGGCGACGCCGCCAAGCTCCCCGCCGGCCTCGACCTCTCCGACGGTGGTGGCGCCACCATCGGCCTCGCCGGCCGCACGCGCGAAGCCCTCCTCGGTCTCGCCACCGCCCTGCGCCGCATCGAAACCGGCCGCGGTGACGCCGACCTGCGTCTCGGCCTTGAGCTGCTCCTTCTTGGTGGGGGCGCCGCACTCGCAGCCCCCGTCGTCGCGCCTGCCCCAGCACCCGCACGCGCCACCGCCCCCACCTCCGCCCCCGCTGCCACGAGCAACCCAGCACAGCCGGCACCGCGCGCTGCGGCTCCAGCCCCAACACATACCCCGACAACTCCGCCCGTCCCTCCGGCAACGGGGGAGTGGGGCGCCATGCTCGCCAGCGCCGATCCGGCCACGAAGCCGCTCCTCGCCGATGCTCGACCCACGCTCAACGGCGACACCCTCGTGCTCAGCTATCCGCCCACGAAGAGCTTCTTGCGCCAGCGCGCCGAGGCGAAGCGTGAGCGCATTGAGTCGCTCGCCGACAAGGCCTATGGGCGCAAGATCGTGATTCAGTTCGGCGAGCTCGACCCTGACACGGCCCTTCGCGAGGTTTGGAAGGAGTGAGCAGCGGCGCAGCGCTGCCGAGCTCCGTCGAGCGGCTCATTGAGGCCCTCTCCCGACTTCCAGGGGTTGGCCCCCGCACCGCCGAGCGGCTCGCTTTCCACCTGCTGCGCACGCCTGAGCCCGAGGCGCTCGCACTTGCGGGGGCAATCAGCGCCATGCGGGCGAACACCCGACCCTGCGTCATCTGCGGCCACGTCTCCGATGAGGAGCGCTGCCGCATCTGCGGCGATAGCTCTCGCGACCTGGGCCTCCTCTGCGTGGTCGAAGAGGCGCTCGACCTGGTCGCCATCGAGCGCACCGGGGCCTTCCGTGGTCGCTATCACGTGCTTAACGGCGCCCTTTCACCCATGTCGGGGATCGGCCCTGGCCAGCTCCGCATGAAAGAGCTCTTCGAGCGGATCGACGCCGCCGCCGCCGAGGGGAGCCCCGTGCGCGAGGTGATCATCGCCACCAACCCCTCCCCCGAGGGCGATGTAACACTTCTCTACCTCCAGGAGCGCCTGGCCGCCAAGGTCCCCTCCATTACCTCCATGGCCCGCGGCCTCCCCTTCGGGGCAGACCTCCAGTACGCCGATGCTGTAACAATCCTCCGCAGCCTCGAAGAGCGGCGGGGCGTAGAGTAGGGGCATGAGCGACCTGATCACCGAGCTCCTCCTCCGCCTCCTGAAGGTGGCCCTGGCCGGCCTCGTCGCCCTCCTTATCTACACGGTTGCCACGAGCGTGGAGCCCTCTGCCGCTGGAGCCACCCTTGCCGTCACCTCCCTGGCCGCCGCAGCGGGCGTGCTGCTCCTCGTGGAGTCGAGCCCGCTGTAACACGCAACCCCTGCGTGGTGAGCACGAATCACCTCTCACGGCGCCGCACGAGCCCCCCGTTTGACAGGGGAACGGCAGGGTGCGTAGACTCCCCCTTCGCGTCGCTCGTGGAAGAGATCCTCGACCGTCCGCCCCGATCACGGGTGGAGCAGAGCAGCGCTTACAGTCACCACGGTCTCCGTGGCGACCGCGTCGGCGAAAGTCGGCGGCACCTTAACAGCTGAAGAGTGGCAGGTAACACAAAGCAACCGTTTTTTCGCCGGGGCAGACCCTCGGAAAATTAACGTGCTGCCGTAAGGCAACACGTTGTTTCGGAGAGTTTGATCCTGGCTCAGGACTAACGCTGGCGGTATGCCTTAGACATGCAAGTCGAACGAGTTTCCGGGCTTGCTCGGAAATTAGTGGCGAACGGCTGAGTAACGCGTAGGTGACCTACCCCGTAGTGAGGAATAACTGCCCGAAAGGGTAGCTAATACCTCATGTTGAGACGCTTTCATTAGCGTCTCCAAAGCAGCAATGCGCTATGGGCGGGGCCTGCGTTCGATTAGCTAGTTGGTGAGGTAATGGCTCACCAAGGCGACGATCGATAGGTGGTCTGAGAGGACGATCACCCAGACTGGGACTGAGACACGGCCCAGACTCCTACGGGAGGCAGCAGTCGGGAATTTTGCGCAATGGGGGAAACCCTGACGCAGCAATACCGCGTGTGGGATGAAGGCCTTCGGGTCGTAAACCACTTTTCTCGGGGACGATAATGACGGTACCCGAGGAATAAGCCACGGCTAACTACGTGCCAGCAGCCGCGGTAATACGTAGGTGGCAAGCGTTGTCCGGATTTACTGGGCGTAAAGCGCGCGCAGGCGGTGAATGAAGTCGAAAGTGAAAGCCCCGGGCTCAACTCGGGAACAGCTTTCGAAACCAGTTCACTTGAAGGTGGAAGAGGGAAGTGGAATTCCGAGTGTAGCGGTGGAATGCGCAGATATTCGGAGGAACACCAGAGGCGAAGGCGACTTCCTGGTCCAATCTTGACGCTGAGGCGCGAAAGCTAGGGGAGCAAACAGGATTAGATATCCTGGTAGTCCTAGCTGTAAACGATGGATACTAGGTGTTGGAGGTTTTAACCCCTCCGGTGCCGCAGCTAACGCATTAAGTATCCCGCCTGGGGAGTACGGCCGCAAGGCTAAAACTCAAAGGAATTGACGGGGCCCCGCACAAGCAGCGGAGCGTGGGGTTTAATTCGATGATACGCGAAGAACCTTACCAAGGCTTGACATGCACATGACCGCGGCGGAAACGTCGCTTTCCCGAAAGGGACGCGTGCACAGGTGTTGCATGGCTGTCGTCAGCTCGTGTCGTGAGATGTTGGGTTAAGTCCCGCAACGAGCGCAACCCCTGTCGTGTGTTGTATCACTCACACGATACTGCCGAGACAAACTCGGAGGAAGGCGGGGATGACGTCAAGTCAGCATGGCCCTTATGTCTTGGGCTACACCCACGCTACAATGGCCGGTACAACGGGCTTGCGAAGCCGCGAGGCGGAGCGAATCCCTTAAAGCCGGTCTCAGTTCGAATTGCAGGCTGCAACTCGCCTGCATGAAGCCGGAGTTGCTAGTAACCGCTGGTCAGCACACAGCGGTGAATATGTTCCCGGGGCTTGTACACACCGCCCGTCAAGTCACGAAAGTCGGCAATACCCGAAGCCAGTGCGCCAACCGTAAGGGGGCAGCTGTCGAAGGTAGGGTCGGTGATTGGGACTAAGTCGTAACAAGGTAGCCCTACCGGAAGGTGGGGCTGGATCACCTCCTTTCTAGGGAGTTTCTGTTTGAGCCAGCGGTGGTTCGAACACAAAAAGAAATCCCAGGTTAAACATGTCGTCGTTCTGAGCCTCCAAGTTGGGCGGGCTCAGCGGACTCGCAAGAGATCGAGACGAACATGGCTCAACAAGCAAACCGAATCCCTGGTGGATTCTCGGTTGTTCGTGTTCCTGCCACTCTTTAGCTGTCCGGTGCCGCAACCCTGCGTAGGCAGGAGCGGTCCCACGGGGGGCGTTTAGCTCAGTTGGTTAGAGCACTGCCCTGATAAGGCAGAGGTCTCTGGTTCGAGTCCAGAAACGCCCACCATCATCACTGGGGACGTAGCTCAGTTGGTAGAGCGCCTGCTTTGCAAGCAGGAGGTCAGGAGTTCGAGACTCCTCGTCTCCACCAACCGTCACCACCGGCACATCACTGATCACTGTCCTTCCTCGGAAGGCCAGCGACCAGCGATCAGCTGGGCGGCGAAGGCCGCAGCGCCGCAAGGCGCACCTTTAACAGCCGAATACATGACTGAGAACATCGAAAAGTAAATGTTTCGTCGGATGAAACAAGTGAAATTGTCAAGGTGTATCCCGAAACGATCCGCGAGCGGCGAAGAGTCGTCGTTGGTGGGTCAAGCTACTAAGAGCACTAAGTGGATGCCTTGGCGCCAAGAGCCGATGAAGGACGTGGCAGGCTGCGAAAAGCCTCGGGGAGTCGCGAGCAGACTTTGATCCGAGGATGTCCGAATGGGGAAACCCGGCTGGGGTAATGCCCAGTCATCGATGGCTGAATACATAGGCCATCGGAAGGTAAGCCAGCGAACTGAAACATCTAAGTAGCTGGAAGAGAAGAAACATATTCCCTGAGTAGTGGCGAGCGAAAAGGGAGTAGCCCAAACCGCGGTAGCGTGATAGGCGGGAGCCGTTGCTATCCCGGTGTTGTAGGAGTCGATTTCTGGGCCCTCCCGGGTCCAGGCGAAGTCAAAAATCCGATCGTTATGCGAACCTGCTTGGAAAGGCAGGCCACAGAGGGTGAGAGCCCCGTAGCTTAAAGCGATCGGACTTCGTGATCGACCACCTGAGTAGCGCGTGGAAGGTCTCTCATGCGTGAAACTAGGGGGACCACCCTCTAAGGCTAAATACTCTTGGCGACCGATAGTGAACTAGTACCGTGAGGGAAAGGCGAAAAGAACCCCGCAAGGGGAGTGAAATAGAACCTGAAACTGAGTGCTTACAAGCAGTCAGAGCGCGATACCAGCAATGGTGTGCGTGATGGCGTGCCTTTTGAAGAATGAGCCGACGAGTTACTGCTATGTGGCGAGGTTAAGTCCGAGAAGGACGGAGCCGTAGCGAAAGCGAGTCTCAATAGGGCGTTGAGTCGCATGGCGTAGACCCGAAACCGGGTGACCTATCCATGGCCAGGTTGAAGCGAGGGTAATACCTCGTGGAGGACCGAACTGGTGAATGTTGAAAAATTCTCGGATGAGCTGTGGATAGCGGAGAAATTCCAATCGAACCCGGAGATAGCTGGTTCTCCCCGAAATAGCTTTAGGGCTAGCCTCGGGCGTTCAATCATGGAGGTAGAGCACTGGATGGGCTAGGGGGCTTCCCGCTTACCAAACCCAACCAAACTGCGAATTCCGTGATTCAAGAGCCCGGGAGTCAGACTACGAGGGCTAAGCTTCGTGGTCCCAAGGAAAACAGTCCAGATCGCCAACTAAGGTCCCTAAATCAACGCTAAGTGGTGAACGATGTGGGAACGCACAAACAACCAGGATGTTGGCTTAGAAGCAGCCATCATTTAAAGAAAGCGTAACAGCTCACTGGTCAAGTGATCCCGCGCGGAAAATTCAACGGGGCTCAAGCGTTGTACCGAAGTTGCGAAATCGACGCCCAGTTTACTGGCCGTCGATTGGTAGGGGAGCGTTCCGCTCGCAGTGAAGGCAGACCGGAAGGACTGCTGGAGCGTGCGGAAGTGCGAATGTCGGCATGAGTAGCGAAATGTGAGTGGGAATCTCACACACCGTATGGCCAAGGTTTCCTGAGCAAGGCTCGTCCTCTCAGGGTTAGTCGGTCCTAAGTCGAGGGCGAACGCCGTAGACGATGGACATCTGGTTGATATTCCAGAACCACCAAAGACCGTTTGCACCGCAAGGTGTCGTCGGGCCGAGGCGGAGGGTGGCTCTCTGACGCAAGTCAGGGGGTACTCCGAGCCGGAGTTCGATGGGAGCAAGGGCATGACGGGGTCTGGTAGTTCGAGCGTGCTATGGAATGCACGTCCAAGCTCGTAGGGGGTGGGACTAGGTAAATCCGGTCCCGCATTCAACTCTGAAAAGTGATGGGGAGGGGCGTAAGCCTTGACTCGAGCAAGCCAAGCCTCCAAGAAAAGTGTCTAGCGAGGTATTAGGTGACCGTACCGCAAACCGACACAGGTGGCCGGGTAGAGAATACCAAGGTGATCGGGAGAACCCTCGTTAAGGAACTCGGCAAAATAGCCCCGTAACTTCGGGAGAAGGGGCGCTCTCATGTGCAGCTTGCTGTATGTGAGAGCCGCAGTGAAATGGCCCAGGCGACTGTTTAGCAAAAACACAGGTCTCCGCTAAAGCGCAAGCTGACGTATGGGGGCTGACGCCTGCCCAGTGCTGGAAGGTTAAGAGGAGGGGTGCAAGCTCTGAATCGAAGCCCCGGTAAACGGCGGCCGTAACTATAACGGTCCTAAGGTAGCGAAATTCCTTGTCGGGTAAGTTCCGACCCGCACGAATGGCGTAACGATCTGGGCACTGTCTCAACGAGGGATCCGGCGAAATTGAAATACCAGTGAAGATGCTGGTTACGCGCGCTGGGGCAAAAAGACCCCGTGGAGCTTTACTACACCCTGATATTGAATTGAGGCTCGACCTGTGTAGGATAGGTGGGAGGCTTTGAAACTGGGGCGCTAGCCTCGGTGGAGCCGTCGTTGAAATACCACCCTTGTTGTGTTTCGTTTCTAACCTCGTGCCGTTATCCGGCCGGGGAACAGTGTCAGGCGGGTAGTTTGACTGGGGCGGTCGCCTCCTAAAGAGTAACGGAGGCGCCCAAAGGTCCTCTCAGGCTGGATGGAAATCAGCCATAGAGTGCAAAGGCATAAGAGGGCTTGACTGCGAGACCTACAAGTCGAGCAGGTGCGAAAGCAGGGCTTAGTGATCTGATAACTCCGAGTGGAAGGGTTATCACTCAACGGATAAAAGCTACCCCGGGGATAACAGGCTGATGGTGCCCAAGAGTTCATATCGACGGCACCGTTTGGCACCTCGATGTCGGCTCGTCGCATCCTGGGGCGGAAGTACGTCCCAAGGGTTTGGCTGTTCGCCAATTAAAGCGGTACGTGAGCTGGGTTCAGAACGTCGTGAGACAGTTCGGTCTCTATCCAGCGTGCGCGAAGGGAACTTGAAGGGAGCTGCTCCTAGTACGAGAGGACCGGAGTGGACGAGCCTATGGTGTGCCTGTTGTCCTTCCAAGGGCATCGCAGGGTAGCTAAGCTCGGCAGGGATAAGCGCTGAAAGCATATAAGCGCGAAGCTCGCCCTAAGATGAGGTTCCCCACCGGGTTAACCGGGTAAGACCGCAGGGAGACTACCTGTTTGATAGGGCGCATGTGGAAGGCCAGTGATGGCTGCAGCAAAGCGCTACTAACGGTCGAGGGCTTGACCTCCACGACGCCTCTTCGGCGCCCGTGGTCGTTTTGGATACACCCCCGATGAAACAGACAACTTCTCGATGTTTTCAGTCATGGATTCGGACTTCGCCAAGCGGAGCCCGGTGACATTTGCGGAGAGGCCATACCCGTTCCCATCCCGAACACGGAAGTCAAGCTCTCCAGCGCCGAAAATACTGAGGGGGCAGCTCCTCGGCAAAATAGGACGTCGCCGGGCTCTTTGGCATCCTGGGGGGTTTCGTCGGCTATCCTGCGAACGTGGAACCCGTGAACGCTACCCCTTGCCCCTGGCTCCTCGACCCAAGCGGTGCAATCACCCTTACACCGTCACGCACCCTTAGCCACTGCGGCGCTGAGCCCGCGCGCCCTGAACTACCAAAGGTGGTGCGCGCGGAGCGATGCGTCGTGGGCGGCGCCTGCCAGATTCGCCAGGCGCGCGAGGCGCAGCTTGGCGCCCTAGCGGAAAGCCTGGCTCCACGCCAACCCGTCGGCCGCGCCGTCGTCATGTGCGGCACGGTCCTCCCGAACGATCCCCCCAGTTCCCTATGGCGCCGCGCACTCCTTGTGGTTGTGCTCGCCGGCGTGCTTACCGTGAGCAGCGGCCCGATCGCCTCGGTGGTCGGCCCGGCTGTAACCTCCATCATTGGCTCGCGCACCGCGTCGAGCGACACCACGCCAACCCCATCGGTCGAGGCCACCCCAACGGCGAGCCCCAGCGAGTCGCCGAGCCCGACCCCGTCGCCGAGCACATCGCCTGCCCCTTCAGGGAGCGCGCTCGAGCCAAAAACCTATGTCGTACGGTCGGGTGACACCCTCTATGACATTGGGCTCTCGCTCGGCATGGGTCCCGATGGATATAGAGAGATTGCAGCCCTGAATAACATCGCGGGACCCGCGTACGCCATCACAACCGGTCAGGTGCTCAAGCTCCCGTAAGCGCCGGGCCGAGTCAGGGGGGCTGTGGTAGGCTCGCCCAACGCGATCGTGAGATTGCGCCTCCCGCATCTGCTGGTGGCGCACCCTCGTGAGCGCGAATACGTCGTAAGGAGAACTACAAACTTGAACGAAGAACTGACCCCTGGCGCCGCCGATCTAGAGGCGGGTGCCGAAGCTGGAGCAGTCGCTCCAGTCCGCAAGGCGAAAGCCCCTGCAAAGCCGAAGAGCGTCAAGGTGATCGCAACAGATGCGTTGGAGACCCCAGCGGTTGACGTTGCTGATATCGCGCCTGTCGAATCGGCCCCAGTAGCCACTGAGGCTCCCGTTGCCACGCCAACCGCGGCGCCTGCGCCGCGCGCGTGGACCGGACCTGAGCCAACCACCATGGAAGAGCTACTCGCCGGTGCAGGGATGCCAATTAAGAACTTGAAGCAGGGCGACGTCCTCGACGGCATCGTGGTGCGCGTCGACAAGGACGAGGTCCTCGTTGACATTGGCGCAAAGAGCGAAGGTGTTGTTTCGAGCCGCGAACTTCACGGCCGCAACGGTGAAGAGGGCCCAGCCCTAACCGTTGGCGACACCGTACTCGTTTACGTCATGCAGCCAGAGTCGGAAGATGGGCACGTTGTGCTCTCGATCCGCCGCGCTGGCATGGAGCGCAAGTGGCGCACGATGCAGGAGCAGCTCGACGCCGGCACCATCATCGAGGCCGCCGTCATCGATCACAACAAGGGCGGACTCATTGTCGATTGTGGCATTCGCGGCTTCGTGCCAATCAGCCAGATCGTCGACTTCCCACGCCGCCCAGCGGGCGACGCGCCACGGGACGCCATTCAGGAGATTGCCGAGAAGCTGCAGCCGTATGTTGGCCGCAAGCTGCGCATGAAGATCTTGGAGGTGAACCGAAAGGGGAACCGCCTGATCCTCTCCGAGAAGGTTGCGCACTATGAGGAGCGCCGCGGTAAGCGCGACGAACTCTTCAGCACCCTTTCGGTTGGCCAGCGCGTTGCCGGCGTGGTGCGCTCGATCGCCCCATTCGGACTCTTCGTTGACCTCGGCGGCATTGACGGGCTCATTCATAAGAGTGAGATCAGCTGGTCGAAGGTCGCCAATCCAGAAGCGGGCTACAACGTGGGCGATTCGGTCGACGCCGAAGTTATTGACATCAACACGGAGCGCGGGCGCATTAGCCTCTCCATCCGCAAGTTGCAGCCAGACCCATGGAACGCCGCAATCGCCGACATCAAGATTGGCGATTTCGTTGAGGGAACCATTACCAAGTTGGTGAACTTCGGTGCCTTCGTGCGCGTGCGCGACGGACTCGAGGGACTCATCCATATCAGCGAGCTCTCGCACAATCGCGTCACCCATCCGGGCGACGTCGTGAAGGACGAGCAGACCCTGAAGCTCAAGGTGATCAGCCTCGACTCAGAGCGTCACCGACTCGGCCTCAGCCTCAAGCAGGCTGAAGAGGCTCCGGTGCGCGAAACGCCAGCCGCCGAGCCGAAGCGTGAGACGCGTCGTGCTCGACCAGAGCGAAGCTTCTCCATGGATGACGCCGTACAGGAGCCAGAGGGTGGTATCGACACCACGCTCGCGGCAGCCTTTGCCGGCATTCGCGAGAAGATCGCCGAGACGGCCGACGACGCTGCCGGAAGCGACGGCGAGACGAAGAAGAAGCGCGCCCCAAAGAAGGCCGATGACGGTGAGAGCGCGACGGAGGCCATTGAAGAGGCCCTCGCCGACGTCGCCCCAGAGGCCCCTGCCGATCAGGCCTAGTCCCGCGGGGACGTTGAGCCCCCTCGTGAAGCGCCCAATCGGAGTGGTAGACTTCCTCTCCGCACAAGTGCCTGGCGACGTACGCCTGGGAGCGGGGATCGGAGGAGCGCATGGCCACGGCTGACCGCTTCGATCGCTTCACGGATCGCGCCCGCAAGGTGCTGACGCTCGCCCAAGACGAGGCGCAGCGATTCAACCACAACTACATCGGCACAGAGCACCTGCTGCTCGGCCTTGTCCGCGAGGGCGAAGGCGTTGCGGCGAAGGTCCTCGAGAACCTCAACGTCGAGCTGGCCAAGGTCCGCCAGGCGGTGGAGTTCATCATCGGACGTGGCGAACGCCCCGTCGTTGGCGAGATCGGCCTCACACCCCGCGCGAAGAAGGTGATCGAGCTCGCCATCGATGAGGCGCGACGCTTGGGTCACAACTACATCGGCACCGAGCACCTCCTCCTCGGCCTCGTGCGCGAAGAGGGCGGAATCGCCTCCGGCGTGCTCGAATCACTCGGCGTCAGCCTCGAGAAGGTGCGCCACGAGGTGGTGCGCGTGCTCAGCCAGTCATCAACACCAACCGCCCAACCGACCGAGCGCCGCAGCGGCTCAAAGACTCCAACCCTCGACGCCCTTGGCCTCGATCTCACCGAAGCGGCCCGCGCCGGTCGCCTTGATCCGGTCATCGGCCGTGAGCGCGAAATTGAGCGTGTCATTCAGGTGTTGGCGCGCCGCACCAAGAACAACCCAGCGCTCATTGGCGAACCGGGCGTCGGCAAGACGGCGATCGCCGAGGGGCTCGCCCAGCGCATCGTGAAGGGCGACGTTCCTGCACCGCTGCTCGACAAGCGCGTTGTGACGCTTGATATGGGCTCACTCGTTGCCGGCACAAAATACCGCGGCGAGTTCGAGGAGCGACTGAAGAAGGTGCTCGAAGAGCTGCGCGCCTCGCGCGACGCGATCCTCTTCGTTGATGAGCTGCACACGCTGGTCGGCGCCGGTGCTGCTGAGGGCGCGATCGATGCTGCCAACATCTTGAAGCCGCCACTCGCCCGCGGCGAGATCCAGTGCATTGGCGCAACCACGCTCGACGAGTATCGCAAGCACATCGAGAAAGACCCAGCGCTTGAGCGACGCTTCGCGCAGGTATTGGTGGCCGAGCCTTCGGCCGATGAGACGATCGAGATCCTCAAGGGGCTACGCCCGCGCTATGAGGCGCACCATAAGGTTCGCATCTCTGACGAGGCGCTCGCCTCGGCGGTGGAGCTCTCCGTTCGCTACATCAGCGATCGACAGCTGCCAGATAAGGCGATTGATGTGATTGACGAAGCTTCGAGCCGCGTGATGTTGCGACACTCATCGCCACCTGCAGATTTGCGTTCGGCCCGCCGCGAGGCGGACGCCGTCGAGCGAGACCAGCGCGACGCGGAGGCCGCCGGTGCCTTTGACCGCGCCCTCTCCCTGCGCAACCAGGGCGAAGGGCTCAAGAGCCGCATTGAAGAGCTGGATCGCGCCTGGCGCCTGAGCCTGAACCTTCCGCCAGCACCAGGATCGACCGCACCCGCCCCCGCGCCTGCCGTTGCGCCCGAAGCACCACTTGCCATTGCCGCCCCAGCTGCGCCTGAATCGCGCGAAGATACGCGCCCGGTCGTGACCGAAGAGGAGGTCGCCGCCGTTGTCTCCATGTGGACCGGCATCCCAGTGATGCGCTTGGCCGAAGCCGAAACTGCACGACTCCTCAAGATGGAGGAGACACTGAGCGCTCGTGTCGTCGGACAAGAGCAGGCGATCTCGACGCTGAGCCGCGCCGTGCGACGCGCACGTGCGGGACTGAAGGATCCGAAGCGCCCGATCGGTAGCTTCCTCTTCCTTGGGCCTACCGGCGTAGGCAAGACGGAGCTTGCCAAGGCGCTTGCTGAATTCATGTTTGGCACAGAAGATGCGCTCGTCAAGATCGACATGAGTGAATTCATGGAGCGCCACAACACCAGCCGCCTGGTTGGCGCTCCTCCGGGCTACGTGGGCTTTGATGATGGCGGGCAGCTCACCGAGGCGATTCGACGACGCCCCTACTCCGTGGTGCTGCTCGATGAGATCGAAAAGGCGCACAGCGAGGTCTTCAACATCTTGCTGCAGATCCTGGAAGACGGCCAGCTCACCGATGCGAAGGGACGCCGTGTCGATTTCCGCAACGTGATTTTGATCATGACGTCAAACCTTGGCGCTCGACAGATTCAGACGCCATCGTCACTCGGCTTCCGCTCGCGTGGCGAGGGCGAAGCGGCACGCGCCGCTGACGAGTACACGCTGATTAGCGAGAAGGTCGACGAGGAGCTGAAGAAGGCGTTCCGCCCAGAGTTCCTCAACCGTGTCGATTCCCGCATCGTCTTCCGGCCGCTCAGCCAAGAGGAGATGCGCCGCATCGTCGACCTGCTCGTGAAGCGCGTCGTGTCGCAGCTGCGCACGCAGGGGCACGACCTCGTCATTACCGACGCGGCGAAAGATCACCTTATCAAGGTTGGATACGACGTCTCCTACGGCGCGCGCCCGCTGCGCCGCACCATCCAAACGCTCATCGAGGACCCACTCGCCGAACGCCTGCTCCAAGGTGCAGATCCAATTGGCGCATCGTATGTGGTGGATCTTGTCGATGGCGCGATCACGGTGATGATCCGCGAAGAGGGGGTAGCTTCGCCCGCCGCTGTGCCGGCTGAGCCGGTCGGCGCAGTCGACTAGCGCGTTCGCCGAATGGCGAAGAGTAAGAGCGTCTGGCTCTGTCAAACCTGCGCTTTTGAGGCGCCCGCCCTCGAGAATCCTTGCCGCAGTTGCGGCTCCTGGAACTCGCTCGTGGAGACGGTGCGAGAGAGACCGTCGGTGCGCGCTCGCGCCGCTGGGGGACGAACTGCCGCCGCTCCAGCACAGCCACAGCCGCTTCGGGCGGCAAGCGCCGACCGCGCACCGCGCCTGCCACTCGGCGTTCCTGAGCTTGATCGCGTTCTTGGCGGAGGTGCGGTACCTGGCTCCATCATCTTGCTTGGCGGCGAACCTGGGATCGGAAAGAGCACGCTGCTACTGCAAGCTGCGGCGGGGATCGCGCTCGCCGGCGGACGCGTCCTGTACGCATCCGGTGAAGAGTCGGCGGCGCAGATTGCCGATCGCGCCGAGCGGCTTGGCCTCATGGCGACCGTCGCAGCCGACACCGTAGAGATCCTTGCCGAGAGTGAAGTGGGCGCCATTGCCGAAGCGGCACATCGTGACCGCCCGACGCTGTTGATCGTTGACTCCATTCAAACCGCAACGCTCGCCGAGCTCGAGGGGCCAGCAGGCAGCGTCGGTCAGGTACGCGGTAGCGCGGAGTGGCTCGCAGGTGTTGCGCGTGCAACGGGAGCAGCGGTGATCCTGGTTGGCCATGTCACCAAAGAGGGGAGCATCGCCGGGCCAAAGACGCTGGAGCATCTCGTTGACGCGGTGATCATGTTGGATGGCGACCGCCACGGCACCCTGCGCACTTTGCGCGCCGCGAAGAATCGCTTCGGCTCCACCGATGAACTCGGACTCCTCGAGATGGGGGAGAGTGGCCTCGCCGGAATTGACGACCCAGGGCGCGCCTTTATTGATGATCGTGATGAGCGCGCCCCTGGCGCCGTGGTTGCCCCACTGCTCGAGGGGAGCCGCCCCATGTTGGTTGAGGTGCAGGCACTCGTTGCGGGCACGGCCTACGGCACACCACGCCGCACTGGACGTGGGCTCGACACCGCACGTCTCTCGCTCTTGGCTGCGGTGCTCGCACGTCGTGCCGGCATTGCGTTGAGCGACCGCGACATCTACGCCAACTTGGTTGGCGGCATCGTGCTCGATGAGCCCGCACTCGATCTTCCACTGGCGCTCGCTCTTGCCTCGTCACAGAGCGACCGGCCCATCAATCGTGCGCTCGTCGCTGTTGGTGAGGTTGGACTCCTCGGTGAGCTCCGCCCCGTCTCCGGGCTCGCTCGCCGCCTACGTGAAGCGGCGCGTCACGGGTTTATAACGGCGATTGTGCCTGCCCCGCGACGTGGCGCCGCGAGCGAACCCACGCCCGAAGGGATGAAGGTCATTGCCGTGCGCACCCTACGCGAAGCGATCACCGAGGCGCTCGGTGAGTAGCGCCTCAACGTTTGACGTCATCGTGGTTGCGGCAGGCTCTGGTCTCCGTATGGGCGGGGTCGACAAGTCACTCATCCCCATTGCAGGGAAGCCGGTGCTGCGCTGGTCGCTCGAGTCATTCGCAGCAACCGCTGGGGTTCGGCGCATCGTTGTGGTGACGGCACAAGATCGTGTTGCCACCTACGCCGCACTGCCGTGGATCCCTGCTGCTGTCGTTGCCGTGGTTCCCGGCGGCGAAACACGATCCGCATCGGTTGCTGCTGGCCTGCACGCGCTGGAGCGCGCCCCAGGCCAAGC
Organism: Candidatus Limnocylindrus sp.; assembly: GCA_040397175.1. Classification (GTDB taxonomy): domain Bacteria; phylum Chloroflexota; class Limnocylindria; order Limnocylindrales; family Limnocylindraceae; genus Limnocylindrus. Next base: position 224,349 of record JBBAWM010000002.1, on the reverse strand, counting down.
GAGCGACGTGCTCCTGATTCACGATGCTGCGCGCCCCGGGGTTGATTCCGATGTAACGCTCCGCGTTGTGGCTGCTGCGGAGTTACACGGTGCCGCGGCGCCGTTCATGCCGATCGCCGACACGCTGAAGCGCATCGCGCCAAATTCCATGGGTGCGGCCACCGCACATAGCTCGGGGAGTGTTGATCGAGCAGGCGTTGTCTCGGCGCAAACTCCGCAAGGGATTGCCGCACAGCATGTAGCCGCATTCGCGGCAGCCCTTGCGAGCGATACAGCCGCGACCGACGATACAAGCATCCTTGAATCAATCGGCGTTGCCGTTGAGCTGGTGCAAGGTTCGGCACGGTTGCGCAAGCTGACGGAGCCCGATGACCTTCTCTCTGTTGGGGCAATGCTGCGACCCTCAGATCCCACGGTCTCGTTCAGCGAAATCCTTGCGTCGCTCCCTGGGAGTCGGATTCGCGTTGGGTGGGGCGACGATGCGCACCCAGTCGGCACCAGCGGCACGTTGCACCTCGGTGGGCGCCCCTTCTCGGAGAGCCCAGCGTTGATCGGGCACTCTGATGGCGACGTCGTCCTCCATGCGGTGGCGGATGCCCTGATCGGCGCCGCGGGGCTTGGTGACTTGGGCCGACTCTTCCCCGCAACGGAGGCGACACCAAAGGGGGTCGCGAGTGGCACCTTGCTCGCCGAAAGCGTCCAACGCGCCGCTGCGGTCGGCGTGCAGCCGCTCTGGGTCGATCTGCTGATCACCGCCAGCGCGCCGAAGCTTGCCCCGCATCTCGACGAGATTGGCGCGAATGTGGCCAGTCTGCTTGGCATTCCGGCTGACCGCGTTAGCGCCAAGGCGTCGAGCGGTAATCTGGTTGGCGACGAGGGTGCCGGCAAGGCGATTCGCTGTGCCGCCATCCTTGTAGCGCAGCGAAGGGGTACCGCCGAGTGAGCTTGCAGTTCCGGGACACGATGAGTGGGGAGACCCGACCCTTCACGCCACTCGATCCAAGGCAGGTCGGCGTGTACTCCTGCGGTCCAACAATCTATGGACCCGCACATATCGGTAACTTCCGCAGTTTCCTCTTCGCCGACACACTCGTGCGCTGGCTCCGAGCGAGTGACCGCACGGTGCGCTGGGTGGTGAACCTAACCGACATCGACGACAAGATCATCCGTGCCGCGGCAGCGGAGGGCGTCGAGATTCGCGCGCTCACCGATCGCTGGGAGGCGGTCTTCCGCGCTGACATGGCCGCCTTGCGCATGACGACCCCAGACGAGATGCCCCGTGCCACGGAGCACATTCCCGAGCAGATCGCCCTCGTACAGCAGCTCCTGGAACGTGGGCACGCCTATCGGACTGAAGACGGTTCGATCTTCTTCAAGATTGCCTCGTGGCCAGCGTATGGGCGACTCGCTCGCCTCGACCCAGAGGCAATGCGTGTCGGTGAGCGGGTTGAGGCCGATGAGTACAGCAAGGATGACGTGCGCGACTTTGTCCTGTGGAAGGCGGCGAAGCCCGGCGAGCCTTCATGGGATGGGCCGCTCGGCCCAGGGCGACCAGGATGGCATCTCGAGTGCTCGGCAATGAGCATGCGCTACCTTGGCGAATCGTTTGATTTGCACACGGGCGGGATTGACCTCGTCTTCCCGCATCACGAAGACGAGATTGCGCAATCTGAGGCAGCCACTGGGAAGCCATTTGTCGGAACTTGGATGCACTGTGCGCACCTGCACGTCTCAGGCGACAAGATGTCGAAGTCACTCGGCAACATCTCGCGCGTCAGTGACCTGCTCACAAGCGGCGCAGAGCCTCGCGCCTTGCGCCTTGCGCTCATCTCCGCGCACTACCGTACCAATCTCAACTATAACGACGACTCACTTACCGCAGCGGCATCGGCCATCGCGCGCATTGATGCCTTCGTTGCCGCACTGAGCGCACGGAGCGCCATCACAACCGGTGATGCGGACGCCGACCAGCGAGTAGCGACACTCGCGGAAGCAAGTTGGAACCGATTCGCCGCTGCGATGGACGACGACCTAGCGGTCCCGGAAGCCCTCGCGGCGCTCTTCGATTTGGTACGCGACGGGAATCGACTCCTTGATGCCAACTGCAGCGGCGCCGGTGCGCAGGCGCTCATCGCTGTGCTCGAGAAGATCAATCTGGTCTTCGCCGTGCTGCCAGAACGCGCGGTACTTCCGGTCGGTGCCGAAGCGCTGCTCTCGGAGCGCATTGCCGCGCGCGCCGCGAAGGACTGGGCGCGCTCTGATGCGCTGCGCGACGAGCTAGCGCTCCTCGGCGTGTTGATTGATGACGGTCGCGATGGGCAACGTTGGCGACTGGCTGGACCACAGGCATGAGCGACGACCAGCGCCCGCGACCCGCACGCCCCGCGGGCTTCCGTCCCGGTGGCGCCCGCCCAGGCGGCCCCGGCGGGCCATTCGGCACACGACCCGGCGCTGCGCGCCCGACGTTTAGTGCCGGTGGCGCGAAGCAGTGGGCATCGCGACGTGCCCTCTCCCTCCAGGTTGCGGGCATGGTCGGCCCTGAACACGAGGTCATCGCGGGGCGCCGGCCAGTTGAGGAGGCCTTCGCCGCTCGCCGCGAGGCGGTCCGCCTCCTGGTGGTACCGCAGCGGCGTGATGCCCTGCAGCAGATGGTCCTGCACGCCACCGCCCTCCGCATCCCGATCATTGAGGTCGAGGGTGCCCTCATCGGCCAGCTTTCGGGGTTCGATGGCCACCAGGGGGTGGCCCTGGTCGTGAGGCGGCGCCCCGAGGCCGCCCCCGAAGACCTGCTGGCCCGCGCCGTGTCGCGTGGAGAGCCCCCCTTCCTATTGGCCCTCGACGGGGTAGAGGACCCCCAGAACTTCGGCAGCTTGATCCGGAGCGCCGAGGCGGTCGGGGTGCACGGGCTCCTGATCGGCAGCAAGGGGGCCGCCCCCCTCTCGCCAGCCGCCATCAAGGCGAGCGCCGGTGCGGTCGAGCACCTCTTGGTCGCACGGGTCGAGAATCTCGCTGACGAGCTCACGGCCCTGCGTCTGCGAGGCATTCGGGTGGTCGGTGCCGAGGCAGAGGCGGCCCAGGGATATCGCGAGGCGGACCTGCGTGGGCCACTCTGCATCGTGATCGGGGCCGAAGGCCGAGGGCTTTCGCCCGCGGTTCGTCGCAGGGTCGACCTCTTCGTCCGCATCCCGATGGCGGGGAAGGTCGCCAGCCTGAACGCCGCCGTCGCAGGCTCCGTCCTCCTCTTCGAGGCGCTTGGTCAGCGCCCGTTCACGGCACAGTCTGTGCCAGTGCTTGGGGCCCTACCCACGGCGTCCAGCGACCCTGTCGCGCCAGTTCCAGCCGACGCTGCAGCGCCAGCCGCCCCTGAAAGCGACGATCTCCCGCACGCAGGCGGTTGACCCCCACGCCCGTAGGGGGCTATGATCACGCCTCACCGACGGATCGCAAGGTATCCCGACGTGGGCGCCGACATAGCTCAATTGGTAGAGCAACGGTTTTGTAAACCGTAGGTTCCGGGTTCGAGTCCCGTTGTCGGCTCCAGCACTGGATCACAAGGGTAGGTTGAGCAGGTGGTGAGCTCCGCTGACTGTAGATCAGCCGTCTTCGACTGTGGGGGTTCGATTCCCTTCCTGCCCACCAGAACTGGAGCAACAAGAGAAGCAATAGGATCGGAAATGGACTGGCCCACGTAGCTCAGTTGGTAGAGCACGTCATTGGTAATGACGAGGTCACCGGTTCAAGTCCGGTCGTGGGCTCCACCTTCGGGTGGGGGAAAAGCGGTAACCGTCAACGCTATTAACAAGTGACGGTAGTAAGAAATCGGAGAGAGAATCGAGATGGCAAAGGCAAAGTTCGAGCGGTCCAAGCCGCACGTCAACATCGGCACGATCGGGCATATCGACCACGGCAAGACGAGCCTGACCGCCGCGATCTCGAAGTACCTCGCCCTGAAGGGGAGCGCGGAGTATCGCGCCTTTGATTCGATTGACAACGCCCCAGAAGAGCGCGAGCGCGGCATCACGATCTCGATCTCGCACGTCGAGTACGAGACCGAGGCGCGACACTATGCGCACGTCGACTGCCCAGGGCACGCCGACTACATCAAGAACATGATCACGGGCGCAGCCCAGATGGACGGCGCGATCCTCGTGGTCGCCGCCACCGACGGCCCGATGCCCCAGACGAAGGAGCACGTCCTGCTCGCCAAGCAGGTCGAGGTGCCGTTCATCGTCGTCTTCCTGAACAAGTGCGACATGGTCGATGACCCGGAGCTCTTGGATCTCGTCGAGCTCGAGGTGCGCGAGCTCCTCAGCAAGTACGACTTCCCGGGCGACAAGATTCCGGTCGTGCGCGGCTCCGCGCTGAAGGCCCTCGAGGCCCCCGACGATGCCAGCAACCCCGCCTACGCGCCGATCCAGGCGTTGATGGATGCGGTCGACTCGTACATCCCAACGCCGACCCGCGAGGTCGATAAGCCGTTCCTGATGCCGGTCGAAGACGTCTTCGGCATCAAGGGTCGCGGCACCGTCGCCACGGGCCGCATCGAGCGCGGCATCGTCAAGGTCGGCGACGAAGTCGAGCTGGTCGGCATCACCGCCACCCGCAAGATCGTCGTCACCGGCGTCGAGATGTTCAAGAAGCTCTTGGATGAGGGTCGCGCCGGCGATAACACGGGGCTCCTGCTCCGCGGCATCGAGCGCGAGGAGATCCAGCGCGGCCAGGTCTTGGCCAAGTCGGGCTCCGTCACCCCGCACACCAAGTTCAACGCCGAGGTCTACGTCCTCACCAAGGACGAGGGCGGCCGTCACACGCCGTTCTACAACGGCTACCGTCCGCAGTTCTACCTGCGCACGACCGACGTCACCGGCTCGATCGGCCTCCCAGCGGGCGCCGAGATGATCATGCCGGGCGACAACGTCGAGATGACGGTTGAGCTCATCACCCCGATCGCCATCGAGGTCGGTCAGCGCTTCGCGATTCGCGAAGGCGGCCGCACCGTTGGCGCCGGCTCGATCACGAAGATCACCGAGTAGCAGATGGCGAAGGCAGAGAACCGACCCACGCTGCAACTCGCGTGCACGGAGTGCAAGGAACGCACGTACACGACGCGCAAGAACAAGCGCAATGACCCGAATCGCCTCGAGTTGATGAAGTACTGCCCGCGATGTCGCGTGCAGCGCATGCATCGCGAGACGAAGTAGGTCAGGCGCAAGGAGAGCATCAGTAGGGGCGTAGCTCAATTGGTAGAGTCCCGGTCTCCAAAACCGGTTGTTGTCGGTTCGAGTCCGGCCGCCCCTGCCAGCCTCTCGGCTACGGTCGCAGAGGGAGTGAAGTGAAGCGAAGGAGCAAACGAGCGTGAAGCGAATCCGAAAGTTCTTCTCGGAGGCAATCTCGGAACTGCGCAAGGTGGCGTGGCCAACCGGCGCACAGGTCCGCGTGCTGACCCTGCTCGTCTTCGTTGCCTCGCTGGTCGTGGGCTTCTATATCGCCTTCTGGGACCTGCTCTTTACCGAAATCCTCAAGCTCATCAACCCCGCCTGAGTAGCTGGACGACGAGGAGAAACCTGTGACTGATGCACTGATCCCCGAGACCGGAAGCGCCGCTGCTGAGAAGCCGGCGCCAACCGCGAAACGACACTGGTACGCCATCCACACCTACTCAGGCTTTGAGAACAAGGTGAAGGCGAACCTCGAGCACCGGATTGAGTCGATGGACATGTCGGACCGCATCTTCCAGGTCGTTGTGCCGATGGAAGACGAGATCGTCATTCGCGGCGGTGTGCGTACGACCGTGCAGAAGAAGATCTACCCGGGGTATGTGCTCGTTGACATGATCATGGAGCCAGAGAGCTGGTACGTCGTGCGCAACACGCCGGGTGTTACCAGCTTCGTTGGTGGATCAGCAATTCCAGGAATGAAGGCCGATCCAGTGCCGCTCACCGAAACCGAGGTGAAGCAGATCCTGCGCCAACTCGGCGTGGGCCAGGCCCCCGTGGTCAAGGTTGCCTTCGTCAAGGGTCAGTCGGTCCGCGTGAACGACGGCCCATTCTCAGACTTCGTTGGCACGGTCGAAGATATCGACCCAGAGCGAAGCAAGGTCAAGGTGTTGGTCTCGATCTTCGGGCGTGAAACGCCAGTGGAACTCGACCTGCTCCAAGTATCGAAGCTGTAATCCGAGAGTAGAGAGGAGCACACCATGGCACAGAAGATTCGCGCAACCGTCACGCTGCAGCTCCCCGCGGGTGGGGCAACTCCAGCGCCACCTGTCGGTACGGCCCTCGGGCCTCACGGCATCAACATCGTTGAGTTCACGAAGTCGTACAACGAGAAGACCTCCGACCGCAAGGGCGAAGTGATTCCAGCCGTCATCACGATCTTCGAGGACCGCTCGTTCACCTTCGTTCTCAAGACGCCACCGGCTGCGGACATGATTCGCAAGGCGGCGGGCATTGAAAAGGGCGCTGGCGATCACAAGGCCGGTAACGTCGGCAAGATCACCCGCACACAGGTACAAGAGATTGCAACCAAGAAGATGGCTGACCTGAACGCCCCAACGATTGAGGCGGCCTGCAAGATGATCGAGGGATCAGCAAAGTCCATGGGAGTAGAGGTCGTCGCCTGACGATCGCCGCAACCCCGCGGTGAAGGGGGAGGCCGACAAACGGCCGACAAGGAGGAAACGAAATGGCAAAGCACGGCAAGCGTTACATCGAAGCGGCAAAGCTGGTTGACCCAGAGAAGCAGTACGAGCCAACCGAGGCCGCTGCCCTGGTGAAGAAGACTGCGACCGCGAAGTTTGACCAGACGATCGAGGTGCACATTCGCCTCGGTGTCGACCCACGACAGTCCGATGAGATGGTGCGTGGCACCATCGGCCTTCCGCACGGCACTGGCAAGCGCGTCCGCATTGCTGTGTTTGCCCAGGGCGAGAAGGCGAACGAGGCAACCAAGGCCGGCGCAGATGAGGTCGGCGCCGCCGATCTGATCGCCAAGGTCGACGGTGGCTGGAGCGACTTCGACGTTGCCATTGCAACGCCAGACATGATGGGGCAGGTCGGTAAGCTCGGTAAGGTGCTCGGTCGCAAGGGCCTGATGCCAAACCCGAAGGCTGGCACGATCACCAACGACCTAGAGCGAACCATCGCTGAGTTGAAGTCAGGACGCGTGGAGTTCAAGGTCGACAAGGCCGCGATCATTCACCTCGGCTTCGCCAAGGCGAGCTTCACCGAAGCGCAGATCGTCGGAAACCTGGCGACCCTGCTTGACGCGGTGAACCGCTCCAAGCCAACAGGGCTGAAGGGCACCTTCATCAAGGGCGTCAGCATCTCGGCCTCGATGGGGCCCGGTGTTGCCGTTGACGTGCCAGCACTACTGGCGGTCGCGGGGTAAACTCCCCATCCGCGTCGGCCCGGTTGGCCGACCGAAACAGAAGCGCCCGAGTGGAGACGCTCGGGAGACGAAATACGACGATTCGCCGAAGAGGGCCTGTGACCCCCGCCGTGAGGCAGGGGACTTAAGCCACTCAGAGGTCAACCGCAAGGTCGACCAACGAGCGGGCATGCTGAGGCAGAGGGTTTCTCGCGGAACGCGCGACCCCCTGTGACGCGAAGAGTTGCAGGGGTGCCAGCTGCATCCGCCGAGACGCACCGGCCTGTGCGTCCAGAGAAGGAGGAACCGTGCCAACGCAGAAGAAGCGCAGCACGATCGACTCGCTCGCGAACGAGCTGTCGAAGAGCCGTGGGCTCATCCTTACCTCGTACCGAGGTCTTACGGTGTCGGATTTCGCCGCCATCCGTAACACGCTTCGGCCGCTGGGGATCACGTATCGGGTGGTGAAGAACCGCCTGATGCGGGTCGCCGCAAACGAGGCGGGGAACGCCACCCTTCCGTCACACCTCTCCGGCCCAACGGCAATTGCCTTCGGCACGGGAGATGAGGCGGTTCTGGCTAAGACGGTGTTGGCGGCCCTGAAGGCCTACCCAGCCGCCGAGGTCAGGGGGGCCATCCTGGGGACGTCGATTCTCGACCTGGCCCAGTTGACGGCGCTCTCGAAGCTCCCAAGCCGCGAAGTGCTCTTGGCCACGGTGGCTGGGGCATTCCAGGCACCGGTCCAGAAGCTCGCCTTCCTCTTCAATGCTCCGCTGCAGAAGCTGGGCTACGCCCTCGGTGGGCTGAAGACGAAGCGCGAGTCCGAAGGGGCCTAACCGCCGGTAGTCCGGTCCATTTTGTAACAATATTGGCCCACCTGGGCTGAAAGAAGGAGAGAGACATGGCAAAGCTCACTACAGATCAGATGCTCGAGGCCGTCAGCGAGATGACCGTTCTTGAGCTTTCCGAGTTCGTGAAGGCGTTCGAGGAGAAGTTCGGCGTGAGCGCCGCAGCTCCAGTCGCCGTTGCCGCAGCCCCAGCCGCCGGTGGCGCCGCCGCAGGTGGCGATGCCGCAGGCAGCGACTCCGTCTCGGCAGTCCTGTCGGACGTTGGCGCGAACAAGATCCAGGTCATCAAGGTAGTGCGCGAGCTCACCGGCCTCGGCCTCAAGGAGGCGAAGGACCTGGTGGACGCCGCTCCAAAGCCGATCAAGGAGGGGATCTCCAAGGCCGACGCCGAGAAGATCGTCGCCGCACTCGCCGAGGCTGGCGCCAAGGTCGAGATCAAGTAACAATTCGGCGAATACCCCCCCGCCCCAGCGTGGGGCGGGGGGAGCGCCACCCCCTCCCCAATGGGGGCGCAGGGTACCCCGCTTGCCAGGCTCGGCTCTGGGGTCTAGTATGTCCTTTCGCCCTTGGGCGACCAATTAACAGCGTCCATATCGCCGAGCGTCCAGGATCGACGAAGGAGCCGCCGCATGCCGACTCGCACCGCCGCTAGCGCCAGCGCCACCGGAGGCCGCAAGTTCTACTCGCGCATCCCTGAGATCCTCGAAATCCCAAATCTTATTGATCTGCAGACCAACTCATTTGCCGCATTCGTTGGCCCTGAGTGGATCCCTGGCGCGACACCGCTGCCAAAGGGGACCAAGACCTTCCTTGCCGAATTGCTGGAAGAGATCAGCCCAATCCGCGACTTCACCGGCAAGCGCCTCGAGCTGAACTTCCTCGATTACGAGTTCAAGGACGAGAAGGTCACCGAAGACGATGCCCGCGCCAAGGACCTCACCTACGCACGACCACTGATGGTGAATGCGGAGTTGAAGGTTCTCGAGACCGGCGAAATCCGTCGTCAGCAGATCTACATGGGCGACTTCCCATGGATGACCACGCAGGGCACGTTCATCATCAACGGCGCAGAGCGCGTCGTTGTGTCGCAGCTCGTGCGATCGCCGGGCGTCTTCTACACCGATACCGTTGATCCAGTTTCGGGTCGCGGCCTCTGGTCAGCAAAGGTGATTCCAAACCGCGGCGCATGGCTTGAGTTCGAGACGAGCGGTAAGGATCAGCTCTACGTCAAGGTTGATCGCAAGCGCAAGATTGCAGCCACGTCGCTGCTGCGCGCCGTTGGCTACGAGACCAACGATGAAATCGCCGGACTCTTCTCACGTCTCACCAGCAATCCAGAGCATTCGTATCTTGCCAACACGCTCGAGAAGGATGGAACGGCAACGCGCAGCGAGGCACTCGTTGAGGTGTACAAGCGACTGCGACCTGGCGATCCACCAACCGGCGACAACGCACGATCGCTCGTGGAGAATCTCTTCTTCAATGGTCGACGCTACGACTTGGGTCGCGTCGGTCGCTACAAGTTCACCCAGCGCCTCAGCGAGACGGCAGAGCGCATGGGCATCGAGCTTCCGGGCCCAGAGGTGCGCACGTTGACGCGCGAAGACCTCGCCGCAATTGTTGGCCACCTGATTCTCGCGAACGAGGGTGGCGCACATCGTGACGTTACCGACCACCTTGGCAACCGCCGTGTGCGCGCCAACGGCGAGTTGATCATGAACGCCTTCCGCGTCGGGCTCCTGCGCATGGAGCGCGTCATCAAGGAGCGCATGACCATTCAGGAAGACGACAAGGCCACGCCAAGTGCACTCGTCAACGTGCGCCCAGTTGTCGCCGCGATGAAGGAGTTCTTCGGCGGTTCGCAGTTGAGCCAGTTCATGGATCAGACGAACCCACTCGCCGAACTCACCAGCAAGCGACGACTCTCAGCACTCGGGCCAGGCGGACTCTCGCGGGAGCGCGCCGGCTTCGACGTTCGCGACGTTCACCACAGCCACTACGGCCGCATCTGCCCAATTGAAACGCCAGAAGGACCAAACATCGGACTGATCGGCTCGCTCGCAACCTTCGGTCGCGTCAACGAGCTCGGCTTCATCGAGTCGCCATACCGCCGCGTCAAGGAGGGCCGCGTCACAACCGACGTGATCTATCTCGCCGCCGACGAAGAGGAGCGCTACGCGATCGCCCAGGCGAACGCCGAGCTTGATAGCAACTCGCACCTTGTGGGCGAGCGCATCTACTGCCGTAAGGGCGATGGCTTTGAGCTTGTTGAGCCAACCCGCGTGGACTTCATGGACGTTTCGCCAAAGCAGGTGGTCTCCGTTGCCACCGCGCTGATTCCATTCCTTGAGCATGACGACGCCAACCGCGCCCTGATGGGTTCGAACATGATGCGTCAGGCGGTCCCACTGCTGCAGCCGCATGCGCCCGTCGTTGGCACCGGTGTTGAGGGTCGCGCCGCGCGCGACTCCGGCCAGGTGGTCATCGCGCGACGCCCAGGTGTTGTCACCTCTGTTGCCGCCGACCTGATCGTGGTTGAGCCAGACGATGCAGCAAACAAGAAGGACATCGATCACTACCCACTGCTGAAGTTCGTGCGATCGAACCAGGGGACCTGCTTGAACCACCGCCCAGCCGTTGAGGTTGGTGACCGTGTAACGCCGGGCCAGGTGATCGCCGACTCCATGTCGACCGAAGGTGGCGAGCTCGCCCTCGGCCAGAACATCGTCGTTGCCTACATGTCGTGGGAGGGGGCGAACTACGAAGACGCGATCATCATCAGCGAGCGACTCGTGCGCGAGGATGTCTTCACCTCAATCCACATTGAGAAGCACGAGATCGAGGCGCGCGACACCAAGCTCGGGCCTGAAGAGATCACGCGCGATATCGCCAACGTTCCTGAGGAGCTCCTCGCAAGCCTCGACGAGCGCGGCATCATCAACGTGGGCGCCGACGTGCGCCCTGGCGACATCTTGGTCGGCAAGATCACGCCGAAGGGTGAGACCGAGGTCACCGCTGAAGAGCGACTCCTCCGCGCGATCTTCGGTGAGAAGGCGCGTGAAGTGAAGGACTCCTCGCTGCGACTGCCACACGGCGAGCGCGGCACTGTTGTCGAAGTACGTGAGTTCCACCGTGAAGAGGTTGACCTCGCCCCAGGCGTGAACCAGCTGGTGCGCGTCTCGATTGCGCAGAAGCGCAAGATCTCGGTCGGCGACAAGATGGCCGGTCGACACGGCAACAAGGGCGTCGTTTCGCGCATCCTTCCGGTGGAAGACATGCCGTACCTGCCAGACGGCACGCCCGTCGACATCATCCTCAACCCGCTCGGCGTGCCGAGCCGCATGAACATTGGTCAGCTCCTCGAGACGCACCTTGGCTGGGCGCTCGCGAAGCAGAACCTGAAGGGCGCAACGCCAGTCTTCGACGGCGCCACTGAAGAGAACATCATCGCCGAGCTTGAGGCGGCAGGCCTGCCAACAGACGGCAAGATCACGTTGCGTGACGGCAAGAGTGGCAAGGAGTTTGATCGCCCGATTACGGTCGGCGTCACCTACATGCTCAAGCTGCACCACCTTGTCGAAGACAAGATCCACGCACGTTCAACCGGCCCATACAGCTTGATTACGCAGCAGCCTCTCGGCGGTAAGGCCCAGTTCGGCGGCCAGCGCTTCGGCGAGATGGAGGTCTGGGCACTCCAGGCCTACGGCGCCGCAAACATTCTGCAGGAGATCCTCACGGTGAAGTCCGACGACGTGGTTGGCCGCGTGCAGGCATACGAGGCGATCGTCAAGGGCGAGCGAATCCAGGCGCCAGGTGTGCCTGAGTCGTTCAAGGTGCTCGTGAAGGAGCTCCAGAGCCTCGGCATCAGCGTTGACATCTTGAATCAAGACGACGAGACCATTGAGTTGCTCGAGGATCCGGCTGGCTACGCCACGCCGAACCTCGGAATCAACCTCTCTGGCTTCGAAGACAATTGAGCGCGGCGTAGGGGCGAGGAGAAACCATGCTTGAAGTAAACAATTTCGATTCGATCCGCGTAGCGCTGGCGAGCCCCGAGCAGATTCGAGGTTGGTCGAAGGGTGAGGTCACCAAGCCTGAGACGATCAACTACCGCACGCTGAAGCCAGAGAAGGACGGCCTCTTCGACGAGCGCATCTTCGGGCCAACGCGCGACTGGGAGTGCTACTGCGGTAAGTACAAGCGCATTCGCTATAAGGGCATCATCTGCGACAAGTGCGGCGTTGAAGTCACGCGCAGCAAGGTTCGCCGTGAGCGCATGGGCCACATTCAGTTGGCGAGCCCGGTCTCGCACATCTGGTACTTCAAGGGGACACCAAGCCGCTTGGCCACCCTCTTGGAGATCTCGCCACGCAACCTTGAGAAGGTGCTCTACTTCGCGCAGTACATCGTCACTAGCGTTGACGAGGACGCACGCAAGGAGGCTCTGAAGGGCCTCGACGACGAGCTCGCGGGACGAGGCGGTGGCGCAACGGCCGAAGAGGAGAGCGAGATCAATGCACGACTGAAGCGCCAGCTCACCGAGTTGGAGCGCGAGGTTCGCGCCCGCATTGAGCAGGTCGAATCCGACCGCGCCGAGCGCGCCCAAGCGATGGGTGAAGCCGCGCAAATCACGGAGCGCGCCATCAATGACCTCGGCGAAGAGAAGGCCGACGGTGCCATCGTCTTCGAAACGACCGCAGAGATCATCGTTGCCGACGGCGCGCTTGGCGGCAAGGAGGGGAAGGCGCGACTGCGCGCAGTGCTCACCCAGGCCTCCATCGACGACGAGCAGAACTTCACCGCACTCAAGGAGTCGATCGCCAAGGAGGGGGAGCAGAAGAAGGCCGACCTGAAGGCGCTCGCCGAGGGCGAAGTCGGTGCACTGCGCGCCAATGCTAAGACATCAGCACAGAGCCGCAAGGAGGAGATCGCCAAGGAGAAGAAGGCGCTGCTCAGCCTGAAGGCATTCCAGTTGCTTCCAGAAATCGGCCGTGAGGACGAGCTCGACAGCTTCCGTACCCTCGACGCTAAGTTCGGCAGCGAGCGCCCACGCGGCGCGCGCATCTTCCGCGCCGGCATGGGTGCCGAGGCGGTCCGCGAACTCATCGAGCGCATGGACCTCGACGCCGAAGCGAAGGAACTCGCCGTTGAGGTGCGCAACACCGCCGGCATGCGCCGCAAGAAGGCGATCAAGCGACTCCGCCTTCTAGAGGCCTTCCGCCGCTCAGGCGCACGACCAGAGTGGATGATCATGTCGGTCCTTCCGGTGATCCCACCAGACCTGCGCCCAATGGTGCAGCTCGACGGTGGCCGTTTCGCCACCTCCGACCTGAACGACCTCTATCGCCGCGTCATCAACCGCAACAACCGACTCAAGCGCCTCATCGAGCTCGGCGCCCCTGAGATCATCGTGCGCAACGAGAAGCGCATGCTCCAGGAGGCGGTCGACGCCCTCATTGACAACGGCCGACGTGGACGCGCCATCTCCGGCACCGGCAATCACCGACTCAAGTCGCTCAGCGACATGCTCAAGGGGAAGCAGGGGCGATTCCGCCAGAACCTTCTCGGCAAGCGCGTCGACTATTCGGGCCGCTCCGTCATCGTGGTTGGGCCAGAGCTGAAGCTGCACGAGTGCGGTATTCCAAAGAAGATGGCGCTCGAACTCTTCAAGCCATTCGTCATGCGCCAGCTCGTTGAGTTGGGCCACGCGCACAACATCAAGAGCGCCAAGCGTCTCACCGAGCGCGCCACCGACGTGGTGTGGGAGGTGCTCGCCGACGTGATCAAGGATCACCCGGTGCTGCTCAACCGCGCCCCAACCCTGCACCGACTCGGCATCCAGGCATTCATGCCGGTGCTCGTCGAGGGTTCGGCAATCCGCATCCATCCGCTCGTTTGTACGGCGTTCAATGCCGACTTCGACGGCGACCAGATGGCGGTCCACGTGCCGCTCTCCGAGGCGGCGCAGCAGGAGGCTCGCGAGCTGATGCTCTCGTCGAACAACCTCTTGTCGCCAGCCGACGGCTCGCCAATCGTTTCGCCGACCCAGGACATGGTGCTCGGCTGCTTCTACCTCACTCAGGAGACGGCCTTGGCCGACGGCGCCAAGCGACGCCGCTTCTCCGACGAGACTGAAGCGCTCCTCGCGTATGACCTAGGTCAGATCGCCATCCACGCACCAATCGACGTGGTCGCCAAGATGTGGGACGAGAAGAGCGAGCAGCTCGTTGAGCAGCGCATCGAGACCACCATTGGTCGCGTGAAGTTCAACGAGATCCTTCCGGATCGACTTCGTTTCGTGAACCGTTCGCTAGCACGCGCCGATCTTCGTGAGTTGATCAGCCGCTCGTTCCAGCTGCTTGGCAAGGTCGAGACAGCACTCCTCGCCGACGGTATCAAGCGCGTCGGCTTCGAGGCGGCGACCCGCGGCGGCATGACGATCTCCGTCTTCGACATTGCCATGGCGCAGGGGAAGAAGGCGATCATCGCCGAGGCCGACAAGGATGTGGTCAAGGTCGATGGCCAGTACACCCAGGGCCTGATCACCGACGAAGAGCGCTACAAGAACGTGATCCGCGTCTGGCAGAAGGCCACCGGCGACATCGGCACCGCCATGATGGAAGAGCTCAACACGAAGAAGGGTGGTCGCGATCCGCAGTTCCACCCACTTCTCATGATGACGAACTCCGGTGCCCGCGGAAACAAGGGCAACATCGGTCAGCTCGGCGCGATGCGCGGCCTCATGGCTGATCCATCGGGCCGCATCATCGACGTTCCCGTGAAGTCCAACTTCCGCGAGGGGATGACGGTGCTCGAGTACTTCATCTCCACACACGGTGCGCGTAAGGGTCTTGCCGACACGGCGCTCCGAACTGCAGACTCTGGCTACCTCACGCGACGTCTCGTTGACGTTGCGCAAGACGTCATCGTGCGCATCGAGGATTGCGGTACTGCAGAGGCGACCCACTTCACGCTCGCCGATACGGCCGACGTCACGGGCACCGAGTGGCCAATTGCCGCTGACCATCCCGACATGAAGGAGCTGCGTGGCACATTCGCACGCCGACTCCTGGGCCGCATTGCAGCGGAAGAGATCAAGTTGGATGCAAGCCACTCCATCATGCGTGGCGAAGAAATCAACGAGGCATATTCGGCGAGCATCGCCGCTGCCGCGAAGGTTGAGGTTGTCGCCGTACGATCGCCACTCTCCTGCGTCGCCCCTGCTGGCGTCTGCCAGGCCTGCTACGGCCGCAACCTTGCCACGGGCAAGCTCATTGAGATGGGCGAGTCAGTCGGCATCATGGCGGCTCAGTCGATCGGCGAGCCGGGCACCCAGCTCACCATGCGGACGTTCCACACCGGCGGCGTCGCCGGGCTCGACATCACCGCCGGCTTGCCACGCGTCGAGGAGCTCTTCGAGGCCCGCAAGCCGAAGGGTAAGGCTGAGATCAGCCGCATCGATGGCGTCGTCGAAGTGATCCGCAGCGATGCGGGCACCATCGTCGAAGTGACCCACAGCGAGAAGTACGAGATCGAGCTTGACCTGCCAATCGACGCCGCACTGACTGCTCGCGAGGGCGACCTTGTCGAGGCGGGCCAGTTGATCGGCACCTCGGCAACGACGGGCGACCTCACCGCTCCGGTGAAGGGCCTGCTCGTGAAGTCATCGGTCGGACTCGTGATCCGCGCCGAAGATGTCGTCCCCGCGTCGAAGTACCCAATCCCGCACAACGCCAAGCTCTTGGTAAAGAGTGGCGACCGCGTTCGCGCGGGCGACCCGCTCACCGATGGCCCGCTCGATCCCCAGGAGCTCCTCGAGGTCCGTGGCCGAGCTGAGGTGCAGAACTACCTCGTCAAGGAGGTCCAGAAGGTCTACCGAAGCCAGGGTGTAACAATCTCCGACAAGCACATTGAGATCATCGTCCGCCAGCTCCTGCGCAAGGTGCGGGTCGATAACCCAGGCGACACCAAAATGCTCCCTACGGAGCTTGCCGACCGTCTCGCCTTTGAGCGTGAAAACGCTCGAGTCCTCGCCGAGGGTGGCGAGCCGGCAACCGCGGCCCCGCAGCTCCTCGGTGTAACAAAGGCCTCGCTGAACACGGAGAGCTTCCTCGCGGCGGCCTCCTTCCAGGAGACGACCCGCGTGCTCACCGAGGCGGCGATCACCGGGGCCCGCGACTACCTCGTGGGACTCAAGGAAAACGTCATCATTGGCAAGCTCATACCAGCCGGCACGGGTGCCCCCGACAAGGTGGCCGCCCGCAAGGAGGCCGAGAAGCTTCGTGCTGCGGCCGCCCTGGCCGGTGGCGACCTGCCAACCGACTTCGGCAAGGACGACTTCAACGTCTTCCTCGAGTCTGACGAGGGTGGTGCGGGCCAGGATGACGTCTCCCAGCTGGTCGCCCTCCTCACCGAGGAGAAGCCGTCAGCCGAGGGCGAAACCGAGGCGAACCCCTTCCTGGCGGACGCCGCCGAGGCCCCAAAGGGCGACGAGGGGGGAGCCTAAGGGCGAAGCTCGGTCGTCCCGCACGGGGGTGCTTTGACACTCTTCGTGCTTGACTGCTACGCTCCGCCGTCCGTGCACAAAGGGCGTAAGCGTCCTGACATCACGCCAGTAGTGGAATCGAATAAAGAAGGAGCGCGCGCACATCGTGCCTACGATTAATCAGCTCGTTCGAAAGGGTCGCAAGGCGAAGGTCTCGAAGATCAAGGCCTCGGCGTTCCGAAAGAACTGGAACGGCATTAAGCAGCGTCAGGAGTCCGCAGAGGGCGCTCCGATGAAGCGTGGTGTCTGCCTGATCGTGCGCACCATGACCCCGAAGAAGCCGAACTCCGCTCTTCGAAAGATCGCGCGCGTGAAGCTCACCAACCAGATGGAAGTGACCGCCTACATCCCTGGCATCGGCCACAACCTCCAGGAGCACAGCGTGGTGCTGGTTCGTGGCGGCCGCGTGAAGGACCTTCCGTCGGTGAAGTACCACATCGTTCGTGGCGCGCTCGACGCCGCCGGTGTGAAGGATCGCAAGCAGAGCCGATCAAAGTATGGCGCGAAGGCTGAACAAGCCGTCGTGAAGAAGAAGTAAGCGATGCCACGTCGTACAACGGTCCCACGCAAGCTCAAGTACGAAGTTGTTCCGCTGAACAAGACCGTCGACCGCTTCGTGGTCAAGGTGATGTTGAGCGGCAAGCGCGGACTCGCAGAGCGCATCTTGCGCGAAGCGCTTGCACGTGTTGAGTCGCAGGCGAACCGCCCAGGTCTTGAGGTACTCGACCTTGCCTTGCGCAACGCAACACCGCTCATCGAAGTCAAGCCGCGCCGCGTTGGTGGTGCCACATACCAAGTTCCCGTTGAGATTCGCGGCGAGCGCCGCTTGAGCCTCGGCGTTCGCTGGTTGGTGCAGGCTGCACGCAAGCGCAACGGCAAGAGCATGTCTGACAAGCTCGCCGCTGAGTTCCTTGATGCATCGAACAACCTCGGTGCCGCAGTGAAGCGCCGCGAAGAGACCCACAAGATGGCGGAGGCGAACAAGGCCTTCAGCCACTTCCGGTTCTAGGAGGCAGCGATGGCACGAGCAACGTCGCTCCTTCGAACGCGAAACATCGGCATCATTGCGCACATTGACGCCGGTAAGACCACGGTCACCGAGCGCATCCTCTTCTACACCAAGAAGATCCATAAGATCGGCGAGGTCCACGAGGGCGCCGCAACGATGGACTGGATGGAGCAGGAGCAAGAGCGCGGCATCACCATTACCGCCGCCGCTACGACCTGCGCCTGGAAGGACCACGTCATCAACATCATCGATACGCCCGGGCACGTGGACTTCACCGTTGAGGTGGAGCGCTCGCTGCGCGTCCTCGACGGCGCGGTCGTCATCTTTGACGGTGTTGCCGGCGTAGAGCCACAGTCTGAAACCGTTTGGCGCCAGGCTGACCGCCACGCCGTCCCACGCTTCTGCTTCATCAACAAGCTCGATCGCACCGGCGCCGACTTCTGGCGCTGCTTCGACATGATCAAGGATCGCCTCGGCGCCAATGCCGTCCCACTCCAGCTCCCAATCGGCCTCGAGGACAAGTTCGAAGGCGTCATCGATCTGATCGCCATGGAAGAGATCGTCTACCTCGACGACAAGGGCGAGAAGAGCGAGCGCCGACCGATTCGCGTCGAGCTCAAGGCTGAGGCCGACAAGTGGCACGCCTTCCTGCTCGACCAGGCGGCCGGCCAGACCGACGCGCTCACGGAGATCTACCTGGAGACGGGCACCCTGAGCGCGGAACAGGTTCGCGAAGGGATCCGCGTCGGAACCCTCGGCTACAAGATCGTTCCTGTGTTGACCGGCTCAGCCCTCAAGAACAAGGGTGTGCAGCCGATGCTCGACGCCGTTGTGGAGTACCTCCCAAGCCCGCTCGACGTGCCTGGCATCCAGGGGACCGACCCGCGCAACATTGAGAACAAGATGTCACGCCCAGTTGATGACGAGGCGCCATTTGCCGCCCTCGCCTTCAAGATCGCCGCCGACCCATTCGTCGGGAAGCTCGGCTTCTTCCGCGTCTACTCCGGCATGCTCAAGGCCGGTTCGTACGTGCTCAACCCATCAAAGGGAAAGAAGGAGCGCATCGGCCGCCTGATCCGCATGCATGCGAACCACCGCGAAGAGATCGACGAGGTGCGAACCGGCGACATCGCCGCAGCCGTCGGCCTTAAGGACACCTTCACTGGCGACACCCTCTGCGACCCAGAGCACCCAATCGTGCTCGAGTCGATGACCTTCCCAGATCCTGTGATCGAGCTCAGCGTCGAACCGAAGACCAAGGCCGACCAAGAGAAGATGGGCGTTGCCCTGCAGCGTCTCGCCGAAGAGGATCCAACCTTCCGCGTGCACACCGACCAGGAGTCGGGCCAGACCCGAATCGCTGGCATGGGTGAGCTACACCTCGACATCATCGTCGACCGCATGGTTCGCGAGTTCAACGTCGCCGCCAACATCGGCCGACCATCCGTTTCGTACCGCGAAACCATCCGCAAGCGCGCCAACGGCGAGGGTCGATTCGTGCGCCAGTCCGGCGGCAAGGGCCAGTACGGCCATGCCGTCATCGTTGCCGAGCCGGGCGAGAAGGGGAGCGGCTACGTCTTCATTGACAAGATCGTCGGCGGCTCCGTGCCACGCGAATTCATCAAGCCAATCAACGAAGGCATCCGTGAGGCCCTCCAGACGGGCATCTATGCCGGCTTCCCAGGTGTTGACGTGACCGTCACCTTGGTCGACGGCTCGTATCACGATGTTGACTCCTCCGAAATGGCCTTCAAGATCGCTGGCTCCATGGCCCTCAAGGACGCCTTCCCGAAGGCCAATCCAGCCGTGCTTGAGCCGGTGATGGATGTTGAGGTCACGATGCCAGAACAGTTCCTCGGCGACGTGATGGGCGACCTGAACAGCCGACGCGGACAGGTGCTGGGCATGGAGAATCGCGGTACGACCCAGGTCGTCAAGGCGAATGTCCCACTCGCGACCATGTTCGGGTACGCTACTGACCTCCGATCGATGACCCAGGGCCGAGCAGCCTTCTCGATGGAGCTCTCCCACTACGCCGAAGTTCCATCGCATATCGCGCAGGAACTGGTGGCGAAGTCCAAAACTGCGGCGCAGGCGTAGTCGGCGCGCGGTTGTTCGTAGAAGCGTAAGAAAGAAAGAAGGAGGAGTTCGAGATGGCAAAGGCAAAGTTCGAGCGGTCCAAGCCGCACGTCAACATCGGCACGATCGGGCATATCGACCACGGCAAGACGAGCCTGACCGCCGCGATCTCGAAGTACCTCGCCCTGAAGGGGAGCGCGGAGTATCGCGCCTTTGATTCGATTGACAACGCCCCAGAAGAGCGCGAGCGCGGCATCACGATCTCGATCTCGCACGTCGAGTACGAGACCGAGGCGCGACACTATGCGCACGTCGACTGCCCAGGGCACGCCGACTACATCAAGAACATGATCACGGGCGCAGCCCAGATGGACGGCGCGATCCTCGTGGTCGCCGCCACCGACGGCCCGATGCCCCAGACGAAGGAGCACGTCCTGCTCGCCAAGCAGGTCGAGGTGCCGTTCATCGTCGTCTTCCTGAACAAGTGCGACATGGTCGATGACCCGGAGCTCTTGGATCTCGTCGAGCTCGAGGTGCGCGAGCTCCTCAGCAAGTACGACTTCCCGGGCGACAAGATTCCGGTCGTGCGCGGCTCCGCGCTGAAGGCCCTCGAGGCCCCCGACGATGCCAGCAACCCCGCCTACGCGCCGATCCAGGCGTTGATGGATGCGGTCGACTCGTACATCCCAACGCCGACCCGCGAGGTCGATAAGCCGTTCCTGATGCCGGTCGAAGACGTCTTCGGCATCAAGGGTCGCGGCACCGTCGCCACGGGCCGCATCGAGCGCGGCATCGTCAAGGTCGGCGACGAAGTCGAGCTGGTCGGCATCACCGCCACCCGCAAGATCGTCGTCACCGGCGTCGAGATGTTCAAGAAGCTCTTGGATGAGGGTCGCGCCGGCGATAACACGGGGCTCCTGCTCCGCGGCATCGAGCGCGAGGAGATCCAGCGCGGCCAGGTCTTGGCCAAGTCGGGCTCCGTCACCCCGCACACCAAGTTCAACGCCGAGGTCTACGTCCTCACCAAGGACGAGGGCGGCCGTCACACGCCGTTCTACAACGGCTACCGTCCGCAGTTCTACCTGCGCACGACCGACGTCACCGGCTCGATCGGCCTCCCAGCGGGCGCCGAGATGATCATGCCGGGCGACAACGTCGAGATGACGGTTGAGCTCATCACCCCGATCGCCATCGAGGTCGGTCAGCGCTTCGCGATTCGCGAAGGCGGCCGCACCGTTGGCGCCGGCTCGATCACGAAGATCACCGAGTAGCAGATGGCGAAGCAGCGGATCCGCATTCGGCTCAAGGCGTATGACCACCGCCTCATCGATCAGTCTGCCCAGACGATCGTTGAGACGGCTCAGCGCACTGGCGCCGATGTGATTGGTCCGGTGCCGCTGCCAACGCGCATTGAGAAGTTCACCGTGCTGCGCTCGCCGTTCATCGATAAGGACAGCCGAGAGCAGTTCGAGATTCGAACACACAAGCGCCTGGTAGACATCATTGATCCGACCCCAAAGACGGTCGACGCGCTGATGCGACTAACGCTCGCAGCCGGCGTCGACATTGAAATTAAGATGTAGGTGAGTGGAATGACGATTGGACTGCTCGGCCGAAAGGTCGGGATGACTCAGATCTTCGCCCCGGACGGGACCTCTGTACCCGTTACCGTGGTGTCGATTGAGCCGAACACCGTCACGAAGCTCCGCACCCCAGACCTGGACGGCTACACCGCCGTGCAGCTTGGGATTGAGGCTGGGAAGCGCCGACTGAACAAGCCCGACCAGGGCCAGTTCAAGGGCGAGCTGCCAGCCTGCTCGGTTGTTCGTGAGTTCCGCGTTGATTCGACCGAGGGGATGACCCTGGGCCAGACGCTGGACGTCAGCCTCTTCGCCGATGGCGATCTCGTTGATGTGACAGGCATCTCGAAGGGGAAGGGCTTCGCCGGAACGATCAAGCGCCACAGCTTCGCAAGTGGACCTGAGACCCACGGCGCCGACCATCACCGCGAGCCAGGCTCGATCGGTGCCGGTACGACCCCAGGCCGTGTCTACCGCGGCACCCGCATGGCTGGCCACATGGGCGTCGATCGCACCACCATTCAGAAGGTCACCATCGTTCGTTCCGACGGCGCGCAGAACCTCTTGCTCCTCAAGGGCTCGGTTCCTGGCGCGAAGAACGCTCTCGTCATAGTGAGCAAGGCGGAGCAGATCTAATGCCTACCGTTGACGTCTTCTCGAAAGCCGGAGCCAAGGTGGGAACCGTGGAGTTGCCTGCCGCCTTCTCGTCGCCGGTGAACGAGGCGCTCATTCACCAGGCTGTCGTTTCGCAGCTCGCTGGTCGACGCACGGGTACGCACGCTTCGAAGAAGCGCGGCGCCGTGGCCGGTGGTGGCCGCAAGCCATGGAAGCAGAAGGGGACCGGTCGCGCGCGACAGGGTTCCACCCGATCGCCACAGTGGAAGGGCGGCGGCGTTGTCTTCGGGCCACAGGTCCGCTCGCACGAGATTCCCTTCCCGAAGCGCATGCGCCGTGCAGCCCTCTTGGGCGCACTCGCCGCCAAGGTCGAGACGCTCAAGATCATTGATGTGCTCGGCATCGAGACGCCAAAGACGCAGGTGATCGCCGGTATGTGCACCGCCCTCAAGGCTGGCAAGCATGTGCTCGTGGTATCGCCGACAGTGGGGACCGCCCTCGTCAAGTCTGCGGCGAACATCCCGCACCTTTCGGTACTCCGCGCCGACTCGCTCAACGTCGTTGACCTCGTCAATGCCGACACGATCATTGTCGAGCAGGCAGCTCTCGCCGAGATCCAGGAGGTGTACGGATGAACCGCACCCCACACGAGACAATCCTTCGTCCCGTGATCTCCGAGAAGTCGATCCTGCAGTCGCAGACCGGCACGTACACCTTCGCGGTGCACGCCGACGCGTCCAAGATTGAGATTGCCGCCGCCATTGCCTCACTCTTTACCGTCAAGGTGAAAGAGGTCAACGTGCTCACCACCAAGGCGAAGGAGACGCGCGGCACACTCGCCCGCAGTCGCTTCCCAGGTAAGACGACCCCATGGCGCAAGGCCATGGTCACCCTCGCCCCTGGCGAGAAGATTCAGTTCTTCGAAGGAGTCTAACCATGGCACTTCGTCGATTGAAGCCAACCAGCGCCGGCGTCCGTGGCATGACCATGCCAACGTTCGACGAGATCACGACCAACGAGCCGCACAAGCCGCTGACGGAGAAGCTCGTGCGCGGTTCAGGGCGTAACTTCCAGGGGAAGATCACCGTTCGTCACCGCGGTGGCGAGCAGAAGCGCCTCTATCGCAAGATCGACTTCCGCCGCAACAAGTTCGGCGTGCCAGCCCGCGTGGCGACCGTTGAGTACGATCCAAACCGCTCAGCGCGCATTGGCCTCCTCAACTACGCCGATGGCGAGAAGCGCTACATGCTCCTGCCAAACGGCCTCTCGGTCGGCGACAACGTGGTCTCGGGCCCAGACGCTGAAGCGAAGGTCGGAAACGCCCTGCCGCTCGGCCGTATGCCGCTCGGTACTACGGTCCACAACATCGAGCTCGTTCCAGGCAAGGGCGGCCAGATGGTCCGTTCCGCCGGAACTGCCGCGCAGCTCGTCGCCAAAGAGGGCGCATTTGCCACCATTCGTATGCCCTCTGGCGAGATGCGTCTCGTCCCACTTCTATGCATGGCAACCGTGGGCCAGGTGTCGAACCTTGACCACGAAAACATGGCGATCGGTAAGGCCGGGCGCGCACGACACATGGGCAAGCGCCCAGAGGTTCGTGGCTCGGCAATGAACCCGGTCGATCACCCTCACGGCGGTGGCGAAGGCAAGGCCCCAACGGGTATGCCTCCGAAGACGCCTTGGGGCAAGCCTGCGATGGGTCTTCGTACCCGCCGCAACAAGTTGACGCAGCGGCTGATCGTCCGCTCGCGACACGCACGCTGATCGAGGAGGAGGCTTAATGTCACGTTCGTCTAAGAAGGCTCCGTTCATCGAGAAGCGGCTCCTTGCCCGCGTTCAGGCAATGAACGCGATCAATGAGAAGCGCGTCGTGAAGACCTGGTCGCGCGCATCGGTCATCTACCCAGACTTCATCGGCCACACCGTCGCGGTCTACAACGGCCGCAAGCATGTGCCGGTCTTCATCACCGAAAACATGGTCGGGCACCGCCTCGGCGAGTTCTCGCCAACGCGTACGTTCAAGGGCCACCAGCGCGTGGACCGCACGACGGCGGTGGCCTCGTGAGCATTCGCGTGAAGGCAACGGCGAAGTACGTGCGCGGTTCGACCCGCCGCGCCCAGCTCGTGGTGCGAGCGATCAAAGGGAAGTCGGTGGCTGACGCCACGGCGATCCTGCGCTTCCTGCCGCACTCCTCAGCGCGCGATGTCGCCTCTGTGCTCAAGAGCGCTACGGCCAACGCCGAAGCGAACCACAGCATTCCAGCCGACCGCCTCTTCGTGGTCGATGCCAGCGCCGACGAGGGTCCAACCTTGAAGCGCTTCCGACCCCGCGCGCAGGGCCGAGCCTTCGCCATCCATAAGCCAATGACCCACATCACCGTCGTTGTAAGCGCAAAGGAGGCCTGACCATGGGACAGAAGGTTCACCCAGTAGGCTTCCGACTCGGCATCACCAAGACGTGGTCTGCCCAGTGGTACGCCGACAAGGACTACACCAAGCTCCTCCAGGAGGACCTCCGCATTCGCAAGTTGATCGACGTGAAGTTGGCCGCGGCCAGCATCTCGAAGGTTGAGATCGAGCGTGGCTTGAACTACGTCACCGTGACCGTCCATTCGGCCAAGCCGGGTGTGGTGATTGGCAAGGGTGGCGCAAACGTCGAAGTGCTTCGCGCTGCGATCGGCGAGATCAGCGCCGGCAAGGTGAAGCTCGAGATCAAGGAGATTCGCCAGCCAGACCTCGACGCATATCTCGTTGCCGCGTCCATCGGCGCACAGTTGGTCCGACGCATCGCCTTCCGCAAGGCGCTGAAGCAGGGGATCCAGCGTTCGATGAAGGCTGGCGCTAAGGGCGTGAAGATCATGGTCTCCGGTCGACTGGGCGGCGCAGAGATGAGCCGCACCGAGTGGGACCGCGACGGCCGACTACCGCTCCATACCCTTCGTGCCGATATTGACTTCTCCGTCTTCCACGCCACGACCACGTTCGGTCAGATTGGTGTGAAGGTCTGGATCTACCGTGGCGATGCTCCGGCCGATGTGCTGAAGCCGAAGCCGCTCTCTGAAAACGCAGGATCGGGGGCATAGCGATGTTGATGCCGAAGCGAGTCAAGTGGCGCAAGGTGCAGCGCGGCCGTATGTCTGGCCCCGCTAAGTCGGGCCGCACCGTGGCCTTCGGCGACTTTGGCATTGCCACCACTGAGCCAGCGTGGGTGACCGCCCGTCAGATCGAGGCCGCCCGCCGTGCGATGACGCGCGAAATCAACCGCGGCGGCAAGGTATGGATCCGCATTTTCCCTGACAAGCCGATCACGAAGAAGCCTGCCGAAACCCGCATGGGTTCGGGTAAGGGCGCGCCAGACCAGTGGGTTGCCGTGGTAAAGCCAGGGCGCATCCTCTTTGAGATCGCTGGCGTGACGCGGCCAGAGGCTGTGGAAGCCTTCCGCCTCGCTGGCATGAAGCTCCCGGTGAGCACGGTGATCGTGGAGCGCGCAGCGGATCTCGGCCAGGTTGTCTTTGGCAAGAAGTTCCTCCAGAAGGTGGCCCTTGGCCTCCCAACCACTGAAGAGGCTCCAGCCGCTGGCGGCGCCGCTCCAAAGGAGCCTGAACTCGTGAAGCCAGTGAAGCCTGCGAAGGAGGACGAGGCATGATTGAGATCGCCCAGGTCCGCAACATGACTGATGCCGAGCTGGTCCAGGCCATTGCCGACGCGAAGCGCGACCTGTGGCAGGCCCGATTCGAGCTCTCAACCCGACAGTTGAAAGACACGAGTGTCGTAAACAAGACGCGCAAGACCATCGCGCGCCTGCTGATGGTCCTGGCCGAGCGCCAGGCCGCACAGAAGGCATAGGGGGAGTTATGAGCGAGCAGCATCTAGGAAAGCGCAAGACACAGACCGGCCGTGTTGTCAGCGATAAGGGTGACAAGACGATCGTGATCTCTGTAGAGCGCCTCGCACAGCACCCCGTCTACAAGCGCGTCATTCGCCGCACTGCGCGATTTATGGCGCACGACGAGCTCAACGACGCCAAGATCGGCGACCTCGTGACCGTCGAAGAGTCCCGACCGCTCAGCGCCCGCAAGCGCTGGACGCTCGTCAAGGTCGTGAAGCGTGGCGAGTCGCAGGAGGGGGCACTGTGATCCAGACTGGTACCCGACTCCGGGTCGCTGACAACTCCGGCGCAAAGGTGATCGAGTGCTTCCGCATCCTCGGTCGCGGTCGGGCAACCACCGCGTTCGTAGGCGACGTCATCGTTGCCGCGGTAAAGCAGGCAACGCCGAATGCCGGCGTGAAGAAGGGCGATGTCGTCAAGGCAGTCGTCGTGCG
Organism: Candidatus Limnocylindrus sp.; assembly: GCA_040397175.1. Lineage (GTDB taxonomy): Bacteria > Chloroflexota > Limnocylindria > Limnocylindrales > Limnocylindraceae > Limnocylindrus. Next base: position 197,982 of record JBBAWM010000002.1, on the reverse strand, counting down.
CACCGTCAAGGAGATCTCGCGCCCTGATGGCAGCGTGATCCGCTTCGATGAGAACGCTGCCGTTCTGATCGCCGCTGACGGCAACCCACGAGGGACCCGCATCTTTGGGCCAGTCGCGCGCGAGCTGCGAGACCGGGACTACATGAAGATCATTTCACTCGCGCCGGAGGTGCTCTAATGCGTTCGATCTATGAGACAACCACGGAGATTCGCGTCGGTGACACCGTCTCGGTGCTCAGCGGCAAGGATGCAGGGAAGCGCGGCAGCGTTGAGCGCCTCGTCACGCCAGGAAAGGTCGTTGTGACCGGCCTGAACGTTGCGAAGAAGCATCAGAAGCCACGCCAGAAGATGGCGAACGGTTCGCAGGCGCCAACCATGGAGCCAGGCGGAATCATCGAGGTAGCGATGCCGCTCGCACTTGCGAAGGTTGCTGTCGTCTGCCCGAAGTGCGACCGACCAATTCGCCTCAAGGCAGGCCGAACCGCCGACGGCAAGAAGCAGCGCCTCTGTGGCCGCTGCGGTGCGGTGATCGGCGCGAAGAAGGAGGCTGCCAAGTGAGCCAGCTGAAGCAGCGCTACACGACAGAGGTAATTCCAGCCCTCAAGAGCGAGTTTGGTTACACCAACGCGATGCAGGTGCCACGCCTCGAGAAAATCGTGGTCAACATCGGGCTCGGCGAGGCACTCACCAACGCCAAGGCGGTGGATGCAGCCGTGGGCGACCTCGCCCTCATCACCGGTCAGCGTGCGATCGTCACCAAGGCGAAGAAGTCCATCGCAACCTTCAAGGTGCGCGAGGGGAACCCCGTCGGCGCAAAGGTCACCCTGCGCGGCGTGCGCATGTGGGACTTCCTCGAGCGACTCACCCGGGTCGCCCTGCCACGCATCCGTGACTTCCGCGGAGTGTCGGGTAAGTCATTCGATGGCCGTGGTAACTACACCCTGGGCATGAAGGAGCAGCTCTCCTTCCCCGAGGTGGAATTCGACAAGATCGACCGACTTCGAGGTCTCGAGGTCACAATCGTAACGACGGCGAAGAGCGACGAGGAGTCTAAGAAGCTCCTCTCTATGCTCGGCATGCCGTTCGCGAACTGAGGGGGCTGAGATGGCAAAGAAGTCGTTGGTACTAAAGTCGGCAGCACCGGCAAAGTTTTCTACGCGGAAGTACAGCCGTTGCGCCCTCTGCGGGCGTCCACGCGCATTCATCCGTCGGTTCGGCCTCTGCCGAATCTGTTTCCGAGAGCGTGCCCTGGTCGGCATGATTCCGGGCGTAACGAAGTCGAGTTGGTGAGAATATGAACGTCACTGATCCAATCGCAGACATGCTTACTCGCATCCGGAACGCGTCGCGCGCGCGGCATGCTGAGGTGCTGGTTCCGGCCTCCAAGTTGAAGCTTCAGATGGCTCGCATCCTCGTGGATGAGGGCTTCGTGGCGTCCTTCGTGGAGACCAAGAAGGGCCCCGAGAACTACCTTCAGGTCACCCTGAAGTACGTCGATGGCAAGGTGCCTGTCGTCTCGGGCCTCAAGCGCATCAGCAAGCCTGGCCTAAGGGTTTATGCTGGTAAGACAGAGATTCCGCGCGTGCTCGGCGGCCTCGGTGTTGTCATCTTGAGCACATCTAAGGGGATCATGACCGGAGCGCAGGCCCACAAGGCCCAGCTCGGCGGCGAGATCCTCGCCTACGTCTGGTAGAGGAGGGGACTGATGTCACGAATCGGACGCAAGCCCATCGCCGTACCAGCAGGGGTGAAGGTCACTATTGAGGGTCGCACCGTTTCGGTCACCGGACCGAAGGGGACCCTCTCGCGTGAGATCCCTGGCGCCGTGACGTTCACCCTTGAGGCGGACGTGATCACTGTGTCGCGTCCTGATGACAGCAAGACCAATCGCTCGATGCACGGCCTCTGCCGCACCCTCATCGCCAATATGGTCGAGGGTGTTGCCACTGGCTTCCGCACCGATCTTGAGATCAATGGCGTCGGCTATCGCGCCGCGAAGGCGGGGAACAAGTTGACCCTGGCCCTCGGCTACAGCCACCCAATTGAGATCAATCCCCCGGCCGGGATTACCTTCGAAGTGGACGGCCAGACGAAGGTCGCCGTTCTCGGCGCAAACAAGGAGCTCGTCGGCCAGATCGCTGCAGAGATCCGTTCCCTCCGTAAGCCTGAGCCGTACAAGGGGAAGGGCATCAAGTATGTCAACGAGGTTATCCGCCGCAAGGCTGGTAAGGCCGGAAAGGTTGGTGCTAAGTGAGCCGCGTAACGACACGCGTCGCGTCGCGTAAGCGCCGACACTTTGGAATTCGACTGACGGTTGAGGGCTCAGCCGTGCGACCGCGACTCGCGATCTTCCGCAGCTTGAATCACATCTACGCGCAGGTCATTGATGACGCAGCCGGCAAGACCCTGGCAGCAGCGTCAACGCTCGACGCAACGGTGAAGAGCGACGCCAAGCGCACGAAGGTGCAGGAGGCTGCCGAAGTTGGCACTCTTGTTGCCCAGCGCGCCAAGGCCGCTGGAGTGGCGAAGGTGGTCTTCGACCGCGCTGGATTTAAATATCATGGGCGCCTTAAGGCGCTCGCAGACGCTGCCCGGGCTGCCGGGCTTGAGTTCTAGGAGGGCACTGAGATGGCGAGAATTGACGCGTCGAAGCTGACCCTCGCAGAGAAGGTCGTGCAGATCAACCGCGTAGCGAAGGTAGTGAAGGGCGGTCGCCGCTTCACCTTCTCGGCGCTCGTCGTCGTTGGCGATGGCCAGGGCCACGTGGGCGTTGGCATCGGCAAGGCTGGCGAAGTGCCGGAGTCGATTCGCAAGGGGACCGAAGACGCGAAGAAAAACTTGATCCGCGTGCCGTTCCTTGGCACCACCATTCCACACGAAGTGTCAGCCGAGCACTCCGCGAGCCGCGTGATGCTGAAGCCAGCCTCGCAGGGAACCGGCGTGATCGCCGGTGGCGCGATCCGCGCGATCATCACCGCTGCGGGCATTCACGACATTCTCTCCAAGGTCTACGGTTCGTCGAACCCCGTGAACGCAACCCGCGCCGCGATTGAAGCACTCTCGCAACTGCGCACCGCTGAGCAGATCTCAGCTGCGCGTGGCAAGCGCGTCCGCATCCGAGTCGGCGGGCAAGAGTCGGCACCAGAGGTGCACCATGGCTGAGAAGTACATCAAGGTTACTCAGGTCAAGAGCGAGCTCGGGCATGTGGCGCGTAACCGCGGCACGATCCGCGCCCTTGGCCTCGACCGAATCGGTGATACGAATCTCCTTCCTGACAATCCTGCCGTGCGCGGCATGGTGCGCCAGGTGAACTTCCTCGTCTCGCTCGATGAGTTGACCGGCGCCGAGGCGGCAACGGCGGCCACTGCGGTTGCAACGAAGAAGGCACAGAAGGCGAAGAAGCCTGCCAAGGTGAAGAAGGCGAAGGTGACTAAGTGAAGCTCCATGATCTGCAGCCAGCACCAGGGTCAAAGAAGAAGCGCATTCGCGTCGGTCGCGGTATTGCCGCTGGGCGCGGAAAGACTGCCGGTTACGGTACGAAGGGTCAGACCTCACGAAGCGGCGGGAGCATCCCAGCGTGGTTCGAAGGCGGCCAGACGCCAATTCATCGCCGAATTCCAAAGCTTCGCGGCTTCCGCAATGTCTTGCGCGTTGAAGTTGCCGTCGTCAATGTCGGTCGCATTCAGCAGTGGATCGACGCCGGGCGCCTGAAGGGCGAGAGCCCGCTCAGCGTCAACGCTGACATCCTCGCCGCAGCGGGTCTCCTCAAGACTCGAGGAAAGCCGTTGAAAGTGCTCGGCACAGGCGAGATCTCCGCGAAGATCCTCTTTGCCGCGAACGCCTTTACCGACAGCGCCGTCGCCAAGATCAAGGCGGCCGGCGGTGACATCACGGTGTACGAGAGCGCCACTCCCGCCTCGGCAGCCCCAGTAGGGGTGAAGGCGGGGAAGAACGCCCCAACGCCCGGCAAGAAGGCCCCAGCAAAGCGTGCCCCCAAGGCCGCAAAGGCTGACGGCGCAGACGCCTAAGGTTAGGACGCAGGTAGGCGCGTTGCGCCTACAGTGAGCGGTGGAGGAGACGAACGATGATTGACACCCTAGTGAACGCGTTCCGAACCCCCGAGATCCGACGCAAGCTCTTCTTCGTCGCCGCGATGCTCGTCGTCTTCCGCCTTCTGAGCCATGTCCCCGTGCCAGGCGCCGACCCAGCGGCCCTCTCAAGCTTCTTCAAAGACAACGCCCTCTTCGGCCTCCTTGACCTCTTCTCGGGTGGCGGACTGGCGCGATTCAGCGTGGTCGGCCTCGGCTTGAACCCATACATCAACGCCTCGATCATCATGCAGCTCATGAGCGGCGTCGTGCCGCGCCTCATCGAGCTCAGCCGTGAGGGTGAGTACGGTCGCAACAAGATCAATCAGTACACTCGCTACCTGACGGTGCCGCTTGCAGCGCTGCAGAGCTATGCCTTCCTTGCGTTGCTGAATAGCCAGAAGGTTCTCAAGACGAACTTTGACCTCGCCAGCCCAGAGACCCTGGTGCAGATTGTCATCCTCACCACCGGCTCGCTCCTCCTGATGTGGATCGGCGAACTGGTCACTGAGCGGGGCATCGGCAACGGCATCAGCTTCATCATCTTCGCCGGCATCATCGGTCGAGTTCCAGGTGCCATTCAGCAGTTCTTTACTGCGCCAGATCTCGCCGTGCTACTCGCCTTCGCCGTGGTGGGTGCGGCAGCTGTTGCGGCAATTATCTTGATTACCGAGGGGCAGCGTCGAATTCCTGTCGAATACGCCAGTCGCGTTCGCGGTAACCGCGTCTATCAGGGGGGTCGCACCTTCCTGCCACTCAAGGTGAACCAGGCCGGCGTGATCCCGATCATCTTCTCGATGAGCATCCTGCTCTTCCCCGCGCAGATTGCGGGCTACTTCACGGCATCAGAGGTAACGTGGGTCAAGGCTGGCGCCCAGTGGATCGTCGATACACTCGGGCCACAGAATAAGCTGGTCTACTTGCCCTTCTACTTCACGCTGACCGTCGCCTTCACCTACTTCTATACGGCGTTCACCTTCAAGCCCGACGAAACCGCAGACCAGCTGCGCAAGAACGGTGGCTACATTCCAGGCATTCGCCCAGGAATGCCAACGCAGGAGTATCTCGGGAAGGTGGTCACACGGATCACCCTGCTCGGCTCGCTCTTCCTTGGACTCGTTGCCGTCTCGCCGTACGCCCTCGGCACACTCTTCGGTGACCTTGGCGGCCTTGGTGTCAGCCTTGGTGGCACCGGCCTTCTCATTGCGGTGAGCGTTGTCGTGGAGACGATGAAGCAGCTCGAGGCTCAGATGTTGATGCGAAATTACGAGGGCTTTATTAAGTGATCCTCGTCCTTCTCGGCGCCCCAGGCGCAGGGAAAGGGACGCAAGCGGAGGCACTCTCCGCAGCAACGGGGGCAGCCCACGTTGCAACAGGCGACCTCTTCCGTGCTGAAATCGCTGCTGGCTCACCACTGGGCGTTGCCGCAAAGCAATTCATTGACGCTGGGCAACTTGTTCCGGATGCGGTGACGATCAACATGATCCAGGCGCGTCTCGCCCAACCGGACGCAGCGAATCGCGTCATCCTCGACGGATTTCCGCGCAATCCTGCACAGGCGACGGCACTCGATGCGGCGTATGCGACCAGTGGTCGCTCGATCCGCGCCGTGCTGCTCAAGGTAGATCGCGCACTACTAGAAGAGCGCCTCACTGCGCGTCGCGTCTGCCCCTCCTGCGGGCGCTCCTACCACCTCATCAGCCGCCCACCGCAGCAGGCTGGGCTGTGCGATGTGTGTGCCACGGCGCTGATCACCCGCAGTGATGACGCACCCGCCACGGTGGCGGCACGACTCGAGAACCAGCTCACCGCCCTCGATTCAGTCGTCGAGCTCTATCGGTCAGCTGGCCGGCTCACTGAGGTCGACGGGGTCGGTGCTATCGACCAGGTTCAAGGTCGACTGGCGGCGGCCGCCGCGGCCGCTGGCTTAACGGCGTAGGTTCATGGGGACAATTACGCGGAAGAGCCCAGCAGAGATCGCCTTGATGCGGCGCGCGGGCGCCATTGTGGCCGAGATTCATGACCTCGTGCGCGAGGCGGCTATCCCCGGTGCGAGCACCGCCGAACTCAATGCGATCGCCGAACGCTGCATTACGCGGCATGGCGCGACCTCAAACTTCAAGGGCTACCACGGCTTCCCGTCCGTGATCTGCATCTCGCTGGATAGCGAGGTGGTGCATGGCATCCCTGGTGACCGAGAAATCAAGGATGGGATGCTCGTCTCGATCGATGCGGGGGCCATCTGGGAGGGCTGGCACGCCGACGGAGCGCGGAGCTTCGTGGTTGGCGAGGGCTCGCCGGAGGCGACGCGCTTGGTGGCGGTGACTCGCGAGGCGCTCGACGCTGGCATCGCGGCGGCCCGGCCCGGGGCCACGATTGAAGAGATCTCTGGAGCGGTCGAGGATGTCGCCCTCCGGGCGGGGTACGGGATCGTGCGCCCCTACGTCGGGCATGGCATCGGCCGTGCCATGCACGAGGCGCCGCAGGTGCCCAACTACCGCACCGGCCGCAAGAGTCTGACCCTGGCGGAGGGCCACTGCCTGGCGATCGAGCCGATGCTCACCCTCGGGTCGCCTGAGGTGGGGGTGATGGACGACGAATGGACGGTTGTAACAATTGACGGGGGCCTCGCAGCTCACTGGGAAGAGAGCATCGCCATCGAGGCGGGGGGTTCCACCATCCTGACGAGGGGGTCATGAACGCCCTCCTCGTGCGTGGATCGTGGGGCTCTGCTATTGTCTTCCTTCGCGCGTCTGCGGACTCAGTAGCGCGCCGTCTCGGTCTTCCGAGATCCAGTAACGCGTTCTGATCGGGGGTTTGTTGGCGAAGAAGGATTCGATCGAGGTCGAGGGGACCGTTGTAGAGCCGCTTCCGAACACATCGTTCGTGATCGAGCTTGAGAATGGCCACCGGATCCGCGCCTACATCAGTGGAAAGCTTCGGACGAATTTCATCCGAATCCTTCCAGGTGATCGGGTGAAGGTCGAACTCTCGCCATACGATCTGACCCAGGGTCGGATCACCTACCGGTTGAAGTAGCAGCACGAGCGGTGCGCCGCTCACAGCAGGAGAACGAGTGAAAGTATCTGCGTCGGTTAAGGTTCGTTGCGACAAGTGCCTCGTGATTAAGCGGCACGGTCGCGTCATGGTCATTTGCGAAAACCCGAAGCACAAGCAGCGCCAGGGTTAACTGATGGCTCGTATTGCAGGCGTTGATATTCCGCGCGAAAAGCGTGTTGAGATCGCCCTCACCTACATCTTCGGCATCGGTCTGACCACCAGCCAGAAGATCTTGGCGCAGACCTCCATCAATCCCGACATGCGCGTACGTGACCTTACTGAAGACCAGGTCAACCGACTTCGTGAAGTCATCGATAAGGGCCGCAAGGTCGAAGGTGACCTGCGCCGCGAGATCGCCATGAACATCAAGCGACTGATCGAGGTTGGTACCTACCGAGGCACCCGACATCGCAAGAACCTTCCATCGCGCGGCCAGCGCACGAAGACCAATGCACGACAGCGCCGTGGCGCACGCAAGACCGTCGCCGGCAAGAAGATTGAGAAGAAGTAGGTAGAGAGATGGCTGAAGAGAAGAAGAAGCGCGCACCAAAGGTTCGACGCCGCGAGAAGAAGAACGTGCCGGTCGGCCACGTGCACATCGCCGCGTCGTTCAACAACACGCTCGTCTCGATCACCGACCTTACGGGTGCGGTGCTCTCGTGGGGCTCGGGTGGCGTCGCTGGCTTCAAGGGCTCCCGCAAGAGCACGCCGTACGCCGCGTCGCTCGGAGCCGAATCAGCCGCACGCAAGGCAATGGAGCACGGACTTCGCTCCGTCGCCGTGTTCGTGAAGGGGCCAGGCGCCGGACGCGAGCAGGCGATCCGCGGACTACAGACCGCGGGCCTCGATATCACCGCCATCACCGATGTGACGCCGCTGCCGCACAATGGCTGCCGTCCTCCAAAGAAGCGCCGAGTCTAGGGGAGTAGAAGCATGGGTCGAGATACCGGGCCAGTCTGCCGCCAGTGCCGTCGAGAGGGCGCGAAGCTCTTCTTGAAGGGTGCGCGCTGCTACACGAAGAAGTGCTCGTTCGAGAAGCGCCCGACCCCTCCAGGAATGCACATGATGCGCCGCCGCAAGGTTGGTGACTACGGCCTGCAGCTGCGAGAGAAGCAGAAGATGCGCCGTGTCTACCGCATTGGTGAGACCCAGTTCCGTCGCCTCTTTGAGGCGGCCGAGCGTGGCACCGACGTGACGGGCGAGAATTTGCTCCGCCTCCTTGAGCTGCGATTCGACAACGTCGTCTATCGTCTTGGACTCGCCGCTTCGCGAGATCAGGCGCGCCAGTTGATCACCCACGGCCACCTTGCCATCAACGGGCATGCGGTAAACATTCCGTCCTATTCGTTGAAGCCAGGCGACACCATCTCGGTCCGCGATGGGCGAGCCGACATTGGGCCGTTCAAGGAGGCCGCAGGCTCACTTTCAGGCAACGGCATTCAGGAGTGGCTCCGCGTGGATGCCACAAAGTTGACCGGTACGGTGGTCGCTGCTCCGCGGCGCGATCAGATGCCGGGCGACTTCAATGAACAACTCGTCGTCGAGTTCTACTCGCGGTAAGAGGGAGAGAGAACATGTCCGATGCACTGACCACCAAGATCGCCCCGCTCGAGGAGCTCGGTTCGTACGGCAAGTACGAGGCCGGCCCATTCGCGCCAGGCTACGGCGTCACCCTCGGCAACGCGCTTCGCCGCGTGCTTCTCGGATCGCTGGAAGGTGCTGCAGTCACCGCCGTGCAGATCGATGGCGTGATGCAGGAGTTCTCCTCGCTGCCAGGCGTCCGCGAAGACGTTGTGCAGATCCTTCTGAACGTTAAGAAGATTCGCCTCCGCAGCTTTGCGAAGGAGCGCATCGAGCTGACCCTTTCAAAGAAGGGGGCTGGCCCGGTCACCGCTGGCGACATCAAGCCGAATGGCCAGGTTGAGATCGTTAACCCGGAGCTGGTTCTTGCAACGCTCGACTCCGACAAGGCGGGCATTGAAGCCACGCTCGTCGTTGAGACCGGTGTTGGCTACGTCTCTTCAGACCGCGTTGATGCGGACCCTGAGGGCGAGGTTCGACCACGGGGCGTGATGAGCGTGGACGCAATCTTCACACCAGTCCGCAAGGTCAACTTCACCGTTGAGAACACGCGCGTCGGCCAGGACGTCGACCGCGAGAAGCTCATCCTTGAGATCGAGACCGACGGCACGATTACGCCGGAGGCCGCTGTCCGCAAGGCTGCAGCAATCCTGGTCAACCAGTTCACCGCATTCTCTGGCCTCGGCGAGGCCCCAGTTGCGGCGCCAGCGGTAGAGGCCGGTGGCAACCTGCTCGACCTCTCGATTGAAGACCTTGATCTGCCAATGCGCGCCTATAACGCGCTGAAGCGAGCGGGCATCCTGAAGGTGCGCCAGCTCCTCACCGCCCTTGATGGCGGGGAGATGGAGCTCCTCAAGCTGCGCAACTTCGGTCAGAAGAGCCTGAACGAGGTCCGCGAGAAGCTTGTTGAGCGCGGTTTTGACGTGCCTGAGAGCAGCATCCCTGCCGATGCCATCTTCGATGAAGATGAGAGCGACGCAGACGACGAGGAGAAAGCCTAATGACTTCGCACGCGATTGGCGGACGTAAGCTCTCCCGCAAGCAAGGGCCGCGCCTCGCGCTGTACAAGAACCTGATCGTTTCGGTGCTGCGCTACGAGCGCGTGCAGACGACGGAGGCCAAGGCCAAGGAGATTCGCCCGCAGGTTGAGCAGATCATTACGCTCGCCAAGAAGGGTGGCCTTTCAGCCCGACGCGCCGTGATTGCAGCCCTGCCAGAAGAGCCGCTCGTCGTTGAGAAGCTCTTTGATGAGATCGTGCCGAAGTATGCGAACCGCACGTCGGGCTACTGCCGCATCACCAAGATTGGCATTCGACAAGGCGATTCGGCGCCGCTCGTGCAGCTTGAATTGATCTAGGAGGATCAGATGAACACGAAGACCTGGACACCCCGCGCCGCTGAAATCGAGCGCCGCTGGTTCGTGATCGATGCCGAGGGTCAGACCCTTGGCCGACTCGCGACAAAGGTGGCCTCAACGCTGATGGGGAAGGGGAAGCCAACTTTCGCTGACCACCTCGATTCGGGCGACTTCGTGATCGTGATCAACTCCGCAAAGTTGGTTGTCACGGGCGACCGACTCCTGTCAAAGAAGTACCACTCCCACTCCGGCCAGCCAGGCGGCTATCGCATGGAAGTCCTCGGCGACCTGCTGAAGCGCAAGCCGAACGAGGCGATTCGTCGAGCCGTTAAGGGCATGCTCCCAAAGACGAAGCTCGGCAATGCACAGATTCGTAAGTTGAAGGTCTATGCCGATGCGGATCATCCGCACGCTCCACAGAAGCCGGAGCCCCTCGCGTGAGCCCGAAGGAGAAGAGCGTGGCCAGTTTGCCGTATTACCAGGGAACCGGTCGTCGTAAGACCTCGATCGCGCGCGTTCGCCTCGTTGCTGGTGAGGGTCAGATCGTCATCAATGGACGCACCTACGAGCAGCACTTCGGCGGTGCCGTTCCGCAGTCTGAAGTCTTCGCACCGTACCGAGTCACCGGCACCGAGGGTCGATTCAACGCGATGGTAAAGGTTGAGGGTGGTGGTATCTCCGGCCAGGCTGGCGCAATTCGCCACGGCATTTCACGAGCACTTCTTTCGGCCGATCCAGAGGCGTATCGACTACCACTCCGCCAGGCCGGGTTCCTGACGCGCGATCCGCGCGCCAAGGAGCGCAAGAAGTACGGTCTCCGACGCGCACGCAAGGCGAAGCAGTTCACCAAGCGCTGATCTAGCGCAAGGAACACCGTGACCACGGTTCGCTTCGGCACCGATGGGATCCGCGGGATCGCTGGCGAGACACTCACCGTTGAAATAGCTGCCGCACTCGGCGTCGCCCTCATGCAGCAGCATCCGGCAGGGCTGGTGCTCCTTGGTCGCGATACGCGACCGAGCGGCCCCGCACTTACCAGCGCGCTGGCCGGTGCCATTGAGGCCCACGGTGGCACAGTCATTGACGTTGGTGTGATTCCAACGCCGGGGTTGGCCTCGCTCGTTGCCGGCGAGCCGCGCGCCGCCTGTGGTGTGGTGATCACCGCATCGCATAACCCTGTTGAATACAACGGCCTGAAGGTGCTCGCACGCGATGGGCGAAAGGCTCCTGATGCGCAGGAGCGAGCGCTTGAGGCGTCCATGGAAGGCGCTCTGCAAGCAGGCCTACGGGTGGTTGCGCCATCGGATACCCACGAGTCTGAGGCGCAGGCGTATCGAGATCGATATGCGCGAACGCTGGTGGAGCTTGCGCGCACCGTGGGTGCCAGCGCCTTGAGCGTGGTGGTCGATGCCGCGCATGGCGCCGCCTCCCCATTCGCCGTGGCAGCGCTCGCTGCCACGGGCGCGACGGTCGTGCCGTTCGCCATGGGGGGTGGCATTATCAATGACGGCGTTGGTGCCACCGACCCTGAAGCGCTCGGCGTGCAGGTGCGCGCGCACGGCGCTGACCTCGGCATTGCGCTCGATGGTGATGCTGACCGCTGTGTCGTGGTCGACGCGAGCGGAAGAGCCATTGATGGTGACGTCTTGATCGCTCTCATTGCCTTGGATCGGAAGGGGCGTGGAGTTGTCGGGTCGGAGCGCACCGTTGCAACGGTGCTGACCAACAGCGGCGTGGAGCGCCACCTTGCGGCGCACGGGATCACGCTTGAGCGGACCCCCGTCGGTGACCGTCACATTGCCGAACGACTCGCCACTGGCCAGGGTGGCTTCGGTGGCGAGAAGAGCGGCCATCTCCTCTTCACGGAGCTCTCGCCGACTGGTGACGGACTCCTCAGTGCGATTACCGTGCTCGGGTTGGTTGCCCGGGCGGGGATCCCCATTGGGGAACTTGCAGACGCCATTCCGCTCGATCCGCAACTCCAGCGAACGGTGCCGGTTCCCCCAGGGGAGGGGGAGCGACTGCTCGCAGAGCCGGATCTCCAGAACGCCATTCGGCAGGCTGGGGCGGCACTCGCACAGACAGGCGGACGCGTCCTTGTGCGCCTCTCGGGGACCGAGCCCGTGCTCCGTGTGATGGGCGAGGGTCCCGACCACGCAGCGGTCACCGCCGCCGTCGAGCGTCTATTGGAGGTCGCCGCGAGCCTCGTACGCGGGCGGTAGACTACCGCCATGTGCGGGATCGTCGGCTATATCGGCTCACGCGACGTCTCGACGACGTTGATCGAGGGGCTGCGCCTCCTTGAGTACCGTGGCTACGACTCCGCAGGGATCGCCGTTGCGGCTACAGGGGGCGAGATCACCATGCGCAAGCGTGCGGGCCGCCTTGCCAACCTCGAAGGCGTCGTGGGCGAACTACCAGCCGGTTCGATCGCTGGAATCGCCCACACGCGGTGGGCCACCCATGGTGCGCCAACCGACCTGAACGCTCACCCCCACATGGATGAGCACGGCGAGATCGCCATCATCCACAACGGAATCATTGAGAACTACGCCGAGCTACAGCGCGAGTTGACGGGCAAGGGGCACACCCTCTCCAGCGACGTCGACACCGAAGTGATCGCCCACCTCATTGAGGACGCCTATCAGGGCGACATTCGCCTTGCAGTAGCGGCGGTTCTCCCTCGCCTGCACGGGCAGTGGGCCCTCGTGGTGATGCACCGCGGCGAGCCCGGTCGAATCATTGCGGCCCGCCGCGAGGCGCCGCTTGTGGTGGGTCTCGGCGAAGGGGAGCAGTTCCTTGCCTCTGACCCGGTTGCGATCCTTGAGCACACCAACAAGATTGTCTTCTTGCGCGACGGCGACCTCGCCGATTTGCAGCGTGGGGGAATCACCCTCTATGACGCCGCCGGTGCGAAGTTCACTCCAAAGGTTGAAACAATTACCTGGGACGGTGCCGCAGCACGGAAAGAAGGGTACGACCACTTTATGCGCAAGGAGATGGATGAGCAGCCTCGCGCGCTCTCTGCCGCGATGCTTGGACGTGTATCGGCTGGTGGGGTTGAGATCAGTGAGCTCGATGCAATCGCCCCGGCACTAAGTGCAGCGCGGTCCATTGAGATCGTCGCGTGCGGCTCGGCATACTACGCGTCACTCACCGCGGCCACGCTCGCTGAGCGTCTCTTGCGCGTACCAGTGCGTGTGACCGTTGCGAGTGAGTTCCGATACGATCCGCCCGCGCTCGGCGGCTCCAGCCTGGTCATTGCTGTCTCCCAATCAGGGGAAACGGCTGACACGCTTGGTGCCGTCCGAATTTCGAAGGCAGCTGGTGCGACGGTGCTCGCGATCGTGAATGCCGCGGGATCGTCGCTGACACGAGAAGCTGATGCGGTTGTCTTGCTCCAAGCCGGCACGGAGATCTCGGTTGCTGCGACCAAGAGCTACACTTCGCAAGCGCTTGTGACGCTGCTCGTCACGCTGGACATGGCGCGGCGTGCGGGAGCGTTGACCGCAGAGGAGCTGAAATCTTGGTCGACCGATCTGCTCACGATCCCTGCGATGGCCTCGGCTGCACTTGATTCGTCAGACGCACTTCCAGCAATTGCAAAGAAGTATTTCAGCGCAAGCGGCTTCATGTTTGTCAGCCGTGGAGCAGGTATAGCTACCGCGTTTGAGGGGGCCCTAAAGCTGAAAGAGCTTGCCTATATCCACGCCGAGGGGATTGCCGCGGGTGAGATGAAGCATGGCCCGATCAGTCTCCTTGGCGCTGACCACCCTGTGGTGGCAGTGGTGCTGAACTCACCAGTGCTTCCGAAGCTGGTGAGCAACCTCATGGAGTCACGCGCTCGATCGGCGCCAGTGATTGCGATCCTCTCTGGTGTGGATGATTGGTCGAGCTTTGCAACCGATGCAGTGGCGATCCCCGCCGCGCGCCCCGAGATCGCTGCACTCATTGCAACGATTCCGCTGCAGCGCTTCTCCTATGAGATGGCGCTGCTTGCGGGTGCTGACATTGATCAGCCGAAGAACTTGGCGAAGTCTGTCACCGTCGAGTGATGGACGGCGGAGAGCTCCCCACGAGCACGCCGGAGATCGGTATCGACATCATTCGCGTGGATCGCATTGCGAGCGTCTTACGACGCCATCCAGAACGGTTTGAGCGGCGGGTGCTGACCGACGCTGAGCGCTCCTACGTACGCGGCCGCCCGGAGACGATGGCTGGACGCTGGGCGGCGAAGGAAGCGGTTTCAAAGGTGTTGGGACTCGGTGTGCGAGGCATCGGTTGGCAGGAGATTGAGGTGGAACGCCTCCCAACGGGACAGCCTTCGGTCCGCCTTCATGAGCGAGCCGCAGCACGCGCCACACAGCTCGGCATCCAGCACATCGCGCTCTCGATCAGCCACGAGCGCGAGTACGCAATTGCAATCGCGTACGCGGTCCGCACGGCGGGTGGCCGTTATTTGTTTCCGCCGCAGATTGGCGAAGACTTGGACGCTGCGGAGACCGCGCTCCTGGCCCGGATTGAGCGCATTAGGGCGCTTCGACGCGAAGAGCTGGCCCTCTCCTCGGAGCCGGCTGGGAAGGCGCACGGATGAGCGGGTTACCCGAACGCATCCAGGAGGTTGGGCTACCGGCACTTGGGCGTGATGCCTGGGTAGAGGTGCGGCTCGATGCGATCGCGACAAATGTTCGCGCGCTCAAGGGGAGGCTCCCCGCTGGCGGCCACCTCGATGTCGTGCTGAAGGCGGACGCCTACGGCCTCGGCGCCGTGCCTGTGGCGCGTGCTGCACTCGAGGCTGGCGCACGTGCTGTGCTGGTCGCAACCTTCGATGAAGCGCAAGAGTTACGCGACGCCGGCATCGCCGACCCCGTGCGGGTCCTCTGGCGCGTTGCTCCAGCGCACCTGCGCGATGCCGCCGCCACGGGGATCGGCGTCACCGCATCGTCGCCCGCAGTGGTTCGTGAACTGATCTCCGCCGATCTGGCTGGTCTTGCGCCGCTCAGTGTCGATATCGAGGTGGATACCGGACTCGGTCGCGATGGGATTTTGCCAGCAGAACTCGCCATCCAGATCGCTGCGCTGCGGAGCAATCCGAATATTGTGCTTCGCAGCATCTGGAGCCATCTCAGCGCTGCCGAGGACGTTGATCGATCCCGTCTGCAAGAGGAGGTGCTTGAGCAGGCTGCAACCAAGGCTCCCGAGCTTGAATCCCACATTGTCGGCTCTGGTGGATTACTCACCATCGGTGATACGCAGCAGGTCGCACGTGTAGGAATTGCACTGTTTGGCGTTGTACCGAATGCCCTTCGTCCAACGATGACGGCTGCGGCGATTGGTATTGAGCGCGTCTATGGACTCGCTGCGCGCCCCGTGCGGATCGCGACGCTCCCCGCTGGGCATGGCGTGGGCTACGGGCCAGCATTCATCGCAGCGCGCGAGTCAAGAATCATCACCCTGCCGATTGGTTACGCCGATGGCATCTCGTATCACGAGCGGGGAGTCGCCGAGGTGCTGATACGAGGCGTACGCCTCCCAGTTGTGGGCACCATCGCGATGGACTCTATAACGATCGATGCCACCGACCATCCCGAGAGAGATCTGAGCGAAGCGGATGAGGTGGTCTTCATTGGCGCATCTGGGTCTGACCTGATTGAACCAGTGGACGTGGCCAAGCGCCGGAAGACGATTACGAATGAGGTTTCAACGAGCTACACAAATCGGCTTGCACGGGTGTACACGGTGACCGGCGAACCCGTGGCGCTGCGCGACTTGCGGGGATATCACTACGTGAATCAGCAATGACGCGGTCGTCGTACCTACTGATCCGTGAGGACGCTGATCGCAGTTTTTATGCGCTGATGTCTGATGCGGAGCCGACACAGCTACTGAGCAGTATCACGCTGCCTACGGGAGCTTATCGCACTGCGGTGGAGGCAACGTTGCAGAGTGCCGCTGGCGTGCAAGAGCGTGGCGAGATCTCCACCGTACTCCGCGGAGATCCGAGTTCCCTGGGCCGTGCGACGGGTCGCTGCGCCGAGGCGTTCGGTGTCCCGGTTCGGATTATCGATATTGCCCACGATGCGGGGAGGGTGGTTTGGGCGGCCCCTGGAGCCGTCGGCGAGCTTGCGCAGATTGACGAAGCGGCACTCGTCCCAGTAGATCCCACGGAGCGTCGTCGCCGCTGTGACTCTGTCTTGCGATCACTTGGAAGGTACGACCGGGCCGCAGTTGCCGATCTCCTTGGCGACATTGCGGATCGTCCAATGTCGGGGCGCTCCATCGTTGGCGACCAGGTTCGCGTCGCCGCATACGTGGACGCACTGCAGTCGCTCGCCGAACGCGTGGGCGAGCAGCGTGCGGCAGTGATGGGTGAGGTGCTGATCGTTACCGGACCGCTTGCGGCGCACGTTGCGTCTGGTGCGGTGCCGCTCGCTGCACTCTCGCCGCTCGTGCCGCCTGGGCGCTCGACGGTCCTGCTTGACACCGCGGGGGTGGTTGCAGCACTCGGTACGGAGCAGCTCTCCGAAACGACCGGTGTCGATCTGGTTCGCGCGTGTGCTGATCAGCTGCTCCTCCCCGCTGGTGATCTGCTCGTGATCACGGATCGTCCAGATGACGTGGTGGTGATGCGCGTTCGCGCA
The DNA here is from genome assembly GCA_040397175.1 of Candidatus Limnocylindrus sp. Taxonomy (GTDB): domain Bacteria; phylum Chloroflexota; class Limnocylindria; order Limnocylindrales; family Limnocylindraceae; genus Limnocylindrus. Next base: position 181,254 of record JBBAWM010000002.1, on the reverse strand, counting down.
GAAGAGCACGCACTGCTGTCAGATCAGGCGATCGCCGTCGCTGTTGAGGCGGGGGAGATCGTCAACGTTGAGATTGATCGTGCGGGCGAGACGATCGTGGCCCCGCTGCGTGGGGGTCTGGTCGGTGCCGTGGTCGCACGTGGCACGCTAGCGGTGGATGTGACGCAACTACCCGCTGGGGCGTTGTCGGTGCGGGTGCTGCCCATCGAGGCGTCGCTCATGCTGCTGCCGCGCTCGGCGAGCGCGACGGGGGGTCTCGGTGGTCGGCTGCTCCTTGGCGACGAGGTTGAGGGGAGCCTCTATTTCTCGGCCTCCGAGCCGGATAGTCGCAGATGGGCCGCGGCGCACGAGGCAGGGATCTTGGCGGTGGTCTCGGTCTCCCCTGAGACAGTGTTGCGGGCTCGTGCCGTCGGGATTCGTGGACTAGTGGTGGGGAGCCTGAGTGATGGCGAGCGCGAGGCGCTGAGCGCCTCGATCGATCGCAGGGTGGCCGCCGGCGTTGCCCTCGCGCCATTTGGCCTCTTGGTCCTCGGCGGACGCCGTGAGAGTGATGCATGGGCAACGGAACTCGGGAAAGTGCTCCAGGGCCTCAACGGAATCGCGGTGCGACTTGAGCGGCACCCGGCCGGCCTCACCACATTGGTGGCACGTGGCCGCGGGGAGCGCTCGGATGTAGATACGGTGGTGATCGGCGGCCCCCGTGCGGGCGCCTACGGAACATGGCGCGGTCTCGCCGATGCACAACCATCCGATCCGCAGGGCGCGCTCGAGATCAACGGCGAACTTGTCGCACTCCCCCTTGGTGATCTACAGCGCTTGACCGCGTGAACGTCGTCACCATTACGCTCGGGAACCTCGACGCCACCACCTCGCTTGGCGCGGTGATCGGCTCAACGCTCCAAGCGGGCGACAGGGTGCTCCTCAGTGGCGACCTCGGGAGTGGCAAGACAACGCTCGCTCGTGCCATTGGAGCTGCGCTCCATGCGGAGCCTGAACTCACCTCGCCAACGTTCATCCTCATCTCTGAGCACCGCGGCGACCTGCCGATCTGGCATGTTGACGCCTATCGACTCCCTGTCGGCAGCGATGCCCTGCGCGCTGGCGTGATCGATGAGCGTCAACGGCACGGAGTGACCCTGATTGAGTGGCCCGAGAACCTTGAGGGACTTGGAGGAGCGGGCACCGATGTGTTGAGCGTGCATCTCGAGGCGACCGACGATGGGGGCACACGATCCGCGGAGATCCGCGGCGCGCGACCAGCGCTCGTCGCCGCCTTGAGAGCGGGGTTGGGCGCCCCTGGTCACAGTGCGTTGGGGCTGGCACATGAGTAGTCCACGCATCCTGGTGCTTGATGGATCCCTCGGCTTCAGCATCGTTGCGCTGGTGGAGGAGCGTGGTGGAGTCCCGAACTGTGTTGTCGAGGACTACTTGTACGACCAACCACTCTTGCAGCGGATCACCAACCTCCTTCCGAGCGCGGGGGAGCGTGCCGCGCTCTCCGCCGTTGTCGTCGGGAGTGGCCCTGGAAGCTACAGCGGAATTCGTGTTGCGGCCTCGGTTGCAGGTGGGATGACCGCTGCGTTGGCTATCCCGCTGCGCGAGAGCGCCTCTGATCGAGCACTCTGGCAGGCCGCGCAACGATCGGTGTCCATTCCGCTCGGAACCCGTGAATCGCTTGAAGTCTCGGAGGCGGGCGCAGTTGTTGTGCCGCGCGATGTTGCATCCCCGCACCTCACGGAGAAGGAGAGCAGGGGAGCTGTTGCGGGCGCCCTAGTTCGCGGAGCTGGGCCAGCCGTCGCCCATGTCACCCTGCGCTATCCGGCCCCCGCTCGCGGAAGCGAGGCACGCTGATGCGCCCATTCGTCGTGGCGCCCCTCACCATCAAGGATCTCGACGAGGTTGCGGTGATTGAGGGCCGCTCGTTCAGCGCGCCTTGGCCAACGAGCGCCTACACCACAGAGCTCACGACAAATCGATTGGCACGCTACCTCGGCGCTCGACTGGGGGGCACACTCGTAGGCTTTGGCGGTATCTGGCTGATGGTCGACGAGGCACATATCACGACGATGGCGGTGCTCCCCGAGCATCGACGTACGGGGGTGGCAACCGCACTCCTGCTGGAGCTCCTTGAGGAGGCGCGACGGGGTGGCGCTCGCGTGGCAACACTCGATGTGCGGGTATCGAATATCGACGCCCAGCGGCTGTATCTTGCGTTCGGCTTCATCGAGGTAGGCCGCCGCATTCGCTACTACGACGATAACGGCGAGGATGCGCTGGTGATGACGACCGCCGAACTTGGGAGCCCAGGGCAGCAGGCCGCTGAAGCTGCGTTGCGGGCTCGCGCCGAGGAGCGCCTTGGCCATGAGTGAGCGCCTCTTGCTGGCGATCGAATCGAGCTGTGATGAGAGCGCGGTTGCACTCATTCGCGGCGGTCGCGACGTCATTGCTGAACGTGTGGCGAGCCAGACAGCGATTCATGCATCATTTGGTGGCGTGATTCCAGAGGTTGCTGCGCGTGCCCACCATGAGTGGCTGCCTCGACTCCTCGATGAGGTGTTAACCGAGGCTGAGGGGCTCGGGATTGCGGGCAAGATAGAGGGAGTAGCGCTGACAACCGGCCCCGGACTTGTCGGCTCCCTCCTCGTGGGTGCTGGCGTGGGTAGTGCATGGGCGTGGGGGCGAGGCCTCCCAGTCCTCCCCGTGAATCACCTGGAGGGTCACCTGCGTGCGGCTTGGCTTCGCGAGACGGCAGAGGCTGCAGCGCCGATGCTCCCCGCGATCGGGCTCGTGGTCTCTGGTGGTCACACGTTACTGGTGCGGATCGAGCGTGACGGGGCGATCCAGCGCCTCGGAGGCACGATCGACGACGCAGCGGGTGAGGCATTCGACAAGATTGCACGCCTCCTCGGTGCCCCATATCCAGGTGGGGCGGCGCTCTCAGCACTAGCCGCGCAGCTCCCCCGCGGTGCCCGGATCACGCCGCTGCCGATTGCGAAAACGGAGCGGCCCTACGATTTCTCGTTTAGTGGGGTCAAAACCGCAGCAATTCGGCAGGCGCTCGCTGCGAGCGGGTTCACCGATCGCAACCCTGGCCGTGCCGCCTCGCTCACACGGCAGTTCGCCGAGCACCCACTCCCAGAGGATGCAGCGATCGCCATCGCTGCCGCGACGGAGCAGGCCATCGTTGCGGCGTTACGTGTCGGAGTCCAGCGTGCACTCCACGCCAACCCAGACTGCTCGCTGGTGATTGGCGGTGGAGTCGCGGCCAATGGACCGCTCCGCACTGCACTTGCGAGTGTTGCGAACGACGAACGTCGCCACCTGGTCGTGCCGCCGCTGAAGTGGTGCACCGATAATGCCGCAATGATCGGCGCCGCAGGTGACGCCCTGTTGCGCGATCAACGAGCCGCCTATCAGGATCCGAGCGCCGGCCTCGAAGTTCACGCACAATGGCGCATCGGTTCGGCAGTGCCCGTATGAGCCCAATGTATCAAACTGCACCAGGCCGTGGACGAATCGATGGCCATGCGGCGAAGAAGCGCCTCAGCCAGAACTTCTTGCACGACCTGAACGTGCGAGATCGCATCGTGCAGGCGGGAGCGCCCACTCCAGGGGAGCTTGTCCTGGAGATTGGTCCAGGGCTCGGCTTCTTGACTGAGGCACTCCTTGCCAGTGGCGCCAGCGTCGTTGCTGTGGAGCTTGATAAGGACCTCATCCCGCGCCTTCAACACAAGTTTGCAACGCAGATCAATGCGGGACAGTTGACCCTCATCCACGGCGATGCGCTTACGGTCGATCTCGAGTCGTTCGCGCCCTCTCGTGGCAGTTGGCGCGTCATTGCAAACATTCCGTATCACGTCACGAGCCCACTGCTGCATCGGCTGTTGCTACTCTCGGTTCCCCCCGCACGCATCGTGCTGTTGGTGCAGTTAGAGGTGGCCGAGCGAGTGGCTGCCGCACCGGGCGACTGGTCGTACCTCACCGCGTTTGTGCAGGCCAGAACAGCTGCTTCAATCGTCGCGCGAGTGCCCCGTGAGGCGTTTGATCCTGTGCCTGGGGTGGACTCGGCGATCTTGCTCCTTGAGCATCGCACAGGTGATGGCGCGTTCACCTTGAGCCCGCACGACGAGGAGCGCCTCTGGCGACTTGTGCAGGCAGGATTTCGAGAACGGCGGAAGAAGCTGCGGAATGCACTTCCTCGCGCGCTGCAAATCCTCGAGAGCGATATCGTCGCGGCACTCGGTCGCGCCAATCTCAGTCCCGACCAGCGTGCGCAAACACTTTCGGTGAAGGACTGGATCCGCCTCCTGGCTGAACTCCCGGGGCTCGACGGGGGCGTGCCAACCAACGCCGCGCGCGCTGCGGTTGCCCGGCGAAGTACAAGGGGGGCATCAGGGGCGCCTGAGCGAAACACGACGCGTACCCTGCCAGAAGCTGATCCAACGGTTGAGATCGTGGCGCATGGCAAGATTAATTTGTCGCTTGCCATTGTTGGTAAGCGGTCAGATGGGTACCACGAACTTCATTCTGTCGTGGCGCAGTTCGAGGCGGGCGATCGCCTCTCGCTCCGTCGATCGACTGAGGGGGCAGATTCGATTCGGCTTGCTGGTGTGCCGCTGCAACTTGACGGCGAGAATCTTTGCGCTGTGGCGCTCGCCGCGCTGCGCCGCGTGTGCGACGTCCCTCCCGTGGAGATCGTGCTGGAGAAGCGCCTCCCCGTTGCGGCGGGCTTGGGGGGCGGTTCAAGCGATGCTGCCGCAACGCTGCGCGGTGCCATCGAACTCTTCGATTTGGATGTGGATGACGAGGTGCTGCACAAGGTTGCCGCAGAGGTTGGCTCAGATGTTCCGCTGTTCCTCGTCGGCACCCCAGCACTCGTGGAGGGGCGCGGGGAGGCGGTTACCGCGCTTGCCCCCTGGATCGGTGCGCCCCTGGGACTACTGTTGATTACCGCTGGACTGCCACTGCGCACCCCCGAGGTATTTGCCGCATTCGCCGCCGGGCTCCGCGGCACGACACAGGGCGCCGCCCTGGTGAGCTCCCACCATCTGGCGGCGGAACTCACGGTCGGACTGAGCGGGGAGGGGCTCTTGCAGCGGGCCGCCGCACTGGCATCGGCGAACGACCTTCTCGCCCCAGCCCGGGCGGTGGCGCCGTGGCTCCGTCCCTTCGACCACGCCTTGCGACGCCTCCTCGGGCGCCCGCTCTCCCTCTCAGGCTCGGGGCCAACCCTCTTCCTCCTCTATCCTTCACAGCGAGAGGCAGAGGAGGGGGCAACCCTGGTCGCCAATGCTCTTGCGAGCGGGGAGCTCGTGGCGCCGGAAGGCCTCACGCCCTCTCTCATCGCCACGAGACTAATTGCGCCAGGTTCTGGCGAAAGGGGAGCAGCGTGAAGCGTTCGATTACCGGGGCTGGAATTCCTGCCGCGATCGGGCCATACAGCCCGGCTATCGCTGCTGGTAATGAGCTCTTCTGTTCGGGCCAGCTCGGACTCCATCCCGATACTGGCGCACTCGCTGACGGTGTTGCTGCGCAGGCGGAACAGGCGGTCACGAACCTCGGCGCCCTCCTTGCCGCAGCGGGCTACGGCTTCGACGACATCGTAAAGACGACGATCTTCTTGGTTGACCTTGCCGACTTTGCCACCGTCAATGAGATCTACGGTCGAGCCTTCACGCAGCCATATCCAGCACGCTCAACGATTCAAGTTGCTGCGTTGCCGAAGGGTGGCTTGGTAGAGATCGAAGCGATCGCCAAGCGAGGCGGCGCCGCAGGATGAACCCGTCAAGTCGCGGGCCGGAGCGCCTTGAGGGCGTGACGGCCATCATCCTTGCCGCCGGAGTCGGATCGCGGATGCACTCCCAGGTTCCCAAGGTGCTGCACCAACTGCTCGGTCGGCCAATGGCTGGCTGGGTCGTGGCAGCCGCTTCGGAGGCATTCGCCACGAAATCCATTGTCGTGCATTCGCCAGCCACGTCGGGCCTCGCTGCCATGCTGGGCGATGCGGTCTCGGTTGCGGAGCAGCCGAAACCACTCGGCACCGCTGACGCCGTGCGGTGCGCACTCACGGCCCTTCCAGCTTCTGCAAAGGAGCTCCTCATCGCCTGCGGCGACACGCCGCTCATCACCGCCGCGCTGATGCGCGCAGTTGTTGCCGCTCGCCGTGAGACGAACGCGCCGATCGCGTTGGCAGCCTTCGATGCTGATGACCCCACGGGCTACGGCCGGGTGATTGAATCAAGCGATGGCACTGCAGAGTGCGTCGTTGAGGAGCGTGACGCCACCGACGAGCAGCGTGCGATTGGCACGGTAAATGCTGGACTCTACGCCGTTGACCGAGCATGGTTGAGCGAAGCGCTCGGAGCGATTGCGCCGTCGAAGGCGAGCGGCGAGCTGTATCTCACCGACCTGATTGCTGCAGCGCATGCCGCGGGCACCCCAGCGCCAATCGTCTACGGGCCAGAGATCGAGCTTGAGGGGGTGAACGATCGCCACCAGTTTGCCGACGTCTTGGCTGCGCTCCGCGAGCGCATCAATGAGGGGCATCTCGACCGTGGTGTCGCGTTGATCGATCCAACGACAGCGTGGATTGACGTGCAGGTAGCAATCGCCGCCGATGTCGTGATCGAGCCGGGCGTGACGCTGCTAGGAGCGACCTCGATTGGTGCGAGGACGCGAATCGGCAGCGGTTCACGGATTGAGGCAACTTCCATTGGCGACGATTGCACCGTGCGCTCATCAGCGATAGAAAACTCGACACTCGCGTCGCAGGTGGATGTGGGCCCATTCGCGCACATTCGACCCGGTTGCACCATTTCGGCTGGCTGCCATGTGGGGAACTTTGCCGAGTTGAAGGCGACCACCCTTGCGGCCGGAGCGAAGGTTGGCCATCACTCCTATCTTGGCGACGCTGAGGTGGGGGAGCGCGCGAACATTGGTGCGGGCACGATTACGGCGAACTACGACGGCGTAAAGAAGCATACGACGGTGATCGGCGCGGATGCGTTCACCGGCGTGGGGACTCTCATCGTTGCGCCCGCGGGCATTGGCATCGGCGCGAAGACCGGAGCGGGCACCGTGGTGCTCGCCGATATCCCTGATGGCTGTACGGCCGTGGGAGTTCCAGCCCGCATCATCCGAGAGGCGTAGCGATGCTTGGCACTGACATCCTGGTCATCCTGCTGCTCATCCTCGTGAACGGGTTCTTCGTTGCTGCCGAGATCGCCTTTGTCTCCGTGCGGCGCACGCGCCTAGACGAGCTGGCCGAGGCGGGCGATCGCCGCGCGAAGCGCGCCCAGCGGCTGATGCGAGATCCAGGGCGATTTCTCGCCGTCATCCAGGTCGCGATCACCTTTCTCGGCGCACTCGCCTCAGCGGTCGCTGCCGTGAGCATCGTGACCTTCGTTGCCGAACCCCTCCGAGGGATCGCCCTCCTTGCCGACCAGGCCGACACGATTGCCCTCCTGTTGGTCACCTCTGTCGTCTCTGTGGTCTCCATCGTGCTTGGCGAGTTGATCCCGAAGGGGTTTGCCCTTGCCAACCCTGATCGCATCGCACTCGCGGTCTCTGGGCCAATCACGCTCTTTGCCAAGATCGTGAGCCCGTTGGTGGGGGTGCTCGTGGCGCTCACCAAGCTCATTTCAAAGCCCTTCGGGATTGACCCAACGCGCACCCCAGAGCTCTCCGCCGCGGAGATTCGCCTGATCGTGGAGCAGGGGAGCCAGCAAGGTGTGCTGGAGGCCGAAGAGGAGCAGATGATCAGTGCCGTGATGTCGCTGAGCGACTCCAAGCTGCACGAAGTGATGGTGCCGCGCATCGATATCGTGGCCATCGACCAAGATGCAAGTTTTGACGACGCGGTCACGCTGGTGCTCACCGAGGGTCACAGTCGTACACCCCTGTACAAGGAGTCGGTCGACCACATCGTCGGCATCCTGTACGCAAAGGACCTCCTGCGCATTATTGCGGCGGGAGGCCCCCGACCACGCCTGCGGGACATCATGCGCCCCGCGCTCTTTGTGCCCGAGTCACAGTCGGTCGACGACCTGCTCCATGAGCTGCAGCGTCGTCGCGTACATATGGCCATCGTTCTCGACGAGTACGGTGGAACGGCGGGCCTCGTAACGATTGAGGACCTCCTGGAGGAGATCGTCGGTGAGATCCAAGACGAGTTTGACGAAGAGGAGCCGATGAAGGTGCTTGTTCGCGATGGGGAGGCGATCTTGGACGGCCGGGCAGACATCGATCAGCTGGGTGAGCTCGTGGATCCACCGCTCGAGCTTGAAGATGATGAGGAGTACGACACGGTGGGAGGATTCGTGTATCACCGCATCGGTCGCGTCCCCGTCGTGGGCGACAGGGTCGCGGTTGCGCCCTTTGCGATCTCGGTCATCAAGGTGATCGGACGTCGTGTCGGGAAGGTCCGTGTAACCTGGGATTCATCTGCTGCGAAGCCGGATGCCGATTAGGCGGAGATCACCCGGTCAATAATCTCCTCAAGCTTGGCGACGGCGCGTGGGTTGAGCTGCGAGAGACTACGGATCTCACTAATGGCCTTGGCGCGCCACTCCTGCGCCTGCATGCGGGTGTATTCGCGTGATCCGGTGCGCTCAAGAACCTTTAATCCTGCAGCGACTGCATCCGCACCAGGGTTTGGCTCGGCATAGAGCTTCGTGAGAGTGGTGCGATCGGCGGGGCTGGCCTGTTCCATGGCGTGGAGTACCGGCAGCGTCTTCTTATGGCGGGCGAGATCTGACGCCTCTTTTCCCGTAGCGGCCTCGTCGCCCCAGATGCCAAGCAGGTCATCGTTGATCTGAAAGGCGAGCCCAAGGGCCCAGCCAAAGTTTCGGAAGTGCCTGATGACCTCCTCGTCGTCGCTCGCAAGGATCGCGCCAGATTCTACCGATCCAGAGATTAGGGCTGCAGTCTTACGGCCGATCATCTCGAAATAGTGTTCAACGCTCTGCATCTCCGTGCGTGCGCTCGCGGCAATATCGATGAATTGCCCTTCGCAGAGGCGCAGGCACGTTTCGTCGTAGAGCTTCATGAGGCGAAGGACCTTCGTGTCAGAGAAACCGAGGGTGGTGAGGTGATGGAGCGCAACACGGCTGATGGTGAAGAGGGCATCACCCGTGTTGATTGCGTGCGGCACACCATCTCGCACCCAGAGGGTCGGCCGACCGCGCCGCTCGGCATCACCATCTTCGATGTCATCGTGGACGAGTGAGAAGTTATGCCCAAGCTCTACCGCCGCGGCACCAGGGAGTGCGCGATCCCAGTCGGGCGAGATTGAGGCGTAGGCGAGGAGTCCGAGGAGTGGGCGCATGCGCTTCCCAGGTCGGGCGGCGGGATCGGTGTAGCCAAGGTGATAGCGAATCTGCTCGTACATGGGGGCCGTAATCGGCTCCTCCCATTCGGTAAGCAGCCCAAGGATGGTGCGATCAGTTGCCGCCACTAATTCGTCGAGGTTCAGGCTGAGCAGGTCACCGGCCCCCTGTTGCTGCTGTTCGCTCACGCGTCCCCCCTACCCCTTACCCGACGCGATTGAACGCGGCGCGGCTGTGGGGCAATGCTACCCTGCTCAACATGCCTGCACGTCAAAGCACTACGTCGCTGGCCGTCGTCACCTCTCGATTCCGCTTCGGTGAAGCCGATCGTGTGCTCACCCTCCTTTCGGCCACACGCGGCAAGTTCAAGGCGATCGCCAAGGGGGTCCGTAAGCCGACCAGCCGGCTCGGTGGGGGGGTAGAACCGTTCGCTGAACTTGACCTTGCCCTGATCACGGGGAGGACGTTCGATACCGTGACGCAGGTTCGGAGCGTGCGAGTTTGGCTCGGCTTGCGCAGTCGACTCGGCAGCGCGGCGGTCGCTTGGTACGTTGCAGAGCTGGTGGAACGTGGAACGAGCGATGAGCAGCCCGAACCAGAACTCTATGAGCTACTCCTTCACGCCTGGGATCTCTTGGAGGCTGGCGCACCCGATGCACTCGTGGCGCGCTGGGCTGAACTTGCGCTCCTAGACGCCGCGGGGCAGGGCCCCGAACTCGATCTCTGCCTGACGTGTGGACGCGCCCCCATCGCTGGTGAGGCACTTCGCTGGGATGACGAAGGGGCGGGCATCCGCTGTACAGCCCATGCGCTTGGGGCGGCGTTCTCCAGCGATGCATTGCGACTCATGCGCGCATTGCGCCGTTTTGCGCCAGAGGAGCTCGTCGCACTTACGCTGCCGGCCGCCCCCCAACGTGAGGTGAGCTGGGCGCTGCGTGGTGCGGTGCATCTCCTCTTTGGCGCGGAGCCGAAGAGTCGCAGCTTTATGGACGAGGTTTTGGCGCCATGAGCGGCGTGGAGCTGCTGCTCGTTGCCCTCGGCGGCGCGTTTGGCGCCGTCGCGCGTGCACTTATGGACCAGGCTGTTGCTCGAGCAGGTTGGCTCGCGGAGCACGGCACCCTCACAATCAACCTCGTCGGCTCCCTGCTCGCTGGGCTGCTGGTGACCCTCATCGTCGAACGCTCGATGGTGCCCTCGGAGCTTCGGCCACTCCTCATCACTGGACTGCTCGGCGGGTTCACGACCTTCTCAGCGCTCTCCCTGCAGCTCTCTCGTCTCGTGACGGCAGGAGACACGATGAGTGCGGCAGCCTACGCGGTGGGCTCTGTGGCGCTCGGGGCGATGTGCGCGCTCCTTGGGGCCGCGATCGGACGCGCACTGTAGGCGGGCTCATCCCACGCGCGGTGGGGGGGGGTGCGTGCGCGGTCTAGGCGGCGACGAAACCGGTTCTGGTTGCGACGAACCAGATGGCGGCGAGCAGCGCGAGCATCGCGCCATACGTAAGCAGAATGCGACGGAGGTCGCGGCGCACGATGGGCATCTCTTCGGCGATCTCAGCGGTGAGCCGCTGCGCCGATGCCGCTCGACTACCGATCGGCGCGGAGGTTCCCGAAACGATGGTGTTCTTCGGGGCGGCGAGGGTCGCCTCGTAGGCGGCGGCCGCGACCTCCTCGGCCGGGGTCAAACCGCGCTTGGGCGCGTCGGCATGCGGCTTCAACTTTGGGCGCTGGTCGGGGCGGAAGCGCTTCTCTCGTTTTGCCATGACTCCTCCTCACCGGTTCGTTCGCTGAGGATACCTGACCCAGGTCTAGTGGGCGGTGGGGGCTGATAGGATGCCTCCGTGGATAGCGAAGTTCTCCTTGCCATCGGCATCGCGGGGGCGCTCCTTGCCCTGTTCGCACTCCTTGTGGCCCTCCTTTCGATCCGTAACCTCCGCCGCCTCCGCGCCGACTACGCGGCGCTCGTCTCTGGGAGCGAACCGCTGACCGCTGAGCAGCGATTCGCCCAGGTGCTTGAGCGGGTCACCGAGCACGGCGTCACGTCACATGCGGCGGGGACGCGCCTCACCGCCCTCGAGGCTGCCGCCCCCGGTGCACTCAGTCGCATGGGTCTCATCCAGTTCCAAGCGTTCGAAGATGTTGGCGGTGGCCAAAGTACCGCCCTGGCGCTCCTCGACGCGGTCGGGAGTGGCGTGGTCATCACCGCGCTGCATGCTCGCGTCGGCACGCGCATTTATGTGAAGCGCGTCCTTCTGGGCCGGGGTGAGGGGACCCTGGGCGAGGAGGAGTCGGCGGCAATCGCCGCCGCCCTGGCGCAGCCTGCCTTTACCGCTCCACAACGGTGACCTCGCGCGCCAAGGGTGCGGCTGAGCGGGAGGGTGGATCCCAGCTTCCGGTCTGGTCTGGGATCACACCGAAGCGTCCCACTGCGCCAACGCCGACGATCGCCCATCTTGTTGATGATCTGAACGATGAGCAGTACGCCGCCGTCACACACGGCGAGGGGCCACTCCTCGTCGTGGCCGGTGCAGGCACAGGGAAGACGCAAGTCATCACGCGCCGTGTCGCTTGGCTCATCGCCGAGAAGCGAGCCGAACCAGAAGAGATCTTGGCGCTCACATTTACGGAGCGTGCGGCGGAGGAGATGCAGGGGCGCGTCGATCGCCTCGTTCCCTACGGCTACGCCACGACCCCTATCAAGACCTTCCACGCGTGGGGCGACGAGCTGCTCCGCGCCAATGCCCATCGCTTGGGACTCTCGGGCGAGTTGCGTGTCTTGGGGCGCGCCGAAGTCGTGCTACTCCTTCGCGAGCATCTCTTTGCACTTGGCCTCAAGCGGTTCTTGCCACTCGGCGATCCGACACGCTTTCTCGGTGACATCGCCGCCTACTTTTCACGCGCCAAGGATGAGGCACTTGGTCCCGATGAGATCCAGGGGTTCGCAACCGAACTCCAGGCACGCGCGAGCGAGGCACGGAGCGCCGCACCGGCGATCGCCGATCTGGAGCTCCGGCGGAACCTTGTCTCGTATGCCGACGCCGTAGATCTCCTCGCCACCGAGCATGGGGAGCTGAGCGCGGCACTGCGCACCTATCGCACGATCTTGAATGAGCGTGGCCTCATTGATTTCGGGGATCAAGTGTTGCGCGCCTATGAGCTGCTGCTCGACGACCCCCTTGTCGCTGCACGCGCGCGGGAGCAGCATCGCTGGATTCTGGTCGACGAGTACCAAGATACGAACCGACTACAGGGTGCACTCGTCGATCTGCTTGCGGATGGGCGACGCAATCTCACCGTTGTCGGCGACGACGACCAATCAATCTATCGATTCCGTGGGGCAGCGATCAGCAACATCCTCAACTTCACCGAGCGCTACCCTGATGCGAGCAAGGTCGTCTTGACGAAGAACTATCGAAGTACGGGCTCAGTACTGGCCGCGGCGCGGCGGCTCATTCGGTTCAACGACCCCGAGCGACTCGAGGTTCGCCTCGGGATCTCCAAGGAGCTTACGCCGGAGGGGATGCCCGGGGATTCGCTGCCGGTGACCTTCCGCCGATTCCGCACCACGGCAAACGAGGCCGATTGGATCGCCGCCGAGATCCGCGAATCCATCGCGGGGGGACGGCGCGCCCGCGATCACGCGGTGCTCGTGCGCGCAAACGTTGACAGCGTGGAGGTGGGCCGAAGCCTCAACATGCTCGGCATCCCGTGGCGCTCAAGTGGCGCTGCCGGTCTCTACGATCGCCCCGAGGTGCGCCTCCTCTTGGCGGGCCTGCGCCATGCGGCTGACCCAGATGCCGCGGCGCCACTCTTCCTCATCGCCGCCGAGTCGCGCTTTAAGGTGCCGCCCACGATCCTGGCCGCCGCCGTTGGCAAGTCGCGCCGCGACCACATCTCGCTGCGCGAGAGCCTTGCCACGGTTGGGGCGGGGAACGAGGCCACAGATCGACTCCTGGAACGTCTCGCAGGAGTGGTGCAAGAGAGCGTGGAGCGAACGAGCGGCGAGGTGCTCTATCGCTGGCTGCGTGAATCAGGCCTGCTCGCCGAGCTCACCCGTGAAGCCACGCCAGAGTCCGACGAGCGAATCCGCAACATCGGACGCCTCTTCGATGTGGTGCGCTCGCGCAGCCGACTGCTGGAGCTCGATCGCGCCCCATTCCTTGTGCGCTACCTCGAGGAGCTCGGCGAGGCGGGGGATGATCCGTCGGCTGCCGATGTTGATCCAGACCTTGACGCAGTCGCACTTCTCACCATTCACCAGGCGAAAGGGCTGGAGTTCCCCGTGATCTTTGTTGCGAACCTCGTAGAGGGGCGCTTCCCAGCCAAAGGTCGACCGCCGCGCCTCGCGCTCGCGGCAGAACTTGGGGGCGCTGATGATGTGGTGCCGCGCGATCCGCGTACCCCAGAAGGCGCAACCGAGGAGGAAGAGGAGGCGTTGCGTGAGGAGCGACGCCTCGCCTACGTCGCACTGACCAGGGCGTGCGAGCGCCTAGCGCTCACCGCTGCGGAGCGGAGCAGCGGTGGCGTGCGACCGAGAAAGGTCAGCCGCTTCATTGCGGAGGCACTCGACCTCAGTCGAGAGCAGCTCGAGAAGTTCCCGCTGACGGGTGAGCCGACCTCCACCATCGAGGGCCTCGCAATTGTCGCCCCACCACTCCCAGTACTCCCGCACCGTGAACCTGTGCTGGCTGAGAGTGCACCGCTCACCCTGAGCTTTACGGCGATCGAGGCCTTCATTGCCTGTCCGCTGCGGTATCACTATCAGCAGCGACTTCGCATTCCACTGCCGCCGCATCACTCTGCAACCTACGGCGCTGCGATGCACGCCGCTGTGGCCGAATTCCACCGTGGCCAGATGGCCGGCGCACCGCCGCAACTCGACCAGCTCTGTGCCGCCCTGGAGCGCAGTTGGCAAAGCGCCGGATTCCTTTCGCGCAGCCATGAAGAGGCTCGGCATACAGCGGCCCAGGAGGCGATTGCGCGATTCCGCAGTGAGGAGATCGCCACGGGTCACGTGCCGGCCTACGTAGAGCAGGACTTCTCATTCGAACTTGGCGGGCACAAGATTCGCGGACGTTGGGATCGCGTGGATGTGCAGGCCCTTCCGCCCGAAGGCCGCAGCGCACCGATCCCCACCATCGATGTTCCAGGTGACGTGCTGCGGCCAACCCTTCCACTCGGTGACGATGAGTGGGTCGTGGTCAGTGACTACAAGACAGGTGGTCGTGATGATGAGGAGGCGAGTCGTAAGCGGGCAAAGGAGTCACTACAGCTGCAGCTCTACGCGCTCGCGTGGCGCGCTGCGACGGGTCGCCTCCCCGACGAGGTGAGCTTGCGATTCCTGGATACTGGCCGCGTTGCCACCGTTCCGGTAGAACCGAAACGCATCATGAAGGCGCGAGAACAGATCGTGCTTGCCGCGGAGGGGATCCTTACTGGTGTGATGGAGCCGAAGCCGGAGCTCATGACCTGCACCTACTGTTCCTATCGTGAGCTCTGCCCAGCTTCGAAGGCCCCGGCCGGGAGGCCCGCATGACGCTCCGTGACGGAGAGCGCCGCAGCCCCACGGAGCAACTTGAGCTGCCGCTGAATGACCAGCCCGCCTCGCCAGTTGCTGGGAAGGTGTTGCGTACGACCGTCGTACCTCCTGCACCCCCACGAATCCCCGCTGCGGAACAGCGCCTCATCCGAGTACTCGCTGCTGGTGCGCTGATTATGGCGATGCTCACCACCCTCGGCGCGCTGACGATCGATCCTGTTGCGGAACCCACGCGTGCTCTTGGCGTCGCCGGTTCGCTCGCCCTCACCGTGACGCTCGGGCTTGTCGCACTCTTGCAGCTGCGTTCATTTCACGGGCATCCAGGTGTGTGGCGGGTTCGCCGTCGTCGGAGCCTGCGTCGTGGGCTATTTGCGGGGGGCCTGATCGGCGGCTATCTCGCCCTGCGCATTATTGGACTGGGTAGCCCAACGGGCCTGTTCATCGCCATAGCCCTCGTGGCCGTGGCCGAGGCGGCGATCTCACGGGGTGAGATCGACTCGGTCTAGGCTTCAAATCTGCCCCTGGAGGGGTGTAGGATTACCGCGCGCCCTGCTGGACGTCGGCTCGCACCGGCGGCGCATCTGAATCAATGGTGATCAATATGAGCCCGAACACCCCACCCTTCGCCGCCTCCCTCGCCGCGTTCGGCTGGAGCGGCACCCCAGAGCAGCGCGATCCCCTCGACCGCCCTTCGTATGTTGGTCCGGTCAGCTTCGCGCAACTCCCGTGGGTCGAGGATGTCGCCGAGATCCGCCGTCGCAAGGCGGACATCGCCATCATTGGCGCCCCATTTGACGATGCGGTGACCCACCGTCCTGGAACACGGTTCGGTCCGCGCGCGATTCGAGAGGCGCAATACCAAACTGGCACGCTCCACTCCCTGCAGGTTGGCGTGGAGCCCTTCACCGCACTGACCGCCGTTGATGCTGGTGACGCACTGGTCTATCCAGGACGTCTTGAATATGGACATGGCGCAATCTATCGCAAGGTTCGTGAGGTGGCTGAGACCGGTGCCATTCCAATCGTGCTCGGCGGTGATCACTCCATCACCTGGCCGAATGCTACGGCGATTGCGGAGATGCGGTGGCCGCAGCGCATCGGCATCGTGCACTTCGATGCACACGCCGACGCCTCGATTGATGGCTATGGCTCGCTCCACAGTCACGGTTCTCCGATGCGTCGCCTCATTGAGTCTGGCGCAGTGCTCGGTAAGAACTTTGTGCAGGTTGGCCTGCGCGGCTACTTCCCCGACAAGGAGACGCTCGGTTGGATGCGTGACCACGGCATGCGCAGTCACTTCATGACCGAGATCGAGGAGCGCGGCTCCGAGGCGGTCATCGCGACGGCGATCGCCGAGGCCCTCGACGGCCCAGACGCAATCTGGATCAGCCTCGATATTGATGTGGTCGACCCAGGACTTGCGCCGGGGACGGGTACACCCGAGCCAGGCGGGATGCTCTCGCGCGAGCTGCTCCGTGGGCTCCGGCAGATCGCTGCACAGGTGCCGATCGCGGGGATGGACATTGTTGAGGTCTCACCGCCGTACGACTGGGCTGAGTCGACGGCGATGATTGCAAATCGGGCCGCCCTCGAGGTGATTAGTGCGCTAGCGAAGCGCAAGGAATCTGGCGAGACCATACGCTGGGAGCCCTCCCGCTGAGCGAAACCGCATCTGAGATACGGAGTCGCCTGCTCGCCGACGAGCGCGACTTAACCTTCGCCGCCGACGGCGACCTGGCGTATTGGCAGGGGGTAGCGGCGGAATCGACTGGCCCAATTCTTGAGATTGGTTGTGGCGCAGGTCGCATCCTGACCGCTCTCGGCGCCGCTGAGCGGCAGCTGATCGGCGTCGATCTCGATGTGGCCGCCCTCAGCTTGGCCGCCGAACGCGCCCCTTCGGCCGATTGGATCGTTGCGGATGGCCGACGCTGGCGTGGTGAGGGGACCGCAGCCAGTCTCGTGATCCTCGGCGGTGATCTCCTCTCGATCATGACTGCTCCTGATGACTTGGAAGCGTTGTTGCAAACCGCAGCGGTGCACTGCGCACGTGGCGGGCAGGTGGGTCTCGATGCCACCTGTATGGACCCACAGCTCTTCGCCGATGAGGTTGCGGGTGAGTGGAGCCTGGACCTCGAGCGTGCAGATACCGACTTCGGCCCGGTTCGACGCGAAAGCCGCATTACGCCCGACCCCCAGGCTCGTACCAACACCGTCCTCCTGGAGATTCGCCATCGAGAGGTTGGGGAGAACGGCCTCCTCACGCAGATCTATCCCGATCGACCTCCGTTTGCAATTCGTGCCTGGCAGGCCGATGAGGTGCGCGCCCTTGCCGACGCCGCTGGCCTACGCGTCACGAGGGTCGGCGCCGACGACCGTCTGCGCTGGCTGCTACGGTCAGTTCATGAGTGACGCACGCCCAATCGGCCTCTTTGATTCAGGAATCGGCGGCCTCACCGTGCTGCGTGAGGTACAGGCCCGTCTCCCAGCCGAATCCACCATCTACATTGGTGATAGTGCCCGTCACCCATACGGCACGCGGAGCGAAGCCGAGGTGCGCACCTTCGCCGAAGAGCTCAGCGATGAGTTGGTAGCGCGCGGCGTCAAGGCGATCATCATTGCCTGCAACACTGCGACCGCGGTGGCACTAGAGCATCTCCGCGAGCGGCACCCCACTACGCCAATCATCGGTGTGATTCGACCGGGTGCGGCAGCAGCGGCGCTCGCCACGCGCACCGGTCGGGTCGGCGTGTTGGCAACGGTAGCCACCGTGCGGTCGCGTGCCTACTTTGCGGCGATCAAGGATGAGAATCCTGGCACGTTGGTGCTCGAGCGAGCCGCCTCCGAGCTGGTCCCCCTTATTGAGGCAGGGCTCACGAACACCCAAGAGATGAGTGACGCCATCCACGCGGCGATTGATCCCTTTCTCGCCGGCAGTCCGAGCGAGCGTATCGACACCCTGTTGCTCGGTTGTACGCACTTCCCACTGATTCGCGGCGCAATCGATGCGGCGCTCGGCGCTCCAATTGCGGTGGTGGATTCTGCGGCGGCGACGGCGAGCTTCATCCAGCAGATCATCGCGGTGAATGGGCTCGAGGCACCAGGATCGAGTCGCGGAACGGCGGCCGACGCCGGTCATCTTGGTCATTCAGCACCCGAATCGGCGCCCGTGCTGCCGACCCATCAGATTTTTACGACGGGTCAACCGGCGACGGTTGACGCGCTGGCCACCCGTCTCTTTGGCCACACAGCCCCGCGCGCGCAGCAGATCCTGCTGGGAACGGGGCGCGGCTAGCGGCCTTTCAGCGCGGGCAAGATGGCGCGAACGATCTCTGCGGCGTTCTTTGAGGCGAGGGCGAGGTACTCCCAGAAGCTTTGCGTGGCTGCACCATCGCCAGAGTCACTCACGCTCCGAATCACCAACCAGGGGGTGTGGTGCGCGCGCGCTGCGTAGGCAATGGCCGCCCCCTCCATCTCGACAAGGTCCGCTGCGCTTCTCGTAGCAATCGCATCGCGAACCGCTGGGTCGGCAACGAACCAGTCGCCGGTTGCGATTCGTCCGCGACGAAGGCTGATCCCAAGCCTCGCCGTTGCTGGTGCAGCGGCGGCGAATGCCGCAGTGATCAGTTCGGGATCAGCGACGAGGAGTGGTTCGCCCGTGGAGGGAACATCCGAGCCGTAGCCGAAGAGTCGAAAGCCATCGGACTCTGCAGCGGCAAAGTCGTGCTGCAGGACGCTCTCTGCAAGCAGGACGTCGCCGACGCGATATCCCGCATGAAGGGCACCTGCAGAGCCAACGGAGATGACGCAGCGCGGCTCAAGGGCGAGTGCCGCGGTGACCGCAACGACGGAGGCGACCTTGCCAACGCCGCATCGCAGGAGTGCCACCGGGTGTCCGTCGATGAGACCGGTGAGCAGCGCCCCGTCGGCGAGACCAGGGATGCTGTAGGGGGTGAGGTCCGTAGCGAGCGCCTCAAGCGCGGCACGCTCCTGACTGAGCGCGGCGGCGATGAGCGTTGGACCCGTAGGGTGGAAAGGTTGCTCCATGCGGGTAGGATAGCGGTGTGATTACGACTGATCGGGACGAGGCTCCATCCCCACGACGGCGCGGCCTGTTCACGCTCGCGCTGGCCCTCCTGCTCGCCGCCGCCTGCACCACGTCGGCTGCGCCATCGGGTGCAAGTGCAGACCCCTCAGCAGGCGCACAGACATCACCCGCCAGCGAAACATCGAGTCCGCTGATCCCCGTCGCTGGCTATCGCAGCACCCTCACCGCGCTCACGAGCGCCGGGCTCGCGCGACTTGCAGAGGTGGGAGGGCGGCAGCCAATCACCAAGCTCGTCCTGATTGCGCCCGAGTCGACCGCCATCTTGGAGGCGCTCGGACTCTCGGCCACCTCAATCGCAGCGCGACTGACCCTTGTCGCCGATCGCAGCGCGCTCAAGGTGGCACTCGCCGCCGATGAGAAGGCGGCCGGCTTCGTTCGACTCGCCGCCCTCGAGCCGGCACTGCGCACGCTCTCCTGGGAGGGTGCGGCAATCGTCGGCGTGTATCACGTTGCGTCGCTCGCAGAGTGGCCCCTGCGCGCCGAGCTCCCCGTGGACACAAGCATCCCCGCCGAGTGGCTCTCTGGGCCACTTGCCTATGACCCTGCGACCGCATGGACGTTGGCAGCTGGCGGTGACATCCTCCTTGATCGTGGCGTTGCCTATCGAGCAAAGCGCACCGCGCGCGGAGCCGACTCGATCTTTGACGGCGGATTTGCCGATATCACCGGAACGACCTGCTGCAGCCAATTTGGCGTGCCGCGCGTCGCCGCGCACCTTGTGCGCGATGGAGGCATCAACGGCCTGATGCGGTCACTCTTCCAAGATGCAGATCTTTCGATCGCAAACCTTGAATCGCCAACGCCGAAGCGGTGGCAACAGCACAACTCTGGGACGACCTTCACGGGAAACCCTGCGCTCCTACGAGTCATCAAGGAGGCGGGATTCGACTTCCTCTCTCTCGCGAATAATCACGTCGGTGACGGAGGCATTGCACGGATCCCAGAGACGGTAAGCGCTGTGCGCGCGGCGGGCATGCAGAGCGGCGGCGCTGGTGCGAACCTCGCTGAGGCGCAGCGCCCCTGGCTCACCCAGGTGGGCGGCATCACCGTGGGTATTGTCGCCGTTGACCAGGTAAATCCGGGATATCACGCTCGCGTCGCCCGAGCGGGAAGTGCGCCTATTGGAACGCCCGAGTTGCGTGCCTCGATTCGAGCCGCGCGCGCCGCTGGCGCAGACTTCGTGATCGTCTTTCCCCATTGGGGTGACGAGTTCCAGTCCCAGCCGACACCCTCGCAGCGGCGATTGGCCAAGGTTGCGATTACGGCTGGTGCCGACATGGTACTCGGCTCACATTCGCACTGGGCGAGTGCGATGGAGATCATCAATGGAAAGCCTGTCTTCTACTCAATGGGGAACTTTGTCTTTGATCAGAACTGGTCTGTCGAGACCTCCGAAGGGATCGTGATCGAATCAACGTTTGCGGGCTCGCGATTGATCAGCACGCGCATGTTGCCGACCGTGATCATCAATCAATCTCAACCAAATTTTGTCGACGTGGCGACAGATGGCCTTCCGATCATGAGTCGCGTGTGGACAGGCTCCAAGGGACTCGCGCGCTGGTAGTTCTCCCTCGTTGGCGTTAGGAGTCGAGCGACTCGTTCTTCTCCAGATCCACGACGGCGGTACGTAGGCCGATCGGCTCCCGCCCCGAGAGCAGCGCCTCAGCGATGGCGAGGTCGGGATCCTCCTCTTCGCCCTCATCAGCGGCGTGGGCGCCTGCCCCTTCGTGTGCGAGTAGTCGCGTCTCACCCTCTTCGGAGGAGATGCCAACTGCGGCCACGAGCCGGGAATCCACGGCAGCGGCAAAATCATGCTCACGCTCCAGCTCAGCGGCGATCGCCTCAACGAGGGTCTCTTCGGTAAAGGTTTCGATCACCCGGCTCCGAGCCGTCTCCACCATGGCCAGGAACTCGCTCGGGGCGAAGGCCTCGTCGTGGGCCAGGGTCAAGCCGATGGCGAGTTCGTCATCCGCCTCGTGAAGTTCATAGAAGTACACGCCGCGCAGGTTATCACCCCGTGCGATGCCCCCGCTTGACGCCGATGGATGTGGCGCGGAAACTGACCGCATGAGGGTCATGATTCGTCGACGCACCAGCACCACGCGTGGCGCCCTCATCTTCATTGGGCAGGCGCTGATTCTGGCGCTCTTCGTGGTGGAGTTTGGCCGGAATCTCGTCGGTGTCATCCAGGTGAATACGCGCCTTGCGCAGCTGCGCGATGAGACTGCGGCGCTCCAGTCCCGGGCTGACGCGCTCACAGCCGAGCGCGTGCTCCTCGACGATGCGGCCTTCCTCGAGCTGGTTGCACGCGGCTATAGCCTCGGCTCCGCCGTGGAGCGCCCCTTCGTGCTGGCGGCGGATGCGGCACCACTCCCTGACGATGCTCCGGGCTCTGGCGCGCGCCGCGTTGAACCTGATGTCCCAACACACTCGCCGCTCGATGCGTGGCTGAACCTGCTCCTCGGGAGCTAAGTCGTTCTACCTCTTCGGGTCGCCAAAGATTGTCCAGTGCCACGCCTTCTCGGCCTCACCGGTGAGCTCAATCGCAACGTGCTTGATCTGCGTGTACTCCTCGAAGGAGTAGCGGCTGAGATCCTTGCCGAATCCCGACTGCTTGAAGCCACCATGCGG
The DNA here is from genome assembly GCA_040397175.1 of Candidatus Limnocylindrus sp. Taxonomy (GTDB): domain Bacteria; phylum Chloroflexota; class Limnocylindria; order Limnocylindrales; family Limnocylindraceae; genus Limnocylindrus. The sequence goes on along the minus strand of JBBAWM010000002.1, from coordinate 159,654 downwards.
CATTTCACTCAGGAAGGGGAGATGGTCATTGACGAGCACCGAACCAAAGTTCAGGGCCGCCGCCATGCGATGGGCGCGTGCAACGTCGGCTGTCCAGCAGCTTGAGGCGAGACCATATGGTGTGTCATTCGCGAGGCTGATCGCCTCGGCCTCGTCACTGAATGGGAGAGCGACGAGCACGGGGCCAAAGACCTCTTGCTGCACAATCTCGCTTGACTGTTGAGCTCCGACGATCAGCGTTGGCGCAAAGTAGGCGCCCTCTACGGGAACACCACTTGGCTGCGCGCTACCGCCGGCCACGATTCGCGCCCCTGCGGCCACGGCGCGGTCAACGTAGCCAGCGACGCGATCGCGGTGCGTGCGTGAGATTAAGGAGCCGAGATCGGTTGCGGGATCGAATGGATCACCGATGCGCACCTGTGCCGTGAGCTCTGCAATGCGGGAAACGAGCCGATCGAAGATCTCACGCTGCGCGTAGAGGCGCGTCGCGGCGGTGCAGTCTTGGCCGCCATTGACATAGGCCCCAGCCACCGCCCCTCGTGCGGCGGCTTCGATATCCGCGTCGGCGAAGACAACAAACGGCGCCTTGCCACCAAGCTCCAGATGTAGCCGCTTGAGTGTTGGGGCACCTGCCGCCATCAGCTCACGACCCGTGGCGCTATCGCCCGTGAGGGCGATGATGTCGATACGCGGATCGGCGGCGAATCGCGCGCCGATCTCGACCCCTGGCCCGGTGATCACATTCACGACGCCAGCAGGGAAGCCGACCTCACGCGCGAGCTCTGCCAACCGAAGTGCTGCGAGCGGTGTGGCGCTGGCCGGCTTCATGACGACGGTGTTCCCAGCCGCCAGAGCCGGTGCCGCCTGCCAGACCGCCATGGCCAGCGGATAGTTCCACGGTGCAATGAGTGCAGCAACGCCAATCGGTTCACGCCGAATCATGGAGGTGTGGTTCCCGGTGTACTCGCCTGCGGCGATTCCCTCAGGGGCTCGCAAGATTCCAGCGAAGTAGCGAAGGTGATCGATAACGGCGGGAATGTCTCCGTCGCGTCGCAACTTGCGCGCGGTGCCCGTCTGCCAGACCTCTAGGTCGGCAAAGTGATCCGCCTCGCGCTCGACGGCGTCGGCGAGGGCAAGGAGGAGTCGTGCGCGTTCAGCGGGGAGTGTCGTGCGCCATCCCCCCGCGTCAAATGCACGCCGCGCTGCAGTGATGGCGGCGGCAACGTCGGCTGGAGTGGCATGTGGGATCTCACCGATTGCGGCCCCGCTAGCGGGATGGCGCAACGTGAAGGTGCGGCCGTCGGTGGCCCCGCGTGAGACGCCATCAATGAGCATCGTTGGCATGAACGGGGGAGTTGCCGCTGTTCCATGGTTTGTCATGCGCGAAGGGTAGGCGATACCTCACGCCGCTGGAAGTGGTCGGCGCGGTAGGATGCACCAATGCCGAGCGAAGAGACACCAAAGAGCGCAGCACCTCGACGGAGCGCCTCCCGTGCCGCCGGCGTGGCCGCCCCTGCCCCTGCCGCGACCGTGACCCCCGCAAGCTCCGGCCTCTCGGGCGCTAGCCCATGGGCCTATGCCCCGGCGCCAGAATCCCGTGAGATCGTCACGATTCGCCAGCGCTACGGGCTCTTCATTGATGGGAAGGAGCGCGCCCCCTCAGGCGGCGAAGTAACGATCACGTACAACCCGGCTACCGAGGAGCCCCTCGCCGAGATCGCAAAGGGGACCCCCGCCGACGCCGATCGCGCCATTGAGGCCGCAGACCGCGCGTACCGCAAGGTTTGGTCGAAGTTGCACCCTCGGGAGCGGGCGAAATACCTGTACCGCATCAGCCGCATCCTGCAGGAGCGCAGCCGGGAGTTCGCCGTCACCGAGACGATGGATTCTGGCAAGCCAATCCGCGAGTCGCGTGATGTGGATGTGCCACTCGCCGCCGCGCACTTCTGGTACTACGCCGGCTGGGCCGACAAGCTCGAGTACGCCGTTCCTGGCCGTCGACCCGAGGCGCACGGCGTGGTTGGGCAGGTGATCCCGTGGAATTTCCCACTCCTCATGCTGGCGTGGAAGATCGCCCCGGCACTCGCAGCGGGGAACACCGTGGTGCTGAAGCCCGCTTCAACCACGCCGCTCACGGCGCTCCTCTTCGCCGATGTCTGCCGTCAGGCCGAACTCCCAGACGGCGTCGTCAACATCGTCACTGGCCCGGGCAGCACCGGCATGTCGATCGTCACCGATCCGCGCGTCGCGAAGGTCGCCTTTACGGGCAGCACCTCGGTTGGCGTCACGATCGCCAAGGGGATCGCTGGGCAGGGGAAGGGCCTCACCCTCGAACTTGGCGGCAAGGCGGCGAACATCGTCTTTGAAGATGCGGCCCTTGACCAGGCGGTAGAAGGCGTCGTCAATGGCATCTTCTTCAATCAGGGCGAGGTCTGCTGCGCGGGGAGTCGCCTCCTTGTGCAGGAGTCGATCGCCGAAGAGTTCCTGGCGCGGCTGCGTGATCGTATGTCGATGCTGCGCATTGGCGATCCGATGGATAAGAACACCGACATCGGCGCGATCAACTCGAAGGCGCAGATGGAGAGCATCGGTGAGCTCGTTGCGAGCGGCGTTGCCGAGGGTGCCCAGATCTGGCAGCCCGCCTGCGACCTGCCAACGCGCGGCTGGTTCTTCCGTCCAACACTCTTCACCAACGTGGCGCAGAGCCATCGCATCGCTCGCGAAGAGATCTTCGGGCCCGTCCTGGCCACCATCACCTTCCGCACCGTTGCCGAGGCAATTGAGAAGGCGAACAACACGGCATACGGACTCTCCGCCGGGATCTGGACAGAGAAGGGGAGTCGCATCCTGCAGGTCGCGAGTGCCCTTAAGGCAGGCGTGGTCTGGGCGAATACCTTCAACCGCTTCGATCCAACGGCGCCGTTCGGCGGATACAAGGAGTCGGGCTACGGACGCGAGGGTGGCATGCAGGGCCTGCACGCCTACCTGAGGAGCTCCTAGTCATGGGAAAAAAGTCGAAGCGCACCGAGAAGCTCAACCTCCCGCTGACGATTGAGCCTTCAGATGGCGCCGAACGTCTTGAGGTTCGGCGCACCGCGAAGCTCTACATCGGCGGCGCATTCCCGCGCAGTGAATCTGGCCGCAGCCGCGAAGTGCAGCTCGCGAAGGGCGGCGTCGCCAACATTGCCGGCGGCTCGCGCAAAGATCTACGCGAGGCGGTTCGTGTTGCGCGCATCGCTGCCGAACCATGGGCCGCCCGTACCGCCATGGTGCGCGGGCAGATTCTCTATCGCGTTGCGGAACTGATGGAAGGGCGCGCGGCGCAATTCCGCGACGACCTGATCAACCATGGGGCGTCGAAGTCCGACGCCGCCGCCGAGGTTTCGGCCGCCATCGATCGCATGGTCTGGTATGCCGGCTGGCCCGACAAGCTCTCTGCGGTACTGGGCGGCACCAATCCCGTCGCCTCATCACACTTTGTCTTCACCCTGCCGGAGCCGACGGGCGTCATCGCCGCTATCGCACCCGAAGCCTCGCCACTCCTTGGCCTCGTCTCGCGACTGGGTGGCATCCTGGCGGGCGGCAATGTGGCGATTGTCTTGGCAAGTGAATCGGCGCCGCTCCCCGCTGTGACCCTGGCCGAAACGCTCGCCGTGAGCGACGCCCCAGCGGGCGTGGTCAACATCATCACCGCGCGTCGCGCAGAACTCTTGCCGCACCTGGTGCGCCACGCCGATATCGATGGCTATGACCTATGGGGCTGCCCCGACGAGCTCCTGGTTGAGGCGGAGCAGGGAGCCGCCGAGCATGTGGCACGCGTCGCCCGACGCCCGCATGGGGTGAAAGATCGCGCCGACGCATTTGATGGAGAGCGCGGTGAGCGCATCGACGGTATTACCGCCTTCCTCGAGATGAAGACCGTCTGGCATCCGATCGGTTCGTAATCGAAGCCACCTGCGCCCGCAAGGCGCCGCTCGACCTAGGCCTTAATCGAGCGTAAAGTCGTCCGGATCCGCGTAGGCGCCAGTCGCCTCTTTCTCCAGCTGCATCAGTAGGTCGTTTACCAGGCTCGATGCGCCGAAGCGGAAGCGGTCAGGGGTGAGCCAGTCGGGACCGAGCGTCTCATGAACGACAACGAGATATTGGATCGCCTCTTTGGCGGTGCGAATGCCGCCGGCGGGCTTCATACCAACGACCTTGCCGGTGCGATTCCAATGCTCGCGGATCGTCTCGAGCATGACGAGGGTGACCGGGAGGGTCGCCGCTGGGGTGACCTTGCCGGTCGAGGTCTTGATGAAGTCGCCGCCGGCGGCAATTGCCAACGCTGAGGCGCGCCGCACGTCGTCATAGGTGCCGAGCTCACCCGTCTCCAGAATCACTTTCAAATGTGCAGGGCCACAGGCCTCTTTCACGGCGACGATCTCATCCCATACCTTGGCGAAATCGCCGGCGAGGAAGGCGCCACGGTCAATCACCATGTCGATCTCATCGGCACCGGCGGCAACGGCGTACTTCGTCTCGGCAATCTTTAGATCGATCCATGAACGACCGCTCGGGAATGCGGTGGCCACCGCTGCAACCTTGACGCTGCTCCCCTTGAGCGCCTCTTTCGCCACGCCGACGAGGTCGGGGTAGCAGCAGAGCGCTGCGACCGAGGGCATCGAAGCGTCGCCTGGCAGCGGCCGCATCGCCTTTGTTGCGAGTTGGCGGATCTTTCCGGGCGTGTCCTTCCCCTCCAGGGTGGTGAGGTCGCACATGCTGAGCGCCAGGCGCAGCGCCCACACCTTGGACGACTTCTTGATGGAGCGCGTCTTGAGCGTGGCCACACGCTCTTCAATTCCAATGCGATCCACGGGGGTGGCGTCGCGAAGCCACGCACCGAGCGCACCTGAATCGGTAGCAACGGGCAGCGATGAGGTCATACCGTGGGAGTATCCTCTCTCTCGCAAAGATGCGCACGCCGGTGCGCGGCCTGTGAGACAGCGTGAAGGGAGGGGAGCGATGGAATTCCAGCGAGCCGAAGATGATCGCCGCCTCTTCTTCGAGATGCCGAAGCCGGAGCTCCATCTACATCTTGATGGTTCACTCGATCCTGCCCTCGCACTCGAACTCGCCGCCACGCGCAATGTGGACGCCCCGCGGGATTGGGCTGGAATGCGCGCCGCTCTCGTCGCCCCGGAGCGTTGCGCGGATCAGGCCGATCTCCTTCGTGCGTTCGATCTACCCGTCGCCCTCCTGCAAGATGCCGAGGCGCTCGATCGCGCGGCCGAGCACCTGGTGCGCGCCAAGGCGGCGGAGAACGTGGCCTATCTTGAGATGCGTTGGGGGCCACACCTCCACACCGCGAAGGGACTGACGCAGTCGCAGGTGATCGCCGCCGTCGCGGCCGGGGCGCGGCGTGCAGCTGCGGCGACGGGCATTGAGGTGCGCTTGATCGTTACCGCCCTTCGCTCACACTCGCGTGAAGAGAATTGCGGCCTCGCAACCGCAGCGGTCGCCGCCCAAGACGTTGGGGTCGTGGCCTTCGACCTGGCCGGCCGCGAGGCGGCATTCCCTGACCCGCTCACCTTCAAAGAGGCGTTCGATATTGCGCGCGCTGGCGGACTCGCGATCACGCTCCACGCGGGGGAGTGGGGCGGTGCCGCTCAAGTGCGTCGCGCGCTCGAGGTGCAGCCCGCGCGCATTGCGCACGGCGGTGTCGCGGTTGACGACCCAGCACTGTGCGCCGAGCTCGCAGCCCGCAACGTCTCCCTCGACCTCTGCCCCACCAGCAACACCCAGGCCGCCATCGTGCCTGGCTATGGCGACTTTCCGCTCGCGGAGCTGCGGCAACGCGGGGTGCCGGTCACCTTGAATACCGATGACCTGATGGTGAGCGATGTCACGCTCTCCGAGGAGTACCTCCACGTGCATCGTCGCCTTGGGCTTCCGGTCGCAGACCTCCTCGCCCTGGCGCGAACCGGCTACGAGGTTGCCTTCGTCGACCAGGGAACCAGGGCCCGCCTCCAAGACGCGTTCGAATCGTGGTGTGTGCGGCGGGGCCTGTAACAGAGCCACGCTGCCAGGTGTGTTTGTTACATTTGTGCCCCAGCGCGCACCAATTAATTTGCAATTGATGCGCGGGCGGCGTCGTTATGAGGCACAATGCCGCCACGGTCACCAAATGGCTGACCCGCTCGTCGCCGTGGGCGTCTGAGCAAAAGGAAATAGCGGAGGGCTACATACATATGAAGACGCGAATGTTCGCGCTCCTCACCGTTCTCGCTCTTCTCGCCGCAGCGTGCGGTGGCCCGACGGCTTCGCCGTCAGCTTCCGTCGATGCCGGGAAGGCGAACTGGAAGGCATGCCTATCGTTGGACACGGGCGGACCTGCCGACAAGAACTTCAACCAGTCGGCATACGAGGGCCTTCAGGCACTCGAGGCTGAAGGGTTCAAGACGGCTTACACGACCGCTGTTGATGACGCGTCCTACGCGCCAAACATTCAGCAGTTGATCGACCAGGGCTGCAACACCGTGATTGCCGTTGGCTACAACCAGGGCACCGCCCTGCAGGCTGCCGTCGCTGCTCCAGAGAATGCAGCGATTGCATTCGGCTGGGTAGACGCAACCTACACACTTGCGGATGGAACGGTTCCGGCGAACTTTACCGGTATCGACTTCCAGATCGACGAGGCTTCGATGCTCGCCGCCTACTTGGCAGCTGGCATTTCGAAGACCCACGTCATCGCCACCTACGGTGGAGCCCCATACCCAGGCGTAACCAAGTTCATGGATGGCTGGGTCGCCGGCGCCAAGTACTACGCCGACAAGAAGGGCGTTGCTACGTCCGTCTTGGGCTGGGATCCAGTTGCAAAGACCGGTACGTTCAACCCAAGCACCTCGCCGTTCAACGACGTGGACTTTGGTAAGACGACCGCAGAGGCCTTCATGGGCCAGAACGCTGACGTTGTGCACGCAGTTGCGGGCACCACGGGCAACGGCACCTACCAGGCTATGATGGATGCGGGCAAGTACTCGGTCGGTGTGGACCTCGACCAGTGCGTCAGCCTTCCTGAGTTCTGTGGAACACTCCTGACCTCGGCACAGAAGAATATCGGTGCTGCAGTGATCACGGCAGTGAACGACAACTACTCAGGCAAGATGGGCGGTACCAACTACGTTGGCACGCTCAAGAACGGTGGCGTTCAGATCGCCACCCTTGACCGCACAGAAGCTGCATGGACTGCAACCTTCGGCACGCTCGTAACCGCTGAGCTCAAGGCAGAGGTCAAGGCCCTTATGGCTGCGATCGAAGACGGCTCGGTTGTTGTCCTTGAATGGGCAAAGAAGTAAGTACTTCTCCATCGCTTCGGCGATGAAGTAGTCGCTCTCCGCCCGGGTGCTTCGGCATCCGGGCGGAGGAGTATCTCTGGCAATACAGCGGCAGAGTAGGGGGGGCTAGCGTCGTATGAGGCTTGAACTGCAGAAGATTACGAAGCAGTTCCCTGGCGTTCTCGCTAACGACCGAATCTCCATCTCTGTTGACAAGGGGCAGGTTCTCGGCCTTCTCGGTGAGAATGGCGCAGGGAAGACCACGCTCATGAACATCCTCTCGGGCCTCTATCGCCCTGACTCCGGAAAGATTCTTATTGATGGCAAGGAGCGCATCTTCCGCGATCCTGCCCAAGCCATCGATGCCGGCATCGGCATGGTGCATCAGCACTTCATGCTCGTCCCGGTCTTCGACGTCACTGAGTCGGTTGTCCTCGGTAACGAGCCAACGAAGGGTCCACTCGGCATCTTTGATCGAGCCACTGCGCGCGCGCAGGTCGTTGAGCTCTCAAAAAAGCACGGCCTCCATGTAGATCCAGATGCGAAGATCGAATCACTCCCGGTGGGTGTGCGCCAACGCGTTGAGATCCTCAAGGCGCTCTATCGCAAGAGCGACATCCTTGTCCTCGATGAGCCATCGGCTGTGCTGACCCCCCAGGAGACGGAAGAACTCTTCCAGATCATTCGTGGGCTCGCCAAAGGCGGCACCTCGGTCATCTTCATCACCCACAAACTGAACGAGGTCATCGCCGTTGCCGACAAGATCACCGTACTGCGCCGCGGCGCTGTTGCAGGTGAAACGACTCCGAAGAAGGCGACCGCCTCAAAGCTCGCCGAGATGATGGTGGGGCGCGAGGTCCAGCTCACCGTCAGTCGCTCAAAGTCTCACGTTGCCGAACCAATTTTGCAGGTCAAGGGCCTGAATGTCTTGAACGACGCGGGTGGGCGTGCCGTGAACGACGTATCGTTTGAAGTGCGCAGTGGCGAGATTCTGGCAGTTGCAGGGGTGCAGGGGAACGGTCAGACCGAACTGGTTGAGGCCCTGACTGGGCTGCGACTTGTTGACTCGGGAACCGTCGCCCTCGAGAAGAAGCCGCTTCATGCAGGTTCGCCACGTGAGATCGCCATGGCAGGAGTCGCGCACATTCCCGAGGATCGCAACCGTGACGGCATGATTAAGGGCATGACAGTGGCAGAGAACTACATCTTAAATACCTACCACCTTCCGCAATACAGCAAGAACGGACTCTTGAACCGAAAGGCGATCGCCGCGGCAACAGAGCAGGCGGTGAAAGACTTTGACGTGCGCACCCCATCCATTAACACCGATATCGGATCTCTCTCAGGCGGCAATCAGCAGAAGGTGATCGTTGCGCGAGAATTCAGTCGAAATGTGCGTCTAGTCATTGCTGCACAGCCGACGCGCGGGCTAGACGTTGGATCCATCGAGTACATCCATCGCCGAATCGTTGAGCAGCGAGATGCCGGTGCTGCGGTTCTCATTGTGAGCACCGAGCTCGACGAAGTGCTGGCACTGGGCGACCGTGTTGCCGTGATGTATGAGGGTCGAATCGTGGGAATTCTTGATGCCAAGCAGGCAACACGCGAACGAGTCGGACTTCTCATGGGAGGTATTACCAAGTGAACGCCCTGAAGAACTTCGGCGTAAAGGTGCGAGTCCCCGCACTCTCAATCTCCGTCGCGCTCCTCGTTGGCGCGCTCTTCATCGTCTTCACCGACCTTGAGGTGCTCGGTAAGTTGCTCTCTGACCCAATTGGCGCCCTGAGCCTCGGCATTGGCCGGGCGGCAGTCGCCTATAGCGCACTCTTCCGTGGGGCGTTTGGCGACCCAGCCACGATCCAAAAAGCGCTTGAATCGAATGGCGACATTTTGATCTGGGCGCGCGCCCTTCGCCCTCTCGTTGAGAGTGTCGTTGCATCAGTGCCGCTGATCTTCGTAGGACTTGGCGTCTCTGTCGCGTTCCGCACTGGCATCTTTAACATTGGTGGCGCTGGTCAGTTCACCATGGGTGCCGTTGGCGGCACCCTAGCGGCACTCGTATTTGGTGGCGGCGTAACCCCCGCCCCCGTGGCCATCTTCTTGGTGATGCTCTTTGGACTCATCGGCGGTGCCGCATGGGCGTTCCTTCCTGGATTCCTGAAGGCGCGTGTAGGTGCGAGCGAAGTGATCACAACGATCATGCTCAACTTTATTGCGGGGCAGTTCGTCTTCTTCCTCGTCTCCAACTTCGAGTTCATCCAGAAGCCGCCGCGCATTCAGCCGGTATCAAAGGAGCTCAGCCAATTCGTTGACCTGCCAGGCATCTTGCCGATCGCAAGCCTTCGCCTCGACATCGGCATCATCGTCGCGCTCCTCACGGCAGTGGCCGTGAGCTGGTTCCTCTTCCGCTCGACGCGCGGGTTTGAGCTGCGTGCTGCCGGCCTCAATATCGCTGCCGCCAAGTACGCAGGCATGGGGGCAGCCACCTCCATCATTACCGCCATGCTTATCTCGGGCGCCATATCCGGCCTTGGCGGCGCAATCGTTGCGGTTGGCACGGTGAAGCAGCTCTCGCCAGGAATCGCGGGCAGCGTCGGCTTCACCGCTATTGCCATCGCCCTAGTCGGGGGGACTCGCCCGAGCGGAGTGGTAGCGACAGCGCTGGTCTTCGGACTCCTGCAGCACGGTGGCAGCCTGATGCAGGTGCAGACGGGCATCCCGATCGAGATGCTTCTCTTCATTCAGGCGCTCGTCATCGCGTTCATTGCGGCGCCAGAGCTAACGTTGGGCATCCTAAAGAACCCATTCCGCCGACGCCCTCGTGCGGTGTCGAAGTGAGTACCCGAGGAGGCAACGTGAGCGCTAAGAAGAAGCCTGCGGCACCATCGCGATCAAAGGCTGCCCTAGCGGCAACCACGAAGCGTTCCGGCACATCTTTGGCGGGTGAGGGCGCAGATGCACATCAGCAACTCATTGCATCACGTGTGCGCGCTGGCCTATTTGCCTTCTTCACGTTGCTCTCCCTCGCGATTACCTCGGGCTCAGCAGGGGTTGAAGGGAAGTTCGCGTTCTGGGCCGACAAGGTCGGTGGAACAGAAATCTCGTTCAGTATCCCTGTCGTTCTTCTCTGGGCTGCCGCTACGGCGGGCTTCGGCGCTATGGCTGGGCTGCAGCTCGTGCGCGGTGCTTCGTTCAAGTGGCGCCTCGCCATCGGTCTCATATCGCCCATCCTGGTATTCGCGCTACTCGCGCGACTGCTTGATGGGACCACGGCAAACCTCACCGTCTTCTTCACCAGCACGCTGAGCTACGCCATCCCGGTTGGCATCGGCGCACTCGCGGGTATCGTGGCAGAGCGCAGCGGATTCCTGAACATTGCCATTGAAGGGAAGCTCCTCTTCGGCGCAATGATTGGCTCGATTGCGTCCAGCATCACGGGCATCGCGATAGCAGGCCCGCTCGCGGGCGCAATCTTCGGGGCCGGGGTGAGCCTCTTCCTCGCCTGGCTCGGCATTCGCTACAAGGTGGACCAGATCATTGCTGGTACCGTCATCAACATCGGCGCCGTTGGCGTGACAACGTTCGCCTACCTGCGCGTGCTGCAGCCACATAGTGAGTTCAATCGTCCGATCGGCATTAGTCCAATTAAGATTCCAGTCCTTTCTGAGATTCCGATCTTGGGACCGATCCTCTTCTCGCTGAGCCCATACTTCTACCTCTCCGTTGGCCTCGTACTCTTCTTCACCTATATGATTTATCGAACACGTTGGGGCCTACGCCTCCGTGCCGCTGGTGAGCAGCCAAACGCTGCAGGCACGGTCGGCATTGACGTGGTGAAGCTTCGCTATCGCGCCATGCTCATCGCTGGTCTTCTTGCAGGCTTTGCCGGCAGCTTCATCTCCTTGAGCGGCACTGGTGGTTTCGGCGTGAACACGAGCGCAGGTAAGGGCTTCATCGCGCTCGCTGCGGTGATCTTCGGTGCGTGGAACCCAATCTACGCATTCGGCGCGTCGCTGATCTTCGGTATGACCACCGCCGCTACGACTCTCTTGTCGGGCCTCGGCGTTTCTCTGCCACCGCAGATCCTGCTCTCGATGCCATATGTCGTGACAATCATTGTGGTCGCCGGGCTCATCGGTCGCGTGCGTGCTCCGGCGTCGGCTGGTCGACCGTACGACCAGGGATAAGGAGCGGCGAGCATGGCCTCTGTGGGTCTGTTTCGGCTTCCTGAGGCGGGCCTCACCCCGCGGGTGGCTCCGCTCGGCACGGCGAATAAGCCGCTGCCGATCATCATCGACTGCGATCCTGGGCTAGATGATGCGCTGGCAATTGCCTGCGCCGTGGTGCGGCCAGAGTTGAACCTCCTCGCGGTAACGAGCGTTGGTGGCAACGCCGACGTGCGGCATTGCACCGAGAATGCGCTGCGCCTGCTGCACCTCTACGGTGCGGGCGACGTCCCAGTGGCGGAGGGTGCGGTGGGACCGCTCTCTGGGCCTCTTGAGCGCGCAACTGAGATTCATGGCGCAACTGGGCTCGGTTCGACAACTATCCCAGCAGCAGCTCGCAAAGCAGATCCGGAGGGGGCGGTAGCCCTCATGGCCCGCACGCTGATTGCCTCCTCCGAGCCGGTTGTCCTTGTGCCTATCGGCCCGCTGACAAACATTGCCCTGCTCATTCGTTCATTTCCATACCTTGCACCAAAGATCTCGCATATCTGCCTGATGGGTGGATCAGTCGGCGAAGGGAACTCGTCAGCCTCGGCAGAGTTCAACATCTACGCCGACCCAACCGCGGCCGAGATTGTGTTCAACAGTGGCCTGCCGATCACGATGATTGGTCTCGATGTGACCCACCATGCGACTCTTGACCGCTCCATTCTCGAGCGCTTCGCGGCACTCCCTGGCGCATCGGCGAAGGTAGCGGCCGAGCTCCTGAAGTTCTCGTTTGACCGCTCCGCAGCATGGGGCCAAGGCGAGAAGATGGCCATTCACGACGCCGTGGCGGTGCTGCACCTCGCCATTCCAGACCTTGTTGGCGTTTCGCGGTACCACGTAGTTGTCGATGCAACGCAAGGACCGGCTCGCGGTCGCACGATTGGCGATGCGAATCCATACCGACTGAAGCGCGATAAGCTCGAGCCGAATTGCGACGTGGGGCTCACCATCGACAGCAAGCGCTTCGCAGACGAAATGGTGGATATATACTCGAAGCTCCCATGAGCGAGCTGAAGCCGAATCCGCTCCCGCTCTCCACGCCGTTCCCACCTTCGCCTCGGCGGGCTCCACTCGGCACCGTTGCGAAGCCACTGCCAATCATCATCGATTGCGATCCTGGTCACGACGACGCGATGGCGCTCGCCGTCGCGTTTGCCCGTCCAGAACTGAAGGTGCTCGGTGTCACCGCCGTTGCTGGTAATGCGTCACTGCCAAAGACCTACGAAAACCTGCGCCGCACCCTGGCGCTGCTTGGCGCCAACGAGGTGCGTGTTGCCGCTGGTGCCGATGTGCCGCTCGTGCGACCACTCTGGGTTGCGCCGTATGTGCACGGCGATTCGGGGCTCGATGGCGCAGAGCTTCCAGCGCCAACGGGCATTGAGCACGCAGCAGGCGCTGTTGACCTGATTGCGACGCTCCTGCGTGAGGCGAGCGAGCCGGTGACACTGGTCCCGCTCGGGCCACTGACGAACATTGCGATCCTGCTGCGAGACCATCCGGAGCTGAAAACAAAGATTGCGCACATCTGCTGGATGGGCGGCGCGATCGCCGAGGGGAACGTCACCGCTTCGGCGGAGTTCAATTCGTACGTTGATCCCGACGCCGCAGCGATCGTGTTCGCCGCAGGGATCCCGATCACCATGGTCTGCCTTGACGCGACGCACCGTGCGCTCACGGGCGAAGCGGCGATGAAGCGGCTCGATGCTGCAGGAACACTGCCGGCGAAGATCTTCGCCGACCTGCTGCGCTTCTACGCCATCTTCCATAAGGATCGCTACGACTGGCCAGCCTCTGCCGTGCACGATGCGGTTGCGGTGGCGCACCTTGCCGTGCCAAACTTGTTGGCCCTAGTGCACGCCGCCGTTGACGTTGAGCTCGGTGATCTGGCACGTGGTCGAACGATTACCGACTGGTATGGCGATCGCCTGAAGCAGCGCGGACGCACTCCTGATGTTGACGTGGCGGTCGGTGTCGACGCCGATGCGTTCGATCGGGTCCTCGTGGACGCAATCCTCTCGTTCAAGTAGCGTTAGAGTCGGTCGCGCAGCTCCGCGAGTAGTCCAGGAATCGCCGCCGTAATTTCCGCGGCGATGCGTTCATACTCTGCCGGCGGGTAGCCCCACGGGTCATCTAGATCTCGACCAGCTGCCGTCGGATCAAAGTCCCGCAGGAGTCGGATCTCTGGCTGTCGCTCTCCCATGCGAATGATGCTACGCCCGTTTCGCAGGTTCGCCTGATCTGCGGCGAGGACCAGATCAACGGTTGAAGCGAGTGCTGGGGTGAAGAGACGTGCCCGGTGTGTGGTTCTCAGGTCGCGGGCCCGCAAGATGGCGGCGCTGTTCTCGTGCATCCCCTCGCCGGCATGCTCGTTTGAGGTGCCCGCACTTGAGACGGCCACGCGCCCAGCCAGGAGCGGGTCGGCGGCAACTGCCGCCTCAATGAGCACCTCGGCCAGGGGGGAGCGGCAGATGTTGCCGTGGCAGAGGGCGAGGATTCGAAGCATTCTCGGAGCCTAGCGGATCGCCTTCGTGGCGCCTCCTGGCCTCGTGGTGCGTGGGGGAGCCCCGTTCGGTATCCTATGCAGAGGCACGGCGAGGTAGCTCACCGGTAGAGCAGGGGATTCATAAGCCCTTGGTAGCAGGTTCGATTCCTGCCCTCGCTACCATGCACCTTTGGGGAAGACGGAGAACGGAGGGAACCAAATGATTCCAAAGGCTCTGCGAAACGGTGCAGTCATGCTGATCCTGCTCCTGGGCACGGTCGTGCTGCTCGGCAGCGTCCTCCTTACCCCTGTGCCCGCCCCCACGAAGGACTACTCGGCGTTCTTGGCCGAGGTTCGCAGTGGCAGCATTGCCTCCGTCGTGCAACAGGATCAGATCCTGACGATTACCAAGACCGGCACCCCACCTGAGACCTACGAGGTGCAGGTCCCAACACAACTCACCGATGTCTACAACGATGTTCGAGCCGCGGCCGTTGCTGGCGGTCGTAACCCCGACAACGTGACGTTCGGCGCCAAGAAGCCCGACGACTCCGGTCAACTCTTCAGCCTGCTGATTAGCGCCCTGCTGCCGGTCCTCCTGATCGGTGGCCTCTTCGTCTTCATGATGCGCAGCGCCCAGGGGCAGAACAACCAGGCGATGAGCTTCGGCAAGAGCAAGGCGAAGATGTTCATTGCAAACAAAACCCCCGTCACCTTTGCCGATGTCGCAGGCGTCGAGGAGGCCAAGGTTGAACTGGAAGAGGTCGTGGAGTTCCTGAAATTTCCTGAGCGCTTCGAGGCGCTCGGCGCAAAGATTCCGAAGGGCGTCCTCTTGATCGGCTCACCAGGCACCGGGAAGACCCTGCTCGCCCGCGCCGTTGCTGGCGAGGCCGGCGTGCCGTTCTTCAGCATCTCTGGCTCTGAATTCGTCGAGATGTTCGTTGGCGTGGGTGCCTCGCGTGTGCGCGACCTCTTCGATCAGGCGAAGCGCAACTCGCCGTGCATCGTCTTCATTGACGAGATTGACGCCGTTGGTCGACAGCGTGGCGCTGGGCTCGGCGGCTCACATGACGAACGCGAACAGACCCTGAACCAGATCCTCGTGGAGATGGACGGCTTCGAGACCGGCACGAACGTGATCATCATCGCCGCCACAAACCGTCCCGATGTGCTCGACCCTGCGCTCCTCCGCCCGGGTCGCTTCGACCGCCAGGTGATCCTGGATCGTCCAGACCTGAAGGGTCGCCTCGCGATCTTGAAGGTGCACGTGAAGGGGAAGCCACTCGACAAGAGCGTCAATCTTGAAGAGATCGCACGCCGCTCACCAGGCTTCTCGGGTGCAGATCTGGCGAACCTCATGAACGAGGCTGCGATCCTCGCCGCACGTCGTAGCAAGCGCACGATTGGCATGGACGAGTTTGCCGAAGCCCTCGATCGCGTCATGGCCGGACCACAGCGCAAGAGTCGTCTTATTACCGAACCAGAGAAGCAGATCATCGCGTACCACGAAGGCGGCCATGCGGTGGTTGGGCGCATCCTTGAGAAGTGCGATCCGGTTAGCAAGGTGACGGTGATCAGCCGCGGCATGGCGCTCGGCTACACGATGAACCTTCCGACGGAAGACCGCTACCTGCAGAGCAAGAGCGAATTCGAAGACAAGATCGCCGCAATGCTCGGTGGGAATGTTGCCGAACAGCTGGTCTTCGGTGACACCACCACCGGAGCTTCGAACGACATCGAGAAGGCGACCGATCTTGCGCGCAAGATGGTGACGCGCTTCGGCATGTCCGAGAAGCTTGGGACCGTCACGCTCGGCCGTCAGGACGAGATGATCTTCTTGGGCCGCGAGATGTCGGAGCAGAAGAACTACTCAGAGTCCGTTGCGAAGCAGATCGATGAAGAGGTACGTGCGATCATCGACCGTGGTGCGGTCCGTGCTCGTGAGGTGCTCACAAAGCATCGCGATCGCCTGGATGCCCTTGCGGCCAAGTTGATCGCAGAGGAGACGGTGGAGGGGGAGGCCTTTGAAGGGCTCTTTGCGGATCTGCCTGCAAAGCCAGCTGCATACTCTGGGCTACTGGATCGACTGCGCGCCGCTGGCGTCTCCATTCCACTGGTGAGCGCCGATGCGAAGGCTGAGAACGTGGTCAAGCCTGGCCCTGGCGGTGCGGCGGCAGGGCAGCCGGCCTGATGGCGTACGCCCCAACACTCACCTGGAAGGGGCTAGAGGGGCCAGAGGAGGCGCATCTCGTCGCAACGGCCACCGCGCGGATGGCGAAGTATGCGGAGTTCCTGAAGATCCCGAGCGTCTCCGCGCTCTCTGAGCATGCGCCAGATTGTCGTGCAGCCGCAGAGTGGCTTGCGGCCGAGCTCCGTCGAATCGGTGCGGAGCGCGTCGAGGTGAGCGAGACGGGTGGTCACCCCATCGTTGTTGCCGAGAAGATCGTCAACAGCTCGCTACCGACCGTGGTGATCTATGGCCACTACGACGTGCAGCCCGGGGACCCGCTTGACCTCTGGAAGACCAGCCCATTTGAGCCGATCGTTCGCGACGGGCGCATGCTCGGTCGCGGCTCGGCCGACGACAAGGGCCAAATCGTGATTCATCTCAGCGCACTCGAGGCGCTCGTGATCACGCGCGGCACCCTGCCGGTCAACGTGAAGTACGTGTTTGAGGGCGAAGAGGAGTCCAGCTCCGTAAACCTTGAATCGTGGATGGCGTCGAATCCTGAGCGCTGCAGCGGCGACGCCGTAATCATCAGTGACTCCGGCTTCTTCGATGGCAACCGACCCGCCCTCACGGTTGGGCTTCGCGGAATCACGTATCTGCAAGTGGATGTGCGCGCCTCGGATGTCGACCTTCACTCGGGGAGCTACGGCGGCTCAGTGATCAATCCTGCCAATGCCCTCGCTGCAATGATTGCTTCGCTGCATGACGAGAACGGCCACATTACGGTACCCGGCTTTTACGACGATGTCGTTGCGCTGACCCCTGCAGACCGCGCCGCCTTTGCGGCGCTGCCGTTTGATGAGGCGGGCTATCTCTCTGGGATCGGGGCCACCGCCACGGCGGGGGAGAGCGGTTACTCCACGGTCGAGCGACGCGGTGGGCGCCCAACACTTGATGTGAATGGCATTTGGGGCGGTTTCATGGGCGATGGCTCTAAGACGATCATCCCTGCGCACGCACACGCTAAAATTTCATGCCGCCTGGTCACAGCCCAGGACCCCGCGAAGGTCGGGCGACAGGTTGAAGCGGCCCTGCGCGCTGCGGCCCCTACTGGCCTGCAGGTGGAGGTGCAGAACCTTGGCAACGGCGACGCCTTCCTCACCCCACTTGGAGATCCGTACCTCAACGCTGCCGCCGGAGCCCTTGAGGCCACGTTTGGCGTACCGCCGCTCTACATCCGCGAAGGCGGATCCATTCCGATCGCCGCGCTCTTCCAGAAGGAGCTCGGTCTACCAGTTGTGCTCCTCGGTTTCACACCACCTGACGACAATGCGCACGCGCCGAATGAGTCGATGGATCTCGGCAATTTTGAGGGTGGCATCCGCGCGGTCATTCGGGCTCTCGACGCCATCGCCACCGTTGGCTGATCGCCTGTGAAGGTCGCACTGCTCGGCCTGGGCCTGATTGGCGGTTCGATTGCGCGGGCGCTGCGTGAAGACCCAGCCGCCGTTGGCCCACTTGATGAGAGCGGCCTGGAAATTGCTGCTTGGACCCCATCGCAGACTGGACCGCGAGAGGCGCTAGCGGCGGGTGTGATCGATACCGTTGGCCGATCGATTGCCGAAACGGTTGATGGAGCAGCGTTGGTAATTCTCTGTGCGCCACCGATCGCCATGACGGCACTGCTCGATGAGTTGGTGATCTGTCGCCGATCTGGACGCCTTGCGGACGGGGCGGTCGTTACAGACGTCGCCTCGACGAAGGTCTGGATCGCGAAGGAGGCGGCGGCACGGAACATTCGTTTCTGTGGCGGCCATCCGATGGCGGGGAGCCACGAGACTGGTTTCGCTTCGGCAGACGCCAACCTCTTCCTTGGGCGACCGTGGGTGGTTGTTCCCGGCGCCAATGGTGGAGGCGCGGCCGCACTCGTTGAGCGTCTCGCAACCAGCTGCGGTGCTCGGCCAGTGATCCTGGAGGCGGAGCTGCATGACGCTGCCACCGCCGCGGTCAGCCACCTGCCACTCCTCCTTGCCGCAGCGCTCGTAGAGACCGTGGCGCTCGGAGAGGCGGCCGATGCCCATGACGGCTGGAAGATCTCGCACCTGCTCGCGAGCACCGGTTGGCTCTCTGCCACACGCCTCGCACGCGGCTCTGAGGCGATGGGAGCCGATATCTTGGCGACGAACGCGCGCGAGGTTCGCCGTCGCCTGAAGACACTTCGACTCGTCTTGGAGCAGTGGGATGCGCGCTTGGCCGCGGCAGAGAACGACCCCGTGTTTGGCCGAACCGACCTGGAGGGGCGCCTCGCCGCCGCCCGTGCGGTGCTAACGGAGAGCGAGTGAGCGCTGATCCGTTGGCGAAGGGCGCCGACGAAGAGATCGTTGGCATGCCTCGCGACCTTGCACTCCCTGCAGGGGCCTGGACAGGACTCCGCGCCTTCACCAGCACCGAAGAGGGGGAGCGTGAGATCGCACGCCTTGACCGGTTGGCGCAGCCGCGTCCGCGGCGCGATCTAGAATCCGATCCCTCCTGGAAGCAGCCGATCCCCTATGCGGTGGCTCTTTACCGCCCTGATGGGACACCTGCAGGTGAGACGCAGCTCTTCTGGATGGATCGTCTCCCCGGTGGCAGTGACAAACGACTGCATGGTCGAGCCTCGTTCGGCGTGGGTGGGCACATCTCGCCAAACGATGGCGGCATACACGCCGCCCTCGCGCGCGAATGGGCCGAAGAGGTTGACACGCCCACCCTTCCGCAGTTCACACCACTCGGGTTGCTCAACGATGACGGTGACGATGTTGGTCGGGTGCACCTGGGCGTGGTCTTCATTGCGCGGTTGACTTCGCCATCGATTCACATTCGTGAAACGCACAAGCTCGCAGGCTCCCTCGTACCGGTGCGCGAGGCGCTGCGCCGTAGAGAGGAACTCGAAGGCTGGTCGGCGCGCCTCATCGACACGATTGCCGAGGTTTCCGCCAACCTCTAGCCCCTGCTACGTGACTCGTACGTGGTCGATGCGATCGTCTCTTCATGCCAACATCGGTCGCCTCTACCGCGCTCGTTGGTATTGAAGGGGTGCCGGTTGAGGTCGAGGTCGACGTTGCCCCTGGCATTCCGGCGACCCGAATCGTTGGCCTCCCTGACACCGCCGTAGGCGAAGCTCGCGAGCGCATCCGTTCCGCCATTCGTGCTGCGGGCTACACCTGGCCCGCTCGTCGTATCACGATCAATCTCGCACCGGCCGACCTTCGCAAGAGTGGCGGTTCATTTGATCTCGCCATCGCCATCGGCATCCTCCTTGCCAGCGGACAGATCCACCATCGCGGCAAGGAAACCCTCGCCGCGATCGGTGAGCTGGCGCTTGATGGCAGGGTGCGGAGTGTCCCTGGCGCCTTGCCACTTGCTCTTCCGCTCCTATCCGCGGGTCACCGTGTGCTGCTCCCTGCGAGCATGGAGATGCTCCCTGGTTTGTCTAGCGGAGCCGTGATGCCGGTTGCCACGCTGGCGGATGCGGCGTCGGCGGTGGTCACCGGCCGAAGAAGGGTCGATTTGGTACGAGCGAGTCCGGCGCTGTCCACGTTTGGTGATGAGGAGAGCTGCGAGCTTGCGAACATTCGTGGACAGCCCCTTGCTTCGCGTGCCATCTTGATCGCAGCGTGCGGACGCTTTCCAATTCTGCTTGAGGGGCCGCCAGGCGTTGGAAAGTCGATGCTTGCTCGTGCGTTGCATGCAATCCTCCCTGATCTCGCGATGGAGGAGCGCAGCGAGGTCGCATCCATTGCCTCTGCAGGTGGTCATGCTGTGGGCCAACCGTTACGCCCCCCGTTGCGGGCTCCGCACCACGACATCACGGTGGCGGGGCTCATCGGCGGAGGCCCTCGGATGACGCCGGGCGAACTTACCTGGGCGCATCGCGGACTCTTGTTGCTTGATGAGATCGGTGAATTCCGGCGTGATGCGCTGGAGGCGCTGCGAGAACCACTGGAGCGCGGGAGTGTTGATCTGGTTCGCGCGGGGCGTTCGGTTCGCTTTCCTGCGGATGCGATCGTGGCGGCCACCGGAAATCCCTGCGGCTGTGGGGAGCTGGAGCAGCCGAGTGGCACCTGCCGCTGCCTCCCTGCCGCGCGACGTCGGGGGAGCCTCTCGCTCTCGGCACCGATTCGTGATCGATTCCCGCTGCGCGTGCGGCTTGCTCGACCGAGCACGCCACTGGCTGCACTTCCGCGCGGCGAACTCACCACGATTGCGGCTCGCGAACGTGCAACCGCTGTCCGCGCCGCACTTGGGCAGCAGCCTCACGGTACCGACGCAATGACCGTTGCGACACGCCGCACCATTGAAGGTCTCGGCATACGGGCATGGAGTCAGATAGAACGGGTTGCGATGGTGGTGGCGCTCCTCGACGGCCGCGATCGGGTGGGCGATGCTGATGTGGCAGAGGCGATCCACCTGCACGGCGATCGCTGGTGAGCGCCGTACTACTGCGCCCGGGTGACCCGCGCATCCCCGAACGGCGCAGCGGGCCGCTCGGGCTAGCCCCTGATGCAGATCGGCGGCGCCCGCTCTGGGCCCTGGGGCAGCTGGAGGTGCTAGGGAGGCCATCGATCGGGATCGTCGGCACCAGGCGCCCCTCGCCGCATGGCACTGCGGCGGCTCGGCGCATCGCCTTCGAGGTGGCGGGGGCGGGCTGGTGCGTGGTGTCAGGACTCGCCCTGGGGATCGACGAGACGGCCCATCTGGCCGCCGTAGAGGCGGGAGGGGAGACGATCGCAGTACTTCCTAGCCCAGCCCCGCTCGGGCTGCGCTACGGGGCGCGGCGCCTTGCTGCGCAGATCCAGGAGGTGGGGCTCCTACTCTCCGATCGTCCGGTCGGGACCCCGCCTGCCGCCTGGAGCTTCGCCGCTCGCAACCACCTCCTGGCCGCGCTCTGCGACGGGCTCATCGTCGTCGAGGCGCCGGAAGGATCTGGGGCGCTGATCACCGCCGAATCGGCGGCAGGGTTCGGGCTTCCAGTCGCTGTTGTGAATGCCCCGTACGGCGCCGAGAGTGCCGCGGGGGGTCTCCGCTGGCTACAGCGAGCACAGGAGTTGTCTTTGCGCCTCACCGAAGAGCGCTCACCCGTGCTCATCGCAGGGGAGGCCGACCTCCGCGCGTGGCTTACTGTCTGTGCACTGTCCTTGCATGGCGATTTTGTGGACCGCTTCAGGGTGACCGCCCCAACGGCGAGCGGCACAATGGGTGAAGCCTCTGGGCTGCAGCGCGAAATCCTCCAGAGAGTGGATGCAGCTGGGGCTGAGGGGGTCGTAGAGGGCGATCTGAGCGACATTTCGGGGGAGTTGCCCGGGGCAATGGTGGCTGCACTGACCCTCTTGAGCCTGCGCGGGCTGATTGAGCAGCGTGGCGGGCGTTGGCGGCGCGTTCTGGGGGCGGTGCTACGCTCTCGCCCATGACAAAGGCAGCCTCCAACCTCGTGATCGTCGAGTCGCCGGCCAAGGCTCAGACGATTGAGCGGTATCTCGGCCCCGACTACACCGTGCTCGCCTCCTACGGGCACATTCGGGATCTTCCCCAGAAGACGAAGAAGGGGAGCATGGCGGTCGACGTGGAGAACGGCTTCACCCCCCTCTACGAAATCATCGAGGACAAGCAGAAGCGACTTGATGACATCACTCGTGCCGCAAAGAAGGCAACCTCCGTTTGGCTGGCAACCGACCTCGACCGTGAGGGGGAGGCGATTGCTTGGCACGTGGCCGAGGCGCTCGGCATCCCCGAGGCGGACCGTCGTCGGGTGACCTTTAGCGAGATCACCAAGGGGGCCATCCTCGAAGCGTTTGCCCATCCTCGCGCCATCAACCTTGACCTCGTCAACGCCCAGCAGGCGCGCCGCATCCTGGATCGCCTCGTCGGCTATCGCCTCTCGCCGCTCCTCTCAAGGCTCGTCAAGCCGAAGCTGTCTGCAGGGCGAGTGCAATCGGTCGCCCTCCGCCTGGTCGTGGAGCGCGAACGCGCCATCCGCGCCTTTATCCCGCGTCACTACACCACGGTTGAGATTGGGATTCGCCCAGCGACGGCCACGGACCTGACCGTTCCTGCCACCTTGATCGGTGAGAAGGGGGAGACTCTTGAACTCGATCCTGAAGTAGCGGCGTCGGCCGTGACCCGGCTTGATGGTGCGGACGCCGTTGTCGTGGAGCGCAGCGAGGGGACGCGCAAGCAGCGCCCGGTCCCACCATTCACCACATCAACGCTGCAACAGGAGGCGGGTCGCAAGCACGGCTTCCGCTCGCGCGTCACGATGCAGCTCGCCCAGAAGCTCTACGAAGGTGTGGAGATTGGAGGTGAGCGCACCGGTCTCATTACCTATATGCGCACCGATTCGCCAACGCTGAGCCAGCAAGCCATCAGCGACGCCTCAGCGGTGATCCGTGAGCGATTCGGCCCGGAGATGATCGTTGAGGGCGGCCGCCAGTACGCTTCAAAGTCGAAAAATGCACAAGAGGCCCACGAAGCGATTCGCCCAACGAATCTCGCCCTCACCCCCGAACTCGCCGCACCATACATCGACGAGCGCGAGCTGAAGGTCTACACGTTGATCTGGCGCCGCACGATTGCATCACAGATGCCCGACAAGCTCTCCGCTTCAACGACGTTGATTTGGAGCGCAGGAAGCGATCGTCTCAAAACGGTTGCGACGCGCACCCTTGAGCCAGGGTTCACCACCGTGTACCTCGAAGGCCGCGATGACGAAGATGAAGATGCGGAGGCGAAGGTTCCGGACCTCCAAGAGGGTTCAAAGGGGAGCGTCGCAACGGTAGAGGGCGTGCCTCACGCCACGAAGCCTGAGCCACGCTTCACCGAGCCAACACTCGTCAAAGAGTTGGAGAAGTATGGCATTGGCCGACCATCGACCTACGCCGCCATCATTGAACGTATCCAAGAGCGCGAGTATGTGGACCGCGACAAGGATAATCGCCTCCGTGCCACGCGACTCGGCGAGACGGTGTGCGACCTGCTCACGACACACTTCGCCACCTTCGTTGACCTTGGCTTCACCGCTGGGATGGAGGAGGAGCTTGACGCGGTTGCAGAGGGGCGCGCAAATTGGCGCGACGTACTGCAGAAGTTCTGGGGCACCTTTGATCCGCTCGTCCTTGAGAAGGCGCAGTCGATCGGCGCAGGAGAGTTTCGCAACCGCGCCAGTGACGAGAAATGCTCCGAAGGGCACCCGATGGAGGAGCGCCTCGGTCGATTCGGTTGGTATCTCGCCTGCACGCTGTACCCAGAGCACGCCGAACGCAAGTCACTCTCCAAGGTAATCGGCGATGACACGCCGTCTGGTGACACGCCAACGCTCGAGGGTGCGGGTCTTCCCTGTCCAATGTGCGGCGCTGAACACGGCGGCAAGATGGCGCAGCGACGGAGTCGCTTCGGTTGGTTCCTCGGGTGCGATCGGTATCCCGAGTGCAAGTACATTCCGAAAGCAGAGGTACCCGCAGAATTTAAGCTTGAGTTCAATGCGCTCTGCCCGGTTTGTGGTGTGGAGCACGGTGGCAAACTTGGACCGAAGAAGAACAATAAACGGGGGACCTACTTCTATTCGTGTAATCGCTACCCCGACTGCAAGACGATTCGACCGCGCCCCTCGGGCGCTACACACGCCGAATGTGGTGCTGTCATCGGTAAAGATGACGAGGGTGGCATCTGCACCAAGTGCGGCGCTCGCGTAACGCTTCCTGAGGTGGTAGTGCTCGGTTCAGTGATTGCGGGCGGCGATCCGGATCCGCTCGCCTGGGTGCCAAAGCGCCCACGGCGGGGTGCTGCAGCATCAGCCGATAGTGGCGCGAAGGCCGCACCGAAGAGCAAGGCGAAACCGAAGGGCAATGCGAAGCCGAAGGCCAAAGCGAAGGCCAAGCCGAAGGCTATTTCGACGACGAAGGTCAAGGATCTCGTAGCAGAACCCGTCGGCGCTGAGTCGGTGGCGCCGGAACCGGCTGAACAGGTGGGAACGGCCTAATGAGCCGGGGCCGCGAATCGGCTCCCGTGGCGCAGCGGTCGCCCGCTGTGACTGACCCGAGAATTGCTCCATTCATCATGCACCTGCGAGCACGCGCCCTCTCCGCTGCGACGGAACGTTCCTACCGCACGGCGGTTGAGCGGCTCATCGCCTGGTACGACGACGAAGGGATTGATTGGTACGCGCCAAGTCGGGCTGACCTTCGCCGCTACATTGCGCTGCTCAGCGAAGATGGCGAACGCTCCACCGTGCAGCAACGGCTCGCCGCGCTCGGCACCTTTTACCGCTTTTGGGTGCGGCAGGGGAGCGTGGCAAAGGATCCGCTCCATGCGCTCGCTCGACCGAAGCGGGAGAAGCGACTTCCGGACGTCTTGTCACAAGGGCAGGTTGAACAACTCATCGCGCAGGCGGCCATGGGCACCTCACCTTCGCTTGCGCGTCGCGACGCGGCACTCGTCGAATTGCTCTACGGAGCTGGCCTGCGTATCGCCGAAGTGGTGGCGATCACCCTTGGCGACCTTCAGCTTGCACGTGGAGAGGTGAAGGTGACTGGCAAGGGTGACAAGCAGCGCGTTGCGCTCTTCGGCGCGCCATGTCGCCGCGCCATTGAGGCATATATCTCTGACGGCCGACCGGCTCTCGCTGCACTCACCAATGCTCCTGGTTCTGCGCTCTTCTTAAACCGCAACGGCGGGCCCCTCGGAGAACGGGGCGCCCGCGCGCGGCTCGATGACATCGCGCGGGCCGCGGGTCTCCCCGAGGCGTTTCACCCCCATACGCTGCGACACTCATTTGCCACGCACCTCCTCGATGGCGGCGCCGACCTTCGCGTGGTGCAAGAGCTCCTCGGACACGAGAGTCTCGGAACGACGCAGGTATACACGCATGTCTCAACCACGCGGCTGCGCGGGCTCTACACGTCGGCGCACCCGCGCGCACGGCGTACGGGGGCGAAGCCATGACGTTGCGGCGAGGTGGGGCCGTGACTCGCTCGAGCATTGCACAGAGCAGCTCGATTCTCGCCGCTGGCGCACTGGCATCGCGTATCGCTGGCTGGGCCCGCATCACCGTCCTGGTGGCAGTCTTTGGTGCGACGGGAACGCTAGACCCCTTCCTTGCCGCGTTTCGTATCCCTGACATCGTGTTCGCGCTGGTCGCAGCAGGTTCTATTGCTACCGTCTTGGTTCCGCAGCTCAGCATGCTGCTTGAGCGTGGCGAGCGACGACGAGCGCAACGAATCGTCAGCGCTGTGCTGGTCACCATGCTGGCCCTCCTCAGCATCTTCGCGCTGATCGTTGTCGTTGGCGCGAGCGCGCTAAGTGGGCTCTTGGTCGGAGGGCTACCGATCGCCCAGCAGCGCGAAGCGGCTGATCTGAGCGTCATCCTTCTGGTAGCCACGATCGCGTTGGCGCTCTCCGCCGTCTGCACAAGTGCTGCTGCAGCGCGATCCAAGTTTGGCGTCACAGCCGTTACTGGCCTCGTGTATAGCGCGGGTACGATCGCCGGCGCGCTGATTGGCGGTCGAAACGCTGGAGGGTACGGACCCGCGTTCGGAACGGCGGCTGGTGCACTTGCCGTCCTCGGTATCGCTTTCGTTGTCTTGATGCGAAGTAGCTTGCGCCCAGCGCGACCAAACTTCCGTGACCCACTCCTGCGCGATGCCCTCCGTTCGCTCTTGCCGCGCATTGGTTCAGTCGTTGTTGTGCAACTCTTGTTGGCCTATCTCGTCTCGCTCGCCGGTACGACGGGAGCCGGGGCGATCACGATCTGGTCGTATGCCTTCACGCTGATGCAGGTTCCCCTTGCGCTCGTCACCTCGTCGATCGGCATCGCCATCCTCCCGAAGGTTGCGGCGCAGGCGGCGCGCGGCAACCTGGCGGCCGTGCGCACACTGGCAACCTCCAGCATCGGTGCCGTCATTTGGATGATGACGCCCATTGCCGCACTCGGGGCGCTCTTCTCGTTTGATGCGGTACGCCTCGTGGTCGGTGGGAGTATCGATGACGTGTCGGCTTCGGCAACTGCAGATCTCCTGCGCCTGCTCCTCCTCGGTCTCGTTGCGCATGGTGTGATCTCGGTTGCGGTGCGCCTCTTCTACGGCCTTCGCGATACGGCGCGCCCTACTGTCGCCGAGCTTGGTGGAAGCATCGTGATTTTCGCGATGGCGACCATCTGGGTTCCGCTCGTTGGCGTCACTGGGATCGCCACGTCACTCCCTCTCGGCACGTGGCTCGAGGCGATCGTGCTGCTTGCCCTCCTGGTTGCGCATAAGCAGATCCTCACCGTGTCAACGGTTGTCGGCATCACCCTCTTCGCAGTGGGTGCAGCACTCCTTTCTGCAGGGCTAGCCGCCGCAATCACGCTGCCGCTCCTTGAGGGGGCACGGCGTTTGGGGGTACTCCCTGGTGCGGCAGTCGCGGCGCTCGGCACCGTGGTTGGGCTCGCCACCTATGTCGCCCTCACGCTCATCGCACGCCGACGCGAGGCACTCCCGTTACTCCGCCGCCTTGCACCGCTCGCTCCGAAGCGACTCCGTGCACTCCTCTTGCGCGCCGAGGCGAGCGTATGACCATTCGTCGAATCGATCTGACGACCCTCGCGGCGCAACAGGCGTGGGACGCACGGGCTGTTGACGCGCCTGGCGGGGACGTACATCAGGGGAGTGCCTGGCTCACCTATCGAGCCAGCCTAGGTCGCGAGGCGATCGCGCTTGAACTTGATGACACGCCAATCGGCGTTCTCTTGAATCGGGCACCACTCGTCGTCCTCCCGAAGGGGCATGTGCCACGTGGGCCACTCGCGCCCTGGGGTACCACGCTCGCCCAGGCGGTCGCGGTGACAGGGCGGATCCAGCGCGTCGCGCAGTGGCTCCAAGCGGAGTGCGGCCTTGTCTCATTGGATGCGGATCCGTGGTTGCCAGCCGGAGAGGCGACCGAAGCCGCGTTCCGCACCGCTGGGTTTCGAAAATCGTCTGAGATCTTTCCGAGCCAGCACACAATGGTGCTCGGCGCGAGCGCAACTGGAACATCGGAAGCTGATCTTCTTGAGGGGATCAGCAAGAGCACGCGCCAACGGATCGCGCTCGCCGAACGTGCCGGATTCACCCCCGAGCGAATCACGCACCTCACTCCTGTTGCGGAGCGCGCCGCACTGTGGGGCCACGTGCAGCTCCTGCTCGAGGCGACGGCGCAGCGTAAGTCATTCGTACTTGGTTCATCGGCGGCCATGATTCGCTGGTGGGAACAACTCGTTGCCACAGAGCGCGCCGAGATCCTCGTCGTGCGAGGCGCCGCTGACGCGCTAATCGCGTTCATCGTGATCCTGCGACACGGTGAGCGCATCACGACGGATGCGTCAGGCGACGATCCGATTGCACGGAAGGAGACTCCGGGGGCCCTCGCGCTCCTACGCTGGACCGCAATCAAGATTGCGGCGGGGGAGCGCCGCATCACCGACCTCGGCGGGGTGGACGTTGTGGGGCATCGTGAAATTCCAGAAGAGGGCGACGCCATGCACGGCTTGTACGCGCATAAGGCCTCGTTTGGAGCGGTCTGGACCCCGATGGCTGGCGCGCACCGCATCGTGCTCCGGCCACGGGCGCTCCAACTACGTTCGCTCCTCGGCCGAGTACGTGGAGGGCGATCATGAGCAAGCGTCCGTTGCATGAGCTGATCACCCGGCTGGAGGAGCGGAATCTCCTGGCCGCTCCGTTCTCAGCGACCATCACTATTACCAGCGCCCCCACCCACGATTCACGGCTGGTCAGCGCCGGCGGAATCTTCGTCGCGATCGCAGGGCACTCCTTCGATGGGGCAGCTTTTATCGCAGGTGCTGTTGAGCGCGGTGCAGCGGCGGTGTTGAGTGAGCAGCAGGTCGCTTCGAACGTGCCACTTCTCTTGGTTCGCGATGCGCGTGCGGCCCTCGCCGTTGCGGCAGCGTGGTGGGAGGGTGATCCAGCCGAAGAACTTGTGGCGATTGGTGTGACGGGGACCGACGGAAAGACAACGACATCGACGTTCCTCTCCACAGCACTTACAGCTGCTGGGCTGCGCACGGGCCTGATCTCAACGGCGATCAGTCGCATCGGTGGCGTCCAGCGAGCGGCCGCAGCGCATCAGACAACGCCCGAGGCTCCCGCGCTACAGCGCGCGCTGCGCGAGATGGTAGAGGCAGGCGATGAGGCGGCGGTCGTTGAGAGCACGAGTCATGGGCTTCAGTTGGAGCGTGTCGGCGCCATTGGCTTTGCCGCGGCGATCTACACCACCTTCTCGCCCGACCATCTCGATTTCCATGCGAGCCTCGATGCATATCGCGCGGCGAAGGCGACGCTCATTACGAGGACAGTGGGCAGCGCAGCCAGCCGCGCGCGCAACCTGCCGCGCGTGGTCGTTGTGCACGCGAGCGATCCAGCGGTGCAGCCATTCGCAGAAGCGGCCACCGCTGCAGGCTTGCAGGTTGCCCGTTTTGATGCCTACTCCGATCACCAAGTACTGATCAACGGCGTTCTGGCTGAGCTACACCTGGCGATGCCTGGTCGGATCAATGCGGCAAATGCGGCCGCGGCGCTCACCCTCGTCGCGGCATGGGGGCTCCCACTTCCAGCAGCGATCGCCGCAGTTGAGGCCGAAATCGGCCCTCCTGGCCGAAGTCAGCTTATCGACTATGCCCAGCCGTTCAAGGTGATCGTTGACTTTGCGCATACGGGTCCTTCGTTAACGGCGGCGGCTGCCGTGGCGCGCGAGATGTGCAGCCCAACCGGTCGCCTCCTGCTAGTCACGGGAGCCGCGGGCGAACGAGACCCTGGTCGACGTACTGCAATAGGGCGAGCGGCTACTGGTGCCGATCTAGTGTGGATTGCAGACGAAGACCCGCGGAGTGAGGATCCGAGCGTTATTGGGGAGGCGATTCGAACCGCGTTCCAGGAAGCTTCTCCGCTCCCGGGTAGCAGCGCTGCGATCCTTCACGACCGAACGTCTGCCATTCGTGCGGCGATCAGCGCCGCCCGACCGGGTGACGTCGTGCTCTTGGCGGGGAAGGGGCATGAGCGAACGATTGAACGCCGCGGCGTCGATGAGGCGTGGGATGAGGCAGGGGCAGCACGCAGCGCGCTCGTCGCGCTCGGCTATTCTCCAAAACAATGAGCATGGAGCCGCAACCAGGAGAGAGGACACCCCAGGTCAAGCGCCCTGCCACGGACCCAATCGCTAAGGTCCGCGCGCTGGCGCGACCGGTGGAGTCACTCCGTGAAGCACTGCGCGACAAGGTATCGACGGGCATCGGCACGGCGGAGGCGGCGCGCCTTGTCGATGATGCCTTCCGCTTTGCGGTGGAAGCACACGGCACGCAAGTACGTGCCTCAGGAGAGCCATACGTGACCCACCCCGCCGAGGCGGCGCTGATTCTTGCGGACCTCGGTCTGGATGCCGCAACCCTCGTCGCTGCGCTGCTCCATGACGTTCCAGAGGATACGTCGGTGACGGCTGCCGAGATCGCTGAGCGCTTTGGTGACGAGGTCGGAACACTTGTCGATGGCGTCACGAAGCTGAGCAAGTTCTCAGCGATGAGCGCCGAAGAGCAGCACGCCGAGAATATTCGCAAGATGTTCCTTGCCATGTCACAAGACATCCGTGTTGTGCTCATCAAGCTCGGTGATCGGCTGCATAACATGCGCACCCTCGCCGCGCTCCCAGCGGAGAAGCAGCGCCGCATCGCCCGACAGACGCTTGAGATCTATGCGCCACTTGCGGAGCGCCTTGGCATTTGGCAGATGAAGTGGGAGCTCGAAGACCTCGCCTTCAAGGCGCTCGAGCCTGAGCGGTACCACGAGCTTGCGAACCTGGTCGAGCTGCGACGGGACATGCGCGCCGACTATGTCGAACGTGCGATCGCCATCCTCAAGCCGGAACTGGAGCGAGCCGGCATTGTGGCGGAGTTTTCGGGCCGGGCGAAACATCTCTACTCGATCCACAAGAAGATGGCACGACGATCAAGCGACTTCTCAGAGATCTACGACGTGTATGCGATTCGCGTCATTGTTGAGAACCTCCGTGACTGTTACGCCGCCCTCGGCGCGGTCCATAGCGTCTGGCGACCGATCCCGAATCAATTCGACGACTACATTGCCGTGCCGAAGAACAATCTCTATCAGAGCTTGCACACCGCGGTCGTAGCGCTCGACGGGCGTCCACTTGAGGTGCAGATCCGCACGAGGTCGATGCATGAGGTTGCCGAGGTAGGGATCGCGGCGCATTGGCGCTACAAGGATGGCACGCAGCCTGATGCTGCCTACGATGCAAAGCTCGCCTGGTTGCGCCAACTCCTTGAGTGGCAGCGCGATGTGACCGACGCATCTGAGTTCCTCGAAGGCGTGCGGCTTGACGTCTTCCAGGATCAGGTTTATGTCTTTACGCCGAAGGGCGACGTCAAGGAGCTGCCAGCCGGCGCAACGCCGCTAGATTTTGCCTATCTCGTGCATACCGACATCGGTCACCGCTGCATTGGTGCGAAGGTGAATAATCGCTTGGTGCCGCTGGAGTATCGACTAAGGTCGGGCGACATCATCGAGGTGGTCACGGCGCGTGGGAAGCATGGCCCAAGTCGTGACTGGCTCAATGTGGCCACTACGCGGCAGGCGCGTAACAAGATTCGCCAGTGGTTCAAGCATCAGGAGCGTGGCGAGAACATCCTGCACGGTCGAGAGTCACTCGAACGCGAGCTGCGCCGCCTTGCCCGCACTACCTTGGAATCGATCGGTCGCGAGCGCATCGAAGAGGTGGCCAAGCAAATGAATCAGGGGAGCGTCGATGACCTATTCGCGGCGATCGGTTACGGTGCCGTCGGTCCACAACAGGTGGTTTCACGCCTCGGCGTCGCATCGGACGACGCAAAATTACTCTTGCCCTTGAGTACGAGCGCTGCGGCAGTCGCCCCGGCTGAACGGACGGGGGGGATTCGCGTAAAAGGGGTGCCCGACCTCTTGACGCGATTTGGTCGCTGTTGTCGACCGCTTCCAGGCGATCCCATCGTTGGCTTCATTACCCGCGGTAAGGGGGTGACTGTGCACCTCGCCAGCTGCGACGCCTCCACCTCCGCCCGAGAGGCGTCACGCCTCATTGACGTCGAATGGGAGATGACACCGGCGACCACGGAGAGCTACCCGGTGACGATTCGCGTCGAGGGGCTCGACCGCACCGGCCTCTTCTCTGAGATCACCCAGGTGGTTGCGGAGCAGAAGGTGAACATCTTGTCCGCTACTGTTCAGACGACAGGCCAAACGAATGCGGAGATGTTGATGACCCTTGCTGTCGGCTCTATTAGCGAACTTGCCAGGCTGATGGCGCGGCTGGAGCGCGTCCGCGGCGTCCGGAGCGTTTCGCGGGAGCAGCACCAGTGAGCGGCTTCCAGTCTCCTCGCGGTCTGCGCGACCTCCTTGAACCACTTGCGTCGGCGCACGGCTGGGCCACCGATCGCGCGTGGGCTGCTGCAGCCGCCGCTGGGTACGCCCGTATCGAACTACCGATCGCCGAGGAGAGTGCACTCTTTGAACGCGCCGTTGGCGGCACCTCAGACATCGTTGCGAAGGAGCTCTATCGGCTAGAGCCTCGGGGTGACGATGCGGTCACCTTGGCGCTGCGGCCCGAGGCAACGGCCGGTGCCGTGCGGGCCTACATCCAACACGGCATGCGCTCGGCGCCGCAACCTGTTCGGCTCGCGACGGTGGCGCAGCTCTTCCGTTACGACCGCCCGCAGAAGGGGCGCTTTCGCCAGTTCACCCAATTCGACATTGAGGCGATCGGCGAGGCTGGGCCGGGAATCGATCTTGAGGTGATCGAGCTCGGCGCCGCCTATCTGCGCGAATTGGGCCTCACCGACGTGCAGGTACATCTGAACTCTGTTGGCTGTGCGACCTGCCGTCCCGCCTACCTTGCAACGCTGAGCGCCCACTTCGCGCAAGTGTCGCAGGAGCTCAGTGAGGTTGATCAGTCACGACTTGCCACCAATCCGCTGCGCCTTCTCGATTCGAAAGAGCCCGCGTCGGTGAAGCGTGCCGCGAGCGCACCGATCATTACTGATCACCTCTGCGCCGACTGTGCGGCGCATCACGCGGCGGTCATCACTGGACTCGCGACGATTGGTACCACCGTGCTTCCGGCCCCGCGCCTTGTCCGTGGGCTCGACTACTACACCCGCACCGCGTGGGAGTACCTCCTTCCTGGAGAGCAAGGCCAGCAGGGGGCACTGGGTGGTGGCGGTCGCTTTGACGGACTCGTTGAACTACTCGGGGGCACACCAACTCCTGCGATCGGCTTTGCGATCGGAATTGACCGGGTGGTGCTCGCCCTTGAGGCGCGTGGACTCCTGCCCGCAACCGCAGCTGGCCCAGCCATCGTTGTCGCTGGCATTGATGCTGACTCTGTCGCGGATCGCGTGGCGATCGCCGCCGAACTCCGCGCTGCGGGGGTGAGCGCCCGAGCAGACGTCAGCACGCGGAAGAAAGGGAAGCAGCTCGAGGCTGCCGTGCGCGATGGCGCGATCGCCGTCATCATCGTGGAGCCAGACGGGCTCCTTACCTTGCGGGATCTCGTCAAGGCGAGTCAGGCGGAGCCAGCGGAGCGTGGCGGCGTGGTCGCCGCAGCACTTCGCCTAGTGCGGAACGAGGGGTAGCATGACCGACGCGGCAAAACTCACCACGGGCCTCCGAAGCGACGTTTGTGGCGCGCTGCGCCCTAGTGACGTCGGCCGGCGCGTACGACTCGCCGGTTGGATCCACCGTCGTCGCGACCACGGAAGCCTTGTCTTCATTGACCTTCGTGATCGCTACGGCATCGTGCAGGTGGTTGTTGACGCCGCTGTCGCCCCTGAGGCGCACGCCGCCCTTACC
This sequence comes from Candidatus Limnocylindrus sp., assembly GCA_040397175.1. Taxonomy (GTDB): domain Bacteria; phylum Chloroflexota; class Limnocylindria; order Limnocylindrales; family Limnocylindraceae; genus Limnocylindrus. The sequence continues at coordinate 126,580 of JBBAWM010000002.1, read as the reverse complement.
GACGCTCGGAGCGAGTGGGTGATCGCCGTCGATGGGGCCGTTGCAGCACGACGTGCCGGCACTGAGAACGAGAAGCTCGCCACAGGCGCGATCGAGGTTGCGGGCGAGAGCGTCACCGTACTCTCGCAGGCGAAAACGCCACCCTTTTACATCAACGACACCGAGGCCCCGGTCGACGAGAGCCTGCGCCTGAAGTACCGCTACCTTGACCTGCGTCGCGAGCCTCTGCGCGATCGGATTCTCCTCCGCAGCGCCATGGTGCAGGCGATTCGCGAAGTGCACCACGAACATGGCTTTGTCGAGGTGGAAACTCCAATCCTGATCAAGTCAACCCCCGAAGGCGCCCGCGACTTCATCGTGCCATCGCGGCTGCAGCAGGGGAGCGTTTACGCGTTGCCGCAATCACCGCAGCAGATGAAACAGCTCCTGATGGTCGCTGGCTTTGACCGCTACTTCCAGATCGCCCGCTGTTTCCGCGACGAGGATCTTCGCGGCGATCGTCAGCCAGAGTTCACCCAGCTCGACATCGAGATGAGCTTTGTAGACGAGACGAGTGTGCGCTCCTATGTCGAAGCGATGGTGATCGAGGTCACGAAGCGCATCCGACCTGATCGCCCGATTCAGCAGCTGCCACTCCCAACATTCACGTATGAGGAGGCGATGGAGCGCTACGGCTCAGACAAGCCTGACATTCGCTTTGCGATGGAGTTAATTGATCTTGGCGCGGCGCTCCCTGAGAGCACCGGGTTCAAGGTATTCGATGAGACACGAGCCAGTGGTGGGCGAATTCGTGCGATCCGCGTTGCCGGTCGTGGCGGGATTACTCGTTCCGACGTCGACGACCTGACGGAACGCGCCAAGCGCTATGGCGCTAACGGCCTCGTGTGGATCGCGCTGCAGCCAGACGGCGAAGTTCGTTCGCCGATCGCAAAGTTCCTCTCTCCAGAGGCAACCGCCGTGCTCTGGTCGGCAACGGGTGGTACAGCAACGCACGCCGATGGCGATCTGCTCTTGATCGTTGCTGGGCCGCGCATCCTTTCGGCCGAAGTTCTCGGTCGTTTGCGCGTCGAGGTTGCGCTTGAGCTGGGGCTCGCTGATCCCGATGTGCTTGCCTTCTGCTGGGTGCACCGCTTCCCGATGTATCAGTGGGAGGCTGAGTCGGGGCGATGGGACGCAACGCACAATCCGTTCTCTGCGCCCGTTCCCGAGCATCTCAACCTGCTCGCCACGACGTCAGGTGATCTTGCGAAGCGCAGCGAAGGCGATCCCGCTTCGGGTGCGCTCGCGCAGCAGTACGACATTGTGCTGAACGGTTGGGAACTTGGCGGTGGCTCGATTCGCATCCATGATCGCGCGCTCCTCGAGCGCTCGTTTGCACTCATGGGCCACTCACTGGAAGATGCACGTGCAAAATTCGGCGCACTGCTCGATGCGTTCGAATACGGCGCACCGCCACACGGCGGCATCGCCATCGGGGTTGAGCGCTGGGCGGCGCTTCTCGCCGGCCAGATTAATATTCGCGAAGTGATGGCCTTCCCGAAGACGCAGTCGGGGAGCGACCTGATGCTTGAGGCTCCATCGGAGCCGGATGCGAAGCAGTGGGCCGAGTTGGGCCTATCGGTGCGCCCAGTTAAGAGCTAGCGCTCCTCAGCCGGGGAGCCACGCTGCTCCCACGGGTCAATGGCGTTGGTGTCGGCAGGTGGTGCTTCGTAGGCGAGCGGATCACGACCATCGGACGGACGAACAGCGCCCTCATCACCGCATTCCAGGTGGATTTCGCTCGCGCCGTTGCTCTCGATCGGTGTGAGGCGCACCGGCCCCACTTCGCCGTTTCGGGCAGCGACGAGCACCTGCTCGCCCTGTCGGCCATGTGCCGCAATAAGCGCCGTAACCGTCTCCGGATCCACACCAGCGTGGCTCAGGGGGAGGGTGATGACCGCCGTTGTGCCTGCAACCTCACCGAACGCATCAGCTGCGACGGCGGCGTGCTCGCCCGAGAGGGTGGCGCGGCTTAAGGTAGGGGCGACTTCGCCCGTGGTCAGGCCCGAAATAAGGATCGGATGTGCGCCGCCGGACCAGGCGGCCTCGACTAGTCGCACGAGCTCTGGACGGACGGCCCCAGGGGCTGCCGGAGCACCTGAAACGATGATGTGCGCAGCGACGGTCATGCCCAGGAGTATACGGGTCGGCGAAGCGTGCGAGAATCTCCCGATGACCTCAGTCAATCCACCAGCAGGTCTCGTCGCGCAAACCGGCATTCGCACGGTTGGTATCGTCGCGCACGTTGACCACGGCAAGACCACGCTGGTCGACAGCCTCCTTCGCCAGAACGGCGCATTCCGCGCGAACGAAGAGCTCGTCGAGCGCGTCATGGATAGCGGTGACCTTGAGCGCGAGAAGGGGATCACGATCCTCGCCAAGGAGACCGCCATCGACTTCAAGGGGGTCCGCGTGGTCATCGTCGACACCCCAGGGCACGCCGACTTCGGGGGCGAGGTGGAGCGAAGCCTTCTCGCCGTCGACGCCGTCCTCCTCCTGGTGGACGCCTCCGAGGGGCCACTCCCACAGACGCGCTACGTGCTCTCAAAGGCGCTCGCGCGGTCGCTCCCCGTCATCCTCGTCATCAACAAGATCGACCGACCGGATGCGCGCATCAAGGAGGTCATCGATGAGGTCTACGAGCTCTTCCTAGACCTCGGGGCGAACGAGCAGCAGATCGACTTCCCAATCGTCTATACGAATGCCCGTGCCGGCACCGCCACGCGAGACCTAGAGCAGCCTGGCACAGACCTGATCCCACTCCTTGATTGCGTACTCGTAACGGCGCCTGCACCGATGCACGAGCCAGGGCACCCGCTGCAGGTGCTGATTACGAACCTTGCCGCCAACGACTTCGTTGGGCGCATCGCCGTCGGTCGCATCCGCAACGGTGTCGTTCGCAAGGGGGCCAAGATCACCATCATTCGCGAAGGGAGCGCGGTAACGGGAACCGTTACCAGCCTCACCCTGCCGCAAGGGATCGAGCGTGTCGAAGTTCCTGAGGCCGGCCCTGGTGAGATCGTTGGCATTGCCGGACTCGCCGATGTTGAGATCGGCGAGACGATCACCGATCAAGCTGACCCGCGCCCACTGGAGCGACTCCATGTTGATCCGCCAACCCTGCAGATGACCTTCGGCGTCAATACGAGTCCAATTGGCGGCAAGGACGGAAAGTTCCTCACCTCACGACAGTTGAAGGCCCGACTCGAAAAAGAGGTGCTCGGCAATCCTGCGATTGAGGTCAGTCCTACCGATTCAGGCGAAGCCTTCCAAGTGCGTGGCCGCGGTGAGTTGCAGCTCGCGATTCTGGTAGAGCAGATGCGCCGCGAAGGATTTGAGCTCGAGGTTTCACGACCAGAGGTGCTGATTCACCGAACGGCAAACGGCATCGAGGAGCCATTCGAGCAGCTCACGATCGATGTGCCAGTCGATTTCGTTGGCGTGATCACCGGCATCATGGCCGAACGTCGTGCGCGCATGGAGAACATCCAGCACGGCGCCGATGGTCGTGCTCGCGTTGACTTCCTCATCCCAACACGTGGCCTGATCGGCGTGCGTGGGCGAATCCTCACCGAGACGCGCGGCACCGCCCTGATCCATCAGCTCTCCGCGGGCTACAAGCCCTGGGTCGGCGAGATCCCACATCGAACAAATGGCTGCCTTATCTCTGACCGAACGGGCATGACCACTGGGTATGCGCTCTACGGCATTCAGGAGCGCGGCGAACTCTTTGTTAATGAGGGCGAGCAGACGTACGAAGGGCAGATCATTGGTGAGAGTGCGAAGCCTGGCGACATGGATGTGAACGCCGTTCGTGAAAAGAAGCTCACTAATATGCGTACCCACTCGCATGATGAGGCGATTCGCCTGACCCCGCCGCGCCGCATGGCGCTGGAGAACGCCCTCGAGTTCATCGGACCCGACGAGCTAATCGAGGTAACCCCCTCGTCGCTGCGTTTGCGCAAGCGCCTGCTGAACGAGAATGACCGTCGCCGTGATGCGGGCCGCCGCGCCGAAATGCGGGAGTCCCAGTAGCCTTCGTCCGATGACGCCATCCCGTATCTTCCTGGATCACGCGGCGGGATCGCCAACGCTCCCAGAGGTCGTGGAACTGATGGCTGAGCTGCAACGCGCCGGTATCGGCAATCCGAACGGCGGCCACACGGAGGCTCGTCGAGCGCGAGCGGTTCTCGACGACGCGCGGGCGAGCCTCGCTGAGGATTTTGGCGTTGAGCCACGGCAGATCACCTTCACCGCGACGGCCTCCGAGGCGCTTGCCCTCGGACTGCACTCCGCCTTGACGCCGACCCTGCCACTGGTGACGACGGCGGGGGAGCACCGTGGATCCCGCGCTCTGGCGGCGCAGCACGCCGCCGCGGGCGGACCTACTGAGCTTCTGCCGCTGGACGTGCAAGGGGTGATGCAGGTCCCCGGCGCCCGCCTCTCTTACCCAGGAGCCGTTGGGCTCTTCGCCCTCGCCTCAGGCGAAGTAGGCACGATCCAGCCGTGGGCAGCGTTCACGACTGCATGGCGCGCATCGGGTGGTGGAGCACTCGTTGTCGATGCGGTGCAAGCGGCATACCACCACGAACTGAACGCCCAAGCGACCGGAGCTGCGCATCTTGTTGTGGGCTCTGCCAAGGTTGGCGGACCGTTTGGCATCGCCGCACTGATCAGCGCAGTTGATGCCAAGGTGCGACCCCTGGTCGTTGGTGGCGGTCAGGAGCGCGGCCGTCGGGGCGGCACGGAGGCGGTAGTCCTTGCCGCCGGATTCGCCGCCGCATATCGTGCTCACCGTCTCCACGCCGCACAAACACGCCAGCACCTCGCCGCGCTCACCGACGCCTTTGACGGCGCGCTCGGCCCAGTCGCTTTGCTCGGGCTCGTGCCAACTGGCGCGCCGTTTACGAGTGACACACGCCTCGCAGGGCATCGCTCCTACGCCGCTGATTGGGCGCTTGGTGATGACCTCGTTGCGGCTCTCGACCACGCGGGGATCGCCGCCTCGACCGGTTCGGCGTGCATCAGCGGATCCCGCGAACCCTCGGAGGCGCTCCGCGGCATGGGGCATAGTGACGGAGAGTCACGTGGTGGCCTTCGCCTCACGTTTGGGCGCACCTCCACCGTGGAGGAGGCACGCCACGCTGCGACGGTGGTGCGCTCTGTGTTGGAGCGCGTGCGTACCGCGGTGCCAGCATGACGCTGACAACGACACCGCTCGGCGGGCTCCCTGCAGGTTGGCAGGCCGCACCCGAGGCAATCGCGCCAGAGCGCGTTCTTGTTGCGCTCTCTGGTGGCGTTGACTCATCGGTCGCTGCCGCACTCTTGGTTGAGGCGGGCCATGAAGTGGTGGGCGTATGGATGCGACTCCACAGCGCCGCCGACCAGCGTGACGGTCACCGCAAGAGCTGCTGCACCCTTGACGCCGCCGACGACGCACGTCGCGTTGCGGATCATCTCGGCATTCCGTTCCACATTCAGAATCTCGAGCAGGAGTTCGCCGACGCCGTGTTGGAGCCCTTTGTGGCGGCGTATCAGAGCGGCGAGACGCCAAGCCCCTGCGTGGGGTGCAACACAGCGGTAAAGTTCGGTGCGCTTGTTGGCAAGGGGAGTGCCCTGTTTGGGTGCGATGCGGTGGCCACCGGGCACTATGCCCGTCGCGCAGCCTCTACCGACGGCCGTTCCTGGCGGCTACGCGCCGCTGTCGACACCGAGAAGGACCAGACCTACTTCCTGCACGGACTCGACACCGCTGCGATTGCACGAGCTCGATTCCCGTTGGGTGGATTGACGAAGCCCGAGGTGCGCGAGATCGCACGTTCGCGCGGCCTGGTCACGGCAGAGAAGCCCGAGAGTCAAGAGATCTGCTTTGTCCCCGACGGCGATTACCGCAGCCTGTTGCGTGAACGTGGTGCTGCCCGCGGGGAGGGTGAGGTCCTTGACGAATCTGGCGCCGTTGTGGGAACGCATGCGGGAAGTGAAGGCTTCACCGTTGGACAGCGCAGGGGTCTCCCAGGGAGTGGAGTCTCGGCGCGCTATGTCAGCTCGGTTGACCCTGTGACCAATAGGATCACCATTGCGCCACGTGCAGCGCTCGATGTGCGCAGCATTCCACTCGTCGAAGCGGCAACGCCAGAGGGACTCATCGCCAGTGGTGTGCAGGTCCAGGGGCTTGCGCGCATTCGTCATCGCGGTGCGCTGGCTCAGGGCACCCTGACGGGCCTTGGCGGCGGTGCTGCAACCCTTGCGCTGAGCGATCCGCTCTGGGCGCCATCACCTGGCCAGACGGTGGTGCTCTACGACGGGGAGACCCTCGTTGCAGGCGCGCGGATCGCCCGCCCAAAACGTTCCACATGATCGCAATTGAACCGGCACCGCTCCTCATCGCCCTCTCCGTGGGGGTGGCGTTGCTCGCCGGGCGACTCCTCTCCGTGCGCGCCTCCCTCCCAGTCGGGCTCCTCGGTGCAGTCGTCGGCGCGCTCGTGCTGCAGGTGGCGGCTGAGCGCCTTCTGGGCGGGCTCTACCCCGTGGGCGGCACGGCGTGGCCGGCCCCGCTCATCGGCGCACTCCTCGGCGAGCGGTTGACCGCGCGGATTGCGACCGATTGGGAGCGAGGGCAGCGACCCTAAGGCGTCGACCCCCTCGGGTACACTCCGAGCGTGGAACGCGATCCTCGAATCCCGACGCAGAGCGCCGCCGACCTTCGGTCTCGGTTCGTGGCGTTCTTTGAGGCGCGTGGACATACCCAAGTGCCGAGCGCCTCGCTCGTCCCCGCCGGCGACGCCACCCTCCTTTTCACGAACTCGGGGATGGTGCAGTTCAAAGAGCTCTTCAGTGGTGCCGAGACCCGCTCGTATCGCCGCGCCGTCGACTACCAGCGCTGCCTCCGAGTGGCGGGGAAGCACAACGACTTCGAGGAGGTCGGCCGAACCCCTCGACACCACACCCTCTTCGAGATGCTCGGCTCCTGGTCGTTCGGGGACTACTTCAAGCGCGATGCGATCCTCTGGGCGTGGGAGTTCCTCACCGTCGAAGCGGGGATCCCCGCCGATCGCCTCGCCGTTACGGTCTATAGCGACGATAAGGAGTCGGCGGACATCTGGCTGAAGGAGGTCGGCGTGCCCGCCGATCGACTCGCACGCTGGGGCAACGTCGACAAGGGGAACGATGCGAACTTCTGGCGCATGGCCGAGACGGGCCCCTGTGGCCCCTGCTCCGAGATTCACTTTGATCGCGGCGCAGATCTCTCTTGCGGCGCCGACTGCCTCCCAGACCACTCCGAGCACTGCCCGCGCTGGCTCGAAGTGTGGAATCTCGTCTTCATGCAGTACGAGCAGCACCCAGACGGTCGCCGCACCGAGCTCCCCTTCAAGAGTGTCGATACTGGCATGGGCCTGGAGCGGCTCGCCAGCGTCTCGCAGCAGGTGCTCTCCAACTACGACACCGACCTCTTCCTGCCAATCCATGCTGCGATGCGCAACATCACCAAACACTCGATGGCCGAGTTTGACGCGCAGCGCTTTAGCTACCAGGTGATTGCCGATCACTCACGCGCCGTAACCTTCCTGCTCGCCGACGGCGTGCGACCGGGGAATGAGGGGCGTGGCTACGTGTTGCGTCGCATCATTCGGCGCGCGGTGCGCCATGCGCGACTCCTCGGGATCACCAAGCCGTTCCTCGGCACCATCGCTCGCGAGGTTGTGGCAATCATGGCGCCCTCCTATCCGTACCTGCGCGATGCAGAGACGGCGATACTTGAAGGGATCGAACGTGAAGAGGCGCAGTTCGCACGAACGCTCGATGCCGGTTCAAGCCTGCTCGGTGATGCGCTCGCCGAACTCGGGGCAGGGGAGAGCGTCGTTGGCCGTCGTGCTGATGACCTGCCAGCCGCAAGTCCGACGCTCGGTGGCGAGATTGCCTTTAAGTTGCACGATACGTATGGCTTCCCAATTGATCTCACCGTTGAACTTGCAGCGGAACGTGGTGTTGCCGTTGACCGTGCCGGTTTTGAGAGCGCCTTGGCGGAACAGCGTGAACGCAGCCGCGGCGGCAAGAAGGCTGCCCTTGCGGAGATCGCCGTGACGACGGCCCTCTACGAAGAGATCCTGCGACGCGTCGGCGAGACAGACTTCGTCGGCTACGAACAACTCAACGCCGAGAGTACGATCCTGGGACTCCTTCGCGACGGTGTCGAGGTTCCGGCGCTGTCGGCCGGCGAAGAGGGGCAACTGATTGTTGGGCGCACCCCGTTCTACTCCGAGCGCGGAGGACAGGTTGGTGACGCGGGGCAGATACTTGATGCCCGCGGGAAGCCGCTTGCGGAGGTGAGCGATACGCAGCGTCCGGTCGGCGCACTCACCGTTCATACCGTTCGCGCGGCGGCACCCCTTTCGGTTGGGGATACCATTGCTCTGCGTGTTGAACCGGTTCGTCGCGCGGCAACGATGAGGAATCACACGGCGACGCACGTTCTACACCGGGCGATCCGCATCGTGGCGGGGGCTGAGGCGAAGCAGCGTGGCTCGCTCGTCCACCCCGACTACCTACGATTTGACTATCCACTTGAGCGTGCACTCACGCGCGATGAGCGCGACCAAACGGAGGCCGAAGTCCGTCGAGCTATCCGTGATGATATGACTGTCGTCGTGGCGCAGATGAGCATGGGCGAAGCGGTCAAGGCGGGCGCCGACGCCTTCTTCGATGAGAAGTACGGCGAAATGGTGCGCACCGTACGCATGGAGGAGTACTCGCACGAGCTCTGTGGCGGCACACACTGCCGCGCCACCGGTCAGATCGGGAGCTTCGTGATCACCAGCGAGCGCAGCATCGGCTCTGGGCTACGCCGCATCGAAGCGCTCACGGGGGCGGCCGCCGACGAGTACCTACGCCAACAGTCGCGCACCCTTGAGGCGAGCGCCGAGGCGGCGGGTGCGCAAGATGCCCACACGGTGCCGCAGCGCATTGCCGCCCTTCAGGCAGAACTGAAAGAGGCGAAGCGACGCGCGAAGGCTGGCGGCTCGGCCCGCATCGACCTGGCCGCTCTCGCAGCACAAGCGACCAAGCAGGGCGGGCTCTCGATCCTTGTCGCGGTGCTGGATGTCGAAGACGATGAGGCGTTGAAGGCGGCGGCCAAGCAGCTCCGCAAGGCGTTGGGGGCAGGCGTCCTTGCGCTCGTACGACCTGCGGAAAGCCCAGAGATCTTCGTCTCGGTTGAGGGGAGTGCGGAGCATGATGCGGGTGCACTCGCCGCCGCGGCGGCATCGGCACTCGGCGGACGTGGTGGCGGGCGACCAGCAATGGGACAGGGCCGCGGCGCCGTCGGGAGTAATTCGGATGAAGCGACGAAGGTTCTCGCGAAGGCCCTCGGTACTCCAGTGACTCGCTCATGAGCGCCCCATCAGGTCGCCGCGCTCTCGGCATCGATCTTGGCGAACGACGCATTGGCCTCGCACTCCGTGAGGATTCTGCCTCCGCACGTGGATTGCCAACCATGATGCGTCGCCCCACCGCCGCGGGCGACTGTGAGCGACTCCGAACCATCGTCGCGGAGGGGCGCGTGACAGAGCTCGTCGTGGGACTCCCGCTCCACAGTGATGGAAGTCTGAGCCCGCAAGCGGCCGCCACCCTCGAATGGGCGGCTGATATCGCAAACTCGCTGCAACTGCCCGTCACATTTGTCGATGAACGCTACTCGTCGCAACGCGCCGAGGCGTCGCTCGGTCGGGCGCCGCGGGGGAGCAGCGGCGGTGCACCTGGTCCGGCTCGCCGTGAGGCGCGACGCGTCGCCATTGACCGCGAAGCGGCACGGCTCATCTTGGAGGATGCCCTCAATCCTGATCTCCTGGTCGACGCGAGGGCCCTGTTGTCCGATGCGAGTGAGGCAGCGAGATGAGCCGAACACGCCTCATTCGTGTGATTGCTGGAGTGCTCATCGCTGCCGTACTCTTCCGCGTCGCCGCGCCGCCGCTCATTGGCGATGCACTCGTGACTGCGGGCGTTCGATCCCCGGGGATCGCCGCACTGCCGATCATTAGTGACATCATTCTTGAGCGACTCGGCACACGTACGACCGATCCGGCTGGGAGCGACCCCACATTGGTGGCGGTGGAGATTGCCGCTGGGATGGGGAATGCCGCCATCGCTGGCCAACTCCATGAGGCGGGGCTGATCGCCGACGAAGTCGGCTTCCTCTACGCGGTGCGTGCAGCAGGCCTCGACGGAAAGCTTCAGGCAGGCACGTTCAAGATCGCCGCGACCATGACCCCCACCGAGGTTGCGAAGGCGCTGACGACTCCGTATCACGAGCCGACGATCGCCGTCGACATTCGCGCCGGCCTGCGCATTGAACAGATCGTGGCCAAGTTGACCACGCTCGAGCTCCCCTTCAAGGCGGCAGACGTGCTGGAAATCCTTCGGAGGCCGAGCGCCGCCCTGGTTGCCGACTACCCATGGCTTGATCTACCACCCGGCGGAACGTTAGAAGGGCGTCTTGGCTCTGGCTCCCTCAGCGTGCCAGTTTCAGCGAGCGCTGAGAGCTTCGTCCGCATCCTGCTCGACCGCTTTGCGGAACAGGTGCCCGAGCAATACCGTGGGAGCTCGGGTGTCCATTCGTTCAACGAGATCTTGACCCTCGCCTCAATCGTAGAGAAAGAGGCTGCGGTAGATGATGAGCGGCCGCGCATGGCCGGGGTTTACGCATATCGGTTGCAGCTTGGCCAGGGGCTCTTCGCCGATCCGTCGATCATTTGGGTGGCTGACTCCGCGGCATTGCGGAATCTCAAACTCTCAAAATGGGCCAACTATGAATTCTGGAGGTTCCCGGCAAAGCCGTATTCCGGCCTCATTCCACCGCGCGTGCCAGCAGACCTCGTGCCGTGGAACACGTTCGTTCGAGGTGGCATACCGCCAGCCCCGTTCTGCTCACCAACGCTTACCTCGATCATCGCAGCACGTCAGCCTGACCTGAGCCGAAAGGAGCTGTACTTCGTGTTGATTCCGGATGGGAAAGGTCGACACGATTTCAGCAAGACCCTCGCCGAACATGAGGCGAAGGCCCGAAAATACGGCTGGAAGTGATGCGCGTGCGCACCACGCTACCGCGGCCCGAAGAATTTTCCCGAGCGCCAACAGCGCTCGATCTCGACCGCTGGCGAACAGCTGATCGCTTGGCACAACCTGGCCGATTATCAGCGTTACGCGCTCGGGCGATCGACGAGCGGCTTGATGCACTGTTGCTGACCTCGCACGCTGACGCACGCTACTTCTCGGGGATGGAGTTCGGTCCGAACGAGGAGCCCGTGGCTGGTTCCAGTGGCTGGCTCTTAGTCAGTGGCGACGATCTCGCCGTGCTCGTAGATTCACGCTACACCGTTCAGGCGCGACGCGAGGCGCCGCTTGCCACAGCACTCGACTACGGCAGTGATGCAGGCGAGACGATTGGCCGCTGGCTGGTGGCACATGGCGTGCGACGCTGCGGGCTTGATCCACAGGCGGTTCGTCACGCCGTCTGGGAGCGCATCGCCGCTACGGCCACCGGCGTGGAGCTGGTGCCCGTGAAGGGGTTCGGCGGCGGACAGCGGGCGCGCAAGGAGCCAGCGGAGATCGAACGAATCACCGCCGCTTGCGCTGTAGCCGATCGTGCGCTCGCTCGACTCCTGCCGCAGATTGCCCCGGGCGCCACCGAGGCGGCCCTAGCGTGGTCCCTGGAGCGCGGCATGCGCGAGGATGGCGCCGAGGCGCTCGCCTTCGATGTGGCCGCCTTGGCTGGTGGCAACGCCGCGCTCCCACATGGGAGTCCAAGTGCCCGTGCACTGAAGCACGGTGAAGTGATCCTCTTTGATTTCGGCGCACAGGTTGCGGGCTACCGCAGTGACATGACTCGAACGCTCTTCGTTGGTACCGCCAGCGACGCGGACCTTGCGCTCTACGAGCAGGTGCATCGTGGTCAGGCTGCGACATTGGACCTTCTACGGCAGTCCATTACTGGGCCTAGCAAAACCATGCCTTCTGGTCGCAGCTGCGATGAAGAGACGCGGCGGGCCATGGGCACTGGGAACGGCATCTACGATCACGGCCTCGGTCATGGCATTGGGCTGCAGACGCACGAGGCCCCCAGCCTTTCGCGTGCCGCGAGCACGGACCCACTCCCGTCACCAACGGTCTTCAGCGTTGAGCCGGGGATCTATCTTGAGGATCAGATTGGTATTCGTATCGAAGACCTTGTCGCCGTGGACGCCACGAAGGGCACGCTGGAGCTGCTCACACGCTTCCCGTCGGATCCCATAATCGTCGGCTGACGGCTAGAATGCTCCAGATGTCCACGTTGCCGCCGCGTACGGCCCAGTAGAGGAGAGTCCGACATGATCTCAACCGGTGAACTGAAGAAGGGTGTCGTCATTGAGCTGGAGGGCGACCTCTGGCAGATTCTTGACTACCACCACATCAAGATGGGGCGTGGCTCGGCGCAGGTGCGCATCAAGTTCCGCAACGTTCGCAAGCAGTCCATCGTTGAGAAGACCTTCCAAGCGGGCGAGAAGTTTCCGCGCGCCACCATGGAGCGTCGCACGGCACAGTTCCTCTTCTCCGAGGGCGACGACTACACCTTCATGGATACCGAAACCTACGACCAGTTCGTGATCACCGCTGAGCAGCTTGGCGATGCAAAGGACTACATCAAGGATGGCCTGCAGCTTGATCGCGTGAGCTACGAGGGTGAAACGCTCGGTGTAGAACTGCCGATCAACCTTGATCTCAAGGTGACGGAGACTGATCCCGGCTTTGCCGGCGATACGGCGACCGGTACACGAAAGCCGGCAACCCTTGAGACAGGCTTGGTCGTCCAGGTACCGCTCTTCGTTAGCGTGGGTGACGTCATTCGCGTCGATACACGAACGGGCGAGTACCAGACGCGCGTCTGAACCCGTTTGACGCCCCCGTCGAGGCGCTCAGCGTCTCCGACGTTGCCGCTCGCATCAAGGAGCGCATCAGCGCCGATCCATCGTTAGCTGACTGCGTCGTTGCTGGCGAGGTGCAGAGCGCCATGCGCAGCTCTGCCGGTCACGAATACCTCACGCTTCGCGATGCAGAGGCGACCCTCGATGTGGTTCGCTTTCGTGGCGCGATTCGTCCGGGTGAAGAGACCCCAGTGGTCGGCGAGATCGTCGTTGTGCGCGGTCGCATCGATCTCTACAGCCCGCGGAGCCGTTACCAGCTGGTTGCCACAGCGGTGGAGCGAGCTGGCGGCATGGGCCTCCTCTCGCGCGAGCTCGAGGCGCTTAAACGCACCCTGCAGGCGGAGGGACTCTTCGACGTAGCACGCAAGCGGCCGATCCCACATGCACCTCGTGGAATCGGTTTGATCACCTCGACCTCTGGCGCTGTGCTGCACGATGTGCTGCGCGTGCTGCGCCGTGAAGCGCCACTCGCACGCCTTGTTGTGGTGCACACCGCGGTGCAAGGTGCTGGTGCCCCAGAAGAGATTGCCAAGGCGATCGCACGGATTGACGCGTGCGGGGTGAAGGAGCGTCGCAGCGGCCGACCAGACGCCATCAGCGTGCTCCTCTTGGCGCGCGGGGGCGGATCGAGCGATGACCTTGGTGCGTTCAATGCTGAGGTGGTGCTTCGCGCGATTGCCGCCTCCGCAACCCCAATGATCTCTGCCGTCGGACACGAGTCCGATGTGACACTCGCCGATCTTGTCGCAGATCTGCGTGCTGGCACACCGAGCATTGGCGCCGCCGCACTTTCGAGCGATCTGCTGCAGTGGCGACATGACGTTGGGCGCCTGCGAGATCGCGGCGGCCGCGCACTGGCGTTTGCCCTTGACCGAGCTGAACGCCGACTACAGGAGGTGGCGCGCGCCCTTGATGGTGTCAGTCCGATCGATCGGATCGAACGCGCCGACGAGCGGGTTGCGCAACTCTCCGACGACCTGGCGCGTGCAGCCCTCGCGCGCCTCCAGGGGGCATCGAACACGCTCGGGCAGCTAAACCTCGTTCTGGGGGCCCTCTCGCCCCTGCGGGTCCTCGCACGCGGATACGCGATTGTGGCGGGGGATGGGGGAAGGGCGGTACGCTCTTGGCGAGATGCCCCAATGGGGGCGACGCTCCAAATCCGTCTGGCGAAGGGCGCCCTTCGGGCAACCGTGACAGAGCGAACAAAGGGGGTAACCGATGGTGAAGCGTAAGGCCACCCCAGCGCGCACCACACATAACGCTGATGCGACCGCCGCGCTTCCAACAAGCTTCGAGGCGACCGTTGCGGAACTCCGCTCCATCGTTGATGATCTCGAGACCCAGGATGCGAATCTTGAGGATGCAGTCGGGCAGTACGAACGGGGTGTCACGCTCCAACAGCACGCCGAGGCGCAGTTACAGGCGGCTCGCTTGCGCGTCGAAGAGCTGCTCCCTGATGGAACTACGGCGTTGACTGACGACGAAGAGGAGGATGAGGATGCCTGACGAAGGGGTCGCCCTGCGCGCTGTTGGCGCCGACTCGTTACTCGCTCGCCTCGACGGCCCCGCCGGCCTCAAGGCGCTCTCCAGCGCAGAGCTTGACCAGGTTGCAGAGCAGCTCCGAACCGCCATCATCGCCACCACCGCCGTTACTGGCGGACACCTTGGCCCAAGCCTCGGCGTTGTCGAGCTCACGGTGGCGCTTCATCGCGTCATGAACTCGCCGGTAGACCGCATCGTTTTTGATACTGGGCACCAGGCGTACCCACATAAGCTGCTGACTGGGCGCCTTGCGCGGTTCGGCACGCTGCGCCAGCTCGGTGGCATCGGCGGCTTCCCTCGACGCACCGAGTCCCCACACGACGTCTTTGATGGCGGACATGCTGGCACTGGAATTTCGATCGGCCAAGGGCTGGCACTGGCGCGCGATGTCCGCGGTAGCAACGAGAAAGTCGCGGTGATCGTTGGCGACGCCGCACTCATGAGCGGTCTCAGCCTCGAGGCTCTCAACGATATTGGCGATCGCGGAACTCCGCTGCTCATCGTGCTCAACGATAACGAGATGTCTATCTCGCCGACGGTGGGCGCAATTTCTGCGTATCTTTCAAAGGTGAAGCTCTCTGGTCGCTGGCGAGAGAGCAAGGGCTGGTACGACCGCACCATCTCGCGGGTACCGCTCGTTGGGCGGCAACTTGCCGCCTGGTCCAAGAGCCTGCGCCGATCTGTCGTCTCCTTCGTGCAGGAGCCTGGGCGTCTCTTTGAAGATCTTGGCATCACCTATGTAGGGGTTCTCGACGGACACAACCGCGCGCAACTCGAAGAGGCGTTCGCGAAGGCCTTCACCATGAACGGCCCAGTGATCGTTCATCTACGGACACAGAAGGGTCGCGGCTATCGCCCGGCTGAGGTAGATCCGATCACCTTCCACGGCGCAGCACTCCCCAAGGTTCCAGTTGGCGCTACCGACAGCTACGGCAAGGCGGGCGTTGATCCAATCGCTACTCCAGCTAAGGTGCCCAACTACACCTCCTTCTTTGCCGCTGAGGTGGTTGCCGCCGCTGCGAGCGACCGGCGCATTGTGGCAATTACGGCAGGGATGCCGACGGGGACTGGGCTGGACAAATTCGCCACCGCCTACCCCAATCGCTTCTACGACGTTGGCATCGCCGAGCAGCACGCCGTTGCTGCGGCTACGGGAATCGCCATGGGTGGCGGTCGACCAGTTGTTGCGATCTATTCCACCTTCTTGCAGCGAGCGTGGGATCAGATCGTGCATGACGTCTGTCAGAACGATCAGCCTGTGCTGATTGGTGTAGACCGTGCGGGCCTCGTTGGCGAAGACGGCACGAGTCATCAGGGCATGTTCATGCTGACCGCGCAGCGTCAGATTCCACGACTCCTGATCGCGTCACCCAAAGATGAGCAGCAGCTGCGGTCGCTCGTGCGCACAGCACTGGCGCAAGATCATCCATTCGCCCTGCACTATCCGCGCGACAGCGTAGTCGGCGTCCCAGAGACAACTCCAAGCCCGCTCCCCGTTGGCGTTTCGGAGGTGCTCGAGGAGGGCAACCAGATCGCTATTTTGGCCTTCGGGCCGATCATTCAGCGGGTGCTCCCAGTGGCTGCGCGCCTACGTGCTGAGGGAATCTCCGTCGCCCTCGTGAACGCTATCTGGGCGAGCCCGCTTGATCACACCATGGTGCGCCGTTATGGCGAGACCGCTGACTTGATCGTCACGCTGGAAGAGAGCGTTGAGGCGGGTGGATTCGGTGGTGCCGTCGTGGAGTCGCTGGCAGCACATGAATCGGCAACTGGCCGCCGCGTCAAGGCGTCCATCGTCACAATCGGGATCCCCGCTGGCAGCTTCGTGGACCACGGCAGCGTCTCAGATCTTCGCACGCTGATCGGCCTCGATGAGGCTGGCATCGAGCGTCGTATCCGGGCCGCCTGGAGCGCGCGCAACCAGTAATCCCCGTCGCGCATCGAGCCCAGCGGCCTCCCGCAGGGAACGCGAACGCTGATTCCCATGTGCGATGATGTACCCATGCGCCGCTTCGGTTTTGTCTACAACCCGACCAACGACCTTGCCCAAGAGGCGTGGGACGAGGCCGCTGGCTGGTGCGCCGCAAACGGCGTAGAGTGCTGGGGCCATGCGGCCGAAGAGGTTCCCGCGGTGCGCGCGGCACTCCCTGGCTCCGAGGTCTTGATCTCATTCGGTGGTGACGGCACCTTTTTGCGCGCCGCCTCTGCCGTCGCAGGTACCACGACTCCGCTGCTCGGAGTCAACCTTGGCAAGATTGGATTCCTTGCGCGTGCTGAGGCGTTCCAGGTTGAGGCGACCCTTGATGCCCTCCACGCCAAGCGTTGGACCACGCAGCCCCGCATGGCACTCCGCGCAACGATTCATCGCGGTGATGGGCGCACGGAGCAGCTCGACGCGCTCAACGACGTGGTGGTCGCGCGCGGCCGCCTCCCACGAGTTCTTCGGCTAGATGTCGCCGTTGGTGAGAGCCATCTGGCCACCTATATCGCGGATGGGGTGATCGTCTCCTCGCCGACAGGTTCCACAGGCTACTCCTTCTCGGCCGGTGGTCCGATCCTTGAACCGACGAGTCGAAATCTCATCGTGACGCCCATTGCCGCCTACCTCGCGACCCTCCGCTCGGTGACGGTCTCTGCATCGCAGACGGTCACCTGTACGGTGGTGCAGGGCGAAGATGCGGTGGTCTCGATCGATGGTTGGATTGATCAGCCACTCGAGATTGGCGATCGTGTCTCCGTCACGGAAGCGGAGCAGCCCATCAACTTCGTCGAGCTGCAGGGCGCCGCCCCATTCTGGGAT
Source organism: Candidatus Limnocylindrus sp. (assembly GCA_040397175.1). Lineage (GTDB taxonomy): Bacteria > Chloroflexota > Limnocylindria > Limnocylindrales > Limnocylindraceae > Limnocylindrus. Next base: position 109,246 of record JBBAWM010000002.1, on the reverse strand, counting down.
TTGGTCCGCCAGAAGGTTGACCTCCTCCCACGGTGAGTGCGCCGAAGGGTTCGCACATTCGCGAGCTTGGCGTGACGGGCCTTGCGATCATCGATGCGGTTCGTGTTGAGTTTGGACTCGGTCTCACCGTGCTCACTGGTGAGACTGGCGCCGGAAAGTCGCTCCTCGTTGATGCACTTGCCTTGGCGCGGGGTGGCCGTGGCGACTCTGGAGCGGTGCGCGCCGGATCTGAACGCCTCAGGGTTGACCTACAAATCACTGCACAGGGTCGCGACCAGATCGCTGTTCGCGAGGTGTACGCCGAAGGACGCTCAGTCGCCCGCATCGACGATGAGCTGGTGACGATCGGGCGACTGGCCGGTGAGATCGGACCACGGATAGATATTCACGGGCAGCACGATCAGCAGCGTCTCGGTGACCCAGGTCGGCAACGCGAACTCCTTGACCGCTGGTCGAAGGCCGAGGGGCTTCGTGCCGAGGTTGCGAGCCTCATGCTGCAGCGTAGCGAGCTCCATGATGAGTTACAGGGACTTGGCGGCGACGACACGCGGCGCCTCGCACTCTTGGAGGTTGCACGCACGGAGCGGGATGACCTCGAAGCGGCTGCGGTGCGCGAGGGTGAAGAGGCGGAGCTGAAGGAAGAGTTGCGCCGCGCCTCAAATAGTGAGCGCATCTCGGCCCTGCAAGATGAACTTCGCGAGGCGCTGAACGAGGATCGCAGCGGCCTGCGTGCCCGTGCGGCGAGCGCTGAGCGTATCGCGCGGGAACTAGCGCGCCTCGATGCTGATGCCTCAACGCTGCAAGAGCGGGTGAGCGCCCTCTCCATTGAGATTGATGACCTTGGTCGCGAGGCGGCTGGACTCACGCCATTTGCAGGTGGCACACGCAGCCTGGGCGAACTCGAGGACCGGCTGGCGCTCCTACTCGCGCTCCAGCGACGCTTCCGCACCGATGAGGCGGGCCTTCTTTTGGCCCTGACACGTGCCCGCGACGAGGTGGCGCGTCTGGATGGCGCCGAGGAGCGTCGCGTCGAGATCATGCAGCAGCTCACCGCACTCACCGGGCGTGTTGGCGAGGTCGCCACCGCACTCCGGGTAGCGCGACGGGCGGGTGCCGTCACGCTTTCTGCCGCAGTGAACGCGGCGCTCACCGCGCTCGATCTGCCGCCAAGCTTCGCGATCCCGCTCGCGCCCCGCGTCGGCACAGAGGGCGATCCACTCGTTGAGGGCTTGCCATGTGCCGTGGATCAGGGGGGCGGTGACGACGTTTCGTTCATGTTCGCGCCGAATGCGGGGGAGCCGGCCGGACCAATCGCCAAGATCGCCTCTGGCGGTGAGCTGAGCCGCGTCTCGCTCGCCATCGAAGAGGCGCTGAGTGATGCGAGCGAGGCGCGCACCCTTGTCTTTGATGAGATTGATGCTGGGCTCGGCGGCCGGGCGGGGGAGACTCTCGGCCGAAGCCTGCGCCGCATCTCGGCGCAACATCAGGTTCTCTGTGTCACCCATCTTCCTCAAGTTGCGGCGCAAGCCGACTTCCACCTGCGCGTCTCTAAGCGGGAGGTGGATGGCCGCACTTTGACACAGGTGCAGCGTCTTACCGATGAGGAGCGGGTGATCGAGCTTGCCGCCATGTTGGCCGGCGAAGGGGCTGGCAGCGGGGCGACTGCCGCGGCCAACGAACTTTTGGCCAACGCACGTCGCGGCCGCTAATGCCCACGGCGGCGCGGAGCGAGATTGATCGCCTGATTGACTCGTGCATTCTCTATCTCGGGGTCGAACGGAACCTCGCCCCGCGTACCCTCGCTGCCTACCGTGGGGACTATCAGGCGTTTGCTCAATCACTCGGGGCAAGCGGTGCCTGGAAGAGCTCCGCCAAGGCGGCGCAAGAGTGGATCGCCCAGCCAGGCAACGCGCTGTCGACCATGCGTCGGAGGGCAGCGGCGCTGCGCGTCCTTTATCGATTCGCTGAGGGTGAAGGGATCATTGCACGCTCAATTAGTGATGAGATCGATCTACCGCGGTCACGTCGTACGTTGCCGACGGTGTTGGGTATCGAAGAAGTTGAACGACTTCTTGGTGCGCTTGGCACCCCCGCAAACGAGAGTGATGCCGCCCGTGCAACTGCGTCGCGGAACCGTGCGCTTGGTGAGTTGCTCTATGGATCGGGCGGTCGGGTGAGCGAGATCGTTGATCTTGACTTGGACTCCTTGGATCTGGACGACGGATCCGTTCGCCTGTTCGGGAAGGGCCGGCGTGAGCGCATCGTTCCCATTGGCGAGCCGGCGCTCGATGCCATCCAGTCTTATCTTGACCACTGGCGCGCAATCCATCAGCAGGCCCCCAGCCGCGCAAGCGGATCCTCGCCCGAGCCGAAGGCGCTCCTCTTGTCACGTGGCGGCGTGCGGCTACGCAGGGAGTCGGCCTGGGCTGCGATTCGTAGTGCGGCGGTCGCGGCAAGCCTCGGTAGCGAGATCCACCCCCATACGCTGCGCCACTCATTTGCAACGCACCTCCTTGATGGAGGGGCGGACCTCCGTGTGGTACAGGAGCTCCTTGGTCATGCCGATATCGCCACGACGCAGCTCTACACCCACCTCCTCGGGAGCCACGTGCGGGATTCGTATCGGAAGGCCCACCCGAGGGCCTAGGCGGCCCGCGAGGCGGTAGGATTCGGGTGTGAATTTTGCGACCCGCGCCCACCGGATCCAGCAGGTACTTCTGCACCTTCAGGCGGTCGGCCGTCAGCAGGGGGCTCGCGTCGGCCTGACTGCACCGGTCGGCGTAGCGGGTGACGCCCACCTCCAAGTCCTGCGGGCGACGACGCGAGCGCGCCGCGCCTTTGCCGATGCACATCCGGCCGATCAGGCCTCCGCAACGCGTATCGCAGCCAGCCTGCGCCGTCTCGGTGCAAAACCGGATGATCAACTCGCAGCACTCCTGCACGACCTTCCGAAAGGGCGGATCGGCCTTCTACCCCGCGTGCTCCACGTGCTTGAAGGCTCACCGTTGACGGGGCGGGCCCGCGGTCCATACGCACGTGCGCGACAACGGTTGCGACTCCACGCATCGGCCGCACCTGCACTCGCAGCCAAGCTCGGCGCCCCTAGGGGCACGATCGCGATCCTGCAGGAGCTCGCACGCCAGGAGTCGCGCATCACCTCTCGGCAGAAACCCACTGCAGTGAATGCGCGCGCCCGTCTCCTCCTTGATCTCGACAGTGGCGTGACGCGATGAGCGTTCGCGGCATTGCGGAGGGGTTTGAGCTCCCCGACCCATCGGTCCCCGATATTGAGGGGGTCATCTTCCGCAGGGAACAGGGCGGACTTTTCGGCCGATCACGCTCATACGTGGCGCTTGGGGAATTCAGAGGACCGTATGGCCTGTTACTCGCCCTAATCGAGCGCGATGAGTTGGATGTGCGTCGTGTGCCACTTGCCGGATTTGCCGACGAGTTCCTGCGCTACTTTGCTGAGATCCCTGATGATCGGCTCGAGACGCTCTCATCGTTTGTTTCCGTTGCGGCACAGCTGATTGTGCTCAAGAGCCGTGCGCTGTTGCCGCGCCCGATCGCCGCCGCGCCAAACCTTGTGAATGACCTCGACGTTGAGGATGAGGCCGATACGCTGCGCATCCGGCTGTTGCGGTACCGCGTCTTCCGCGATGCAGCGCGCGTCTTAGGCGACCGCTTGCTGCAGCCGCTCTGGTATCGCGAACCGCCAACGCGCCAACTTCCTGGCCCGAAGGCGGCGCCTGTCGAGCCTATTGTTCCGATGAAGTCAGACCCAAAGCGCCTCCTTCGCGCTATGGTGCGCATCGCCCTGCGACGGAAGCCGTTGGCCGCCCTCTCCGCCGCGCCGGTCGGCATGAAGGTCTCCATTAGCGACCGGCTCTCTGCCATCCGTGAGGCGGTCCGCCTCAACGGCGTGGTGGGGGTGGATCTTGAGACCCTGCTCGGCGACCGCCAGGACCGTTCGTTCATCGCCGTGACATTCTTAGCCCTCTTGGAGCTCTCCAAGCGGCGAGAGGTCGAGGTGCGTCAAGATGCGCTGTGGGGACCAATCACAATTCTGCAGGGGGTGAGCGAATGAGCGACGAAGGACAGAGTGTTGCCGCAGCACCGTGGGTAGCCACCGTCGAAGATCTTGAGGCCCTCCTCTTTGTCGTAGATCGGCCGATTACCCGGCGAGAGGCTGCGAAGCTCCTTGAGGCGTCGAAGGGCGATCTTGATCGCCTCATAACCGCGCTCACCACGAACCTTGCGCAGCGCGGTATCACCCTGATCACGCACGGCGACGAGCTGCAGTTGGCCAGTGGCGTTGAGCAGGCCCGCGCGGTCCTTGCTTGGGTCGGAACAGGCGGCTCTGACCTCACTGCAGCCCCGCTCGAGACGCTCGCAGTCATCGCCTACCGTCAGCCCGTCACCAAGGGCGGCATCGAAGAGATTCGCGGCGTCGATGCCGATTACGCCCTGCGCGTCCTCCTCGAACGTGGGCTCATTGAAGAGGCGGGACGTTTGGAGACTGCCGGGCGGCCGATCCGCTATGCAACGACGCTGGAGTTCCTCCGTCGATTCGGTCTCGCCTCGCTGGCCGATCTCCCGGCGCTTGAGGGCGATGCCGAGGCCCTGCGTCACCTAGATTTGCGCAGTGAGGCCACTGATTCATCAACGATTCGTGGTGACGACGTGGATGCAGATGCCGATGCGCCGAGCACGCCAGCGCAAGAGGACGCCGCAACTGACTGATCTGATTCGGGTCAACGTCCTCGTTGCCGAGCGCTCAGGCCTCTCCCGTCGCGGTGCCGACACGGCCATCGCCGGACACCGTGTCACTACGGGAGGGCGCCCAGTGGCACTGGGGGAGCGCCTTGATGCGTTGGACCCTCTTGAGCTCGATGGCAAGGCCTTGGTAGCAAAGCCGCGCCCTTCTGTGGAGAGTGGCGACGGACTGGGTGGCGCCGATGTGTTCGCCTGGTACAAACCGGTAGGCGTCACCACCACCCATGCTGATCCCTACGCCACCATCACCCTGCCGCAAGCGTTGACCCCGGCACTCGGTGTAGAACGTGCAGCGCGCATGCTCTCCATCGGCCGACTTGATCGAGAGAGCGAAGGACTACTCCTGCTCACCGAGGAGCGCCGCGTGGTCTCGCCACTGGCACACCCTCGTGCCGGCCTTCGCCGCGCCTATGCTGCGGCGACGAAAGCGATGGTCGCGGAGGCTGAGTTTCAACGGCTACGTGCAGGCATTCGGCTCACTGATGGCTGGGCACATGCGATTGAGGCACGCGGTGTACACCGCGATGATGATCTCCCAGAAGATGTGCGTGGCGGCGACATGGATCCGGGCCAGTGGAGCTTCATCTCTATCGGCGAGGGGCGACACCATGAGGTACGCCGACTCTACGGTGCGATCAGTCATCCCGTCCTGCGACTGATCCGCGTTGGATACGGGCCGGTGCGCCTCGGCGGGCTCACCCCCGGCGAACTACGCCTCATCACCGACGCTGAACGACAGGAGCTCACCCGTGCACTCGTTGCGGCGCCAAAGAGCAAGGCGCGGCCCGTCGCACCCACGAGCACATAATGCGCATTGCCATTGACGGGCCAGCCTCGAGCGGTAAGAGCAGCGTTGGTCGGCTTGTTGCAGAAGAGCTCGGTATTGGATTCCTTGATACTGGCCTGCTCTATCGAGCGATCACCCGGCGCGCGATTGATCTCGGTTGGTTTACCGATCCCATTACGGCGGCGGAGGTGGCTGGTGCACCCTATGAGCAGCTGCGGCACGACCTCACAGATTTGGCACGTGCAACCGATGCGCAGGGGAGCGGCATGAGTTTGACCATGGTCGTCGGCGGCGTCTCGCTTGTAGATACGCAACTCGAAGCTGCAGATGTTGAGCAGTACGTTCCTGCGGTTGCATCGATTGCGAGCGTTCGTGATGCCCTTCGTAACGTGCAGCGAAACGTCGCGGCCCGCGGCGGGGCGGTTCTTGCAGGGCGCGATATTGGCACGGTGGTCCTCCCCGACGCCGAGTGCAAGATCTACCTCGATGCTACGGCGGAGGCGCGTGCAGCGCGACGTGCCGTGCAGCGTGGATTTGACCTTGGATCGTCGGAGCATCAACTGATCCTCTCTAGCCTGGTTGCGCGCGACGCAGAGGATCGGGCTCGCCCCGTCGCTCCACTGGTAGCGGCCGATGATGCCATCGTGGTGCACACAGATCTCCTGGATCTATCCGAGGTGGTGGAACGAGTTGTGACTGAGGCGCGTAAGGTCGCACGATGACGACGGAGCGGATTCCGATCGGGATGCGCCTCTCGGAGCGATTCGGCCGCTGGGCGATGGAGCGGCTGGCTGGAGAGATCGTTGTGCACGGTCTTGAACGAATCCCCAAGACGGGCGCCGCGCTGCTCGCTTCAAACCACATCTCGTGGGTAGATCCCGTTCTACTTGCCTGCTGGCTCACCCCCGCTACCGGTCGCCCGATGACCTACATGGGGAAGGCCGAGGCGATGCGCTGGCCGTTGATCGGCTGGTTCCTACGAGTGAACGGCGTCTTTGGGGTGCGACGCGGCGCCGCGGATCTCGAGGCATTCCGGTTGGCCGAGCGCATGCTCGGCGAAGGGCGGATCCTCGGGATCTATCCGGAGGGGACACGCTCGCCCGACGGCGTCTTGCGTCCATTTCGCGATGGGGCAGCCCTCCTCGCGCTGCGGAGCGGCGTTCCCATTCTGCCAGTGGCGGTCACCGGTACCGACGGTCTCTGGCGCAAGGGCTCCCTGATCCCACGTCGCGTTCCCCGCGTCACCCTGACGATTGGGGAGCCGGTGGAGATTCCTCGCGTGGAAGGGTCGCGGCCTGAGCTTGCCGCGGTGAGCGGCGCCATCCATGACGCTGTCGCGGCACTGCTTCCGGAGGCGAATCGGCCCTAGGGGCGGGGTGGGCGATAATGCCTGCATGGGAAGCGTCGAGAACATCGTGATCGCGAAGCGTACAGGCGTCTGCTATGGCGTCCGTGAGGCCATCGATAAGGCCAAGATCGCCCGCGCTAGCGGCAAAGAGACCCATACCCTTGGGCACGTTGTACACAACGAGGGGCTGATCGCTGACCTGCGCGCCCGAGGGATTAAGAACGTCGACCAGCTTGATGAGGTCGCATCGGGCACAGCCGTGGTCATCCGTGCACATGGCGTCACCCCTGAGGTGCTCGGTCGTGCGGCAGAACGCGGCCTAGAGGTCATCGATGGCACCTGTACCTGGGTGACACAGGAGCATCGTGAGCTCGCTCGACTCGTGGAGGAGGGCTACGAGATCGTCCTCCTTGGTACGCCGAACCACCCCGAGGTCGTCGGACTACTAGGGTTTGCGCCGAACGCCATCCTGGTCGACGAGGAGGAGGATTGGGCCAGCATTCCGCGTCGCAAGCGTATGGCCCTGATCACGCAGTCCACCCAACCTCCATGGAAATTTGAGCGTCTGGCAGCCTTCCTCGTGTCACGCTGCCACGAACTCAAGGTCATCAACACGGTGTGCCCCGTCACCATTCGGCGGCAGGAGGATACGATCGCCATCGCTCGCGAGGTCCAACTCATGATCGTTGTCGGCGGGACTCGGAGTGCCAACACCAAGGAGCTCACCCGCCTCTGTGAGATTAGCGGCACCCGTGCCGTGCAGATTGAATCTGCCCAAGGGCTCTCCGACGCGTCGCTCTTTGCAAACGTGCACACCGTTGGCATCACCGGAGGAACCAGTACGCCGATTGAAGATCTCGAACGTGTCGCCCTCAGGATTGCTGAACTCGGTGGCACCGAGCAGGTGCGCGCGAATGCGAAAGACATTGCACGAGCCGCCCTCGAAGCCGCCGCGACACCGCAATACCGCACCACCTCAATCGATGGCGGCGTACCAGCATGAGCGATGAAGAGTTTGATGTAGCGGTCGAAAGCGAGTCCTTACCGCGCCGACTGCCGCTGGTAGCCCTCGTTGGACGTCCAAACGTTGGCAAGAGCACCCTTTTCAACCGATTCGTTGGAGAGCGACGTGCCGTCGTTGAAGACCGCGCCGGTACGACCCGCGATCGACTTATCGGCATCGTCGAATGGAATGGGATGCGCTTTCGTGTTGTCGACACCGGTGGCATGCAACCCGCTGTTGGTGATCCGATCGAAATTGGTGTGCAAGACCAGGCGCGGATCGCCGTCGATGCCGCCGATCTGATCCTACTGCTCGTCGATGCCGCCACTGGCCCGAATCCTGGCGATGGCGAGGTGGCGCAGTTGCTGCGTCGCAGTGGCAAGCCGATCATCCTTGTGGCGAACAAGGCGGACAACATCGAACGGGATCGCGCCGCCCAAGAGTTTTCAATCCTTGGATTCGATCGACTCCATACGGTGAGTGCCCAGCACGGTATCGGGTCGGGTGATCTGCTTGATGTCATCGTTGAGCGGCTCGAAGCGCTCCCCGAAGATGCGGGAAGTGCCTATGTCGAGGGTGAGGTAACTGTCGCCATCGTGGGGCGGCCGAACGTCGGCAAGTCAAGTCTCCTCAATAAGCTCATTGGTAGTGAGCGCACGGTGGTGAGCGCCGTTGCTGGCACAACGCGCGACGCCATCGATGAGACGCTCCTTCATGCAGGCCGGCAGATTACGCTTGTCGACACCGCTGGCATTCGGAAGCGCGGCAAGGTTGCCTCTGGTCCTTCGGCTGACAAGTGGGCAACGGTGCGCTCGGTGCGCGCCCTCGATCGCGCCGATGTGGCGCTGCTCCTCATCGACGCCTCAACCGGTCTGCAGGCCCAGGATCTGCACATCGCCGGTTCGGTGATCGATGCGGGCAAGGGCCTTGTACTGGTCTTGAATAAGTGGGATTTGATTGAGAAGGATGGTTTCACCTTCGACGAGATCGAGGGGAAACTCCGTCGTCAAGCCCCATTCCTGGACTTCGCTCCGCTCGTCTCCATCTCGGCAGTGACCGGCTTGCGCGCGACGAAGGTGTTGGACGCGGCGGTTGCCGCCGCCGATGCGCGAAATCTGCGGATTCCGACCGGGGTGCTGAACCGCCTCATCGCCGAGGCTGTAGCCCGCCAAGAGCCAGCCCACAGCGGGAGCAAGCGGCCAAAAATCCTCTACGCCGCCCAGGCCGCTACGCCACCCCCTACCTTTGTGGTCTTCGCACGAAATGCGGCCCAGGTCCACTTCACGTGGCAGCGCTTCCTTGAGAATCAGATCCGCGAGAAGTACCCCCTCATGGGGACGCCGATTCGAATCGTCGTTCGTGAGCGTGAAGCCGAGGAGGGGCGAGAGCGCGGTCGTTCGTCGCGCTCAACAAAGCGGGCGCCTGCAAAGGTGAAACCCGCCCCCCGCGCATGAGCACGATCCGCGTTCTCGGCGCTGGGGCATGGGGGACCGCCCTTGCGTTGCTCTGGAGCCAAGAGCAGGGTGAGGGTCGACCAGCCCCAATCATTGAGCTACTCGCACGAACTCCCGACGAGGCAGCCCTCCTTCGGAGTGCGCGCGTGAACTCGCGCCGCCTCCCCGGTGTGGGACTGCCAACCTCAATCAGCATCTTCAGCGTGACCGAAATGCTGGCATCGTTGTCCGCTGAGGACACCTTTGTCGTCACGATTCCCTCGACCGAGCTCGATCCTGAAACGGCGAAGCGCATTGTGCAGGCTGCTGGAGGCGCCGCCACCGTGATCGCTTCGAAAGGGTTATCGAGCAGCGGCGCGCGTCCCTCAGAACTGCTCCTGGCCGCTGGGGCAGATTCGACGCAACTCGCTGTGCTCTCTGGCCCAAATCTTGCCAGTGAGATAGCCATCGGGAAACCTGCCGCAGCCGTCCTTGCTGGACCAACACAACTCTTGGAGACGCTGCGCACGCGGCTCGTTCGACCCACCCTTCGGCTCTACCTCACCGACGACGTGGTTGGCGTCGAGATCAGCGGGGCGCTCAAGAACGTTATCGCCATTGCCGTGAGCGGTGTCCGAGCGCTGGGCTACGGTGAGAATGCCGCTGCAGCACTACTTTCGCGTGGCGTTGCGGAGATGGCACGCCTGGCTGAGGCATGTGGTGGCCGCACAGAGACCGCTTGTGGACTTGCTGGCGTGGGTGACCTCGTGGTGACTGCGTCCAACACGGGTTCCCGCAATGCAAAGCTCGGCGCACTCCTCGCCAGCGGCATGAGTGTGCAGGCAGCCGTAGAGAAGATTGGCGCAACGGTGGAGGGAATCGGCACGGCGCATGGAGCCCTACAACTTGCGGCGGCCCACAAACTTGAGATGCCGATCACCGCAGCGGTCGTCGCTGCACTCGATGGAGGAACCACGATTGAAGCACTCGCGCGCGCGCTGCTCGGCCGTTCACCAGCAGGGGAGTGGCGCTAGGCTTCCTGGTACACTGCCAAAACTTTGGACCCACTCGGGGCGTAGCGCAGCTTGGTAGCGCGCTTGCATGGGGTGCAAGAGGTCGCTGGTTCGAATCCAGTCGCCCCGACCACAACGTTGACCAATAGAAAAGGCCCGGGGGTTTCCCCCGGGCCTTTTCCTGTATCCGAAACCAGCGGTTTGCCGCTGGAAGGGGATTACTTCGAAGAACCGTTCTTCAGGGTTGCGATCTTCCAAATGAGGAGACCGTAGCCCGGCTTCGCCAGGATGTCGGCAATCGTGTATCCGATCTGCTTGTAGGCAAGGCCAGCATCGGCGGTTAGGCCGAGGTTGCCAGCGATTGCTGGGAGCAGATAGGCGATTGGGTAGACGCCCCAGGTTGCGATAAGGACGACGCGGAGGATCTTGAAGATCCCCTGAATGTCCTTGCTCTGCTTCTTGATCGACGCATCGATCCCGCCGAACAGGTCGCGCAGGATGAGGACGAAGAAGACTGAGCTGATTGCGCCCCAGATGGTGCGACCACTGTCGAGCTGGATCGAATTAACGGTGTAATTCTCACCGATGTAGCCGGTCGCGATCATCAAGAACGCGTAGACCACATTGCGCTTGATCAGCGTGCTCTCAAGCTTCTTATCGAGCTTGAGAACAAGCACGAGCTCCGCGACGAGGAGCGGCACCGTCAGGAGCCAGTCCACGTATCGGTAGGACTCGTTGAAGGTCCCTGCCGCAGTAGCAAGCTGCTGACCGGCTGGGACGCCCAAGGCGAGAACCTCCTTGAGGTTTGTTCCGACTTCGACCCATGAGTCGAAGATGCGGATGTAGTGGTAGAACGCGATCAGCACAACGGTGGCCGAGAGCGTTACTGCCATTCGATTGCCTTCCTTCAGCGCTCCGCGTGCGGAAACGAAGAAGAAGAAGCTCGCGCCCATTGCCGCGATGGCAAGGGACATGAACCCGTAGACCAACTTGTATGCCATTACAGCATCCATAGTGACCTCCACTAATACCTGCGACCTCCTTGGATCGCTGTTGATAAGTATCGCAAATCCTGGGCAAGATGTTGCGATTCCGTAATATTATGCAACTGTTACAGTATTCTGTAACAAATCGGCATCCCACAGCCTCCGCGGGAGGCGCTAGGCTGCGGGGAGGGAAAGGGGGAGCCATGCCAGCCATCGGTCAACTCACACGAATCGAGCCGGTGCACCTTGCGCGCCTCGAGGCCCAGGGGATCTTCACCACAGGGCTCCTGCTTGAGCGAACGGAGACCCCCACCCGCCGCCAAACACTTGCCGACCAGACGGACGCCTCGACCGCCGATGTCGCCGAATGGCGCGATGAGGCACTCCTCCTGAACCTGGCCTTCCTTGGGCCGAGTGAGCACGAGCTCCTGGCTCAGTCGGGCTTTGGCGGCGTCGAGGCGCTCGCTGCGGCACCGTGGGAGCACTTCCAGGCGGTCGTAATGACGACCGCACAGACACTTGGCCTGCCGGCCCCTGACCCACTCTCCCTCCGATCGTGGTGGGAACAGGGGCAGGTTCTCGCTGACGCGTGACGTCCCTCCGCCGCCTCTTGCGGCGGGCGCTCCTCGCCCTCGCCGCCGTGGCCCTGGCGATTGCCGCAACGACGGCGATCTTCTTGACGCCCCCAGTGGTGCACCTCTTGCTGGGGATCAGCGACGCCCCTGCGACGCTCGGGGTGGAGCCAGCCGTAGCCGAAGGGCTCTCTGACGCCCTGGTGGGGGATTTACTGACAGGGGGCGCCTTTGATGCCCCGCTCGGCGACACCCCGCTCCTCTCCGCCGAAGAGCGATCCCACCTCGTTGATGTCGGCGTGCTTCTTCGCGCAGTCCTCCTCAGCGGAATCGGCGGACTCGTCATCTTGACCCTCGCCCGTCGTCGCCGCCGGAGCTGGCTCCGCGTGGCCATACGCGATGGAGCGGCGCTCATTGCCATCGGGGCACTGGTGGCCACCGCCGCCTTCACCCTCGCGTTTGATACTACGTTCTCCTTCTTCCACGGCCTCTTCTTCGCCGCGGGAACCTGGACCTTCAATCCTGTGACCGACCGGCTCGTGCAGCTCTATCCAGAACCCTTCTGGGTGCTCGCGGCGCTGCTCTTCTGCGTCACCCTCGCCCTCTTCTCGCTCGTCTCGTATCGGATGGCGGCGCGAACACGCTGATGGGCGCCGCGTACCTTGCCCTGATCGCGCTCTCGGTGGTTGGTGTGCGCGGTCTGGTCCGCCACTTCGCATTGCCGGTCACGCGTCAGGTACTCCTCCCCGTAACCGTCGTCACCGCCGTCGCCGCGCTACTTGTAGATGCGGTTGGCATTTGGCGTGGGTGGTTCGCGACGCCACTCTCGTCAACGCTGCTCATGCTCCCAGGTCGTGGCGCACTGAACGCGGGCCTCCCCGTTGAGGAGATCGCCCTCCTCGCCGCACTTGCCGCGCTGGTCGGTGTGCTCATGAGCGTGGGCCAGACGAGTGGCGGCCAACGACATCAATCGCTCTCCGCCGGCCGATCTGGTGCCGCAGCTGGCCTCTGTGTCGCTGTCGCTGTCGTTCTGCGGGTCGCTGGCATCGGCGGTGAATATACGGCGGCAACGGCTGGACTCGCCGCGGGCGCACTGCTCTTTGCCGGACCACTCCTCGTGCGCGACCAGGGGAGCCGTCGAACTGTTGTGATATTCCTTGGACTCACCCTGATCGTGGACAACGCGATGTGCGCGGCGAACCTCTTTCAGTACGCACCTACGCCGCGTTCAGGTGTGTCGCTTGGCCTTGCTCCCATCGAAGATCTGCTCTATGCCGCCGCCTTTGCCCTGGTTGCAGCGCAGCTAACGGCAACGGCTCGTGCAACGAATGGTGGTTGGTGGCGGTTACTCCTCTCCTCGCGCCCGGTGTCGTGGATCAATACTGCTCTCCCGTTCGCGGGCGGCGCGCTTGCCGCCGGGGGTGGAGAGGCGGTAGGGCCATGGTTCTTGCCGCTCTTGCTTTGGTGGGGGGTGGCGTACAACCTCTATCTTTACGGCATCAACGATCTGTACGACCTAGCGACTGATCGCAAGAATCCACGTAAGGGCGGCGCCGAGGGCGCGCTGTTACAGGAACGCGATCTGCCAGCACTTCGACGCCTCCTCCTTCTTGCTTCCGGCTCAGCGCTCGTGTTCTTCCTCTCGGGATCACTGGTAGTGCCGCTGATGTGTCTTCTTGGGATTGCCGCCGCCACCATGTACAGCGCGCCGCAGTTCCTCCGAGCCCGCGCCGTGCCAATCTTCGATTCAATCATCTCGGCTACGCATTTTGTGATTCCTGCCGTGGCTGGGCTCGCACTCGGTGGAAGGTTTCAGAGCGCGTGGATCGCACCGCTTGCTGCCTTCTTCTTTTGGAACATGGGGAGCCATGTCGTAGGAGCGTTGCAGGATGTGGATGCCGATAGACGCTCACGAATTGCTACGGTGGGAACGCTGCTTGGTGTTCGTGGTGGTGGCTGGTTCGCGGTTGCGCTCTACGCCGCAGCGGGAGCGTTGCTCCTGCTGCAGGGTGAGCCACTCCAGCGCATTGCGGCGATCTTGCCGTGTGCGAGCTCACTCTCGCTACTTCCCCTCATCGTTGGTCGCCCGACACATCAGGCTGCGCGCGCCGCATGGCGTCGGTTCATGTTGCTCAACCTCTTCCTCGGCGCTGGCGCCGCCATGCTGATCATCCGTAGCCTCGTCGGTGCCGCGTAGTATTAGTATGCGCAGATGAGTGAAACACTTCGGTCGATCTTGGTGCTCACGGTCAGTGACTCGATTCATGCTGGCGAGCGGGAAGATAAGGCGGGGACCCTTGCCGCGGCTGCTCTCGTGGCCCATGGCTGGGAGGTGCAGCGAGCGCAGGCCCCCGACGAGCTTGAAGCCATTCGAACGGTGCTCGAGCAATACCTTGGTACCGTCGACGTCATCTTGACTGCGGGTGGAACTGGGCTCAGCGCTCGCGACGTTACCCCTGACGCCACTGCACCACTCCTAGAGCGCGTGATCCCGGGTATCCCTGACGCCATTCGCATGCTGGGGCGCTCCCAGACCCCTGCGGCGATCCTTTCGCGCGGCGTCGCGGGGGTTGCCAAGGGGACGCTCATCGTGAACCTCCCCGGGGGGAGTGGCGCCGTGCGCGACGGGCTGGCCATCCTGCTCCCTGTCTTGGAGCACGCGAGCGACGCGATCGGCGAGCGCGACCGCTCCTAACCCCACGTTGTGTGCCTCAGCACACAAGATCGTGTGTAGACTCTTTCAACGACCGCAACCTGCGGTGGTTCCGCTTGGCGCGGTGCGAAGGTGAGGAGGAGCGAGGGTGCGTTGCCCATCGTGTAAGGAACCGGATACGCGCGTCGTTGATTCGCGCGACCTTGATGACGGGTCGGTGATCCGCCGACGCCGCGCCTGTCGCATTTGCGGCACACGCGTCACCACGTATGAGCGCGCCGAGCTTGCCAAGCTCTATGTGATGAAGCGTTCTGGCGAGCGCCAAGAGTACGACTCCCAGAAGCTCCTAGAAGGGCTGCGCCGCGCGCTTACCCGTCGCCCGGTGCCGGTGGATGCCCCAGAGCGTGCCGTTGAGGCAATTGAGGCGCAGATTCGTGCGAGCGGTGCCACGGAACTCTCCTCTGCGCGTATCGGCGCACTCACGATGGCGGCCCTCCGCGAGATTGATCAGATTGCGTATATCCGCTTTGCGAGCGTCTACCAGTCGTTCGAAGACCTCGAAACACTCAAGCGCGAAGTCGATGAGCTGCTCACCGAGAAGAGCGCAGGAAAGGGGAAACGTCGAATTCGTACTGTGGAGGCCGAGGTATGAGCGTGCTCTCTGACCGCGACATCCTGAGGGCACTCGCGGCAGGTGAGATCGCGATCACCCCATTTGACGCTGTTGATGTGCAACCAGCATCAGTCGACCTCCACCTTGACGGAACCTTCCGCGTCTTTCGGAATAATCGCTACGGTTTCATTGATCCACGCGT
The DNA here is from genome assembly GCA_040397175.1 of Candidatus Limnocylindrus sp. GTDB lineage: Bacteria > Chloroflexota > Limnocylindria > Limnocylindrales > Limnocylindraceae > Limnocylindrus. The sequence goes on along the minus strand of JBBAWM010000002.1, from coordinate 93,860 downwards.
AGAACAGCCGGATCTCACCGAGATTGAGCGCGTCGGTGACGGGGAGCAGTTCATGCTACACCCGGGCGAATTTGTACTCGGTCAGACGCGCGAGAAGATTTCGCTGGGGAGCTCGCTGCTCGGCCGACTCGATGGCAAATCGTCGCTCGGACGACTTGGCCTGCTGATTCACTCAACGGCCGGCTACGTTGACCCAGGCTGGGTCGGGAACCTGACGCTCGAACTCGGAAATGTGGCCCGCCTCCCGATTGCCCTCTACCCCGGAATGCGCATCGGCCAGATCTCGTTCCATCGCATGTCGTCAGAGGTTGATCGTCCCTACGGCAGTAGCGAGCTGCGTAGTCGCTACCAGGGCCAAACGGAACCGACCGCCTCCGCGGCGCACGTTGGCTTTGACGGTGAGCAGCAGGCGCGCGACGGGGGAAGGGTCACCAAGCCCCGTGACTGAACGCCGCAGCATTGAACTCGGGGGGATAACGGTCGACATCCTTCGCATCGGCACCTTCTGGAGTGATGCTGGGGCAATCTTCGGCCCCGTACCCCAGGAGACCTGGGCGCCGCTTGTTGCGAACGAACTTGATCCACGATCCCGCCTCTTACAGGCGCTCAACATTTTGCACATCAGCGACGTAACGGGCGGGGTCCTTCTAGAAACTGGTGCGGTGCCAGCGGGCATGCAGGTGCGCGATGCCGATACTGATTCGTGTTCGGCCCGTGACGCGTTGGTCGGTGCTGGAATCGATGTGGAGCGCATCGCCAGCATTGTGCCGAGCCACCTCCACCGCGATCACGCCGGCGGCCTTGTCGATCAGCGCGGCGAGGCGGCGTTCCCCCTCGCCCAGATCGTTGCCCCCGAGCGCGAGATCGCGGCGGTGGCGAGTGGGTCGCTTCGTGCACGCGCTGCCTACGACGTTGCCGGTCTGACGCGACTGTTTGGCGCCACAGCGCCGCGCTCATTCGACGGCACGCTGGAGCTCACCCCAACGATCACGCTGCGTCGGCTTGGCGGGCACACACCAGGCTCCCAAGCCACGATTGTGCGCGGGCGCGAGCGCACCCTCCTCTTTCTCGGAGACCTCTTCATGCGCCCTTGGCAGGCGAACCCACGCTGGGTGACCGCCTACGACGATGAGGCGTGGGTCTCTGTTGACGCGAAGGCTTCCATCTTTGCTGAGGCGGCGGCGGGCGAGTGGTTGGTCGTCATGAGTCACGAGGTACAGACGCCCGTCGGCCGCATCGTGGCAGACCGTGATCGCTTCCGGTTCGTTAGCGAGTAGGGAGCAGCTCCTCGACCAGTGCGACAGCCGCTTCGCGCGTTAGTGGGCCTGTCACCACACGAAGGACGCGCCCATTAGCATCGAGAATTAGTTTCGTTGGGATGCCACCAGCGCCAGCGGAGCGAAAGAGTTCGCTGTTGACGTCGGCCAGGAGTAGGTAGCCGAGCTGATAGCGCTCTGCGTACGCCGCAACGGTTGACGAGAGTTCACCGACGGAGATGCCAATCACCTGAAGGCCGCGATCGCGGTACGTCGCAGCGAGCGAGCGCAGTACGGGGGTCTCCTGCTGGCAGGGCGGGCACCAGGTGGCAAACAGGTCAACGATCACCAGTCGTGGGGCGGGTAGTGCCGCCTGTGCGTCTGCAAAGACACCTCCACCGGCGACAGGTTGCTCTGCAGGGACTGTGAAAGTTGCGCCAACCTCAATCCCCGCGGCGTTCGGGTCGACGATGTAGAGGTCGCTCGGCGGTGTGGCTCCCGTTGGGATATTCGTTCGTGACAGCAGCAGGAGGAGTGCGAGCAGAGCGGCCGCTACCCCGATCGCTCCGATGCTGCGGCGTGAAAACGGTCCGATCACAGCCCGCGGAGCCCTGGGAGTAGTCGTGAAAGCACCGTGAGACCGCCAGTCGCAATCAGTACGCCAATGGCCGCGACGAGCAGTCCACCAACGATGCCAGCGAGGCGTGTGCCGCCACGGAGCCGGCTCAGGATTCGCTGCAGTGTCGCAGGGCTGTGATCTGACACGGCGGCGAGGGCCAGGAAGGGGAGAGCGAGTCCGAGACTGTAGAGGGCCAGCAGGAGCGCGGCGCCAGCAGGGTTGCTTCCAGCAGCCGCGATGCCGAGGATTGCACCGAGGACGACGCCGATGCAGGGCGTCCAGGCGATCGCGAAGGCGGCGCCAAGCAGAAAGCTTCCGAGGTAGCCACCACGCAGAATCGGCGCAGGTGCACGCATGCGATCGAGTTGCGGAATACGCAGGAGACCAGCGAGGTGGAGGCCACCAATCGTCACCGCAATACCCACGGGAATCTGCAAGATGGGAAGGAGTCGCCCGGCAGCTCCACCGACGTATCCAGCGCTGATACCAAGGGCGATGAAGATCGCGCTAAACCCACAGGTGAAGAGGAGGGCGTGCCGCATGCGTGATGTGCCGGCGCTCAGCGCGGCGAGCCGACCGAGATAGGCGGGGACGATTGGGAGGACGCAGGGCGAGAGGAAACTGAGCGCACCTGCGAGGAGTGCCGTGAGGGCGTTAACGCTCTCCATCGACCTGACCTAGGGCGCTGCGCAGATGTGCTTCGATCTGCATCGGGCTGAGGGCGAGCAGTAGGAGTTTCCCCTCAATCTCAAGTGCGGGGATCTGTTCAAGAAGCCGCGCATGCACCGCCGGGTCCTCCTCGATGTTCACGATGCTGAGCGTAAGGCGTGAGCCACCTTTGCTGATGAGTTCACGCACGATCATCTCTGTGCTTTCGCAGAGTTCGCACCCTGGGCGTCCGTAGAGCGTGATGAGGGTCTGCTCCATGCGGGTATTCTCCCACGCCGCGTTCAGATACCCTACGGGGGGCCCCTGTAGCTCAGTGGATAGAGCGCCGCCGTCCTAAGGCGGGCGTCGTCGGTTCGATTCCGGCCGGGGGCACCATGAAGCGCACAGGAGGGGAGGGCAGGATGGGCGAAGGGGCACAGATCCAGAAGGAGATCCCGGATTTTCAGCAGCCCCCCGACGTTGGCGTGTTGCGGAACGGAGCCTTCCTGCGCCTGTGGATTGCACAGCTCTTCACACAGATCGGCGGCAATGTGGTGCTGTACGGACTCACGGTGCTCGTTGCTGAACGGAGCGGCTCAACCTCGGCGCTCAGTGCCCTCTTCCTCAGCTTCTTGGTGCCAGCAGTCCTCCTCTCGCCGATTGCAGGGGTGTGGGTTGATCGTCTCGACAAGCGATTGGTCTTGATCGTCGCCAACCTGACGCGTGCGGGTGCATTCTTCCTCATGATTGGGAGCGTCGATTCGCTCGGCCTTGTCCTGCTCCTGAATATCTTGGCCAGCATCATGACCACACTGTTCGCCCCTGCGGAACTTGCGATGATCCCACTCCTTGTGCGGCGCGATCAGCTCACCTCCGCAAACGGACTCTTCACCTTCACCCTGAACGCGGCGTTCGCCCTTGGATTCGCCCTCCTGGGTCCGGCGGTGGTGCGCATTGCGGGGCCGGAGGCGGCGATCGTCCTCGTTGCGTCGCTCTTCTTGCTGGCCGGGCTCCTCTGTTTCGGACTCCCATCGTCGCCCGCTTCCAGAGCGGACGGCAACCTACGCTCGAACACCACGCGCGCGACGCGTACCACCACGAGCGAGTTGATGGAAGGGCTTCGTTTCATTTGGCGGCACAGTTCCGTGCTCTGGTCATTGGCCTATCTCTCCATTGCCGCTAGCGTTGTGGGGGTGATGGGAGTGCTCGGCCCCGACTACGTGCATGACGCCCTCGGACTCGATGCTCGCGACTTTTGGCTGGTCGTCTTGCCGATCGGACTCGGCGTTGTGACCGGGATCCTGGCGCTTAACAGCTGGGGTTCGACCTTATCGCGGCGCCGCCTGATTGAGGGCGGGCTCCTCGGCGTCGGTGCGGGGCTGGCACTACTCGCGCTGGCCGTACCGATCAGCCTGGCCATCTCCGATGGTGCCAAGCTCTTGGGTGAGCTCCCGATCGATTCCGGGGCTTCGGCGCTCGCGACGGTGATCATTGTCGCCTACTTTGCCGGCGCCTCGTACGGACTGGTGGCCATCCCCTCGCAAACCGCGCTCCAAGAGGAGCTACCAGAGGAGGTGCGCGGGCGAGTGTTCGGCGTCTTAAACATGCTTGTCAGCCTGGGGAGTTTTGTGCCAATCATCGCCGTCGGCCCCATCGCTGACGCGGTCGGGGCAACGACCACGCTCCTTGGCGTGGGAGTGGTGATCGTTGTTGTGGCGATCGCGTCGATCGTTCGCGGTCCCCGGCGGCCCGCTCGCGCGTAGCGCTGGGCTTAGCTCAGGCGCGCAGCAGCGCCGCCGCGATTTCGCCGGCAAGTCGGGCGTTGGACTCCGCAAGTGCAAGGTTCGCGGGAATTGAGCGGGAATCTGTGGCCGCCGCGATCGCAGCCAAGATCTTCGGTGTTGCTTTCGGGCCGGTAGCACCAGCCTGCTCCGCCGCCGCAAGCCCCGCCGCAATGGCGTCGGCGATGTCAGACGCGGGAATCTCGGCGTCGTGTGGGATCGGATTCGCCACCAGCATGCCGCCGGGCCAACCGAGTGCAGCGTTTGCGATGGCAATCGCGGCGATCTCCGCCGCACTTTCGACCCGATGGTTCAGTGGGAGGCCGCTACTTCGACTCCAGAAGGCTGGAAAGGAATCGGTCTGGTAGCCGATCACCGGCACACTCAGGGTTTCCAGTACCTCAAGGGTTTTTGGAAGATCGAGGAACGCTTTCGCGCCCGCGCTCACCACGATGACGGGATGACGTGCCATCGCACCGAGATCCGAAGAGACATCGAAGCTCATCTCAGCGCCGCGATGTACTCCGCCGATACCTCCCGTAGCAAAGACGCCAATGCCGGCGAGCCCAGCGATGGTGACCGTTGCAGAAACCGTGGTTACCCCCGTGCGCTTTGCCGCCATGGCAACGGGTAGATCGCGTTCGGCGAGCTTCTCGTCAGCGGCAAGCACGCGTGCCTCATGGTGGGGTTCAATGCCGGCCCACAGCTCACCATCGATGAGGGCGGTGACGGCGGGGACTGCACCAGTAGAACGGATCGCTGCGTTCACCCGATCGAAGCACGCACGATTGTAGGGAGCAGGGAGGCCCATCTTCGAGGTGATGGTCGATTCCAGTGCCACGACCGGCGTGCCGGAAGCTAATGCGGCTGCTACTTCAGCGGACATCTGAATCTTCACGAAACCCCCCTCTCGTCGCTTTTGGCTGCCTGTCGCTGCAGATGTTGTGCGGCAGCGGCGTGACCGGCCGCTAACGCATCCTCCCACGATTCGTTGCGTGCACGCGCAACGAGGAGGCCACCGGCAAACGCGTCGCCTGCACCGGTGCTGTCGATGCCTATTGGAAGTGGATGCGCGGGGAGGGCGGCGACCTGCCCACCGCGCGACGTGCGCACCTCGGCGATCCCTGCGCCATGTTTCGCAATGAGGATCGTTTCCGGTAGTGGGCGATCAACGAGATCGAGGTAGGTGCACTCCTCTTCGTTGGCGAACAAGAGGGTGGGGGTGAGCTCGGCAAGGCGGCGGCGACTCTCCTCGGCCCCCCAAGCGCTCAGGGCACCAACCGATGAGGCGTCCAGCGAGGTTGGAATACCTGCGGCGTGGGCCTGCTCGAAGAGCCGCGCAGTGGTTGTGCCGAGCGGCTCACCGAAGAGCGAGTAGGCGGGGGCGTGCAACCACGATCCGCCAGCAAGCGCCGCTGGGCCTGGGTCACGGAGGGTGAGCGCCGCGGCGCGGTCGGGGAGCATGGTTCGTTCGCCGTCAGGCTCAACGACCACCACGATGCTGGCGCTGCGACCACCGCGCTGCAGGAGCGGCTCCACCCCAGCGCGGAGGAGGGCCGCCTCAAGGGCCTCCGCGGTCGCGTCGTCGCCAACGGCACCAATGAATCGCGCCGCGCCCCCAGAGGCCACCGCTGCCACGGCAACGTTGGCGGCGCTCCCACCGCGACGGCGTGTGATCTGCGCCGCGGCGTCAGAGCCGCGATGCCACGGCGCGTCAAGGCGCACGGCGATCTCGTCGATCAGGTCGCCGACACAGACGATCAGCGGGGTCGGGGTGGCTCGGTACGCTCGGTCGATCATGCGAGGGAGTGTATCGGCTATCCTCTGGCTCCTTGGGCGGTTAGCTCAGTTGGTTAGAGCGCAGCCTTGACATGGCTGAGGTCACAGGTTCGAGTCCTGTACCGCCCACCAGTACCGCATGGTGCGGAGAGGGGTCCAAGGGATGGCAGAAGAGGCAGCCGGAGCAGAGGTCGTCGAGGTCGACGAGATCCTCGAAGCCCCCGCGCGTGGCTCCGCCGAGGAGCTTCTCGATGCGGGCGCCAGCGACATCCTCAGCCGAATGCGCCACTCCGCCGCCCATGTCATGGCCGAGGCGGTGTTGCGCCTCTTCCCCAGCGCAAAGCTGGGCATCGGCCCTGCGATTACCGACGGGTTCTACTACGACTTCCTCTTGGAGCGTGCACTCACCCCGGACGATCTCGCCGCCATTGAGGCAGAGATGGCCAAGAGCATCGCCGCAAACCATACGTTCACGCTCGCCGAGCACACCTTTGACGACGAGCGCGCTCTGCTGGTTCGTGCAGATCAGATCTTCAAGATCGAGATCATGGACGACCTTGCCAAAGCTGCCGCAGGCGAGGGGAAGGTTGCCCCGAACGTCACCACCTACCAGCACGGCGAATTCCAAGATCTCTGCCGGGGGCCGCATGTAGAGAGCACGGGGAAGATCGGTCCGTTCAAGCTGCTCTCGATCGCTGGGGCCTACTGGCGCGGCAAGAACGATCGGCCGATGTTGCAGCGCATCTACGGCACCGCGTGGGAGACGCAGGAGCAGCTCGACCAGTACCTGTGGCGTCGCGATGAGGCGCGCAAGCGGGATCATCGCAAGCTCGGGGTCGCACTTGATCTCTTCTCGTTCCACGATGTCTCGCCCGGCAGCGCCTTCTGGCATCCGAAGGGGCAGCGCCTCTGGCGCACGCTCGAAGGTGCGATGCGCGAAATGCAAGAGCGGCGCGGCTATCAAGAGATCTCCACGCCGATCGTCGTCAGCAAAAACCTTTGGGAGCAGTCCGGCCACTGGGATCTCTATCGCGACAACATGTTCATCATCGAATCCGAAGGTGAAGAGTTCAGCCTCAAGCCGATGAACTGCCCTGAGAGCACGGTGATCTATCGCACGCGTACGCGCAGCTACCGCGATCTGCCGCTCCGGCTCTCCGAATATGGCCGACTCCATCGAAATGAACTGTCTGGCACGCTCAGCGGCTTGACGCGCGTACGACACTTCATCCAAGACGATGGACATATCTACGTGCGCCCAGATCAGATTGAATCGGAAGTTGCCGCGCTCCTCGAAGAGGTGCGGGAGGTCTACGCCTGGTTCGATCTCCCAGTGGAGTTCGTCTTCTCGACGAAGCCTGCGAAGGCGCTCGGCGATCCGAAGCTCTGGGAGAAGGCGGAGTCGATGATCGAGAAGGCGCTGCGCGACTCTGGCGCAAAGTGGCGCCTCAACGCTGGTGACGGGGCGTTCTATGCGCCGAAGATCGACATCATCGTTCGCGACGCGCTCGGACGTGAGTGGCAGACGGCAACGGTGCAGGTTGATCTTGTGATGCTCCCAGAGCGCTTCGACCTCACGTATACCGACGAGGCGGGGGAGCGGGTGCGCCCCATCGCCATCCATCGTGCGATCTACGGTTCGCTCGAGCGTTTCATTGGCATCCTGGTTGAGCACTATGCGGGCGCATTCCCATTCTGGTTGGCCCCCGAGCAGGTTGTGATTATTCCGATTGCTGACCGCCACCTCGAATTCGTGACGGCGGGTGCGGCGCTGCTGCGAGCCGCCGGCATTCGCGTCAGCATCGACGACTCTTCCAACCGGATGCAGAACAAGATCCGGTTGGCGCAAGAGCAGAAGGTGCCACTCATGCTGGTGGTGGGCGACAAGGAGATCGAGGCTGGTGGGGCGGCGCCGCGCTGGCGCGATGGCACCCAGGAACCGGCTACCACCTGGGAGGCCCTCGCCGCCACCCTCGCCGCTCGCGCGGCTGCTCGCACCCCGTGAGGGTGCTACGCTCGCTACCCCCGCAAGGACGCTGTCCTCGGGCCCAAGGCTGATGATCGTGAGGGTCTGACCGATTAAGGATCTACGCATCAATACCCAGATCCGCGTTCCGCAGGTGCGCGTTCTGGATGAGGAGGGGAACCAGCTTGGCGTCCTCGCTACCCCCGAAGCCCTGCGCCAGGCACAGGAGCGCGGCCTAGACCTCGTAGAGATCGCTCCAACCTCAGCACCCCCTGTTTGCAAGTACCTCGACTACGGCAAGTTCAAGTACGAGGCACAGAAGAAGGAGCAGGACGCTCGCAAACGCCAGAAAACTGCCGATTTGAAGGAGCTTCGCTGCACCCCAAAGATCGGAGATGCCGACCTCCAGACCAAGATCCGCCAGGCCCATAAATTCCTTTCTGGGGGCGACCGGGTGAAATTCTCGGTCAAGTTCCGCGGTCGCGAGATGACCCACCCCGAGATTGGGCGGGCAATCCTGGACCGGGTTGTGCAGGGATTGGCCGATGTGGCCCAGCTCGAACGCCCCTCCCTCCTCGAGGGACGCTTCCTCTCGATCCAACTGGTAGCATTACCCCGACAGAAGGGCCAGACGGCCCCGGCACCCGGCACCGATGAGCCGGCCGTACCAGCCCTCGAAGGGGAGTAACCATGCCAAAGATGAAGACGCACAAGGGCGCGCAGAAGCGCATCGGATTCACCGGCTCGGGGAAGCCGATCCGCGTGAAGTCGTGGCGTGGCCACCACCTTGAAATCAAGTCGTCCCGACGTATCCGCCGCTACGCCGGCAAGGCTGTTCTCGGCGTGACCCACAAGAATCAGATTTCCCGCCTGCTGCCGTACGGCGGCTGAGCGGCAACGAGAGGAGTAGAAGATGGCACGAGTCAAGCGCGGAGTTGCCGGTCACAAGCGCCATAAGCGCCTGCTTCAGGCTGCTGAGGGTCGACGTGGCACACGCAGCAAGCTGATTCGTCCAGCGCGCGAGGCCCTTCTTCACGCCCTTGCCTACGCAACTCGAGACCGACAGCAGCGCAAGCGACAGATGCGCGAGCTGTGGATTCACCGCGTGAACGCGGCAGCGCGCCTCAACGGCATCTCGTATTCACAATTCATCGCCGGCCTCAAGCGCAATAACATTGCGATTGACCGCAAGATGTTGGCCGACCTCGCTGTTCGCGATGCCGCGGCATTCACGGCGGTCGCGGTCGCAGCGAAGCGCGCCTAGCCCCCTCGGTCCGCGGTAGTGGACCTCGCAGCGCTCGAGAAGCAACTCCGCACACTGCAGGCTGATGCCGCATCGCGCATCGCGGCTGTGCAAACAACTCCAGACCTGGATGAACTTGGCTCGTCACTTCTGGGGAAGCGCGGCGCAATCACCGAGATCCTTCGCGGCATCGGTGCGCTTCCGGCGGACGACCGCCCCAAGATCGGCGTTGTTGCCAATGAGGTGCGCGCGGCGATCGACGCGCTCGTCAATACGCGTCGAGACGCCCTCTCAGCTGGTGAGCTCCTTGCACGTATTGAACGGGAGCGCGTCGATGCGACAACTCCAGGGCCAGCGCCGCGCGTGGGTTCGCTGCACCCGATCCCAGAAACGATCGCCGCGATTGCCGAGATCATGTCCTCATTTGGCTTTGTTGTCGCCGAAGGGCAGGAGATTGAAGATGACGTCACCAATTTTCAGTTGTTGAACATTCCCGAAGACCACCCGTCGCGAGACCTCTGGGACACGCTCTACTTACAGGAGCCTGGACGACTGCTGCGCACGCACACGTCGCCAGGGCAGATCCGAACGATGAAGGCTGGTGGCCCGCCGATCCGCGTGATCCTTCCTGGCCGTTGTTTCCGCTATGAGGCGGTCGATGCGAGCCATGGCTTCGAATTCCATCAGGTCGAAGGGCTACTGGTTGACCGCGGTGCGACGCTCGCCGACCTGAAGGGCATCCTCGATGAGTTAGCGAAGGGCCTCTTTGGAGCCGCGGCGCGCACCAGGTTTCGGCCAGGCTATTACCCGTTCACCGAGCCGTCCGTAGCGGTGGACGTTTCGTGGCCAGGGAGCAAAGATGGCTGGATGACCATCCTTGGTGCCGGCATGGTGCATCCCGTCGTCCTAGAGAATGGCGGCATTGATCCAGAGACCCATCAAGGTTTTGCCTTCGGGCTCGGCGTCGAGCGCATCGCCATGTTGCGCCATGACATCCCCGACCTCCGTACCTTCCTGGAGAACGACCTGCGCTTCTTGGCGGGATTCCGATGAAGGTTCCACTCTCCTGGCTTCGTGAATTCACCGACTTACAGTTAAGTGCTGAGCAGTTGGCCGACGCGCTTACCCTGCGCGGCCTTGAGGTTCGTGGGGTCGAGCGGTGGGGTGCCAACTGGAACAAGATGGTCGTCGGCGAACTCCTCGAGGTCGGCCCACATCCGAAGGCCGACCGACTGCAGCTGACGAAGGTACGGATCGGCGATGGTCCGACTCTCAACATTGTTTGTGGCGCTCGAAATATTGCCGCAGGCCAGCGTATCCCTGTGGCGCTTGTCGGCGCGGAGATGCCCGACGGACGACGCATCGAGCGCGCCGAGAAGATGGGGATCGCGTCAGAGGGGATGCTTTGCTCCGGCCAAGAGCTCGATGCGACCGACGATGGTGATGGCATCCTGATCCTTGATCCGTCGGCCCCCCTTGGGATGCCCCTCGTCGATTACCTTGGCGAAGAGGTGATCGATGTCGACGTCAAGCCGAACCGCGGCGATCTCCTTTCGATTTTGGGTCTCGCCCGCGAGGTTGGTGCGATCACGGGCGCTCCGGTGGCCTATGTCGCACGGCCGCTCACCGAGGAGAGCGACGCCATTGGCGCGGGGTTGGCCCTTCGCGTCGCCGATGAGACCCTGGCACCGCATGTGGTGCTACGGGTGGTTGACGGCGTCACCGTCACCGCATCACCAGATCGCGTGCAGATGCGCCTGAAGGCAGCGGGCCTCCGTTCGATCTCGAACGTTGTCGACGCAACCAATTACATCATGTTGGAGCTTGGCAAGCCGACGCACGCCTTCGATCGCGCGAAGGTGGGCGACACCGTGCAGATTCGCTTCGCCACGAAGGGGGAGCGCCTTGAGACGCTCGACCATGAGGTGCGCACCCTTGATGCGACCGACCTAGTGGTAGCCGATGAGCGCGCTGCCCTCGCCCTCGCCGGTGTGATGGGGGGAGCGAGCAGTGAGGTGTCCCCCGCGACTAGAAGTGTCATCATCGAAAGCGCGATCTTCGCCCCAACCTCAGTCCGGCGCACCGCGCAGCGACATAGCTTGCGCTCTGAAGCCTCTCACCGCTTTGAGCGCGGCCAAGAGCGCCGCCTCGCAACCCTTGGAGCCGACCAGGTCGCCGCTCTCCTCACTGCGTGGGCTGGTGGCGTGGTTCGTTCAGGGCGCCTCGTCAGCGGGGCCACAGAGGTTCCCGCAGCATCGCTGAACTTCCGTCCCGCGCGCGTTCGCGCCCTCGTCGGCGTTGCACTCACGGACGATGAGCAGGTGGCACTCCTTGGAACAATCGGCATCGCTGAAGCGTCCGTTGCGGATCCAGTCAAGATCGCCGTCACCCCGAAACGCACCGTTTCCACCGCGAAGGGGAGTGCTCGAGCGGTCTGCGTGCCGAGCTGGCGCAGCGATCTTGAGATAGAGGCCGATCTGGCGGAAGAGATCGCCCGCCTCTACGGCTATGAGCGGATTCCGACGTCGATCCCGAGTGCAGATCTGCCACCGCACCGACCAAGCCCGACGCTCCTCCGTGATCGCGTGCGTCGCCTCCTCGCGGATACAGGGCTACACGAAGTGGTCACGCACGCACTCGTATCGGCCGCACAGGCGGAGCTTTGGAGTGAGCCCGCCTCGCTCGTTACCGGGGCTCTTGCGGCATCGGAGGGAGCGGCGGGTGGTGCGGTGATCGTGTTGCAAAATCCGCTCTCAACGGACCACGACCGACTCCGCCAATCACTGATCCCCAGCCTGCTCGACAGGGTGGATGCGAACGTGCGATATGGAGCCGCGTCAGGCGCGATCTTTGAAGTTGGTCGTGGATATGGGAGCACCGCGGGTGCTCCGACAGAGTGGACCCGTCTCGCCATTGCGGTATGGGGGGAACGAGAGCCGGGCACCCCGAGTGCAAGCGATTCAACGTGGAGCCTCGACGAAGTGAAACGGCTCCTCGCGAAGGTTTCCCACCTTGTTGGCGAGCGACCAACCTACGGCGCGTTGAGCGAGAACGCAGTGCTCCACCCTGGCATCAGCGCGACGATCACCGGTGACCGCGTTGCCGGCCTCCTCGGAGAGCTCCATCCAGCATCGCCGGTCTGGCGTGATGAACCCCGCATCCTCCTCGCTGAGGTGGCGATCGCCGGACTTCGCTCCGGTCGCCTTGAGGTTACGCATGTGGCGCTCCCCCCCACAACGCCGCCGGTAACGCGCGATGTTGCCCTCATCATTCCCGCTACAGCCACCGTGGGGCAAGTTGTGGATGTCGCTCGGGGTGCAGTCTCGCGAGCAACCGACATTGAGCTCTTTGACCTCTTTGCTGGACCGCCACTAGCCCTAGGCGAGCGATCAGCCGGACTACGCTTCACCTTCCAACCGACCGCGACTGGGGCTGACGATGCGGCGATTGCCGCAGAACTTACCGCCTTCGAGGGGGCCGTACTCCGCTCCTGCGGAGCACGTATCCGCGGCACCGAGGGGCAATGAGCCCGACGGTACTCGTCGACCTTGTAGTTGTGGTGCTCCTCGTCATAGCTGCGTGGAGCGGGGGACGAACTGGTGCGGCGCGCAGCGCCGTCGCACTCCTCGCTCTTGCGCTCGGCCTGTTTATTAGCGCGCAGGGTCAGATGGTCATCACGCAGTTCGTGGCGACGCTCCTTCCCGATGTCGATACGCGTCTGATCGGGTTCGGCATCTTTCTTGGTGGCATCTGGGTGCTCTTGGCCATTGCCTCGTTCCTGATCGGCCGACTATTACAGGCATCGCTGCGCGCCATTCACCTTGGCCCGCTCGATACCGCGCTCGGAGCACTCTTTGGCGTTGCTCAGGGGAGCGTTGCGATGGCTGCCCTGATCTTTGTCCTTGATGCTGCGGCCGTAGCGAAGCTGCCCATCCCTGCCCCGCTCAACGACATTGCAGTGGCAATTACCGCTGCACAATCATCTGACGTTATTCGTGGCGTGGTCTTTCCGGTCGCACATCTACTCCTCGGCGGAGCCCTTCCAGAAGGCCTTCGCTCGCTGCTCGTTCCGTGAGGGATTCCACAGGGCACTCCTACGACGAGCGTTCCCTTACTCGACTCGAATGGGCCGTACTCCTTGACATCCTTGTGGCGGCCTGTGCCTTCGCCCCGTCTCGTCTTCTTGCGCACGAACTGCGTCCGACCTCGGGTGGGGGCAACATGCCGACCCTACGATCCCTCGGGCGTGAGATCGCCGACCTCCGGCGCGATGGGGGAGATCCCCACATTGGCGGTGCCAGTGACCTCGAACCAGCGGCAGAGCGTGGCGCCAAGGGGGGTTCACTCGATGGTGCCGCGCTTTTTGCGGTGAGTGAAACGCTTCGTGTCGTTGAGCGCCTTTCGAGCGACCTCGTTGGGTCGGGCCCAACGCTCAGCGCCCTTGGTGCCGCGTTTGCGCCGCTTCGTCCGCTGCGAAGTGCCATCGAGCGCGCCATTGCCCCTGATGGAACGATCGTCGATGCGGCGTCGCCGCTCCTGGGTGGGTTGCGCGCCCTCCATCGAACCAGCCTCGAGCGGCTCCGCACTCGCCTCGAAACGCTCGCACATGCGAAGAACTACATTCCCTACCTCCAGGAGCCCATCGTCACGGTGCGGAACGGTCGTTACGTGCTGCCCGTCCGATCCGAGTGGAAGTCACGTGTCCCAGGGATCGTGCACGACGCGAGCGCAACGGGTCAAACGGTTTGGATCGAGCCACTTGAGGTTGTTGAGCTCGGAAACGCCGTGCGCGAAGCTGAGGCGGCGGTCGCTACCGAAGAGGCGCGGATCCTCGGGTCGCTCTCAGCGTTCGTCGGTGCAGACGCGGGAGCACTCCGTTCCAACGGCGAACGTCTCGCGCTCTTCGATCTGGCCCGAGCTGTTGCCGATGTGGCGCGCGAACGAGGGTGGCTCTACGCCGATGGCGCATCCAGCGGTGACCTGTGGTTAACCGAAGCGAGTCACCCGCTCTTGACGCCACCCGTCGTGCCGATGAGCCTGCACCTTGATGCGGAGCGCCGCGTCCTGGTGATCACTGGACCGAATACGGGTGGCAAGACGGTGGCGCTAAAGGCGGTGGGCCTCCTCACGGCGATGCATCACGCCGGTCTCCCGATCCCCAGTGGGCCGGGGTCGATGGTGCCGTTCACTGGCAACGTCTGGGCGGACATCGGTGACGATCAGTCCATTGCACAGAGTTTAAGCACCTTCTCCGGTCACCTCACCTCAATCCAGCGGATCCTCATCGGTGCCGAGTCGGGTGACGTCGTGCTCCTCGACGAGGCGGGAGCGGGGACCGATCCGGCGGAAGGGGCGGCGCTCGCGGCCGCTATCATTGATGAGCTTCGACTGCGGGGTTGCCGCGTGTTGGCGACAAGTCACTATGCGGAGCTCAAGCAGTATGCGCATGTGACGCCAGGCGTGGTTAACGGCTCGGTGGCCTTCGACCTTGTAACCCTTGCCCCCACGTATCGCCTCGAGGTTGGCGCTCCAGGAGGTTCGCAGGCATTTGCGATCGCCGCGCGTCTCGGTCTGCCGCAAGCGCTACTCGACGCGGCACAGGCTCGACGCAGTGACCAAGGTGTGGCGCTCGATGCGGCACTTACCGCGGCCGCAGATGCCGAGCGCGCTGCTCGCGAAGCACGGTATGTTGCAGAGGGGCTGCAAGAGCGAGCAGCAGATTCACTTGCCCAGGCGGTCGAACTACGACGAGCAACTGAGCGAGCGGTAGCCGAGGCGCGCCACACTGCTACCACAGAGGCACGAGAGGCTGCCGCGGCGATCCTGCTTCGGGTGGAACAGTTGCGTGCCGCACTCGAGTCAGGAAGTCTCACACCAGAGATCCTGGCGGTGGCTTCGGACCTAGACCGCGCGGTTGCTGCAGGAGATATGTCGGTGCTAGGTGATGTGGGAGATCGGCAGGAGAGTCTCGCTCCGTTGGCGCTGGAGGCTGCCGTTGGAAGCGATGTAGTCCTGCGCTCAGGGGCGCGTGGCACGCTGCTTGCGATCGATGGTGCAACTGCGACGGTTGCCCTCGGCCGAATGCGCAGCTCGCTGCCAATCTCAGAGATCAGCAAAATCCTCGGAGCAACGAAGGCTCCGAACCAACCTGCAGCGCGGCAGGCCGGTTCAGTGACGACAGCAAAGCTCGATCTGCGTGGTGCACGCGTGGAAGACGCGCTAGTAGCCCTCGAGGCACGCATTAGCGCAGTACTCATGGCTGGTGGAGAGCAGTTAGAGATCATCCACGGTGTTGGCACAGGGGCGCTCCGAGATGCAGTGCGTCAGAAACTGCGAGAGCTTCCAGAAGTTCGCGACGTGCGCTTGGCCGACGAGCCGGGCCGAGAAGGTGTGACCGTCGCGCTCCTCTAGGCCGAAGCTACGGTGCGGGGACCGGCGACGGCGTGGGCGGCGCAAGGCAGGAGCGGGTAGGGGCGATGGTTCCGCCCCAGGTAGCTCCGTTTGGCTGCCAGATCGGTGCGTAGAAATACGCCGTCATGCCACCACGAACACCGCCGACTATGCCCGCGCCAAGGCGTGCACGCTCAATCCATTCAAGGTTCGCCGCCTGCCATTTTGGCCACTGTGATTCGAGGCCGCTCAGATCCAAATAGCTGGCACTGATTTGCGGGCCAGCGCAACCATCAGCCCACAGGAGCCCCGTGGCGCCATCGATTGTGAGGAGGCGCGTGGTGCTGCAGGCGGTGGTTGGGGCCGTCCCTGGGAAGAAGTATTCGCTCGTTGTGAGCGTGGTACAGGGTCCAGGAAGTTCGCCGGTGTTCGCGTCGATGACCACCTCCTCGAGGCCGGTGGGCTTGGCGAAGTCCGCAATCGGCAGCTTCGATGAGATCTGGGTGAAGTACGACTGCCAAAGCCCACCCGCAGAATCAAGGGAGTAGACCGTTGCTGGGGTGGAGTCGGAGTTGCCCATCCAGACACCGGTAACGAGCTGTTGGGCGGTCGGATCGCTCGGTGCGGCCAGGTACCCGAATGCCGCAAGGTCCTTGGTTTGGTCGGTTGTGCCGGTCTTGAACGCCGCTGGGCGGCGCTTGCCACCACTGGCCATGATCTTGCGCCTCGACCATGGACGATTCACCGCAGGATCCGTATTCCCCGCGATGATGTCGGTCATGAGCTCCGCAGTCTCCTTCGCGAAGATTTGCTTGGCGCTCTCGAGCGGCGCTGGTGCCTCCCAGATCACCGCTCCATTACGGTCTTCAATACGCAGGATATAGCGACGGCCAACCATCGTTCCCTCATTGGCGAGGGCGCCGTAGGCGGAGAGTAGGTCGACGTATCGAACCTCGAGCGTACCGATGGCGAGTGAGGCGCCGGCAACGTTCTCGTTGTTGTACTGGAAGGTGAAGGCACCATCGCGCATCTGCCGCCAGACGCGGTCTTGGCCCGCGCGAATCAACGCCTTAATTGCTGGCACGTTGAGCGAACCCTGGAGCGCTTGGCGCATTCGTACCGGCCCATGCTCGCTTCCATCGGAACTCGCTGGCGTCCAGCCTTGACCGAAGTCCACAGGCACATCCATCAAGATCGTCGCTGGAGTAACCGCACGGTCTTCGAGGGCGTAGGCGTACATGATCGGCTTGATCGAACTGCCTGGCTGTCGGTAAGCACTCAGTACGTCGTATTCGGGTTGGAAGACGGTACCGTCGGCCTGGCCGTAGTAGTCAGCCGATCCTGCATACGCAAGGATATCGCCCGTACGGGCATCAAGCGTTGTCACGGCGGCGTTGTTGATCGCGAGCCCGTTGATGGTTTTGAGCCAGTCCGTGGGCTTAATGCCGATCGTCTTCAGATAGGCCTGATAGTTCGCGATCTTGGTGGAGCGCACCGCGAGGGCCCACTTTTCGGCCGCCTGCTGCATCCCCCAATCGAGGGTCGTTATCACCTTGTACCCGCCAGTATCGAGCTGCTGCTGGCACCCCTCGGGACTGGTGCAGAGGATGCTCGTGAGGAAGTCGCGCACACGATTGACGAAGTGTGGCGCACTCATCTTGTTGAGTGGCGAGGTGATCAACACGATCTCTTCCGTTCGTGCGGCCTCGATTTCAGCGTCGGTAATGCTCGCGGTCTCTTGTGGGATGCCGCCATCACGCGCCGATTTCAGTAGGTCCAACACCACGCTGCGACGTTTCGCCACGGCGGAATCGAGTGGGACGCGAATGACTCCATCTGCGCCAACGACGGCATTCTGGCGGAGATCGTAGGTGCTTGGAGCCTGGGGGATGGCGGCGAGCAGTGCCGCCTCGCCAAGCGTGAGCTGGTCCAGCGTCTTCCCGAAGTACTGCTGTGACGCGGTGAGGATGCCGTACGAACGCGAGCCGTAGTAATTGTTGTTGAGGTACTTCGCGATCACCTTCTCTTTGCCAATCCGCCCTGGGAACTCTCTGGTGAGACGGATGGCCTGAATGATCTCTTTCACCTTGCGCTCATAGACGCTACCAGCGAAGGCAGACTCTGGAAGGAGCACGCCACGAACGAGCTGCTGGGTGATCGTTGAGCCGCCGCGACCGGAACCTCGCACGGTGTCGAGTGCAGCCGCCACGAAGCCGAGGGGGTCAAACCCAGCGTTCTCCCAGTAGGTCTTATCTTCAACTGCCGTCGTTGTGTCGAGCACAATGCTCGGAATGTTGGCGAAATCCACCTCAGTCCGTCGATCCGATCCGAAAGCGGCGAGCTGCACCTTCCCCGTTCTGTCGTAGACCGTGGTGTTCTGGTTGAGGACGATGGTGTCAAGATCCTTCGGGTCAGGGAGGTCGTTAACGACCACGCCGTAGATCGCAATCGTGCCGCCGTAGGCGATTGCGGCGATCAGGAGGCAGGCCCCGAGGAGGGCAACGGGCAGGAGGGCGAAGAGACCCCCGAGAAGCCGTTTTCGGGGGCGGCCGCTTCGCTGGGTTGAGTTTCCAGAGGCCATGTTCATCGCTGTGAAGGTAGCATAGGGCGCATGATGAACCCACCAGCCTCGAAGCTGCTCCGCGACTTCACCGAGCGAGGCTTGGTCCATGAAGTAACCGCGGGCCTCGACCAGCGTTTGGTGGCAGACCCAGCGATCAGCGCCTATATCGGCTTTGACCCCAGCGCCGATTCGCTCCATGTTGGGCACCTCATGGGTGTCCTTGCGCTGCGACGACTACAGCTACACGGTGGTCGCCCCGTCGCCCTCGTGGGCGGAGGGACAGGAATGATTGGGGACCCGTCGGGGCGATCTGCAGAACGAAACCTCCTGGATCGGGCAACCCTTGACCACAATCGGGCCGCTATTGGCGCACAGCTTGCGACCCTCGTTGACTTCACCGGAAAGGGCGGTGCCTTGCTGCTCGACAACTTGAGTTGGCTTGGTGAACTTGGGCTGATCGATTTCCTTCGCGACACGGGGAAGCACCTCACCGTCGGCTACATGCTGGCGAAGGAGAGCGTCAAGACCCGCCTCGAGGGCGGCCTTTCATTCACCGAGTTCAGCTACATGCTGCTGCAAAGCTACGACTTCCTGATGCTGCGGAAGTTGCATGGGGTGGAGCTCCAGATGGGCGGCTCCGATCAGTGGGGGAACATCACCGCCGGCACGGAGCTGATTCGACGCACCGAAGGGGAGCGCGCCGACGGGGCCCCTCAGGCATTTGGTCTCTGCTACCCACTCCTCCTCGCCAAGAGTGGCGCAAAATTCGGCAAAACGGCCGAGGGTGCAGTGTGGCTGGATCCATCTCGGACCAGCCCATTTGCCTTCCGCCAGTTTTGGATGGAGCAGGATGATGAGTCGGTTGCGTCGCTCCTGCACCGCTTCACCCTTGACAGCATCGCTGATACCGCGGCGCTCATGGCTCGTCATGCGGAGAACCCCGCCGCCCGGCGGGCGCAGCGTCACCTCGCTCGCACGGTGACCGGCATGGTGCACGGCGCCGATGTGGAGGCTCGCGCCGCAGCCGTTGCCGATGCGCTGTTTGGCGATGGTGAGGGTGGCTCCCCAGATCTTCGTGCGCTCTCGGCTGAAGCATTGGAGATGCTGGCGGGCGAACTTCCAACGAGCGGTCTGCCCTCCGCGGCTGACACTACCTTGGTCGACCTTGTGATCGCCGCTGGCCTTGCCACCTCAAAGAGCGAGGCGCGTCGTCTGATTGAGCAGGGGGGCGTGAGTGTCAACGGCGCCCCCGCGCCTGACGGTGCCGCTGCCGCCTCCTCGTTTCCCCCGCTAAGCGACGGCTCGCTCCTGCTGCGCAAGGGGCGCCGCGACTACCGCCTTCTTCGCCGGGCCTAACGCCAGTCCCTGCGGGGGAGTGCGCTCGCCTCGCCTATACTCCCCGCATGTCTGGACATTCGAAATGGTCGACGATCAAGCGTGCCAAGGGGGCGACCGACGCAAAGCGTGCCGCCCAATTTACGAAGGTGTCGCGCGAGATCACCATCGCAGCCCGGATCAGCGGCCCCGATCCGGCCGCGAATCCACGCCTCCGCCTGGCGATTGACAAGGGGCGGGGCCTCAACATGCCGAACGACAACATCAAACGTGCCATTGAGCGCGCCGCAGGGCTCGGACAGAGTGACGCCTACGAAGAGATTGTCTATGAGGGGTATGGTCCAGGCGGCGTTGCGGTGCTCGTCGAGGCGGCCACCGACAACCGCAATCGCACGGCATCTGAGGTTCGCAGCCTCTTCACCAAGTCGGGCGGTGCGCTCGCCAGTAGCGGCGCCGTTGCCTGGCAATTCGAAGCACGCGGCGTGATTGAATGCCTCGGTTCGTTTGAAGCGGTGGGGGAGGCGGCGATTGAGGCAGGTGCTGCGGATGTCGAGGCCGACGAAGGGCGCGTCTTCGTGTACTCCGACCCCCACGAGATTCACTCGGTGCAGGGTGCCCTGGAGGCGGCCGGCATCAAGGTGAAGAGTGCTGAATCGGGCATCGTTGCCAAATCCACTGTTGAGGTGTCGGCTGATGACGCGCGCAAGAATTTCAAGCTGATCGACGCACTGGAAGAGCTGGACGATGTGCAGCGAGTTACGGCGAACTTTGAGGTCCCACCCGAGGTCTTTGCCGAGATCGCTGGATGAGCATGCGCGTCCTGGGACTCGACCCGGGAACGGCAACCTTCGGCTGGGGCGTTGTAGACGCTGGCGGTGCCCGCCCAGTTCATGTTGCACATGGGGCGCTTCGCACCGCCGCAACGCTGACGCTTGGTGCTCGACTAAGTATCTTGCGAGATGGCGTTGTCGCGCTCATTGAGGAGCATCGACCAGACCGTATCGCCATCGAGCGGATCTTCTCCCAATCCAACCTGCAGTCGGCTGTTGCGATCGGCGCCGTTCGTGGTGTTGCCCTCCTGATTGCCACCGACCACAACATTGAAGTGGTCGAAGCGACACCTTCAGAGATGAAGCGGGCAATTGCCGGTGAGGGTCGCGCCACGAAGGCGGCGGTGACGAAGGCGATCACCAAACTTCTCACCCTGTCGACGACCCCAACCCCAGATGACGCTGCCGATGCGCTCGCCCTGGCCCTCTGGGGCGCTGGCGCGCGCAAGCTGGAACACCGCTCCGGATCCTCACGCCTTGACCGCTCTGCCGCAGCGGCGGTGGTCGCAGAGAGTGGATTTGACCGAGCGGTGCGCGCGGCCTTGCGCACGGGGAGGACGTGACCGTGTACGCCTACATCCACGGTTCCGTGCTCTGGATTGAGGAGGACGCCGTAGTGCTCAGCGCAAACGGTCTTGGTCTCCGCATTCGTACCCTTCCAGCGGTTCTGCATACTGCGACCGAAGGGGCGGTGCTTGAACTCTATCTGCACCACATCGTTCGCGAAGACAGCGAGACCCTGGTCGGATTTCCGACACGCGATCAGGCGCGTCTCTTTGCCACCCTGCTGGATGTGAGCGGCGTGGGTCCAAAGGTAGCCATCGCCCTGCTTGCAACGCACGGCCCAGATCTCTTGCGTCGTGCGTTGGTTGATGGCGACGAGACGGTCATCGCCAAGGCCCCGGGGGTGGGAAAGCGCCTCGCAGCGCGCATCATCGTTGAGCTCGGCGATCGCATGACCCGTGAGGCCTCAGCGGAGGCTGAGGTTGGCGCAAAGGGCGATGCGGATCGCGACCTGCAAGGCGCTCTCCGAAGCCTCGGCTTCCCTGCGCGGGAGGCGAAGGAGATGGCGGCTGCCGTCTCCGCCAACAAGGCCCTTGCCGCCGAACCCCTCGCAGACCGCCTGCGTGCAGCCCTGAAGGAGCGAGCATGAGCGGCGAATCGCGAACCGACGCCGCGGATCTGAGTGCGGAAACCACACTACGCCCCGCATCTCTCGGCGAGTACGTCGGCCAGGTTGAGGCGAAACGTTCGCTCACCACGCTGCTGCAGGCGGCACGCGAGCGTGGCGAGGCTGCGGACCATCTCCTCCTCCATGGTCCTCCAGGGCTCGGAAAAACCACCCTGGCAGCCATTGTTGCCAAGGAGCTCGGCGTTGAAATCCGCTTCACCTCAGGTCCAGCAATTGAGCATGGTGGACAAATGGCAGCGATTCTCACCGACTTGACGCCACGACAGGTGCTCTTCATCGACGAGATCCATCGCCTCGGCCGCGCTGTCGAGGAGGTGCTCTATCCGGCGATGGAGGACCGCTCCATCGACATTGTCATTGGCAACCGCGGATCGGCACAGTCGCTGCGACTCGACATTGCGCCGTTCACGCTCATCGGTGCAACTACGCGAGTCGGCATGCTCTCTTCGCCGCTCCGTGATCGCTTCGGCGCGGTGCAGCGACTCGACTTTTACGATGACGCCGATCTCGCCGCAATCGTTCGCCGATCTGCCGGCATCCTCGGGATTGCGATCACCGCTGAGGCAGCTGCGCTGATTGCGGCGCGTAGTCGCGGCACACCACGTGTTGCAAACCGCCTGTTACGCCGTGTTCGCGACGAGGTTCAGGTGGCTGGCTCAACGAACATCACTGGTGAGGCTGCGGCGCAGGCACTGCAAGGTTTGCAGATCGACCATGCGGGCCTTGATGCAACGGATCGCAAGCTGCTCACCGTCATGATCGAGAAGTTCAATGGTGGGCCGGTTGGCGTGGCGGCCATGGCGGCGCTGCTGGGTGAGTCCGCTGACGCACTTGAAGATGTATTTGAGCCATACCTGCTGCGGATCGGGTTTATTGACCGCACCCCACAAGGTCGCGTCGTAACCGACGCGGCGCGCGCCCATCTCGGCAAAGATACGGGATCACTCTGGGGGAAGCGCTGAACCGTTCAGAACAATTCGCTGCGCTCTCTGATCCGGCCACGCTGCCAGCGCGTGCCGGTGGGGCTGCGCAATTCACGATAACCGCCCGCGACACGTCGTCGCGTGCGCGAACGGGTGAACTGCGCCTCGGGCACGGTGTCGTACAGACACCAGACTTCATGCCCGTCGGCACGAACGCCACGGTCAAGTCACTCGATCCAGATGATTTGAAGGCGCTTGGCGCACAAATCATTCTTGCAAATACCTATCACCTCTACCTGCGGCCAGGTCATGAACGTGTGCAACGATTTGGTGGCCTTCATGAGTTCATGCAATGGAATCGACCAATCCTGACCGACTCTGGTGGATTTCAGGTGGTCTCCCTTGGGCCGCTGATGCGCATCAACGAAGAGGGCGCAAGGTTCAGCAGTCATCTCGACGGTTCGATGCACCTCTTTACGCCTGAGCGATCTATTGAGGTGCAGCAGGCCCTCGGGCCTGACATTGCCGTTGCCTTTGATCAGCCGGTGATGCCAGAGGGGAGTACCGACCGTGAGGTACGCCGTGCCATGGATCGCACGCATCGCTGGGCAGTCCGCTCGTTGCGCGCGCACAACCGAACAGGCCAGGCGCTCTTCGGTATAGCGCAGGGTGGCATCAACCCAGATCTGCGTGCTGAATCTGCCACCTACATCCGCTCACTGCCATTCGACGGGATCAATCTCGGTGGCCTGGCGGGGGACGAAACCCCAGAGCAGCGCAACACCGCGATCGACGCGACAATTGCTGCGCTGGAAGGGGATACACGCGTTCGCTACCTGATGGGCCTCGGCTCACCGATCGACCTGCTCGAGGCGGTACTCCGTGGTGTTGACCTCTTTGACTCAGTTCTCCCCGCTCGGGTGGCCCGCAATGGTCAGGCCTGGGTTACCGGGGGGCGCCTCAATCTGCGCAACGCCCGACACCTGGATGAGGAGGAGCCCGTCGATGCCCAGTGCGATTGCAGCACCTGTCGGCGCTTCAGCCGCGCCTACCTGGCGCACCTTTTCCGCGCCGAAGAGCTGCTGGCCTACCGCCTCCTCACGATCCACAACCTGCGCCACATGAGCGCCTTCATGGGGGAGGTTCGGAGAGCCATCGCGTCGGGTACACTCGCCGCTGAACTGCCGCGCCTTCGGGCTGCGGCTGGGGGGCCGGGGACCCCCCGACTTGGAGCCGGCGATGAGCCGGGCGCCGTGCCAGAGCGCGGTGCGATGCAGCCGCGGTACGCCGCGGCAGGCAGACTACGAGGAGCTCAGCAGAAGAGGGCTGTAGCGTCGGAAGATAAGGAGTGACCCATGGCAGAGAAGAGCGAATCCAAGAAGAGCGCAGCCGTCGAGCCAAAGGAGGAGGGGAAGCCCTCCACTGAGCGTACCCGCGCAGTAGACGCGGCAATCCTCACCATCGAGAAGCAGTTCGGTCGCGGCGCGATCATGAAGCTCGGCTCCCGCGAACGTCTCGCGATTGATTCGATCCCGACCGGAGCGATCTCACTCGACATCGCCCTTGGCGTTGGCGGGCTACCAAAGGGTCGCATCAGCGAAATCTTCGGGCCAGAATCGTCGGGTAAAACCACCATCGCCCAGCACATCATCGCTGAGGCACAACGCCGCGGCGGGGTGGCTGCATTTATTGACGTTGAACATGCCCTTGATTCGGCGTATGCCGCGCAGACTGGTGTGAACGTCAACGAGCTGCTGGTCAGCCAGCCAGATACCGGCGAGCAGGCGCTTGAAATTGCCGAAACCCTGATTCGTTCCGGCGGCGTCGACATCGTTGTCGTCGACTCGGTTGCGGCACTCGTGCCACGCGCCGAAATCGAGGGCGAGATGGGCGATTCGTTCGTCGGAATCCAGGCACGCCTCATGAGCCAAGCGCTTCGCAAGTTGACCGGTGCAGTGGCCCGTTCGAACACGGTGCTCCTCTTCACCAACCAGCTGCGCGAGAAGATCGGCGTCATGTATGGCAGCCCAGAAACGACCCCGGGCGGTCGTGCGTTGAAGTTCTACGCTTCAGTGCGACTCGACATTCGACGGATCGAAACCATTAAGAACGCTACGGAAGCAGTCGGCTCTCGCGTTCGCGTGAAGGTGGTGAAGAACAAGGTGGCCGCCCCATTCCGCATCGCTGAGTTCGACATCATGTATGGCGAAGGGATCAGCATGGCGGGCGGCCTGCTTGACGTTGGCGTTGCAGCCGATGTGATCTCCAAGACTGGCGCCTGGTTTAACTATGGCGACGTGCGCCTCGGCCAAGGCCGAGAGCAGTCAAAGGAGTTCCTCAAGGCGAATCCTGAAGTTGCTGCCGAGATCGACGCGAAGCTTCGCGCAGTCTCCACAACGCTTGAGATTCCCGCCGCCGTCGCTCCCGAAGCGGAGTAACGGTGCGTCGTGGCGCGTCGCCGCGACCCTGAAGCGCAGAAAGCCCGCCGAGCAGCGGCAGAGGCCTCCGATGTATTGGAGGCAGCTGCACGCTCGCTCAGCGGCGCACCGCGCTCGCGCAAGAGTCTTGAGGAGCGCCTGATCGCCGCCGGATACCCGGAAGAACATGTGCGCACAGCAGTTGCCCGTCTCGTCGAGATCGGCCTGGTTGATGACGAGCGGTTCGGGCAGGCGCTTCTCGATTCGCGTGACCGATCGCGACAGCGTGGTGATCGTGCGCTCCTGCAGGAACTGAAACGACGCGGCATTGACGACGAGCTCGCGCAGCGACTCTTGGCACAGCGCGCAGCGGGGGAGGCGCAGAGTACGGAGCAGGTCTGGGGGGCGACTCTGCGCGTCGTTGACGAGCACGCGGAGGGGGCCGAGGAGCGCGCCGCACGCGCCGCCCTGGCCAAGTTGCGCCTACGTGGCGGCGATGCCCGCGCCGAGGTCCAGCGACTGGCCCAGGGGCTTGCCCGACGGGGTTTCCCGAGCGCCCTCTCTTGGCGCCTCGCCCGGGAGCGTGTCGAGTCTGAAACCCGGACCCCAGTGACCGAGGGGGGCACCGAAGAGGAGTAGCCCGCCACGCTCAGCGCCCCGGGCGTTTGACCGATCTGGCGGGTAGGCGTAGCCTCTCCTCTCCAGCCTTTCGCTGGGCATTTGACCTATTTACCGCGAGCCAGGCCGCGGGGCCAGCCTGGCAGGAGAGCGTTATGCCTGAATTGAACGGGATCGCCCCCGTGTTGTTCGCCCTATTCGGCGTAGGAGCCGGGCTCGCGCTACGAAGCGTGATCGCCGCCGCCGCCATCCGTGCCGCAAACCGACGAGCTGCCGCCATCCTCGAAGAGGCGCGTCAGCAGCAGAGCTCCCTGGTGATCGGCGCCAAGGGAGAGATCTCACGCCTGCGAGCTGAGGCCGAACTCGCCCAACAGGCCGACCGTGAGGCGGCGACAGCAGAGGGTGAGCGCCTTCGCCTTCGCGAAGTCACCCTTGGTGAGCGCGAGAGCTTTTTTGCCGGTCGAGAGGTCGCGATCGCTGAGCGCGAGCGCACCCTCGTTGATGAGTCTGTTGCCCTTGATGTGGCCCGCGCAAACGTCAATACGCGCCTTGCAGAGGTCGCCGGGCTCGACCCCGAGGCCGCTCGGACCGAAGTTCTCTCGCGCTTCACCGAAGAGGCTGAGCGCGAGGCGAAGCGACTGCAGGCAACCCTGGAGCGACGTGCCCAAGAAGATGCGGCCGACCGAGCACGCGACATGATCCTGACGGCGATGCAGCGCGTTGCAGCGGACCACAGTGCTGAGCACTCCGTGACCCACGTGAAGCTCACGAGCGACGAGATGAAGGGCCGACTGATCGGTCGCGAGGGGCGCAACATTCGCGCCCTTGAAGCGGCGACTGGCGTGGAACTTCTCATCGATGAGACCCCGCTGCAGGTGACGCTTTCGTCATTTGACCCAGTTCGTCGCCAAGTGGCACGCGTTGCCCTTGAGCGCCTCATGCAGGATGGTCGAATTCATCCGATTCGCATCGAAGAGATCGTTGCGAAGGCCCAGGGTGAGGTTGATGCCGACTCGCTGAAGAACGGCGAAGCCGCCGCACTCAAGGTTGGTGTGACCGGTGTTCCGACAGAACTATTGCGCATCTTAGGTCGGTTAGCGTGGCGCACCTCGTTCGGTCAGAACGTCTTGCTGCACTCCATTGAAACGGCGCAAGTTGCGGGGGCCGTCGCTGGCGAGCTCGGCATGGATATTCGCGCCGCAAAGGTTGGTGGCCTCCTTCATGACATTGGCAAGGCGCTTGACCACGAGATTGAAGGCACGCACGCTGCGATCGGCGCCGACCTGGCGCGTCGTCATGGTATGCCAGAGGGGATCGTCAATTCGATTGCTGCGCACCATCAGGAGGTGGAGTGCACCGCGCGTGAGGCCCCGATTGTGCAGGTGGCGGATGCGATCAGCGCCGCACGACCTGGCGCACGTGGCGATCAAGGCGAGGCCCATCTCCGCCGCCTTGAAGACCTACAGCAGATCGCACTCGGATTCGACGGCGTTGAGAAAGTCTATGCCGTGCAGGCTGGCCGAGAGGTACGCATCTTGGTTCGCCCTGATCAGGTAACCGACGAGCAGGCGCGCACGATTGCCCACGAAGTAGTCAAGCGCATTGAAGAGCAGCTTGCCTATCCGGGTCAGATTCGTGTCACGGTGATTCGCGAGACACGGGCGGTTGATTACGCCCGATAGCATGCCGACCCTACCGATCCTCGCGATCGGTGGTCCTACCGCGGTAGGGAAGAGCGCCGCCGCACTTGCGCTGGCGGACGCCCTTGACGCTGCAGGGGTAAGTTCGATTTTGGTATCGGCAGACTCGCGCCAAGTGTTTCGCGGCTTCGACATCGGCACTGACAAGATCAGCACCGAGATTCGCGCCGTTCGGCCGCATGCCTGCATCGACATTGCCGAGGCAAGCGATGCATTCACCCTGTACGACTGGCTTGACGCCGCACGCGCCGCCATCGCTGGCCACGCTCAGGCAAGCGGGGGAGTGGGGATCGCCATCGTGGTTGGCGGCACCGGTCTCTATCAGCGTGGCCTGCTGAGGGGCTTCCTCTCGGGCGGAGCACGGCCAAGTAACCCCCTGATTCGTGAGCAGCTTGAACTGCAGTACTCGAATGTGGGTCGCGAACCGCTCGATAAGGAGCTCCGTGAACGGAATCCGGCGGCGGCAGATGCCGTTGCTACCGCGAGTGCTCGGCGTCTGATTCGAACACTGGAGATCGTGCGCCTCGGCGGTGACCCGCTCGCCGAAGAGGAGAACCCGTGGGCTGCGGCAACGGCGTACGTGCAGATTGATGACACCGATTTTGAGCGACACCGTGCCGCCATTGCAGCGCGTGTTCGGGCGCAGTTTGATGGTGGTCTCGTACAGGAGACCGAGCGGCTTGCTGCGCGACTTCCCGCTGAAACCCCAGCGCTCTCGGGGATCGGCTATCGCGAAGCACAGGCGTATCTTGACCAGACGATGGACCGCGAGCGAGCCATTGGCACTGCAGCAACACGAACGTGGGCCTATGCCCGCCGACAACGTACCTGGTACCGCGGTGAGGATCTGTTTGAGACGATCCCAACGGGGGGGCGTCCAGCAGCAGAGATTGCTCAGAACCTCCTACCGCACGCGCTGCGGATCGCGGTACGCTAGAGGGACAGTGACGAAGAAAACCGCACCGATTGACCTGACGCCCGCGCCAGAGCGCGCCTTTCTCATCGCAGTCGACACTGGTAGCGACGTGGGCTGGCCAGCTGAGGATAGCCTTCAAGAATTAGCGAGCCTCGCTCGTACGGCGGGTGCTGAAGTCGTTGGCGCTGAGTGGCAGCAGCGACGGCACCCCGATCCCGACACCTACATCGGCGCCGGCAAAGCCCAGGAACTACTTGCCGCAAAGGTCGAGACGGGCTTCACCGTACTCATCGCCGATGATGAGCTTTCGCCAACACAGCAGCGCGGTCTCGAAGAGGTACTCGGCGTGAAGGTCATTGACCGAAGCCGACTCATCCTCGACATCTTCGCCCTGCATGCCAGAACGCGTGAGGGTCGATTGCAAGTAGAACTGGCACAGCTGGAATATCAGCTGCCACGACTGACAAAGCTCTGGACACACCTTTCGCGTACGGGCGGCGGCATCGGCACACGCGGCCCCGGTGAGTCGCAGCTTGAAACTGACCGCCGACTGATCCGCGATCGCATCTCGGTAATGAAGGCGCGCGTCGATCAGGTTCGCCGCAGCCGCGAGACGGGCGCAAAGAGCCGCACCACACGCGGCGAGCCGACCGTTGCCATTGTTGGCTACACGAACGCCGGTAAATCAACGCTGTTGAATAGTCTCGTTGGCAGCAGCGTGGTGCTGGCCGAAGATCGCCTCTTCGCGACGCTCGATCCAACGAGCCGGAAGGTGCGTCTCCCCGGTGGCCTCACCGCCATCGTGACGGATACGGTCGGGTTCATTCATAAGCTGCCACACCAGCTCGTCGACGCATTCCGCGCCACCCTCGAGGAGGTCTCCCGTGCAGACCTACTCCTAGAAGTTGTCGACGCCTCCGACCATCACGCCTTGGAGCATCGCGCCACCGTGCAGGCAGTTCTCGACGAACTCGGTGCCGCTGAGAAGCCGCGCATCATTGCCGCCAACAAGATCGACGCAGCGCAGATGCATGCGCGTGAAATCGACCCCGCGGTGCTCGGCGTCTCGGCGGCGACGGGCATCGGCCTTGGCCCGCTCCGCAGCGCCCTTGAAGAGGCGCTTCAGCGCCAAGGGACCCCTGTCGACCTCCGCCTCCCATACACCGCGGTGGGGGAGGTTGAGGCGATTCGCGCCCGAGGCGGCATCCAAGTGGCCTACGACGAGGACGCGCTCCATGTCACAGGTTTTGCCACACCTGAGATGGCCAGCGAACTGAAACGGCTGAAGCGCAACTCGACAGCGAAGCTGCTCTAACCCGGAAACCGAACCCGAGCACCTGCAGGGGGACAGTTACACGAGGCGGCTCCGTGCTGGGGTTCTTCCGCTCTTGGTTCCGATAATGATAGTTATGTGACAAAGGGACCTGGGCGGCGAGCACGAATCATCGCTATCCTCCCCCCATGCGGATTGAATTCATCGCCCAAGCCGGAGTTAAGATCCACACCGCACACGGCTCGATCCTGTGCGACCCCTGGTTTAATCCGGCGTATTACGCAGGCTGGTTCCCATATCCACGAAACGACAAGCTCGATCATGCCGCCCTCGGCGCCACCGATTACCTCTATATCAGCCACCTGCACCGGGACCACTTTGACCCTAAATGGCTCAAGACCTACTGCAACAAGGACGCGGTGGTCATTCTCCCCGCCTACCCGCTCCCGGAGCTCAAGGAGGCTCTCCAAGAGCTCGGTTTTCATTCGTTTATCGAAACGCAGTCCGGCGTCCCTGTGCGCCACGGTGGCCTCAGCATCGTCGTAGAGGCCCTCACGGCCCCCACAGACGGACCCATTGGTGATTCGGCGCTCCTCATCGACGACGGCGTAGAGCGCCTGCTAAACCTCAACGACAGCCGTCCAACCGACCCGGACCGACTCCTGGTGCAGGGAGCGATTGACATCTGCCTTCTGCAGTTCAGCGGTGCGATCTGGTACCCCATGGTCTACGAGATGCCGGCGAAGGCCGCCGAGGCACTCGCAAAGAAGAAGCGTGCCGCGCAGTTCACCCGCGCCGCTCGCTACGTGGAGATCATCTCCCCCCGTGTGGTGATCCCCTCTGCGGGACCCCCCTGCTTCCTCGATGACGAGCTTTTCCGCTGGAACGACGTGCACGATGCCGATGATTCGATCTTCCCCGACCAGCGCTTCATGGTTGAGCGCCTGCAGGCTGAGGGTCAGGCGGCCGTTCTGATGCTCCCGGGGAGCGTCGGCCAATTCAACAACGCGGGTGTATTCGAGGTACAGCACGCGCAGGGTGATCTGTCTGTGCAAGATGTCTTTGCCAATAAGGAAGTGTATTTGCGCAGATACGCAGCCGACATGGCTCCTGTCATTGCAGCGGAGAAAGCATTGTGGGCGGGCCCGCGAAGCAACCTCGTACCCGAGCTGAAGGCCTGGCTAGAGCCACTCATGGCCCTTGGCCCACGCGTCTGTGATGGAATCGGCACTGCGATCAAGATTCAGACCGATGACGAGGCTGTCCTCCTCGATTTCCCAGAGCGGTCCGTCCTCGCGGATGACGGCCGGGAGGTGGACTTCCGGTTCACGATCCCCCGCTACCTCTTGGATCACCTGGTGCGCACGCGAACGGATGATTGGGTCAACAGCCTCTTCCTGTCGCTTCGCTTCTCAGCGTGGCGCAAAGGTGCCTATAACGACTACGTCTACACCTGGTTCAAGTGCCTCTCGACGGCCCGAATCCAGTACGCCGAGGGCTTCTACGCTGAGAATGGCCCAACCGAGGGGACGTTTGACCTAACCGGCTGGCAGATCCAGCGCCGCTGCCCGCACATGAAGGCCGACCTCACCCGCTTCGGAACGACAGACGGCGAGACGCTGACGTGCAGCATCCATGGTTGGCAGTGGGATCTGGCGACGGGTCGCTGCTTAACCTCCGACGGCCATCCCCTCTTCTCGCGACCCGAGAGCGTGCAGGCGAAGGAACGTGCCGCTCTGGCTGC
Organism: Candidatus Limnocylindrus sp.; assembly: GCA_040397175.1. Classification (GTDB taxonomy): domain Bacteria; phylum Chloroflexota; class Limnocylindria; order Limnocylindrales; family Limnocylindraceae; genus Limnocylindrus. The sequence goes on along the minus strand of JBBAWM010000002.1, from coordinate 62,667 downwards.
TACGCAGCCGCCACCTGGCCCTGATGCTGCGGCCGGCTCACCGGAAGGCGCCTAGGCCCCCATCCCCTGCCCCGCGGCGCACCTGCTACGACGCGGCTGCGAGGCCTTGAGCAAGTGCAACGGCGATCTCTGTTGATCGTCCGCCCCCCATCACCAGGACCACTGTCTCTGCCGTAATGCTCGGAAGAAGTGCTGCTGCTGTCTCCAGGACAGTTCCTGGTGCCGTGGCCGGTGTGCCCAGGGCTGCGATGCGTTCGGCAAGGTTGGTAGCCGATACGATCGTCGTATCGAGGTCGCGCACGGCGAAGATCTGTGCGACTGCAACCCTATCTGCGGCGCTGCACGACTGGGCAAGACCTTCGAGCAGGGCAGCAGTACGGTGGTATGTGAGCGGCTCAATGGCGAGAACCAATGTGCGGCCTGGATACCGCTGACGGACTGTCGCAATGGTGGCGTCAATGGCGGTTGGGTGATGACCGTAGTCGTCGAGCACCGTAATGGAGTTGTGGTCGTACCGGACCTCCATGCGGCGACCAACACCCCCAAAGGTTGCGAGTGATCCAGCAATCCCGTCAGCGGTGCCACCAGCGCTTGCAGCAAGCACGGCAACGCCGAGGCCGTTGGATGCGTTGTGTGCACCTAGTAGCCCAATCGGCAGCTCACGATTGAGAAGATCGTGCAGTGCTGGGGCTGTACGTGCGGCGCGGTCAGAAAGGTGCGTGATGGAAACTGAAAAAGTGCCTGCCCCGCGTGACGCTACCGTCGCGACCACATCTGCCTGCGGTACTTCGGGCGTCGCTGAGGCTGCAAAGGTGAAGAAGTTGCGGTTCTCTCCCGCCTCGAGCAGTGCTGCGAGCTCAGCGCCACCCTGATCGCCACTGTTGATGAAGAGAGCGCCGTTCGTTGCGGGATAGGCCGCCCATCGTGCGAACGTTTCCACGGCAGCCTGGCGGTCAGCAAAGATATCAGGATGATCCCAATCCACGTTCAAGATCAGTGCGCGATCGACGTTGTAAGTGTCGAAGTTTCCACCGTACTCATCAGCCTCGACGACGAAACCAGGGCCAGATCCGATATGCACGGGAGCGCCTGCAGGGGTACCGAGCCCTGTATCGAGTGGGCCGCCCACAAACGCTGACAGGTCCATCCCAGAACGAACGAGCGCATCAAGGACCCATCCAGTGGAGGTTGTTTTGCCATGCGTACCAGCAACGCCGATCATGAGCCCGCCACGTGTGGCGGCGGCATCAGCAATCACCTGCTGTACAGAAACGGTTCGTGCGCCCGCTTCTCGTGCCAGTAGTACTTCGGGATGATTCGGCTGGGTACTCGTAATCGCCTTCGAGATGGCAACCGTGCTTTCGGCGTTGAGTGCCGCACAGGACCGCAGGACCTCGGGGCTGGCAGATGAGCCAACTGGAATCCCTGCGTGCGAAAGAATCATCGCTGACTCCCCTGCCAGCGCCTGGTCGTAACCGGAGACGCTCAGCCCGAGTGCTTTAGCGTGGAGCGCTGCAGCGAGTGCAGCAGTGCCTCCAACCCCAATGATGTGCAGCCGTGCTCCAGGCTGTAGTGCCACACCTCCACGGGAGGGTTCGAGGCCCGCAGCGATCTCGCTAACCGATCGCGTCACAAGCTACCGGTAGTTCTCAAATTGCAGCGGTCGTTCAACGTCAAGATCCTTCAGGCTGCTCATTACCTCTTGCAGTTCGTCGCGTGACTTGCCGGTCACACGCACCGCCTCGCCCTGGATCTGAGTCTTCACCTTTGGGAAGGTGTCACGAATGAATTTGGCAATCTTCTTCGCTGCCACGTCGTCGAGCCCCTTGCGGAGCTTGACGTGAATGCGGAGGGTGTCTCCGCCAGCCGCCTCCGCCTTCCCCCAGTCGTAGGTCCGCAGGTCAATACCGCGCTTTACCGACTTTGATTCGAGGATGTCGCGCAACGCCTTCAGGCGTAGATCGCCGTCGACGCGGATAATCAGCTCACCCTTCTCCTCCTTAATTTCGGCGGTAGCGTCGCGAAAATCGTATCGAGTGGCGATCTCCCGCCGGGTCTGGTCGAGCGCGTTCTTGAGCTCCTGCTCGTCATATTCCGAGACGACGTCAAACGAGTTATCGGCTGCCATGCACTACCTCCTCGATGATTTCTGCACCTTCCCCGTGCTGAGGAAAGCGTACGTTTCGGCCCCTGTGCCGCTCCGAACTCCGCTAATGGTACGCCCGTTGAGCGTGAACAGAAGGGCAGAGGGATCCCCGCTACGAATCTCAATGCGCTTCGCCCCCGTGAAGTTGAACCGTGTGCCAGGTGCCAAGGTCTTCCCTGAAACACCAATCGTTGGGTCAAGCTGACCATCTACCCAGACACGAATCCACGTTGCGATGGCCCCGCCGGTGACGCTCACCGTTACGCCAGTGAAGGAGACATCCACCGTGCGGGTAGCCTGACCGAGCGCGCCGTCGGCAGTGGTGATGCTGAAGCTTAAGGTCCAGCGCCCCGCCGGGAGGTTGATCCCCCCAGTGGCGACCCCAGTGACGTCGCTGGTGAGCACGGAGGTGATTAACCCCCCTGCGGTATCCGTTGCGGTGATGCCTACCTCGCTATTTGGGTTTGTGACAAGTGAGATCGGCACGTCACCATCCTTGATGGCAAGGTTGGCTGACGGCTCGGTTACGGTGATCTCGGGGGCGACCTTATCGGGAAGTGCCACCACGAAGACGCGCGCCGCTGAGGTGCTCGATTCACCGCCAGTGCCGGGCTTCACTGCGCTTGCAACAACTTCTGTCTGGCCAGTACCGAGAGGCACAACGAGACTCCAGAGACCACTCTCATCCGCCTCGGTCGTGAGCTGCACCCCAGCGCTGGTGCTGATGACGATGCTGGCGCGAGCGTCAGCCGTTCCCTTGATTTCGTAGGAGAGCGTCCCAGGTTCCAGGTTGCTGATCGCCTCAAGTGGATAGGTAATCGCAATAGAGGGGGGTAGGATGAATCGCAGAAGCTGTAGCACCATGAAGCCGCTGATCACCAGGACGGCGAGCCCTAACCCGCCGATCGCTAGCACCCCACGCGTGGAGCGAATAAGGCCCGGGCGCAGGGCGGCAAGGCGATCCGCCGTTGTTGTTGGTCGTTGTGATGATGTGGGGGCAGGTCCTTTCGGGGATGGGGGGCCTTGCCAGCCCGCTGCAACCGTGGCCGGATCGAGGCCGAGATAGGCGGCGTAGGTTCGGAGTTGCCCGAGCGCGTAGACGCGTGGCGGAAGTTGGCTGTGGTCTTCGCGTTCAAACGCCTCCAGGATCGGAGCACGAATCTTTAGCGTGGCAGAAGCCCCAGCGATGCTTACACCACGCCGCTCACGAGCCTGGCGAAGTCGATCGCCAATGCTTGGGGCCTGTGGCACCACATCTTCAGACAGTCTTGGTTCTTGGGGAGTGAGAGGCACCTGATCGCTCATGAACTAAGCGCCCTCCCCTGTCTCCCCCGCTGCATTCGTTCCACCCGTGCTGCCACCGCTGGCGCCAGCTGCATCAGCGGCGATCTTGTCGCGATTCACCACTCGCGCGGTGGACCCATCGAACGATCCGATGTAGCCCTTCTCTTCCAGTTGGTCGATGATTCGGGCGGCTCGTGCGTAGCCAATACGGAGACGGCGCTGCAGGAGCGATGCAGAGGCGCGGTCATGCTCGGCGACCACCTGTACTGCCTCATCGAAGAGTCGGTCTGCCGGCTTTTCGTCACGGCCACGGTCGGCTCCTGCCCCACCGTTGCGTTCGGCGGACGCAACAATCCCAAGTTGATAGTCCGGTAACCCCTGCTCGCGCCAGTGCGTCACAACGGCGTTGATCTCACGATCCGAAACGAAGACGCCTTGCATGCGCGTCGGCTTCGGGGCATCTGAAGGCTGGAAGAGCATATCGCCGCGACCGATCAGATCTTCGGCCCCTGGCGCGTCCAGCACCGTTCGCGAATCGATCTGGCTCGCCATCGAGAAGGCAATCCGGCTTGGAATGTTTGCCTTGATCAGCCCTGTGACCACGTTAACCGAGGGTCGCTGCGTTGCAAGGATCAGATGGACTCCAGTGGCACGGGCTTTCTGTGCAATTCGCACAATTGACTCTTCTGTCTCCCTGCCATCTTGCATCATCAAGTCGGCGAGCTCATCAATGATGATGACGATCGAATACATTCGATCGTTCACATCCTCTCGACTGGCGTTGTAGCCTTCGAGATTGCGTGCGCCAGCACCAGCAAACATGCGATAGCGGTTCTCCATCTCAAGAACCGCCCACTTCAAGGCAGAAGCGGCCTTATCGGATTCAGTGATCACTGGAACGAGTAGGTGTGGCAGACCGTTGTATCCTGATAGTTCGACGCGCTTCGGATCTACTAAAATCATGCGAAGCTCCTGAGGTGTTCGGGCAAACAAGAACGAGGCGATGATGGCGTTGACCATGACGCTCTTTCCTGAGCCCGTTGCCCCTGCGATGAGAAGATGCGGCATGCTTGCGAGATCGCGTACTTGTGCTGTTCCGCCAACATCTTTGCCTAGCGCAAATGGGATCACCTGGCTTGGCGTCCAAGATCCAGCCTTATCGATTGGGGTAAGCAGTGGCTTGAAACGAATGGCCTCCGCCTCGTGATTAGGAATCTCAATACCGACGACGGCCTTGCCAGGAATCGGCGCCTCAATGCGAATCGAACGGGCACTTAGCGCCATTGCCAGATCGTCGCCTAAGCCTTCGATACGGCTGATTCGCACATTTGGTGCGGGTGTCAGCTCGTACTGCGTAACGACTGGACCAGGATTAGCCGTCACTGAGGTGATCTCAATGCCGAGATCGCGCAGCTTCTGGACGATGATCGCGGCGTTCGCCTGGTGGATGCTGGCATTTGGGCTGACGGACTTGCCTGGGGCATCGAGCAGGCTCGTGGAAGGCAGATCCCACGGAACTGCACCACCAGCTTTTGTCCTGGTCCCTGGGCCTGCACTTCCGTTTGCTGAAGTGCTCCCTGATCCTCGTGCGGGGGCCCCGCCGCGTACGCTGTTAGCCTCCGGTTCGGCATCGGGCTCCGCAACAGCGAAGGTATCAGGCACGATCGCTGCAGGCGCAACCGCCACTACTGGGTGACTCGCAACTTCGAGCTGGATACGAGTAGCTTCTGCGGTGCGTGCAGCGTCACGCTCTTGCATGATGCGTTCGCGCTCTGCGGCGAACTTCTCGACGCCGTCGCCGATCACTTCTGCACTCACCTTCGCGCCTGCAAAGAGTGTGGCGAAAATCCTCCGCACCGTGGACTCAGCGAGGATGAGTCCAATCGCGATCAAGATCCCGCTCCATGCTGCGAACGCGCCAATTCCTGTCAGCAGGTTCGCAGCGCCCCCGCCAGCAATGCTTCCGATGCGGCCGCCGTGGGTCGGGAAGACGATCTCAACGAGCGCAAGCAGGCCGACAAGGGCAATGAGCGACAAGACAATGCGCAGCGGGACCCGTGGGGTGGAAGCGGCGCTGCGCTCGATCCAGACGGCGAAGCCGATCAGCAGTACTGGGACCAGCCAACGGCCAGCACCGAACCACGGCGCGAGCACATCACGGAGCACATCCGCGAGGGCTCCACGCCCTGGGAGTATGAGGCCGACAGCAAAGATCACCCCAGTGACCGCAAAGGCGAGAGAGAGAAGCGTGCGGAGTGCCGATCGTGATGCAAGCGGACTGCGCCGTACGAGACGACCTCCACTCTTTCCTTCGCGCTTTGCCATCGCTTAAACCTCGACCACCACAGGAACCACGAGTGGACGACGTCGCGTCTCCTTACCAAGGAATCGCGAAACCGATTCGCTCAACTGGGCCTTGATCAGGCCGGCCTCAGCACCGCGATCACCTTTGTGTTGGATTGCCTTGAGGGCAATCGTGATTGCCTCTTCAACAAGCTTATTATCCTCGTCGCCATTGAGGAATCCACGGGTAACTAGGGCTGGGCGGCCGACGGGCTTTCCGGTACGTGCATCGATCGTTGCAATCACGACGACGATTCCGTCGTCGGCCAGGGTGCGTCGATCGCGGAGTACGATCTCGCTGATCTCGCCAACCGATGATCCATCAACGAAAACTGAGCCGTGCTCAACTGGTTTACCACGTCGTGCGCTGCCATCTGCAGAGAACTCAACTGGCGTGCCGTTATCAATGATAAAGACCGCAGAAGGCGGTACCCCCATCTGCGTTGCAAGGCGCCCATGGGCCACCTGCATGCGCATCTCGCCATGCATGGGCACGAAGTACTTTGGCTTGGTGAGTGCAAGCATCATCTTCAGCTCCTCTTGTGAGGCGTGACCTGAAACGTGCACCTGGGCAATCGAGTGATAGATGACGTTAGCACCAGACTTGAAAAGATTGTCAATCGTTCTGCCGACCGCCTCTTCGTTGCCTGGAATCGGTGATGCGGAAACGATCACGGTATCGCCGTTCTGAATCTCTACATTGCGGTGCTCGCCATTCGCCATCTTGGCAAGGCCAGCCATCGGCTCGCCCTGCGCGCCCGTCGTTGCGATCACGAGCGGCTCCTTCGTGCGGCGCGCAATCTCCTCTTTGGCAAGGAGTGGAGTTGGGAATTTCAGATAGCCAAGGTCGCGAGCGATCTTGACGTTCTGCTCCATCGAACGACCGACGACGGCTACCTTCCGATGGAACTCCCCTGCCGCATCGAGCACCTGTTGAATTCGCGCGATGTTGGAGGCAAAGGTGGCAATGATCACGCGGCCAGGTGCGCTGCTGATGATTCCCTTAAAGGCTTGGCCGACAACCTGCTCACTCGGCGTATATCCGGGCGCTTCGGCACGTGTACTGTCTGAAACGAGAGCGAGTACACCCTGGGCGCCGAATTTTGCCAGCATGGCAAAGTCTGCTGTCTTGCCATCCGCTGGAGTTTGGTCAAACTTGAAGTCACCGGTGTGGATGACCGTTCCAACCGGTGAATGGATCGCGTAACCCATGGCATCCGGAATGGAGTGGCCAACGCGGAAGGGTTCAATCGTGAAGGGCCCAACCTCAAGTCGGCCGCCTGGGTCGAGCGGTCGCAGCGGATTGGCGGTGACCTTGAACTCCTTCAACTTGTTTGCCAAGAGCCCTCGTGCAAGGGTGCTGGCGTAGACGGGCACCCCCGGGAGCTCAGGGAGGATGTGCGGGAGCGCACCGACGTGATCCTCGTGTCCATGGGTGATGAGGACCGCCTTCACGGCGCTGCGGCGTGCCCGCAAGTAACTGATGTCCGGGATGATGATGTCGACACCAAGGGTGGTCTCATCGGGGAAGGCGAGGCCACAGTCAACGAGGATGATGGTGTCCTGGTACTCATACAGGTAGAGGTTCTTCCCGATCTCCCCCATGCCGCCGAGCGGGATCAGACGGAGTGCCGGGCCGCTGGTAGCCGCCTTGTGCGGCCTGCGTGTTTCCTGGGGGCGTCTCGCCTCAGCTGGTCGGCGTGCCGGTTGCGGGCGTTGGGTCATTCAGCCTCCCCTTGCATGCTGGAACGGCGCCGAGTCGGCACCGAATCCACCTCGCGTAGGGTAGCCTCCCCCGCCTCTTCGCGAGCATTCATGGAGAGAAACTCTCCCAGGGCCGCCATATCGCGCTCTAAGGCTGGTCGCAGGCTCCCGTTGTGGAGTGCCGCTGCGGGGTGATAGAGGGGAAAGAGCACCGCACCACCGCGCTGATCACCGTCTGTCTGTGCGTGGGGACGTCCGTGCACCTCGGCAATCTTCGCGCTTGGCGCAAAGACAGCAAGTGCGTGCCTCCCGAGGGTGGCGATCACCCGGGGCTGCAACGCCTTCAACTGCCGTGTGAGGAACGAGGCACAGGCAGCAGTTTCTGCGCGCTGGGGATTGCGGTTCGCTGGTGGCCGACACTTCACCGTATTCAGGATGAAGATCTCGTCGCGCCGTAGGCCGATCGAGGCCAGGAGGTCGTCCAGAAGGCGACCAGACGCGCCAACGAACGGGCGACCAGCCAGATCTTCCCGCGCTCCCGGGGCCTCCCCAACGAAAACCAGGGCTGCCGTAGGACTCCCCTCGCCGGGGACCGTCTGGGTTCTTGTGGCTGAGAGCGCACACGCCGTACAGGTGGAGGCGTCGCGGGCGACCGAGGCGAGCTCGAGAGCGATTCGGTTAGGCGACGTGACTGGCTCCATGGACCAGGTTCATGCTGACCAAGAGCTCAGCAATCTCAACGGCGTTCGTCGCCGCACCCTTGCGGATGTTGTCACTCACCACCCAGAAGGCAAGCCCATGCTCAACGCTGGCGTCGGTGCGCACTCTCCCGACATAAATCTCGTCACTGCCGGACGCATCTGCTGCAAGTGGATAGGAATGACTTGCTGGATCGTCTACCAGGGTTACCCCCTGCATCGCAGCAAAGACGATACGAGCTTGGTCGGGGCTCAGCGCCCGCGATAGCTCAACGTGCACCGCCTCGGAGTGGCTCCGTTCAACGGGAACACGGACCGCCGTTGCAGAGATACGCAGGTTCGGCAGGTCGAGAATCTTCCGGCTCTCATTGACGACCTTGGCCTCCTCTTTGGTGGAGCCATCAGGAAGGAACACATCGATCGCGGGGATTGGGCTCGAAATGACGGCATGCGGATAGATGGTCGAAGTGGGTGTGCCGCCATTCACAAGGGTGGTTCGCTGTTGAACTAAATCAGCCACTGATTTTGAGCCGGCACCCGAGACCGCCTGATACGTGGCGACAACCACCCGCTGTAAACCGGCCGCATCAGAGAGCGCTTTTAATAGCGGCGCAAGCTGCATGGTCGAGCAGTTCGGGTTCGCAATGATGCCGTTGTGCGTTGCGAGCGCCCCTGGATTTACCTGCGAGACAACCAGCGGCACACTCGGATCCATGCGCCAGGCGCTGGAGTTGTCGACAACGACGCAGCCGCGGGCCGCCGCTTCTGGCGCATACGTCAAGCTTGCGGCGCCACCTGCGCTGAAAAGCGCAAGATCGACGCCGTTGAACGAGTCTGGTTGAACCTGTTGCACCAAGATATCGGCGCCACGAAAGCGAACGGTGCGCCCACCGCTCGTGGCAGCAAGTGGAATAAGCGTGCGCACAGGGAAGTTGCGCTCTTCAAGCACCGAGATCATGGTCTGCCCAACGAGTCCAGTGGCGCCGAGGACGGCGACGACGAAACCTTCTGGGTTCGATGCGTTGCTCATACTGCCCAGTATACGACTGAGGACCTGCGGAGCATCCGCAAGTCCTCAGTTGATTTTCGTGCGTTTCGGAGCACCGTTACTCTTGAGGCGCGGCCTTATGACGCTGCATGGCGGCGCGGCGCGACAGGTTGACGCGACCCTGGCGGTCGACTTCGGTGACCACCACCATGATCTCGTCGCCCACGGCGACCTCATCCTCAACCGTGTTCACACGGTAGTCGGCAAGCTCGCCGATGCGTACGAGGCCTTCCTTACCTGGAAGGATCTCAACGAAGCAGCCGAAGCCCATGATGCGGGTCACCTTGCCCATATAGAGCGCGCCGAGTTCAACCTCTTTGGTGATTCCATTGATCGCATCAAGGACACCCTTGGTGCGCTCTGGATCAGCCGAAGCGATCTGCACGGTGCCGTCGTCCTGTACGTTGATGTTCACCTGGAAGTCATCCTGCAACTTGCGAATCACTGCGCCACCCTTACCAATGATGTCGCGGATCTTCTCCGGATTGATCTTGATCGTGGTGATGCGTGGGGCGAAATCAGAGAGCTCTGGTCGAGCCGTGCTGATGATCGCGTCCATCTTGTCGAGGATCTCGAGTCGGGCGGCAAGCGCATCCTTGAGGCCGGTGCGAATGATCGCCCCGTTGATCCCCTGCACCTTGATGTCCATCTGCAAGGCCGTGATACCCGTACGGGTACCGGTCACCTTGAAGTCCATGTCGCCGAAGGCATCCTCCTTGCCGAGGATGTCCGTGAGGACGATGAATTCGCCGTCTGGCTCCGACATGAGGCCCATTGCGGCGCCAGCCACCGACGCCTTGAGCGGCACGCCGGCATCAAGGAGCGAGAGGCTCGAACCGCAAGTTGAGGCCATTGAGGTCGATCCGTTAGAGGTTACGCACTCTGAGACGACTCGGATGGCGTACGGGAACTCCTCGATCGAAGGGAGCACTGGGATGAGTGCTCGCTCGGCAAGGGCTCCGTGCCCAATTTCGCGTCGCCCTGGGCCACGCATCGGCTTGTTCTCACCGGTGCTGTACGGCGGCATGTTGTAGTGGTGGATGTAGCGCTTCTCGGTGATCGGCGAGATCGTGTCGAGACGCTGTCCCTGTGCCACTGGGCCAAGGGTTGCCACGCTCAACGCCTGGGTCTCACCGCGGGTGAAGAGGCCTGAGCCGTGTGCGCGTGGGAGCAGACCAACCTCTACCGAGATCTTGCGGATCTCGTCGACCTTCCGACCGTCGAGGCGAATCCCCTCCTTCATCGTGAGGTTACGCGCCGTCTTCTTATGCATCCAGCCGAAGAGGTTTCTACCGACGCGCGCTTTACGGCGTGCCGCCTCAAAGATCGCCTTTGGCTCGCCCTTGCCGCTACGGGCGGCACGGATCGAATCGGCAATCCCCTCCTTGAGCGTCGCGAGGCGACCTGGGAGTTCGTTGGCGAGGATCAGCAAGAGCTCTGCTGTTGCTTCCGCGTCAGCGGCCGCTCGATGGTTCGGAGTGGTCGCTGCGCCATAAACGCGTGCGAGATCTCCGAGCTTGAACGACTCGCTCTCTGGGTACGCCTCCTTGAAGAGGACATAGGTGTCGAGGTAGCTCCCCTGCTCGGTTGCAAATGAGCGACCCTTGCCGAGTGCCTCATCGAGGAAGGCGACATCAAAGCCAAGGTTGTGTCCGACAAGGATTGCGCCCTTGGCGAATTCAGCAATCTTCTCGGCCGCTGCCTTCGGCGTGAGGCCGCCCTGGATCTCCTTGTTGGTGATGCCATGCATCTGGGCGCCAACGATGTCGTTGCCGGCATCAACAAAACTGCTCCAGCGGTCGGTGATCTTGCCACCCTTGACCTTCACTGCCGCAACTTCGACAAGGTCAGAAATCTTCGGGTCAAGGCCGGTAGTTTCCGTATCGACGATCACGAATGTGCCACCGTTTGCGGCCGCCTCGGCAAACGCCAGCACGCTGTCGGTGCTTGGCTCGATGTATGGAACGCGCTTCTGCTTGCCGACCTTGGCGCGCAGCTCCTCCTGAAGGGCAACGAGCGCCTTGATGGCGTTATGACCGAACTCAATGGCCTCGGCCATCTTCTCTTCGGTGATCAGGTTCGCGCCAGCCTCGACCATCATGATCGCGCTAACGGTTCCTGAAACTACCAAGTCGAGATCGCTCTCCTTGAGCTGGTCGAACGTTGGGTTGATAACAAAGGCACCGTTCACAATGCCGACGCGCACTGCGCCGATTGGCCCAAGGAACGGAATCTCGGAGATGGTGAGCGCTGCAGATGCCGCGAGCGTTCCAAGGATGTCTGGGTCGTTCTCCTGGTCTGCGCTCAGCACGGTGATAACAACCTGAACGTCATCCTTGTACCCCTCTGGGAAGAGTGGGCGAATCGGTCGGTCGGTGAGACGCGCGGAGAGCGTTGCGTTCTCGGAGGCTCGCCCTTCGCGCTTGATGTAACCGCCCGGGATCTTTCCCGCGGCGTACATGCGCTCTTCAAACTCAATCGTGAGTGGGAAGAAGTCGAGGCCTGGTCGTGGCTCGCTGCGGTTTGCAGTGCCAAGGACCACGGTGTCGCCGTAGCGAACGGTGACTGCGCCACCGGCGAGGCGGGCCATTCGGCCTGTCTCAATCGTGAGGGTCTGACCGCCGAACTCGGCGGAAACGCTGGTGATGTTGCTCATTCTGTTCTCCTGTCAGGCCGCCAACGGTTCTTCCGTTCGCGTGCCGATGTAGTCCCAGCCAGAGGCTAGGGGGTGGTTAGCGACGAAGTCCGAGCTTCTCGGAGAGCGCGGCGTAGCGCGCTGCATCTTCACGCTTGAGAAATGTCAGCAGTCGACGTCGCTGACCGACGAGCTTCAAGAGCCCGCGGCGCGAATGGTTGTCCTGCTTAAAGGTTTGCAGGTGCGCGGTCAGTCCCTGAATGCGCTCCGTCAGGAGTGCGATCTGAACGTCTGCGGACCCAGTATCAGTACCGTGACGCCCGTTGTCTGCAACGATGCGTGCGGTTGTTGCTTGGTCTAGTGGCAAGTGGTACTTCTCCTTACATCGGAGGTGCTCCAAGGGCACCCCTCATCTCTTCATCACATCTTGGATGTACATAGGGTAGCAAATCTACGCTTGGAGGCTCTCCCCAAGCAGGGCGACCCGCATCGGACCCCCCTCAAAACGTCGATCTGCGCCCTCGGGCCGCACGAGCGTGATCGTCAGCCCATCGGAACTCACCCGCACGGTGGTGAGCCGCCCTACGAGGGGGAGGCGTCCTTCAGGGCGCCCAGCTGCCCCAACGCGAGCCCGGTACTCCCCTGGGGGCGGCACGGCAGCCTCATGGCGCTGCAGGTGGATCTGGTCACCCTGGAGCCTACCGACTAGGGCATAGGGTCGCGCGAGGAGGCGCGCTGCCCCAGTGAGGTCCCCGCCGGCAATGGCCTCGCGGATGCGGGTGCTACGAATAGGGGTCCCACCAGCGGTTGCTTCGGCGACCGGGTGCACCTGTAGGCCGTGGACGGCACCCCAGGCTCGAACGTTAGGCAGCGTCCCCTGGCGGCCCTGACCAAATGCGGATTCTGGCGAGAGGACGATCCCCTTCGCCTTGGTCACCCCGACGAGACGCTCGATGAACTCCTCCCAGGGGGTATCGCGCGTCTCTGGAGTGAAGGGCAGGTCGCACCAGAGGTCGACACCCGCCCCCGCCATGCGGAGCTCGAGCTCCCCTACATCAAGGAGTTGGAGGGGGGTTGTGCCCCGAATCAGCTGATCAGGGTGTGGCGTGAAGCCGATATGCACGCGCTCGAGCCCCGCCGCCCGAGCCAGTCGCTCGGCAGCGGCGAGCAGCCGCATATGGCCACGGTGGAGCCCATCGAAGATGCCGAGGGTGAGAACCGAACCAGGCGCAGCGTTCTCCCCTGGCGCCATCTCCAGCGCTAGCTCGTTCCAGCCGACCACCCGCTTCACAGGCGTTGCCCTACCAGCGCGTTTGATTCAATGAAGACGCGCTCAGGTTGTGCGCCGAATGCGGTGCGTCGACCGAACGCGGCGATCGCGCCGTGGACGTACAGCCGCAGGGGGCTCCCCTCTGCCGTCTCCTGGCCGGCGCTGTCCAGCATGCCGACGGGGAGTGCGATGCCATCGCGCAGCAGTGCCGCACCCTTTTCGCCCACCTCCGTTGCGGCGATGTGGTCGAGCCCAGCGTCGAGCGGCAGCAGCAAGTTGCGCAGTTCGCCCGCCAGTGCAGCGGCGGCAATCTGCTCCATGGTGTGCGCCTCGGTAGCCGCAAAGACACCAGAACCAACGCGCCGCAGCGCGACGAGGTGTGCGCCACTCCCTGCGTCGCGACCGAGATCGCGTGCAATGGCGCGAATGTAGGTACCAGAGCTCACATCAAGCCGGGCATGCATGAGCGGCTCGTCGGCGTGGGAGTCGTCCCAACCAAGGATCTCAAATCGCTTGATTTCAATTGGGCGTGGTGCGAGCTCCACCACCTCCCCTGCTCGTGCGCGCTCATATGCCCGTACGCCGTCTGTGCGCTTTGCCGAGTGGGATGGCGGCACCTGCTCTAGGACGCCCCGGTAGCGGGGCAGCAGGGCCTCAATGGCCTTCTGGGAGGGTGGTGTGCCAGGAGTACCGAGGCGCTCGCCATCAAGATCATCGGTAGTGGTTCCCCCGCCAAACGAGAAGGTCGCCTCGTAGCGCTTCTCGCCGCCCAGATGCATGCTCGCCAGGCGAGTTGCGCGGCCAAGGACGAGCACCAGGAGTCCGGTCGCAAACGGGTCGAGGGTGCCGCCATGCCCGATACGCGGTTGCCCAGCCATGCGGCGAATCTTGGCAACGATGTCGTGGCTCGTCGGACCATTTGGCTTATCGACGAGAAGGACCCCGTCAATACCCGGCGTGCTCGGCCGTCGCCGCGCCATACGCTCAGCCCGCTACAGCGTGCGCGCGAAGCTCCGTCACGCGCGCCAGCACCAAGGTGACGGCCTCGTTAACGGGGAGGCCAATGGTCGCGCCCGCGGCGCGAGCATGACCGCCACCACCGAATGCGCCAACGACCTCGGTGGCGTCGGGTCCCTCCCCTTTCGTCCGCACGGAGATGCGCGCGGAGGCTGGGCCATCCTCCTTGAAGAAGATCGCCACATCAGCCTCAGCCACATGTGCCAGTGAGTCAACGATGCCTTCACTCATTTCCAGCGTGGCTCCGCACTCCGTCAGGTCGCCGAGCGTCATGGTGGCGAAGACGGTGCGACCCCCATCCGATGCAGCAAGGCTGGCCAAAACACGCGCGTGCAGCTGTACCTGCGCCAGGGGCTTGGAACGGTAGATCTTTCGGGAGATCTCACTGATCGGCGCACCTGCCGCAAGAAGGAGTCCGCCAACTTCAAGGGTCCGCGAAGTCGTGTTGCCATGTTGAAAGGTGGCGGTATCCATGATCACGCCCGCCGCGAGCGTCGTGGCCAGCCTTCCGTCGTCTGCTGAGAGATCTGCTTTCAGCGCAAGCGCAATGAGACTGACCATTTCGCAGGTTGCAGCGGCGTGCGCATCAACCCAAGCGATGGGCCACGTAGTTTCGTTGGAAACATGGTGATCGATCAGGATTCGTGGCGTTGAGGCTGGGAGTGCGTTGATGAGATCGCCAATGCGACCGGCACGCGTTGGATCGGCGCAATCGACCAGCACGATCGCATCTGGGGCCCAGGTTGGTGCCTCAAGGGAAACCTCACGAATCGTGGGGATGACGTCATATACCGCAGGCGGAGCATCGGCGCTGATCACGACGACCTCCGCGCCAAGCTGCCCGAGGATTGCCTTGAGTCCGAGCGCGGCGCCAAGGGCGTCGGCGTCTGGTCGCTCGTGCGGTACAACCCATAACCGCTTTGCCGAACGTAAAGCCGCTAGTACATTTGCAGGGACGGCGCCCCGTGCGGTCGCTTGCAAGTTACCCGCGCGGGTGAGGTACTCCGCTGCGTGCACCATCCCCTGCTCGCTCATCCCTTACTCCTCCGGATCTTCTCTTCCACTCCTGTGCGTGTCGGAGCCGGAAGCGGCGAGAGCGTCTCAGGTGGGAGGCCTCCATCGGCAATGCTTCCCAGTAGCTGCTGAATGCGTGCGCCACGATCGCCCGCCTCATCCAGTTCGAAATGCAGGTCAGGAACGCGGCGAATACGCAGCCCCTTGCCGATGACGGTGCGAAGGTGAGAAGCGGCACTCTTGAGCGCTGCAAGCGAGGCGACTCGTTGTTCTTCACTGCCGATAGTGCTGACAAACACTTTTGCGTGCCGCAAGTCTGGTGATGTTGACACAGAGGTCACGGTCACAAAGCCGAGCCGTGGATCACTGAGTGAGCGGCCAATATGGGCACTGATCTCTTCCCTAAGCAGCTCATCGACACGGGGCATCCGCTCAGACATGCTTAGAGGGTCCGCCTCGTGGACTTCTCACCGATGATCTCCAGGATGTCACCCTCGAGGACGGTGACCGATGCTCCAAGCCCGATGCCGCACTCCTGGCCCTCTTTGACCTCACGGACGTCATCACGGAAACGGCGGAGCGATTCGATCACGTCATTGGCAACCAGATTGCCGCCGCGCATGACGCGCACCTTTGCGCCGCGTGTGACACGCCCCTCACGGATGATGGAGCCGGCGATGACAAAGCCCTTCCCAGGGAAGAGCTGCTTCACCTCGGCTCGCCCCTCGACAACTTCTGACTTCTCTGGATCGAGCATCCCTTCGAGTGCAGCCTTCATGTCGTCGGCGAGTTCGTAGATGATCTCGTAGAGGCGCACGTCGACCTTGTTCGTTTCGGCCATGCGGCGGGCACCTGGGGTCAACGTCGTCGTGAAGCCAAGAACGATCGCATCCGATGCTGATGCCAGCAGAATGTCGTTCTCGGTGATCTCCCCGGCGGCTGAGAGGAGCACGTTGATGCGCACCTCATCGCTCTGCATCTTCTCAAGCTGGTGCTCAATCGCGCCGAGTGACCCAGCAACATCCGATTTCAGGATTACGCGAACCTCTTTACCGGCACCAGACTGGATACGCTTGTAGAGGTCCTCCATCGTCGCATGGCCACTATCGCGTCCGGCACTGGTAGCGTCGGCTGCAGCTTCAGACCAGGCGCGAGCCTCCTTCTCGTCCGCCGCAATGCGGAAGATCTCACCGCTAACGGGGACCTCAGGAAGACCTGACACCACCACAGCGGTCGACGGGCCAGCCACCTTGATGCGACCCCCGTCGGTCGATTCGAGCGAGCGGACCTTCCCTGAGATCGCACCGACGACCATATGATCACCAACGCGGAGAGTGCCCGTCTGCACGATCACAGTGGCAATTGGACCACGACCCTTGTCGCGCTGCGCCTCAATGACCGTGCCCACCGCGAGTCGTGCCGCGTCGGCCTTGTAGTCACCGAGATCAGCGACCAGGAGAACCATGTCCAGGAGGTCGTCGAGGCCAATGCCCGTTCGTGCGGATACCGCAACCAGCGGTACGTCGCCGCCATAATCTTCGATGACCACATTCGACTCCGCAAGCTCGGTCTTCACGCGATCCGGGTTGGCATCGGGCTTATCGATCTTGTTGAGCGCAATGATGATGGGGACGTTCGCTGCACGGGCGTGGCTAATCGCCTCTTTAGTTTGCGGCATCACACCGTCATCAGCGGCAACCACAACGATGGCAATATCCGTGACTCGTGCACCGCGTGCTCGCATCGCCGTAAAGGCCTCGTGCCCTGGGGTGTCGAGGAAGAGAATCGAACGATCGCCGCGCTGCACCTGGCTGGCGCCAAGGTGTTGGGTGATTCCGCCTCGCTCCCCTGCGGCAACGCTCGTCTTGCGCAGCGCATCCAGCAGGCTCGTCTTACCGTGATCGACGTGGCCCATCACGGTGACGATCGGAGCGCGCGAGATGAGCGTCGCGCCTGGATCTTCGCTGAAGAATTCAGTTTTCGCTGCCGCGGGTACAGCTTCAGGGGTGGCCTCGGGTGCAGCCTCATCTTCGTCAGGCTCAGGCTCCTTGACGGTGAAGCCAAGCTCGGTAGCAATGAGCGAGGCTGTCTCGCGATCAATGCCCTGGTTCATGGTTGCAAACACGCCGCTGCGAATGAGCGGATTGATAATATCGGCAGGATTTACCTTGAGCAGCGTTGCGAGATCGCCAACGACGATGGAGGCGGGCAACTCGAGGATGCCATCATGCACCTGTGCAACGCGCGCTGGCTTCGGCTCCGGAGGCAAGCGATCGGGGCGCGGTGGACGGATGCTCTTACGCTGCTTCGTCATCTGCTACCCCCTCTCTATTCGTTGACTTTGCCGCTCAGTGACAATCTGTTCGAGATCTGTGGTCGCAATCCGGCCCCTCAATCCTCGTCGTAATCCGTCACCAATCAGTGCGTCGTGTGCTGCATCACCGCTTTGGCAGACCCAGGCCCCTCGACCTCCGACTGCGCCCATGCGCACCCCTCCATCTGCGGAGGTTCCGTACCGCACAAGCGTCTCCCTCGGCTGTGTACGTCGGCAGGCCACGCAGGTACGCGCACGAGCGACAGGCGTCTTAGGCCTCCTCGCCCGCTAGGGCTTCTGTTGGCGTTTCAGCAGCTCCACTGCCATCACTGGCAATGTCGATTCGGAAACCGGTAAGTCGCGCCGCGAGGCGAGCGTTCTGCCCACCAGCGCCGATCGCGAGCGAGAGTGATCGTTCGGGCACTACCACGGTTGCCGATTTTGCCGCTTCATCGACCGTGACAGAGACTACGGGGGCTGGTGAGAGGGCTCGCCCAATCGCCTCAGCTGCGTCGTCGGTGTGCGCGATGATGTCGATCTTCTCGCCACCAAGATCTTCAACAACAGCCTGCACACGTGCACCACGTTGGCCCACAACTGCGCCGACCGGGTCGAGACCAACCTGCTTCGTTGCAACAACGATCTTGGTGCGGCTTCCCGGCTCTCGAGCAATCGAGGTGATCTCCACCGTTCCCGCTGTCAGTTCAGGAACCTCAAGCTCGAAGAGTTTCTTCACGAAGTTCTTATGCGTACGCGTCAGAAGGATTTCGGGACCACGTACCGTTGTTCGCACCTCAAGGAGAAGCGCCTTGACGTTCTCGCCGATGCGGAAGGTGTCGAGCTGCGACTGTTCAGTGGCAGGCAGGTACGCCTCCGCCTTCCCCACGTCTAGGACGAGGTTGCGGCGGTCGACCCGCATCACGACACCCGTGAGAATCTCACCGGCACGTTCCGCGAACGACTGCATGATCAGGTCGCGCTGGATCTGGATGAGGCGCTGCTGGAGCGCCTGGCGCGCCTGGGCGGCAACGATGCGGCCCATATCGCCGTCCATCTCTTCCAGTTCAATGAGGTCACCAACCACGGCGCCGGGCTTTGCGGCCTGGGCCTCTTCTGGCGTCCATTCAGCACCTAGAACGAGGACTTCGTCGACCACTCGGCGGGCCCGGAAGACCCGCATTGCCCCTGATTCAGGATCGAGGCGCACGTGGATGTCGGATGAGGCGTGTCGGCGATTGAGGGCGACCGCATAGGACTCCTCTGCCGCCTGCAACACCGCAGCTCGATCGATACCGCGCTCAGCGCCTAGCTGAATGAGGGCGCTCACAAGCTCTTTGCTCACGTCACGCCTCCCTTCTGTACTTGCGACCCCGATAAAAAAGACGTGGGGGTCACCCACGTCTCTCGTTCGGCGGCCGTTGTTACAGGAACTATACCACGGGCATCCGGAGCCTCCCCCCTTCGTGCTCGTGCCCCTCCCGGGAGGGCCCCACGTCAGCGCAAAGACGACTGGCGCTAGCTCTTTGGGTAGTGGGCCACTACGTAGCGCTCGAGGATCTCTAGGAACTCCGCCACGATCCGATCGCCGCGGAGGGTAGTGAGCAGGGCGCCGTCCTGGAATACGGGGGCAACCGGCTCCTCGAATGTTCCCGGCAGGCTGATCCCGAGGTTCGCGTGCTTCGACTCCCCTGGTCCGTTGACGACACAGCCCATCACCGCGACCTCAAGGTTCTCGACCCCAGGGTGCAGCGGGCGCCACTCTGGCAGGCGCGCCTTGAGATACGCCTGGATCTCTTGCGCCATCTCTTGGAAGAAGGTGCTCGTCGTGCGCCCGCACCCTGGGCACGAAGTGACTTGCGGCGAGAAGGCACGAAGGCCGAGCGACTGCAAGATCTGCTGCGCCACTTCAACTTCGAGCGCGCGGTCAGCACCTGGCTCCGGCGTCAACGAGACGCGAATCGTGTCGCCGATTCCCTGGTTCAAGAGATGTCCGAGGGCGGCACTCGTGGCCACGATCCCCTTCATCCCCATCCCCGCCTCGGTGAGACCGAGATGCAGCGGGTAGTCGCACCGACCCGCAAGCTCTGTGTACACGTCAAACAGGTCGCGCACGTTGGAAGTCTTGGCGGAGAGCAGGATGTGATCGTGCGGTAGCCCAGTGGACTCCGCGAGTTCGGCCGACTGAGTTGCAGAGCGCACGATCGCTTCAATCGTCACGGCTCGCGCGCTCGCCGGGGTGGTGGATGCGGCGTTCTCTTCCATAAGTTTCGTCAGGAGGTCTTGATCCAGCGATCCCCAATTCACGCCAATCCGGACAGGCTTGCCGTGATCAATCGCTACCTTCACGATCGTCTGGAAGTTCTCATCGCGATGCTTGCTCCCCACATTCCCTGGATTAATTCGATACTTCGCCAGCAGCGAGGCACTCTTTGGATGGGCGGCGAGGAGTTTGTGGCCGTTGTAGTGGAAGTCGCCCACGATCGGCGTGGTCAACCCATCGTCGGCAAGTCGCTGTACGATCTCGGGAATCGCCGCGGCCGCCGCATCGTTATTCACCGTAACTCGCACGATTTGACTGCCCGCACGCGCTAGATGCGCGACTTGTGCAGCAGTGCCAGCGGCGTCTGCCGTATCGGTGTTGGTCATAGATTGCACGACGATCGGATGCGCTGAGCCGACCAGCACCCCGCCTACGGAGACGCTCGGAGTCGCACGACGCACCGGTCGCAGCTGATCCGGTCGGTCGGCTGCAGGGCGAGCGACGACGTTCAGTTCGCGACTCATCGCTTCACCCCGAAGAGATTCAGGATGTCACCAAGCGAAATCCAGGCGAAGAGTGCGAGCATGAGCACGGCACCAGCAGTCACAAGCTGTCGTTCAACACGGCGACCACGCACCTCTCCAAGTAGGCGTCGGAGGAAGAGTGCGGCGACACGGCCACCGTCGAGCGGCGGGATCGGCAGCAGGTTCAGTACTGCAAGATTTGCTGAGAGCAGCGCCGCGATATGCAAGAGGCCAACAAAGCCGAGCTGGCCGGCAGCTGCAGAAACACCAACGGCAATACCGATCGGCCCCGCAACTCCGCCGGTGCCATCTGATGGGCGGAACGGCGACGTAATGAAGGTACCCAGCGCCCCGAGAATTGAGGTCCCGGCATCCCAGGTGCGCGTAGCGGCAAGTACCAGTGCGTCGCCGATCGGTCGTGAGAGTGGACCGGCGCCGTCAATAGAGGCAATCTTCACACCCATGAACCCCTGCCCGGCTGCCGCTTCTGCAGTGCGCAGCGTGATGGAAACGAATCGCTTCGCTTGGCCTGGAGTCTCCACCGTCACTTGGACGGTCTCTCCTGCGCGACCAGGAAGGCTCTGCAGCGGTGAGTCAAAGCGATCGAAGGTTTCCCCCTCGAGGCCCACGATGCGATCACCAGGCAGCAGGCCAGCAGCGGCGGCTGGAGAGCCCGGCTGTACATCCTCGAGAAGGATGCTGGAACGTTCAGCGAGCGGACCAGAGAGGAGGAGCATCAGTAAGAAAGCGACCACGATGTTCATGGCAACCCCCGCAACCATGACCAGCACCTTGGAGGTGAGCGTTGCACGCTCCCAGCCGGCGGGATCGGTATCTCCCTCTTCGCTCCCCGCCATGCGCACGAATCCGCCGATCGGAAGGGCGTTGATGGTGAGCTCTGTACGCCGCCCTCGGAGCAGCGTGAAGAGGCGTGGTGGAAACCCAATTCCGAATTCGGGCACGTCAATGCCACGAAGTCGTGCCGCAACAAGATGGCCAAGTTCGTGCACCACGATCAGTGGCACGACGAGAAGGACGAAGACGAGCACCGGTGCGGCAATGCCGCCGAGGATCTCCATCAGGCGGCCCCACTCCATTGCTCTGCGAACGTTGTTACCTCGTTATGGAGGTCAATCACCTCATCGACACTCGTTGGGGCAGGACGAACACCAAATTGCTCCACCGCATCACCGAGAAGCCGAGGGATGCCGCCCAGCAGGAACTCCCCAGCGAGGAAGCGGGTCACGGCCACGCCATCGGCTGCGATGAGTGCACCTGGGGCGGCACCCCCTGCCCGGCCAGCCTCCAAAGCGATCGCCAGGCCGGGAAAGCGGACAAGATCAGGTGCGGTGAAGGTGAGCGCCCCGTGAGCCACGAGATCGACGTTCTGAAAGGTTGAAGCCATACGCACAGGATAGCCGAGGGCATAACCGATCGGCCCGCGCATGTCGGGACTACCCATCTGCGCCTTCGTTGAACCGTCAACGAATTCCACGAAACCGTGCACAACGCTCTGCGGGTGCACCACGATCCTGATTTGTGCCATGGGCACCGAGAAGAGTCGGTGTGCCTCGATCGCCTCGAGGCCCTTATTCACCAGCGTCGCTGAATCAATCGTGATTTTCGCTCCCATGCTCCAGGTTGGGTGCTTGAGGGCCGTCGCGGGAGTTGCGGCGGCGATCTCAGCGGCGGTCGACTCACGGAACGGTCCGCCACTCGCCGTCAGCCAAAGTGATCGTACGCGATCAGGCGATTCACCAACAAGGCTTTGCCAGAGCGCCGAGTGTTCTGAGTCGACCGGGCGAAGACGCTCCAGGACGTCGCTCCCCTTGCGCTCTGCGGCTGCTCGAGCGGCGCGCATCACTACGTCACCTCCGGAAACGATCGTCTCTTTATTCGCGATCGCCACCGCCACACCCGCCTCAAGGGCCGCGACGGTTGCGGCAAGGCCGACAACACCAGTGGTGGCAATCAGCGCAACGTCAGGCGCGGCATCAAGAACGAGCGAACGAAGGTCGTCAGCGCTGCCACCAACGAGGCTGCGCGACTGCGGATTAGCCGAAGCGAGAGCGTCATACTGCTCACCACCGCGACCTGAGGCAAGGGCAACGAGTTTAAACTCCGCGGGGTGCTGCGCAATAACCTCGGCAGCCTGCAGGCCGATTGAACCGCTCGCACCAAGCAGGGCGACGCGGATACGGCTCACCCTAGCCTCGCAGTAGCAGCGCAGCGATGAGCGTCACTGGCGCCGCAAGCAGCAGGCTATCGATGCGATCGAGCACGCCGCCATGGCCGGGGATCAGGTTTGATGCACTCTCGGCACCTGCAACACGTTTGAAGAGTGACTCAAGGAGGTCACCTGCCTCCGCTGCAGTGGCGATGATCAAACCCCAGGCCAGCCCCCAGAGGAAGAACTCTGATTCGTTTTTACCGAGCGTAAAGAGTGGGCCAGCGATCAGCGCACCAACCAGGCCCGCAACGAGAATGCCGCCAACGAATCCTTCAAGACTCTTGCGCGGCGAGAGCACTGGGGCCAACTTGCGTCGACCGATCGTGCGTCCAACAAGGTATGCGGCACTATCTGCCGTCCAGACGATCGCCAATAGCCACACGATCCAACTCGCCGGCGCCCCTCGATCAAGCGGATCGAGCGAAGCGAGCAGCGGGAGCAGCGTGAGTGGGCTCAACCAGATCACGGCAGCCATCGTTCCAAGAAGCAGACGTAGCTGAGGCTCCAGACCCTTCGCTGTGGCGCGAATCGCTTGACGAACCACCGTGCCTACAAAGAGCAGCAGTGTTGCGATCGTCAGTGCGGCACCGAAAGCGGGAGAGATGGCGGCGAAGAGCGGGCTGACCAAGATGATCGTGATCCAGAGCGCGGAGGCGCCGCCAAGCACCTTGGTGAGGATCTTCGCAGCCTCTCGTGCCGCGAGGGCGATCAAGAGAACCGTCACCGCAAGTGTGCCGACTGGAGGGAAGAGCGCCACAGCGGCTACTGGAAGGATCAAGAGCGAACCGATCGCTCTCTGGGTTAGCGCCCCGCTACTCATCGCCCGAACCGTCGAATGCGCTGCGCGTAGGTTGAGATCGCCGCATCAAGATCCGCCGCACCAAAGTCAGGCCAAAGGGTGGACGTCGTCACGATCTCGGCATACGCGCTCTGCCACAACAGAAAGTTCGAGAGACGTTCCTCGCCGCCCGTGCGAATCACAAGATCAGGGTCAGGCATGCCGGCCGTATAGAGGGCGTTGCCGATCGTGCCCTCATCAATATCATCAGGCGTAATCCCTGCAGCCACGATGGACCGTACGGCATCCACGATTTCGGTACGACTTCCGTAATTGAACGCAACCCCAAGTTCGAGCCGTGTGCCGCCTGCCGTCCTCGCGCATGCTGAGGCAATGCGCTCCTGGGCCGCAGCCGGCAGCTCCGAGAGGCGGCCGAGAAAACGGACGGCCACACCCTGCGCAAGCAGCTCAGGTGTTTCATCGTCGATCACCTTCGCCAAGAGATTGAAGAGCTGCGCTACCTCTTTGTCGCTGCGGGCCCAGTTCTCGCGGCTGAAGGCGTAGACAGTGAGGTGCGGAATGCCGATCTGCACAGCGTGCCTGAGGACGGTTCGCAGCGCCTCGGTGCCGGCGACGTGCCCTTCAATCTCGTCGAGGCTCTTGCTACGCGCCCAGCGTCGATTGCCGTCCATGATGATCGCGACATGGCTCGGCGCGCCTTCAGGCGGTGGGGTGCTATGCACGAGCGGCTGCGCGTCAGCAGGTCGCCGAATATCGGCGTCGGTCACCCTTCGAGAACCTCGCGCTCCTTCGCAGCGGTCAACTTATCGATCTCAGCAATCTTCCCGTCGGTCAGCTTCTGGAGCGTTTCAAGCTGGCGGCGGGCGTCGTCCTCGCCAATCTCCTTTGCCTTCTCTGCCTTCTTGACCGCCTCTTGCTCGTCACGTCGAACGTTGCGAATCTCAACGCGAGCCTCTTCCGCCCTCTTCCCCATCTGCTTGACAAGGTCCTTACGGCGCTCCTCTGTCATTGCAGGAACGCGAAGTCGAATGACTCCGCCATCAACTGCAGGGGTCATGCCGAGCTGGGCGTTATTGAGCGCTTTCTCAATCGCGGGGATTGCCGTCTTATCCCACGGCTGAATAACGAGGAGGGTGTTCTCGGGAACGCTGATACCTGCCATCTGGTTCAGAGGTGTCATCGCGCCATAGTGCTCAACGGTCACGCGTTCAACGAGCGACGCGCTTGCGCGTCCAGTTCGGAAACCGCCGAGATCCTTACCGAATGCTTCGACCGCCTTGGCCATGCGCTCGGTTGCCGTTGCGCTCATCGCGTACCCCCTTTGCTGATCAAGGTGCCTACCGCCTCACCACGGACCGCCTTCAAGATATTCTCGTGGGCATCGAGGTCGAAGACCACGATCGGCAGGTCATTCTCCATGCAGAGCGAAACGGCAGCAGCGTCGAGGACTCGGAGCCCGTCGACCAGCACCTGCCCGTAAGTAATTGCTGGGTAGCGCTTTGCATCGGCATGCTTCACGGGATCCTTGTCGTAGACCCCATCGACCTTGGTGGCCTTGAGTACGACCTCGGCACCTATCTCGACGGCGCGTAGCGCAGCGGCCGTGTCGGTGGTGAAGTATGGGTTTCCAGTGCCGGCAACAAAGACCACCACGCGCCCCTTCTCGAGGTGTCGCACAGCACGACGGCGAATGTAGGGCTCGGCGACCTCGTTCATATCGATGGCGGTCATCACGCGCGTTGGTACTTCGGCACGCTCCAGCGCATCTTGGAGGGCTAGGCCGTTCATGGCCGTCGCGAGCATGCCGATGTAGTCAGCGGTGGCGCGATCCATTCCGGTCGCGGTTGCGGCGGCCATACCACGGAAGATGTTTCCACCACCGACGACGATGCCAACCTGCACGCCGAGTGCTGTCACCGCCTTGACCTGCTCGGCAACGAAGGCGACAACCTCAGGATCAACGCCGTACTCCAGCTTTCCGAGGAGGGCCTCCCCGGAGAGCTTGAGCAGAATTCGCTGATAGCGTGTGGTTTCGGTCATACCGCCTCCACCGCCCCAATCATGTGGGGCCTACAGCTCCTCGCCGAGGGCGTAGCGCACGAAGCGGCGCACTCGGATGTTCTCGCCGATCGTGGCAATTGCGTTTGTGATCAGCTGACCAACGTTCTCGTCGCCGTCGCGGAATGGTTGATCGAGAAGGCAGACCTCTTCAAACCACTTGCGCAGCTGTCCCTCAACGATCTGGGCTCGAATCGCTTCTGGCTTCTTGGCGAGTGCCTCGTCCTCAAGGAGTGCGGCGCGCTTCGCTTCGAGCGCAGCGGCAGGGATCTGGTCCTGGCTGACGTAGAGCGGGTGCAACCCCGCAATCTGCATGGCGATGTCTTTCACCAACTTCTGGAACTGCTCATTGCGCGCCACGAAGTCAGTCTCGCAGTTCACCTCAAGGAGAACTCCGACGCGGCCGCCCGTATGGATGTAGGAAGAGACGAGTCCTTCGCGTGCATCGCGACCAGCCTTCTTCGCCGCTGCGGCAAGGCCAGCCTCCCGAAGTGCGAGGACGGCTTTCTCCACGTCACCACCGCACTCTTCGAGTGCGCGCTTGCAATCCATCATTCCAGCGCCGGTGCGCTCGCGTAGGTCTCGTACCGC
Source organism: Candidatus Limnocylindrus sp. (assembly GCA_040397175.1). Classification (GTDB taxonomy): domain Bacteria; phylum Chloroflexota; class Limnocylindria; order Limnocylindrales; family Limnocylindraceae; genus Limnocylindrus. The sequence continues at coordinate 36,732 of JBBAWM010000002.1, read as the reverse complement.
CTCTGCGCTAATCGCCATGGTGGCCTCCTTACACTGCTGGGGTGATGTCGACGGCGGGGACCGGCTCCTCGTCAGGCGAGAAGCTCAGCGTGCCGGTGGCACTCAGCGCAGCAACGAGATCGTCCTGGACATCGGATGCCTCAGGTGCATCTGCGGCGTTTTCTGCGGCAGCTGCTGCGGCCTCTTGCGCCTCAAGCTCAGGCAAACGTGCGGCGCGGATCGCAGCGCCTTCGATCACCGCATCAGCGACGGCGGTGCAGATCAAGCGAATGCACTTGATCGCGTCGTCGTTCACTGGGATCGGATAGGTGAGTAGATCAGGGTTAACGTTGGTGTCGGCGGTGCCGACAACAGGGATCCCGAGCTTGTTCGCTTCAATCGCAGCGAGGGTTTCGCGGCTCGGGTCAATGATGAAGACCATCCCTGGGGCCTTGCGCAGACGGCGCATGCCGCCGAGCGCTCCGCGAAGCTTCTCTAGCTTGTCGCCAAGCTTGGACGCCTCCTTCTTCGACATGATGTCGAACTCGCCAGCCTGCTCTCGTGCCTCAAGCTGCTCCATGAGGGTGAGGCGCTTGCGAATCGTCGTGAAGTTGGTGAGCATGCCGCCGAGCCAGCGCTTGATCACGTAGGGCTGACCGGCGCGGGTCGCCTCTTCCTGAATTGGCGCCTGCGCCTGCTTCTTGGTGCCGACGAAGAGAATCGTCTCACCGTTTGCGCTCGCGTCACGTACTGCGTCGAGGGCAATCTGCAGGTGCTTCGCGCTCTTGGCGAGGTCAAGGATGTGGATCCCGTTGCGCTGCGCGTAGATAAACGGCGCCATCTTGGGATTCCATCGGCGTGTCTGGTGCCCGAAGTGGGCTCCGACCTCGAGAAGGTCGCGCATGGTTACTGGTGCCATAGTTCTCCTTACACGGTTATTCCACCGCGGGGCGCCGTCACGACCCCGAAGGGCCACCGTAGTGAGGCGTCGTATTCCGCGTGCGTATTTCGACCCCTTGCGGGGGCGGACGTCCGATCCGAACGCTTGGGAATCCTAGCACGAGGCGCCGCGGCCCTAGGCAATCCCACGAACGAGGCGTAGGCGCTCGTGCCTGGGGCTGCCGAGCACGAGGAGCAGGTCGATGCGGCACCCGTCGGGGAGGTGCGCGCGCTGCCGCCGCAGTGCCCGCAGTTTACGTGCCCCCAAGAGCTCTGACGGCGAGGCGGCGCCGACGGACCTACGACGACGCACCTCAACGGCAACCAGGGAGCCACACGCGTCCCGTGCGAGCAGGTCCACCTCAAGTCGTCCCAGCCGCAGGTTTTGAGCAAGAATCACCCAGCCGCTGTGAGCCAGGGAGCGCGCCGCCAGCGCTTCCGCCTCACGACCGATGATTGCACGCAGTGCCTGACTATTTGCCACCAGCGCATGCTCACAGCGGCGCCGTACCGGCGACGTTTCCCAGGCTTAGCTGCGTGGCAGGAGGCCGATGCGCGCGGCAACTGGGGCATAGGTGCGGCGATGGTGCGGGGTCACGCCGAGTGCATCAAGGGCGGCAAGGTGTGCGGGGGCTGGATATCCCACATTGGATTCCCAGCCGTATCCGGGGTAGCGCAGCGACAAGTCAGCCATGAGCGTATCGCGAAGCACCTTCGCGACGATCGAGGCGCAGGCGATTACGTAGACCGACTGATCGCCGCGAACGACCGTTGCGTGTGGTCCGATCAGATCCCGAAGGTCCCGTGCACTGCTCCCATCAACGAGAGCGAAATCTGGCGCCTCTCCCCTTCTACGCGTGAGCTGCGCAACGGCGCGCGCCATTGCGCGATGCGACGCCGCGCGGGGATTAATGCGCTCCACCTCTCGCGCGGAGGCTGCGCCGATGCCGATCGCGACCGCCACGTTTCGAATCTGCTCGGCAAGCACCACGCGACGTGCGGGCGTCAGCATCTTCGAATCGCGAACGCCGGGGATTGGATCTCCTCCAGGCATCAAGATCGCGCAGGCGACGACCGGGCCAGCGAGTGGGGCGAGACCTACTTCATCGATGCCGATGACGGCGCGCTCAGGATGACCGTGGCGTAGCTCAAGTTCGCGAGTTGGCAGTGTGCGGCCACTCGTGGGCCGCAGGTTGCTCACTCCGGAGCCTTCTCCGTCTCCTCAGCGACTGGCGCCTCAGCGGGTGCGCTCTCTTCGGTCGCAACTTCGGCGGCCGGCGCCTCAGCGATTGCGGCTTCAGCGACAGGGGCTTCTGCAACGACCTCGGCTGCAGTTGCAGCGGCGGCGGCCTCTTCGGCGGCGACGGCTGCGGCGGCGGTAGCGGCCACAGCGGCCGCTTCGGCTGCAACCACTGCAGCGGCAGCGGCAGTCACGGCGTCCGCCTCATCCTTAATGGCCTTCTTTGCTGCGGCCTTCACCTCGTTCTTCGCAATGTCGGTGGCGCTATCGCGGCGCTCGCGGAGCGACGACTGCTTGCCAACGCGATCACGAAGGAAGTAGAGCTGGGCACGGTTCGACACGCCGTGTCGGACCACTTCGATCTTCTCGATGCGTGGGCTGTGCACCTTGAAGGTTCGCTCGACGCCAACGCCTGAGGCGATACGTCGAACGGTGATGTTCAACCCGAGTCCGCCGCCGCGCAGGCGCATGACGGTGCCCTCGAATACCTGAATGCGCTCTCGGTTCCCTTCAACGACCTTTGCCGACACCTTGACGGTGTCGCCGGCCTTGATCTCCGGGAGATCGCTCTTCATCTGGGCATTGGTCAGCGTGCGGATCAGGTCCATGTTTCATCTCCGTGGTGGCCGACAGAACCTGTCGGCGCGGGCGGTGAGAATAGCACAGCCCCCCTGGAGCCTCCCCTTACGACCCCTCGCTCCCCTTCGTAGGCTTGGCAAGGTCAGGGCGCTGGCGCTGAGTGCGACGAATCGCCTCCTCGTGCCGCCACGCGGCGACCCCAGCGTGGTTCCCTGAGAGGAGGATGTCGGGGACCCCCACTCCGCGGAATTCGGCGGGGCGGGTGAACTGGGGATACTCCAGGAGATCTGCGGAGAACGACTCCTCGGAGAGCGACGCCGCATCAATCGCTCCAGGGACGAGGCGCAGGATCGCGTCACAGAGGACGATCGCCGCCGGCTCACCACCGGAGAGGACGAAATCACCGAGGCTCAGCTCGAGATCGACATAGGCTCGAACGCGGTCGTCTACCCCTTCGTAACGCCCGCAGATGATGATCAGGTGCGAGGCCGCCGCCAGCGCACGAACCCGTGGCTGCCGCAGGCGTTCACCGCCGGCATCGAAGAGGATCACGGTTGAGTCTGGCCCGCACAGCGCTTCAATCGCCTCCACAAGAGGCTCTGGCCGCAAAAGCATCCCTGCACCACCGCCGTACGGCTCATCGTCGACCGAGCGGTGCTTCCCGATCCCCCAGGTGCGTAGATCATGACAGGTGAGGGTCGCCAACCCTCGCTCAAGGGCTCGCGCTGGAATGCTCGCAGAGAGCGCCGCCATGATCGTTTCAGGGAAGAGTGAGATCACATCGATCTTTAGTGTTGGGCGCACGTCATCGCTCATGCATCACCTGCCGGGGGCTTGGCGGCGCGCTGCTTCGGCCGGCGTGATGCCTTTGCGGCACGCAGCGAGGCGACGCTGCCAGGCGTCTTCTGCGGCCCACGCCGCCGAACGGCCTTTGCCGCGCGAACGGTGAGCTCTGACCCGGTGAGGTCCGCGACGATGCGGCCCTCGCGGGGCGCAAACTCCACGATCACCGCAGCAACGGCGGGGAGGTCAATCTCTCCCCCATCTGGCGTCTGTACAACATAGACCTCGGCGCCGCCAGCGCGATAGAGATCACGAACCTCACCGATGATTTCGCCTTGCGGGTCGCGCACCGTAACCCCAATCACTTCGTCCCAGAGCACACGGTCTGGCGGGATCTGCACCTGCGCGGCAGGAATCGTGAGATATGCGCCAATCAGTCGTTCGCCTGCGAGTCGACTCTGCACCTCGCCGAAGCGTACGAACAGGCCAGGAGAACTTGGGGTCACTTCAAGAATGGTGAGGAGGCGATCTGAGCTCTCAATCGAGAGACGCGCGCCTGGAACAAAGCGCTGTTCAGGGGTATCGGTCAGAACTTCGAGCCGGAGTGAACCGTCAAGACCGCGAACGCCGCGAACTTGCGCAACGCGCAGGTCCGTCGTTGCATCAGCCAATTTCGAGGACGTAGTTCTCTCCGGTGCGATTTGAGACAACCTTCAACAGGCTGCGCATCGCCTTTGCAATGCTGCCGTTTCGACCGATGACGCGGCCCATATCCTCTTCGTCGACGAGGAGGCGCAAGATGATGGCGTCGCCATCCTCTTCTACTTCAACGCTGACGCCGTCTGGGTTGTCGGCAAGCGACTTCGCAACGTACTCAACAAGCTGTGCTGCTGCCACTTACGCCTCCTCGGCGGCTGGTGCCGCCTCTGCTGGTGCCTCTTCGGCGACGGGTGCAGCTTCAACAACCGCGACCTCCTCTACCGGTGCAGCTTCAACGACAGGTGCATCTTCAGCCGGAGCGGCCTCAGGAGCTGCAGCATCAGCGGTCGCCTCAACTGCGGCCTCTGGCGCAGCTTCAACAACGATCGTTGCCTCTTCGACGACTGGTCGCGTGCCAGGCTTGGTGTAGCCCGGCGTTGCAGCCTTGGCCAACGTCTTGCCGCCCATGGCGGTTCCGCCAGCGCGTGCCTTCGTAATCAACTTGCCGACAACATCAGATGGCTGGGCGCCCTTGGCAATCCAAGCATCAACCTTGGCGAGATCCAACACCAGCGTCAGCGGCTCGGTGCGTGGGTTGTAGTGGCCAAGAATTTCTAGCGAGCGACCATCTCGAGGCGAACGACGATCGGTGGCAACCACGCGATACGATGGCTGCTTCGATGCGCCCACGCGGGTCAAACGGATCCGAACACTCATCCTTGATGCATCCTCCGAGGCGCCGCCCCTTCCGGAGCGGCTGGTGGCCCTGGCGTGGCCAGGGGGTCAGTCCGTGAATCCTAGCCGCTCAGCGGTTCGGGCGCATCTCTCCCCGTGAATTAGCGCCGTTTGCCGCCCTTTTTCGCCCGCTTCTCCCGCTTCGCCGCCTTCGGGGGGATCCGCCCCCCTGCGTGCTTGCCAGGGAGGCCCGCCCCGCCGCCCATCAGCCGGCTCGGGTCGCCGCCGCCAGCGCGTCGCATGAGGGTGCGCATCTCTTCGAGCCGCTTTACCAGCCGATTGACCTCCTCAATGGCTCGGCCTGCGCCTGCGGCAATGCGTCGGCGACGCGGCAAGGTCAAGAGGGCTGGGTCACGCCGCTCAGCGGGGGTCATGGAGAGGATGATCGCCTCGGTGCGCTTCAGCTCGCCGCTGGCAACGGCGGCCTCGGCCTGTTCGGCCATCCCTCCCATGCCGGGGATCATCTTGACCACCTGGCCAATCGGTCCGAGCGACGACATTTGGCGAAGTTGACTGAGAAGGTCGTCGAAGGTCATTCCGCCACGGAGTGCGCGCGCCTCTGCCGCCTTTGCGCGGATCTCAGCGTCCGGCGCCGCGAGAGGGCCGACCTCCGCATCGCGGACGCGTTCGGCTAGCGTGGCAAGATCGCCCATGTCAAGGATGCGATTTGCAATGCGCTCGGGGTAGAACCGTTCCAGTGCATCGGAGCGTTCGCCGGTCCCAACGTACACGACTGGAATACCTGCACCGCCGGCAATGGAGAGCGCAGCACCGCCGCGCGCATCGCCATCCAGCTTGGAAAGGATCAGGCCAGTTGGTTCAGTGACTGACTTGAATCCTTCCGCGATCGCCAACGCCGACTGACCCGTCGCGGCGTCGAGGACAAGAAGTCGCTCCCGCGGCTTCGTCGCATCACGAAGGTCGCGCAACTCCTCGAGGAGCTCGTCGTCAAGGGTGGTGCGCCCTGAGCTGTCGATGATGACGACGTCGAGTCCGAGCCGTCGCGCGGCGGCAATGGCGCGGGTACCGATCTCTGCCACTGGAGTTCCGGGCGCCTCTCGATGCATGGGCACCTTGATTGCCGACGCTAGCGTGGCAAGCTGCTCCGCAGCCGCGGGGCGACGCGGATCGGCGGCCACGAGCAGTGGTCGGCGGCCATCTTTCGTCAGGCGATATGCCAACTTTGCTGCTGTGGTCGTCTTCCCCGCGCCTTGCACGCCGAGGAGAAGAATGGTCGCCGGTCGTTCACGCAGGTCGAGTTCGCGACCAGATCCGCCAAGCGTTTCAGTCAGGGAACTGTGCAGGATGCCAAGCATACGCTCGCCCGCACCAAGGCCGCCCACGATCTCGCTCGCGCGCGCCCGCTCACCGATCCGATCGAGTAGCTGCGCAACAACGGGCATTGCCACGTCGGCGCCGATCAGGGAGGTGCGAATGTCGGCCAGGCCGGCCTCAAGATCGGCGGCACTGATGCGTCCACTCCCCGTGAGCCGGCGGAGTGAGGCCCGAAGACTGCTACCAAGCGCGTCAAACATGCCCAGAGTGTACGCTCGCGCAATGACGGCTCGAAAAGTTGTGCCCAAGGACCGGGGTGGTCTGCAGGATTTGGCCCCACGCGTGCGGAACGACGTCAACATGCTTATCAGCGCGCAGGCCGTCTCGACCTACGGCTCCTTCATCACGCGGGCTGCCCTCCCCCTCCTCGCCATCCTTGGCTTGCACATCAACGCAGCAGAAGCGGCCGCCTTAGCCGCGGTTGACCTGATCGCAGGGGCGTTCGTAAGCCAGCTGGCTGGGGTGTGGATCGACCGACTCCCCCGCAAGCCCGTTCTCATTGGTACCGATCTTTTGCGCGCGGTGCTGCTCGGGTCCATCCCGCTCGCTGCCGCCATCTTCGGAGGCGTAACCCTCCCCCATCTGATCGCGGTGAGTGCCGTAAGCGGTATGTGCACCACCACGTTCGATATCGCCGAACGAAGCTATGTGGCTGGACTCGTGAACGCCCCATCGCTGCGTGCCGTTCTTGCGCGAACGATGGCAATCCGGGGAGCCGCCGAATTCTTCGGATTTGGTTCGGCTGGACTCCTGATCGGTGCGTTTGGTGGACCAGCGGCTATCGGCATCGATGCTGCGACCTACATCGTTTCGGCGATATTGATCGGCTTGCTCCGTGTGGCAGAACCGAAGCTGCCACCAGAATCTGCGCGGCTGAGCTTCCAGCGTGAGCTCATCGACGGGCTTCAGAAAACATGGTCCGTCGTGCTGATGCGGCCGCTCTTGGTCGCGACGTTTGTGATTGGCCTCTACTTTGGGCTCTTCCGCTCCTCCTATCTGCTCTACATCACGAATGGGATAGGGCTTGGCCCACAGGCGATCGGCCTGGTCATTGCAACGGGTGGCATCGCAGCCTTCCTCGGCGGCACACTCACCGAGCGCATCTCCCGACTCCTCGGGGTTGGGCGTGCGATCTCTGTCAGCCTGGTGATCGTGGGCTTCGGCTTGATCCTCGTGCCACTCGCGCCTGGCCCAACCCTGATCGGTTTCGCCATGCTCATCGGCCACCAGCTGCTGAGCGACGGCTTCGAAACCGTGTGGGAGGCGAATCAGGCTGCAATCCGTGGCCGCGTCTTGCCGGCTGCCTTCCAGGGGCGTGCGAACGCTGCGAATGACGGAATCGGCATCCTTGGTCGGCTTCTGGGGATCGTGATCGGCGGAGTGATCGGCAGTTCCGTAGCCGGGAGTGGTGCGGCGCTCGTCGTTGGCGGCCTCGCCTCAATTGCGGTTGGCCTCTTCGTTGCCGCCTCTCGACTAGGCAGGATCCAATCGCTCTCGCAGATTCCAACGTCAGGAGTTCGTCGGCGCTCCTAACAACCCGTCGACGTACGCCTCAGCGGCGAACGGCACGAGGTCGGTGGCACGCTCGCCCGTTCCGATCCAACGAATCGGCAGGCCAAGCTCACGTCGCACCGCCAGCGCCACACCACCACGCGCACCACTATCAAGCTTAGTCAGGACGATGCCATCAACCCCCGCCGAGGCGTCGAACCCACGCGCTTGGGCGAGGCCGTTCTGTCCGGCGGTACCATCTAAGACGAGCAGTACTTCGACCGTTCGCGTCGGGGCAACCTTCGACACGACGCGCCGAATCTTGGCCAGCTCATCCATGAGGCCGCTCCGCGTTTGCATCCGACCAGCGGTGTCGATGATGACGGGGGTATAGGTTCGCGCCGCAGCCAGCGTTAGCGCATCGTGGATGGCGGCTGCGGGATCACCGCCGGGGCGTCCCTCGACAACTTCAACTCCTTCACGAAGGCCGAGCGCACGCAGCTGATCGATCGCCGCCGCACGAAACGTATCTGCAGCGACAAGAAGTGGTGAGAGGCCAGCCCCTTTCGCTCGGGCCGCCAACTTGGCGGCGGTAGTCGTCTTCCCGACGCCGTTGACGCCAACGAGCAGCACCACATCCGCCTCCTCGTTCAGGCGCGCCAGATCATCGCCAAGCAACCTGAGTGCGGCAGCCCGTACCCGAGCACGCCCGCTGGCCCCACCACCAGCTCGCGCCGCTTGAATGAGTGCGGTGGTAGCCACCAGCCCAACATCACTGGCGAGCAGGGCTACTTCAATCTCCTGCCAATCAGGTTCTGGGGCGGTGAATCGACGCAGCGCCTTGGCGAGAGGGTTTGAGGCGGGGGTGATGGCCTCAGACACACGCTTCTCGTCCTCAGGTGAACTCTTTCGCCAGAAGGCGAGTTTCAACGCGCCGCCTCGCGCTCCGCGCGAGCCTGATCGGCGATGCGCTTCGCCTCATCAAGGCGCAGCCCAAAGACACGACTTGCCGCATCTTCACCAACCGTTACGCCCCAAAGGCTATCGGCCACTTCGACCGTACCGCGGTTATGCGTAATCACCACGACCTGGGTGCGCTCACTCAGCTCACGAATGGCATCGCCGAAGCGCGTGACATTCGCCTCGTCGAGCGCAGCATCCACTTCGTCAAGGACGACGAATGGGAGTGGTCGCACCGCCAGCATGCCCAGCAGGAGTGCCACGCCGGTGAGGGCGCGCTCTCCACCTGAGAGGAGCGAGAGCTGCTGTCGACGCTTCAGGGGTGGCCGCGCATCAATTTCAACGCCGGGCCGACGTGACTCACCGTCATCGGCAAGTCGCAGCTGCGCATCTCCGCCACCAAAGAGGAGTTGGAAGTTCGAAGCGAAGGTGGTCTGCAGTGCGGCGAACTGCTCCGTAAAGGTTGATTCAACGAGCAGGTCAAGCTCCCGCATCAGCGTTGCGGCCTTCTCGATCGCACCGTCAAGGTCACGCGTCTGGACCTCAAGGGACTCGAGTCGTGCGCGCAGCTCTTGGTGCTCCATCACGATGCTGGCGCCACCAGCTTCAAGTGGGCCAATCTTGCGTCGCAGGCGCTCCAGGGCGCGCAACTCTTCAGGGTCTGGCGCAACGAGTGGTGTCCCTTCGGTTGCGGCGCGTTGCCCCTCCCAGTAGACGGCAAGCGCTGCCGCCTGTTGGCGTGCGAGCCCTTCACGCGCAGCGGTGTCACCCTCGGCGGGAACCTCAGCGTCATCGGCTGGTGTACTGGTGCGGAGTACGGCTGGGATTCCTGCGGCCAATCGAGCGTCTTCAGAGAGGCGGCGACCGAATGCGGCAAGGTCACCACTTAACTCTTCAATGAACCGCTCGCGCTCAAACTCAACCGCCTGCGCATCGCGCTCGAGCGGGCGCAGGGCCTCATCGAGATGCTGCTCACGGGAGCGGAGGCCACGCTTCGCCTCTTCGTCTGTCGCGATCTCGCTCTCAATCTCAACCTGGAGGGCCGCCTTCGCCTGCACGCTCTCTTCCCGCTGCGTGGCAGCGGCGCGGGCCGCAGTGGCGAGGCCGGACTGTTCGGCGAGCTGGGCGCGAAGGTTGGCGACGCGCGTTTCGAGTGCTCCACGCTCTTGAGCCGCACGGGTGATCCGCGCAGATGCGCCAGCAACGGTGGCATCGCCACGTGCGCGCGCCAGCTCCCAGGTGCGCAGTGCCGCTCGGTCTGTCTCGACGGCAGTGGCGAGATCGGCACGGCGGGCGGTCAACTCTTCAACGCGGGTTCGCCACTGGGTCGCGGCATCGGTGGCAACTGCCTGTTCGGGGATGAGAGCGATCTCGTTCAGTCTGGCCTGGGCTGCGGTGACGGCCGAGTCAAGGCGAGAGATGCGCTCCGCGCGCTCCGACGTGCTCCGGCGCACCGCGTCACGACGTCGCTCCGCCTCGGCACGCGCCGATTCAGCGGCCCGAAGCGCGGCGCGAGTGCTGACTTCGGCGTCACGCCCCTGCGTGAGCCTCGACTCAGCAGAGGTGAGAGTGCCCGCCGCCACGATCGCTTCGCTGCGCAGCGTGGCCGCCACCACGCGGAGCCGCTCCGTTGCGGCTGCAGCGCGGCTGATCTCTGAGTCGACAAGGGCATCCTCTGGCTCGGTCTCGCGGATGACGACACCTCCGTGGCGCACAACAGCGCCAGCGCGCGTGACGATCGTGCCGCCACGTGGCAAGTCGGCGAGGGCGCTCAAGGCAGCAGCAACGCTCGGGGCAACGAAAACGCTTGCGAGGAGGCGTCCGAGCAGTCCATCCGAATCGCTCACGATCTCGCTGCTGAGCGATGAGAGCGTTGGGTGCGTGATGGTGCCAATCACATCGGCGCCGTCAATAACGAGTGCCCCCTGCTCATCATCTAGCAGGCTTGCTCCGCGCTGATCAACAACGAAGCCTCGCGCCAACGCGCCAAGGGCGGCGAGAACTGCTGTGCGGCCCTCTTCCCGTAGCTCTACACCGGACAACAGACTTCGGCCACCGATGGCGTGCGCCGCCTTTGAGAGTGCGCGCTCCTGTAAGGCTGTTCGACGCGCTTCAAGCGCGGTGAGTCGGCCCGAGAGTGAGGCTGCCTCCGCCTCTGCGGCGCGAGCGGCACGTTCGCTCTCGCCAACAGTTGCACGGGCGGCGGCGGCGCCTGACTCTGCTTCGGCAAGTTCACGGGACGCAGCGGCGAGACGGGCGGCGGCATCGCTAGCGGCGGTCGCAGCGAGAATAAGGACGCTCTCGGCCGCCGATGGATCTTCACTGGCGCCATCTGCGGTAACGGCGGTGCGCTCCGCTTGAAGTCGCTCAAGGCGGGCGGTGAGATCGGCGCGCTCTACTTCGCGGGAACGCTGGGCGCGCACCGCTGAATCGCTCCCACTTGCCCCGCTGCCGTCGGTGAGCGCCTCAAGCTCGCGGCGTGCAGCAGAGAGGTCGGCATCAAGGATCTCGAGCGCGGCGACCGCTTCGGCATCAACGGCGGGTGCCGCAGCGGCGCGCAACGCCTCAACTGATGCGATCTCCGACTCAGCGACGGCAACCTCGGACGCAATGCGCTCCACATCACGCGACAGGGCGGTCGATTCGGCCTCAACGCGCGCATGGGCACGCTCAGCAGATTCACGAGCCTCGCGTGCCGCCTCGAGGGCACGGCGGGCCACGTCAAGATCGGTTCGGGCGAGCCCCAGGCGCTCGCGGCGACGGTGGGCCTCTTCGTCGGCGTTGCGCAGCTGTTCGCGAATGGACTGCAGCTCACTTGTCACCGTTGAGAGCTGGCCGCCGATGCGTACTCGTCGCGAGGCGATCCAAGCGCCGCGTGCAGCACCCAGCGCAGCGATTCGCTCTACCGCTTCAGTCAACAGCTCCTCGCGACCCGCCTCCTGCTTCGCGAGTGTCGCGAGGCGGCGCTCTTGTGGGCGGAGGGTGCCGAGGATCTCTTCGACACGAGCACGATTATCGATCGCCTCTTTCATCTCGGTTTCAGCTCGTGCGCGGCGTCGCTCATGGCGTGCGGTGCCGGCGAACTCTTCAACCAGCGCGCGACGCTCCTCCGCCTTGAGGCTCAACGCCTGGTCAACGGCACCCTGACCGATGAAGAGGAGTCCGTTCTCGGCGAGGCCCGCACCATCGAGGAGTTCGTTAAGGTCACGGAGGCGGATCTTTTCGCGATTGAGCAGGTACTCCTGGCCGCCGCCGCGATCGGCACGTCTGGCGATCTCGATCTCGGTGAATGGGAGATCGAAGAGTCCATCGTCATTGGCGATCGAGAGCGATACCTCGGCGAGGCCGAGGGGGCGGCGCTTCTCTGAGCCGGCGAAGATCACCTCTTCGACGCGCTTTGAACGAATTCCACGACCGGCCTCACCGAGCGCCCAGCGCAAGGCGTCCACCACGTTCGACTTGCCGCTGCCGTTCGGTCCCACGATGGCGGTGATCCCCGGGGTGAAGGCGATGGTCGTCTTATCGGCGAAGGTCTTGAAGCCGCTCAGTCGCACCTCGCGGAGTCGCAATCGGCTCACTGTTCCCCTCCTGCCGTGATGCCGAGCAGGTCGATGGCAGCCTCAGCGGCGGCGGCTTCGGCGGCACGGCGACTTGGCCCTGATCCGCGCGCCACCTCACTGCCGTCAACGCGAACGACGCACTCAAAGGTGCGGTCGTGCTCGGGGCCAGTGGTTGCAACAACGTCGTATCGCGGAAGTGAGCCGTTGCGTGCCTGCGTCCACTCCTGCAGCAGGGTCTTGATCCCCTTGCCGAGCGCGGCGCGCGGTGCGGCGAGCTCAGCGCTCATGTGCCGTTCGATGAATGTGGTGGCCGCGGGGATGCCATGGCCAAGATAGATCGCGCCGATGAGTGCCTCAAATGCCGCTGCGAGCGCCGCTGGTCGACGCGCACCGCCGCGCGCTGCCTCACCCTCGCCGAGCAGCAGCACTTCGTCGATGCCGATACGCAGGGCAACCTCTGCAAGTGCGGTACGTGAGACTACGGCGGCACGGCGCTCAGACAGGTCTCCCTCCTCGGCTCCACTGTCATCGGCGTAAAGTCGTGCGGCAACGACGGCGCCGAGGATGGCATCACCAAGGAACTCGAGGCGCTCATTGTCGGCACCAGCCCCACCCTGGTGGCGGCGCGACGGATGCGTGAGGGCCAGCTCTATGAGCGCCTCCCCTCCCGCCGGGATTCCAAGGCGTTCACGTTGTGCTGGGGTCATCGACAGTGGCGCCACTACGAGCGTCATCGTGGTGAGTGGTGGCACGCCCTACTGGCTACACCGCGCGTGGCTCGCGCCTCACGCTGGCGGCCAAGGGGCCGCCCCATCTCAGCCCTTCTTCTCGACGATGGCGTCGACGGCGTCCTGGACCGTCTTGATCTTGCCGAGCTCTTCGTCCGCAATAGTCACGCCGAACTTCTCCTCGAGGCCCATCGCAAACTCAACAAGGTCAAGGGAGTCTGCATTGAGGTCTTCGATGAAGGCGGCCTCTGGCTTCACCTTCTCCTTCTCAACACCGAGCTGCTCAACGATGTAGCTCTGGAGCTCCTGGAAGATTGCCTGATCCTTGTCGCTCATGAGTTACTCCCTCCGTCTCTCTCCGCCGTGGCGGCAACCTCGCGAAGCGCGGTGCCGAGTACGCCGTTGACCAGTTTGCGGGCCGGTTCGCCGCTATACGTGCGAGCGAGTGCGGTCCACGCAGCGATCGCCTCGGTCGGCGCCGCCGTGCGGGAGTGTATCACCTCCCCTAGGCCGCACCGCAGGAGAGAACGGTCAATTCGGGCCATGGTGGCAAGCGGGAAGGCGGCGGCGAGACGCTCAATTGCCGCGTCAATCTGCGGCCGATGCGCCTCCACAACCTCGAGCAGTGGTCGAGACCAGACGAGCGTCTCCTCGGCCATCTCCCCCGCCGTGACGCGACGCTCCAGAACCGCCAACGCCGTACGCATCCCGAAGTCCGACTCATAGAGGGCGGTGAGCGCATCGCGTCGACCCGCCGTATGGGCACGCGCCGCCGCATCCTTCGGCGCGGCCGGAGCTCGCCTCGTTGCCACCTTACGCCGGTCCGACAGGGAGACCGTCGGGGGCGGCAATCGTGTTCTCCGCGATCGACGAAGCGATCTGCTCGGTGACGCGCTCGCGCACGGCACGTGCCGCCGTTGCGCAGGCGAAGTAGACCATGCGCGAACGCGCGCGACCGTGCGTGATCGCCACGGTCCCCTGCACTCCTAGGAGGATTGCCGCACCAACTCGCTCATAGTCGAGCTGGGTGCGAATGCGCGCAATGGAGCCACGCATCAGGAGTGCGGCGATGGGTCCGAATGGGAGGCGACGGAACTCTGCTCGGAACATATCGGTAATAGTGGTCGTTACCCCTTCAACAAGCTTGATCGCAACGTTGCCGAGCACCGCATCGCAGACCACCACATCGGCCTCGTCGGCGGCGAGGTGCCGACCCTCAACATTCCCCGTGAAGTTCAGCTTCGACTGATCAAGGAGCTCGGTGGCACGTTGGATGCGCACATCGCCCTTTCCTTTCTCTTCACCGATGGAGAGGAGCGCCACGCGCGGATTGACCACACCAAGGACCCGCTCCGAGAAGATCTGGCCCATGTGGGCGTACTGATAGAGGTTTTCGGGGGTTGAATCTGGGTTCGCTCCAACGTCGAGCAGGAGCAGCGGCTTCTCGCGCAGGAGGAACTGCACGGCGATCGCCGGTCGGATCACGCCCTTGATGCGGCCGATGATCAACACGCCTGCAGCCATGCCAGCGCCGGTGTGGCCCGCGGTGACGACTGCATCGGCGAGCTTGTCGCGGACAAGAGTTGCCGCAACAACCATCGATGCGTCCTTCCGCTCGCGCACGGCATTCGCGGGATTCTCTTCCATGCTAATCACGCCTGGGCCATGAACGATGGAGACGTTGGCGGGGAGTTCACCACCAGCAATGGTGCGAATGACCTGCTCGTCACCGACAAGGGCGAGGTGGTCGCGAGGATTCTCCTTGGCCCAGCGCAAACCGCCAGGAACAACTTCGGTGGGACCGTGGTCACCACCCATCGCATCGAGGGCGAGGCGGACAGTGCCGCCCGACGCGCTCATTGCGAGTTAGGCGTCGGCGACGTCCGCGTCCGGCGCAGGTCGGCGGATGACCTCGCGGCCGCGATAGGTTCCGCACTCGAGGCAGGCATGGTGCGCACGCTTGACGGCGTTGCACTGTGGGCAGCGATCCATGGATGGAAGCGTCAAGGCATGGTGCGAACGTCGGTCACCCTGACGTGCGTGGGACTTCTTCCGCTTCGGTACGCCCATGTTTTTTGACCTCGCTCGTTGGCGCCCGACTGGGCGCGCCTTGGAGGGGAATCCTACCCGATCGGCGCCCCTTCGTCCCCTTCAGGGGGGAGGAGGGCGGCTAAGCCAGCCAAACGAGGGTCGAGCCCCCGCTCGGGACAGGCGCTGGCCGGGTGCTCCGCACCGCAGAGGCCGCAGCGTTCAGGGCAGGGCGGCGTGCAGAGCAGTACCAGGCGACGGGTGAGATCGAGCGCCTCCATGGCGATGCGACCAACGTCCACGCTGTTTCCCTTGCCAATGAGGAGTGCCCCCTCCGTTGCGTGGCGGGGCTCAACTGCCTCCTCGTCGATTGGGGCGCTCAGCTGCGCGGTGGCCGGAGCGAGACAACGCCCGCAGGCTCCCTCCTGCGTGCCCCGCACGATTCCAACAATGCGCACGCCGCGATTCGTTCGGTCGATTCGAACCTGGACGAGAGCCTTGAAGTGCTCATCACCGAGCTGGTCTTCGACCGTAAATGGCTCGAGGGTGAAGGTCCCCCCCGACGATTCGGCGAGAAGTGGCGAGAGGTCAACGGGATAGAGGGGCGGCACCAACGCCGCCGATTCGTTTTCCACGAGCTACGCCTTGGACGCTCGTCGTCGTGCGGCGGCGGTGAGAACGGGGACCACGGCGGCTGGCACCAAACGATCAAGTGGTCCGCCATACCGCGCAACCTCGCGAACGAGCCGGCTCGAGGTCGATGCGTGTTCCGGCGCCGTCATCAAGAAAGTGGTCTCAATCTCTGGGGCGAGCAGGCGATTGGCATGCGCCATGCGCAGTTCGGCCTCAAAGTCGGAGCCGGCACGAAGGCCTCGAATAATCAGGGTCGCCCCCGCCTCTGCAGCAACGCGAACGGCAAGGTTCGATGCGGAGAGGATCTGCACTCGAGCGCTCGCCGCCCCAAGCTCTGCGTCGATGACGCTCCGCAGGAGGGCGCTTCGCTCCTCAAGGGTGAGCAGCGCCTCCTTGTCGGAGTTCGGCAGGATCGCAACAACGAGACGATCGGCGATCGCCAAGCTTCGACGGATCAGGTCGATGTGGCCAAACGTCACGGGATCGAAACTTCCCGGGTAGAGCGCTACTCGTTCACCCATTGCCAGCCTCCGATCACGTTGTGCTGATGCGTTCCAGCAGATCGACGCAACTGTCGCCGTAGATCATCGTTCGCACACATCGTAGTCCCTCAGGGAGCGCGCGGGGTAGATCGCTCGTCCGCGAGCGCCCCGTGAGCGCAAGGAGCCCCTCGTCGGCGAGCGGGCCGCCAGGGGCGGCGCAGATCGCCAGGATCCCGTCCGCCAGCGCGGCGTCGTCGTAAGGGGGGTCCGCAACGATCAGATCAAATGGGGCCCCTGGCGCTTTGAGGGCGACCAACACATCGGCACCCTGGAGCGTCGCTCGATCGTTCAGCTTCAGCGTCGTCAGGTTCGCCTGGATAATGGCGACTGCGTCACGCGAGCGCTCAACAAGCAGCGCGTGCGCCGCGCCGCGGCTCAGCGCCTCAATGCCAACGGCACCACTCCCCGCGCAGAGATCGGCGAACCTCGCCCCAACGATTCGGGGCTCGAGCACCGCAAAGAGTGACTCGCGTACCCGGTCAGTCATCGGACGAGTACCGGCTTGGGGCACCGCAATCCGTCGACCACGATGGTCGCCCGCAATGATGCGGAGCGTTCCCCCCAGGGATGTCATACAGGTGCACTTTCGGCAAGCGCTGCCCCAGTTGCCCGTCCAATTGGCCAGCCGCGTGCATACGCTTGCACGAGAAGCAACGCCTCGCCCTCCGCATCGCCGTGCTGGTCAAGCAGTCGCTCAGCCTCGGTTCGCGCAGCGAGGGCAAGGGCTCGATCCTCGGCGCGTGCCAGCGTGGCGATGCGCAACGGCGGGAGGCCACTCTGAGACGTGCCAAGAACACTCCCTTCGCCACGCAGCGCGATGTCTTGCTCTGCGAGCAGAAATCCATCTCGGGTTGACTCGATCGCCTGTAGTCGCGCAGCGGCAACCTCGTCATCACTGTCGCTCACCAGGATGCACCAGCCCTTATCGCCACCGCGGCCGACCCGGCCGCGAAGCTGATGCAGGGTGGCGAGGCCGAAACGCTCCGCCTCGAGGATCACCATAACGCTGGCGGCCGGCACATCAACGCCTACCTCAATGACCGTCGTGCCAACGAGCACGTCCGTTTCACCTGCAACGAATGCCTGCATGGCAACGGTTCGCTCTGCGGCACGCTGCTGCCCATGCACAACGCCAATGCGACGATGCGGGAGGCGCTCACGCAGCAACTCCGCCTGGGCCTCAACCCCCGTTGCGCCGCCCTCGTCAAGATCGTCATCGAAGGTGGTCCCCTGCTCCGGTTCACCCCCAGCCTCTGCGTCGGCGATGCGCGGGACAACCACGAAGGTCTGTCGGCCAGCCTCTGCCTCCTCGTCCACGAAAGCCCAGACGCGCTCGAGATCGGCACTCGTGCGGATCGCGGTGCGGATCGGCTGACGCCCCGCGGGGAGTTCACGCAACTCCGATGAGGCGACGTCGGCGTAGAGGAGCTGCGCAATGGTGCGCGGGATCGGCGTCGCAGTCATGAGGAGCAGGTGTGGCTCACGTGACGCCTTGGAGAGGAGCTTCGCCCGCTCCTCCACGCCGAAACGGTGCTGCTCATCCACGATCACCAGTCCAAGAGAGGCGAACTGCGTCCCTTCCGCGAAGAGGGCGTGGGTGCCGATCACCAGAGCTGCGCGGCCACTAGCGGCCGCCGTACGTGCCGCGCGGCGCTCCGCGACAGGCGCACCGCCCAAGACCAGTGCCACCTCGATGCCGAGTGGGGCGAGCAGTCGCGTCGCTGTCGCGGCGTGTTGACGCGCCAGTAGTTCCGTTGGCGCCAAGAGAGCGCTCTGGTGTCCAGCGGCCGCAGTCGCGGCAGCGGCAACGAAGGCGACTGCGGTCTTGCCGGTGCCGACATCGCCTTGCAAGAGGCGCAGCATCGGCGCCCCCGTCGCTAGGTCGGCCAGGATCTCGTCAATCGCCCGCCGTTGATCGCCCGTCCACGGGGTCTTGCTCTTAGATGAGGCACCGCCGAGTCCGCTCAAGATTGCCGATTCGATCGTGCCCCGTTCCACTTTGGTTGGATTGATGGTGAATGCGCCGCCACCGGCACGCCGCCGGCTGCGATGCACGAGCGCGATCTGCACCGCGAGGAGCTCATCAAATGCGAGGCGGCGCAGGGCCGCATCACGAAGGTCGAACTCCTCTGGCCAGTGCAGCGCCTCAATTGCCTGCGCGAGCGGCATCAGGGCGTTTCGCGACTGCACCGAATCGGGCAGCGGATCAACAAGGTCGGCGCCGAACTGGTCAAGTAGCGTCCGCACCGCCCGACGGAGGCTCAGCGCCGTCACTCCGCGGGTCAGCCGGTAGATGGGCACGATGCGACCGGCACTGACCTGGTCCCCACCACCAACTGGGCTGAACTCTGGGGCTTCGAGTTGCTTTGTCCATCCCATCGCCTTCACGCGCCCGGTGGCAACAATGGTCGTTCCAACCGTGAGTCGCCGCTCGATGAACCGTCGCCCATACCAGATGGCATCCACCGCCCCAGTGTCATCGACGAGGGTCGCAATGGTCCGCTGTACACCACGTCGCCACGTCTTCTCGACTCGCAGGTCGGTTACCCGCGCTGAAATCGTTGCACTCGTCCCCCCCACGAGATCGGCGATCGGTGTGATCTCGCGACGATCCTCATATCGACGCGGCAGGTAGGTCAGCAGATCGGCAACGGTGGTGACGTCAAGTTTCGCGAGGCCCCGCAGAAGGCTTGAGCCGCCTGGGAGCGCGAGCCCCTTCAGCGGGAGTTCGCCCGGGTCGACGGTCACTCCAAACTCACGAGCACCCGTTCGATCGGTTGGCCGCCACGTTGCAGGTCAACCTCGGCCCCAGCGATAGCGCCACGCGCCGCGACCACAAACTCTGACGCCTGCTCGTCGGTGACATCGGCGCCAACGTAGAGCGTGATGAGCTCCGCGGACTGTCCCGACAGGGCTGCAACAATGGACTCCACGTCGCTACTCCCGGTTGCGATGATTCCATCGACTGGGTCGAGCGCCATGATCTGCCCAGCCTTCACCGATACACCACGGACAACGGCGTCGCGCACCGCCTCAACGACGCGGAACGTGCGCGCGGCGGCGCGGGCCGACTCCATGCGCGGGACGAGCTCCTCCAGCGACAGTGATGGGTCCCACGAGAGGAGAGCGGCAATCCCTTCGGCGGCATTCCTCGTCGGAATAACCACAACGTTTGCCGCAGAGAGGTCGGCCGCTTGGCGTGCCGCCAAAACGATATTGCTGTTGTTCGGGAGGACGACAACGAACTCGGTGCCTGCATGGGCGATCGCCGACGCAATCTCTGCCGCCGAGGGGTTCTCTGTCTGGCCGCCATGCACGATCTGTGACGCACCGGCCGAGCGCAAGATATCGCCGAGGCCGGCGCCAGCGGCAACGGCAACGATCGACGTTCCGCGACCAAGTGAGGCAGATGCAGGGAGTGCGGAGGCGGTAAGTGGGCCATCGGCCAACTGGTTGAATGCGGCATGCCCAGTCGCCCGTTCGGCGCTCTGCTGGTCGAGGTTCTCAATCGTGACGGCACGAACATCGCCGAGGCTGATCCCGTACGCCAAGACCTCATCGGGTCGCAGGTTGTGCACGTGCACCTTGCAGGTCACTTCGTCGCCCGCAACCAGCACGCTCTCCCCGATCGTCTCCAGATGCGCGCGAATTGCGGCAAGGTCCAGCGGTGTCGATGGCGAGCTCAGGATGAACACAGTCTCGTAGCCGAACTCTGTGGGGGCCGCATCGACTGGCGCGATTGGCGCCGCAACGGCAGGCTTCGGAGATGCGCTGGAGGCACTGCGGCGCTCCGCTTCGACCGTGCCGCGTGACGGTGCTACCGATGGGACATTGGCGATCCCTTCAAGAATGAGTTGCAGCCCTGCGCCACCAGAGTCAACGACGCCGGCTTCGCGAAGGACCGCCAACAGGGTCGGCGTCTTCTCTACGGAGATGCGCGCCGTCGCGGCGATGTTTTCAAGGAACGGGCGCAGCTCTGATGCCCCCACCGACTCCTTCATTGCCGCAGCTGCAACTTCTCGTGCGACCGTGAGGATTGTCCCCTCGGTTGGTGTTGCAACCGCGGAGTAGGCGTGCAGCACACCGAGCGAGAGGGACTGTGCAATCTCCGATGCCCGAGCACGTTGGCGGCCACGGACCGCCTGGGGTAGGCCACGGAGAATCTGTGAGAGGAGAACACCAGAGTTGCCACGCGCTCCGAGGAGGGCTCCCCGGGCCACCGCTGCGCTTACCTCGTCAATTGCGGTCACTCCGGTGGCCAGCGAAGCGTCGCCTTCGGCAATCGCAGCCTTCAGCGTTGCCAGCATGTTGGTCCCTGTGTCGCCATCGGGGACGGGGAAGACGTTGAGCGCGTTAACCTCTTCGACCCTGCTCTCCAGGCGGTCAAGCCCCGACCGGAGGGCGGCCATCAGCTCAACGCCGTCCCAGCTCATACGGCTCATCGCAGGGGGACCCCTGCGGCCACGCGGATCTGCTCAGTACCACTCATGCGGGCTTCCTCCCTTTGCCGAGCCTGGGCAAGGCTTCGGACGCACCTGCTACGATACGGCACGAACGACGGGCGTGTCCCACTGGGACCCCCACCACGTAAGGAGAGTAGACATGGCTCGCTTCTGCACCCTCTGCGGCAAGGATTCGATCGCGGGTTTCAACCCCCAGTCGGTCGGAATGAACCGCGTCCGAGCGCATCGCCGCTTCCGCGCCAACCTGCAGCCAACCGTGATCGCCGTCGGCACGACGACGAAGCGCGTCCTGGTCTGCACCCGCTGCCGCCGAACGGCGAGCAAGGGCGCTTAAGCCACCGCGACCCTAACGGGTCGCCGACTCCCGGATTGCTGTAACCACCCCGCGCATCGCACTTGCGCCCTGCGCTGAGAAGAGGGCGCTTCCGACCACCAATAAGTCTGCCCCCGCTCTTGTCGCCTCTCCCGCTGTTGTCACATTAATGCCGCCGTCCACATGCAGTGGCAGGGCGTGGCCATCTCGCTCACCAACGAGCGTGCGAATCGCCGCCATTCGCGCCGCGGACTCGGGTCGATACGACTGCCCGCCGAATCCCGACTTCACGGTCATGACGAGCGCGAAGTCCAACTGATCGCGGAATGAAGCGAGCGACTCGATCGGCGTTTCGGGGTCGAGCGCCAACCCGGCTCGACCGCCACTGTCACGAATCGCATCAAGGGTCGCCCGGTGCTGGTCTGGCGCCTCGACGTGGATTGCCACCGATTCACACCCGGCATCCACGTAGCGCCTCGCCCAGAGCCCTGGCGAGGCGATCATGAGGTGCGCATCAAACGGCAGCTTCGTTGCGGAACGCAGCGCCTCAACGGTTGCTAGGCCAAAGGTCAGATTTGGCACGAAGTGTCCGTCCATGATGTCGAGGTGAATACGGTCGACACCGGCAGCCTCCGCCGCCTGCACCGCCTCGCGGAGCGCACCGAGATCGGCATTCAAGATGCTCGCGGCAATTTCCATGCGCGCCCCGCTCATGCATCACCGCCGAGCGGCCCAGACGGTGCGATCGGTTGCGCCGTTCGTTGCCCTTGGAGGGCGGCCGCGCTCGCCGCTACCAGCAGCTCACGTCTGCGAGCAACGGCGATCGGCGTTGGAGCCCCCGCTTTCTCGGCGGCGAGTTGGCCGCATGCGGCGCCCGCCTCACGTCCGCGATTACGTCGCACGGTCACGGTAAGGCCCGTGGCGCGGAGCTGGTTCGCGATCTGTTCAATGCGTTCTGGTGCCGACTCCTTCCATGGGGTGTGGGCCACAGCATTCATAGGGATTAGGTTGACGTGTGCACCGCTCCCGCGCAGGAGTGCCGCGAGCGCTGCTGAATCCTCGGCTCGGTCGTTGATACCGTCAATCATCGTGACTTCGTACGTGGTACGGCGTCCCGTCGCACGGGAGTGCCCGTCTGCTGCAGCGATGACCGCCTCAACGGGCCACTTTCGATTGAGCGGCACGAGGAGGTCACGGAGCGGGTTACGTGCCGCATGCAGGGAGACGGCGAGGGTGATCTGTGGCCGCTGCTTGGCGAGTCGCTCAATTCCCGGCACGACGCCACTAGTGGAGACGGTAATGCGGCGCTGGCCAATCCTGCCTCGAGCTGGATCGGTGAGTCCGTCAATGGAGGCAAAGACGGCATCGATGTTCTGTAGCGGTTCGCCCATACCCATGTAGACAACATTGGTCAACTCGCGCTCCTCAGTGCGAAGAATTTGACGGGCGATGCGTACCTGGTCCTGGATTTCGCCCGCACTGAGATTGCGGGTGAAACCGAGTTCACCCGTTGCGCAGAATGGACAGCCGACCGCACATCCCGCTTGACTCGAGACGCAGACGGTAGCGCGAGGCCCCGAACCACGGCGCGGATCTGCGGGAGAGCGCATCAGTACCGCCTCGACCTTCGCGCCATCGGAGAGGGTCAGCAGCAACTTTGTGGTGGCGCCATCTTCGGCCTCTTGTCGCTCGACCTCATCAAAGGCGCTGAAGCGGATCTCGTTCGCCAGGCGCTCTTGCAGCGGCTTACCAAGTGTGGTCACCTCGCTCCATGAGGTTGCAACCGACCGCCACGCACCATCGAGGATCTGCGTCACCCGATACGACTCAGCACCGAGGTCGTTGACCCGTGCCGCGAGTTGATTGACGTTGAGGTCGGAGAGGCTGAGAGGCCGCTGCGCTCCCCCTGGTGCCGCTGACTCTTTCATTCTGCAATTCTCCCATGCGCGGCGAGTTCCCCTTGACGCCCTCGCGCAAACTCCCCTCCCGACATGCTCTTGCCACCAGCTGGAGTCACGCGGTCAAGGCGCAAAGTCCCTCCCGCAAGGCCAAGGAGCAGCGCTCCGTCGCGCAACTCCAGCACCCCTGGGGCGATCAGAGCGCCTTCCTCTACTGAACTGAGGGCGGAGAGGATGAGCCGATCTGCCAGGCCAGGGATCTCAACCCAGACGCCCGGCCATGGCTGATACGCCCGCCACATGCGTAGCGCCAACTCGGCGCTCATCCCAGCGCCAATACGCCCATCGGCGCGCGCGAGGCGTCTGGTCTGCGTCGCACCCTCAGCTCCCTGTGCCGATGCCACCTCACTCCCCTGCAGCCATGTCGCCAGGGTGTCGGCAACGCCAACGGCGGCAAGTTCGGCGAGCTCCGCCTCGAGCGCTGCAGCGGTGACCTCTGGGCGCGGACGGAGGTGCTGCACCGAAATGATTGGCCCCGTGTCCACCCCTTGATCCATCACGATCGTGGTGACTCCGGTCTCGCGATCGCCAGCGAGGATCGTTGCGGGGATAGGACTTGCGCCGCGATGTCGCGGAAGGAGGGAAGGGTGCAGGTTCACGATGCCCCGCGAATAGTGATCAAGCAGCGCGCTGGGGATGATCTGTCCGAAATCGGCGAGGAGCGCCGCCTCGGCACCCAACGACTTGATTCGTTCAATTCCTGCTGGGTCCCGCACCGTGGCGGCGCGCTCGACCCGCAGTCCGGCACCGCTCGCCCAGGCATCCACGGGGGTCGGCGAGAGCGCCTGACTTCGGCCCGCGGCACGCGGTGGCGCCGTCACGACAGCGACGATGTCAAAGCGAGGATCCGACGCGACCGCACGGAACGACGGGACCGCGAATCCGCCACTCCCAAACAGGATCAGGCGACTACTTGTGACTATGCCCTCGCAACGCCTTGCGGCGCCGCGCAACGACGGCGGCCTCAGGTGAATCGTCTGGCTCCTCATCATCATCTTCATCTACGGCGATCAGCTGATCCATGGAGTCCAGGTAATCGATGTAGAGGGTTCCAGCGAGATGGTCGAGCTCATGCTGCACTGCGCGCGCCAAGAACCCATGTTCGCTGAACTTGTACGGGCGGCCAGTGCGATCTTGCGCTTCGACCCAAACGCGCTCTTTCCGCGTGATCTCCGCGACATATCCGGGGATCGAGAGGCAGCCCTCGAGGTCGGTCTGGTCCCCCGTATCGCGCACGATGCGAGGGTTCACCAACTCATAGGTCTTCCCCCTCGCCTCCACAACAGCAACGTTCATTGGTTCACCAAGCTGCGGTGCGGCAAGCCCGACCCCTGGTGCGGCGCGCATGGTGTGCGCCAAATCATCAAGGAGGGAGTGCAGCAACTTCCCGAACTGCTCTACGGGCGCCCCAGGTAGGCGCAGCCGCGGGTCACCAAGGAACAGGATCGGACGAACACTCATGGCGAGATTCTAGCAAGCGTTACAGGAGGGTCTCTGGGTCCACATCGACGGTGAGATCGCGTCCACGGATCAGCGGCAGATACGGCTCAAGGCTCGCAGCGCGCAAGATCAGATTCTCCCGCCAGCGCCCGGCCCGCCGCGGCACCCATGCGGGGATCGGTCCGAGAATGCGCGCCCCTTCGTCGCCTCCTGCGGTGGCTGCGGTGCGGAGGGTGGCTGCCAGCCCCTCGATGTTGCGACGTGCTGCAGCCGCGGTTGCCGCCGCCGCACTGACCTTGATGGTGCGGAAGAGCGGTGCGCCGCCGGCCGCCCTCCGCAAGCCGATCTCGCGGGCACGCCACGCCTCGACACTCCCCCCGCGGGCAATCTCCACGGCCGCAGTGATCGCGGGGTCTTGCGGGCGATAGCTTTGAATGACTGCAACGCCCGCCTCTGCGCCGCGCCCGAGTCGCCCCACCGCCTGAACGACCAGCGCCACCGCACGCTCCGCCGCCCGTTCGTCAGGAAGGAGGAGACCCGTGTCTGCCGAAACGATGCC
Source organism: Candidatus Limnocylindrus sp. (assembly GCA_040397175.1). Taxonomy (GTDB): domain Bacteria; phylum Chloroflexota; class Limnocylindria; order Limnocylindrales; family Limnocylindraceae; genus Limnocylindrus. Next base: position 11,768 of record JBBAWM010000002.1, on the reverse strand, counting down.
GACAAGCGCCAGCGATGGCAGATCGAGCGCCTTCGCTGCCAGGGCGGTGCCAACAAGGATCTGCGTTCGACCACTGCGGAATGCATCGAGAATGCGGTCGCCAGAACCGATCGCTGATGCCGCGTCCGCATCGAGGCGATCAACGATCACGCCGGGAAGCGCCGCGCGCACCTCAGCCTCGAGACGTTCGGTGCCGCCGCCGAGCGCGCGAATGCGTGCCCCGCCACACGACGGGCAGCGAGTAAGTGGCTCCGCGGCGATGCCGCAGCCGTGACAGCGCAACAGCGATCCGGCGCTATGGAGTACCAGGGGTCGTTCGCACGAAGGGCACGATTGCGCAGCACCGCAGTCCCGGCAGAGCAGGGCCGAGGCTAAACCGCGACGATTGATGATCAGGAGCGCCTGCGCTCCCCCACTCCAATCGAGCCCCGAGAGGCGCTCGAGGAGTGAGCGGCTCATCATGCCGCGCCAGCCATCGGCGAGTTCTTGCCGCAAATCAATCACCTCAACGAGGGGGGCTGGAGTTCGTCGCGGCAACGTGAAGCGGCGCCAACCCTCAATCTCGGCGCGCGCAAGCGATTCGATTGCCGGGGTGGCGCTCAGCAGCAGCGTTGCGGCGCCAGCACGTCGTGCCAGCTCTCGCGCGGCGTCGCGTGCATGCAGCCGCGGTGTGCGATCAGACTTGTATGCGCCCTCATGCTCTTCGTCCACCACGACGAGGCCAACCTCTTCGCGCAAGGCACCGAGCGCAACGCGCGTGCCTATGACCAGATGCGGCCCAGGCTCAAGCAGACGGTCGTGTGCATCGAGTCGTTCTCCAGCACTTAGTCCAGAGTGGATTGGCTCAGGCACGCCACCGACGGTGGCGAGCATATCGGCAGCGATCGCCACCTGTGCCGCCTCGGGCACGAGCCAGAGGACCGAACGGCCACTGGCGATCATCCGCACCGCCGCATCGGCGGCGGCACGGCTCTTGCCGGAGCCGGGTGGACCATCGACGAGCAGAGTCTTCCCCGCCGCACCGGGTGCACAGACAGCATCGACAATCTCGCGCTGCACGCTGTTCAGGGTGACAACGGAACCCGCGATATCAACGCGCGCGCTTCGTCGTTCGGCATGGCGACGCTGGAAACGCCGAACCTCAAGCTGAACAGCGCCAGCATCTGCAAGCCGGCGTGCCGTTGGAAGGCCTCCAGGGAGCGAACTTGCCACGATCCAAGGATCTGCGGCGCGCGCCGCAGCGGTGAGCTGCGCCACTGCGGCAACCTGTCGGCTACCGAGTCGCATCGCTGCAAGGATCGCAGGAGCCGCATCGGTCATCAGCGCAGCAAAGGTTGTGTCAAGGCTCTGCGCACCGCGACGCACCAGTGACCAGCGACGCTCCGCCTCACCCAGTAGCTCGAGCTGGCGTAGGCTCTTGAGCGTTGCTGCGCGCGTCGTGCCGCGCGCTCCCGTCAGTCGCTCCACGGCGACCCATTCTTCGCCGAGTCCAATGCGTGCAGAGGCGTCGCTCGCTTGACCCACCCGACGCGCCTCCAGCACGACGGCATCGAGCATTCCAGCAGGGAGGAGCGATCGCACCGTGGTGGCGATCGGGGCGGCCCAACGCGTTGCAATGAACTCTGCAAGCGACATGAGGAGCGGGGTGACGAGCGGCGCACTGCCCAGTCGCCCCTCGATCGGTTTCAGCGTGATTCCAGATGGTGGTAGATCAGTTGGATTCAGCGCAACCACGATGCCGACCGCACGCCGCCCCCCAAAGGGGACGATCACGCCATCGCCGATGCTGAAGGGGGTTACGTCGCCGGCAAGGTAGTCATACACTCGCTCCCCAGGAGCCCCCGGCACATCGACGGCGACGCGGAGGACGGTTGGCGACGTCAACGCATGAGGCTCAGCGCCCCCCGTCACACCGAAATCCGACGCTCCGGGTGCTTCGCACGCTCAGCGAGGACGATCTTCTCGACTTGAGCCGCGGCTTCCTCGGGATAGCCAGTCTCGTTCAACACCAAATAGTCATACTCCTGCGCGCGTTCCATCTCCGTAATCGCGTTCCGCGCGCGCGTCACCAGTTCGTCGGCCGTCTCCGTGCCCCGGCCCGCGAGCCGCTCAGCGAGGGCCTCTGGGGATGGTGGCGCAACGAAGATGAGGAGCGCCTCAGGGATGACCTTTCGCAGGCTCCGAGCACCCTGCACATCGATCTTGCAGAGCGCATCTTGCCCACGGGAGAGCGCACCGCGCACCTCGTCGCGTGGGGTTCCGTACGATCGTTCGTGAACCGTGGCCGCCTCAAGGAGTTCGCCTGCGGCATTCAGGGCATCAAACGATTCGCGGCTCTGGAAGTGGTAGTGGACGCCGTCCATTTCGCCCGTGCGGGGTGGCCGTGTGGTGCAGGTGACGACGTAGTGGAAGGTCTGGCCCACTGGACGGCGGCGCAGCTCGTTGATGATCGTGTCTTTGCCCACGCCGCTCGGCCCAGAGATCACGATCACCTGGGCGCCTGGTGCCCCGACGCGTCGCTGTGGCTCCATCACCCCTCCCCCCTGCTGGAGTGCAACCGTAGCGCATCAAGGGGCGCCTGCAGATCGGCGGGGAGTTCAGCCTCGAGGCGCATCAAACGCCCATCACGCGGGTGAGCAAAGACAATCTTCCAGGCGTGAAGGAAGAGGCGCGTTGTCCCCTCGGGGCCGCGTCGGCTGGTGCCGTTCCCATAGGTTGGGTCACCGGCGATTGGATGCCCGATCTCCGTAAGGTGCACGCGAATCTGGTGGGTGCGGCCGGTGATGAGGTCCACCTCAAGGAGAGTCCACCCTGGGAATCGCTCCCGCACTCGGTACCCTGTCGTCGCCTCGCGACCACCCGCGACCACCGCCATGCGCTTTCGCTCATTCGGATCTCGTCCGATCGGCGCCTCGATGCGCCCGAGTTCGGCGGCTACCGAACCCTGAACTAACGCGAGGTAGGTCTTCTTGATGCGTCGCGCCTTCAGCTGCGCCATCAGACTTAGCTGCGCCACGTCACCCTTGGCAACGATCAGCAGGCCGCTGGTGTCTTTATCGAGGCGATGCACGAGCCCGGGACGCGCCACTCCGGCGATTCCTGGTAACTCCTCCACATGGTGCAGGAGCGCATTCACGAGGGTGCCGGTTGCATGTCCAGGTGCCGGATGGACGACAAGGCCGGCGGGCTTATTGACCACCACGATGTCCTCGTCTTCGTACACCACCGTGAGGGGGATATCTTCGGCGAGCAGCGTCGCCTCGCTCACCGGCGGGATCACGAGGTGAAGCGTCTGCCCTGCGACGAGCGTTGCGCTCGCGCGCACGATGAGGCCGCCCATCGTGAGATGCCCCTCTGAGATGAGTCGCTGCACGAACGAGCGCGAGAGACCGCTTCGATCAGCCACAAAGCGGTCCGCACGCTGCCGCGCCGCCTCAGGTGGGATCGGCAGATCAAGTTCACGTGCCTCGCTCATGCTCGAACCGTACTACGAGAACGCCACACCGTATCTATGAACAAAATCACGATCCCGAGACTAATCCCAGCATCCGCGATGTTGAAAGTCCAGAACCGAAGGCTACCCACCCCAATATCGACGAAATCAAGTACGTACCCGAAAGCCATGCGGTCGATAAAATTCCCTATGGCGCCACCAATAAGCAGACCGACCCCAATGGTCAGTGGCGACACGTGCCGAACTCCCTCACGCTCGTGATAGAAGACCAGCGCTAGGATCACGCCGAGGCTGAGCACGGCGAGGATGGGCGCGCTCCCTTGCACGATACCGAATAGGCCACCACGATTCTCGCCACGGATAATCTGGAGAAATGAACCGATCAGTTGGTGGGGGGTACCAAGGTCAATCCCATCAACCAGCATCTTGCATCCCCGGTCCACTGCAATGAGCGAGAGGGCGATCAAGAGCAGCGTCGCTCGCCTCATCAGGCGAACCGACTGAACGAGAACGCAGTGACGCCAAAGGAGAGCTCAATCTGGTCGGCGCTCTCGCCAACGCTCCCATCGAATGTGACCGTGCGCGCACCAACACTCTGTGCAAGTTGTTCGCTGTATGCGGCAATGGAGCGAGCTGATTCGGGAAGGTAGACCGCGATGGGATCGCCTATCTGTAGCCCAGCTCGCTTACGCAGATCCTGCACCGCACGGGAGAGCTCGCGGACATCACCCTCCGCGACCAGTTCAGGCGTGAGGGCGGTCTCAAGTTCGACGACGAGGCCGCCCCCCTCCGCAACGAAGCCTCCTTGGCGTGGGATTGCCTGGATCTCGATCTCGTCTGGCGCAAAATCGAGTCCTTGAATGCGAACAGCCCCACGATCAAGGAATTCAACATCGCCCGTTCGCGCAGCAGCAAGAACTGCCTGCAGCTTGTCACCGAGGCGCTTGCCAACCTTCGGGAGTAGCACCTTGACCTTGCGCTCAAAGAGTCCTGATGCATCAGTGACTGGCTCAACGCGCTTCACATTCAGTTCGTCGGCCAGGATTGCAAGGAGCTCAGCGTGGGGGGTTTTGCCACCGAAGACGACCCGCGCGAGCGCAAGCGGCTGGCGGGTTCGGATTGAGGCGGCGCTGCGCACGGAGCGCCCTAGTTCGGCAGCACGGATCACCCGGCTCATCGCATCCTCAAGCGCCGGATCACGCCAATGTTGCACACGCTCCCGTGGCCACGGCTGAAGGTGGATGCTGCTCGTTGCCCCGTCGGCGACAAGGTTTGTGTAGATGGCATCGGTGAGCATTGGTGCAATCGACGAGGCTGCCTGTAGCAGGGTCACAAGGGCCTCATGAAGGCTCGCAAAGGCATCGTTTCGATCCGCCTCTGGGGCGGCGAGGTCGAAGCGATCTCGAGAGCGGCGCAGGTACCAGGTGGAGAGCTCATCGATGGCGACCTCCAACCGTGCAACGGCCGATTCGGCGTCATAGCCGAGGAGTGCCCCCTCGACACTCGCCACGAGGTTGGCGGTACGGCTCAGGATCCAGCGGTCCATGGCACCCCGTTCGGCCACGGGGCGTGCTGCGTTGCCGGGGCGCCAGCCGGCGCTATTCGCATAGCCGATGTGGAAGGCGTACACGTTCCATAGAACCAGGAGCTTGCGGCGGGCCTCATCAGCCCCGTTCCAACCGAAGTGCACGTTCTCTTCGGGGCGGGAACCAGCAAAGAGCCAGCGCATGACGTCGGCACCCATGCGATCGGCCGCCTCATCAAATTCAATGGAGTTCCCCCAACTCTTGTGCATCTGCCGACCGTCTTCGGCAAAGACAAGTCCGTAACCGAACACGGTCTTCGTTGGCTCGCTTCCGACCATCACCGTCGACATGGCGAGCAGCGAATAGAACCAGTTGCGGAACTGGCCGGGGAAGCTCTCCGTAATCAGTGCTGCGGGGAACCAACGCTTCCAGTACTCGGGATCACTGCGATATCGCATCGTCGAAAGCGAGACGATCCCCGCGTCGAGCCATGGATTCCCCACATCGGGAACACGGCGCACCTCGCCCCCGCACTTCGCACAGGCGATACGTACCTCATCGATAAATGGGCGGTGCGGGCTATGCCCCGCAAGCGCATCAAGCCCGGCAGTGGCACGCTTCTCAAGCTCTGCGCGCGAGCCAAGCACCTCGACCGTGCCGCACACGTCGCACTCGTAGATCGGCAGTGCCAAGCCCCAATAGCGCTTCTTGGAAATCATCCAGTCGCTCATGTTGCGAAGCCAGTCCAGCTCCCGATCGTGTCCGAATGCGGGGAGCCAGGAAATGTTGTCAACCACATCCATGATCTGATAGCGGAGGCTTGCCGCCTTCTCGGCTGGGCTCAGCTGCTCGCGGGGCTTCTCGTAGGTGGTGCCCATGCTGATGAACCACTCATCGACCAGTCGGAAGGCAAGCGGCGTTGCGCAGCGCCAGCAGTGCGGATATCGATGGGTGATCTTCTCGCGACGTAGGAGGCTGCCGCTCTGCTCAAGCGCCGCAAAGACGAGATCGGTAACGGCGAGCCAATCTTTGCCGATGAGATCATTGAAACCCTCGAGGTAGATACCGCTCTCATCGATGGGCGAGATCATCGGCAGCCCTTCAGTAACGCAGAGGGCGTGATCTTCACTTCCGCAAGCGGGGGCGATGTGCACGATGCTCGTCCCCTCCTCCGCGCCAACATCACCCCAGGCGATGACGCGGTGCGCGGCACCGTCTACTCCGAGTGCCTCCGTTACGGCTGGGGCGGCGTCGAACGTGGCGCGGTAGCGCCATCCCACCAGCTCGCTCCCCTGCTTGGTCTCAAGCACCTTGGCACGAGGTGCGCCACCGCCAAGTGCCGCGACGCGGCGTGTGGCACCGATCCAGAGCTTGCGCCCATCAAATTCCACCAGTTCATACGAGAGCGACGGGTTCACCGCAGCGGCGACGTTTGCTGGAATCGTCCACGGCGTCGTCGTCCATGCCAGGAGCTCTTCACCCGGTCGATCAACGAGTGGGAAGGAGAAGTAGGCGGAGGGGTCGTCTCGGTCGGCATACCCTTCCGTCATCTCGTGCTGGCTAATACCTGTGCCACACCGAGTGCACCACGGCATGCTGTCGCTCCCCTTATAGAGCCAGCCGCGACGGTTGCATTCGGCGAGGAAGCTCCAGATCAGGTCGTTATTCTCGTCAGAGAAGGTGAAGTACGAGCCACCGATCTCGGGTGCGCCGAGCTGCCCGATCAGGCGCTCTGGCGTTCCACGCACCTCTCCGGCGGCACCAGCAATCGCCATCTCGCTCCCTGGCGTAGCGCTGAGCGCGTCACGGAGGCGCAAGAGGTCTGCCGGGTCGTTCCAATCCATCCACATGCCAAGGCGAATTGACTGTTCGGTCTGTCGCGCTGCGTACGTCAGCACCCGTTGCTTGCAGAGTTGGATGAATTCGGCGAGGCCACGCTCCTCGATCTGGCGCTTCGAGGTCAGACCGAGCTCCTTCTCAACATTGACCTCGACCCAGAGGCCCTGACAATCGAACCCTTGCTGCCAGCGGAGTTCATGCCCAAGTGACGCACGGAAACGCTGGAAGAGATCCTTGTACGTGCGGCCCCAGGCATGGTGGACGCCCATGGGATTGTTCGCGGTGATCGGTCCATCAAGGAACGACCAGGGCTCGCCACCAGCCGTCTGCGCGCGTAGGCGATCGAACGTTCCCTCGGCACGCCAGCGCGCCAGCATCTGGTGCTCCAGGCCGATCAGGTCAGGCTTCGAATCAACAGGGTTAAACATTGAGAGGAGCGTGCCACGCCACCCCCGACATGGCAAACGGGGGCACCCCCCTTCGCCATGAGGCGGTATGGTTCTCGTTATGAGCCAACCCTCCGAGACCCCGCGACGCTCAGCTTTCGCCGCGGCTGTCTTTTCGCTCGTCGTACCGGGGTTTGGGCACTTCTATGAGCGGCGCTGGAGAGCGGCGCTGCTTTTCCTTGCGCCGCCTACCCTCCTCCTCGCCCTCGTCGGCGGCATCGTCGCGGCCGACGGTTTGCCCGGTCTCGTTGGCCTCCTCATCACCCCCTTCGGACTGAGTGCGGCTGGAATTCTCAATATTCTGCTTGCCGCCTGGCGCGGTGCCGCCGCCGCCGATGCCTGGCGCGGGGCCATTCGGCGAGAGAGCGGGCTTCGCTCCATGGGCACCTCACTCACCGGACTTGTCGTCGCGCTCATCGCCGCCCTCTCGCTCCACTTGATCATGGGCAGCTACGTCGCCACCGCATCTGAGCTCGTCGGCGGCATCTTCTCTTCGGGAACGGAAACCCCAGGTGCCACCCCGGCGCCGCGATGGGACGGGAAGGAGCGACTCAACGTGCTGCTCGTCGGCATCGACCAACGAGGCAGTAGCACCTCATTCAACACCGACACACTGATCGTTGCCAGCGTTGATCCGGTCAATGGAACGGTGACAATGTTCAGCATCCCACGCGACACGGTTGATTTCCCCGTTCCGATGGCGGCGCAACGCCTCTACGGTGCAACCTATGGAAACAAGATCAATTCGTACTACGCCTCAGCCAGTCGGCATCCAGAGGTATTCCCCGAAGGCCCCATGCCTGCGCTGCGTGAGATGCTCGGCAACTTCTACGGCATGAAGATCGATTACTCGCTGATGGTGAATTTCTCCGGTTTCCAGGAGATCGTCGATGCCCTTGATGGCGTACGTGTAACTGCGCGCAATCCAGTCACCGACGATTCGTATCCACTTGGCGGTGGGCAGCACGTACGAATTCACCTCCTCGCAGGGGTCCACGCCATGGATGGTGCCGAGGCGCTGATCTTTGCCCGATCACGACACGGCAGTTCTGACTTCGATCGTGCGGCCCGACAGCAGCAGGTGATCTCCGCAATCCGTGCCCAGAGTGACATGGCTGCGATCAGCAGAAACCTCCCATCGCTCGCCACGGCACTAAAAGACTCACTGAAGAGTGACTTTCCGCAGCAGGATCTCCCACTACTCTTGGACCTCATTGGGCAAATTGATGCAGGAAGCATCCGAAGCGTTGTTTTCACACCACCGACCTATCAAGTTGTTGGATCGGACGCCCGCGGGTACATCATCACCCCAGACGTTGCGAAGATCCGCGCGGCTGTGCTCAAGGCATTCACCGCGCAACCAACGAAGGAGGAGCGCGAAGCCGATGCACTCGCCAGGGAGGCCGCCCGCATCTGGGTACTGAATGGGACGGGGCGAAAGGGCGAGGCTGGAGTCCTAGCCGCAGCCCTAACTCGCGCGGGCCTCGATGCCTCAGTGCCAACCGGCATCACGCCGGGCGAGATCGGCCTGCTCACTACTCGCTTCGTCGTCTACAACGGTGCCGAGCAGCGAATGCCGGTCTCCCTTGCCCTGTTGGAGCGGCTCCTTGGACTAACGGCGACGCGCATTGACGATCCGACCGTCACGGTCGATGTGGAGATCATTACTGGCGCCGATGTTCCGACCATCGCCCCGTAGAGGGCGCCCCCGGGTTTAGTAGATCGGGGTGAGCCAGTGCTTGTAGGCGGGCACCTTGCCTCGCACGGCGTCAAAGTAGCGGCTCTGGATTCGCTTCGTTAGCTCGCCAATCTTCCCGGTCCCGACAGATCGATGATCGACCTCAATCACTGGGGAAACCTGCGCGCCCGTTCCTACGAGGAAGATCTCGTCGGCAATGTAGAGCTCGCTGCGGTCGATCTGTCGCTCGGCCACTGGAATGCCAAGTTCGGCGGCAATCTCAATGATGCCCGCGCGCGTGATCCCCTCGAGGATGTCGTCGTTAACGCCAGGGGTGATCAGCTTGCCGCCGCGCACCATGAAGAGGTTCTCGGCGGAGCCTTCGGAGACCTTCCCCGCCTCGGTCAGCACGATCGCCTCGTCAAAGCCGTTCAGCCCTGCCTCGCTCTTCGAGAAGGCGCTGTTCACATAGTTGCCAGCGACCTTGGCTCGCGCTGGAATGGCGAGATCCGAGGTCCGGCGCGTGGCGACGGTCGCACAGCGAATGCCCGTCGCCGTATCGATGTAGTCGCCAAACGGCACAGAGACAACATAGAGGTCGTTCTCCAGCCCATGGAGTCGTACGCCGATCGCCTTGGTGCTCTTGTAGACGCTTGACCGAATGTAGACGTCCTCTTTAAAGGCGTTGCGCTTCAGGAGCTCGACGACGATACCCTTAACCTCCTGCACATCTGGCAGCGGGTCCATGAGCAAGATCTTGCAGGAGGAGCGCATACGCTCGAGGTGTTCGGTCACCTTCAGCGCAAAGAGTTGCTGTTCGTCCGCGTTCCAGTAGGCGCGAATTCCCTCAAAGCACGCTGTGCCATAGAGGAACGCATGCGTCATAACGCTTACCTTGGCATCAACCAGCGGCCGGAAGTCCCCCTCTAAATAGGCGGTGATCCCGTCAAACTCGTGGCCGGTGCTCTTCGCCATGGTCAGCCCCCTACCAGACCTAGCCCTGGTGCTGCGGTGCGTACGGCAAGAGCGCCATCTGCCGAGCGCGCTTGAGCGCTGCGGTCACTTCACGCTGATGCTGTGCGCACGTGCCCGTCTTGCGACGTGGCTCGATCTTGGCGCGGTCTGAGAGATAGCGGCGGAGACGATTGATCTCCTTGTAGTCAATGTATCCCTGCTTATCGCTGCAGAACGAGCAGACGCGACGACGTCGCCCTGCGCCGAACTTGTCATCACGCTTCTTGAATCGCTTTGGTGCCTCAGGCATGGTGTGCTCCTCTCAATTCGATGTGGTTGGGTTTAGAAAGGAAGGTCGTCGAGATCGCTCGGCGCCGACTGGTTGCTCTCTTCGGGAGCACCCTGGCTCGGTGCGGCCGATCGCGGCGCGCGTGGCGCGTTCGGATCAGCGTCAGGATTGCGATCCACGATGACGACTTCGCTCGCGAGGATGTCGAGCGCAACGCGCTTCTCGCCCTCTTTGGAGTCGTACAGGTCAACCTGCAGTCGGCCCTCGGCGTAGACCTTGCGCCCCTTGCGGAGCCACTCAGCCAACTTCACCGATCGCTCACCAAACATGATGACGCGGTACCAGGTGGTCTTATCTTCCCAGTCGCCGCCAGCAGCCTTACGACGCTCATTGGTGGCAACGCGCATCTCCAGTCGCGGCTTGCCATCGGCGGTGTACTTCAGCTCTGGGTCGGCACCAAGGTTTCCGATGATGCTGATCTTCGCGAACGACATGGACTACTCCCCGTCGGCTGCAGCGGCTGCTGCAGCTGCGGCGGCGATTTCGCCTTCAGTGTCATCGGCGTCAAGCTCGAGTCGGGCTGGTGAGCCACCATCAAGATTGAAGTCGCGCAGTGCGGCGGCACCCTTGCGCTCGTCGCGGATCACCAGGTGACGAAGCACCTCTTCGGTGATCAGGAGGACGCGCTCGATCTCGGCGATCGCCGATGCGGCAACCTCGAAGACGTAGATCTGATAGACGCCATCCTTGGCGTGGTCGATCTCATACGCCATGCGGCGGCGGCCCCAGGCAACGTCCTTCAGGATCGTTCCGCCCTGCTCGGTAATGGAGCGGGTGGTGCGCTCGAAGATCGCCTTCGTGCGCACTTCCGTCACGTCGGGACGGAGAATTAGCATGAGCTCATAGCGGCGCATTGGCCACTCCTTCCTATGGATTCGCCCCGGTGCGCCCTACGCGACTTGCGTAGTGGGCCGGAGCCGAAAGGCAGCTGTGAGTGTAGCAGGGGGTGCGGGGGGCTTCAACGGTGGGAGGTTGGAGGCGACGGCCGGATTCGAACCGGCGAATAGGGGTTTTGCAGACCCCCCCCTTAGACCACTTGGGTACGTCGCCCTGTGTGTGCTGGCTGCCCCTCGAGGATTCGAACCTCGGTTCACGGATCCAAAGTCCGCTGTCCTACCACTAGACGAAGGGGCAACGACCCCTCGAGTCCCCAAAGGAGGGAGTGGAGCGGAAGACGGGACTCGAACCCGCGACCTTCACATTGGCAATGTGATGCTCTACCAACTGAGCCACTTCCGCACCGTTCAACCTTTAGTGGTGCCGAGAGCCAGATTCGAACTGGCGACACCGCGCTCTTCAGGCGCGTGCTCTACCAACTGAGCTATCTCGGCCCGACGCCCGCAGCCACGCGACCGTACGCACCAACGGCGGCAAGGATACCCTCCCCCGCCGAGGGGCGCAACGAGGCACCCATGGGGAGGCTAACGGGGGTGCTGGTGGGCGGTGAGGGGCTCGAACCCCCGACCCCCTCGGTGTAAACGAGGTGCTCTACCAACTGAGCTAACCGCCCGGGTGCGGCTGC
>JBBAWM010000001.1:25975-453930 GCA_040397175.1 Candidatus Limnocylindrus sp. | reverse complement strand
CCTCGGTGTAAACGAGGTGCTCTACCAACTGAGCTAACCGCCCGGGTGCGGCTGCGGCCCGTGGCCGTCAGCAGGAGTGATGTGGTGCCCAGACCGGGACTTGAACCCGGATGACTTGCGTCATACGCCCCTCAAACGTACGCGTATACCAATTCCGCCACCTGGGCACAGGTGCTGGTATCGAGGAAGGGACTTGAACCCATACGTCCTTGCGGACACTGGCTCCTGAAGCCAGCGCGTCTGCCAATTCCGCCACCTCGACCCGTTCGAACCCCCTAATCGCTTAGGGGGTCGCGAGGCGGAAGGATAGCACAGCCCGTAGGTAGCTCTCGGGCTCTCCCACGAGCATTGGGCCCACCTGCGTTACACGGGTTGCGGTCAAGAGTTCCACCGCGCGGAAGCGGATCGGCAAGAGGTAGTTGGTTGCCGCAAGCCATTTCTGCAGTGCCAGCAACGTCGCGGTGCGTGTCGCCCGATCACCTGGCTGGCGGGCGCGATTGAGCAGGAGATCAAGATCTTTCAGCTGAATACCAGCAACATTGCCGCCAGTCAGGACGGCACCAGACCCTAAGAGTGGGTAGAGATCCACATCGATGCCCACATCAACGTTCAGTACGGCGAGTTGGAACGTTCCTGAGGCAAGGCGGCTGGTGAGATCGATCGGAGAGAGTTCTGTGACTCGTGTCGGAATCCCGAAGGCGGTCCATGCAGCCGCCGCCTGCGCCGCGATTGCGGCATCAACGGGGTGCGCCAGCGCCGGCAGGGTCAGAATCTCCAGGCGCGCTACTGGGCCACCGGGGGGCGACCATCCACTGGCCCCCATCTTCCATTTAACGGCCTTGAATTGGCTCGTCGCGAAGTCGACGCCGCTGCTCGCATCAGGGAGTGCGCTCCACCCCCACGAGAGTGGCGTGACGGGCGTTCGTGCAACCGAACCCCCGAATTGGGTCGTGATTGCAACTGGGTCGAGAAGCGCTGCGAGACCCGCCCGAAGTCGGGGGTCGCGCAAGATGCTCCCGGGCCGTAGGTTTGTCGCAATTCCCGTAAAGACCGTGGAGCCAAGCTCAATCGTGCTGCCCCGGGCCGCGGTGCCGCTTCGCGCGTCGGCAATATCGAGCCCGACAAGCTGATCGAGCGTGCTGGCGCTCCAGCCACGGAGCGCTGAGGCGGCGTCCGGAAAGAAGTAGAGCGCGATCTTCTCGGCAGATGTTCCCTCCGCAGCGAGGGCGACGAGGTCGGAGGCGAGGAGGTCGGTGCGTCGAATCAGACCAGCACCCCCAGAGGAGATGCTCGTGATGCGATAAGGGCCAGTCCCCTGCGGCACCTTCGCCACATCGGAACTCCGAATCTGCGCGGCGCTCAGACCGGCAAACTGCGTCGCAGAGAGAAGCGGGAGTGAGCCGAGCATCGTCGGCAGGTTCGCCAGCGCTCGCGACGCACTCAGCTTCACGGTACCGGGGTCATCACCCTCCTCCGCGGTGATGGACTGCCAGTACCCTCCTGCAGTGCCAAGTTCGGCGGCAAGGGAGATTGTCAGCAGCACATCGGCTGCGGTAACTGATGCGCCATCTTGCCAGTGCGCGGCCGGGTCCAAGGTAATCGTCCATGAGAGCCCATCTGCGGCGACGCTCCAGGTAGAGGCAAGGTCTGGCCCTGGCCATCCGCTGGCATCAAGGCGCGTGAGACCACGATACGTCAGTGACACCACGGCGCGGTCAGCGGCGGTCTCCGCGAAGAGTGGAATGGGCGTTGAGGCGATCCCAACGACGCCGACGGCCAGTACCCCCTCACCAGATGGCAAATCGCCGCCTGGAACACCCACCCCGGGGGCCTGGGCACTGATGAGCCCAAGTTGGGCAGCTCCGGCAAAGAGCGCTGCGGCAGCAAAGAGCACCGCAACGATCTTACGGGTGAGCCCCTGTCGGGCGCCGTTTTGCCTGCGCACCAGAGCGGTCCGGCTTAATTCGTCTGGAGGTAGCCGAGCACCGAGAATCCGACAAAGAGGATGATCAGCGCGATCGTAAAGCGCAGCAGCTGCCGCTCAACACCTCGACGTGAGCGATATACGCTGGAGTCGCCACCGAAGGCAGAGCTGAGGCCGATCCCTCGAGACTGCATGAGGATCGCGATGATCAAGAAGATGCTGACAACGATCTGCCCGAGGGCGAGTACTGGATTCATGGATCCTCCTACTGGACTACTGACTGGTCCGCTCACTCTACCATCCGACCCACGGAAGGGGCGCCTGCCCGCTAGGGGCGAAGGAGGGACTCCCCCGTCATCGCAGGGTCAGGGTGGAGGCCCAACAGTGCACAGGCGGTGGGGGCGACATCCCGGAGATCCCCCTCTGCGAGCGCTCGTCCAGCGCCCGCCCCATACGCAACGAGCAGTGGCACTCGCTGCAGGGTATGACTCGTGAGTGGCGCACCATCAGCGTCGCACATCACCTCGGCATTCCCATGGTCGCCGGTGATCAGGAGGGTCACATTCGCAGCGGCAGCCGCCGCGGCGATCGCGCCAATCGCGCGGTCGGTTGCTTCGCACGCGCGCACCGTGGCGGCAAAGTTGCCCGTATGGCCGACCATGTCGGGGTTGGCGATATTCGCAACGATCAGCCCCTCGTCGCCCTGCTCGATGGCCTCAACGACCGCCGTCGCGATCGCCCCCACCTGCATCTCTGGCGCCAGGTCATAGGTGGCGACGTGGTCACTGGGGATGAGCCTGCGCCGCTCTCCCGGAAACGCCGCCTCGATCCCGCCATTGAAGAAGTACGTCACGTGTGCGTACTTCTCAGTCTCTGCAACGTGCAGTTGTCGCAGGCCGGCGGCTGCGGCGAGCCCAGTGAGTGATGGCACAACAGCGGGCCCAAAGATCGGCTGTACGAGTGACAGACCGCCTCCCTCGCCGTATGAGGTCATCCCCCAGCAGCGCACCGGGAGTGCGGCTGGGCGTGAATGCTCGGGCAACTCCGGTGCCGCCAGCGCACGAACCAGCTGTCGCGCACGATCGGCTCGGAAGTTTGCATGGATCACCACGTCGGTCGGCGTGAATCGATGCCCCGCTGCATCGTGCAGCGCCACCCTCGTTGGTTGGACAAACTCATCGCTCTCTCCGCGCGCGTACGCCTCCTCGAGGGCGACCTCTGGACTCTGTGCCTGACGATCGCCATCGAGGACGATCACATCAAGGGCAGCGGCGGTGCGCTCCCAACGGTCATCGCGATCCATGCCGAAGTAGCGCCCGCCAATCGTAGCGATCTGCGCAGATGGCGCTGCGTCGCGCATGCGCCGCTGGAACGAGTCGAGCGCTACCGCGGCTGAGCGAGGCGGCGTATCACGACCGTCGAGTAGAAGGTGGACCAGAATCCGCGAGACGCCAGACTCCTGCGCGACACGCAGCACCTCAATCGCATGGCGATCGTTCGCATGCACACCGCCGCCTCCGAGCAGCGTGATCAGGTGGAGGCCACTCTCCTTGGCTGCGCGTAGCGCGTTACGCAGGCCGGTCATCTGCGCGAACGAGCCATCGGCTATCGCCGCATCAATGCGGGGAAGATCTTGCGGCACGCGCTGGCCGCTCCCGATGTTGAGGTGACCAACCTCGCTATTCCCCATTTGGCCGGGTGGGAGTCCGACCGCTTCGCCACTCGCCCCCAGCGTCGTATGGGGGTGCTGCACACAGAGCGCTCGCCAATTCGGCATAGATGCGGCAGTGATCGCATCGCACGGGCCACCATCGCCGATGCCAAATCCGTCAACGATGATGAGGGCAAGGCGAGGGGGTGTGGTCGAAATCATGCCGGCCTCGTCACCGCTAACGCGGCGCGCACGATGGCAACGAAGCGATCAGCATGGAGCGAGGCGCCACCGACGAGGAGGCCATCGATGCTCGTGCGCCGTGTCGGAGCACCGAACCATGCCGCTGCTGAAGCGGCGTCGACGGAGCCTCCGTAGAGGACGGGGAGCTCGTCACGCTGCAGCGCGCTCCGGAGGCCGTGAGCGATCGCCTCGGCAATCTCCACCGACGCTGGGTTTCCCGTGCCGATCGCCCAGACAGGCTCATAGGCGATCACGATCCCCGCGGCGAAGAGTTGTGCCGTGCTACACCCGGCGCGTTCCGCGGCAGTAAGGGCGGCCGCACATTGGGCCTGCACATAGGCGACGCGTGCACCGATCTCTGCCCCAGCGAGGTCATCGCCAACGCACAGCACCGGGGCGAGCCCAGCCGCCACCACGCGAGCGAGCTTGCCGCCGACGATGGCATCGCTTTCGCCATGGTTGCGCCGGCGCTCGGAGTGACCCACGATCACGACAGGGGCAATTCCAACCAGATGATCGGCCGGGATCTCACCGGTGAATGCACCCGAACCCGTGAGTGAGGAGTCTTGCGCGGCAACCTCTATGCCGGCCTGGGGGTACTCACGTCGCAGTAGGGATGCGACGGAGACGAGGCCGAGCGTGCTCGGTGCAAGCAGGACCCGAAGGCGTGCGGGGTTATGGGCGGCCCGCAGTGTGCTCCCCACCCCTTCGGCGATCTCCTTTGCAAGCGCAACCTCGTCGCTTGGCGGAAGGTTGGCCTTCCAATTCGCAATGATCGTGATCTGCCGGCTGCTCATACGTGAATCATCGCAGAGGTTGCCCCACGGAGTGGCCGCCCGCCTGCGCCGCACTGACACGACGCTCAATCTCAACGAGCGCCCGTTGCACCGTCGAGCGTGCCATCGAGAGGTCAGCGGCAAGCTCCGCCAGGGTCGCCTCGGGGGCTCCGGATCGAACATGTGCGACGCGCACATGCAGGCTCTCCGCCTGCAGCAGCTCCTCCTCGAGCGCCACGGTGCAGGCTCGCGCCTGTCGAATCCCGGCGCGGACGGCACGCGTGAGGTTCGCGGTCTCGGCATTCACGCTGCGATTGAGGCTGCCACGCACCTCCCGGCCAATGCCACGCGCCTCCATCTCGGCTACTGCAGCAGTTGCGCCGAGTCGCCGCAGCAGGTCAATAAGCAGATCGCGACCCTTCCACACCAGCAGTCCCTTCCCGCGCCGCTCTCGCCGATGTCCACCAAGGCGATCCCCTGCGGTCAGCTGGGCGAGATCAGCCGCCTCGTCCACCGAGACGTTGATCTCGAGGTGCACACTCCCTGAAGCGAGTGAGAGGGATCCCCGCGCAAGGATTCGTCCACGAAGGAACGCTAGGCGACAATGTTGTTCAGAGCGCGATCCACCCAGATCGGCGGCACAACGCTCCGCGCTGTTTTGAGGCGAGCCGCTCCAGCCTCTGGCCGCTCCACGCTGCGAGAGCTCTGTCCCAAGCTCGTGCACTGCGCGTGCGAGCGAAACATCTACACGGCGACCAGCGTCACCGAGCGCAGCGAGCTCTGCCTGGATACAACAGGTTCGCGCTGGACGAATCGCCGCTAGTTCATGACGGATGGAGGCGACAAGGTCCGCCTCGCCCCGACTCATCGTGTGCGTCGAGGCTCGCGCAGTGGCAGCCGCAGAAGCGCGCGGGAGAGGAGGTTCGGCTCATGGAGGTGCGGCGTTCGTCGGGAGGCGATATCGCGCACATAGAGCGGCGGACGCTTACGACCATCTGCGTCGGTGGCGTGGTGCAGCGTTGGTGCAATTGGCACACCGCCAACGGCACCAGCACGGCGCGTGCTGGCGGAGGTGGCAAGGATGCCGTCTATCAGGCCCGACGCCCCATGCGCCTCGAGCGCTGCAAGGTGGGCATCGAGATCCATCCCTTCGGTCTCCCCCTCCTGCTCGTCAACGTTCGCCACCCACACCAGTGGCGCGCGCCGAGCCTGAAGTGCCGCAAGGATCTCTGGCACGAGGAGGTGCGGGATCACGCTCGTATAGAGCGAGCCTGGGCCGAGCACAATCAGGTCAGCCTGCTCGATCGCGGTGATCGCGGATGGTGTTGCGTGCGCCCCTTCAGGTGTGATGCGCATGCGGTCGATGTGTCGCGTGCGCGCGAGCTGCGCTTGCCCCCGGACGGTTACCCCCTCAATCGTCGTGCCGATCAACTCGAGGGCAACCGTCGTACCGGGGATCACCTCTCCACGTACATTCAGGATGCGATGGACGCGCGCCACACCCCGCTCAAGGTCTCCCCCCTCTTGGTGGATCGCCGCGGCAAGGAGGAGATTGCCAATGGCGTGCCCGCGTGGTGCGCCAGGCTCAGCTGGAAGTCGAAAGCGCAGCAGATCTGCTGCCGTGGACTCGGAATCCGAAAGGGCGACGAGGCAGTTTCGCAAGTCACCGACGGGCGGGATACCGAGCTGCTCTCGAAGGATCCCTGACGATCCGCCGTCATCGCCCATCGAAACGATCGCGGTGAGATGCGCCGTCTCTCGCTTTAGGCCGCGAAGGACGGTGCCCAGCCCGGTCCCGCCACCGAGCACCACGACGCGACGTCCGCGGGCCAGCCGGCGACGATGTTCGAGCAACTCAAGGAGGGAGACGCCCGGACGATCTGTTCGGTACGGCAGGATCGCCGCCCGTGCCAGGCCAACCAACCCAACTGCCACGAGGAGGAGTCCCGTTGCCGCAGCAGCGGCGGCGCGCACCATGGGGGCCAGATCACGCAGGGCGATCGCCTCGGCAATTTGCACCAGTGGATCTGGAAGCTGTGCTCCCGTGGCGAGCGCACGGATCCCACTGAGCGCGCCAAGCGCAATGATCCCCGCGCCGACGAAGGCCAGGAGCAGCCACCGCTTAACTCCGAGTCCAGGCTTCAGCCAGCCGAATCGACTCACCCCTACGTGCGCTCCACATCGCGGTGGTGCACATGCACCGTGTGCGCTCCGGCGCTGCGTTGCAGCCGCACTGCCAACGACTCGCTGATCGCCACGGAGCGGTGTCGGCCACCGGTACATCCGATCGCAATGCTCAGGCGGCCACGCCCATCGCTCAGGTAGGTATCGAGCGTGGTCACGACGAATGCCGCAATAGCCTCTTCGATTGAGGCTCCAATGGGGTCGTTCATCACGTAGGCAGCGACGTCGCGATCACGCCCATCTTTTGGCCGTAACTCTGGCACCCAGTGTGGGTTCGCCGCCGACCGCACATCGAAGAGTAGGTCGGAATCTAGGGGAATCCCATGCTTGTAGCCGAAGCTGGTGAGATGGATCGAGATTGAAACATCTCCGCCTAACGCCTCTTGCACGAGCCGATCACGCAACTCACGGGCCGATAGATCGCTCGTATCAATCACTGCATCCGCAACCTCTCGGGAGGCGCTGAGAAGGAGACGTTCCGCCCGAATGGCCCCCGCAACGTCGCTGGGCGCATCAATCGGTCCGCCGAGGGGGTGACGGTGCCGAGTCTCGCTAAATCGCCGAATGAGCACGTCGTCCCGTGAATCAAGGTAGATGACGCGGCATTCGCGACCAAACTTCGCGCCCGCACTCCGCACCGCGTCAATGGTGGAGTACGGATCCCCGTCACGAGCATCAATCACGAGGCAGAGCCGTGCAAACCGTTCGGGTTGGAGTTGAATCTTCTCAAGGAGCGCTGGGATGAGATCGTTCGGCAAATTGTCGATCGTGCGGAATCCGATGTCTTCGAGAGATTTTGTTGCGGTGCTCTTCCCTGCGCCGGAGAGGCCAGTGAGCAGCACGATCTTCTGCGGTACCACGGGGGCCACCATCATCGGCCACCGACCCGAACAAGCCAGATGGAGAGCTCGTAGAGGATGTAGAGCACCGCGGAGAGCACGATTGGACTTACGAGGTCCGTTCCCGGAGTGGCGAACGCCCCGACCACCACGGCGAGTACCAGTGCGTTGCGCCGCCAGCGCTGCAGCTTCGCTGAGGTGACCACTCCGATACGCGAGAGGAAGACAAGGAGGATCGGATACTCCGTGGCCAGCCCAAATACCAGCATGAGTGAGCCCACAAATCCAAAGTAGCGATCGGCGGCAATGAGTGGCGTCAGATCGGCGGTCGCGAAGGAGAGAAGGAAGCTCACCGCAAAGGGCAAGACGACCCAGGCCACCCCAACGCCAACAATAAAGAGGAGGAGCGCCAGTGGAATCCATGGCCGCGCGGCGCGCCTCTCCCGATCCGTGAGCCCCGGGCGAATAAATGCCCAGGCCTGCCAGAGCCAGATCGGCATGGCCAGCCCAACACCCCCGATCAGGCTCAGCTGCATGCGGATCCCAAAGGCGTCGCCGATCCCAACGAAGTAGAGGGGGGTGCCGTTGAGTGGTGTTCGCAAGAGCGCAATCAGTGAATCGCACCAAGCGAACGTGGCGATGGCCCCGATCACGACTGCGGCAAGGGCAATGCCGACACGTCGGCGCAGCTCCTTAAGGTGATCGATCAGCGGCGCATTCGCGCCGCTCAACTCACGAGAGCGAGGCATGATCGGTGTGAACCGAGGTTAGGCCTTTCGCTTTGCGCGAGGCGCAGCGACGCGCTTTGTCGCCTTCTTGGCGCGCGGCTTGGTTGGCGCCGAGGAGGCCCCCGACGTTGCGTCCTTGAATTCGCGGAACGAGGTGCCTACGGCCTTCCCAATCTCAGGGAGTTTCCCTGGCCCAAAGACCAAGAGCACGACGGCAAGGATCAGGATCAACTCTGGGAACCCGACGTTTGGCATATGAGACCTCCTCGTAGTGGGCTAGCGCCCTTAGGAGGCGAGTATAGCGAGGCGATCCCCCGTGCGAGAGTGGCGAAGCGCCACGCACGGCTCCACGGGAGGGCTGACGGGAAACTCCAGGGCGGTAGCACGTGCCACGGTCGACCCTACCGCTCGCCGGGACGTGCGAACAACCTACGGAGATGGGCTCGCGTTTGCAGGCGTCGTACTCAAGCTCCCCCATGCCGGCCGAACATTCGGGTCAACCGGATCACGGAGCAGGCTGAAAATGACTGGCGGGTTAGGGACTCCAGACGGCCCGACGCTAAACGAGGAGAGATTGAGATTCGCCAGGCTCCCGCTCGCAGAGAGGTAGGCAAGCTGCGAACCGCTCGGTGACCAGGCTGGCGCCCATGACTTGCCCGTGCGCGTGATCTCGAGCGCGACTTTGCCCGTGGTCGGATTCAAGATAACGACATCGGTGCCGCGAGCAGAGATTCGCGTTGCCGCGATCCAGCGGCCATCTGGGCTGATCGCCGGCTGGATCAGGCCCGTCTCACCAATTCGAGTCGTGCTCTTCTGGGCGATGTTGTACCGGATGATCCTCGAGGAGGAGCCACTTCCCGAGAGGCCATTCTGAACGTAGTAGAGAGCACTCCCATCAGGGCTCCAGACGGGGTCCTGGTGGCCAAATGGTGCGACATGCGGCAGGGATGGGGTGGTAATGGTTCTCCCATCACTGCTCATGAACCGAACCACCACATCGGTACCAGTATCTCGGCCACGATAATCGGTCGCGATGGCAATGCGACCATCACTGGCCAGCGACGGTCCATACATGAACCCGGACCAATTCAGCGCAGGTCGCGATCCGGCAATCAGGCCATCGAAGATGACCTCCTCGCCACCACCGAAAGCCGAGAGGCGGAGGAGGGTGGGAACATTGAGCTCATACCCCTGCATGCTTCCATTCCCGAGAAATCGTCCGCCGCTCTCCTTGCGATGACGGATGGCGTACAGCCATACGCCATCGGCGCTCCACGCGAGATCAGAGTCTGACGTTGCGGTGGTGAGTTGGTGCAGCGTTGCGCCACTGACACTCCAGATTGAACCACCACGTCCGAACGCAATCGTTCCATCAACGATGGCGCCCTCGGTCACCTCAGGTCCACTATTGGGATTATCTGCGGCCGCCGGTGTGCTCAGCGATAGGCCGACGAGGCTTCCCGCGGCGAGCAGTGCTAGGAGGAGCGCCGCAACGATCGGAGCGGGACTAATAGGACGCCGCGGAGCTCCGTCCCTGCTCATGAGATCGCGATTCGTCGGAGGTTTTGCTCCATGGAATGGCTGCGGCGTGGCGCGGCGTGCACGTGGTAGCGGCCGAAGTGATCGGTTTCCACTCATATGCCCTCCCCGAGCGCCACTGGCCGCAGGTCTACGACGTGCACCTCGATGCGTGCCGACCCACGATAGGTTCGCGGGGAAGTTCGCACAACCAGATCGATGGAGCCCCCCGCAAGCTGTTCGGCATCCGGCCGACCGAATGCCATCGCCTCGATTGCAGCGCCGTCCACCGAGAGCGTCAGCCGTGCATGTCGTCCCTCCCCCACAAGGCGCACCGCGGTGAGTGGGATGTCACGTAAGAGGAAGGTTGGCTCGGGATTCCCCATGCCGGTCGGAGCGAGATGCTCCGCTAACGCGGCGAGATCATTTGGGGACCGGCTGCCGATGGGCGCCGCAAGGTCGACGGTCAACTCCGGCGTGCGCGTCTCGGCCTGCCCCGCGCAGGTAGCGCTGAGCCGAGGGAGCAGTGCCCCCCACTCCGCGGCAACAAACGAGCAGCCGCCCGCCCCGTCGTGTCCCCCGTGGCGAATCAGGAGGTCACTCGCCTCCTGCAGTGCCGCAGCGACACCGAAGCCCTTCGGCGCGCGAACGGAGGCGCGCAGCGGTGCTCCACTCCCGTCGTCGTGCGCCACAAGTGCCGGTCGCCCGGTCTCCTCACTCAGGCGTCCAGCGATGAGGCCGATGAGCCCAACTGACCAGGGGCCGCGCACCGCCACGAGACCATCGCCCAGAAAGGCACGCGCATCATCGCGAGGCGCACCCGGCAGAAGCCCAAGCAGCGCACGCGCCTCGTCGATCGCCACTTTCGTCAGCTCTTTTCGCTCGAGGTTGATCCCCTCCAGGAGCGCGGCAAGCTCAGCAGCCTCAGCTGGATCATCGGTTGTCAGGAGGGCGAGGGCTGGCGCAGCGTCGCCGATGCGCCCTGCGGCGTTGATGCGCGGCGAAATCGTAAAGCCTGAGACTTCGGCGCGATACGGCGGTTCTGCCCCCGCCGCACGTAAGAGCGCAGCGATGCCGACAGGCATCGTGCCCGCACCATTCATCACCTTCAACGCCGATCGCACA
The DNA here is from genome assembly GCA_040397175.1 of Candidatus Limnocylindrus sp. Taxonomy (GTDB): domain Bacteria; phylum Chloroflexota; class Limnocylindria; order Limnocylindrales; family Limnocylindraceae; genus Limnocylindrus. Next base: position 442,942 of record JBBAWM010000001.1, on the reverse strand, counting down.
ATGACCCGAAACTCATTCGCTACGGGGACCATGTCGGCGATGCCACCAACCATGGCGAGGACGGAGAGCTCTGCCAAGAGCTCGCGCCGTTGCGGGTGATCGGCCAGGAGCCCCTGTGCGATTTTGAATGCGAGGCCACTCCCAGCCAGGTTGGGGAATGGATAGAGAGAATCCGGTCGATTCGGATTCACCAGCCAGGCCGCTTGCGCCGGTTCCGGTGGCACGGCGTGGTGATCGATGATTCCAACAAGAATGCCCACCTCGAGCGCCTCGGCGACGCGCGCACGATCGGCGGTTCCACAGTCGACGGCAAGGATCAGCTCCACACCATCTTCGAGTGCGGCCGCGATCGCCCCCTCGGGGATACCGTGTCCATCACCATCGCGTTGTGGGATATACCCCTCGGCAATCGCCCCAATGGCGCGGAGCGCTCGAATCATGATTGCTGCCCCTGTGAGGCCGTCGGCGTCAAAGTCGCCAACCACGAGCACGGGCTCTCCCTCCTCGCCTGCCGCACGAAGACGGGCAATGAGGCCGGTGGCATCAGGGAGTAGGTGTGGATCGTGCAGGGTGCGATCGTTGCGATCCAAGAATTGGCGGGCATCCACGGGGTTGGCGAGGCCACGGCTGTGCAGGAGTGTCGCGAGCGAGAGGTGCCGCCCCTTGGGGATCAGCAGATCGGTGAAGAGCTGCAGGAGTTCCGGGCTCGCCTGAATTTCGCCGCTTGCTGCGGGATGAAGGGCAACGACTGGCTCAAGGCGCCAGGCCCGCGCTGGCACGCTACACCGTGCGGGTTCGAGCCGCTGCAGCCTTGCGCGCCTGTGCGCGCTCCTCCCACCAAACTAGCAGTGGGCTGGCGTTGAAGATCGAGGAGTAGGTGCCGGAGAGGATCCCGATGAAGAGTGCCAACACGAAGGTGCGCACGGAGCCGCCGGCGAACACGAGCAGGGTGAGCAGGGTGATGAGTACCGTTGCTGTGGTATTGAACGAACGACCCAACGTCTGCACGATGGAGTGATTGACGATATCGCCGAAGGGCGCACCTGCGTGGCGGACGAGGTTCTCACGAATTCGGTCAAACACCACGATCGTGTCGTGCACCGAGAAGCCGATGATGGTCAACATTGCCGTGACGAAGAGGGCATCGATCTCGATTCCCGCGACGGTGCCTGCGATCGCAAAGAATCCGATGGTCACAATCACGTCGTGCAGGAGGGCGGTAAGGGCGGCCAGTCCGAACCGAAGGTTGCGGAAGCGGTAGGTCATCCAGAGCAAGATGCCGATTGAACCGAGCACGACGAGCAGGAGTGCCTGCTGCGTCAAGTCTTGGCTGATCACGGGGCCGACCGTGGAGACCGAGCCCTCCTCGGCAATAGGCCCGATGGCCGCGACGACCGCCGTGCGGATCTTCTGGAGCTCTGCCCCAGCATCCGTAATCTGATCCTGGCCAACCTGCAGGTCGAGGGGCTTTGTTCGCACAATAAGGAAGCCTGTTCCAGCCTCGGTAACCGTCGCCTCTTCGTGGCCAGCACTCGCAACCGCCGCTTGCACTACCAGCGGATCGGCAGGAGTCTCTGGTCGGAACTCCCAGATGGTGCCACCGGTATAGTCAATCGAGAACTTCAGGCCAACTGCGCCGCCCGAGAGTGGAGTTGCCAGCGTAAAGAGCAGACCTGGAACCGTGATGAGCAGCGAGAAGAGGAAAAACCAGCGCTTGCGCGCGATGATCTTATCCATGGATGACCCCCCGATCGAGAGCGTCAAGGTCGCCCTTCGCCGTGCCGTAAAGATATGGCGAAGAGAAGCGCTTCTGTGCAATAACGGTTCGAAGGATCAGGCGCGTCACGGTCACCGCGGTGAAGAGTGAGCAGAGCACACCGATGATGAGTACAAGCGCGAAGCCCTTGATCGTTGATGAGCCGAAATAGAAGAGGATGAACGCGGTAATCAGGCTAGAGACGTTGGAGTCGAGGATCGAATTCCACGCGCGACTGAAGCCTGCCTCTACGGCCGGGGCGATCCCCTTCCCAATGCGCAGCTCCTCTTTCGTGCGCTCAAAGATCAGGATGTTCGCATCTACCGCCATACCGATCGAGAGCACGAAGCCAGCAATGCCGGCAAGGGTGAGCGTGACAGGGACGAGGCGGAAGATCGCCAAGACGATGATCACGTAGAAGAGGAGGGCGATATTGGCCACGGCGCCCGCGAGGCGGTAGTGCAGCAACATGAAGAGGAAGACGAGCAGGATGCCCACCGCGCCAGCGAACAGCGCCTGACCCAAGAAGGCCGCGCCCAGCGTCGCTTTCACGTCGGTGACCCCAATCTCTGCGATCGGAAATGGAAGGGAGCCGAATTTCAGGATCGTGACAAGGTTGGCCGCGTCATCCGCCGCAAATCCGCTTGCACCGCCGCCCGAAATCTGCGCCTCGCCCCCAGTGATGGCGCTCTGGATATACGGAGCCGATTTAACGGCACCATCGAGGACTATCGCAAAGTACGAGCCGATGTTCGCCTTCGTCCATGTTGCAAACAGATCTGCACCAACCGACTTCAGCTTGAATGAGACGACTCGCCGACCCGATTGGTCAATCTGCACCGCGGACGAATCGATTTGATCGCCGGAGAAGAGCGCCTTGAGGGTGGTGTCGCTGAACGTTTCGCCCTCGGTTGGAACTGGCTTGACGCCGGTGTGTGGCTGACCCGTTGCTGCATCGAAATAGCCGTAGACGTCACGCGGCAGCGGCACAAGGTCGAGGCGACCGGTGGTGCCCAGGAGGGCGCGGATGGAATCAGGGTTGGTGACGCCAGGCAGCTCGACCACGATGCGGTCGGTCCCCTGCGTTTGCACGAGCGGCTCCGAAACGCCGGTGCTGTTCACGCGGCGCTCGATGATGTCTCGAATAGTGGCAAGGTCCGCGGCGGTTGCGCTGACGCCGTCGACAGGTTGCACCTGATACTCAACGCGGAGGCCCCCTCGAAGGTCGAGGCCAAGCTTCGTCTCGATTGGGCGGGTACCACCTGCCGTTCCACTCGCGGGGAGGCTTAGATTCGGGAGTAGGTCAATTGCCAGCGCCAGAAGGGCTGTAGCCAGGATCAGGTACGGGGTGTACTTACGCATTGCTGCGAATCCTAGCAGGGGCGCCCGTCAAACCCGTTCAGCCGCGATCTGCGCCAAGGGCCGCCAGGATCCGTGCGGCGAGAGCGTGATCTACGCCTGGCACCGCGACGAGCGACTCAACGGGTGCCGCGGCAATCCCCGCGGCTGATCCGAACGTTCGCAGTAGTGCCTTTCTTTTCGTTGGCCCGAGGCCGCGGATCCCGTCAAGGCGACTTGCGGTCGCCGCCCGACTGCGCAGCGTGCGGTGATACCCGATTGCGAACCGATGGGCCTCGTCGCGCAAACGCTGCAGTAGGCGCAGCCCCGGATCGGTCGCAGGGAGCAGGATGGGCGCGGTGGCGTCACGCGGCCAGAGCTCTTCGCGCTCCTTGGCGAGACCCACGAGCGGGATCGTTAAACCGGCGGCGTCCAGCACCGCCGCAGCAGCCGACACCTGGCCACGGCCACCATCGATCACGAGCAGGTCTGGCAGGCTCCAGGCGCGCAACTCCGCCTCACCGCTCCGTTTCGCACCATCGTTTGCCGAGCGAGCAAAGCGGCGTGTAAGCGCTTCGGCATGCGCGGCGAAATCATCTTGCCCCGTTACCCCCTTGATACGGAAGCGACGGTACTCCTTCGGCGCGAGCTGCCCCTCTTGGGCAACGGTGAGTGACGACACCGTGAACGCCCCTTGTATCGTGCTGACGTCGACGCACTCAATTCGCGTCGGTGAGGCGTCCAGGCTCAGCGCGACGGACAGCGCTGAGAGCGCAGCATCGGCTCGCTCACGATCAGCGTCCTCTTCCGCCTCGCGGCGGATGAGCCACTCCTCGGCATTCCGTTCCGCTAAGCGCACGATACGCGCGCGATCGCCACGCTGTGGCACGCGCATCTCAACGCGACCCTCACGTCGCGCCGAGAGGAACTCCAAGAGTTCTCTGTCGGGCACCTCAACAGCAGTTGCGATTGAGGGCGGAATCTCCCCCGCACGGGCGTAATAGCTCGCGGCAAAGCCAGCAAGCAACTCAACGTCGCCGGAATCGCCAGCGTCGACCCGATGCACATCGCGGCCGACGAGGGCTGAGTCACGAATCTGGAAACAAGCGATGGCTACGTGGCGCCCATGACGCGCGATCCCGAGGACGTCTTCATCGGCTCGCCCCGAGGTTGGTACCTTCTGCTCGTCAAGCGTCGTTTCAAGTGAGAGCACCGCATCGCGAATACGTGCGGCATCTTCGAATGCCTCGCGCTCAGCGGCAGACTCCATACGAGTGGTGAGCATGGTGATTGCGGCGCGAGAGCGCCCCCCGAGAAAGAGTTGCACTCCGTCGATCTCTCGCTGGTAGTCGGCAACCGGAATGTTGCCAAGGCAGGGGCCCTGACACCGCTTGAGATCGAAGAGGAGGCAGGGGCGTTCAAGTGCGCGCTCCATGGGCTTGATCGCAATCTCGCAGGTCCGAAATTGAAAGAGGCGCTTGATCGCCTCCATGGCTGCGTTCACTGATCCTGGAGTGGTGTACGGGCCAAAGTAACGTGAGCCGTCGCGCACAAGGCGGCGGGTACGTTCGATGCGTGGGTATGGATCGGCAGTAACGCGAATGTAGGGGTAGCTGCGATCGTCGCGCAGCCGGATGTTGTACTTGGGTAGGTGCCTCCGCACCAGCGTCGCCTCGAGAAGGAGCGCCTCCTTCGGTGAATCGGTAACCGTCCAGTCCAGCGTCGCAACCTCGGCAATGGCATCGCGAATGCGGTGTGCGCCTGGCTCCCCACCCGCCTGCCAGTAGCTGCGAACCCGCTGCGTGAGGTGCGTCGCCTTTCCAACATAGATGATCTTTCCTGCGTTGTCCGAGAGGAGATAGACGCCGGGCGCGTCGGGGAGGACCTTGAGCGCTGCCGCAATCGCGTCGGGAACGATCGGCGCCGGGAGCCGCTCAGGCGCCATCACGTGCCCCTGTGCGCCCGCGCAGCGCAGCGCGGCGATTCAAGATGCGAAGGATCTCGTCGAGCGCTTCGCGAAGCTCGGTCACCGCTTCACCCGAGGCGATATCGGCGAGACCATCTCCCGGCCCAAGAGCGGCGCGCACGGCAACAACACCCTTTCGCAGCGCTGCTCCGTGGGCATCGCGAAGCTGCGTCGTCCAGGCGCGGTAGGGCAAGAATCTGGCGCGGGCTCGCTCGTCAACGAGTTCATCAAGGATCCGCTCGAGCAGTTGGGCTGCGCGGAGCCCGGCCTGATCGAGCGATGGATCGGCGTGGCGAGGGAGGTGGGGCTCAGCCATCGCTACTCCAGCGAGTGAATCGGCTCGCCCTTCAGCGCAAGGGCGAGATAGCGACCGGTGTGGCTGCGCTTCACCTTTGCGACCGCCTCAGGTGTCCCCTCCGCAATGAGTTCACCGCCACGGCTCCCGCCATCGGGACCAAGGTCGATCACCCAATCCGCGGTCTTGATCACATCAAGGTTGTGTTCAATCACGATGACGCTATTACCGCCGTCAACCAGGCGATGCAGCACGTGCAGCAGTCGATCGACATCGGCGAAATGCAACCCCGTGGTCGGCTCGTCGAGGATGTACATCGTGCGTCCAGTGGAGCGACGAGCGAGTTCAGTGGCGAGCTTGATGCGCTGCGCTTCACCACCAGAGAGGGTCGTTGCCGCCTGCCCTAGGCGCAGATAGCCGAGCCCAACTTCACTCAGCGTCTTCAGCCGATTGCGAATCGCTGGCACCGCAGAGAAGCGCTCCAGTGCATCTTCTACCTGAAGCTCCAGGACATCGGCGATCGTCATCCCCTTCCAGGTCACCTCGAGCGCCTCGCGGTTGTAGCGCTTCCCGTGGCAGGTTTCACAGGGCACATAGACATCGGGAAGGAACTGCATCTCGATCTGCAGGATGCCGTCGCCAGAGCAGGTTTCGCAGCGGCCACCCTTGACGTTGAAGGAGAATCGGCCAGCGGAGTAGCCGCGGAGTCGTGCCTCTTGCGTCGCCGCGAAGAGCTCGCGGATCGGGGTAAAGAGGCCGACATAGGTGGCGGGATTCGAGCGTGGCGTTCGGCCGATTGGACTCTGGTCGATCTCGATCACCTTGTCGATCTCATCGAGGCCGGTGATGCGGTCGTGCGCCCCTGGTCGATCTTTCGCGCCGTGCAGCCTGCGCGCGAGGGCCTTCTGCAAGATGTCGGTAACGAGGGTGCTCTTGCCGCTCCCCGAAACGCCAGTCACTGCAACGAATTCCCCGAGCGGGAAGGCGACATCAAGCTCGCGGAGATTGTGCTCCCGCGCCCCCTTGACCGTGATCGCCTTGCCACTCCCCTTGCGACGCGTCTTTGGCACCGCCACCGAGCGGTCACCTCGAAGGTAGGCGCCCGTAATGGAATCCTTCGCTGCGAGGAGATCCTTGAACGAGCCGTTCGAAATCAGCCGGCCGCCCATCTCGCCTGCTCCAGGGCCAATGTCAACGACCCAATCGGCGGTGCGAATCGTCTCTTCATCGTGCTCGACCACTAGCACCGTATTGCCAAGGTCGCGCAGTCGTATCAGCGTGGCGATCAGGCGTGCATTATCCCGCTGATGCAAGCCAATCGAGGGCTCATCAAGGATGTAGAGGACGCCGACCAGGCGCGAGCCAATCTGTGTTGCGAGACGAATGCGCTGCGCCTCGCCACCCGAGAGCGTGGTTGCGGAGCGATCAACGGTGAGATAGTCGAGGCCAACATCCACAAGGAAGCCGGCGCGCTCGCTGATCTCCTTGATGACCGCCTTCGCGATGGTGCGCTCGCGCTCGCCGAGCGCCTTGGAGAGGGTGTTGATCCACGGGACCAGCTCGCCGATCGGCATGGAGGCCACCTCGGCGATGTTGCGACCGTCCACGCGCACGGCGAGGATTTCAGGCTTCAGGCGGCGACCCTTGCAGTCGGGGCAGGGCCTACTCACCATGTAGCGCTCAATCTCGACGCGCACCAACTCTGATTCCGTCTCTTTATGCCGACGCTCAAGGTTGGCGATGATTCCCTCGAACGCAGCCTTATAGGTGTTGCTGTAACTCGAGTTCTCATAGGTGACCGTGTAGCGGTCCTCGCGCTCGGCGTGCAGCAGGTAATCAAGTGCGCCCTTAGGGAGATCGCCCAGTGGTGTCTTCGGATTCCACTTGTTCGCCTTCATCGCCGCGGTGACCACCTTTAAGTACCAGCTCCCCTCCGGCGAACGGGACCACGGAATCAAACCACCGTTGAGCACCGACTTCTCGGGATCAATCACACGCTCCTCGTCGACCTCGAGGCGGAAGCCGAGTCCGGTACAGGTTTCGCAGGCGCCATGCGGGGAGTTAAAGCTGAACGAACGCGGCTGCAGGTCATCGATCACCGTGCCGTCGTAGGCGCAGCCAAGCTTCTCGCTGAAGAGTCGCTCTTCGAAGGTTGGCTTCTCCTTCTCAGCTGGCGCAGGGGCAACAATGGCGAGCCCCTCACCCAGCTTGATCGCCGTCTCCACTGAGTCGGCGAGCCGGCTGCGATCAGGGATCGGCAGCGGCTTCCCCTTCTCATCGACGGGATGCTGGACCACAAATCGGTCGACGATGACCTCAATGGAGTGACGCTTCTTCTTATCGAGCTTCGGCAGGTCATCGGCACCAAGGTCGTATTGGATGCCATCCACTCGCACACGGCTGAATCCCGACTTGCGGGCCGCTTCGTACATGCGCTCCCCTTCACTCTTTCGATCGCGCAGGAGTGGGCCAAGCACAAGGATGCGCGTGCCGTCAGGGAGCTTGAGGATCTCTTCGACGATCTGGTCGAGTGAGACACGACTAATTGGGCGATCGCACTTTGGGCAGTGCGGGGTGCCGGCACGCGCGTAGAGCAGTCGCAAGTGGTCCCAGATCTCGGTGATTGTGCCGACCGTCGAACGCGGATTGCGCGAGGAGCCCTTCTGGTCAATGGAGATGGCCGGCGATAGCCCATCGATGGAATCAACGTCGGGCTTCTCCATCTGCCCGAGGAATTGGCGAGCGTAGGCCGAAAGGCTCTCCACGTAGCGCCGCTGACCCTCAGCGTAAATCGTGTCGAAGGCGAGGCTTGACTTACCCGAGCCGGAGATGCCGGTGACGACGACAAGCTGGTCGCGGGGAATGTCGAGATCGATCCCCTTGAGGTTGTGCTCGCGGGCGCCGCGAACGGAGATCTTGTTCTGTCCCACGACTACCCCCTTCGCTTCGGCCGCTCGCCACGGCGCTTGATCACATTCGGCGTCACGCTTGGGTCCCAGGTGCGCCGACGCACGGGCGCCTCAGCCGCTGCAGGCTGACCCGCATCGGGGATCGTACCCGTCTCCTCCTCATGCTCGTCGCGAAGGCCTGGGAGCCAGTCGGCAGCCGTGTCCAGCGCCGGCGCAACGAGCGTGTGTGCAGCGGCGCCAATCCCCTGCGGAGCCGTCTTTGCGGGAGCACCGCGTCGGCCTCCGCCCTGACCCTCTCGAGCCGCGCGCTCGGCTGCCCGCTCAATCGCCGTCGCCGCATCCTCTTCGAGCACCGCCGTTCGCAACATGCGAATCTCGTCGCGAATGGCCGCGGCGCGCTCGAACTCGAGCGCCTTGGAGGCGATCTTCATCTGCGCCTCAAGCTGGGTCACCAGCTTCTCAATCTCCGTACGGCCAACCTCGCTCAAGGCACCACCGCGTTTCCCGCCGGCGTAGGTGTCGGACTTCTCGGCGACGCTCTTTAGTCGATCGTTCAGGTCGCGGATCGGCTTCGAGATGGTGGTGGCGGTGATGCCGTGATCGATATTCCACTGCTCCTGGATCGCGCGCCGTCGATCCGTCTCAGAGATCGCCACCTTCATGGAGTCGGTCATCTTGTCGGCGTAGAAGACAACCTCACCGCCCGTGTTGCGCGCCGCGCGTCCGACCGTTTGGATGAGTGCCCACGCTGAACGCAGGAAACCCTCCTTGTCGGCATCCAGGATCGCCACCAGCGTCACCTCAGGGAGGTCGATCCCCTCGCGGAGCAGGTTGATCCCGACGATGACGTCGAACACACCAAGGCGCAGGTCACGCAAGATTTCAATGCGCTCAAGCGTGTCGATCTCGCTGTGGAGGTAGCGCACGCGGATCCCAGCCTCTTCCAGGTACGACGAGAGCTCTTCGGCCATGCGCTTCGTCAGGGTGGTCACGATCACGCGCTCCTTCTTCTTGACGCGACCCTGGATGCGCTCCAGCAGATCGTCGATCTGCCCCTTCGTTGGGAGCACGGTGATGTGGGGATCGACAACTCCTGTTGGCCGAATGAGCTGTTGCACGACCTTGTCTGCTCGTTCGCGCTCGTAGCTTCCTGGCGTTGCAGAGACGTAGATCGCCTGTCGCACGCTTGTCTCGAACTCCTCAAAGGTCAACGGGCGATTATCAAGGGCGCTCGGCAGACGGAAGCCGAAATCAACAAGGATCTCTTTCCGCGACCGGTCGTTCTTGTACATGCCAACGACCTGCGGAATGCTCATGTGGCTCTCGTCGACGACAAGGAGCCAATCAGCTGGGAAGTAATCGAGCAGGGTCCACGGTCGGGAGCCAGGTTCGCGGCGCGAGAGGTGGCGCGAGTAATTCTCGATCCCGGAGCAGAAGCCCACCTCGCGCATCATCTCCAAGTCAAAGGTGGTGCGCTGCCGCAGGCGGGCCGCCTCGAGCACCTTCCCCGTCGCCTCCAACTCACGGCACCGACTCTCCATCTCGACCTCAATGTCTCGAATGGCTTCCTTCAACTTGTCCGCCGGCGTTACATAGTGGGTGGCGGGGTAGATCGTCATCTCGTTACGCTCTGCCAGGATCTCCCCCGTCAGTGGATCAACCTCGGCGATCCGTTCCACCTCATCGCCGAAGAACTCCACGCGCAGGATCGTTTCTTCACCCGCGGGCTGCACCTCGAGCGTGTCACCACGCACTCGGAACTTGGCGCGGCCGAGGGTGGCGTCGTTGCGTTGGTATTGCAGGTCGACGAGGTGCCGCAAGATTGCATCGCGGCGATACTTGCCAGACTTGCGCACCTTCAGCACGGTGGCGCCGTAATCCACAGGCGCACCGAGACCGTAGATACACGAGACCGAGGCGACGATGATGGTGTCACGTCGCTCGAAGAGCGCCTTGGTAGCGGCGTGTCGGAGCTGGTCTATCTCATCATTGCGGCTGGAGTCTTTCTCGATATAGGTGTCGGAGCGCGGGAGGTAGGCCTCTGGCTGGTAGTAGTCGAAGTAGGAGACGAAGTATTCGACAGCGTTCTCGGGGAAGAACTCCTTGAGCTCGGCGTAGAGCTGGGCGGCGAGCGTCTTGTTATGCGCAAGGACGAGCGTCGGCCGCTGCACCTGCTGAATGACGTTGGCAATGGTGAAAGTCTTCCCCGTTCCTGTTGCTCCGAGCAAGACCTGGTGATGGAGACCATCGGTGAGCCCTTGGACGAGCTCTGTGATGGCGGTAGGTTGGTCGCCGGTGGGAACGAAGTCGGAGCGCAGGGCGAAGGGGTGCCCCGTCGCGGGGGCCAGTTCATCGGTAGGTTCAGTCGGCGGATTCACCCTGCAAGCATAGGCGGCGCAGCGCGAGGCTCGCGGCGTGCACGGTCTCAGGCAGCGTCCCACTCCCGTCAATCGGCACCGCCCCGATCCCCGCCATCTCCGCAGGGATCCCCGCCTGTACGGCGTTGCGCACCTGGAAATCTTCTTCGCTGCCACCGCGGACCACGAAGCGCTGGCGACGGGCTCCCTCATCAACGTGGAGGAAGAGACTCCCGTCGAGCTCCTTGGCCAGCCCAGAACGCCCGAGTGCGATCGCCTCCACCAGCAGGAGTCGAACACCTCGTGCCTCTGCCGCTCGGCTCGCCTCGCTCAGCGTTTCGCGAACGACCGGCCACTGCAGATGCTCAAGGCGGCGCATCACTGCAGGATCGCCGAACGCGCGTGCTGCGAGGAGCGTCGTGTCGAGGCTCCCATCGACGCGGCGCGCATCTGGCACGGCGGCAAGAATGGCATCACGAAGTGGCGTGTCAGACAAACGTGCAGCACGCAGGAGTGCATCAACGTCCAGGTACTCCACGGCTCCGCCAATGGCCTGGCGTAGCTCGGAACTCGCAACAAGCGCTGCGGCGAGACTGCTCTTTCCTGAAGCGATGAGCCCGCCAAGGCCAACACGAACGAGTCGCTCGCTCACTTCGCCACCTCCCCCTCGAGGGCGAGCCATGCTTCTTCCGCCTGCTGGAGCGCCGCTGTCACGTCGGCGAGCTCGCTCGCCACCTTGGAGAGTTCCGTATACGAGGCGAGAATGTTTGGATCAAGCATCGCCAATTCAAGGTGTCCCTTCCGTAATCCATGTCGCTCAAGATCTGCCTCGATTGCGGAACGCCGTCGTCGTGCCTGCTCCTTGCTGAGCCGCTCCGGCTTCGGCGGCGCACTCTTCTTGGCGGCCGGCACAGCAACGTTCGACTGGGGCTTCGTGAGAACAGCGTGCGAAGTGGCAAGGGCACTTGGCGCACCGAGTCGGCCGGCAACGAGAGCGTCGGCACTGGCCGTGCTCCACCCGGACGCGACCGCCTCCCGCCACGCGGTATACCCACCGTCGAAGGCGGCAACGACGCCGCCCTCGACCACCCAGAGCGACGTACAGATGCGCTCAAGAAGTCGACGATCGTGGCTCACGACCAGCAGGGTGCGCTCGCCATCGAGAAGGAAGCGCTCAAGCGATTCGCACGCGTCGATGTCGAGGTGGTTCGTTGGCTCGTCGAGCAGCAACAGGTTCGCGGGCATCAGACCAAGGATTGCGAGCTCCAACCGGCTTCGCTCGCCACCAGAGAGCACCGCAACCTCTTTCCCGACCGCATCCCCACGAAAGAGGAACTTCGCAAGATGTGCCCGCGCTTCGGAAACCTCGACGGGTACGGCGGTGCGCAACGCCTCAAGCACCGTGGCACCATGGAGCCCGGCCGCGCGGACCTGCGCAAGATATCCAGGGACGACCCCACCGGCAATCTCGACGTTTCCGTCGAGGGCTGGGAGGAGTCCTGCGATGGTCTTGAGCAACGTAGATTTTCCAGCGCCGTTGGGACCAACGATTCCGACACGCTCGCCGCGGCGAAGGGCGAGGCTACGCGCGCGGGTGATCTCCACCTGCGCGGGCTCTCGGTATCCGATGGACGCCTCGCTCACCCGCAACGGTTCAGCTGGGCCGCGACCAGCTCCCTCGGCAGCGATCGACAGCGAGATCGCCTTGCGCTCACGAACGACCGGCTCGATCGCTGCGAGACGGCGCTCATGCTCGTGCATCTTTGCGTACTTGCGATGGCTGCGATACGTCTGCGTGAGTTCACGCTCGCGCGCGATCTCCTTCTCGCGACGATCTGCGTCGCGCTCGTCACCCTCATCGGCGGCACCGCGCTGCTTTGCATAGGCGCTGTAATCCCCGCGGAAGCGCGTCACATGATGGGCACGGACCTCCCAGACTCGATCGATGACCGCATCAAGGAAGGCGCGATCGTGGCTGGCAACGATGAGTGCGCCATTGCGTGCGCGCAGCGCACCTTCGAGCCACTCGATCGCCTGAATGTCGAGATGGTTCGTCGGCTCGTCGAGCAGCAGCAGGTCTGGGTCGGCGATTACAAGTCGGGCCAGGGCGACGCGGGTCTGCTCCCCTCCGGAGAGGCGTGCGGGGGCCTCACTATGTCGGGCGGTTGGGAATCCGAGTCCACGCAGAGCTGCGCCAACCCTGTCCTCGAGGGCGTAGCCATCGGCGGCATCGAATTTGGTGCGTGCCTCGGCATACTCGGTTGAGCCCGCACGTCCTTCGAGCTCCATCTCGCGCAGCGCAGCGGCAAGGGAGACGATCTCGGCGGCGCCCCCGATCACGGCGTCAATGAGCGTTGGGGCGTTCAGCAGTTCGGGGTCCTGCGCCGACTCTTGCGCGAGCAGGTTAATACGCAGGCCCTTCGCATGTTGCACACGACCCTGGTCAGGCGATTCGAGTCCGGCGACCATCTTGAGGAGGGTCGTCTTCCCTGCCCCGTTCGGGCCGACCAGGCCGATGCGCTCCCCCGCGGCAACGCTCAGCGTTACCTCATCGAGGATGACGGCGGCGCCGATCTCGCGGCGAACATCGCTCAACGTAATGATGCTCATGCCGCCTCCCCCTGGCGCGCCGAGCGGCGACGCGCCGCAGCACGCTCGCTGCGCGTTGCCCCAACCGTCTCTGGTGTCACACGCTCGCTCCAACGGGGCCCGCGCATGGCACGCGACGCCACGGTGCGGCCCACGCCGCGTGGTGCGCGCTGGCAGGTACGGCACACATGCGTGCCACGACCCCCCACGACCGAACGCTGAATTGCTGCGCCGCAACGGTGGCATGGTTCGCCTGTACGTTGATACACATCAAGGCGCTCCTGCATCTCACCATCGCCATCGGGCGCTGTGTAGTCGTTGATCGAAGAGCCACGCGCGGCCACAGCCTCGCTGAGGACGCCAACGATCGCAAGGTGCAGCGCGTCAGTTTGAGCGGATCGCAACGCGCTCGCAGGGGTGAGCGGATGGATTTTCGCGCGCCAGAGCGCCTCATCGGCGTAGATGTTACCGATCCCTACGATGCAGCGCTGGTCGAGGAGGAGGCTCTTGATGCGCGTCCCACGTCGCGTAATCAGTGAGCGCAGGGCGTCTGCGGTGAACGCCGCTTCGAGCGGCTCAACCCCGTGATCGGCGAGAAGCGGCGGCGAGTGCGGGTCGAGGCTTGAAGCGGCCTCGCCGTCGCTACGCTGCGCGACAAGCGCCACGCGTCCGAACGCACGAACGTCTCGGAAGCGCAGCTCTCGACCGTCGTCCAAGGTGAGCGAGAGGCGAATGTAGGAATCCCTCTCCGCCGCAGCGGGCAGGACCAATAGTTGTCCTGTCATGCGCAGGTGGACGAGTAACAAGATTCCGCCGGAGAGCTCCACGATGATCCACTTCGCGCGGCGCCGCGTGCCGAGGATACGCCGACCGCGGACCGCCTCGGCGAACGAGGGGGCATCGGGGGTCAAAAGATTGCGCTCACGAAAGACGTTGGCGCCCGTAATCGTGGCACCACGAACGAGTCGGGCAAGATCGCGGACAACCGTCTCCACCTCAGGCAGTTCAGGCACGGGCGGTCCACGGCTTCATCTCGTCCCATCGGGGACCGCTCTTCACCTCAACGGTGAGTGGCACATCTAGTGCGAGTGCCCCCTCCATCGTCTCCACGAGAATTGGCACCAGGCGATCAACTTCACCATTCAGCACCTCAAGCAACAGTTCGTCGTGCACCTGCAGCACGAGTCGTGACTTGAGCCCCGCCTCTGCAAGTCGTGGCGCCAACCGGATCATGGCGATCTTGATCACGTCGGCCGCCGTTCCCTGAATCGGATGGTTGATCGCGGCGCGCTCCCCCGCCGCACGCAGTGCAGGGTTCCCCGCTCGGAGCTCAGGGATCGGCCGGCGGCGTCCGAGCTGCGTCGTGACCGAGCCGTTCGTTCGGGCCTCCTCCTTGATGGTGTCGATATAGCGACGAATTCCCGGGTAGCGCTCGAAGTAGCCCGCGATGAAGGACTTCGCCGCATCGCGGGAAATCCCAGCTCGCGTGGCCAGGCCGAAGTCGCCCATGCCGTAGGCAATGCCAAAGTTCACCATCTTGGCCATGGCGCGCTCATCGTCGTTCACGTCGGCGGCGGACTTACCGAGTACGCGGGCGGCGGTCGCTCGGTGAATATCTTCGCCGGCGGCGAAGGCAGCGATCAGGTGCTCGTCGCGGGTGACGTGCGCCAAGATGCGCAACTCAATCTGGCTGTAGTCGGCCGCCACCAGCGTGTTCCCCTTTTCGGCAATGAAGGTGTTGCGAATCTTGCGGCCGAGCGCGGTGCGGATCGGAATGTTCTGCAGGTTCGGATCGGTCGAGCTGAGTCGCCCCGTTGCCGCCACCGCCTGCTGGAAGGTGGTGTGGACCCGGCCATCGCCCTCGACGAGCTTCGGCAGCGCCTCCACATAGGTGCTCTGCAGCTTCGAAACAGTGCGCCACTCCATGGCAATTCCAACGATCGGGTGCTCTCCCTGGATCTCTTCCAGCACGCTCGCATCGGTCGACCAGGCGCCTGTCTTTGTCTTCTTCCCTTTCGAGAGGTTGAGCTCCACGAAGAGAAGTTCGCCGAGCTGCTTCGGCGAGCCAAGTGCCACCTCGTGGCCGACCGACCGTACCGCCTCGCGCTCAAGTCGGGTGATCTCTGCACCAAATGCGGTGCCAAGCTCGGCCAGCGCTGCCTGATCCACGGCAACGCCCGCGATCTCCATGCGCGCAAGTACTTCGACGAGTGGCAGCTCAATCTCGCGGTAGAGGCGTAGCGTGCCCGCCTCGCGCAACTCCTCGGCGAGTGGGCCACGCGAAGCGCGTGTCACAAGTGCGGCAAGGACCGCCTCCTGAAGCGGCTCGAGCCTGTCAGGAAGATCCGCACCGAGTCGAACCGAGGCAACCTCTACGAGGCCGGGATTGCGCATCGTCACATTAGAGATCCAGGTTCCTAGCGCAACATCGTCAACAAGGTGCGGCGAGGAGTCGGGTCGAATGCTCACCATGGCGCCGATCAAGCCCTTTATGCCAAGGCCGGCAATCTCACGGTTTGAGCTTGCCAACGATTCAAGCAGCGCGTGCACGACGGCGCCGTCATCAGCGGCGAGAATCGTGCCCGCGTCATCAACGATTGCAATCGCCAGCTCTGCCTCGGGGCCACGCCGGTCCGCACCAACGCCGCCAATCGCTAGGTGCCCCTGTGCCGAGAGGCCGCGGAACGCATCCCGTGCCTCATCAGCCGCGCGCAAGACGCGGATCCCAGCCGCCGCGAGCTCACCTCGCTTCACCTGCTCAATCTTGACGTGGGCATCTGACTCATCTGTGGTGCTGCTCTCCGCCTGCGTCGATCGGCCGGCAGCGGCATTCCCCGCCGTCACCGCATCGAAGTTGAACCCAAGTTGTAGGTCGCTTGCAGGGCTCGCCTTCGGAGCAGCCTTTGCGGCCGGCGCAGCGGAGCCACGCAGCGCAGCCCCCGCCGCTGCAGCGCTCACTGCGGCGTTTGCTGCGACACGATCTTCACCAATGAGAGGGGGTAGGCGCTGCGCGAGTGCACGGAACTCCAGGTCACGGAAGAGGGCGAGCGCCGCATCGCGGTCATAGACCCCAATCTCGCCCCCCGTGGCCGGTAGGGCGAGTGGTGCATCGCGATCGATGGTCATCAGCCCTTGGCCGGCAAAAGCTGCATCACGGTTTGCAGCGAGCGCCTCGCGGATGCGTACCGGCTCAACCTCATCCAAACGCGCGTAGAGCTGCTCTAGGGAGCCAAAGGTTGCAATCAACTTGGAGGCGGTCTTCTCGCCCACACCTGGAACTCCAGGAATGTTGTCGGAACTGTCACCCTTGAGGGACTTAAAGTCGACCATCTGCTCTGGGGTGAGACCGTACCGCGCGAAGACTCGCTCTGGATCGTATTCAACGATCGCATCAGCACCACCCTTGGCAGTGTGCATCAGGTGCACCTTGTTGGTAACCAGCTGCAGCATGTCGAGGTCCCCTGAGACGATGTGTACCTCCCAGCCGTCGCGCTCCGCGGCGGTGGCGATGGTGCCAATGACGTCATCTGCCTCATAGCCAGTTGCCTCAAGGAGTGGGAGGCCGAGCGCTGCAACGAGGTCGCGCACGATCGGCACCTGCGAGCGCAGCTCGTCGGGCATCGACGGCCGCTGTGCCTTGTACGCAGGGAATCGCTCGTGTCGATAGGTGGTGCCTGGGGCGTCAAAGGCCACGATCGCCCGCTCAGGGTCCACATCGGCCATCGTTCGCAGCAGGATGCTGGTGAAGCCGTACGCCGCGTTGGTGAGTTGGCCGCGGCTATTTGTCAGCGGTGGGAGAGCATGAAAGGCGCGGTAGATCAGCCCATAGGCATCAACGAGGAGGAGTCGGCGTTTGGATGGCATACCCCGAGGGTACCGCAGGAGTGCAGGGCCCTTCGGCTAAGCGCGACGCCTTCGCACGCTCACGAAGACCACCGCAAGGCTCCCCGTCATCAGAAGGAGTGCGACCCCAGAGGCGATGGTGGCGCCGTCTAGCGTCTCCGACTCAAGGAGCCCGTCGCTCGCGCCATCCGCCTTCGCATCAATCGAGGCTCCGGGGGCCAGGCTCGCTGCAAGCGGGACCGCCCCCGCCTCCATTCGCGAGGTGCCATCGGTGCTGCCTGCCAACTGGCCAGCAACGCCCCCAAGCAGGAGTGCTGCAGAGAAGGCGGCGCCCGCGAGGGCTCCACGCGGCGCGGCGCTCATCCAGCCAAAGAGGGCTGATCGCCAGCCGCTGGCAGCGCGCTGGGCGCGAGCTTCAGCGATGCGTGCGACCTCGAGGCGCAGGGCGGGGTTAGCGAACGGGTCGCGGGCGCGGCGGGGCTCACTGGCGCGATAGGCGCTCAGCACATCGTGCTCAGGGGTGCTAGAGGCGTTATTCATCTCGCTCTCCCAACGATAACGGTGCGCCAGCGGTTCCCGGCCGCAGGTCGGCGAGGAGGCGACGCAGCTCCTCGCGCCCTCGGCTGATGCGGCTCTTAATCGTTCCTACCGATACCCCGGTCAGTTCGGCGATCTCTGCATAGTCATAGCCATCCACGTCGTAGAGGAAGATCGCCCGGCGTCGCTCCTCGGGAATCACCCCAAGAGCCTTGGCCAGGGCCGCGGCGAGCTCGCTCGCCTCAGCACGCTGCGCTGGGTCAGAGGCCACCCCCGCCTGTGGCTCTGCGGCGAATCGTTCACGCCGTGCACCCTCTCCCGCCTCCTCGGGCGATTCGCCCGCGAACGGGAGTGTCGGGTGTCGGCGCTCACGGCGCATCAGGTCGCGCGCGGCGTTCTCCACGATCCGCACAAACCAGCCACGCAGATTCGTCGGCTCGACACGGTCGAGGGAGCGGTATGCCGAAATTAGCCCCGCCTGCAAGGCGTCGTCGGCACTCGCCTCGCTCCCCGTGATGCGCAGCGCCATCCGCCACGCAAGGTCGAGGTCGGGGGTGAAGAGGTCGCGGAAGGCGTCCTGAGAGCCCGCTCGTGCGGCGGCGAGCAGCGCCGTACGCTCAGCCCCCTCGCCACCGCCCGCTCTGCCGCTGCGTGTCATGTGCCTAGTGTGCCGCGCCGCTAGGATCTACGGGTGCCGAAGTGGCGAAATGGCAGACGCAACCGACTCAAAATCGGTCGACTGAAAGGTCATGTGGGTTCGACTCCCACCTTCGGTACCAAAGCCACCGCCCCGCTACGATAGGGGGGCCGAAGTGGCGAAATGGCAGACGCATCCGACTTAAAATCGGCCGGTCGATGAGATCATGCGGGTTCGAGTCCCGCCTTCGGCACCACCGTCATTAAAGGGAGGCAACATGAGCGAGAAGGCATTCACCCCGCGCGCCGATCGCCCCACCCTCATGCGCGAACACGGCGCCGCCCGCGCAAAGCGCGCCGCCGCAACCGCCGGCTCATCTGAATGGCGAGCCGCCGCCGCAGAGGTCGCAGCGATTGAGGTTGAGCTTGCGAAGTTTGAGGCCCTGCGCGTTCCGCCCGCCCGCGTCGCGCGACCTGAGGCGAAGGGGAAGTAACCTCCCGAGGCTTAGCGGCCGAGGATCGCCCCAACAACCAGTCCAACAAGGAGCGCGCCCATTGCAGGGCGCGAGGCGAGGAACGCCGCGCCAACGTGCCAGAGCGGCCAGAGCGGATAGCCTGCGGGCGGTGCCGACGGGCGGGGCGCAGCAACGATCTTCAGTGCTGGGAGCGCAGATATCGCGCCGAGCCCAGCGAGCGGCGCAACAAACCACGGGAAGATATGGATCGCAGGGATCGAGAAGATCGCGATCCCCAGATAGCCGGCGGAGATTAGAACAGTCGTGAAGGCGCGAGCGCGTCGCTCTCCGATGCGGACGACGAACGTCTTCACGCCGCGCGAGCCATCAGCCTCGATCTTGTCGAGATGCTTACCAAAGAGCACAGCGGTGACGAAGAGCGCCCATGGCAGCGTGGCGATCAACGCGATCGCATCAATGGAGCCGGTAGCGGCGAGATACGTTCCGCCACCCATCAGTGGCCCCCAGACGATGAAGGCGGAGAGCTCACCGAGACCGCGACGCTTCAGGCGCAGCGGTGGATCGGTGTATCCCCACGAGAGGATCAGGCCGGCGATCGCAAAGGCGCCGAGGAGTGGCTCGTTTCGAACGACCATGGTGAAGCCACCGAGGATTGCGGCCAGCGCGGTCAAGATGCCGATCGCAACAAGCAGCGTGCGGCTCGACATGGCGCCCGACGCGATTGGGTGTGGCGAATAATCGGCGCGCGGGTAGCCAGGTCGATCGAGGCCGTCGTGATAGTCGCGCCAGTCGTTTGCGAGGTTGTTTGCCGCGTGGGCGAGATTTGCACCAAAGAAGGCAGCGAATCCGAGGAGGATGCCGCTCACGGAGTTAAGGCCAAACGTTGCCTCCTTGATGTTGCCGCTCCACCAGGCAAAGAGGAGGCCCTGCCCCGCGCCAAGAATCGTCAGCGGCAGGACCGATGCGCGCGTGAGGAGTAGCGCTCGCGCAACGACCGACATGGTGCGCCAATCAACACCCTCTGGGGCGGACTGCCGCAGGAGAACGGATGCGTAATCTTTGCTGCTCATGCCCCTATTCTCCCCTCTTCTTCAGAATGCTGCAGGGCTGGATCTTCCTCAGGTTGCCGGTGAGATCAG
This sequence comes from Candidatus Limnocylindrus sp., assembly GCA_040397175.1. Taxonomy (GTDB): domain Bacteria; phylum Chloroflexota; class Limnocylindria; order Limnocylindrales; family Limnocylindraceae; genus Limnocylindrus. The sequence continues at coordinate 423,101 of JBBAWM010000001.1, read as the reverse complement.
CTCCAACTCAATCCCGTCGCCCCCCACGCGGTCACGCAGGATCGCGGGGAGGCCCGCATCCCAGGCGACACCGCTGCGCTGCTCCATCGGCAAGAGCTGGGCGCCACCAGCCTGGGGGATGTGCACCACAACTCGGGTCGCCCCTGGTCGCGCACGCAGCTCTCCCTTCACGATCTCCATGGCGCGGATCGTCTCCTCAACGGACTGGCGCGCCTTGAACTTGATATGCAGCACCGCGCCCGCGGGAATCTCTACCGGATCAGGATTCGACATGGCCCCGACGAGCGGCTCAGCGGGTGGCGCCTCGACCGCAACAGCCGCGTCAAATTCGGCGGGTGCACGCTCTGGCATGAGCGGCCCACTCGTCTCTATCCCTTCAGGGACCATGCCCACGGGAATCCCGCCGTTTGGGAGCGGTGCGACAGAACGCTTTGCGTAGCGCCGCCCCCCGCTTGCAACGGTGAGCTTGGAGCGGACGGCGTCGGCGCTGAGGCGCGAAGCCTCTTCCCACGGAACGACGGATTCAACGAGTACTGACCACTCTTCGCCGCGCTGCTCGGTGCGACCGGCGATGAGGATCCCCTCGCCCTCAATCCAAGAGCTCTTCGTCGATTCCCACACTTGCGGGAAGACCACGACCTCCATGCTCCCCGTGAGATCTTCCACCGTAACGATCGCCATGGAGGCGCCCTTCTTGGTGACCATCTGGCGAATGCTCAAGACGATCGCGCCGAGAGTCGCCGTCTCATCGCGGAACGACTCATCACTAAAGTCGCCAACGAGGGTGCCCACATAGGACTGCATCGCTGGCGCAAGCGCGTTCATTGGGTGATCGCTGAGGTAGACGCCCATCAGTTCGCGCTCCCAACGCAGCCGTTCGCGCGTCGAGGCTTCCGTTACATGTGGGAGAGCAGGGATTCCTGCGCCGGCAAGTTCCGGCATCGCATCGAATAGACCGACCTGCCCAGCCGCACGCTCGCGTTGTGCACTGGAGCCGCCAGAGATCGCGTCATCAAGGGCGAGCAGGATCTGCGCCGGATGGCCGAAGCGACGAAGCGCCCCGACCTTCGCCAGCGCTTCAAGGACGCGCTTGTTTGCGAGGCGCAGGTCAATTCGCTCGCAGAACTCCTGCAGCGAAGTCGCCGGCTCCCCCGCATCGCGCGCCGCAACGATGGACTCGGCAGCTCCGGCGCCCACATTCTTGATCCCCAAGAGGCCAAACCGGATCGCCTCTCCTTCTGGTTCAAAGTCGAGATTAGAGAAGTCAACATCGGGAGGGAGCACTGGGATGCCAAGGCGGCGACACTCCGCAATAGCTGCGGCAACCTTCTCCTCTTTGCTGCGGAACGCGTTGAGCACACTGGTCATGTACTCCACCGTGTAGTTCGCCTTGAGGTACGCAGTCTGATACGCAATCAGTCCATAGCAGGTGGCGTGTGCCTTGTTGAACCCGTAGTTCGCAAACGGCTCAAACGCTTCAAACACCTTATCGATCGTGCCGCGCGCTACCCCGCGCTCGGCTGCGCTCGTGATGAACTCTTGCTTCAAGCCCGCGAGCACATCCTCTTTCTTTTTCCGCACCGCATACCCGAGGGTGTCCGCCTTCGGCCCCGAGAAACCGCCGAGTGCCGAGGCGGCGGCCATGATGTCCTCCTGATAGACGAAGACGCCGTAGGTTCGCTTGAGGAACGGTTCAAGGAGCGGGTGCAGATATGTCACCGCCTCCTGACCATGCTTACGACGGATGTAGGTCGGGATGTTCGCCATCGGACCCGGGCGATAGAGGGCCACCATGGCGGCGAGGTCGTAGACACTCGTTGGGCGGAGCTCCTTGATGTACCGGCGCATCCCAGGAGACTCGAGTTGGAAGATTCCCGTCGTTTCACCCGATGCGAGGAGTGCGAACGTCTTCGCGTCGTCGAGGGGGATCGCATCAAGGTCGATCTCAATCCCTCGGGTCTCGCGAATGCGATCTACGGCCGTTCGAAGGATGGTGAGGTTTGCCAGTCCCAAGAAGTCAAACTTCAGGAGGCCGAGCGCCTCAACTCCGTGCATCTCAATCTGGGTCATGACCCCCTCAGAGTTTGTCGCGCGCTGGAGCGCCATGATCTCGGTCAATGGCTCCCGGCTGATCACCACGCCCGCCGCGTGCGTGGATGCGTTCCGAACCACCCCCTCCAGCTGCTCAGCGAGGCCGATGAGCTCGCTGTACTCCGTGCCATCGGCGTACGCCGCAAATTCTGGCGACTTTCGTGCGTCGGCGAGGCTGATGTTGAGTAATGCCGGAACAGACTTGGCGATGCGATCAACCTCGCTGTAGCTCTTGCCGAGGACTCGCCCAACATCGCGAATCGATGCCCGTGCCGCCATCGTGCCGAAGGTGATGATCTGCGCGACCCGATCCTCACCATACTTTTGCGAGACGTAGCGGATCACCTCATCGCGTCGGCCATCTTCAAAGTCGATGTCGATATCGGGCATGGTGACGCGGTCTTGATTCAGGAACCGCTCAAACGGCAGCTCATAGTGCAGCGGGTCTACGGGGGTGATGCCGAGTGCATAGGTGACAATCGAGCCCGGAGCACTGCCTCGGCAAGTGGTGGCGATCCCCTGCTCTCGCGCGAAGCGCACGAAGTCGGCCACGATGAGGAAGTAGGCGGCGTACCCCATCTTGATGATCACGTTCAGCTCGTACTCAAGTCGCGCGCGTGCCGCGTCACTCGGCGTGCCGAATCGGCGGACCAGGCCGCGCTCCGCCTCCTTGGTGAGCCACGTCTCGACGTTCTCGCCCGCAGGTACCTCAATGTCTGGAACGCGCGTCGTGCCGAGCTCCAGGCTGAAATCGACCATCTCGGCGATGAGCCGTGTGTTCTTGAGCAGCTCCGGGCGATCAGGGAAGAGGGCCGCCATCTGCTGCGGCGACTTGAGATAGAACTCACCCGAGCCGAATTTCATTCGCCCTGGAGTTTCAATGTTGCTCGCCGTACCGATGCAGAGGAGGACATCGTGCGCATCACGCTGATCGGCGCGCACGTAGTGCAGGTCATTCGTCAGCACGAGCGGCAGGCCGACCTCGGGGGCGAGCCGGAAGAGTTGTTCGTTGAGGCGACGCTGCTCGGGGAGTCCGTGATCTTGCACCTCCAGGAAGAATCGCCCCTTCCCAAAGATTTCGCCATACTTCCCGGCAAGAGCACGCGCATGCTCCCAGTCATCAACCTCGAGCGCCCTGGCGATCTCGCCGTTCAGGCAGCCCGAGAGGCCGACGAGTCCTTCTGCGTGCCGCGCAAGATGATCGTGGTCGGTACGTGGCTTGTAGTAGAGCCCATCAAGATGTGCGTCGGTCACGACGCGGCAGAGATTGCGATAGCCCGTCCCGCTTGTGGCGAGGGCGATGAGGTGGAACGGCTGCTGGTCGGCCTTCCCCTCCTTATCACGCATCCCTCGGCGCGCGACGTAGGTCTCGACGCCAATGATCGGCTTGATGCCGTGCCGCTTTGCGGCCTGCACGAACTGCACGGCGCCGTAGAGGGCCCCGTGGTCGGTGAGGGCGATCGAGTCCATCCCAAGGCGCTTCGTCTCCTCCATCAGGGCCTCCAGGTTGCTCATGCCATCGAGCAGGCTGAACTCGCTGTGGACGTGGAGGTGCGTGAAATCAATCTTGGCGCTCACGTGGGGCAGTCTAGCGATCGGCGTACTATCCCCCTATGGATGAGCAGGAACGCGCACGACTACGGGCAGCCATTGAGGCCGCCGAGGGGGGCGCCCCAGGACCCGCCGCAGCAGACGCGCTCATGCGCCGCATGTTGACGGAGAGTCGAACCATCGCGATCGTTGGCGCCTCGCCGCGCCCCGACCGCCCTTCACACGGCGTCTTGCGCACACTGGCCGCGGCGGGATGGAGGATCCTCCCGATTAACCCAACCCCCGAGGCGCTGCGCGACGGCGTCGCAGGCCTCCCCTGCTTCCCCACGCTTCGTGCCGCTGCCGCCTCGCTACCGGCTGGCGAACGGATCGATCTCGTTGACGTCTTTCGTCGCTCCGAGGAGTGCGAGGAGGTGGCACGCGAAACCGTCGCCATTGGCGCAGGTGGGCTTTGGCTCCAGCTTGGGGTGATCAGCCCAGCCGCTGCATCGATTGCCGCTGAAGCATCTATTCCGTTTGTGCAAGATCGCTGCCCCGCCATTGAGATTCCACGACTTGGGATCTCTGGTCCCGATGCGCAGGTCCCAGCGTGAGTTCGAAGTGGCAGGAGGACCTTTCTGAGGCGACGGTACGTCGTCTCACGTCGATCTGGATCCCGGTTGGGCTTCCAGGGTTCGCTGGTGCCGAGAAGGCGCGTTGGAACGCGCTCCTGAGCGAACGATTCGGTAGTGATGGCTGGAGGATCTCCCATGTCGTGCGTGGCACGATTGTGCCCCGCGCTGTCGCAATCCTTGAGTACGAAGAGGCGTATCGACGCTACCTACGCGACCGACCCGAGCTCGTGCACTTCCTCGTTGAGGCCTGCGGCAACGTGTATGACGATAACCCCACGAATGTGTACGACAACGACTACGAACAGCCGCACACCGCCATGAACCACTACCAGGACATCTCGGTGCGCCGCGTGATAGCGGAACTCGTGGGTGATCCAGCATGGCCGAACGTGACACCGACTCCAGAGGAGACCGTCGACCTTCTCGATTTTGGAACCGGTGAACGAGTGCGCGCACCACGATCCAGCGGCTTCCGTGGTGATGGGCTGCTGCAGATTCGTGATCCCCTCTCCGCTGGCTACATGCTCAATCCGGCGGTAGTTCCTGCGCACGATCCGGCGCTCATCACGACGACTCCAGGGCGACGCGAGTGGTATCACGAAGAGGGGTGTGGCCATCTCTCCATCGAGGCGTTCTGGCAGTCGAGCAAGATTGTGGAGGTGCGCCTGGATCGGTTCCTCGCCTCGGGCGAGGCCCGATCCGCGCCACTTGCGGGGCTGTGAGCAGCATCCTCTTCGGCACCGCCAGTCGCGATCGATATCTTGAGAGCTGCCGCACCCTACCTGGGGGTGGCGTCTTGAACATGGCGTACCACTGGGCAGCTGCCGGCAAGGAGTTTCTCCTTCAAACGCGGATCGGCTCAAGCGACCAGCACCTCTTCGTACCCTTCCTTGAGCGCAATCGGATTCCGCATCTCCCGGCATCGCTCGTCGCCCCAGGGGAGAGTTCATCCATTGATATTCGTATCGGAATCGATCGCCAACCGCAGATGGACAACTACGTCGAAGGCGTGTGGGAGGTCGTGCACTCCACCGCGGAAGAGCTGGCAGCCCTCACGAGTGCAACGCATTGGCATACCGTCCTCGTCGAAGGAGCGATCGCCGAGCTCGGGCGACTCTCGGCGTCAGGGCACCTTGCACATCTCACGGTTAGCGCGGATTTCCTTGGATTTCGCCATTACACGCCGGAGCGATTCCGCGACACACTCGCGCACCTGGATCTCGCCTTTATCGGCTGGCCCGGATTACGAGAGGACGCGTCACTTGCGGAGGTGCGTGAGTCCGTTCTCGACGCGCGGAAGATCGCGGTGATCACACTTGGGTCGCAGGGGGTCCTAGTCGTAGACGGCGTGAGCGGCTCGGAGACGTTTTACCCCACGGTTGCCGTTCCAGTTGCGGGGAGCACCATTGGATGCGGGGACGCCTTTATCGCCGCATTCTTGATGGCGTACCAGGCTGGTTCAACGCTGGGTGAGTCCGTGGCCGCCGGCCAGGCGGCAGGAGCCAGCGCCACCGCATGGAACCTCCCTCTCCCCGACGTCGCGTACGGGGACTAGGTCAGCAGGGCCAGCAAGACTCCTGCGATCGACGCCACTCCAACGCCGATCAGTCTGCGGAGTCGATTCGCGATGAGTTCGCCCTCAAGACGATCCGCAAGGTCGGGGCCACTCCCCGGGGTTCCACGCCACGCCTCATAGCGTGTTGCAGCGCCAACGCGATTCGCCCACTCCGTTCGCGCTCGAAGCAGCGGGGGGAGACGAAGTGCGAGGTAGCCAAACCCGGCAAGGCCGAGCGCACCTGCGAAGAGACGAACCAGATCGAGCACCTAGGCGTCCAGAAGGGTCTTAAAGACGGCTCCGAGCTGGGCTGCATCGCCTCGACCTTTACTTGCCTTCATCGCTTGGCCAACCAAGAATCCGATCGCCTGCTGCTTCCCCGCCTTCCAGTCGGCGAGCGCCTGCGGATTCGCCGCGAGTACCTCGGCGGCGAGTTTCCTGAGCGCCCCATCGTCGCTAATCTGCCCGAGGCCGCGCTCAGCGATCGCCGCGCGCACATCAAAGCTGCCCCGAAGAAGTTCGGCGAAGAGCTCTTTCCCTGTCGTGCCATTGATCTCCTTGCGCGAGACCGCCCCGATCAACGCGGCGAACTGGACCGGATCGGGCTCTGCAGCCCCCTCGTTCGCTGCTCGGAGATATTCGCCCGTGACCCAGTTCGCGAGGGTCTTCGCATCGATCGTTGCATCTGCAGCACGTGACGCTTCGAAGAGCGCGGCGGCGCGTGGCTCCCCAACAAGGACGGCGGCATCGTAGTCAGAGAGTGCAAGCTGTTCGACGTAGCGCGCTCTTCGGGCAGAAGGGATCTCGGGGATGTTTGCGACGATGCCTGCGAACCAGCTCGGATCGATGGTGAGCGGCGGCAGATCGGGCTCAGGGAAGTAGCGATAGTCGTGCGAGTTCTCCTTGGCGCGCATCGTGTAGGTGGTTTCGCTGGATTCGTCCCAACCGCGTGTCTCTTGGGTGATCGACCCTCCCGCCTCGAGGATCTGAGCCTGCCGAGCGATCTCGAAGGCGATCGCCTTCTCCACCGAGCGGAAGGAGTTCATGTTCTTCACCTCGGTGCGCGTACCGAATGGGGCATCCTCACTTGGGCGAATCGACACGTTCGCCTCAACGCGCATCTGCCCGTTCTCCATCTCGGCATCGGCGGCGCCGATCGTGCGCAGCAGGAGGCGCAACTCTTCGGCGTAGCGGCGGGCCGTCTCCGCATCGCGAATGTCGGGCTCCGTCACGATCTCGAGGAGCGCGACGCCTGAACGGTTGTAGTCGATGAGGCTTGAGCGCTTCCCGTCGCTCCCCTTCTCGTGGCGGAGGCGCGCCGTATCCTCTTCGAGGTGGGCACGGCAAATGCGCACGCGGCTCGTGCCGGCGCTCGTCGTGACCTCAATGGTTCCATGCTCGGCGAGCGGGAAATCGAGCTGGCTGATCTGATACCCCTTTGGCAGGTCTGGGTAGAAGTAGTTCTTGCGATCCCAGATCGTGGTAGCCGGCGCGGCGGCACCGATCGCAGCACCGACGCTGAGAACCTTCTCGATGGCCGCCTTATTTGGCACCGGGAGTGCGCCAGGAAGGCCAAGACAGGTTGGGCAGGTCTTGCTGTTCGGCAGATCCCCTTCGGCGGGAATTGCGCAGGCGCAGAACATCTTCGTCACGGTGCGCAGCTGCACGTGCACCTCGATGCCGATCACCGCATGCCAGGTCATGCCGCCACCCCGCGTGCCTTGGCGACGAAGCGTGAGATGCGCACCAGCGCCTCGTGGAGATTCTCTTCCGAGGTGGCGTAGCAGATGCGCACATGGCCAACGCCACTGGCGCCGAACGAGGAGCCTGGAATCACCGCGACGCGCTCCTCGGTAAGAAGTCGCTCGGCGAACTGCTCGTCAGTGAGCCCCGTTGAGCGAATGTCAGGGAAGGCGTAGAAGGCGCCCTGTGGCGCGCCTGTTGGCAGGTTGAGGGCGGCGAGACAATCGAGGACGATCGTGCGACGTCGCGCGTAGGCGACGCGCATCTCTTCGAGTGCTGGCTCGCCGTTGGTTAGCGCCTCGAGCGCTGCATCCTGCGCAATCGTTGGGGCGCTCATGATCGCGTACTGGTGAATCTTGACGAGCCCTGCCACGATCTCCTTCGGCGCGCAGAGGAAGCCGACGCGCCACCCCGTCATGGCGTAGGACTTCGAGAAGCCGCCGATCAAGATCGTCCGTTCGCGCATCCCTGGGTAGGCCGACATCGCGCGGTGCGCCGGACCCTCGTAGACGAGTCGGTCATAGATCTCATCGCTAATCACCACCAGGTCGCGTGCCACAGCGATCTTGGCGAGCGCCTCGCGGGTCGGTTCGTCGAGGGTGGCCCCCGTTGGGTTCGACGGGTAGCCCAGGAAGAGCGCCTTTGCGCCCACGGCGGCTGCCTCTACCGCGTCAGCGTGGAGGCGCCAGTTATCCGTGGCGCTCGTTGCCACTGGCACGGCGGTACCACCCGCAAAGACCACGGCGGGTAGGTAGGCGACGTACGACGGCTCTGGCAGCACGATGCGATCACCCGCACCAATGATGCCGCGAACGGCAAGGTCGACCGCCTCAGAGGCACCGATGGTCACGATGATCTCGCACTCTGGGTCGTAGCTCACTCCGGAGCGCTCCTGGATCTTCGCGGCGATGGCGCGGCGCAGTTCGATGGTGCCGTAGTTCGAGGTGTAGTGGGTGCGTCCAGCGCGCAGGCTCGTCACCGCCGCCTCGATGATGTGTGCTGGGGTGTCGAAGTCGGGCTCTCCAACGCCTAGGCTTATCACGTCCGTCATCGTTGCGGCGATATCGAAGAAGCGTCGGATACCAGAGGGCGGCACCGCGTGAACACGATCAGCAAGTGCGCGCTTCGCAAAATCGCTCATGCTGCACCTCCACCGAGCTTCGCCAGGTTGTGCGGCGCCACTGTGCGCCATGCGGCAGTTGCGGTGAGCGCCTCGTACCCGGCCGAGATGCTGAGCAGTTCGGCTTCCGACCATGGCTTGCCGATCAGCTGCAGGCCCACTGGTAGGTTCTCAGAGAGGCCACACGGGATGCTCACCCCTGGAAGACCGGCCATGTTTGCCGGCAAGGTGCACGCATCTGCGAGATACATGGAGACGGGATCGCTCATCTTGGCGCCGAACTTCCAGGCAACCTGCGGGCTCGTCGGCGCCACGATGGCGTCAAAGCCCGCAGCCCAAATACGATCAAAGTCGCGCGCGATCAAGGTGCGCACCTTCTGCGCCTTGACGTAATAGGCGTCGTAGTAGCCGGCAGAGAGTGCGTAGGTGCCCAACATGATGCGGCGTCGCACCTCTGGCCCAAACCCACGGCCGCGCGTCTCGAGGTAGCCGTTCAGCAAATCTCCACCGCCGTGCTTCGATGCGCCGTAGCGAATCCCGTCGTAGCGGGCAAGGTTTGCTGAAGCCTCTGCTGGCGCAACAATGTAGTAGGTAGCGAGCGCATGCTCTGTGGTGGGCAGGCTAACCTCGTCGACGATACCGCCAGCAGCCTCGAGTGCGGCGACTGCGTCGCGCACGGCGCGCTCAACGCCAGCCTCCATGCCAGCAACGAAGTACTCCTTCGGCAGGGCAAATCGCTTGCCGCGAATCGCCGATGCGGCGGCATCACCGCTGGGAAGGTTTAACAGGGCAGCGTCGAGTGGAATACGCGAACTCGTGGCGTCATGGGTATCGGCGCCCGCAATCGTGTGCAGCAGGAGCCCTGCATCTTGCGCCGTCCGAGCAAACGGGCCGACCTGGTCCAGTGATGATGCAAAGGCGACAATCCCGTAACGCGAGACGCGACCGTAGGTCGGCTTCATGCCGACGATGCCGGTGAGGCTCGCCGGCTGACGAATGGATCCTCCGGTGTCGGTGCCAATCGAGAGCGGGGCATGGAACGCGGCCACAGCGGCGGATGAGCCGCCCGAGGATCCGCCCGGCACGCGATCAATGTCCCACGGATTCACCGTCTTCTTGTATGCCGAGAACTCGGTCGATGATCCCATCGCAAACTCGTCCATGTTGGTCTTGCCAAGAATCACTGCACCCGCCTCCTTCAGCCGCGCAGCGATGGTTGCGTCGTAGGGGCTGATGTACCCCTCCAGGATTCGCGAGCCCGCAGTGGTGGGCGTTCCGGTGAGGTTGACGAGATCTTTCAGTGCAACGGGGACGCCAAGGAGTGCCGGGAGTTCGTTGAGCGCCGCGGCACCAGCGGCACGTGCGGCTGCGTAGCGCGCATCAGCGCGATCGGCCTCCGCGCGCGCCTCTTCGTGCCGAAGATGGAGCCATGCGCCAAGGACGCCATCCTCTCGTTCAATGGCGGCAAAGAGTTCGTCGGTGACGGCGCGCGAGGTTGCGGCACCCGATTGGAATCCGGCACGAAGCTCTGTTGCGGTTGCGCGGCGGAGGCCCTCCCCGCTCATCCGTCGGCCTCCTCGGAGAGAATCGCCTGCACGCGCACAAAGTCGCCGCTCCGCGCTGGTGCGTTCTGGAGGGCATCGTCAACGGGGAGAGAGGGCTCAGCGACGTCGTCACGCAGCGGCATCGCCTGGACGATCGTCTGTGCGCTTGGCGGCACGCTCGAGGTGTCAACGTCGGCGAGGTGCGCCCACTGCTCAAGGATGAGGTTCAGATCACCCTGAAGCTTCCCCAACTCATCGCTGGTGAGGCCGAGGCGTGCCAGTGCGGCGACGCGTTCTACTTCGGCACGGGTTAGGTCACTCATGCGGGAATCCTACCCGCCCGACGGCTCAACCCCTAGGAGCGCGACGAATCCCACCTCATCAAGGATCCGAATGCCGAGCTTCTCAGCAGCGGCGCGCTTGGAGCCCGCCTTCTCCCCTGCCACGAGCAGCGTCGTCTTTGCAGTCACCGCATCGGCGACCGTACCCCCCGCCGACTCGATCCGATCCTGCGCCTCGCGACGGCTCCAGCCTGTCGCCGTGAGGGTTCCCGTTACGACCACCACCTCGCCTGCGAGCGGACCGCCCGTCACGGTTGGCGCGACCGCGGCGGGGTGGGCGACGAGCCCGGCGTCAAACAGGTCTTCGAGTGATTCGCCCGCTGAGCCTGTGGTGAACGCGGAGGCGATGCTCTCTGCGACAACCGCTCCGACGCCTGGGATTGCGGTGAACTCCTCGGCAGACATGGAGCGCAGGGCGGCGAGCACGGCGCGACCCCACGTTGCTCCGCTGGTAGGAGGGACCCGACGCTGAAGCTCTGCTGCCACATCCTTCGCCGTTGCCTCGCCAACGTGCCGAATGCCGAGGGCAACAAGTACGCGCCACAACTCCCGGTTACGCCTCGCCTCAATCATGTCAAGCACGTTGCTGATGCGATTCGGCCCCTCGCGGCGAGACCCGTCACTCAAACTCCCCATGCGGTCCAGCCCATCGAGCTGTTCGGCGGTCAAGCGATAGAGATCGCCAATGCGGCGAACCACGCCACGCTCCACGAGTTGCGCAAGCAGCTTTTCGCCGACGCCCTCAAGATCGAGCGCGCCACGACCAACTGCATAGCGCAGCGTTTCGAAATTCTGCGCTGGGCAGGCGCGGTTCGGACAGCGATGGCGCACCTCGTCTCGAACCACCGCAGCGTTGCAGGATGGACAGTGCGTTGGCATGGTGAACTCTGGTAGAGGCGAGGTGCGGCGCTCAGCAAGCCCCCGCACCACCTCAGGGATTACATCGCCCGCCTTTTGCAGCACCACAATGTCCCCAACGCGAACATCCTTGCGGCGAATCTCATCGATGTTGTGCAACGTGGCTCGACGCACGGTTGATCCGGCAACCAGGACAGGCTCCATCTCCGCCACTGGAGTCAGATAACCGGTGCGCCCCACCTCCACACTGATGCCGAGGAGTCGCGTCGTTACCTGCTCCGGCGGGAACTTGTAGGCGATCGCCCACTTTGGTGAGCGCGCGATGTAGCCGAGCTGTTCCTGGTCGGCAACCGCATCGACCTTAAGTACTGCCCCATCCGTCTCGTACTCCAGGGTGCGGCGCTTCTCCACCCACTCAGCGAGGAACGATGCGGCACTCGCTCCAGTAAGGCCAGCGCGGGCGTTCTGCTCGGTGGGGAAGCCAAACTCATGGAGCCGGCGGAGCGCTGCACTCTGCGCGGATGAAGCTGGCTCTTCGAAGAGCTGATACGCAAAGAACGAGAGGTTCCGCTGCGCCGTGATCGCAGCATCCTTCTGCCGCAGTGATCCTGCGGCTGAGTTTCGCGGATTTGCGTACAGGGGAAGGTTTGCGGCCGCTCGTTCCGCATTCAGCGCGGCGAATGACGACTTAGGCATGTAGATCTCACCGCGGACTTCGCAGCTCACTGGCTTCTTAAGCGTTGCAGGAATCGCCCGAATCGTCCGCACGTTCGCCGTGACATCTTCTCCGGTGGTGCCGTCTCCGCGGGTTGCGGCACGCACGAGGGCGCCGCGCTCATAAATGAGGCTGATCGCAAGTCCATCGATCTTTAGTTCAGCGACGAGCTCGGGCTCACGTCCGCCGAGTCCCTTCGCCGCGCTGGCAGCGAAGTCGGCGACCTCTTCGGGCGAGAAGGCGTTGGAGAGGCTCAACATCGGGCGTTCGTGACGAACCTCGGTCAACTTAACCGCAGGCTCTACCCGATCGCCTGCACTCGCCCCAACACGCTGTGATGGTGAGTCTGGCGTCACGAACTCGGGATGTGCCGCCTCAATGACATTGAGCTCCACGCGCAGTGCATCGTATTCGGCGTCGGTGAGCGTTGGGGCATCGTCGACGTAGTAGCGGCGATCCGCCTCGTTGATGACCATCACAAGTTCGCGATAGCGATCCCTTGGTGCGCCAACCTTGCCGCTCATCCCTGAACCTCCAGGTTTGCGATGCTCGCCGCCAGCGTCTTCACGCCGGAACCGGCGAAGGCGATGGTGACCTCCTCATCGTGGCGAGTGAGCTTCGACGTGACAACGATCCCCTCACCGAACGAGGCGTGCAGCACGCGATCGCCGTCGCGGAAGTAGCGCTCACCTGGGATGCGCACGCGCGCTGGTGCAGAGACGCGTGGTCGAAGTGGTGGGAGTACGGGCGTTCCCGCCGCCTGTGGCGGCGCACTTGCTGCTCCGCGCCCCGTTGCCGCCCACAGGGGAATCCGACCCACCGGCTGCATGAGCTCTGGCGCCTCGCCAATGAACTCGTCATCGTCGGGTGCCTCGTCGACCCCATCGGTGTCGGGCACTCGAAGGGAGCCAGAGCGTGCGCCTGCACTGTAGGCACGACGCCGCGCCTCTAGGTCGCGGCCTGGGCGGAATGCGCCGCTCGGTGCCCCCGGCGTACCGCTCCCCTCGCGCCACGACTCGCCGCCTGCAAATCCTGCACGAGCCGAGCGGAAGCCACGGCCGAATCGCGTCTCGCCATCGGCGCGTGGGTCGTCGTCGTTTGCCACATTGAGCAGCTCCTCTGGAATCTCTGCCAAGAATCGCGACGGCGCGCCGTCGCCATCACCCCAGCCACGACGTAAGGCGTACGAGAGGCTGAGGCGACGCTTTGCACGCGTGATGCCGACGTAGCAGAGGCGACGCTCCTCCTCCATCTGCTCCTGGTTCATCAGCGCCCGACTGTGCGGAAAGAGCCCTTCGGTCAAGCCGGAGATAAAGACCGTCGGCCACTCCAACCCCTTTGCAGCGTGAAGGGTGATCAGTGTCACGCGTTCTGCATCGCCATCAAAGGCGTCCTGATCGGCCACCAACGCGGTGTCTTCCACGAAGCGGTCGAGTGCGTCGAGCGGGGCGAGTTCCCTGAATCGCCCCGAGATTCCGCGAAGCTCGAGCAGGTTCGCCCAGCGCTCCTCACCCTCTACCCCCTCCGAGGCGAGGTGTGCGCGCAGACCGGACTCCGAGTAGACCCCGTCAAGGAGTTCTGGAAGTGTGACCGCCGCAATGCGATCACGGAGTCGGCTGATGACATCGGCGATGCCCGCCAGGGAGTTTCGTGCGCGGGTGTTCACGCCCGCTACCTCACCACGGCCAGCCGCGGCAATCACGTGTCCGTAGGGGGTTCCGTCCGGCGCACTCACACTCGGCGCGGCAGTGGCGCGCAGCAGCTCAATCGTCTTTTCGCCAATGCCGCGTGGTGGCACGTTCAGGATGCGCTCATACGAGATGCGGTCAGTGTCGCTCCGTAGCACGCGGAGCCAGGCGAGTGCGTCCTTAACCTCGCGGCGCTGATAGAAGCGCGTGCCGCCAATCAGCTGATACGGAACACTCGAACGCAGCAGTGCCTCTTCAATCGCGCGCGACTGTGCGTTCGTGCGATAGAGGATGGCAATCTCGTTGAGACTGACGGGCGTTGGTGCATCTGCTCGACGTCCGGTCACCGCGGCGGAGGCTTCTTCAATGCGGCGAACGATCCAGGCCGCCTCGTCTTCGGGATCGAATGCTCCATAGACGGTGATCTGGTCGCCACCCTCAAGCTCGGTCCACAGCTTCTTCTTCTTGCGCCCCTGATTGTTTGAGACGACGCCGTGGGCTGCATCAAGGATCGTCTGCGTGGAACGATAGTTCTGCTCGAGCGGCACGACCTCCGCAGTGGGCCAGTCGCGTTCAAAGTCGAGGATGTTGCGAATGTCTGCACCGCGCCAGCTATAGATGGACTGGTCGTCATCGCCCACTACACAGAGGTTGCCGTGTTTGGCAGCGAGCTCGCGCACCCAGTTGTATTGGATGCGGTTGGTGTCTTGATACTCATCCACGTGCAGGTATTCCCACTTCGTGCGGTAGCGGTCGGCGACGGCGGGTGCCTCCTGCAGCAGGCGCAGTCCTTCGAGGAGGAGGTCGTCGAAGTCGAGGGCATCGAGGCGCTTCAACTCCGCGGCATAGCGGCGGGCAAACCGGGCGACGAGACGCTCATGATGGGTGATCGCGCGGTCCTCCATCTGCTCGGCGGAGAGACCGTCGTTCTTGGCGCGGCTGATGGCGCCCAGAATGAGGCTCGGCTTCGTCTCGCCAGTTGCGGGGAGGTCATCCTCTTTCAAGAATCCCTTGATTACGCGCGCCTGGTCATCGGCGTCGTAGATTGTGAAGCCCTTCGGTAGCCCAATCGCCTCACCGTCGCGGCGCAACATGCGAGCGCAGAGGCTGTGGAAGGTGCCCATCGCCACGTCGCGTGCCGACTCACCGATCATCTCGTGCAGGCGATCGCGCATCTCGGCGGCGGCCTTGTTCGTGAAGGTCACGGCGAGGATCTTCCACGGGGCGACGCCCTCATGCTGAATCAGCCAGGCGATGCGGTGCGTGATCACCCGCGTCTTCCCTGAACCGGCACCGGCGAGCACCAGGAGTGGTCCCGCCGTGGTGGTTACCGCGCGTCGCTGCGCCTCGTTCAGCGGGGCAAGGATCCGCTCCTCAACGCTGCTGAGAGCGCCCCCCGTCAGTGGGGCATGACGCGAGAGGGATCGCTCCGCCGTGGATGGTTCACCAGTTGGATCGAGGGGGAGGTTCACCCCCATATTCTACCGCCGCCCCCACCCTGGCCGGTTACACCGACCAGGCGGCGGCGACAGAGCAGGGCTAGGCGCGCAGGAAGAGATCGGACTCCATCACCTTGACCCAGGCCTTGCCAAAGTCGCGCACAAACTTCTCGCCTGCCTGCTCCTGGGCATAGACCTCAGCGTAGGAGCGCAGAATCGAGTTTGAGCCAAAGACCAGGTCGACTCGGGTTGCGGTGTGCTGCACCTTCCCCGTCGTCCGATCGCGAAGGTTGTAGAGACCACCAGCGAGTGGCTCCCACACGTACCGCATATCCGTCAGCGTGACGAAGAAATCGGTGGTGAGGCTCCCCTCACTCTGCGTAAAGACGCCGTGCTTGGTGCCACCGTAGTTGGCACCCATCACGCGCATGCCGCCGAGCAGCACCGTCATCTCAGGGGCGGTCAGGCCCATGAGCTGGGCGCGATCCAACATCAGCTCTTCAGCGCTCACGTTGAAGTCGTCCTTCAGCCAGTTGCGGAAGGCGTCATGCAGCGGCTCAAGCGGAGCGAAGGAGACGGGGTCCGTCTGCGCTTCGAGCGCGTCGCCGCGCCCAGGAGTGAACGGAAGCGCGAGCGCTACGCCCGCAGCCTTTGCAGCACGTTCCACGCCCACATAGCCGGCCAGAATAATGGTGTCCGCAATGCTCGCTCCCGACTCTTTGGCGAGTGGCTCCAGGACGGAGAGGGTGTGCGCAAGTCGACCAGGCTCGTTCCCCTGCCAGTCGCGCTGGGGGGCGAGGCGGATCCGCGCACCGTTTGCACCACCACGCTTGTCCGAGCCGCGGAAGGTACGTGCCGAGTCCCACGCAACCGTAATCAGGTCTTGCGTGGAGAGGCTTGTCGATGCGATGCGCTCCTTAAGTGCAGCGACATCGTAGGTTTTTGCGCCGCTTGGCACTGGATCCTGCCAGATCAACTCTTCAGCAGGCACATCCGGCCCGTAGTACCGCTGCTTCGGGCCAAGGTCTCGATGCGTCAACTTAAACCACGCGCGCGCGAAGGTATCTTCGAAATACGCCTGGTCTTTTCGGAACCGCTCTGAAATGGTGCGGTATGCCGGATCCTTGATCATTGCCATGTCAGCATCCGTCATCATCGGGTTGTGCCGGATCGACGAATCTTCTACATCGGTTGGACGCGCATCGTCGCTGATCGCAATCGGTTCGTACTGCCATGCGCCAGCTGGTGACTTCTTGAGCTCCCACTCGTGATTAAAGAGCATCTCGAAGTACCCGTTGTCCCACTTGGTTGGATTCGCAGTCCATGCACCTTCGATTCCGCTCGTCACGGTATCGCGGCCAATGCTGCGCTTGGTGTGATTCATCCAGCCGAGACCCTGCTCAACGATCTCTGCCGACTCAGGGGCTGGCCCAAGTCGCTTCGCATCGCCATTGCCATGTGCCTTACCAACGGTGTGGCCACCCGCAGTCAGTGCGACCGTCTCTTCATCGTTCATGGCCATTCGCGCAAACGTTTCGCGCACGTGGGCTGCGGTCTTGAGTGGGTCTGGCTGGCTGTTGACTCCCTCTGGATTTACGTAGATCAGACCCATCTGCACTGCTGCCAGGGGGTTCTGCATGGTCGATGCATCGGCAAGATCGCCATATCGGGCATCACTTGGGGCGAGCCACTCGGTCTCTGGGCCCCAATTGATCTCGTCTTCCGGGTGCCAGATGTCGGCACGGCCAAAGGAGAAGCCGAACGTCTTGAGGCCCATGGACTCGTAGGCGATGGTTCCGGCGAGGATCATCAAGTCGGCCCAGCTGACCCGATTGCCGTACTTGCGCTTGATTGGCCAGAGGAGTCGTCGAGCCTTATCGAGGTTTGCGTTATCAGGGAACGAGTTGAGTGGGGCAAAGCGCTGGCTCCCGTTGCCTGCACCACCACGTCCGTCGGCAATGCGATACGTGCCCGCCGAATGCCACGCCATGCGAATCATGAGTCCGCCGTAATGACCCCAATCCGCTGGCCACCAGACTTGGCTCTCCGTCATGAACGCGTGCAGGTCACGCTTCAGGGCAGGGATGTCGAGCTGCTCCAACTCCTTGCGGTAATCGAAGTCTGGGCCAAGCGGGTTCGTCTTTGTGTCGTGCTGATGCAAGATCCCGAGGTTTAGTGCCTTCGGCCACCAGGTAGCGTTTCCGCTCGCAGCTTCCGTATTGGCTCCGTGAGGAACCGGGCACTTCCCAGACTCTTGCATCGTCGTGACCCTCCAACTACTCCGCTTGGCTGAGTACCTACCGATTTGACGGACTAGAAGTCCATCTCCCCGCCGTGGCTGTGGCCACCTGGGGCTGCGGACTCCTTCTTCTCTGGGATGTCGCTGACGACCGCCTCGGTCGTGAGCACCATCGCAGCGACCGATGCGGCGTTCTGCAGGGCGGATCGTGTCACCTTTGCGGCGTCGACGATCCCCTTCTCAAACATGTCAACCATCGTGTCGGTCGACGCGTCAAAGCCGGTCCCCTTCTTCGCCTTCAGGATTGCCTCGATCACGACGTCGCCACGGGCGCCAGCGTTCTCTGCGATCTGACGGGCTGGAGCCTCGAGGGCGCGGCGGACGATGTCCACCCCGACCTGCTCGTCGCCCTCAAGCTTTATCTTGTCGAGTGCGCCACGCGACTGAAGCAGCGTGGTGCCACCGCCGGCGACGATCCCCTCTTCCACGGCCGCGCGGGTCGTTGAGAGTGCATCCTCAATGCGGTGCTTCTTCTCCTTGAGCTCGACCTCGGTGGCAGCGCCAACCTTGATCACCGCGACGCCGCCCGAAAGCTTGGCGAGGCGCTCCTGGAGCTTCTCCTTGTCGTAGTCCGACGTGGTCTCCTCGACCTGCGCCTTGATCTGCGCCATGCGCGCCTTGATCTCGGCTGGCTTCCCCGCGCCATCAACGATGGTCGAGTTGTCCTTGGTGGAGACGACGCGTCGTGCTGTGCCGAGATCCTCGGCCGTGACGCTGTCAAGCTTGCGGCCGACCTCTTCCGAGATCACCGTTCCGCCGGTCAGCACCGCGATGTCGCGGAGCATCTCCTTGCGTCGGTCGCCGAAGCCTGGAGCCTTCACCGCAAGCACCTGTACGGTGCCGCGGATCTTGTTCACTACGAGCGTGGCGAGTGCCTCGCCGTCCACATCCTCAGCGATGATCAGGAGTGGTCGACCAGTGCCGACCGCCTTCTCAAGTGCTGGGAGTGCATCGGCAACGGCCGAAATCTTCTTGTCGGTGATGAGGATCGCTGGGTTGTCGAGCTGTGCCTCCATGCGATCCGAGTTCGTCACGAAGTAGGCCGAGATGTAGCCACGGTCGAACTGCATTCCCTCGGTGTACTCCTTGTCGAGTCCGAGTGACTGCCCCTCTTCCACGGTAATCACGCCGTCCTTGCCGACTTTCTCCATCACTTCGGCAATCAACTCGCCGACGCTTGGATCAGCGGCAGAGATCGAGGCGACGGCAGCGATCTGCTCGCGCGTCTCAACCTTGCGGGACTGCGCCTTGATTTCGGCAACAACGGCGGCAACCGCCTTGTCGAGTCCGCGCTTGATCACCATTGGGTTTGCACCAGCGGCAACGTTGCGGAGACCCTCGGTCACGAGCGCCTGGCCGAGCACAACGGCGGTCGTCGTGCCGTCACCGGCCACATCGTCCGTCTTCGTTGCGACTTCCTTGAGGAGCTGCGCACCCATGTTCTCGAAGTGATCTTCGAGCTCAATGTCGCGTGCAATAGTTACACCGTCGTTGGTGATGGTTGGGGCGCCGAACTTCTTGTCAAGCACAACGTTGCGGCCCTTAGGGCCGATCGTTACCTTGACCGTGTCGGCGAGCTTGTCGATGCCGCGCTTGAGCGCTCGTCGTGCCGCCTCGTCAAATACCACCTGCTTTGCCATTGGGTCTCTCCTTCTCTACTTGGGTTGGATTACTTCGGTAGGTCGTTGGTCAGTCGACGACGGCCAAGATGTCCTTGGCGCCGACGATGAGGAACTCATCGCCATCGATCTTGAACTCGGTGCCGGCGTACTTGGCGTGCAGGACGCGATCGCCCACCTTCACGTCAATCGGCTCGCGCTTCCCATCATCGAGGATGCGGCCTGGCCCAACAGCAACGACCTCGCCCTCCTGTGGCTTCTCCTGCGCCGTGTCGGGCAGGATGATGCCGCTGGCGGTCTTCTCATCGCGCGGGACTGGCTTGACGACCACGCGGTCGCCGAGGGGTCGGAGTGCTGCCTTCTTGGCCATTGGTAGAACCTCCTTGTGGGCGGGTTCGCCGCCCCTGCACCTTGTGCCTACGCGAACGAGGCACGTGCGGAGATGTTAGCACTCTAAGGGCTAGAGTGCCAACTCCAAGCGTGGCGGTAGGCCTTCGCCGCGTGGAAAGATGCGGTCAAAGTTCTCGGCAATTGTGCTCGACAACGGCTCAGCCGCTTCACCGCGACGCTCCGCGATCCACGCGAGGGTGAGGGCAACATTCGCCGGCTCGTTACGGCGCGGGTCTGGCGCCCCAGGCATGGTGAGCCATGGCGCGTCGGTCTCCGTCAGCAGGCGATCCGACGGAATCAGCCGAACCCACTCCCCCGTTGCCGACTCTTCTGGGCGGAATGCCAACCCAGAGATGGAGACGGCCCCACCGAGCGCGAGTGCCTCCTCTACATAGGCCGCGCTCCCCGAAGCGCTGTGCAAGACGAACGGAATTCGACCTCCGAACGCCTTGGCACCACCCGGTGCGCCGATCTTTGAGCTCTTGATCGTCGCTATGAGCTGACGCTGCGCCTCATCGCCATCACCGAGCGATCGGCAGTGCAGGATCAGCGGCTTCCCGAGTGTCGTGGCAACGTCGATATGTGCCTCTAGATTTTCGATCTGCGCCGCAAATGGCGCGAAATCACGCTTAGTGTCGAGGCCTGTTTCGCCAATCGCGGCCACGCGAGGATCGGTCGCCCGCTGCAGCAGCGCATCGCGACCCGGCGCGTCGCTGACGGCGGTATATGGATGAATGCCAATCGCAAGGTCGGCCCACGGGAGATCGGGCGCGATGCGAAAGGCTCCTTCAGAACTTTTGATGCCGTACGACGGAATCAAGAGTCGGACCATCCCCGCATCACGTGCGCGCTGCGCGACCTGCTTGTAGTCGTCGTTGAATCGATCAGCCTGCAGGTGCCCGTGTGCGTCAGTCAGCAGTGGCATCGAGCGCATCCGCCTCTAGTCGCGGGAAGAGTGGCTCTGGTGCACCAAGTGCGCCGCCTGCACCGAGTGCCCCCCATGCGCCGATCTCGTCGAGCGCCGGGCCGTTGTGCCCGCTCGCGTCATACGGCCAGCTACGGCCGAGCAGCGTCCAAATCTTTGCGGTGATGGTTGGCATCGCTGGCGCTGCATAGAGCGAAATCAGTCGGCACGACTCAAGAAGGTCGCCAAGTACGCCACGCAGCTTCTCCTCCGCAGCGGCATCGCCAAGCTTCGCCGCCTTCGCGAGCTCCCACGGCTTTTCGGTATCGACAAACTTGTTTGCCGCACCGACGAACCCCCAAAGCGCACCGAGCCACTCATGCAGCGCGTTGCGCTCGAGCGCTGCGATCGCCTCGCGACGTGTCTCTTCCCATGCGGCGCCGAGGAGGGATGCAGCGGCAGGTCGGGGAAGGGGCGCATCAGTGAAGGCGCGGCTCGCCAACGTGGTCGCTCGGTTCACCAAGTTGCCAAAGTCATTGGCAAGCTCAGAGTTGTAGCGGCGAATGATGGAGTCCCAGCTCACATCACCATCACGATCAAAGGGCACCTCGCGCAGTGCCACAAAGCGTGTCCCGTCGGCGCCAAGTGCAGCAACTGCATCATCTGGATCAAGGAAGTTGCCGCGGCTCTTGCTCATTCGCTCACCGCTGGAGAGGAGCCAGCCGTGCACCCAGATCTTCTTCGGTGCCTCAAGCCCAGCGCTCCACAACATTGCGGGCCAGAAGACGGAGTGGAAACGATTGATGTCCTTGCCGATGATGTGCAGATCGGCGGGCCACCATGGTGCGCCGGCAGCATCCGCCGGGAAGCCAGCACCGGTGAGGTAGTTGATCAGCGCGTCGTACCAGACGTAGATAGTGCCGGCCTTTGGATCGCCCTCGCCTGTTGCGGTCAGGGCACTGCTGCCGTCTTCGCGGATCGGGAACGGAATGCCCCACGTTGCCCCTTCTCGGCTTATGGAGAAATCCTCCAGCCCCTGGCGTACAAAGCCGAGCATCTCGTTTCGGCGGTATTCGGGCTGCACCGGCGATGGATCCTGCGTCAGCCAGGCCTCAAGGCGCTCCTGGTAGGCGCTCAGCTTGAAGAACCAGTTGCGCTCGGTGAGCCACTGCAGCGGGATCCCTGGATGGTTCGGGCAGACCGTCTTGTCGCCCTCTTTCACCACGTCGTCGGCGTTGCGGAACCCTTCATTAGGGCAGTACCAGCCTTCGTAGCTGCCGACGTAGATGTCCCCCGCAGCAAACGAACGTCGAACCATCTCCTGAGCGGCGAGGGTGTGGTCGGCATCGGTGGTGCGAATGAATCGGTCGGGACTAATCAGCAGCTTCGCCTCGCTCGCCTGGAAGAGGGCGACCTTCGCATCCACGAACGCTTTTGGGCTCATCCCCTCCTCTGAGGCGCGGGCGGCGATGTTGACCGAATACTCGTCGGTGCCGGTCAGGAAGCGCACCTCGTCACCCCGCATGCGGCGCCAACGGGCAATGGCATCCGCGCCGATTACCTCATAGAGCGTGTGCAGGCCGGGCTTGTTATTGGCATACGCAATGGCCGTTGTTAGGTAGTACCGCATCGTGGGCGATTGTCGCAGAAGAGCGCGACACCAGCGCGATATGCCCGCAGTATTCGCACGGTGGGAGGGTTTCCGAGCAGGCGTTCGGCTCCTGCGGGTCACGAGATCCGGGCCGCTGCCGCATCAGGAGGCGCAATGAACAAGGTCATGCTCGCCGGCAGGATCACCAAACCCGTCGAGTTGAAATCGCTCCCCTCAGGCTCCAAGGTCGCTGTGGGAAGCGTCGCAACCCACGACTTCCGTGGTGGGGAGGAGCGCACCGAGTTCCACCGACTGGTCTTCTGGGAGAAGCTCGCCGAGATCGCCGCCGCGCACCTGCAGGCCGGTTCGCTGGTAAGCATCGATGGCCGCTTGAAAACCCACGAATGGGAGAGCGAAGGATCGCGTCGCTGGATGACCGAGGTGATCGTCAATCGCCTCGAGTTCCTCGGACCAAAGCCACAGTCGGGCGATCCAGTCGCACAGGGGTCAGAGCCAACCGATCTTGGTGAGGCCGAATACGGCGAGGAGATCGCTCCGGTTCGCGCCTAGCGCTCGTTGTCGACGCTCTCTGGTGCCGCGTCGTCATGGGCGAGGTTCCAGAGGCGTCGACGCTCGAGCCCCCACAGCGTGGCGATACGCCGAATCGCTGCGCTGCGCGGCTCGCCGCCCGCAACGGCACGCCCCACGAGTTCAAGTGCCGCAGCGTACGGGCCCTCTGGGTCATCTGCTCTCGGAAGATTCGCAGAATCCTGCGAGCCGACAACAATTACGAACTCACCGCGCGCATCAATCTCCCCCGCGTCCATCGCAGCTGCAAGTTCGCCGAGAGAGCCCCGCCGAACCTCTTCATGCAACTTGGTCAGCTCACGACAGACGGCGCCGACTCGCTCCGTACCGCACACGCGCGCCAGGTCGTCTAGCGTCGCGGCCACACGGGGTCCCGCCTCATAGATCACCGTGCCGCGCTCATCCGCTGCAATGGCACCGAGCACCATTGAGCGGTCAACGCCACTGCGGGGGAGAAATCCTTCGAATGACCAACGCAGACCGGTGACACCCGCTGCGACCACCGCGGCAAGGAGTGCGGATGCGCCAGGAATCGGGATCACGCGGATTCCTGCAGCAACTGCAGCGGCAACGAGCGTACCTCCCGGGTCGCTAATGAGCGGCGTCCCAGCGTCGCTGATCAGGGCAACGGCGGCACCTGACTGGAGCCGAAGAATGATCGGCGCAACCCGGTCAACCTCATCAAATCCTGGCAGTGCCGTCACCTCCGCCTGCACGCCTATGCTTGCAAGCATCGGACGAGAGAGTCGCGTGTCTTCGGCAACGATCAATCCAACTTCACGAAGTACGGCCACGGCACGCGGCGTGAGATCGGCAAGATTCCCGATGGGGGTGGAGACGATATGCAACGCCCCTGGCGTTGCACCACCGCCACGCAGGTCGTCAGTCAAGCTTCGGGCGCCGCCGAGGGTAGAGATAGTCGCTCCCACTACTCCGACCCCCCACCTTCGCAATCGGTGGCATCTGTCGCTTGAACTCAGATCGACGGATCATCTCGCTGACGCGTAGGACGAAGTCGCGATCGAAGCCTTCCGCGATCACATCCTCGAGCGGAAGGCGGCGATCAACGATGCGATAGAGAACGCGATCGAGCGTTGGGTAGTCAAATCCACCCTCACCCTCATCGGTTTGTCCGGGCCAGAGATCGGCGCTCGGCGCCTTCTCAATGATCTGCGTCGGCACGCCGAGGTGGCGTGAGAGTTCGCGCACCTGCGTCTTATACAGATCGCCGATCGGGTTGAATGCGGATGCGGCATCGCCGAAAATCGTGGAGTAGCCGATCAGGATCTCGCTCTTGTTCCCCGTGCCGATTACAACCCCACGATGCACGGCTGAACGGTCATACAGCGTCGTCATTCGCAATCGTGCTGCGATATTTCCCCGACGTACGGGCGTCACGCTCTCACCGCCGGGCAGATTCGCCATGAGTGCCGCCAAGGGGGCCTCAATCGAGATGAGTTCGCTCTGGCAGCGGAGATCGCTCACGATTGCCTCTGCATCTGCCTTTGAGCTCGGTGTGGACGACGCCGTTGGCATGAGCACCACCACCAGGCGATCTGCCCCAATCGCGGCGGCCGTAAGGTAGGCAACCAGTGCGGAGTCGATGCCGCCGGAGAGGCCCAGTACTACACGCTCGGCGCCGGTGCTCGCCAGGTGCGAGGTGATGAAGGAGCGGCACATGACCGCGACCATCTCGGGATCGATTGCGAGCTCATCATGCGTTCCGCTGCTACCCCTGCCCTCCGCCACGCGAACTACGCCTCCTCGAGGCCGGCGCGCGTGGCGATGATGCGATCGAATTCGCGACGCGTTAGCTCAAGTCGCTCATCGCGAAGGAGAGGGAGGGCGCTCCGCGCGCGTGCCACCTCATCAAGATCGATCTCGGCCAAGAGGAGCGCCTCCTCAAAAAGTGGCGCCTCAGCGAGCACCACGCCATCGGGGCCGATCACACGTGAGCCGCCCCAGAAGATCAGCGACTCGTCGACGCCAACCCGATTGGTGAATGCGACATAGGAGGTGGTGAGCGCCGCGGTGGCTCGCAAGAGGGTGCCCCACGATGCCGCCGAGCCAAGTCCCTCATCGGCGTCCACGCTTGCACCGCGCGCCGGCCCAGCCGCCACGTTGATGAGGAGTTCGGCACCGTCCTGCGCAAGGATCGATGGCAGCGTTGGATGCCAGAAATCTTCACAGATCCCAATGCCAAAACCGACATCCCCTTGTGCCGTTGCGCTACCCAGGACGGCGCGCGCGGCACGAATCGAATCGCCCGCTGCGAGGAAGCGTCGCTCATCGAAGATTCCGTACGTTGGCAGGTAGCATTTGCGCGCCACATGGCGAACCTCACCCCCCTCCAACAGGGCGGCGGAGGCGAAGCAGCGATGGTCGTCTGTGGACTCCACAAACGAGACGATCGCTGACGGGCCACCACGTGTGAGCGCTGCCAGGGCCTGAAGTCGAGGATCACTGCGTCGCATTGCAACCTCTGGCGTGAGGTCTTGTAGCTGATATCCGGTGAGGCTGAGCTCAGGGAAGATCACCAGATCGGCGCCCGCAATCCGACCCTCCGCCATCTTCTCTTGATGGATGGCGAGGTTCTGGGGAAGATCGCCAAGGGCTGGGGCAATCTGTGCAAGGGCGAGCACTCTGCGTCGCATCAGCCCCTACTTTTGCAAATCCCACGTGTGGATCGACCACGCGTATAGGGGGCTCTGCACATCAGAGGCTCGAGTAGCCCACGTGATCCTATTGCGAATGAGCGCATATCCAGGATCTCCCCACAGGAGGAGGTACGGTCGCTCACTGCGACGGATTGATTGAATCGTGGCGTAGATCCCCACACGAGAGCTCACACTTCCAGCCGAGACCCCCTGGGCGAGTAGCTGGTCCACCCGCGCATTTGACCAACAGACAAAGTTCTTTCCCGCCGGCGACTCTTCGGTTGGGCAACCAGTTGAGGCAAAGATGTCCGAATCATCTGGGTCGAGGCTCCACTGCCACGCACCGAGATAGAGGTCAAAGTCATTGGGATAGCGGAGCCGCGCCGCAATATCCGTCACAAACGGGAGTTCGGCAACGGTGAGTGAGATGCCGCACTCTGCAACCTGGTCAACGATCAATTGTGCGGCGCGAGATCGTGCAACCTGGCCCTCACGGACGATGATGTCGGCCTCAAGGCGCACGCCGGCACGGGCGAAGACGCCATCCTGCCCCGCCACCCAGCCGTCGGCAACGAGTGCAGCTCGCGCACCGACAACATCGCGCGTCGACTCTGCTGCAGCAGGGTTCTCGGCTGCCCACGAGGTCGGTGCAACGGTGCTCGAGATCTTGATCCCCGTGTCGTCAGTGGCCCCGGTGAGTATCGCCGGAATGTCTACGCAGGAGGCCAAGGCACGGCGGGCAACGCCGTTGGCAAAGAGTCGGCCTTCGCGTGTATTAAACGCGAGGTAGTTGTATCCGCGGAGTGATGCCGTGTGCAACAGCGTTGCATCGCTGCTGACGTTGAGGCCGGCGACGTCTGCGGCACGGAGGTCCGGCGCCCAATCGATTCCGCCGCCCTGGAAGGATTTCACCACACCGGCTGTCGACGCAAAGACCGTCATTGTCATCGCCGACATTGGCGCTACTCCGACGGCGTATCCCTTGAAGGCGGCAAGCTGCACGAAGGTGCCTGGCACTCGCTCGACAAATTCATACGGTCCAGCGCCTACTGGCGCGCTCTGCACGTCGAGAAGCGGGAATGCGGCGGCCAGCTGCCCGTCAGTTGGCGAGAGGAGTAACCCCTCAAGTGCGGTGAGCCGTGCATACAGCGCAAGTGCGTACTGTTCATCATCTCGGCTCCCCGTTGCCTCACCCGCACTATTGAGCTGCGGATAGCCGCGCGGGTCGGGAAGATCCAGCCCAGCATCGGCTAGGGTGCGTTCTAGCTCGGTGACACGTGAGGCATAGGTGCAGTTTGTGCCGCCAGAGGCGGCGCAACCGCCGCCGTCAATATCGGCGGCAATGTTCTCCCGCGTCAGGGAGACCGCGTTGCGATCTGCCGATTGGACCTTGGCCTGAAGTCGGGCAAGTGATGCGGTAAGGGTGGCCTTTGGGAGGATCGGGATCGTCAATCCACGCGTTTGCCAGGGAGCCCACGGCGATTTCAAGGTGAAGGTGAGCGTGCCGTCTGTCGCCGACTCAACAGAGACCAGGTGGTTACCAACCACGGCGCAAATGTCGCTCACCAGTGGACAGCGGGTGGAGGCTGCAAGCTCGTAGGTGAATTTCACGTCCTCTGCGGTAAGGAGCGATCCATCGTGGAAGGTGAGCCCAGGGCGCAGTGTCACGCGCCACTTCGTACCACCTGCCGCACTCGACGCATCACCCGCTGCTAGAACGGGGGTAGGCGCGAAGGAGGCGTCAGCGCGGTAGAGGCCCGCGTGGACCATGGAGCCGACAAGGGCAGAGGCGTCATCCGTATAGGCGAGCTCGAGGCCGGCAGGCTCACCCACAATCCCGACGCGCAGGGTGCGACCAGAGAAGATGGTGCAACCAGGGAGGAGAGTTACTGTTAAGAGCGCTGCAGCAAGGACCTTTAGGCTCGGATGCATCCGCATCTCTCCTCTCACGCTCTCATGGATCGGCGGTTGCCGATCTCCCCACAGGATAGGGGGTCGCCGTGCTCTTTTGTGGCGGGGTGACCCGCCCGCACGAATCGACTATGCAGCGAGGGCGGCGTAGGCGCGCTCAACGAGGCCGCACTCTGTTTGAAAGTCCAGGAGGGCGATCGCCTCCTCCATCGGCACCCAGCGCACCTCGTCGAATTCGTGATCCCACTGATCAAACGATCCGCCGATCGCCTCCATTAAGTAGTAGTGCACCGTCTTGTCGATCCGCTCCCCGCCCCGGGTGAACGAGTAGTGAATGGCATCAAAATAGGAGAGGATTTGCACCTCCAGGCCCGTCTCTTCGCGCACTTCGCGAAGCGCCGTCTCCTCGCGAGTTTCGCCATCTTCAGGGGTCCCCTTTGGTAGCGACCAGACGAAACCGTCTCGCTCTCGACGACGGCGACCAATCACGATCTCTGGGCGACCGCCAACACCTCGAATGACCAGGCCGCCAGCCGACATTGCGCTGCGCCGTGTTGCTCCCATGTGCTGCTCCCTCACCTCTCCGATGGACGGGCGGCCAGGGCCGTACCCGCAATTGAGCCGATGGTAGCCTCCGCAGCGGCGGCGCGCTGCTGAGGCGCGGCGCGCTACCCTAGCCGCAAGCGGGGTGACGCAGCCGCGGCCACGCACAACAAAGGGGAGGACCCGTGGGAGACCACTTTTCGGCGCGACGCTCGCTCGGTGTGGGTCTCCCCGATCGCATCGCCCTAGAACTCCTTCCGCCGCCAGCCACCCCCTGGGCTCAACTCCCACTGGTGCTGAAGATCCTGATCGAGGGTGCCGCCCGACGTTCAGGTGACGGCTTTGTGCAACCAGAGGACCTGCACGCCTACCTTGCATGGAGGCCAGGTGCCTCCGCATCGGCGACAGGTGACGAACGCGAGGTCCCCTTCTCCCCTGCCCGCGTCGTGCTGCAGGACTTCACCGGCGTGCCCGCAGTCGTTGACCTTGCCGCCCTTCGCAACGCCGCCACCGAGCTGGGGATTGATCCGCATCGCATCAACCCACAGGTCCCCGCCGACCTGGTGATCGACCACTCGGTACAGATTGATCGCTGGGCTACGCGCGAGGCACTCGAGCAGAACGTGGCGAAAGAGTACGAGCGCAACACGGAGCGCTACCAACTCCTACGCTGGGCGCAGGGTGCTTTCGATCAGTTCCGCGTCGTTCCGCCTGGCGCGGGCATCGTGCACCAGGTCAACCTGGAGAACCTCGCCACCGTTGTACGCGTCGAAGAGGTTGACGGGACACCACTCGCCTTCCCGGACAGTTGCGTCGGCACCGACTCGCACACCACCATGATTTCAGGCCTTGGCGTACTCGGCTTCGGCGTGGGCGGCATCGAGGCCGAGGCGGTCCTGCTCGGCGAACCACTCTTCTCGCCAATCCCCACCATCGTCGGACTTCGACTCACCGGACGACTCCCAGCGGGAACCACGGCGACCGATCTCGTACTTACCGTCACAGAGCGACTCCGCGCGCATGGCGTGGTTGGTGCCTATGTGGAGGCGTTCGGTGACGGGCTCGCCACGATCTCCCTCGCCGACCGCGCGACGATTGCCAACATGTCGCCCGAGTTCGGTGCAACGACAACCCTCTTCCCGATTGACGAGATCACCCTCGACTACTTGCGCACGACCGGTCGCGGCGGTGAGAGCATCGCCCTCGTCGAAACCTATGCGAAGGCGCAGGGCCTCTGGCGTACCGCTGGGGCTGAGCCGCTCTACGACGCCGTCGTTCATATCGACCTTGGCGAGGTCGTTCCGTCGCTGGCCGGCCCGCGACGTCCGCAGGACCGCGTCCCTCTGCCGAACCTTGGTGCAAGCTTCGCCGCCGCCTACCCCGATCGCGCCGGCGCTGCTGCCCATCACGCCACCGCAACCTCAGCGAGCGGCACCTACGAGCTGCACGATGGCGCAGTGGCCATTGCCGCGATCACCTCATGCACCAACACCTCAAACCCATCGGTGATGATCGCCGCCGGCCTCCTTGCGCAGCGCGCTGTTGCGCGCGGCATGGAGGTGCCGGCATGGGTGAAGACGAGCCTTGCGCCGGGCTCCAAGGTAGTGACCGCCTATCTCGAACGCGCTGGGCTCCTTGTACCGCTAGAAACGCTCGGCTTCAATGTCGCTGGCTACGGCTGCACCACCTGCATCGGCAACTCAGGCCCACTCGACGCAGGCGTCTCAGGCGCCATTGAGGCAGGTGACCTAACCGTCGCCGCCGTGCTCTCAGGGAACCGCAACTTTGAAGGTCGCATCCATCCGTCGGTGCGTGCCGCCTACCTCGCCTCCCCGCCGCTCGTGGTCGCGCTGGCACTCGCGGGGCGCGTCACCCTCGACCTCACGCAAGAGCCGATCGGCAACGACAAGAGCGGCACCCCCGTCTTCCTGCGCGACCTTTGGCCAAGTGACGATGAGATCAGCACCGCGGTTGCCGCCGCCGCCGACGCATCGCTCTACCGCAGCAGCTACAAGGATCTCTTCGCTGGCGACGCACGCTGGCAGAACCTTGCGAGCCCTACGGGCGACACCTACGCATGGGACGCAAGCTCCACGTACGTTTCGCGACCAGCCTTCACGGAGGGGATCACCCCCGAGCCGCAGCCGATCGCCGACATCAGCAACGCACGCGCCCTCTTGCTGCTGAGCGACTCCGTGACGACCGACCACATCTCTCCCGCCGGATCCATTCGCATCGACTCCCCTGCCGGCCGCTGGCTCATTGAGCATGGGGTTGCCGCTGGCGACTTCAACTCCTACGGCGCACGACGCGGGCACGACGAGGTGATGATGCGCGGCACCTTCGCGAACATTCGCCTCCGCAACGCCGTTGCCGGTGGCAAGGAGGGCCCAATCACCCGCCACCACCCATCAGGTGAGATCCTCGCCGTCGCCGATGCCGCCGCCCGCTATCAGCGTGAAGGGAGCGACCTGATCATCCTCGCCGGCAAGGAGTACGGCTCAGGCTCATCCCGCGACTGGGCCGCCAAGGGGACGCGCATGCTCGGCGTCCGCGCCGTTATCGCGCAGTCCTATGAGCGCATCCACCGCTCCAACCTCATCGGCATGGGCGTTCTACCGCTGCAGTTCCTGCCAGGCGAGAGCGCCGAGACGCTGGGCCTCACCGGCACCGAGCGCTACACAATCGCAAACATCGGCAGCTGCACCGCTCGATCAGAGATTCGCATCAGTGCGCAGCCCGTCGACAGCAACGATGCCCCAGCCGGCCCTGCAAAAGAGTTCTCAGCGCTCGTACGCCTCGACGGACCAAATGAGGTGAACACCTACCGCAGCGGCGGCATCATGCCGGCGGTGCTGCGAAGGATGGCGAAGAGCAGCTAGCGGTCGCGTGAAGGTGGTGGGCGATACTGGACTCGAACCAGTGACCTCACGGATGTGAACCGTGCGCTCTAACCAACTGAGCTAATCGCCCTCGGGCGCAGATTCTACTCGGTTCAGCCTCTGAGGCTGCCTAAGATGAAACCCTCAAGCACGTTCAGGGCAAGCATCGTGACGAGCGGCGACCAGTCCACGCCGCCGAAGGTGGGCAGGATGCGTCGGGCTGGGGCGAGGATCGGCTCACTCATGTCGTAGATGATGCGCGAGATCCGATAGGATCCGGCCGGGTCAAACCACGAGAGCAGCACGCGTCCGAGAATCACCCACCAGAGGGTCTGGAACACGAGGCCAACGATATCTGACGTACGCATGACTACAGCCTAGCCGCGCTGACCAAAGAGTGCGCTCCCCACACGCACCTCGGTGGAGCCCTCACTGATCGCCACCTCGAAGTCGCCACTCATCCCCGCGGAGCGCAGTGGCCCGAGCTGAAGGCCGAGCGCCCGTGCGTCAACATCGACCTCTGTCGCCAGCGCGCAGAACTGGGCGAAGGTTGGGCGTGCGGCCTCCCCACCTGCAGTGAGCCTCCCCACCGTAAAGAGCCCAGCGAGGGTGATCGGGGCAGCGCTGACGATTGCCGCGATGGCGGGGAGCGCCGCGCGGAGACCCGCTGGGGTGAAGCCCGACTTGGCCGGATCCTCGTCCACGTTGACCTGCAGGGCAATCTCCAGCGGCTTTGCGCGTTCGCTGGCAAGTGCGGCAAGGCGCTCAAGCAGCTCAACACTCCCCACGGTGGCGATGCGGTCGGCAACCTCGATCGCACGTCGCGCCTTGTTCGACTGCAGCGGGCCGATCAGGACCCACGTGAGATTTGCCGTAGGGCGCAGTGCTGCAACGGCCGCCCGCTTTGCCTCCAACTCCTGAACGCGATTCTCACCGAAGAGAGTGCAGCCAGCGTCTACAACCACCGCGATCTGCTCCGCAGCAACACCCTTCGTGACGACCATCAGTTCGGCGGGGCCGGCGGCGCGTACGCGCGAAAGTAGTTCGCGGTAGCTGCTGGTGAGATCAGCGGCGCTCAGCATCTCCTGGGGTTACCCCCAGCTACTAGAAGATGCGCTTGCGCGGGCGCAGGAAGGCAGGGATGTCGAGATCGCTCGACTCAACCTCTTCTGGCTGTGGAGCCGTCGGTGGTAGCGCCTGGTCGGCCTCGTCACGAACCACCGGCGCCGGCTCAAGCGATGGGGTGAAGGTGAAGCTCTCCGCTGGAGCCTCTTGGACGGCAACACCATCGCCACGCAGGCTCCAGGCGCCGCTATCGGTCGCTCGGTATGGGGCACGTGGGCTGGAGGCTGAACCCTGTCGCTCAGCGGAGAAGCCGGTGGCGATGACGGTGATCTGGATCTCATCGCCGAGGGACTCATCGAGCGAGGTGCCGAAGATGATGTTCGCCTCGTCGTCGGCGCGTGCGGTTATGTGGTTGATCGCCTCGTTGACCTCATGCAGCGTAACGGTGGCAGATGCAGCCACGTTGATCAGCACGCCTGTGGCGCCCTGGATGTCGACCTCAAGTAGTGGCGACGCGATGGCGATCTCAGCGGCAGAGGTGGCGCGGTTCTCGCCGCTCGCGCGACCAATCCCCATAAGTGCGGAGCCAGCGTCGCGCATGATCGAACGCACGTCGGCGAAGTCGAGATTGATGATGCCAGGGACCGTAATGACATCGCTGACGCCCTTGACCGCCTGACGAAGAACATCGTCGGCAATGCGGAACGAATCTTCCATGGAGGTCTGGCGGCTGACCACGCTCAGGAGTCGCTCATTCGGAATCACGATGAGCGTGTCGACGTGCTTGCGCAACTCGTTGGCTGCAGCCTCGGCGACCGCGGCGCGACGTCGCCCCTCGAAGACGAACGGTTTGGTGACAATGCCGATGGTGAGAGCGCCGATCTCCTTGGCAATCTTTGCAACGACGGGCGCAGCGCCCGAGCCAGTGCCGCCGCCCATGCCGGCGGTCACAAAGACGAGGTCGGAACCCTCGAGGGCAGCGCGCAGATTCTCCATGTCTTCCTGGGCCGCGCGCTCGCCAACGGCAGAGTCGCCACCGGCTCCGAGGCCGCGGGAGATTGCGTCACCAATGCGGATGCGGGTTGGCGCGTGGGACTTCACGAGGGCCTGAGCATCAGTGTTTACCGCTATGAATTCCACGCCGAGAAGTTCGGCTCGAATCATGCGATTGACGGCGTTGGATCCTGCGCCGCCGACACCGACGACGCGGATGAGCGCGAAATTTTCGGTCTGCGCTGCCATCGACTCCATGCCCTCCGGACCTGTTGCCCCGACTCTGCGCCGCCCGGGGCTAGCCCCGTTTAGACGACGCCCTCCCGTCGATCCCGCGAAGTGTAGCAGCGCCCCGCCCGCGGTTCGCGGCGGGTTGGGCTACCCCCGAATGCGGCCGAGGAGGTTGCGTGCCCCGCCAAAGAGGCGACCACCGAAGCCTGCGGCTGGCTCCTCGGCGATCCCTGCCTCGTCGAGCCCTCGAGCGACCCACGAGAAGAGGCCGAGTACGGCTGCCTGACCCGGTCCGCGAAACTCGTCGAGGATGCCCAGGAGAGGGCCGGTTGGCGATGCGACGCGCACTGGCGCCTTCAGGATCTCGCGGCCGAGGGCCTCGACGCCCGCCAGCTGCGCGCCGCCGCCAGTCAAGACGACACCCGCGCTGGTCACCTCGGGGCCCGCGCTGGCGATCACCCCCGCGATCAGCTCAAAGATCTCGCTCATGCGCGGCTCAATGATGCGAGCGAGTTCGAGTCGACTGATGCGCCGGCCGGCTGGCTCATCGGGCACGTTGTACTGCTCCGTATCACTGGCGGTGCGCGGATCACACGTGCCATAGGTCATCTTCAACTCTTCGGCGGCAAGGAGGCTCGTCTTGAGCCCAATCGCCACGTCACGCGTGATGAATGCGCCGCCGATCGGCAGGACCGCCGTATAGACCACAGCGTTCTGGTGGAAGATCGCGATGTCGCAGGTCTCCGCGCCAATATCGACCAAGACCGTACCCAGTTCGCGCTCGGTCTCGGTCAGCGTGAGCTCCGCAGCGGCGAGGGATGCCGGAACGTAGTCATCGACCGCAATGCCAGCAGCCTGCACACACTTCTCGAGGTTCTGCACGGCGGTACTGCCCGCGGTAATTAGATGCGCACGCGCCTCGAGACGGTAGGCGATCATGCCGCGTGGCTGCTGGATCCCCTCTTGCCCATCCACGATGTAGGACGACGGGAGCACATTAAGCAGCATGCGAGAGTTTGGAACCTCAATCGCACGGCAAACCTCAAGCACGCGATCCACATCGTCGTCACGAATCTCGCGATCGGGGTTGGCGACGGCGACCTGCCCGCTCGTGTTCTGGCCGAGCACATGGCTGCCAGAGATTGTGATGGTGGCGTGTTCAATGTGATAACCCGAGAGGCGCTCGGCGGCGTCGACAGCGGCGCGGATGGCGGCGCCGGTCTTTTCGATGTCGGTGACCACGCCCTTGCGCATCCCTTGATTCGGGTACGTTCCCTTGCCAATGACGCTAATTGAACCATTCTCGCCACCGATATGCGCGATGGCGCACGAGACTTTCGAGGTCCCGATATCGATCGCGGCAATCGTCGTGTAGCGCTCTTCAGCCATTTAGTTGCCCCCTCCACTCTGTGCGCTCATCTTGCGCATCATACCCCTGCTCACCCGAACGACACGCCGCACCTGCGCCATCACGGAGCGACCGTGGAGGTCGATGGGCTGGACGCTGGATCAGGGGAGGCTGGGCTCGCGCTTGGGCTAGCGCTTGGGCTCGGGCTTGGGCTCACGGCTGGCGGTGGCGGGCGTACCCCCTTCGCCGTGTAGGTGCCAGCCTGGTCGTCGGCAAGGATCACCCAACCAATCCGCGTCTCCCGTCCGGCGAGCAAGCTGCGCAGCAGCCGCACCTGGCCCGGGATCATGCTCGTCGGACGGATGGTGGCGGAGTAAATCCCGAAGACGGCGCTCCACTCAATCGAGGGTCCCGCTGCCTGCACCACGAAGCCAAAATCGCCGAGGAGTCGGAGCGTCAATGCGGTCGCCCCGGTGCCGAGATCCCCCGGTGTGAGGGAGGCGAGGCGGGTTGCGACATCAAGCTCGGTCGCCGTGAGCCGCCCCACCGTCTGAAGTGGACTTGGCACGCGATCGTCGAAGAGGAGGGGTGCCGCCGCAAGCGCGGAGGCCGCCGAAGGAGCGAGGTGAAGCGCGGCAACATCGCCTAAGAGCTCGCCACTTTCGGACACCGCGTAGACCTGATCGCCAATCTGCCATCGCAACAAGAGCGACTTCTCGCGCACGCGAATTTGGATTCCATCCGGCAGCCCAGCGCTGACGCGAACTGCATCGACGAGCGGCAACGCTGCCACCGCCGTCTCTGCCGCGCGGAGATCGACACCGAGGAGGCTGCTCCCGATGGGAATGTGTGCCGCCTCGATCACCGCCTCGGGATCGAGCAGGAGGGTACCGACTACCGAAACATGCCCAACCGTGGTGAGGTTGGCGCGCGCAGCCACTGGGGGCAAGAGGAGGGCCACGACCAGCAGCGCTCCAAGGGCCATGCGACGGAGTCGCGCGGCAGCTCCGGGGGAGAGACGGGCTCCCCGCTCCGACGCCACTCCAGGCGCATCGTTCGCACGTTGAACCCTTGAGCCACCGATCGGCGTCACGCCAGCGCGCCGGCGCCCTCCACCCAGGCCAGGGCGCACGCCAAGCGGCGCCTCACCGGGGGCGAAGGGGCGTGCTCCCGCGCCGCGCTGCCCTCCGCGTCCCCCAGGTGGTCGTTCGCGACCGCTCATTGCGCGCCACGACCTGCGGGACGTGCGGCGGCCGCAGCGACCAACTCAACGCACAGCTCCATAAAACTGGAACCACCAGACATCACCAATGCAGGGAAGAGCGAGATTGGCGTGAAGCCAGGGAAGGTATTCACCTCTGAGAGGTACCAGTGGCCAGCGCGCTCGCCGCTCCGCGCCATCAAGAAGTCCATGCGCGAGAGGCCCCGACTGCCCGCGGCCGCGAAGAGCGCTGCAGCAGCGTTGCGAATCTCATCGGATAGGCCGGAAGGGAGTTCGCTTGAGGTGGCAGTGCGCGAAATTCCGGGCGCATACTTGGCGTCGTAATCGTAAAACTCTCGCCCGGGGAACACCTCGCCAGGGCCAAACGCTTGCACCGAGCCGTCCGCACGTTCCAACACTGCAACCTCTAGCTCCCTGGCGCGCTCAAGGTACGGCTCGAGCATGGCGTGATCACCGAAGCGCAGTGCCTCCTCGACGGCTTCGGCCCATTCGGCTGACGTGTGGGCGATCTTCATACCGATTGAGGACCCGTGTGCCGCCGGTTTGCCGATCAGCGCCCCCGTCGCAGTGTGCTCGTGCGCAAAGGCTGCCAGGGCGTCGAGCGCGTGCGCGCGATTTGACGACCAATCCTGTTGGCTGATCACCAGGTCGGGGAGCGTTGCAACGCCGAGTTCGCGTGCGAGTGATTTGAATCGCGGCTTATCCATGCCGAGCGCGGCAACATCGGGGGTATCCCCGACATAGTTGAGTCCAGCGGCCGCGGCTGCCGCTGCGATCGTGCCATCTTCGTCGCCTGGTCCATGTAGCGCCGGAATGACGATCGTCTCTGGTGCCGATGCGGCAACGCCGTGCAGATAGGTTTCGAGCGCCATGACCGGTGCAGAGCGAAGTGCTGACGCAGTGAGGTCGGTATAGGCGCCGCCCGCAACGTTGTCGCGGCGATGGTCGGCTGCCAGCGATCGAACGGAACCGTCCCGAGCGATATGCGCCTGCGTCACGTTCAACCCAGCATCAAGGAGCGCTGCTGCGATGGCGGTGCCAGAGATCACCGAGATATCAGACTCCGCGCTCCTTCCACCGAAGAGGACGAGGATCGGCGGGAGCGACCCACGCACACTCATGCGGTGAGCTCTCCAACGAAGGCGATCTCCGTAGCGAGTGTGATCCCGCGCTGTGCCTGGACAGCATCGCGGCAGGCGTCATGTAACGCGCGGATATCCGCTGCGGTTGCTCCCCCACGATTCAGGATCCAATTGGCGTGCATCTCCGAGACCTCAGCGCCGCCAATCCGCACCCCCTTCATCCCTGCAGCCTCGATGAGCGCGCCTGCGCTCAGCTCACCTGGGGGGTTGCGGAAGACACTGCCGGCGCTCGGTATGCCGAGCGGCTGATGCTCGCGACGCCAGCGACGGATCTCCTCGAGGTGCCCTTTGATGACGTCTGGATCGCCCGGTGTGAGGCTGACCGTCGCTCCCAGAATCACCTCGCCGCCCCCCTCGGGCCGCTTGAATCGCGATTCGCGGTAGCGAAATTCCGCCTCGGCGACCGGGATCTCTACCTCGGCGCCGTCCGCCCGAAGGAGCGTCACAGAACGGGTAATCGCAGCCATCTCACCGCCATGCGCTCCCGCATTCGCCCAGATGGCGCCGCCGATGTTCCCCGGAATCGCAAGGGCAAACTCCAGTCCGGTCAGCCCAGCCTCGGCGGCGATCGTCGATGCCTTCGCCATGGGGACTCCTGAATCAAAGGAGATCGTTCCCGCTGATTGATCCACGTCGTACCCCGCGCTGCGATTCAACGCAACGATGCCGCGAATGCCGCGATCGCCCACGACCACATTGCTACCGCGCCCAAGGATGAGCAGCGGCCAGCTACGTGACGCAGCGAGGCGAACCAGCCCACGCAGGGCGAAGCGATCGCGGATGGTGACGAGAAGGTCGGCTGGACCACCGACACGCATCGTGGTGTGCTCGGCGAGGGGCTCGTTACGCAGCACCTTCAAGCTGAGGCGGCGCTCGAGTTCGCGCGCAGCTACCTCCGCATCGGCCCACGGATGAACGCGCTGCACATCGCTCATCGCCGACCGCCCAACTGCAACAACTTCTCCGCAATCACCACCGTGGCATCAGGGTGCGCCAGCGTCGTGGCCGCGCGCGCCGCTGCAGCGCGCTGAGCGGGTGTCGCATAGTGTTGGACTGCGGCGAGGAGGCGGTCAGAGGTCAACGCTTCATCGTTGATCATGGTGGCTGCACCAGCCTCTGCGGCGGCCTCAGCATTCGCACGTTGATGGCCACCCGCATACGGGTAGGGCACGATGATGGCGGGGAGTCCCGCAGCGGCAGCCTCGGCAATCGTTGACGCGCCAGCACGTCCAAGCATCAAGTCAGCCGCGACGAGGGCCGACTCCATCTCTCCGCCACCAAGGAATGCAACGGGCACATACCGGTGACGAAGTTCCCTTGGCAGACTTGCTCGACGGCGCTCAGCATCTGGCAGTCCCTCCATCACGACGTGGAGTACGGTCCAATTGGTAAGGAGTGTTGTGAGCGCACCGTCGAGTGCCGTCTCGAATCGACGAACGCGTTGCGAGCCGCCGAACACGAGGAGGAGTTGGTCACCCTCCACGAGTCCACGTGCCGCGCGCGCGGACTCGCGGCTGATCGCAAGCCCACGCACGGGTGTGCCAGTCACCGTTGTTTTTCCCCCACTCCACGGTGCACGCTCCGCAGTTTTTCGCCAGGCGACGGCGAGATGCGTGGCAAGCGGCGCCACGAGGGTGTTGGA
Source organism: Candidatus Limnocylindrus sp. (assembly GCA_040397175.1). Taxonomy (GTDB): domain Bacteria; phylum Chloroflexota; class Limnocylindria; order Limnocylindrales; family Limnocylindraceae; genus Limnocylindrus. Next base: position 384,815 of record JBBAWM010000001.1, on the reverse strand, counting down.
GCGACCTGCCTGGACGTTCCCCTCCCACAGGAGGCTCGGCGTGCGCGTCAGCCACGCGGCGATCAGTGTGGGGATGGCGATGTAGCCGCCCGTTGAGAAGATCACATCGGGTCGAAAACGACGAATGAGGCGGATCGCCTGAGGGATCGACCAGAGCAGCGCGGCGGCATCACGCGCCGTCGCGAGCAACCCTGCGCCGCTCGGTCGCAGGCTTGGGGCGGCCAGGAGGGTGAGCGGAATGCCCGCCTCTGCAACGAGGCGCGACTCGACGCCACGCGCGCCGCCGAGCCAGCTGATCTCAGCGCCGGTATGGAGTTGGCGAACCGTACGAGCTACGGCGAACGCTGGGAAGAGATGTCCCCCCGTTCCGCCACCCGCGATTAGCACGCGCATCACTACCTCCTGCCTGACCTGTACTCATCGTCTCACGCGATACCGAGAGGAGCAGCCCGATGGCCGCCATCAACACAATGAGTGACGAGCCGCCCTGGGAGACGAGCGGGAGCGGCACCCCCGTAACGGGGAGCAGGGCGAGCACCACCGCAATGTTCACGAAGGCCTGCCCAGAGATCCACACCACGATGCCGGTCGCAAGGAGCGCGCCGTAGGTGTCGGGGGCGAGACGTGCCGCTCGCAGGCCGCGAAGGGCAATCGCCAAGAAGGCGACGATGACGGTGAGCATGCCAAGGAGGCCGACCTCCTCTCCGATGACGGCAAAGATGTAGTCGTTCCAGGCGTACGGAATATTGATCCCTCCCAACTGCTGGGAGGAGCCGAGACCGGAGCCGAGCGGCCCACCGACGGCCATGGCGATCAAACCTTGAAGCGTCTGGTACGTCGAGCCGGTTGGGTCAGAGAATGGATCACTGAACCCGCCGAGGCGAGCGGCCTGGTATCCGTTGACGAAGATCATTGTGATGGCGAACGCTGCGGCGGCGAGCCCTGGCGCCAACACCCAGCGAAGTGGGACACCTGCAACAAAGAGGAGCGAGAAACCGATGAGGCCGAGAATCGACGCCGTGCCAAGGTCAGGCTCAACCAGCACAAGCCCGACCGAGAGCGCAATCGCCAGCAGTGGGGAGAGCATCGTCTCGAACATCTTCCCCACCTCCTGGCCCCGCCGTGCGAGGAGATCGGCCAAGAAAAGGATCAACGAGAACTTCGCCGCCTCTGCGGCATGGATGCTAATTGGGCCAATCGAGAGCGAACGCCGCAAACCCGCCTCGGTCGGAACTCCCGGAATCAGCACTGCAAGGAGGAGTGCGATCGACACGACCATCGCAAAGGGGGCGAAGGGGCGCCAGCGACGGTAGTCAGCGGCAGAGAAGAGGTACATGACTGCCGCCCCGATCACCGCGTAGAAGAGTTGTCGAATGCCTGCGCCGTAGGCGTCGTTGTTCTTGATCAGATTGTTCATGGCGGAGGCGGAGAACACCATGAGCACACCAATCCCAACGAGGACAACTGCAGGGAAGAGAATCGCCATATCTTCACCGGGCCGCTCAATCCGTAGCGCACTCGCAATGCGCTGCCGCGTTGTGCCGCTGCGCCTCGACGAGCTCCCGTTCATCGGTCGAGCCCCCGGCGTGCGCATCGGACCACCCTGTCGCACAAGTCGGCTCATCGTGGCGACTCCGCCCGGGCAAGTACGGCGGCGCGGAAGGCCTCGCCACGCGCGCCAAATGGATTGTTGTACATATCAAAACTAGAGCCGATTGGGCTCAACAGCAGCGTTGCTCGAATGCCATTGGGGCTTTCGGTACCAAGCTCCTCAGCAAGCAGTGCTCCAACCTCTACGGCTCCTTCGACACTCGTCGCACGGGCAATACGTGTCAGCCCTGCACCGCGGAAGAGCGCCTCGAGCTCGTCTGCGAGTTCGCCCATCACCACCGCCGCGGAGCAGTGGATGGCAACGATCGGTGCTAGGTCTACGAGATCAAGCCCCTTGCTCCGCCCTCCAGCGATCAGGACGAGTGGTTTCGGGAAGGAGCGCACCGCAGCTGCAACCGCATCTGGTTGCGTCGCCTGTGAATCATTCACGTAGCGAATGCCCTTGATTACGGCCACAGTCTCAAGGCGATGCGGGATGCCAGTGAACGATCCCACCGCGCTGCGGATTGCGTCGGGGGCGACCCCCGCAACGAGCGCCACGCTGATGGCAGCCAGCACATTACTCACGCTATGGTCGCCGGGGAGCGCAATCTCGCCGACGGGCATGATGCGACCGCCGGGTCCAGTCGCGGCGACACCGCCCCCAAATCGCGCCGCTCGCGGTACGCCAGCCGCGACGATCCATCCATCAACAATGCCGACGCCACCTGGCATTGGGCTGCTAAGGCGATACCCAACAGTTTCGACGCGGCCGATACCTGCATACGCGGCCACCACTGGATCGTCGAGATTGACGATCATGACGCCATCCTCGGCGATGCGATCGGCGAGGAGGCGCTTGACGCTGCGATAGGCGCTCACACTTCCATGTCGATCGAGGTGATCGGCGGTCACGTTCGTAAACACTCCGACGTCAACGGTCGAGTGGAGCGACGGAAGTTGCAGTTCCGACAGCTCGATCACGACGCGTGTCTCCGCTGGAAGGGTTGCTGCGCGACCGATGAGCGGCTTCCCATTGTTGCCGCCAAGCTCAACTGGGTGCGAAGGGTCGCGCGCGAGGATCGTCGCGATCAGGTTGCAGGTGGTGCTCTTCCCCTTCGTTCCCGTTACCCCGATGCGCCATCTGCTTCCCAGCAGGCGGAGCGCCCACTCGGGTTCGCTGATCAGGATTTGACCATGGGCGCCCCCCTCCCCGACCAGCGGGATCGCGCGCGCGGCAAAGGCGCGAAGGTCGCGCTCAATGGCGGGGCGCACCGTAGGGAACCCCAGCGTTACCGCGGGGCTATGGACGACAAGATCTGCCTTGGCGAGGAGTGGTGCGAGGTTCTCGTCATCACCGAAAGAGGTGTGTATTCCACCGCCGGCGAAGGACTCAGCGGCGCCGACCACGCGCTCGATCGTATCCGTGTCGTGTACCGTCACGTAGGCGCCCGCTCCAGCGGCAAATGCGGCGGTTGCCTGACCGGTACGCCCGGCTCCAAGGATGAGCACGTTGCGTCCGCGAAGGCTCCCCGCCGCAATGGCTGGCGCTTCGAGGTCAGTGAGCGTAATGCCGTCGCCGCTCATCCTTGCGCTCGAGTTGCCAGAAAGGTCACGATGCCGAGGATCCCGCCAATCGCACCGATGATCCAGAAGCGGAAGGTTATTTGCGTCTCCGCCCAACCGAGCCGCTCAAAGTGGTGGTGAATGGGCGTGAAGAGGAAGATGCGCCTGCCGGTGAGCTTGACGCTCGCAACCTGCAAGATGACCGAGCCCGTCTCCACCACGAAGATGATGCCGATGAGCGGTAGGAGCAGCACGTGGCCCGTCACCAGTCCCGTCACGGCGAGTGCGGCTCCGAATCCAAGTGCGCCTGCATCGCCGATGATCACGCTTGCCGGATGCACGTTAAACCAGAGGAAGCCGACCAAGGCACCGGCAATGAGCGCGCAAACGATCGCCAGATTCACCTGCCCCGGCGCGTTGAGGAGCGCAATGACCATGTAGCTGATCCAGGCGAACGTCATCGTTCCACCGGAGAGCCCGTCGAGGCCGTCGGTAAGGTTCACGCCGTTGCTCGTTGCGACGATGGCAACGACGGCAACGGTGATCCACAAGATTGGCGCGATTGGCACCTCACCAACGAATGGCACGACAAGTGAGGAGAAGGCGAAGTGCTGCTGCAGGTAGATTGCCGAAATGACTGCCACGCCGGTCTGCCAGAGGAGCTTCTGTCGCGCCGAGATTCCATCGCCCGTTCGCGCATTCATCCAATCATCAAACGCGCCGAGGAGGGTAACGCCGAGCAGTGCCAGCAGCACGGCGTAGGTTGAAGCGTCGACGGCGTCGAGGAGGAGCGCAAGGGCAATCACGATCGCCGTGAGCAGCAACCCTCCCATCGTCGGGGTTCCCTCTTTGACGATATGCCACTCCGGGCCAAACTCCCGTCGTACGCGCTTACCGAATCCTGCGTACTTCAAGAGGCGCAGGTACGCCGGCATCAGTACGAAGACACACAGGAATGCGAGGACCAGCGCCTGCACGATGGCAATCATCGCGCCCCCTCACCCCAGCGGGTTTCTAGCCCACCAACCAGCCGCTCTAGCGCAACGGAGCGCGACGCCTTCACCAAGATGGTGTCGCCCGAAGCCGCCTTATCGCCTAAGAGTCCGACGGCTGCAGCGATACCTGCTGCATCACTACTGAGGCGCATGATCTTCAGGATTGGCATTCCACTTGCGCGTGCACCTTCGGCAATCCCGTCCGCCTCGGCGCCAAAGACGATGAGGAGCTCAAGCCCACTTGCGGCGGCGGCCTCGCCGACTGCGTTGTGCGCATCAGCGGCATAGGCGCCGAGCTCCCCCATTGCGCCAAGCGCTGCAAAGCGGCGTGGGCGACAGGCTGCGAGAGTCGCCAGCGCAGCTGCCATGCTCGTTGGTGCAGCGTTATACGCGTCATCGATCAGCCGGATCCCGGCGAACATGTGCACCGTTGCACGGCCAGATGGAAGCTGAACTGCGGCGAGCCTGGTCGCGGCGTCGCTCGGTGTAATGCCACAGATGTCCGCGACGGCAATCGCAAGCGCCGCCGCCTTGGCGAAGTGGAGCCCAAAGAGCGGCAGATCAACACGCACTAATTCGTCGCGGATCTGTAGCGTGACGAGCGTGTGACCTGATGGCTCATCGAGCGCGGTCTCAACGATGCGAACGTTGGCGCCGGTAGCGTGACCAGCGGTCACGGTTTGCGCTCGGGTACGCGCGGCGAGACGGAGGACGCGGGAGTCGTCGGCGGCGAGGAGAGCCCATCCCTCGGGCGGGAGTGACTCCACGAGCTCACCCTTGCCACGTTCGATGGCATCAAGGTCACCTGCCCGCTCAGCATGCACGGCATCAATGGCGGTCACCACGCCGATGTGGGGGCGGGCCAAGGTACAGAGCGCCCGGATATCGCCCTCCACGTACATCCCCATCTCGGCGACGTAGCGCACGGTTCCGTCAGGAAGATTCAGGAGCGACATGGGCAGGCCGAGCTCGTTGTTGGCATTCCCGGGAGTGGCGGCGCACCCGGCAGCCTCACCCCCAAGGGCGGCGGCGATGAGCTGCTTCGTCGTGGTCTTTCCCACTGATCCGGTGACGCCAATCACCTCGAGTGTGAAGCGGTTGCGCCAATCGGTCGCCGCGCGGTTGAGTGCAACCCGGCCGTTGTCGACGCTGATGAGCGTGGCGCCCGCCCCGCGTGCCGCTCGCTCCACTTCGGCGAGCACCTCTGGCATCGCCGCGGTGGCCGCTCCAGCCTCAACGACGATCGCCGCTGCACCAGCGTGCAACGCCTCGCCAGCATGACGGAGTCCGTGCGTCTGCTCACCGGGTAGTGCGAGGAACATCTGACCCGCAGTGACGACGCGGGAGTCAACCGCGCATCCGCGGATCGGCTGTTGGCCATCAACGATCAGCGTGCCACCGAGGATGCTTGCAAGCTCGCGACCCGATGTCGCGAGAGGTCCGCTGACCGTTCGCGGAGTTGCCGAGAGGGCCATCATCCGCGCCTCCAGCTCCGGAAGGTTGGTAGATCCCCACCCACCGCCGGCAAAACCGGAGCGGAGGGTTCCGGCGCGCCAGGGTGGGTGGGGGGAGTCAAGCCGCCTGCTGCAGCCGCAACGGCGGGGGGGATGTTGTAGACGGAGATGAGGTCTTGCGCCACGCGGCGGAAGAGCTCAAACGACTCAATGCGGTTGATGATCGCACCTTGGCGCTGCGTGACGGGCGTACCACGGCGAATAGAGATTGCGATCACATACTCTGGCGTCGTCTTGCCAACCCAACCGACAAAGGTGAAGTTGTAGTGATCGGAATCCCATGCGCCCTTGCCGTTGTCAGCTCCCTTCAACCAAATCTGGGCAGTTCCGGTCTTGCCGCCGTAGGAGTACCCATCCATGCGAGTCAACTTGGCATAGAAGGGCACGCTCTTGGTCACCTGACCCGTCATGCTGACGAGTTGTGCAGAAACCTGTGGGGTGGTTGCCGTTCCACGCACCGTGATTGGTACGGGCACGCCATCGATGGAATCAACGAGACGAGGACGTACCAGTACGCCACCGTTCACCAGTGCCGAATAGGCGACGGCAAGCTGCACGAGTGTCGTCCCGACACCCTGACCAAATGAGGCATTTGCCACATCAATCTCCCGCCATCGACGCTCCGCTGGATCGTTCACCAGCCCCTGACTCTCGCCAACGACATCAATGCCGGTCTTGCCACCGAATCCGAAGCGTAGCCATGTGGCGTAGAGACGCGCCGCCGCTTCGCGCGCGTTGCCACCGAGGGAGAGTCCAACCTTGCTGAACACGATGTTTCGACTCCAGGCGAGCGCAGCGGTTAGCGTCATTGATCCCCGTGATTTGTGGTCGGAGTTGCGCACTTTCGTTGCGCCGTTATCAAGTGTGAGCAGCGCCTCATCTTGGATCACCGTCGTTGGGGTGTAGAGGCCCGACTCAAGGGCAGCGACAGAGGTGATCGCCTTCATGACCGACCCAGGTTCATAGACACTCGTCGTGACTGGGTTGATGAAGCGGCTCGGGTCGCGCGCCGCGGTGACTCCGAAGTTGTTGGCGTCGTAGGCGGGCCAAGAAGCCGACGAGATCACGGCTCCGGAATATGGATCCATCACGATCGCGCTAACCGATTCGGCATTATCCGCGATCCCGGCCGTCGTCACCTCCTGCTCGACGAGGGTTTGCAGCGTGGCATCGATGCAGAGCTGCAGATTCGATGGGCTCCTGCCCGCACTTACCTGCGTCGTCTGCAGCTGCCCATCAGGGCCACGCACCGTCGTACTGACGCTCGCTGCACCGGCCAGCTGTTCGTTGTAGTACTGCTCGAGGCCATACTGGCCGCCCCCATCGGAGTTGACGAAGCCGAGGATGTGGCTCGCGAGGGTGGCGCCAACGCCACCACCCGGCTGCGGGTAGAGGCGCACCCGAACCTCTTCAAGGGTGACACCGCGCACGCGGCCCGCCGCGATCTCGCCCCGAACGACATCGGTCTGAGCGTCGTCAAGTGCGGGGAGGAGCACCGCCCACTTGCGACCCGAGGTAAGCGCGGCCCGCACCTTGGTGGCGATCGGCAGACTCAGCCCAAGTGCGGTCGCTAACGCGTCGGCGGTCAAAGTTCGGTCTGCCGTTGAGAAGGTAGACCCCTGCGAGAGGAGTCGGTGACGAAGGACCGTCGTGGCCAGTACCACGGCGCCGGTGCGATCCGTGATGGTGCCCCGAATCGGCTCGTTCGTGACAGTTGAGCGCATCTGTGCCGCACCCGCCTCAAGGAGTTGATCTCGCGCGATCACCTGCCAGTAGCCGAGCCGCGCCACGCAGGCGATGGCAACGAGAATCAAGACGACCGTCACCACCCTGGTCCGCAAGTGCGAATCGGTGCGCAGGTTTCGAGGATCTCGCGCCACTTAGCGAACCTCCACGACAAGTGGATCGGAGAGTTGCACGACGCCCAGGCCCGTCACTCGACGGCGCACGGCCGGCTCACGACCGAGCCGGCTCATATCTGTCTCACCAACTCGGATCACCTCCATGAGGCGGGTCTGCTCGTCGATCAGGGTGGTGACCTTGGCGCTCGAGGTTGAGATCTCAATGGAGAGGATCGTCAACATGAAGAATGCGCCAAAGAGTACCGCGGTAGGCATGAGGAGCGAGCCGAGCTTCGCACTCAGTCCGCCGTGCCGCTCAACGGCGTTCCACGACGAGACGCCAATGCGCCCGCGCGGGGCCGCACCCGGCATCACCGCCGTGCGCGCAACCGGCGTTCCCGGGAGCGGGCGCGTGCCGATGCGAATAGAGCCACTCCCCGTCGCAGCCTGTGAAGGCTGGAAGGCGTTGCGAATTGCCGCACGCTGACGCGCCGAGGCGGCAAAGCGACGATCGACGGCGCGTGGCTGATATGGCGGGGTCATCAACTGCGCACCACGGAGTGGACGGCCGATCGTCGTCATGCCGCGCGCTCTAATCGCTCTGCCGCGCGAAGCTTCGCGCTGCGGCTACGCGGGTTTGCCGCAATCTCCGCGTCACTTGCAGTGATGGGGTGCTTGGTGATGAGGCGCAGTGATGCTCGGTTGATGCAGGTACACACAGGTACACGCGGAGGGCAGATGCAGTCGCGCGCGGCAGCAGCAAACGCCTGCTTCACGATGCGATCTTCGAGGGAGTGATAGGTCAGAACGACAATGCGCCCACCAACGCGAAGGGCGGCAATTGCTGCCACGAGCGCGGTGCTCAACGCCGTCAGCTCATCATTGACGGCAATCCGCAGCGCCTGGAAGACGCGCGTTGCCGGATGTATTCGCAATGGTGGGCCATATCGTTTTGGCACGCTCTGCTCTACAAGCGCCGCAAGTGCCTCTGCAGTGGTAATTGGCGCGCTCCCTCGCGCTGCAACGATAGCGCGCGCAATCTTCGCCGCGTGAGGCTCTTCACCATAGTCGCGGAAGATTTGCTCAAGCTCGGCAGCGCTCGCCTGTGCAACCAGCTCAGCCGCCGATTCACCGGTGCGCGTGTCGAAGCGCAGGTCGAGGAGGCCACCCGCGCGAATGCCGAATCCGCGTTCGCGGTCGACGAGCTGATCGGAGGAGAGCCCAAGGTCAAAGTAGACGCCGTCGACCTCACTGAATCCCGCATCGGTGATGGCGCGCACAAGGTGTGTGCTGCTCCCGTGGAATGTGGAGAGGCGGTCGCCGAAGCGAGCGAGTCGCACCCGACTCATCGCGATCGCGCCACCATCCGCATCAATACCGAGAAGGAGTCCGCGTGGCCCGGAGGCTTCAAGCACCGCTTCGGCGTGTCCGCCACCACCGAGGTTTGCATCGACATAGGTGCCGTTTGGGCGCACCGCCAGCGCGCCGAGCAGTTCAGTCAGTAAGACGGGGCGATGGAGGGTCGCACCCGTTGCCATTAGAAGCCGAGCTCCTCGAGTTGCGCGGCGAGAGCGTCAGAAGACTCCATGCCGCCGCGATACGAATCCCAGCGCTTCGGTGTCCAGATTTCGGCGTGATCGCGTGCGCCAACGACCATCGCTTCAGCGTCGAGCTGGCCCCAGGTTCGCAACGTTGCAGGGAGCAGCAGGCGGCCCTGCGCATCGAGCTCTACTTCAAAGGCGCTGCCGAAGAGGAAGCGGGCGAATTCACGGGCGGTGGCGTTGCCGGTTGGCAGGGCGGCGACGCGAGCGGCGAGGTCATCCCACGCGGCGCGCGGGAAGATCGCGAGGCAGTTGTCGAGCCAACGGGAGACGAAGGCCCCCTCATCGAGCTGCGCTCGGAAGCGCGCGGGGACGGCAACGCGTCCCTTCCCATCGATGGCATGACGATATTCGCCGGTAAACACCAGTACACCCTCCGCCGCGGCCCAATGGGAGGTGTTACCCCACCTTCCCCCACTTAGAACCACTTAAGTGCATTTTGCCCCCACCATTCGCCCCTGTCAAGGGGGCCATGGGCAGGTCTGACGTGAGAGGGTTTGAGGGCGGCCAAGCACGAATCGAGCACGGGTAGGAGTCCGGCGAGATGGCCTGTAAGCCGGGTTCTGTCCCCCTTGCGGGGGGACGGCCATCCATCTCGACCCCCGATTGCTCGGGGGCTCTAGCGGTCAACCCGGAGGTCCCGGCGGTGCGCCGGTCCAGCCGCAAGCGACTGGAATGCCTCCCTATTCGACCTTGCTCCAGGCAGAGTTTGCCGCGTTTCACCCCACCGCTGAGCCGAAGCTCTGCGGTGGACTCGTCTCTGTGGCACTAGTCCGCGCCTTACGGCGGACGGGCGTTACCCGCTGCCTTTACACCTCGGAGCCCGGACTTTCCTCGACGCCCCCGAAGGGGCGACGCGGCCGTCCGGCCATCTCGCCGGATCGGCAGTCTAGCGCGCCGGAACCTCTACGACGAGCCCGTCAAAGGCGGGGGCAACCCCAGCAGGGAGGCGGGCCGCCAGATCCTCAAAGTCGAGGTCGTGATCAAGGTGGGTGAGGAGCGCCCGACGTGGGGCAACCGCTCGAATCAGCTCCAACGCCTCGTCCACGGTCTGGTGCGTTGGGTGCGGCAGATCGCGCAGCGCCGAAACGATCAGTAGGTCAAGGTCGCCCAGAAGGTCGCGCGATGCCGCCGGAACCGAGCTAACGTCGGTCAGATAGGCGAATCCCCCACTCCGCCAACCGTGAGCCGGGCGCTTCCCGTGAACGATGTGGATCGCCTGAAATGAGCGGCCCGCGATCGTTACCTCGCGATCCGACGCAACGAGTTGCAGCGCAGGGATTCCCGAGCCAGGTGCCGTTCGTCCATCAACCGCGTACTCCCAGCGCTTTCGCAGCTCATCCGCGGTCGCTTCGCCTGCGCCGATCGGCAGTACAACATCTTGCGCATCGGTATAGGCGCGCAACTCGTCAATCCCACCGCTGTGGTCAACATGAATGTGGGTGACCAGCGCACCATCAAGTCGAGTGACACCATGGCGCAGCGCCTGCAGGCGCAGGTCCATCCCGGGATCAATGATGACGCCGCGCTCAGTGACACCGTCGAGCCACTCCACGAGTACCGAGCTGCGCAGACGGCGGTTGCGCTGATCGCGTGAAAGACAGACCCCGCAGCGACAACCGACACGCGGCACGCCACGGCTCGCCCCTGAGCCGAGCACGGTGATGCGCATCGCCGCAGTAGCAGAAGAATCGGAGCCAGGGATAGCAGTCGCCGTGGCGGGGACTAAGTCTTGCGGACGGCGAGCGACCCAGGCTGGCCCGCCGCGCAGCGCGCGATCAAGCGCCTCATTAGCGAGTGAATCGGCACGACCGTTCAGTGCGCGCGGCACATGGCGTGCACTCCAATGCGTAAAGCGCGTCAGCCCCCTTAGGGCCTCATCGCAGAGCGGGGCGAGCTTGGCGTCTCGCACACGCCAACGACCCTGGAGCTGCTCAACCACGAGCTTGCTATCCAGGAGTAGATCAATTTCACGCGCGCCGAGCTCCGCAGCAAAGTCAATCGCCGCCACCACAGCACGCCATTCTGCGACGTTATTCGTAGTCGTGCCGATCGCTGCAGAGATCGAGGCGATGGGCATTGCGTTCGGGTCATCAGATCCGGGCAGCGAAACGTCATAGAGAGCCACGCCAATAGATGCTGGCCCAGGGTTCCCCCGACACGCTCCATCGGTACGAATGATGTACGACCGAATCGACAACGTTACCGCCGTGCGCTAATTGCGGAGGAAACCTCAAGAATCGCCTTCGTGATATTGATGCCGCGTGGGCAAGCTTCCACGCAATTGAAGGTGGTGCGGCAACGCCACACGCCATTTTCGTCAGACAAGATGTCCAAGCGTGTATCGGCGTTCTCATCACGCGAGTCAAAGATAAAACGGTGCGCGTTCACGATCGCCGCGGGGCCAACATATTCTGGTTGCGCCCAGAAGCTGGGGCACGAGGTTGTACATGCTGCACAGAGGATGCACTTGGTCGTATCGTCATACCGATCGCGCTGCTCTTCACTCTGAATCCGCTCACCGTCACCCTCAACTGGTGCCGCCACAAGATACGGCTGCACGGAGCGGAACTTTTCAAAGAACTCCTCCATATCAACGACTAGGTCCTTGACGATCGGCAGTCCAGGGAGTGGCGCCACCGTGATCGTTCGGCCCAACGCTTCTACTCGCAACTTACAGGCGAGCCGATTACGACCATTAATCAGCAGAGCGTCAGAGCCGCAGACACCGTGCGCGCAAGAGCGACGGAAGGTGATCGAGCCATCGAAGAGCTCTTTTGCCCGCGTGAGCAGATCAAGCACGCGATCCATAGGCTCCACCGGAACCGTCAGCGTTTGCCAGTGCGGCTCACTGTCGCGCTCCGGATCATATCGCTGGATCTTGAGCTCAACCTGTGTAGCAGAAGCCATTTAGTAAACCCTCGCCTTCGGCTCAAACTTGGTAATCGTGACGGGTTTGTAGTCTAGCTTCGTGGCTGGTGCACCATTGCTCCCCTGCCAGACCAGAGTGTGCGCTAGGAACTTAGCGTCGTTTCGCTCTGGAAAGTCTTCACGGCTGTGCGCACCACGTGACTCTGTTCGTGCGTAGGCGGAGACGGCTGTCGCCTCCGCGGTGTCTAGCAGGTAGCCGAGCTCTCGCGCCTCAAGGAGGTCGGTGTTGAAGACGCTCCCGGTGTCCTCCACGCGCACGTTGGCGTACTCCCCCTTCAACTTGGCGATCCCCATTACCGCGGCGCCAAGGAGGGCCTCGTCGCGATAGACGCCGACGTTGTCCATCATCAGGGCGGCGAGTTCACGGCGAATCTCCGCCGGGCGCACCCCAGATGGGCGCGTGCTCAGGGCGAGGAGCTCTTCGCGGACGGCTCGCTCGGCCCCGCTTGTTGAGCCGGGCATCGGGGTGCTCTTGCAAACTTGGGCCATACGGATCCCAGCACGTTTGCCGAACACCAACAGGTCGACGAGGGAGTTGGTCCCCAGGCGATTCGCCCCGTGCACGCTTACGCAGGCGACTTCGCCGGCGGCAAAGAGCCCAGGCACAACGTTGCCACGAGCATCGGCGAGCACCTCAGTCTCAAGATTTGTCGGAACGCCTCCCATGGCGTAATGCGCGGTTGGCTGAACCGGGACTGGCTCGCTGATCGGTTCTACGCCCTGATAGATGCGAGCAAGTTCGGTGATGTCAGGGAGCTTCTCTTCAATCACCTTTCGACCGAGGTGTCTCACGTCAAGATGGATGTAGTCTTTTCCCCCGATCCCTCGACCCTCACGGATCTCCTGATAGATCGCACGTGAGATCATGTCGCGCGGCGCAAGCTCCATCAACTTCGGAGCGTAAGACTCCATAAATCGCTGCCCTGCATCATTGATGAGGTAGCCTCCCTCACCTCGCGCCGCCTCGCTCAAGAGAATTCCCGTACCGACAATGCCGGTCGGATGAAACTGGTAGAACTCCATATCCTGGAGTGGCACGCCATGCCGCCAAGCGAGTGCCATCCCATCACCGGTCAATGAGTGTGCGTTTGACGTTACGCGCCACGCGCGACCGTACCCACCTGTGGCGAGCAGCACCGCCTTCGCACGAAACACATGGAGCGAACCGTCGGCGATCTTGTACCCAACAACCCCAGAGCAGCGCCCTCCCTTGTCCGCCTCGCCCCCTTCGAAGACCAGATCGACAACGTGATACTCGTCATAAAACTTGACCCCCGCCTTGATGCACTGCTGGTAGAGCGTTTGCAGGATCATGTGCCCAGTGCGGTCTGCGGCGTAGCAGCTACGACGCACCGGTCCCTCGCCGTAATTGCGTGTATGTCCTCCAAATCGACGCTGATCGATCTTGCCGTCAGGAGTGCGATTAAACGGAAGGCCCATGCGCTCCAGTTCAATCACCGCGGGGATCGCCTCACGCGCGAGCACTTCGGCCGCATCCTGATCGGCGAGGTAGTCGCCACCCTTGATCGTGTCAAACATGTGCCACTCCCAGTGGTCCTCTTCAACGTTGCCGAGTGCCGCGCAGACCCCACCTTGCGCAGCACCGGTATGCGAGCGGGTCGGATAGAGCTTGGTCAGTACGGCGGTTGGAATTCCTTCGCGTGCAAGCTCAAGCGCGGCCCAAAGGCCAGCGCCACCCGCGCCGACCACGATCGCGTCAACGTCAATCTGCCCAACCTCTGCTCGTAGCGCACTAGCCATATGTCCCCCTAACGCATCGGTAGGGTCGCAATGACCTGGGTGCCAAGCACGAATAGCAGAAGCGCAATGACGTAAAGGCCGATGAGCGACCCCCGCCTAATGCGCGAGGGGACGTAGTCCTGCATGACCGTTCGCATGCCAAGGAACCCATGCACCAACACAGTCATCAACATGCCCCAGTCCAGCACACGGAGGGGGATCGAGTTCCAACGAGTCTGGCGGACCCACTCTGCACTCTGGTCACCAACCTCGTAGACGAAGTGCGTGATCGAGAAGTGCGCAAGCGCCAATACAAAGAGCGCAATTGAAGTGATTCGCACCGCCCGCCAGACGTAGAGATCAGCGCGCGACCCTGTCGGGCGCGGACGGCCGGAGAGTGAATACTTTTGAGCGCTCATGATGCCATCTCCCAGATAGGCTTCAGGATGATGTACGCGCCAGGTAGGCCAAAGATAAAGAAGGTGACCCAAACAGCTCGCCACAGTCCACGGTGAAAGATCGTCAGCGCAGGCCAGAAGTCCATGACGACGATGCGCATGCCGTTGAGGGCGTGATAAAACAGCGCCGCTCCTAGGAGGGTCTCCATCACACGGCCAGGCGCGCTTGAATAAATTTTGCCCAGTTGGTCATAGAGCGCGGGATTAGCCCCAATCAACCAAATGTCAAATACGTGCAAGACGATGAAGGCCCATACGCCAATGCCTGAGATTCGATGGAAGGCCCAGGCGACCATCCCCTCCCCGCCGCGATATGCCGGGTAGTTTCGAAGCTTCTGCGGAGAGGCGAGTGGGCTAGATCCTTGGGTCATGTGTAAACCCCTCCTTACTCCCAATCAGGGCGTTGAAATCCTGACGATTGTGCCCCCCAAATCCTAGCCGCAACGCTTGAAGTCTGCCCGCGTACACTACCCCCTGTTACAGCGGGGAGGAACCCACCACGGACCATGCGGAGGCGAAGTGAAGCTACACGAGGCTGAAGCCCGAGAACTCTTATTTCGAGCCGGCCTCCCCGTCCCCGATGCCGACGTGGCCACTACCGCCGCGGGCGCCCGCGCCATCGCTGAGCGCCTCTTCGCCTCTGGGGTCGCACAGGTCGTGGTTAAGGCCCAGGTCCTCGTCGGCGGACGAGGAAAGGCGGGCGGGGTCAAGCTCGCCGCGAGCGCGGCAGAGGCCGAGGCCACCGCCGCAGCAATTCTCGCCCTCACGATCAAGGACCTTCCTGTGCGACGCGTGCTCGTTGCGCCAGCCTCCACGATCATCCGCGAGATCTATCTCGCCGCACTGATCGATCGCACTACGCGTGGCGTTCTCGTCATGGCATCCGCCGCTGGTGGCATGGAGATCGAAGAGGTCGCCGCAAAGGATCCGGCCGCGATCGTTCGAGAAGTTGCGCACCCACACGGTGGCCTGCTCCCGTTCCAAGCGCGCCGCCTCGGATTCGGCATTGGTCTGCGCGGTGAACTGCTGAAGCAGTTCTGCGTGATCGCCGCCGGGCTCGTAAAGATCGCACGTGAGAGCGACGCCGATCTCGTCGAGGTGAATCCCCTCGCCGTGGTGCCAGCGCCCGAGCTTCCAGGCGGTGAGCGACTTGTCTGCCTCGACGCCAAGGTGACGTTGGATGATTCCGCACTCGATCGTCACCCCGACCTTGCCGCCTGGCGCGACGCCGACAGCGAAGATCCCATTGACCGCGAGGCGCGCGAACAGGGGATCTCATACATCCGACTCGATGGGAGCATCGGCTGCATGGTGAATGGTGCGGGTCTCGCCATGACCACGCTCGACCTCGTGACCCGCGCCGGCGGCACGCCGGCAAACTTCCTCGACATTGGCGGCGGTGCTCGCGCCGATAAGGTTGCTGCCGCAATGCGCATCATCCTTGCCGATGCGGGCGTCAAGGCGATCCTTGTCAACATCTTCGGCGGCATCACGCGCGGCGACGAGGTCGCGAAGGGGCTCATCGAGGCGCGCGCGCAGCAAGAGCGCACCGTGCCAATGGTCGTGCGCATTGTCGGAACGAATGCGGCCGAGGCCGCCGTACTTCTACGCGAAGGTGGATTTGAAACCGCGGCAAGCCTCGATGAGGCAGCAGAAAAGGCTGTAGCACTCGCTGCAGCGGGGGGCGGCAAGTGAGCATTCTCGTTGATCAGCACACGCGACTCGTAGTGCAAGGCCTCACCGGCCGCGAAGGTGGCTTCCACGCGGGCCAGATGGCCGCGTATGGCACCAAGATCGTTGCAGGCGTCACGCCAGGCCGCGGTGGCGAACTCGGGCTCGACGGCACCGTCGCCGTCTTTGACACCGTGCGCGAAGCGGTCGAGAAGACCGGCGCCAACACGAGCTGCATCTTTGTTCCTGCGGCGGGCGCTGCCGACGCCATTGCCGAGGCGGCCGCGTCGGGCATCAAGACGATCTTCTGCATTACCGAAGGGATCCCCGTCCACGACATGGTTGGCGCCCTCGCGATCGTGCAGCAGCACGGCGCGCGACTGATCGGACCAAATTGCCCAGGCGCAACCACGCCGGGCGTGAACGGACTCGGCGCGAAGATCGGCATCATCCCCGCCTCCATTCACCTTCCCGGTGACGTTGGCGTGGTGAGCCGCTCGGGCACGCTGACCTACGAGGCGGTGCAGTCAATGACGGATGCTGGCATCGGTCAGTCCACCTGTCTCGGCATTGGCGGCGATCCGATCATCGGCACCACCTTCCGCGACGCACTTGAGCTCTTCGCTGCGGATCCTGCGACGCGCGCACTCGTACTAATCGGCGAGATCGGCGGATCCGCGGAGGAGGAGGCCGCCGCATGGGCGGGCGAACACCTGAAGCACCTGCCACGTGTCGCCTTCATCGCCGGACGCGCCGCACCTGAGGGTCGCCGCATGGGGCACGCCGGGGCGATCGTCTCTGGCGCATCGGGCCGAGCGATCGACAAGATCGCTGCACTGGAGGCCGCCGGGTTCAAGGTGGCCGCCTCGCCGACCGAACTGCCACGACTCTTGATTGAGGCCGGGTACACGAAGCGCTAGGCGCTACCGGATCCGCAGCTCCCCTGGGGCGCCGAATCCGAGCCTCGTCCACTCAGGGCCACCAGGCGCTTCGATCAATTCAATCAGCACCCCGTTGCAGCTCTTCGGATGCAAGAAGGCGACTGGCCCTTCGACGCCGGCGACCGCCTCGGTGTTGATCAGCTGCACCCCCGCAGCGGCGAGTTCGGTGAGCTCCGCAGCGATATCGGGAACTTCAAGGCAAAGATGGTGAAACCCCTCCCCCTTCGACTCGAGGAAGCGCGCGACCCCACTCGTCGCATTTGTTGGGGAGACGAGTTCAATCTTGGAGTCACCGGCGGTGAGGAAGGCGATACGCACCTCTTGTGACGGCACCTTGGCCACCTGTTCGAGCGCCAGCCCGAGCACGCGCGTGTAAAAGTCGATTGACGCGTCGATGTCGCGGACGACAGAGGCGACGTGGTGAATGCGACCGCGCACGGGGAGGCTCATAGGACCATCGCCTCGCGGTGCTCGCCCCAGATGCTGCGCAGTGCAGCGCTAATCTCGCCAACGGTGCAGCCCGCCTTCACTGCGGCCAGGATCGGCGGCATCATGTTGGCACTCCCCTTCGCCGTGGCGATCACCTCGGCGATGGCGGCGGTGGCGGCAGCGTTGTCGCGCGCGGCACGGAACGCCTGTAGCTCAGCGATCTGCTCGCGCTCGCGTGCCGGGTCAATGCGGGCAATGGCTGGCGTCTCAACCTCTTCGTCGACGAATCGGTTGACGCCCACGATCACGCGCTCGCCGCTCTCCACTTCGCGCTGGTAGGCGTAGGCCGAGTCTTGAATGGAGCGCTGTGGGAATCCCGCGGCAACGGCGGCGACCATACCACCGAGGCGATCCACTTCGGCGATGAGGGCGAGTGCGTCGCGCTCCACCTGGTCGGTGAGCGCCTCTACGGCGTAGCTGCCACCAAACGGATCAACGGTTCCTGCGACGCCCGCCTCGTGGGCCAGCACCTGTTGGGTGCGCAGCGCGAGGCGCGCCGATGCTTCGGTTGGAAGGGCGAGCGCCTCGTCCTTACCGTTGACGTGCAGGCTCTGCGCGCCGCCGAGCACTGCAGCGAGGGCCTGATACGCGGCGCGAACAACATTGTTGTCGATCGACTGTGCCGTGAGGGTGGAGCCAGCCGTCTGCACATGGAAGCGGCAGAGGAGCGACTTCTCGCTCTTGGCGCCGTAGCGATCGCGCATGATGCGCGCCCAGATGCGGCGCGCGGCGCGGAACTTCGCCACCTCTTCGAGGATGTCGGTCCACGCCGCGAAGAAGAAGGAGAGGCGCGGCGCGATGGCGTCCACCTCAAGGCCGCGTGCAATCGCCGCGTCGACATAGGCAATCGCGTCGGCAAAGGTGAAGGCGAGCTCTTGCGCTGCCGTCGCCCCCGCCTCACGCATGTGATAACCCGAGATGCTGATCGTATTCCACTTGGGTAGTTCGGTGGCACACCACTCAAAGACGTCGGTGATCAGGCGCAGCGATGGCTCGGGCGGGAAGATATAGGTGCCGCGAGCGATGTACTCCTTGAGGAGATCGTTCTGTGTTGTACCCGAGAGCTCGGCGCGCGACACCCCCTGTCGCTCCGCAACTGCCACATAGAGCGCCAGAAGGATCGGCGCGGTGGAATTGATCGTCATGGAGGTCGAGACCTTGTCGAGTGGGATCCCTTTGAAGAGCGTCTCCATATCGGCGATGGAGTCGATGGCAACGCCCACGCGACCAACCTCACCCTCCGCCTCTGGCGCGTCAGAGTCGTAGCCCATCTGTGTAGGCAGGTCGAAGGCGACAGAGAGGCCGGTTTGGCCCTGCTCAAGCAGGTAGCGATATCGCTCGTTGGATTCACGGGCAGTCGAGAATCCGGCGTACTGGCGCATCGTCCAGAGGCGGCCGCGATACATCGTCTCTTGCACGCCGCGCGTGTACGGGAATGATCCTGGGTCACCGATCTCCTTGGCGGCGTCGCGGGAGGGATTCGGGCCGTAGTGCGAATCAAGGGGCGCGCCGGAGGTGGTCGTGTGGCGCGCGGCGTCGCGGCCTGGATCCTTGCCCACACACACCTCCCTGCTGCCCCGATAGGGGCGCTTCGCTTCGCACGATTCTCCCACACCCCTTGCGCGGTACGATGCGGCGAAACGGTGGGCCGCAAGGCGCACGAAGCGGCAAGGAGGCAGTATGCCGAAGGCGAAGCAGCCAGCGGGCGATTCCGGGCTCAGCGGGCAGGAGCTTGACGACTCCATCCTCTCGCTCCTCCCACCAGAGGGGGCTCAGGGTGATCGTTCGGTGCGCCACATTGCCGTCGACCGCGTGGCGGTCAACGCGAAACAGCCTCGTCTCGCACTCCCACCGCTCGCGATTGACGAGCTCACCGCCAGCATTCGGGAGCACGGCGTGCTGCAGCCGATCATCGTTCGCCCAACGGAGCCGGGCTCCTACGAGATCGTTGCGGGCGAGCGTCGCTGGCGGGCGGTGCTCTCGCTCGGACTCCCAATGATCCCCGCAATCGTTGAGGCGATGAGCGATGAGATCGCCCTTGAGGTTGCGATCATTGAGAACCTCCAGCGTGAAGATCTCTCGCCACTCAATGAAGCGGCGATCTTCGCGCGCATGACGAGCGAACTCGGCTACAGCATTCGCAAACTGGCCGAGCGTATCGGCAAGGACAAGGGCTACGTCGAGAATCGCCTGCGCCTGATTCATGCCCCGGCCGACATCCGCGCGCTCGTCGCGGAGCGCTCCGACACAATCAGCCACGCCTACGAGTTGATGAAGATCACCGACCAGGCCCGCCGTGGTGAACTCGCGGCTCAGGTGATGCGTGGGGAGCTCTCGCTCGCCCGTCTCAAGAGCGTGGTGCGCGAGGAGCGCCCAGAACCAGCCGTCGCAGCAGACGTTGCCGCGCCGTCGATCTTCCCATATGCCGCAGCAAACGAGCGCCCGATTATTGCGGCGACCAAGCCAGTCGTACCGAGTGCGTCGGAGCCGATCTCGGCACAGGCAGCGGCCATCGCCTCTGCATCTGACGCAGCGTTAACCAGCGCCCGTGACAGCCTCGCTAACTCTATCGACGCACTTGCTGGCGTGCTGCACGAGATCGATCAGCCAGAGGCAGGGGCGCCGCTCAGTGAAACAGATCGCGCCAACATGGCCAAGTGGCTGCTGATCGCGCGGAACAAGCTCGACAACCTCGCTGCGATCTTGCGCCAGAAGTCGGAGTAACCGACCGCAGTTAGATGTAGACGACCTCTTCGAAGGTTGCTACGAGAAAGGCGACGAGTCGGTCGCGACCGCCCTTTGGATCGGCGGCGCGGAGGCCGGGAACAAGGCACCAGAGGCTGACCGCAGGAAGAAGCAGTCGCCCCTCAGCGTCGCGCCCCATCGTTGCGGCCGGTCCGCCACCAAGCGTGTAGGCGCCCGCCAGCGCATCCTCGTCGAGGTGTGCGGAGTGGGAAAACTCATGGATGGTAGCGACGATGCCCTTGCGCTTCGCCATGTCGCGCAGTGAGCCGGTAGCCCAGGCATCGATCTGGCTGTCGCTCTGCTCGAGCAACTTGACGCGGTAGGCCTGAGGGCTCTCGCTGAGTCCAGTTGCAACCATTCTCGCCCTCCACTCTTGCGTTAGGTGCTGGCTCCGGCGGTAGGATTCGAACCTACGACATGGCGGTTAACAGCCGCCCGCTCTACCACTGAGCTACGCCGGAATGACCGCGGCCGCTGCCGCGAGCGGAATATTAGCAGGGAGGGCCGTCGCTCCTCGCCGCCGCACGAACCCCCTAGTCGAGGTAGTCGCGCAGCTTGCGGGCACGCGACGGGTGGCGCAACTTGCGCAGCGCCTTCGCCTCGATCTGACGGATGCGTTCGCGGGTTACGTTGAACTCCGCCCCGACCTCCTCCAGGGTGCGCTGGCGACCATCTTCCAGGCCGAAGCGCAGTCGTAGCACCCGCTGCTCGCGGAGGCTGAGTGACTCCAGCGTCGCCACGATCTGCTCGGAGAGGAGCTGGCTGTTCGCCGCCTCGTCTGGCTTCTTTGCCGCCTTATCCTCGATGAAGTCGCCGAGGTGGCTATCCTCCTCTTCGCCGATCGGCGTCTCGAGGGAGACCGGCTCCTGGCTCACCTTACGCATCTCTCGCACGCGCTCTGCGGTGACTTCAGACTCGGTCACCTTGGTGAGCTCCTTGGCAATCTCATCATCCGTCGCCTCGCGGCCCAACTCCTGGAAGAGCTGGCGCTGGACGCGGGTGAGACGGTTGAGCTGTTCATACATATGCACCGGGATGCGGATCGTTCGGGCCTGATCCGCAATCGCGCGCGTGATCGCTTGGCGAATCCACCACGTCGCATAGGTCGAGAACTTGAAGCCCTTGATGTACTCGAACTTCTCCACGGCGCGGATGAGGCCGATGTTCCCCTCTTGGATCAGATCTAGGAAGCTCATGCCACGACCGATGTACTTCTTGGCGATCGAGACGACAAGGCGCAGGTTCGCCTTGGTCAACTCCTCGCGTCCGCGCCAGCCGAGCTGCACCACGTAGCCTTCGCGGCCCCGCAGCTTACCGAGCGCCGGATTCTCGGGATCCCAACCCGCCTCGCGGATCCAGTCCTTCCCATCTTTAGCAATGTGCTTCCCCTGCACGATCCACGTCTCGAGTGCTGGCCAGGCAATCTCGTCACGGGCCCAAAGGAAGAGCTTCTGGAGCACGCCGTTGTCACGGCTCTCCATATCGCCGGTTCCTACCGTTGCAAAGGCAAAGTCAATAATCTCTGCAGTCTTCGCTGCAAGGTTGCGGCGGTTCGGCTCGTTGAACGACTTCACGAGGCTCTTCGCAATCATCAAATTCTTCTTCGCGGTCTCGCCCGTCACCTCACGCGAGGCCTTGTCGAAACCGGTCACCTTGCACTCGTGGACGTGATGCCCCTTGACCCACGCACCGATCGCATCGGCATAGGTCGCATGCGCCTTGGCGGCGAGCGCCGGATCAAGGCGGTACCACTCCTTCTTCTTGCGTGTCTTGAGCTCGGTCTCGTGGTACGTCCACTGGTGCAGGTTGTAGACGGCCTTCCACGGCTCGTCGGCCATCTGCTCACCAAGCTCAATCATCTTGGCAAGCACGACCTCCTCCTCGGCGGTGAGTAGTCCGACGCGGCCAATCTCCTTGAGGTACATGCGCACTGGATCGTCAACACCCGTTGACTCCGCAACTGGCTCGACAACTTCAGGCTTCGGTGCCTCTGGGGCGACCTCGGCAACAAGGAGTGCTGCGGCCGCCTCCGGACTCAGCATCTCAACACCATCAACTTCAATCTCGGCGAGGTCCGCGGCACCCGGCTCAGCGACGCCATCAAGCTTCGCGGTTGGACCGGACGCGGCCTTTCCCTTCGCGAGTTTCCCCTGCGCCTTGACAGGGGGGACTGACACCGCTGGTGCCGCCTTCGCCCCCTTTGACTTCGCGGTCGATACGGGTGACGTTGCGAGTGAGCCAGACTTCTTCACCTTCGCTGGCGCAGGCTTCACGACTGGCTTCGCCTTGGCGATCGGCTTCGCGGAATTCTTTGCCGCTGGCTTGGTTGCACTCTTCGTGACAACCTTTGTTGGTACTGGCCGCTTCGGAGCTGCTTTCACAGCGGGCTTTGGTACAGCCTTGGTCACAGGCTTTGGGGCTGGCTTTGACGTTGCGAGCGTTGCACGCTTTGCGACTGGTTTGGCGAGCAACTTCACGGCCGGCTTCGCGACGGACTTCGCCGTCGGCTTTGCGACAAGCTTTGGGGCTGACTTCGCAGCGGGCTTAGCAGCAACCTTCGTGACGGGCTTTGCAGCGACCTTTGGGGCGACCTTCGTTGGTGCAGCCTTCACTGGCGCCGCCTTTGCCGTCGTGCTTACAGCCACCTTGCTCACCTGCTTCGCCTTCGTCACTTGCTCCCCCCCTTTGCCGCTGTGAGCACTCCCGACGCCAAGAAGCGTCGGTCGAGCGCCTTTCGCTTTTGTCCTAGATCTCGTTCAGCCTCCATGAGGGTTCGAACGCGAACGGCATCACCCTCTCGCTCCGCCTCGGCAATCTCACTACGCGACCAGGCCATCGCCTCCTCGAGACGATCGGCCTCTAGCCGCAGAATGGTCTGATCAATGCCAATCCGTATCCGCGCAAGCTCAACGGTGGCCCCAAGACGCACGGAGAGTGCCTGCGCCAGTCGGCGCTCTTCGCCCTCAATCGTACTGGGTAGGCGCTCCAGGGCATCAACGGTCGCCCCCGCCTCCAGCGCACCGTCGAGTGCCGCCCGGAGTCCGCGCCAAAGTGAGCGCGCCAGCCCACTCGTAAAGAGCTGGTCAACGAGAACGTCACGCACGCGGAGCCGCTCGGCCGGCGCCGCAATAAGGAGGCGAAGCAGTTCCGCCTCGGGGGAGGTAACCCCGGAAAGGATGGAATCGATGTCGCCGTCCGCATCGGCGGCTCGCACGCGATCCGCGGAGATACGACTCTCTGCGCCAGCCGACTCAGCGCCGCGCTGGATCATCGCTTCGCGAATCGAGTTCTCGTCTACGCCGATGCGTCGTGCAGCGGCAGAGATATATCCGTCGCGGACGATCGGGTCGCGGAGGCTGCGCAGGATCGGCTTGATGCCGTCAATGGCACGCTTGCGGCCACCGAGATCCTTCAAGTCGTGCGCCTGGGCGTGCGTATCAATGAGGTACTCCACCACTGGAATCGGCTGCTCCGTTGAGGTGCGCCAAATCTCCGGTTGATCGCGAACGACCTCATCGGGGTCTTTCCCGTCAGGGAGGCGCACAATCCCCACGTCAACGAGTGACGGCCCGCCATCGGCGCTACCGAGCTCAGTGACGAGGCGCAACAGCTCCGTGGCACCAAATGCGCCCGCCTTTGCACCCGCCGCGTCAACGTCATACGCCAAGAGGATCTTCGATCCGTAGCGCAAGAGCAGCGCGACCTGGGCGGGGGTGAGTGCGGTTCCCATGCTGGCGACGACATTGGTGAACCCAGACTGATGCGCCATCAGTGCGTCGGTGTATCCCTCAACCAGTACCCCAGTGCCGGATTTACGCATCGCCGGCTTCGCCTTGTCAATGAGATAGAGGGTGCGCGACTTGTCGAAGAGTTCTGTTGCTGCGCTGTTCAAATACTTTGGGCCGCGATCGCCGCGCTTGTCGTCATCGGGGAGAAGGCGGCCACCGAGTCCGGTAATCTTGCCGTTCGCATCGCGGATCGGAAAGATCACACGTGCGCGGAAGCGGTCATAGGCACCACGGCCACCATCGCGTTCGGTGGTGAGACCGACAGCGGCAAGCTCAGCGGGTGTTGCGCCACGCTTTGCGGCGAGCGCCTTGGAGCAGGCGTCCCATGAATCGGGTGACCAGCCGAGTCGCTGCGCCTCGATGGTCTCATCGGTGAATCCGCGCGAGTGCAGGTAGTCGAGTGCGGGGCGACCGAGCTCGTGTGAGGTAAGGATGGCGTGATAGAAGCTCACCGCCCCTTCAAGGACATCGCGGAGGCGCACCTTGCGCGCATCTTCGGCGCGACTTCGATCGTCAATCGTGACGCCCGCCTTGGCGGCGAGGAGGGTGAGTGCCTCACCGAACGGGAGGCTGTCACGCTCCATGACGAAGGTGAAGATGTCTCCCCCCTTGCCGCAGCCGAAGCACTTCCAGGTTTCGCGGGCAGGTGTCACAACGAACGAGGGGGTCTTCTCGCCGTGGAATGGGCAGAGGCCCTTAAACGCGGCGCCCGCTTTACGCAGCGCGACGGTCTCGCCAACGACGTCGGCGACGGCGAGTCGGCTCTTGATCTCAGCGACGCTTCCGGAAGCCATCGGTAGGGAGACCTCCTTCGTAATTCCGTGATCGGGCAAAGCAGTTGCCCGTGAGTGTCAAGCGCAGTTGGGCGCAGAATAGCAGCCGACACCTCCCTTCGGCCAAGGCGCCCGCGCCCCCCCTCCCCTACACTCCCCTGCAACGGCGACGCTCAGGGTCGCACTAACCGTGAGGAGGCCCAATGGCAGAGACGGCAGCTACCCCCGCCTCGTTCGGCATCCTTGCCGACGACCCCGCCTATAACGCGACCCTCGCGGCACGCATCGACGACACCGACACGCTCGCACGTGTTTGGATCAAGCCCGACGGCGTACCGACCCCATTCGAACCTGGTCAGTACGTGACGATCGGCGTGAAGGTCGGCGAGAAGTTTGTGCAGCGCCCCTACTCCGTAGCCTCCTCGGCGCGCGCCCTCGATGGCGGCTATGAGCTGTACCTCCGACTCGTCCGTGGCGGAGCGTTTACGCCGCTCGTCTTCTCACTGCCGGTTGGCCACCGACTGCGCGTGCTCGCCCCAAAGGGGAAGTTCACGATGGAGCCCGCCGATTCGCGCGTGCAGATCTACGTCTCGTCGGGCACGGGGATCGCACCGTTTGTCAGCATGGCGCGCACCCTCGCCGACGATGGTGCCCCACGCCGTGCGATCTACCTAAATGGTGTGAGCTACGTCAGCGACATTGGCTACCGCGATCTGATTGAGGGGTGGGAGAAGAGTGGCGCCTATCCAGCCACCTACGTTCCAACCATTTCACGACCGACTGATCCACTCAATGCCGGCTGGACGGGCCGCACCGGTCGCGTCGAGAGCATCATTCAGTCAGCGCTGCGAGATCTCGGTGTTAATGCGAACGAGGCGATCGCCTACCTCTGCGGGAATCCCGAGATGATCGTCGCAGCCGAGCGCGAACTCTCAGCCTACGGCCTTCCTGAGGGGGCGATCCATAAGGAGCTCTACTGGCCAGCTGGCAAGCAGCCGACAGGCGCGACCGAAGCCTAAGGGCGCGAGGCGCGCAACTTCGCGAGGAAGAACTCCTCCAGACGATCAGCGCTGACGCGCTCCTGCTCCATGGTGTCGCGATCGCGCACGGTGACAGCGTTGTCATCCATGGAGTCCACGTCGACGCAGATGCACCACGGCGTGCCGATCTCATCCTGCCGGCGATAGAGCTTGCCGATTGCGGCGGTGTCGTCGTAGACGGCGGTGAACTCGCGTGAGAGGCCGTCGCGAATGCGGTGCGCCATCTCCACAAGGTCGTCGCGCTTCTTGAGGAGCGGCAGGACCGCCACCTTGTACGGCGCCAACTCTGGATGCAGCGAGAGGACGACGCGCTTCTCGTCGCGCACCACCTCCTCGCGGTAGGCGTCGATCAGGAAGGTGAAGGCGGCGCGATCTGCACCAGCGGCGGCCTCAACCACCCATGGGGTGAATGAGGTCTCGGTCGCAGGGTCAAAGTAGTCGAGGCTCTCGCCGCTCTCAGCGGCGTGGCGCGAGAGGTCGAAGTCACCACGGTTGTGAATCCCCTCGAGCTCCTTCCAGCCGAATGGGAAGCGGTACTCCACGTCAATGGCGCGCTTGGCGTAGTGGGCCAACTCGTCAGGAGCATGCTCGCGCATGCGGAGTCGCTCTGGCGAAACGCCGTACGACTTGTACCACTCCAGTCGTCGCGGCAGCCACTCCTCGAACGCAGCAGTGGCGGCCTCGTCTGGGCGCACGAACATCTGCAGCTCCATCTGCTCAAACTCGCGCATGCGGAAGACGAAGTTTCCAGGGCTGATCTCATTGCGGAACGACTTGCCGATCTGTGCGATGCCGAACGGGATCTTCTTTCGCGACGAATCGCGCACGTTCTTGTGCTGCACATAGGCGCCCTGCGCCGTCTCGGGGCGAAGGTAGATGACTGAGGCATCCTCTTCGACCGGGCCCATGAACGTCTTGAACATCAGGTTGAATCGGCGCGGCGCGGTGAGTGCCCCTTCGCAGTCAGGGCACTTCAGGCCCATCTTCGCAACGATCTCGGCATCGGCGAGCTGCGTGGTGGTGAGGTCGCCCGTGCCCGGGAGTTCGTCGAGACGGTAGCGTCGCTTGCAGGCGGTGCACTCAACGAGTGGATCGCTGAAGGAGCCGACGTGGCCCGAAGTCTTCCAGACCTGCGGGTGCATCAGGATGCCGGCGTCGAGTCCGACCACTTCGTGGCGCTGCTGCACCACGCTGCGCCACCAGGCGCGCTTCACATTATTCTTCAGCTCTACGCCGAGGGGGCCGTAATCCCACACCGCGTTGATGCCGCCGTAGATCTCGGAGCTCGGGTAGACAAAGCCGCGGCGCTTTGCCAACGAGACGATGGTGTCGAGCTCGGAGACTGCGGGGGTCGCGTCAGCAGCTGGGGTTCCAGCGAGGGTCTTCGAGGAGTCGGCGTTGATGCTCATTGCGTGGAAGCCTACCCGATCAGGGAGATCGCCTACTTCGCGTCGCTCTTTGGGGCCGGGGCTGGCGCGCTCGCAGGCGCATCCGAGGCGCCCGAGCCACCGCTGCGGCGATCAAGTTTGGCCCAGCCGCTCCCCTTGAAGTGCACGCTCGCCGCAGAGAATTGTCGTTCGAGCGACCCACCACAATCTTCGTGGGTCCGAGCCTGCTGCTCGTCGATGCCGTGCAGCACCTCAACGGTGGCGCCGCACTTTGCGCAGAGATAGTCGTAGAAGGGCATTACGAACCTCGCTCGAGTCGTGCGATCTCATCGCGCAGCTCGGCAACGCGGCGCTCCGCTCCTGCGACCACAGCGGCCGGCGCCTTCCCAGTAAACGACGGGTCGGCGAGGCGAGCCTCCGCGGCGGCAAGTTGCGCCTGGGCTGCCGCAAGGTCGCGTTCGCATCGGGCGCGATCGGCTTCATGCGTCGCGGCATCGGCCTGTGGCGGCTCGAGTCGCGCCGTGAGTGTGCCCGCCACAACGAGGAGACCTTCACCCTCGGTTGGGAGTGCAGACTGGATCGTGAGTGGGCGCACGCGCGCCAGTCGCTCAATGGCGGAGCGCAGCCCTTCGCCCGATTTGGCGAGTTGTGGCGGCGCAGCAACAACAAGTGGAATCCACGCACCAGCGGGGAGCTTTGCGGTGGTTCGCGCTGCGCGCACTTCGCGCACAAGATCGAGCCACTGATCAATGCTGCTTGTTGAGCTGCTCGCCGTCGCGTGTCGCGCCGGCCAAGCCGCCGTCGCCAAGAGCCCAGGATCGCTCGCACGGTGCGGGAGCGCCTCCCAGATCCCTTCGGTGATAAACGGGGCAATCGGGTGCAACAGGCGCAAGAGATCATCGAGCGCGTCAACGAGCGTCCACCAAACAGCGGTGCGTTCGGCGGCTGGACGCGCCTCGTCGGCGAGCGTCACCTTGGCAACCTCAATCGCTTGATCACAGTACTCCGCCCAGATCGCGTCGTAGATGCGCTGCGACGCTTCGGAGAAACCGTACTGCCCGAGCGCGCGATCAACGTCATCCACAGCGGCGCTGAGACGTGTGGCCATCCAGGAGCCGAACTCCCCTGCCGCCGCATGGGCATCGGCGGTCGAGAGCCGTTCACCAGTCGCCTCAACAGGTCGCGCGCCAAGCACGTAGCGTGCGGCATTCCAGAGCTTGTTCATGAAGTTGCGCGCGTTCTCTAGCTTCTCTGGCGAGAGGCGCTGGTCGGCGCCCGGTGCAGTGCCCGAGACGAGTGCGAAGCGCAGTGCGTCGGCGCCGATCTCGTCGATCACCGAAAGTGGGTCAACAACGTTCCCCTTTGTCTTCGACATCTTCTGCCCCTCAGGGTCTCGCACCATGCCGTGCAGGTAGATGGTTTCAAACGGCGGCGTGCCCATGAGTTCAATGCCGAGCATCATCATGCGCGCAACCCAGAAGAAGAGGATGTCGTGGCCGGTCTCCATCACCTGCGACGGGTAGTAGCGCGCGAGGTCTGGCGTCTTGTCGGGCCAGCCGAGGGTGCTGAATGGCCAGAGCCCGCTGCTGAACCAGGTGTCAAAGATGTCGCTCTCCTGCTGCAAGGTGTTTGCCTCTGCTCCGCAGGTACCGCAGCCGACCGGACCCTCTTCGCGATCGGTCACGGTGATGTGTCCGTCGGCGCAGTACCAGGCGGGAATCCGGTGCCCCCACCAGAGTTGCCGACTCACGTTCCAATCGCGAATCTCGGTGAGCCAGTGCTCCCAGGTCTTTTCAAAGTGCGCGGGCACAATCTGCGTTGCACCAGAGCGCGTTGCGGCGAGCGCCTTCTCGGCGAGCGGCTTGGCGCGGATGAACCACTGCGTGCGCAGGCGTGGCTCCAAGATGTCGTTGCTGCGCTGGCAGCGCGCGGGATTCGCCGTGTGTGGCTTTACCGAAACGAGCAGGCCAAGCTCTTCAAGCGCGGCGACGATCGCCTTACGCGCCTTGAAGCGATCCATCCCGGCAAACGGGGCTGGGGCATCGGCAACGATGCGCGCCGACTCATCAAGGATGGTTAGCGCGGGCAGGTTGTGGCGCAGTCCCACCTCGCGGTCGTTGGGGTCGTGTGCTGGGGTCACCTTCACGGCGCCCGTGCCGAAGCTCATCTCGACGAAGGCGTCGGCGACCACGGGAACGGCGCGGTTCACGAACGGCACCATTACGCGCTTCCCAACGAGTGCGGTGTAGCGCGGATCGTCGGGGTGCACAGCCACGCCGGTGTCACCAAGCAGCGTCTCTGGTCGAGTTGTCGCGACAACGACACCGCTCGTGGCCTCGCCCCCCTCTAGTGGGTAGCGAATCTCCCAGATGCTCCCCTGCTCCTCGGTCGCGACCGACTCGAGGTCAGAGACACTTGTCTTGCAACCTGGGCACCAGTTCACGAGCGCCTCACCGCGATACGCAAGGCCGCGTTCGTAGAGGGTGGCGAAGGCGGTGCGCACGGCGCGGCTCGACACCTCGTCCATGGTGAAGCGGGTGCGACCCCAGTCAGCCGATGCGCCGAGGCGCTGGAACTGGCCAAGGATGGTGTTCCGCGTCTCGTCCATGAAGCGGTGCATGCGCTCGAGGTAGCGCTCGCGGCCCAGATCGGCGCGGCTGCTCCCCTCCCTCTCAACAACGCGGTCGAGTACGTACTGCGCGGCGATGGAGGCGTGATCGACACCAGGGAGCCAGAGGGCGGCTCGACCCTGCATGCGCGCACGACGCACCATGAGGTCTTCGAGCGTCACGAAGAGTGCGTGGCCCACGTGCAAGCCGCCAGTGACATTCGGCGGCGGCATGATGATCGTGAACGGCGGCAGGGAGTCACGCCCTTCGGCATCGCGCGTCTCGCGTCCGTCGGGGCTGCCGTAATCGGTTGCCGCCCAGCGGGCTGCAACGCTGCGCTCTACCTCAGCGGCGCGATACGAGGGGCCGAGCTCGCGCGCCGCCGTCACGCTGATGCGCGGGGGGCGGCCGTGCGCGTGCGCGGCACGCGTCGGCTCGGCGCCGCCGGTTCACTCGCGCCAATCTCGCGTTCGGTCAGCATGAGTGGTGCGGCGCCATCGCTAATCGTCTCTTCTGTCACCACACAGCGACGTACGTCCGGACGATCGGGCAGGTCGTACATGGTGGCGAGGAGCGCATCTTCTAGCACCGCACGCAGAGCGCGGGCGCCGGTCTTGCGGAGCAAAGCCTTCTCGGCAACCGCATGAAGGGCGGCTGGAGTGAACTGCAGGTCGACGCTGTGCATCTGGAAGAGGCGCTGATACTGCTTAACCAGGGCGTTCTTTGGTGCGACCAGGATCTCAACGAGATCGTCGAGGGTGAGCGGATCGAGTGCAACGATCATCGGCAGGCGTCCGATGAATTCAGGGATGAGTCCGTAGCGGAGCAGGTCGTCGGGCATCAGCTGCTCCAGCACACGGGTGCGCTCATCTTTACTTGCGGGCGTATCGGAGCCGAAGCCGATGCCGCGTCGCCCGACGCGGTCAGCAACGATCTTCTCGAGCCCCTCAAATGCGCCGCCGCAGATGAAGAGGATGTTCGTCGTGTCGATCTGGAGGTACTCCTGGTGCGGATGCTTGCGACCACCCTGGGGCGGCACATTGGCGACGGTCCCCTCAATGATCTTCAGCAGCGCCTGCTGCACCCCTTCGCCCGAGACGTCGCGCGTGATCGACGGGTTGTCGGACTTGCGGGTGATCTTGTCGATCTCGTCGATATAGATAATGCCGCGCTGCGCGCGCTCAATATCGCCATCAGCGGCCTGGATCAGGCGAAGCAGGATGTTCTCGACATCTTCGCCAACGTAGCCCGCCTCGGTCAGGCTCGTGGCATCGGCGATGCAGAAGGGCACATCAAGGAACCGGGCGAGCGTCTGCGCCAGGAGGGTCTTGCCGGAACCGGTCGGCCCGACGAGCAGGATGTTCGACTTTGCGATCTCTACTCCGTCGGCCACGTTTGGTGCGCCAACGCGCTGGTAATGGTTATGTACTCCCACGGCGAGTGAGCGCTTCGCGCGCTCCTGGCTCACGACATGTTCATTGAGTGCGGCATGAATCATGCGCGGAGTTGGCGTGACGCCACCGAACGACGTGCGCTGCGGTGCGGATGGCGACTGCTCAGTGGCAATCTCGGCGCAGAGGGCGACGCACTCGTCGCAGATGTAGACACCCTGACCGGCGATCAGCTTGCGAACCTGCTCCTGCGGCTTGCGGCAGAAGGAGCAGCGATATGATCCCGTGCCCGCGCTCCGTGGACCGCGCGACTTACCGCCTCCCGACTCTCCGGAACCAGCTCCTCCGCTCATGCGGCGCGCCTCACTTCCCCTTTGGCGGAACGATGGCAGGGAGCTTGTACACCTCGTCGATGATGCCGTACTCCACGGCCTGCTCTGGCGAGAGGAAGAGGTCGCGGTCCGTATCTTTCACGACCTTCTCCATCGACTGGCCCGTGTGGGCGGCGAGGATCTCTTGCGTCGTTCGCACGAGCTGCTCCATCTCCTTCACCTGAATGAAGACGTCGGGCGTGTTGCCACGGAATCCGCCGGAGCCCTGATGGATCATGATTCGGCTGTGCGGCAGGGCGAAGCGTCGACCTGGCGCACCAGCGGCGAGGAGCACCGCACCCATCGACATGGCGATGCCGGTGCAGATCGTGCTCACGGGGGCGCGCACGTAGCGCATCGTGTCGTAGATCGCGAGGCCGGAGGTGATCACACCTCCTGGGCTGTTGATGTAGAGCGAGATCTCCTTCTCGGGATCCTCTGAATCAAGGAAGAGGAGCTGCGCAATGATCAGGTTGGCAATGTCGTCTTCGACAGGGCCGCCCAAGAAGATGATGCGCTCCTTAAGAAGGCGCGACCAGATGTCGTAGGCGCGTTCGCCCTTGCTGGAAGACTCAATCACCATTGGTACGAGCACTGGTCACCCCCTACGTGTGCACCCGCTCTCTGCGGGAGGCTGAGTTTACTTGGCGGGAGCGTTCGCGGCGGTAGGCGTCGCTGGGCGCTCAGGAGCCCAGGTCGGCCAGGCCTTCGGGTGAGCGTCAAACCACTCGTCGACGAGCCGCTCCACCACCAGGGAGCGGCGGAGTGAGGCACGGATTGCTCGGCGCCCACGCTCCGACGAGAGGTAGGCCTCGAGCTTACGCTGCCCCTGGGTTTGCGGACGGGCACGCTCCACCTCTTCGTCGATGAGCTCCTCGGGGACCTCCATCCCTTCGGCGCCGGCGACCGCACTCAACACCAGGAGGGTTCGCGCGCGGCGCTCGCCGCGCTCACGCATCTCGGCGCGAATCTCTTCCACGCTCTTGCCAGCGGCGCCCAAGTACTGCTCAAAGGTGAGCCCTTGTCGCGCGATGCCGCGCGCCAACTCGTCTACCAGTCCGTCGATCTCCTCTTCAATCAGCGGATCGGGAATCTCAACGGTGGCGCCCTC
Organism: Candidatus Limnocylindrus sp.; assembly: GCA_040397175.1. Lineage (GTDB taxonomy): Bacteria > Chloroflexota > Limnocylindria > Limnocylindrales > Limnocylindraceae > Limnocylindrus. The sequence continues at coordinate 352,262 of JBBAWM010000001.1, read as the reverse complement.
CATGGCGAACTCGACGATCTTGTCGGCGAACTCGTGGCGACCGCGATCAACGGCGCTCGCCTTGAGGCGCATCAGGATCTCGGCGCGTAGGCCAGCAACATCGGTGACGTTCGCGACTTGCGCGGCGAAGGCATCATCGAACGGCGGTGGAACACGCGCGCGCAAATCGTTGATGACCACATCGAATCGTGCCGGCACGCCCTGCAGCGCCGCCTCTTGGTAGTCCTCAGGGAAGGTCACCTCAACGGTGGTGGCATCGCCGACCTTCGCGCCGACGAGCTGTGCCTCAAATCCTGGAATCAGTCGGTCAGATCCGATCACGATCGGCATGCGCTCCGACGAGGCGCCATCAATCGCTAGGCCGCTGTCAACGCGATAGCCATCGAAGGCGATGATCGCGTAGTCGCCCATCTCCGCGCCACGATCGGTGACGGCGGTGAGCGTTGCGTAGCTGTCGCGCAGGTCGGTGACGACCGCTTCGACCTTCGCCTCATCAGGCTCCTCAAAGGTTGGCTCAAAGGTGTAGCCGCGATAGTCGCCAAGCTTCACCTCTGGCGGCACAGGGATGAGTGCGGTAAAGGTGTAGACCTCGCCTTCGACGATCGGCTTCGCATCGATCTTCGGGCTGGTGAGTGGAACGATGTCGGACTTCATGATTGCATCGCGATAGCCGCGCTCGATGAGGATCTCGGTCGCCTCGTCGAGGATGCGATTGATGCCGGCAAAGCGCTCAACGATGGAGCGCGGTGCCTTCCCCGGGCGGAAGCCTGGGATGCGGCTGTGGCCCGCAACATGGCGGACCGCCTGGGCAATTGCCGCGGCCACGTCTGCGACCGCGAGGGTGACCTCGAGTCGGACGGTGCTCTTCTCTGCAGGAGTGGTCGTGAATTCCATGAGCGCACAGGGTACCCGACGACCCTTGTTCTGGTGGGCGAGGTGAGACTCGAACTCACACGTCGTTGCCGACACCGGCTCCTAAGGCCGGCGCGTCTACCGTTTCGCCACTCGCCCCCGAGCATCATCGTCGCCCACGGGGGTTCCGTCCACCGCAGGTCGGCCATCGATCAACGCATCAATCACCGCACGTCCACCACGCTGGGCTGCTGCCGCCACTACGCCACTCACAAAGGCGCTCCCCGCCCCACCGCCAGGGCGCTTGGATCCACCTGAACGCGAGCCGAACCAGCGCACGAGAAGGAGGGCCAGGATCCCGAGGAGGCCGAGGGCCCGCAGGGGGCGGTCCCGCAGCTCCTGCCCTAGCCCGCCGCTGGGTCGCAGTCGGCCACCAATGGCCCGAACACGCACGAGCGAGGCCTCTCGAGAGAGGCGGACAGCTGAGAGTCGCTCGGCCACCGCAGGGCGGCTCGCGGCGAGAACCTCCACCCGCTTGGCGCGCCGCTCGCGTTCCGTTGTCTCGTCAGGCATTGTCGCCCTCGTCGCCGGCTCCACGTCGCTCGCGCAGTCGATCGGCGATGCCGCGCAGCGCATCGGCGGCGGCTCGAACCACCTTGCGGGCTGGCGCGATGGCGGCATCGGCGGCGCCGACCGCCCCACCAACCTCTTCGGCGAAGGCGGAGGCTGCCTCGTCGCGCAGATCATCAACAGCATCAAACGTTGCGCGGAGCTCGTGCTCCGTTGCAAGCGGGCGGAAGCGATCGGTGAAGCGCTCCATATCAAACGTTGCCAGTCCAACCAGCAAGTCCACCAGCAGGAAGCTCAACGCAAAGAGCAGCGATGCCGCAGTTGCTGGGCCGGCCGATCCGTTGAAGACGAAGAGCACAAGCAGCGCACCGATCGCACCACCGAGAACGGCGAGGGCGAATGAACGCGCGCGACGTGGCGCGGTGATCTGCAAGATTGCCGAGGTGATCGCCGCCGCGACCACAAGTAGGAGGAGTGTGACGTGCGCTGCGCCCCACACCATGGAACCGAAGAAGGCGGCGCCGAGCAGCATGAAGACGGCAATAAGAAGCGCAAGCAACGCCGCCGTGACGAGCGTAATGACGGCGATCGCACCGATGAGCACGCCAACGGCATCACGAGAGATTGCACCAAGTTCGGCGCGGAAGAGATCCCAGTGCCCGCCGATGAGTGCGCGCACCGCAACGATCAGTTGCGCAGCGTCGTCGCTGAAGCCCTGGTGCTCCGTTGAACCGCCTGGCGTTTCGGTCATGCGGTTAGGCGACCGTCAACGTTGGTGCCGTCTCGTTTGCGGCGCGCACTGCGAGTCGCGCGGCGACTTGGCCGGCCAACTCCTTGAGCGCTGCAGCCGCTGGACCCTCTTCGCGTTGCGCGACGGCGGGGATGCCTGCGTCGCCACCCTGTCGCACCGCCATCTCCAGCGGAATGCGGCCCAGGTTGTCGAGCCCCTCCTCTTTTGCGAGACGCTCTGCGCCACCGCGTCCGAAGATTTCGGTGAGCTCGCCGCAGTGTGGGCAGGCAAACGCCGACATGTTCTCAACGATGCCAAGTATCGGCACGTTCATGCGTCGGAACATCGCCAGTGCCTTCGTGACATCAGAGAGGGCAACGTCTTGTGGCGTAGTCACAAGGACGCACCCAGCAATTGGCACCGCCTGCGCCAGCGTGAGTTGCGCGTCAGAGGTTCCAGGCGGCAGGTCAACGACGAGATAGTCGAGGTCACCCCACTCCACGTCGCGCAGGAACTGCTGGATCGCGCCGCCAATGAGCGGGCCGCGCCAGACGATCGGCTGACCCTCTGGCACAAAGAACTGAATGGAGATGACTTTGACGCCGTGGCGCTCGATCGGCTCGATCTTGCCGCCGGCGCTCGACTTTGGGGTGCCAGTCGCCCCCATCATCTGGGGGATGTTCGGCCCGGTGATGTCGGCGTCGAGGAGGCCGACTCGGGCACCGCTCTGAGCGAGGGCCACGGCGAGGTTGACTGAGACGGTGCTCTTCCCCACCCCGCCCTTCCCGGAGGCGACGGCCACAATGTTCCGAATGCCGGGGAGGAGGCGCTCCTGAGTGGAGGAGGAAGCGCGACGGACCTTCGAGCCCCAGCGGAGCTCAGCCACTGTTACACCGATCCCATCAAGGGCGCCGCGAATATCGCGCTCAATCACGTCCTTGAGGGGGCAGGCGGGGGTGGTGAGCTCGATCATGAAGCTGGCCTGATCGCCGTTCAGGGTGAGCTCCTTGACCATCTCCAATGTAACAATGTCGCGACCGAGCTCTGGCTCCTGAACGTTGGAGAGGGCCTGCATGACGGCTGCTTCGGTGGTGGCCATGGCTCCCCTTTCGCCCCAATTGGGGCTCTCGGCGGCGCCCCACGGGCGCGTCTCCCCCATCCTACCCGCAACGGCGTTTGACCCCACCCCCCGTGGGTCATAGTCTTCGCACGTCCTCACTTGAGGGGCAGAGACAGGGCAGGTGTCCGCGGAGGTGAAACCGAGGGTGGCAGACGTCGACGTTCGCCTGGTCAACGTGACCAAGAAGTTCGGAGATCAGACCGCAGTAGACGGCATCACACTTGATGTCTCCGACGGCGAGTTCTTCACCCTCCTCGGCCCATCTGGCTGCGGCAAGACCACAACCCTGCGCATGATCGGCGGCTTCGAACAGCCAACCAGCGGCCTCATTGAGTTGAAGGGCGTAGACGTCACCTTCCTCCCCGCGCATGAACGCGACGTCAACACCGTCTTCCAGAGCTACGCGCTCTTCCCGCATCTCTCGATCTTTGAAAATGTTGCCTTCGGTCTCCGTCGCTCCGGCATCAAGGGTGACGAGGTCACGCGCCGCGTCGGCGAGGCACTGGAGCTGGTGCAACTCATTGGCTATGAGAAGCGCAAGCCTGCACAACTCTCTGGAGGCCAGGCACAGCGCGTTGCCCTTGCACGGGCACTGGTGAATCGCCCAGCAGTTCTTCTGCTTGATGAGCCGCTCGGCGCACTCGACTTGAAGTTGCGCAAACAGATGGGCATCGAGCTCAAGCGCATTCAGCGCGAAGTCGGCATCACCTTCATCTATGTCACCCACGACCAAGAAGAGGCGATGACGATGTCGGATCGCATCGCCGTCATGAACAAGGGCCGCTACGAGCAGCTCGCCGGACCAGAGACACTCTACGAACGACCAACCACGCGCTTTGTCGCGAGCTTCGTTGGTGCAAGCAATCTGCTCGAAGGGAAGATTGGCAGCGACGGCGACATGTGGACGGTCACGCTGCCATCGGGTGATGTTGTGCGCGCGCCAAAGGGCCTTGGCGACATTGGAACCGGTGGTGCGATCGGCGTTCGCCCCGAGAAGCTCATGCTGCTCGAGCCTGGGCAAGAGTCGAAGGGGAATCGCCTCGATGGCACGGTCGTTGATACGAGCTACCTCGGCGTACTGACGCAGTACACCGTGGAAGGGGCGGGCGGCCTACGACTTCTCGTGAGCGAGCAGAACGTTGACCGCACGACGCGGAGCGACACCTGGCGACCGGGCGAGCGGGTGGCCCTGACATGGAAACCCGAACACGGCTTCGTGGTCGGCGATTCGAAGAGCGCCTAAGGCGCAGGAGGAGTAGACGATGGGTACCGAGAAGCGCGCTGAGATGTTGGTAAGCCGACGCACCATCCTCAAGGTTGGAGCCGCCGCCGCAGGCACCGCCGCCTTCCTCGCCGCGTGTGGCACCTCGGGCAGCTCAACGTCGACGAGCCCGAAGCCGTCGCAGTCCGACACGATCTCCGACGTGGTGAACGTGGCGAACTGGACCCTCTACATTGACCTTAGTGAAGATCAGCTGACACGACCGACGGTTGCCGCATTCGAAGCGGAATACAAGACGAAGGTCAACTACGTGGAAGCGATCAACGACAACGACTCCTTCTTCGGCACGATCCAGGCGCCACTGAAAGCCGGTGAGGATGCGGGCTGGGACATCGCGACGCTGACCGACTGGATGGCCGCTCGCATCCTGCGCCTCGGCTGGGCTGAGAAGCTCAACAAGGGGAACATGCCGAATTTCAGCGCCAATCTCCTTGACGTATACAAGGGGCGCAGCTTTGATCCGAATGTTGAGTATCTCGCCCCGTGGGCCGGCATCGTGGCGGGCATCGCCGCGCGTAAGAGCACCGCTGGGTTCGTGAAGGGGTTCAAGGATCTCTTCGACCCACGCCTGCAGGGGAAGGTCTCACTCCTCACCGAAATGCGCGACACCATTGGGCTCGCCATGCTGGCAAACGGTGACGATCCCGCCAAGGCCGACCGCGCCTCATTCGATCGCGCCATAACCCTGATCGAGCCGAGCGTCACCGGCGGACAGATTCGCGCGTTCACGGGCAATGACTATAAGGAGCTCATCGTGAAGGGCGACGTCGCAGCGTGCGTTGCCTGGCGCGGCGACACGGTGCAGATCGGGTACGAGGACGCCGACATCGTTTGGGTCACACCAACGGACGGCTGCACCTTCTCGTCGGACAACATGTTGATCCCGCTCGGCGCCGCGCATAAGTTCACCGCGGAGAAGTGGATGGACTGGTACTACAAGCCGGAGATCGCGGCGCAGCTCACCGCCCACGTGCAGTACGTCTCGCCAGTGAAGGGGACCAAGGAGGAGATCGCGAAGCTTGACGGTGCGCTCGCCACTGACGCGTTCATCTTCCCCGATGCCGCCCTCTCGGCGAAGCTGCATGTGTTCGCCGGCCTCTCTGAGGACGATGAGATCTACATGAACGACGCCTTCAGCGCCCTCCAGGGCAACTGAGCCGCCGAGCCAGGCGGAGCTGACGGTGATCGCCTACCTGCGGCGGCATCCGGGGGCGCTCCCCCTGTTGCTCCTTGCGCCCGCAATCGTTTGGCTCGTCGCGTTCTACGTGTACCCAGCGATCCAGATGCTGCAAGCCAGCCTCTGGAGTGGCACGCTGGAATCGGGGTTCACCTTCTCATGGGCGAACGCAGAGACCTATTCGACGGCGCTCGGCCGGTACTCCGAGCAGTTCTTGCGTTCGATCTTGTATGCGGGAGTGGCCACGGTGGTCTGCCTCGCCCTCGCCTTCCCACTGGCGTATACCATCGCCTATCGCGCTGGGCGATACCGAACCCTGCTCCTCTTCATCGTGATCGCACCGTTCTTCACCTCATTCCTCCTCCGCGTGCTCGCCTGGAAGACGGTTCTCGCTGACGACGGATTTATCCTCGGGCCCCTGAAGGCAATCGGCGTCCTTCCCGAAGAGTTCCGCATTCTCGCTACTCCAGCCGCAGTCATCTTCGGAATCTCGTACAACTTCTTCCCGTTCATGGTGTTGCCGATCTACGTCTCGCTCGAGAAGATCGACCGCCGCCTGGTCGAGGCGGCGAAGGATCTGTATGCCGGACCAATTCGGGCGTTCCAGCGGATCACGCTCCCACTCGCACTCCCAGGGGTCTTCGCCGGCTCCCTCCTCGTCTTTATTCCCGCGATGGGCGACTTCGTGAATGCAGAGCTGCTGGGAAGCGTGCAGACGCGCCTCATCGGCAATGTGATCCAGAGTCGATTCTTGGTGAACAACGACTACCCGACCGCGGCGGCACTCAGCTTCATGTTGATGGCCGGCATCCTCGCCGCCGTCTTTATCTATGCGCGTGTGCTCGGCACCGACGAACTTGAGACGGGGATCGGCTGATGCTGCGTTGGCTCGGCCGCAACGCGCTTCGCGCCTACACGGGGCTGGCCCTGGTCTACCTGCTGCTGCCGATCTTCATCGTTGGAATCTTTAGTTTCAATGATCCGGTAGGGAAGACTAATTACACCTGGGTCGGCTTCACCCTCGATCACTGGGCGAACCTCTTCGCGATTCCAGGCCTCCTCGATTCGGTGGTGAATAGCCTTCGGATCGCCTTCATCTCAACGCTGGTTGCCACAACGCTCGGCACACTCGCAGCGCTCGCACTCGTGCGCTATCAGTTCCGCGGCCGACCGGCGACCAGTCTCTTCATCTTCCTTCCACTCGCCACCCCCGAGATCATCCTCGGCGCGTCGCTCCTCACCCTCTTCGTGGCGATCGGCAGGCCCCCCTTCTTCCCCCTCAATGAGTTCACGATCCTGATCGCCCACGTCACCTTCAACATCAGCTACGTGATCGTGACGGTGCGGGCACGACTCGCCGGCTTTGATCGCCGACTGGAAGAAGCCTCGGCCGATCTTGGTGCCGACGGGTGGCAGACCTTCTGGCGCGTCACCTTTCCGCTGATCCTGCCTGGAATCGCCGCGGCGGGCCTCCTTGCCTTCAGCCTCTCGATTGATGACTTCGTGATCACCAACTTCACCGCTGGACGAACAATCACGTTCCCAATGTTTGTGTGGGGCTCTGCGCGCATTGGCGTACCGCCGCAAGTCAACGCCATCGGAACGATCTTCTTTATGGTTGCAGTGAGCGCCGTAGCGATCGGTTCCTTCCTCCAGAGGAAGCGCACGTGAGCGGCGATCGCGGGCCAATTCCGCCCCACAACGTGATCTCTTCCGTGTGGGGTCGCGCTGCAAATGTTGATGTGGATCGCGGCGAGGGCTCGTGGCTGATCGATCGCAGCGGCGTGCGGTGGCTCGACTACACCTCGGGGATTGGCGTGGTGAACACGGGGCATGCACACCCGAAGGTTGCCGCGGCCATTGCCGAGCAGGCCACGAAGTTGATCCACGGTCAACAGAACATCGTCTTCCATGAGCCGGGGCTGCGACTTCACGAGCGACTGAGCACGGTGCTCGATGGTGGTCCGTGGGGCGTCTTCCTCTCGAACTCTGGCTCCGAGGCGGTCGAGGCGGCGGTGAAGTTGGCGCGACGCGCCACCAAGCGTCGCGTGATTCTCACCTTCCGCGGCGGATACCACGGTCGCACTGCGCAGACGATGGCGATGACCACGGCGAAGAACGTCTACCGCGGCCACTTCGAGCCGCTCCCCGGCTCGGTCTACAGCACCGCATTCCCCTCCTGCTTCCGTGCACCAGTTGCGGCGCGGGATCATGCCGTTGCGGGTGCCCCTGGCGCCTGCGCCGGGTGCAGCTGCCGTTGGGAGGAGGAGTGGGATCTCACACTGCACACCCTTGCCAGTGCCGAAGATGTTGCCGCCGTCATCGTTGAGCCGATCCTTGGCGAAGGGGGCTACGTCGTGCCACCCGCCGGCTTCCTGCCGCGTCTGCGCGAACTCACCCGCGAGCTCGGCATTCTGCTGATCGCCGACGAGGTGCAGACCGGCTACGGGCGCACCGGCAAGATGTTCGCCGTGCAGCACCAGAACGTGGAGCCAGACATCTTGGTGATGGCGAAGGGGATCGCCTCGGGCCTCCCCCTCTCGGGGATCATCGCCCGCAAGGATCTTCTCGACACCTGGGAGCCGGGCACACACGGCGGCACCTACGGCGGCAACGTTGTGGCCTGCGCCGCCGCCCTTGCAACACTTGATGTGATCGAGGATGAGGGTCTCGTTGCGAATGCCGCCGCTCGTGGCACGCAGATGCTCGATGGCTTGAAGAAGATCACCGCCGGTCGCCCTGGCATTGGCGATGTGCGCGGCCTTGGCCTGATGATCGCCTTGGAGTTTGTTCAGCCCGGTGCTGGCGACGGTCGAGCCCCTGATGCTGGGGCAGTGAAGCGCGTCATCGCCGAGGCGAACAAGCGCAAGCTGCTGCTGCTCTCCGCCGGCTCCTACACGCAGGTGATTCGCATTATTCCGCCGCTCGTCACCACGGCGGCAGAGGTTGACCTCGCGCTGAAGATTCTGGAAGAGTCGCTCGACGCCGCAGGCGTGACCCGCAGCTAACTCCTGGCGGGGCTCCCCCGCCTAACTCAGCAGGTCGGCTGGCGCAGGCGGAAGTGGATCCGCCACCTCAGGTACGTAGCGCTCCACGAGCGCGCGCGAGCCACTGACACCAAGTTGCGAGAAGAGTGACTGGAACTTCGCACGCTGCGTCTCGAGGATCTCTGGCGTACCGGCCGCCTCCCAGAGCGCCTGCTTGAATGGCCCGAGCGCCTTCTTGCGCGTGCGATAGAGGAACTGCTCGTCGCTATCGCCAGGTTTCGCCTCATCGGCGGCGTTGGCACGAAGCCACGCGGTGATCTCGGCACGCAAGTTGGCATCGAGTGCCGGGTGGTCGAGCAGGATGTTCTGGAAACCGGTGGCGAGGTGGATCTCTGCGGCACCAACCTCTGGGAAGCGATGGAAGAGATCTTCGGGGAGTGTCGAAGCGCCATGCTGCACCGCGCCGGCAAGGCCGCGGGCGCGAGCCAGTTCGCCGAGCTCTTTGAGCACCGTGAAGTCGAGGGCAACCTCGGCGACGCCACCGCCTGGGAGCGGCACGCCGCCGTGGCTGGTACCGGTCTGCACCGACACCTTGCGCAGGCCGCGCGCTCCAGCGCGGCGGCTGGCGAGGGCAACATCAAACTCGTCGAGATAGGCGGCAAGCTCTTCGGCGGTGGAGTTCTGATGCCCCACCTCACCGATTTCACCACCCATGCTGATCTCAATCCCGGCGGGCTCCAGCTCGCGCACGAGCGCGACCGCCTCTGCGGTGCGAACGGCATTCACGCGTTGCTGCTCTGGCACCGTTGGGAGCGAGAGATCGACGAGCGTTGAGGCATCGATGTCGATGTTTCGGTAGCCCGCATCAACCGCGAGACGGCAGGCACGTGCAATCTCAGCGGCGACCCCTTCAGGGTCGGTCGCGTACTTCTTGGCAACGAATTGGTAGTGGTCCCCTTGAATGAAGACTGGCCCACGCCAACCGGCAGCGATCGCGCCGCAGAGGATGCTCGCGGCGTAATCGGCGGGGCGCTGGAACGTGTAGGTCTGCTCGGAGCGTGCTAACTCGAAGATGAGCGCAGCGCCATCCATTGCGGCGGCGGTCTCCAGCGCAGTACGTGACATCTCAAAGACTTGGCTGCGCAGGTTAAGCGCTGGCACGGTGAGGCCTTCGTAGGCGCCGTTCGACCGTGCCGCGTAGAGCGGCGCGATGCTGGCGCTCTGGATTCCCGCCGCGGCTGCTGCAGCGCGGGCGAGCCACTGCGCTGCGGCGACCGTTGCCTCATCGGTGGAGAAGGCGGCGCTCCAGGCGATGGTCGCGGCGCCGCTCTGGCGCAGGTGCGCTACGTCGAGAATCTCTACCGTGCCCGCAGTCGTAACGCGCAGCGACGCGCTAAGAAGTTGCCGCAGGGATGCAGGTGAGGTGGCTATGCGGCTCATGGGCGAATCGTAGCGCGAATCGGAGCGCGCTTGGTTCTAGGGAGCCGCCAGCTCCTGCTCGCGTGCCGCCAGCTGACTGTTGAATACGGCCTGCGTGAAGCCGACCCGTGCCGCAAGCTCTGGGAGCGCTGCCCACGCGAAATCGTCCCAACTCCCCGGGCCGCTCCAGGTTGCAAGGAGTGCCGGCGGACGTCGCGCTCCCCCATCAAGCGCGGGCGGACGCAGCAGGTGCGCCGATTCGACGTGGCTCGCTGTGGCTGAACCCGCTCCGAGCACAATCACCAGCCCGAGGCGATGCAGATCGTCTTCTGGCACCCGCAGGTTTGCACCGCGCAGCAGATCAAGCAGCTCAGCGAGATCGCGACCCGGGGCCGTTGCGATGAGCGGGAAGCCACGCACCAGTGATCGAACGACGGCTTTGGTGGTCGCTGCGCTCAAGCGCTCGATGAGGCCGTGGGCAATGAGACGTGTGGAACGCGGACTCCGCGGCGCGCCTCCGGCACCAGCAACGAGACAACCCACTCCTGACGGATCGGCGAGCCAGACGAACGCCTCTTCGGGCGCGATCTTAATTTCGGCGCTCTCAGCGCCAGCGGGGAGGGGCGAGGCGGCGGCGATTGCCTCAGCGAATGCATCGCGGCGCTCCGCGGAGGCACTCCCTGTCACGACGATGGGGACGCCCGCGTCGGCGAGGGCGGTAACGTGCGCCGCCAGCGTCGCACTGACCGCTCCAGCCGACACCAGTTTCCGCAGCGCGTCGTGGCTCATGTGCGATCCGCCGTCAGGCTCTTCGTGCGAATGGAGTTGTCGATCCACGCTGTTTCGGTGCTGATCATCGTCTCTCGGCCGTGCCCTGGAATCACCCGTGTCGCAGGGTCAAGTGTTCGCAGCCGTGAGAGCGAGTTGAGCATTGCCGCAGCGTCACCGCCGGGAAGGTCGGTCCTCCCCCACCCGCCGAAGAAGAGGGTGTCGCCGCTCAGTAGCAATCCTGCACTCTGGTCAAACAGGGAGATAGACCCCTCGGTGTGGCCGGGCGTGTGGAGCACCGTGAAGTTGATGCTCCCCGCGGAAATGCGATCACCATCGTTCAGGTCGCGTGTGGGCACGACCGCCGGGATCGGAAACGGTGCGGCGAGCGGTTGCGGCTCCACAAGGCGATAGCGGTCGAGCGGGTGCACGCCGATCGGTAGCACTTCGTGATGGTGCGCTGTATGGTGCGCCGCGAGCGCAGCCATCTCGCCCATGTGATCCCAGTGCCCGTGGGTGGCGAGCGCCAAGACTAAGCGCCAATTGCGCTCCGCAAGGTACGCCGTGAGTGCAGCCAGTGACGGGATCGCAGGATCAACAACGATCGCCTCGCGCCGCTCCGGATCGCCAACGACTACCACGTTGGTGCGCAGCGGTCCGATTGGCAGAACCTGCACCTCAATCATCGCTGTGGCCGGGAAATTGGCTGAAAGGCGCGTGGGTCAAGTTCGGCGCGCAGCGTCTCCTGATTCGCGGCAGAGAGTTGCACCACGCGTTCCAGCAGGGCGATGCGCCTCTCCGCCTCAGCTGGATCAGGTGCACCCTTTGTGATTGGCAGCATGCCAGCTACTGCCACGCGATCAAGGCCTCGCCCGCCGAGCGATGCGGCGTATCGCACCGCCCAGAGTAAGATCTCCACTGGCTCCGGCTCCTCATCGCCTGGCGCAGGAACGAGCGCGAGGACCAGCCCACGATCTCCCGGCCACGTAGCCGCAGCGCTCCATGACTCTGGGTCGCGGATCGGATTGATCACCAGGCTCTCAGCGGGAATCTGCAGCCACTGATCGCGGCTTATGGCGATGAGGTTTCCACCCACCGGCAGAAGGGCGCGGTGACTGCCCGCGAGCGTCTTGAGTCGTGCAGCGAGCTGCTCATGCGCTTCCGGATCCGCTGACGTCAGCTCTGGGGCCTCAACAAAGTCGATTCCACCAGCGATGTCGGGTTCGGAACAAAACGCCGCTGGATCGAGAAGCGTAGCGAACATGCCTAGAACGGAAGTAACTGACGTAGGCGAACGAGTTCAAGCCAATTCAGGTAAATAGCAATGAACGCGAAGAGAACTAGAGCGCTAATTACAAGCCCACCTCCGCGCCACGTCGCAACTGCGGAAGTCCAGCGACGGCGCATCGCCTCGGCACGTGTTGGCGGAATGAGCGCACCAAGAATCAGGCCTGTAAACAAGCCACCAATGTGTGCCGAGTTGTCGATTCCACCGCCGATCACACCGACACTAAAACCGAGCACGATGTTGATGAACAGCAGAGTACCGACACGTCCAAGTGCTTCACGCATACCGCGTTCAACGAGCGGGCGATGTGCCCACTCGGCACCAAGGGCAATGCCGAAGAGGGCGAATACACCACCAGAAGCACCAACCGAGTAGCCGATAGGCGTCCAAATTGCACTTACAAGCGATGCGCCGATCACACCGAGCAGGTACCACGTGATAAGGCGCTTCGCGCCATAGAGGCGATAGACAAGCTGTGCGGCAATGTCGAGGGCGATGGCGTTGAAGCCGAGATGCAGCGCCCACGACTGCCAGTCCGGATTAATGCCTCCGTGGACGAACGCCACGGTAACGAGGCGCCAAGGGCTACCCGAGAGATAGTCGAATCCATCAGGCGTAAGTTTGATGAGCGCGAACGTCTCAGCAAGCGCCGGGTCGAGCTTTGTCATGACCGAGAGCACGATGGTGACGGCGAGGAGCGCACGCGGCACCCAGGCCCCCGAAGGGACGCCCCGGGCACGTCGGAATGCCGCCTGGGCACGCATTGATGAGCCACCCGTCTCCTTGGTTAGCCAGCCGATGCGCGAGGCGATCTCAGCGCGCGCGGCACTGGTTGGGGCGTCCCCCTCGGCCTGGCGGTAGGTGGCAAGGGCGACACGGAGTTCGCCGCGACGGACCTCCTCCATCGCGCGGCGACGGAGGGCCAAGAATCGCAACTCTCGGTCCTCGGAGTGCGCGGCGATCTCGAGATATTCGGCAGCCTCGTCGTCGCGCTCCAGGCGCAGCAGCGCCTCAGCGGCGCCATAGGCGGCACGTTCGGCGAGGGCGCGATCGTCGCTTGGTGTGGCACCGGCGACAGCGGCGGCGAAGGCGAGAGCCGCCCCCTCCGCGTCCCCGCGATCGAGCGCATCAACGCCGAGCTCCATGCGGCTTGCTAGGTCGGTCACTTCGGATAGTGGCTGCAGCACTTCACTCATCTACTGAAGCGTACGCGATGCGCTACGAGGCGGCAGGCGACTCGCGATCAGGAAGGAGGAGCGCCACCAAAAGGTCGGTCACGGCGGCGGGATCTCCCGCTGGGTGCTCCACCTCAAGCGGCGGCGGTGTGTCGCCGCGCTCGCCCCTCGGCACTCCTGTAGGGGTCGACCCCTCAGGCTTCGTCACCACAAGCCGCGCGCCGACATAGGCGCACGCCTCGAGAACGGTGGCAACCACCGAGTCATCAGAAGGATCAACCAAGAGCACCGCATCGAAGCTCGTGAGGTAGCGCAGCGCCAATTGCAGATCGGCGGCATCCATCTCAAGCGAACCCGCCCCATCCACAGCGGTCGCCAACGCGCCGTCACGAATGAGGGCCACGTGGCCGATCCCCGCGGCTGCCAGCTGCGTGATCACCGCATCACCCGCTGCATCAGCGCCGACCTTGCTCACCATCTCAACAGGCTCCCCGGTGGCGGCGAGGGCGAGGGCCACCGTCGTGGCGTAGCTGCCAAGACCGTAGGTTGCCCCTTCGGCGCGAGCGCGTACGGTGCCAACCACCACGATCATGCTGAGGCCGGACTATCTGATTCGACCTGCACAATGAAACCTTCAGCCTCAAGCGGCGCGGTGATTGAGGCAGCGTCACCTACGACGATGATCTTCTCCGCAGAGGCGGCCAACTCATCGGCAATCAGCGCGATGGCCGCGCGGTCAACGGCGGCAACGCGCTCACGGAAGTGATCCGGCTCATCTGGTGAGAGCCCAAGCACGGTGAGCGCCGCCGCCATGCTGGCAACTGGCGTGGCGGTGCCAAAACGCAGCGGGAAGGTTCCGCAGAGATAGTCGCGCGCCTCCGTCAACTCTTCGTCGGTTGGTGGAGCGCTCTGCATCGTGGCGAGCTGGCGTCGCGCCTCGGCGAGTGCAGGAGCGGTCACGCCCGTCTCCACCGCCGTGCCTGCCATGAACGGTCCACGCCCACGGCGCAGGTCGAATCGTGCGCCGGCGCCGTAGGTGTAGCCCTTCTCTTCGCGTAGCACGCGATTCAAACGAGAGCCGAAGAGGCCACCGATGATCTCGGCGTAGACGAGTGCCGCGTGGTGATTCGCGTCGAGTCGCGAGCGACCGATGCGACCAATGCGAATCTCAGACTGCACTGAACCGGGTCGATCCAACACGTTCACCAGTGGCGCGGAGCCAAGTGCAGGCGACGCGAGTGCCGCGCGATCTGGCTCGCCGCGACCCCAGGTGCCACCACCTGCCGTGATCTCGCTGAGGCGGCTCGCCTCAATCAGCGCGAAGGCTGCATCTACATCAATGTCACCGGCGAGCACCAGCGTTGGGGTGCCGATGCGCAGAATCTCTTGGTGACGCGCAACGACCTGGTCGCGGGTAATCCGCGCGACGCCATCAGCCGTTCCGGCAAAGGGTCGACTGTAGGCGGCCTCTGGTGCGTAGAGGGCTGCCGAGAGCGCATCAACTGCGCGGCTCCGCGGGCTCGCATGCGCCTGCTTGATTGCGGCGAGTCGCAACGCTTTCAGCCGCTCCACGTCCGCTTCGGGGATACGCGGGGTGAGTGCAATCTCGGCCATCAAATCAAAGACGCCAGCGAGGCGTGAGGCAGGTGCCCCAGCGCCAACGGTGAGGCTCTCCCAGCCCGATTCAGCCCCGATCGATGCGCCGAGCAACTCGCCCGCCTCGATGAGCCCATCGGCGTCGTGGTGCTCTGTCCCCTCGGTGAGCAGGCGCGCCAACAGCGCGGAGAGTCCCGACTCTTCTGGTCGCTCCCCCGCGGCACCGCCACCAAACAGCATCTGAATCGAAGCGATCGGGCGTGATGGCATCGGCAGCAGGATCACGCGCATCCCAGCAATCGTCACTCGTTCAATGGCGCGCGGGAAACGCCACGTGCGTGGTGCTCCTGGCCCGGGCCGCACGGATCGCGTACTCATGACTTCTCTTTCGGCACGTACCAGAGCACGATGCGGTTCTCCTTGGCGAAGAGTTTTGCCGCCGTCTGCACTTGGTCGGCCGTTACGGCTAGGGCAAGGTCAAGATCGCGATTAATGCGACCCGGATCGTTGAGCAGGGTGACGTACATGCCGACCGCATCGGCGAGCTCCTCTGGGTCAGATCGTGCCAGCAGCTCTTCGGACTCTGTGAGCGCCTTCGCACGCTCGAGCTCTGCCGCCGTTGGGCCTTCGGCGGCGAGGCGCTCCAACTCTTCCACGAAGGCGCGCTCTACCGCCTCGTTCGTAGCGCCGGGGCGCACCGTTGCGGCGCCAACAATGATTGATGCCCCACCGACGAATGGGAGGAGCGAGAGGCTCATATCCTGCGCGACCTGCTCATCGCGAACGAGGCGGCGGTAAAGGCGACTCCCCTTCCCTCCGGCAAGAATCTGCGTGGCGATCTCAATTGCGGGAATTAGCGGTGCGCTGAGCACCGGAGCGCGGAAGGCAAAGTGCACTCGCGCCTCGGGAACCTTGTCGTGAATCGTCTTACGAATCTCACCGCCGAGCGGCGCGCTCAACGCGAGGTCAGGATGCGCCGGCAGCGCGGGGTTTGCTGGGATCGCACCGAAGTGTCGCTCCACGGCCGCGATGATCTCCTCCTCATCGATGTCGCCCACTACGGTAAGGACAGCATTATTTGGTGCGTACCAGGTGCTGAAGAAGCTGCGGACGTCGTCAAGCGACGCGGCATCCAGGTCTTCCATGGAGCCGATCGTTGGGTGATGGTACGGGTGCCCCTTCGGGTACGCGAGGGCGAAGAGTTCGATGTAGGCGCTGCCGTACGGCTGGTTGTCGTAGCTGGAGCGCTTCTCGTTCTTCACCACATCGCGTTGGTTGTCGAGGTTCGCCTGGTCGAGCGGGGTCAAGAGCGTGCCGAGCCGATCGGCCTCCATCCAGAGGATTAGCTCCGCCCATTCCGCTGGCACGGTGGCGAAGTAGTTGGTGCGGTCGAGCCAGGTGGTGGCGTTCCCTTCTCCACCGATTGACTCAACAAGCGTGAGGTGCTCCGCCTTCGTCACGTTCTCGGAGCCTTGGAACATGAGGTGCTCGAAGAGGTGCGCGAATCCGGTGCGCCCGGCACGTTCGTCTTTTGAACCGACGTGATACCAAATGTTCACGGCCGCAACCGGTGCCGTGCGGTCAACGATCAAGAAGAGGCGTAGGCCATTGGCGAGGCGGTGCTCGCGAATCGGCAGCGGCGGCGTCGCCGCTCGCGTTGTCATGCTAAATGCGGGGAAGCGCGACCGGTAGCAAGAAGAAGAGCGCAGCGCCAACCACGCCGATGGCCAGACCCTGCGCTGCAATGATGAGAGCGGTTCGGCGATCGGCAGCGAGTGCCGCCTGGTCGCTGACGCGGCTCATCTCGCCAATCTTTCCAAGGTTGAAGGTGCCCGCCAGCCCGTATGCCATGCAGAAGCGTCGCTGCGCCTGGATCCAGCCGATCGCGGCGCCCGTCAAGGGAAGTGCCACGATGAGGCGGGTCGCATCACCGGCGGGCGAACCAATCAGTAGGAGCACGGCCGCAAGAGCCACGGTGGCAATAGAGCCAGCGATTGCGACGCGTTTGCGACGCGCGATCTCGTCGGGACCAATGTTGCAGGCGCCAGGAGCGTAGGTCAATTGCATGCATTCATCGTAGCCGCTTCGGGCGGTTCTGGATGTGCTGCAGTGGGCAACTGCAACGAAGAGGGAGATCCCTACTTGGTGAGCCGGGTGGGATTCGAACCCACGACCTAGTGATTAAGAGTCACTTGCTCTACCGCTGAGCTACCGGCCCACGCGGAAGGATAGAGGAGCGGGGCGTAGCGTGCTACGGGGCTACCGGCGCGCGACTGCCCCCTCGGTAACAAGGGCATCGAGCACCGCGGAGAGTCGAGCTGCCAGGGCCGCATGACCCGCCGCATTCGGGTGGAACGGGATCTCGCCATCCCTCCCCCACTGGTACGGCTCGGGGTCGCAGAGGCGATGGCCGGCGAAGGCGTCGGCAAGGTCGGCGACGCGCAGACGCGGGTCGTTGACGGTCGCGATTGCCCCACGAACGCGGTTCGCGATGTCACTCCCCCACTCTGCGAGCACGCCCAAGTCGGCGTCAGAGATGCTGTCGCCGGGCGCGCGGAGAGCGGTGCATGCGTCGAGGCCGGGGGTGCCCGCCGCAGGGAGTGAATCGGCGTACATGACCACAATGACGATGGCGTTTGGCGCCTTAGCCAACACCGTGCGGTAGAGGCGCACCAGGGTGCCGCTCAGGGCTGCCGCCTGGGGCTTCATCCGCTCGCCCGCGGCAGCGCAGGCGGCCGCATCTTCGGTGCGGCAGGCGGCGAAAACCTCAGAGAAACCGGCGTCGTTCCCGCCGATGCCAAGCATGACGATGTCGGTGTCGGCGGTAAGCGCCTGCACCTGGAGCGGCTCCCCGGCGCGCATGCGGCGATCGACCAGATCGGCAACCACGGCACCACTGCACGAGACGTGGGTCAGCGAGAGGCGCATGTTGGCTGGCATTAGGAGGCGTGGCCAGGCTGGCCCGCGGGCACAGACGCTCGGCGCGCCAAGCACTTGCAACGTGCCGCGATCAAACGGGAGCGCCGCCGACGCGTAGCTGTCCCCAAGAACGACAAGGTTCAAAGTCGGAAGTGATGCGTCGTTCGGGCCGACCAGGATCGGCGCAGGGATCGGCGCATCGAAGCGCAGCGCTGGTCCGCCCACGCCACCGAGTGCAGCAACGATGAGTCCCGCGAGCGCACCAGCAACAAGTCGCTTACGCATCGGGCGTCTCGCTCATGCCAAAGAGCGCAGTGAGTGAACCGGTCAACGATTGGGCGCCAGCAACGATCTGTTCGGCGCGCGTCGTGAGCGCACCACTTGCCGTCACTTCGCGGACCTGTACATCTAGGTGTGACTGGGCGGCTGCAATAAGGTGCGCTTCGACACGGCGAATGCGTCCACGCACTCCGCGACCGGCGCCCACCTCGTCGATGGTCGCCAAGAGTTCGCTGATACCGGCGCCAGCGGTCGCAGAGACAAGCGCGAGTTGCGGGGCACCTGCTCCGAGTGCCAAACCACTGTGGAGGCGATCGAAGGCCGCTTGTGCGCCGGGGCGATCAGACTTATTCACGGCAACGATGTCGGCAACCTCGAGGATCCCCGCCTTCATCGCCTGTACCTCGTCACCACCCTCTGGCCCTTCAACCACGAGCAGCACATCCGCGAGCCGCGCAATACCGATCTCTGCTTGTCCGGCGCCAACGGTCTCGACGAAGATCAGGTCGAACCCAGCCGCCTCAACAAGCATCGTTGCCGCAGCGGCAACATGCGCGAGCGATCGGCCACTGCCGCGCGTGGCAATGGAGCGCGTGAAGCGACCGTCATCATCGGGATGTTCGTCGATGCGCACGCGATCGCCAAGGAGCGCACCGCCACTCTCGTGCGAACTCGGATCAATCGCCAAGATTGCGACGCGACGACCGCCAGCACGCGCCACATCGGCGAGTGCTGCGGCGAGCGAACTCTTCCCCGCACCCGGTGCACCAGTCAGCCCCACAACGAGGGCGCTGCGCGCGTCCGCAGCCGATGCGGCGAGCGCCTCCTCTATACGTTGGTCGGCGGCTGGTCCAGCACGTTCAACGGCGCTGATCCCCTGCGCCAGCTCGCGGCGCGCCGCGAGATGCTTAGCGTCGACGGGCATTCGCACGTAGGAAGGTAGCCACTTCGGCGATGGTTGTTCCTGGCCCAAAGATCCCCGAGATGCCAGCCTGCTCCAGCTCTGGACGATCGGCCTCGGGGATGATGCCACCCGCCACCACGAGCACGTCGCTCGCCCCAGAGGCGCGAAGGCTTGCGACCAACTTCGGCAGCAGGGTTGCGTGGGCGCCCGAGAGAATCGAGCAGCCGACCACATCCACGTCCTCTTCGATGGCGGCAGCAACGATCGCATCAACAGTGCGACGTAGCCCTGTGTAGATCACCTCAAAGCCTTCGTCGCGCAGTCCACGCGCCAGCACCTTCGCGCCGCGGTCGTGGCCGTCGAGGCCAGGCTTAGCGATCAACACCCGAATCGGCGTCGTTCGCTCAGCCATGGAGCCCCTCGCGTCGCGCCACGCCGCGATCATGGGCGCGCGCCAACGCTTCGCGTAGGGCGGCGTCGGTGCGCAGTGAGCCGCGCATCGCCTCTGTTGTCATCACCACGCCGGGTTGCCGAGCGCCGCGCGCCGCGAGGCAAAGATGTTCGGCGCTGATAAGCACCCCAACGCCTGCGGGGGCAAGAGCGTCGTTCAGTGCATCGGCGACTTGCGCGGTGAGTCGCTCCTGCACCTGCAGTCGTCGAGCGAAGGCATCAACAAGGCGTGGAATCTTCGAGAGGCCGACGATTCGGCCGCTCGGCACGTAGCCAACGGTGGCCACGCCAGGGAACGGGAGGAGGTGGTGTTCACAGAGGGCGTGGAACGGGATCCCCTCAACCACCACAAGGTCGCCAGCTGGAGCACCCGCCGGCTCTTCGAAGACGGTGCCGAGAATCTCGTAGGGGTCACCGGCGTAACCGCTCGTCAGCTCGAGCAGGGCGCGCGCGACACGGCCTGGGGTCTCCACCAACCCATCGCGGGTTGGATCCTCACCGATGGCGCGCAGGATGGCACTGGCGGCATCAGCAATCGACGCCTCAGCCCCTGGGGCGGGCGTAACGGAAACCACCGGAGTCCCCTTCATGCGCATGGGTACATCGTACCCGCCCCGCGCACCCCATACGGGAGGGTCTCCCGACGGGTGGTCGCTATGATGGCGGTGAAGGCGGAGGGACCGTTCCGCCGCAGAGAGAGCACAGGGGGAACCATGGCGGAGATCAAGCACACGAGTGATGCAGCATTCCAGAAGGACGTGATGGAGTCGGGTCGCCCGGTCATCGTTGACTTCTGGGCGCCGTGGTGTGGCCCATGCAAGCTCGTTGCCCCAGAGCTCGAAAAGCTCGCCGCGCAGTACGACGGCAAGGTTGAGATCGTCAAGGTCAACGTTGATGAGAACCCAGCCCTGCAGCAGGCCTTCAACATTATGTCGATCCCCACGATCGCCTACTTCAAGGGGGCGGGCGCACAGCCAGTTGGCGCCGTTGGCTTCCAGACTGCCGAACAGCTAGAGACGCGATTCGCGCTGAAGGAGCTCGCCTAGCCCTTAATGCGTGGCCAGCGCCGCGGCATACGCGGCGAGGCGATCGGCAATGAGCGCGTTGGAGATATCCGACGTTAGCAGCGCGCGCACGCGATTGGGTTCGCCCGCATCAAAGAGCGTGATCACCTGGCGGTGATCGCCGTTGATCAACGTGAACTGCTTTCCGGGCCAGTTGCCAACCCGAACGTCAACGATCGTCAAGCCCTGCGTCTTGCGCCCGCCCCGCGCACCGCGTTCAAAGGCGTACGCGAGATTCGCGAGCGTGAGCCCACTCGCGGAGTAGACCACTAGCGTGTAGCCCGTCTTGTCGGGGAGCTCGAAGATGGCTCCCGCGGAACGCAACTCACGGATGCCGGCGCCCCAGAGCGGGCCGAGCCGCGCGGGTGAGCACTCGCGTCCAGAATCCACAGTGACAGGGGTTGCATCCCAACTCGCCACGGGAATGGCCGCCTCAAGCAACGTGTCGAAACCTGCGGCGCGCTGTTGGTCGATCGTCTCATTGCACGGCAGCGAGCCGTCGGGTGGCGTTGCTGGCGCGCAGGCACCAGCCGCGATGGCCAAGAGCAGTGCAGCAAGCAGGGTTCGCATTGGGCTCATCATGACGCCTACTCCAACTCCCTGTTGGGATCGAAGAGCGGCGCGGTTGGGCGCCTGGTGCTCCCTCGTGGCGGGTGGGGAGTGCCACGAGCTTCTAGATCATCGAGCACCACATTCGCCGCGCGCACCAGCTCCGGATCACGCCGCACGTTATCGGCGCACCAGACCAGGTACCCCGGATCGCGCCGCGCAACGTCACCAACGGTCGCGCCTTCGTAGCGCCCAAAGGCGAAGAGCGTTGCGGCGGCCTCGCTCAAGGTTGGGCGTCGGTAGTCGTCGGGGAGTGGCGCGAAGCTTCGCTCCACCGGGCCGGCGGGCGATCCTGGGAGTGGTCCGACAGGGCCGCGCGGCGCACGCGGCGCCCACGGTTGTTCTGGTCGCCAGTTGATTGGCGCCGGCCGACTGGTGCGCATGTTTGCCGCGGGGGCATCATCGATGACCACGCTCGCCGTGACCGGCCGTTCGGGCTTATGCCCACCCTTGGCTGGTGGCTCTGGCGCAGCGACCCCGTCGGAGGCCCATGCCTCGGCGAGAAGCGCTTCGGCGGCGGCATTGATGAGGGCCATCTCGCGGGTTGCCGCGGCCGCACTCGTCGGGTCATCCATAAATCGATCGGGGTGATGCTCGCGGGCGAGCTGTCGACGCGCGGCGCGAATCTCATCGGCGCTTGCATTGAGCGCCACGCCGAGCACCTCGTGGGGTGTGCGGCGGCGCGTCATCGCACAGCCTCCTTGCCGGTGGCGATCAGCCCCAACCTAGGGTGCTGCGGTGTTGCGTGCGCGGCGGTGCATGGCATAGAGACCAAGTGTAGCCGCCTCCCCTACGATGAGGGGAGAACAAAGGAGGGCCCATGCGCAACCTACTGAAGGCGATTGAGATCTCGCGGCCACTGCTTTGGCTGAATACGTCGATGCCACTCCTGTGGGGCGCAATCGGGTTGCGCGGCCACCTTGTCGCAAGCGATGTTGCGCTCTTCGCCTTCTTCCTCTTCCCCTACAACTATTTCTTGCACGCGCCGAATGACTATTTCGACTTTGAGACCGACGCGCGCAATCCACGGAAGGGCGGCGTTGAGGGGGCGCTCACACCAAAGCCGCTCCTCGCGCGACACGCGATCATCAGCACCCTCCTTCTCGCCCCCTTCCTCATCTATGTGGCCGCGACCTGCCCCCCGCTCACGCTCGTCTCGCTCCTAGTTCTGCTCGTCCTCTCCGCCGGCTACAACGCTCCGCCAACGCGTCTCAAGGGGCGACCCGTGTTGGACTCTCTCACCAACGTGCTTTACGCGATTCCGCTGCAGGTGGGCCTGCATGCAGCAGGAAGCACCAACCTCATCGACGCACCGGTGCTCGTCTTCGCCGCCTGGGGGATTGGCGCCCACGCGCTCACCACCATTACCGATCGCGATGAAGACGCCGCAGCTGGCGTGCGCACCATTGCGGTGCTCCTTGGCCGTCGCAACACGGCGCTCTTTGCCGCCGCCTGGTTCGCGCTCGTGGGGCTCGGCGTCGCCTCCATCACGGCAACACCCGCAGCAGCGCTGCTCGCCCTCCCCTACCTCGCCCTCTGCCTCATCGGCCGCGACGCTCGTGGTGAGGCGGGGCGTCGCCTCTATCGACTCTTCTTGATTACCAACGTTGCCCTCGGAGCCGCCATCACGATGCTCGTCTTGCTGAGCGTGAACGTTGATGCGGCGATCCCCGCCGGGCTCTTGGCGATGGCGGGCAGCGCGATCGCCCTCGGCGTCTCGGTCGGTCGCGCCGCCCTGCAGCGCCGATGAGCGGCGCGCCGAAGCGCGTCGTTGTTGTGGGCGCCGGCCTCGCTGGGCTCGCCACCGCCATTCGCCTCGCCGCCGAAGGGGTGCAGGTCACCGTGGTCGAGCGCGGCACACGCCCCGGCGGCAAGATGGGCCGCCGCGAGATCGGCCCGTATCGCTGGGATAGCGGCCCCACGATCTTCACCCTTCCAGAGCTCTTCGATCAACTCTGGAGCGCCGCTGGCGCGAAGCGCAGCGAAGATCTCACGCTCCTCAAAGTAGAGCCTGCATCGCGCACCTTCTTCGCCGACGGCAGCGTGCTGGAAACGTCGAGTGACCTTGCCAAACTCGCCGCAAGTTTTGGTGCGCTCGATCCGCGCGATGCGGCGGGGATTCCCGCCTTCATGCGTCGCGGCGAGAAGCTCTGGCGCGAACTCGATCAGACCTTCTTCCGTCAGTCGCTCAGCCCACTCAGCCTGCTGGCGCCGATGTCGTGGCTCGCGGGGATTCGTCTCGATGCCGCCACGCCGTACAGTCGCCGCATCAACAGCACCTTTCACGACGAGCGCATTCGCCACGTGATGCGCTACAAGTCCATCTACTTGGGCTCAACGCCACAGAGCGTGCCCGGCGCATTTCTTTCGATTCCGTACATCGAGGCGAGATTCGGCACCTGGCATCCGCAGGGGGGCATGCATGAGGCACCACTCGCCATGGAGCGGCTCGCCCGACGGCTCGGCGTGGAGTTCCGCTACGGCACCGATGCGATCGGCAGCATCATCAGCAAGAAGCGCATCAGCGCCCTGCGCGTCGCCCCGCGCAGCGACACGCGCGCGCTCGGCAGCGGCCCAGCCGCACCGAACCAGCCGGGCGAGGAGCGTCTTGAGGCCGATGCGGTGCTCTTCAACGCCGACATCGTGCATGCCCATCGCGACCTGATCGGCGACGAGCACCTTGGCTTATTCAGCCGCCGCCGCTTCAGGCACATCACCCCGTCGTCGAGCGCCTACATCCTGCACCTGGGGGTGAAGCGCACCTTCCCCGAGCTCGCCCACCACACCGTTTGGCACCCCGAGAACCCGAACGAGGAGCTCGACCGCATCATTGACTCACCCGTGCCGAGCGGCGACCCAACGCTCTACATTCAGCACGTTGCCGCTACCGATCCAACCGCGAGGCTCGACGGCCGCAGCGCCCTCTATGTGCTGACCCCGGTGCCGCCACTGAAAGATCGCAGCTGGTGGGTGGAGCACCGCGACGAATATCGCGCCGCCACGATCAAGCGCGTCTGCGAACGCACCGGCCTGAAGCCCGAAGAGATCGAAGAGGTCGCCGATTGGACGCCGCTCGAATTTGAGAACGAGCAGCGCTGCCACGACGGCTCGATCTTTGCGCTTGCGGCAAGCTTCTTCCAGAGCGCCTACTTCCGACCTGCAAACCGCTCCAGTGATCTGCGCAACGCCTACTTCGCCGGTGGCGGCACGCAGCCAGGCGGCGGCATCCCACTCGTCATGCTCTCGGGGTACATCGCCAGCCGCCAGATCCTCCGTGATCTCGGCTACACGCTGCCGCCAAGCGAAGCGGGGCACATCGCGTAACTCGCTCTCCCAGCAACACAAAAGAGCCGACCCCCAAAGGGGCCGGCTCCTCGCTTACCCGCCGCGCGGGCCTCTCAATTACAACCTAGAACCCGAGGGTCGCCTGCAAATACGGCAGGGCAAAGTAGAGCAAGAACCCAACGATGGAAACCCACATCAGTGGCTTCACATCGCGGGCACTACCGGTAACCACCTTCAAGAAGCCGTACGTTACAAACCCGAGACCGATACCGGTCGTAATCGAGTAGGTGAACGGCATCATGACGATCGTCACAAGGATTGGGAAGCCGTCAACGACGTTCTTCCACTCAATGTCCTTGATTACCTGGAACATGAGGAAGCCAACGAGAACGAGGGCCGGAGCCGTCGCCTGCGCTGGCACAATGCCCGTCACTGGCGCAATCACGATTGCAGCCAAGAAGAGCAGTCCGGTAACGACGCTCGTGAGGCCGGTACGACCGCCCTCTTCGATGCCCGCTGCGGACTCAATGTAGGTCGTGTTCGACGAGACGCCGAACGCACCACCGACTGCAGCAGCGAGGGAGTCGACGAGCAGGACCTTGTCCGAGCCCGGGAGCTGACCCTTGCTATTGGTGAGCCCGGCGCGCTCGCCGAGGCCGACCATCGTGCCGGCGGTGTCAAAGAAGTCGCTCAACATCAAGGTGAAGACTGCGAGGGCGACCGAGAGGACGCCGACGCCGTTCTGCCACACCGTGAAGATCGCGCCGAGCGGCTTACCGATCGTCGAGAAGTTCTCGGCGTTGAAGTTGAAGATCAACTGTGAAAGATCGCTCGGCAGCTTTGCCGTAACGTCGAGGAAGCCCGCGCTATTGATTGGGCCCTCAATGTCCTGACCGTAGAGATTGTTCAAGATCACGGCTGCAACCGTTGCGCCAACGATGGAGAAGAGCAGCGAGCCCTTCACCTTGCGCGCCGTCAGCACTAGTGCGATCACCAAGCCGATGATGAACGTCAGGATTGCTGGGGTCGTGAGGCTACCAAGTGTCAGTGGCGTTGGTCCGTTGACCACGATACCGCCCTCGTTGAGGCCGATGATCATGATGAAGAGGCCGATGCCGACCGCAATGGCGCGCTTTAACTGAAGTGGAATCGCTTCGAGGATCGCCTGGCGAAAGCCGGTCAACACCAGAACGGTGATGAGCACGCCCTCCCAGAAGATCACAGCCATCGCCTGATCCCATGGCAGTCCCTTGCCGAGGATGAGTCCGTACGCCACGGTGCTATTCAAGCCGAGGCCTGCAGCAAGGGCGAACGGATAGTTTGCGACGAGTCCCATCGCAATTGTCAGAACGCCAGCAGCCAACGCCGTTGCAACCGCAACTGGCAGGAAGCCTGGGACGCCTGGAACCCCCGAAAGGGCGGCGTTGCTCTGCGAAACAGTGTTCGCGTTCACGAAGATGATGTACGCCATCACCAGGAATGTGGTGATGCCAGCACGGATCTCCGTACCAACCGTCGTCCCACGCTTCTTGAGCTGGAAGTACGAGGCAATCGTTGCCATGGTTTCCTCCCCTAGGCCGAATGGACGGTCGGCCGACCGGAACCCCACCTCCGGACAACCTCCGCGCTGCCTGGAGCGGTCACCTGCGTGACCAGCGGCGTGTCGTGCTCAACCTACGCCACGGCGCAGGGCCGTAGACCCCCAAAACTAGGCAAAATGACACGATCCTGGGAGTTCTTTTCGTGCAGATGCACAAGATTAGGGCGGGAGAGGCACGACGGTGAGGGAGAGCTGGCGGCCCCGGCAGGAGTCGAACCTGCGACCAACTGCTTAGAAGGCAGCTGCTCTAATCCACTGAGCTACGGGGCCAACTTCCCGTAGGATAGAGGCATGAAGGCCTTATATGACGGGACCGAGCTGGCATCCATGGACCCCCTGGTCCTGATGAAGAACCTCGACCACACCCGCATGACCTCGCGCCGCCTCTCCTACATCCTGCAGCAACAGGTGCACCTCTACACCCCCGAGGCGAACAAGCTCCGCGACGAGATCGACCTCTACGTCGAGGCGGAGCGCCAGATCGAGGGCGAGATGGCCCGGCGGAAGATCCGCGCCTAACCCCTAGCCGTTCGCGGCGGGAGCAAACGTCACGCCACTCCCCGGCTGGTCATCGTTCAGTATCCAGCGGCACTCTTCGTCGAGTTCGAGTCCCGTAAACGGATCCCCCACCAGGCCGATCGGCCCGTCAAGGTCGAGGAACTCTGCGGCACCTGCAACGGCGGCGGCACCTGCGGTACCGAGTTTCGTCTCGACCATGGAGCCGAACATGCGGCGCAGGCCAAGCGACTCCGCCTTGCGGAAGCCATGCAGTGCTGGCCCAAGGCCGCCGATCTTCACCTGCTTCAGGTTCACACCATCAACCAGGCCAACGAGCTGCTCGATGTCGTCGTACACGATGCAGTCTTCGTCGGCGATCACCGGGATCTCGGTAGCGGCGGCGAGTGCGGCCATGTTCGTGATTCGGCCAGGCTGCAGCGGCTGCTCGAGCAGCTCCACGTTGCTGCGCTCAATGAGCGGAAGAAGTTCCAGCGCGCGCTCCAAGCTCCATCCGCAGTTTGCATCGAGGCGTAGTGGCCCCTGATACACCTCGCGCACGCGACGGAGCAGCTCCTCTTCGCCGCCCAAGCCAACCTTTAGCTTCAAGCTTGGGTACTTCGTTGCGGCGGCGGCGCGTTCCACCATGGTGTCGATCGGTGCAATGCCAATCGTGAGGTTTGTATGCCCCATCGTCTCTGGCGCACCAAGCCAGCGGCGCAGCGAGGTGTTCGTCGATCTGGCGAGTAGGTCTTGCAGCGCCTGCTCAATCGCAGACTTGGCGGCGCCGTGATTACCGAGGGCGATATCCATTGCATCGCTCATTGGGGCGAGCGCGTCGGCGGCGCGGCCGCTGATGCCGGCGAGACCACGGGCCGCTGCGTAGCCGCTGCCGGCTGTTGCCCCACCCGCTTCGGCGAGTGCCGCCTCAATAGCGGGGAGCGCGACCGAGAAGAGGAGTGGCGCAACCGCGGCGATCGTCTCTGGGGTGTCGCCGTAATACGGATCGGCGCATCCCTCGCCCCACCCTTCAAGGCCGGTGGCGCGGTCGGTGATGTGCACGAACGCGGTGCGCGAGCTCTCCTCGTTCGGATCGGGTCGCGCGATGCGAAACGGCACCAGGTACGGGATGTCCCACATGAGCACCTCAACGTCGAGGCCGCCCGCGCTGAATGCGGCGAGGCGCGAATGCGTTGGCGCTACGGCCACACGCCGGCCTCGGGGTCGCCGCCGAGCGCAAGGAGTGGATCGCCGTTGTTCATTGCCAGTGTTGTCACCAAGAAGATCACCACGCCGTCAATCGGTGCCATTGGCGTTCGCAACACGTCGCCAAAGACGCCCTGCACCTCGCCGAGCTTTTCGCCCTTCTTTACAACAGAGCCCACGGCCACAGCCGGGTGCCAGTAGCCGGCGACGTCGGCAGGAATCTCAGCCCGCAGCCACGACTCGCTGTTGAGGCGCGTGCTGGCACCAGGCTTGAGCGGACCGACCTCGCGTTCGATGGGGCTCTGCGGAAAGCTGCCCATTCCCATCTCGGCGATCACGCCGCGAACGCCGGCGGCATGGCGCGCCACAAACTCAGGTTCAACGTGCCCCTGTCCACCAAACTCGCAGAGGATGCCGATCGCGCCGAGCTGTTCGGCGGTTGAGGTGGTCGTGCCAGGGCTGGCGCCAATCAGGAGCCACTCGGCGCCAACGGCGCGGCCGAGCGCCACGGCACGCGCATCGCGCGCAACGTCGCCCGTCTGCTCGATCCCCACGAACGGCGACAGCGCTTCGTTGATGTCGCCCGCGTGCAGGTCCAAGTAGACGTCGGCGCCGGTCATGAGCTGCGTGGCGATAGCGTGGGCGATCCGCTCGCTCGCACTCCCTGTTGCCGAGCCCGGATAGACGCGGTTCAGGTTCTTGCCGTCCTGTGGGTTCACGTAGATCGATCGCGCCTTGAAGGCTGCGGGGCTCGTGGCCAGTGTGGCGATGATCGAGCCCTTCAGGTTGCTGAGCGTTGCTGGGTCGCCAGCCTCGGTCGAGAGAAGGAGCGAGCGCAGCGCTGCGGGACCGGTGTACTCGCCGCCATGAATGCCCGCGGTGATGGCGAGACGTGGGCCTGGCTGGCCGCCGTTGATCACGACCACAGGGATCTGCGTCCGCTCGCCAGGCGCCGTCTCTACGGCGAGCCAGCCGGTGGCGCGACTCCCAGGGGCGGCGATGGCGGTACCGAGTTGCACGTTCATGGGCGCATCATGACAGGGGGGAACGACAGGCGCTGTTGCCGTAGTTGCGAGTTGCTACCTAATCTTTGCCGTGGTCTTCGAGAGCCAGGTGGTCGCCGTGGTGCGCAGGCTCGTTCCCGTCACCAGCACCGCCACATACTTGCCGCGCTGTGCTGCGGTCAGCCTGTAGGTGCTGCGCGTCGCGCCGCTGATCCGCTTGCAGGTGGATGGCACGGTGCTACGGGCAGCAGTGACCGCTTTGGTGCAGACATACCACTGGTACCGGAGGGTTGGCGCTGGATACCCGGCCCGGGTGCCACCAGCCGTCAAGGTTCTGCCGACCCTCGCCGTGCCTGAAGCCGTTGGCTTCACCGTGGCCGTAGCTCGCGCATCGGCAATCACGACCGTCTTGCCGCTCCAGGTTGAACCCCAGCCCGCTGCTGAGTAGGGTCGCGTAATAGAAGCGAGGCCGATGTTGTTACCAAACACGTTGCCGCCATCGGCAGGCGCGTTCCCCAAGAAGGTGACCGAGGTGAGGGCGTTGCTGTAGAACGCACCTTCCCCAATGGTCGTGACAGAGTTAGGGATGGTCACGGTGGTAAGGGCGTTGTTGTAGAACGCATAGTTGCCGATGGTCGTGACCGAGTTCGGGATTGTCACGCTGGTGAGGGCGTTGGCTGCGAACGCACCCGTGCCGATGCTCGTGACCGAGGTCGGGATGGTCACGGTGGTAAGGGCGTTGTTGGCGAATGCAAAGTCGCCGATGCTCGTGACCGAGTTCCCAATCGTCACGCTGGTGAGGGCGTTGGCTGCGAACGCAGCGCCGCCGATGGTCGTGACGGAGTTGCCACCGAGAGTGTCAGGGATGACGAGGGTGGTCGGACAGGTACTCGTGCAGCCAGTGACGGTCGCAGCGCCGTCATTGCCGGTGTACTCAAAGCCAGCGTCAGAGAGCGCTCGCGCACCGCTCGGTGCCACGAAGCTCACGGCAAGTAGGAGGGTTAGGGCAACGGCAAGGACCCGCTTGGCGGGCATCAGGCACTCCACACCCCCACCCCGCGACCCAGAGCGGCGGGTGCACACCTGCACGATTCCCTGGCGGGAGGGGGTTCTTCGGCTGATGGTACCAAATCCATCTCATCGCACCTAACGGGCGCGAAGAGATCAGTGGGCCCTGCGTGGACGAGTGGGATTGGTAGCGCATACCGGATTCGAACCGGTGGTCTCTGCCTTGAGAGGGCAGTGTCCTAGGCCGCTAGACGAATGCGCCCCGAGTGCGGGCCGTGCCCGGATGGAGATGATACCGATCGGGGCGTCATGCGTCCAACTAGGAGGCGCGGTGCCCCTTTGAGCCCTGCGTGTAGGGTTAGTGCATGAAGAGCCGAATCGCCCTGGTTGCCTCCCTGGCCCTGCTGCTGGCTGGCTGCGGTTCAGGGCTCGAGGTGATTCATGGGTCGCCTAAGGCGACCCCCACCGACTTCGCCGGCCTCACGCAGAAGCTTGCCAACCACAACCTCACCGTCGACACGGTCGTGAGTGGCGATGCTGGGTGCACCGACCAGGGGCTCGCCCCCATGGCGATCTCCTTCACGATCGCTCGCCTTGGCGAGGCTACTCCCCTCCCCGCCCGCCTCTTTCGCTTCCGGAACGACGAGTCGTATACGAAGCTGCGCGCAACCGTTGATACCTGCGCTGCTGAGTGGGTCAAGGACCCAGCGAGCCTGCTAATGATTGACGCCTCGCCCTACGTGCTGGTGATGGAGGGCGTCACCGATCAGGCGTTCATCGATGCGCTACGCACATCGCTCCACGAGGCAGCGGGAAACTAGACCTCTTCCTTCTGCGTGCGCGGCGACGTGCCAGCGCTGCGCGGAATTGCCGCCTTGCTGGCGTTCTTCACGAAGCTCGCCTTGATTGAGGTGGCGGCGGCGATCTCTTGCTCCTCTACGGAGAGGATGCCGTGTCGCCCGAGGGCGGCGAGCTCGTCGCGAATGTAGGTCTGCAACATCTCGGGTCCGTCGGTGCCGATCACGTACCGCACCTTGTTCTTGCGCAGCGCGTCAAAGATCTGCCGGAACTCCTCCCAATCCTTCACCACCTGCGTCATCAGGTTCGAGGTTGGGCAGATCTCCAACACAATCTTGCGTTCGGCTAGGACCTTTAGCGTCTTCGGATCTTGCGCCGACTTGACGCCATGGCCAATGCGGTCGGGCTCGAGGTTCTTGATCACGTCGAGCACCTCGCTTACGGGGCCAGACTCGCCCGTGTGCACGGTGATGCCGAGGCCGGCGAGGCGGGCGCGGCGGAAGAGCTTCTTGTATTCGGCAACCTTGAAGTTGTTGGACTCTGGGCCGGCCACGTCGATACCAACGATGCCGCGGCTCTTCCAGGCGATCGCCTTCTCCACGATGATCTCGTTCTGCGCGTAGGTGAAGCCGCGGTCGAGGCAGAGGATGAGACCTGGCATCACCGGGTACTCCAGCGCGGCACGGTCGGCGCCACGAATTGCCGCAGCGATGATGTGGTCAAGGTCCTGTTCGCCGTTGCGATTGCGCTTCATTGGATTGAAGCGCAACTCCATGGTGGTGATGTGGTTCTTGCGATACGCACCAGCGACCACCTCGTACACGGAGCGCTCCACGGCGATCGGCGACGACTGAATCAACTCGGTCCAGTGGAAGAGGTCGAGGTAACCGTTGAAGCTGCGCGTGCGCTTGGCGCCCGCGGTGATCATCTTGCGGAAGGCCCAGTAGTCCTTCGATGGAAGTCGAATCCCCTGCGAGTGTGCGATCCCCCACATGATTGCTGGCGTCACGGAGCCGCCAAGGTGGCAGTGCAGCTCAGCCAGCGGAATCCGCGGGCTTAGTGTCGTGATGCGGCTCATGCGCTCGCTCGCTCGGCGCGGCGACCACGAAGCGCTGGCGAGCCGGCCGGCACCTGGTCACGGGCGTGATACGAGCTGCGCACCAGCGGGCCCGACTCCACATGCTTGAAGCCGAGCGCCAACGCCTCGTCGCGCATCTCACTGAACTCCGCCGGCGTGTAGTAGCGCACCAGTGGCAGGTGCTCAGCGGTTGGACGCAAGTACTGGCCAATCGTCAGCACGTCGCAGTCAACGGCGCGCAGCGCCTTGAACGCCTCAGTGAGCTCCGCGCGCTCTTCACCAAGGCCAACCATCAGCGAGCTCTTGGTGTGCACCGGGTTACCAAGCTCGGCGGCCATCTCCTTGGCGCGACGAATCACCTCGAGCGAACGATCCCAGCGGGCGCGCTTTCGCACCGACTTCTGCAGGCGCTGCACCGTCTCCAGGTTGTGGTCAACGATGTCGGGGGCCGCCTCCATCACCGCACGGAGCGGCGCCTCGCGGCCGTCGAAGTCGGGGATCAGCACCTCAACGCCCGTGTCAGGCGCAAGCGCACGCAGCTCGCGGATCGTGGCGGCGAAGATTGCGGCGCCACCGTCGGCGAGGTCGTCGCGGGCGACGCTCGTCACCACGACGTGGTTAAGGTTCAGCGAGGCGAGCGCCTCGGCGACGCGGCGCGGCTCATCAAGGTCGAGGCCGTCTGGGCGGCCAGTCTTCACGGCGCAGAAGCCGCAGGCGCGCGTGCAGGTGTCGCCCAGGATCATCACGGTCGCGGTCCCCTGCTCCCAGCACTCGCCGATGTTTGGGCAGTGCGCCTCTTCACAGACGGTGTTTAGGCTCTTGGTGCGCATCAGCGACTGGAGCTCACGATAACGTGCGCCGCCTGGTGCTTTCGAGCGAATCCACTCGGGGTGCTTTGAGGCAACGAGAATCTCTTCGGTGTGGCTCGGTGCAGCGCCGAGCATTGGCAGCTGTCGCCCGATCAGCGGCGAACCTGCCACTAGAAGTTCACCGAACGGCCGAGCGAGACGAGCGCCGCTTCGCCAAGCACCTCGCTGAGCGTTGGATGTGGATGCGTCGTGCCCCCAACCTGCTCGGCGGTCGCACCAAGCTCCAACGCCAGGCTCGCCTCGGCGATGAGGTCGGTGACCTTCGGGCCAACCATGTGCACGCCGAGCAGGGCGCCGCTTTCCGCGTGTCGGAGCACCTTGCAGAAGCCGTCGCTGTCGCCGCCGATGTGTGCCTTGGCGATCGCCGCAAACGGCATCACGCCGGCAACGAACGGCACGCCGTCGCGCTCGAGCTCTTGGGTGGTGGCGCCGACCGAGGCGACCTCGGGGCGGCAGTAGGTGGCACGTGGCTGCTTCGTGTAATTCATGGCGTGAATGGGATCGCCAGCAATCGCATGGGCGGCGATCAGTCCCTCGTGCGCGGCAACGTGTGCCAGCTGGAGCCCACCGATCACGTCGCCCACGGCGTAGAGGTGCTCCTGCTTGGTGCGCATCTGCGCATCAACGGTGATAAAGCCGCGCTCCACCGTGGCCGCCGTGCTCTCGAGGCCGAGGTTGGCACTGTTCGGCACGCGGCCGGCGGCAACAACGAGCAGGTCAGCACTCAGTGGCGTTGCGGTTCCGCTGCCGTCAACCGGCTCAATGTTCAGCGTCACACCATCGGCGCTTCGCACCAGGCTCCCCTCGCTAATGCGATTGGCCACGTGGATGGCGATGCCCCGCTTGGTAAAGGCGCGCGCGAGCTCTTTTGATGCGTCGCGATCTTCGAGCGGCACGAGTGCAGGGAGCATCTCTACGATGGTGGTCTCGGCGCCAAGGTCGCGGAAGTACGAGGCAAACTCGCAGCCAACGGCTCCGCCTCCAACCACAATGACGCGCTTTGGATGCAGCGTTCCTGTGACGATGTCATCGCTGTCGACGATGACCTTGCCGTCGGTCTCGAGGCCCGGAATGCTGCGGACGCTTGAGCCGGTCGCAATCACGATGTCGGTCGCGGTGATCGTGCGCTCTTCACCAGTTGGTTGACCAGCTTCGTCGACGAGGGCCGCCTTGATGCTGCCCGGTTCCGTGATGGTGCCGCGGGCGGCGATCAGTTCAACGTTGTTCTTCTTGAAGAGGCTCTTCAGGCCCGCGTGCATCTTGGCCACGATCTTGTCGCGTCTCGCACCGACGACGGTCGTATCAATGCCGGTGGCGGGGGTGATCTGAATGCCGAAGTCAGCCGCCTTGCCGATCTTGGCG
The DNA here is from genome assembly GCA_040397175.1 of Candidatus Limnocylindrus sp. Classification (GTDB taxonomy): domain Bacteria; phylum Chloroflexota; class Limnocylindria; order Limnocylindrales; family Limnocylindraceae; genus Limnocylindrus. Next base: position 318,368 of record JBBAWM010000001.1, on the reverse strand, counting down.
AGCAGGTCGCCACTCTCGAGCATCGCCTTCGCGGGGATGCAGCCCCAGTGGAGGCAGGTGCCGCCCACCTTCTCCTGCTCGATGAGCGCCACGCGCTTGCCGAGTTGGGCGGCACGGAAGGCGGCGGCATAGCCACCGGTTCCGCCGCCAAGAACGAGGAGGTCGTAGTCGGGCATACGAGAATCCTACGCCGCACTGCTATCCTCCGCCGCCATGGACATTCGACTCGCAGTTGCAGCAACCCTCGGCGCCTACCTGGCGGGCTCGATCCCCTTCGGGCTGATCGTGGCGCGCCTCACCGGGGGCGCCGATCCCCGCTCCGTCGGTTCCGGCCGCACGGGCGGCACCAATGCCCTGCGCGCGCTTGGCCGCCGCCGTGCCGCCGTGGTTTCCGCCGGAGACATCCTCAAGGGGACCCTCCCCGTTCTCGCGGTGCGCGGCCTCGCCGCCTCGGTTGGCGACAGCGCAGGCGCTTGGTGGGAGGTGGTGGCAGCGCTGTTTGCGGTAATCGGGTCGACTCGTTCGGTCTGGGTCGGCTTCAAGGGTGGCCGTGGCATTGCCACGGGTTTTGGCACCGCGCTCGCCATCGCCCCAGCCGCCCTCGCCGGCGCCGCGCCGTTCTTCTTCGTGCTGATCTGGCGCACGCGCCTTGTGTCGCTCGGATCAATTACGGCGGCAGCCGCCTTTACGCCAATTCTGATCGTTGCAAGCGCTGCCTCGCCACGTGGCCTTGATCCGGCAGTCGCCACCTACGCCGTGATTGGGCCGGCGCTTGTGTGGCTTGCACATGCCGACAACATCGCGCGACTGCGCGCCGGCACGGAGCGCACCTTTGATACGGGGATGTTGCAGCGCGACTAACGCGAGCGAATCAGCTTCACCACGATATAGATCGTTGCCATGACTAATACGATCGCCACAACTGGTAGGTGTCGTATTGCTGAGCCAATTGGCGGAATGAGCGCACTGATCTCTTGAAGTGCCAACACCGCTACTCCTGCGGCGAGCGCGGCAATCGTTGCCGAGCGAAGCGGACTGGTGGGCTGGCTCACTGTGCCAGGGTGTCGGCGTCGCGCGGCAGGTCGAGAGGCGCAACGAGGAGTTCGCCAACAAGCTTGTGCGACGCTTCGGTGAGGAGGGTGGTCAGCGGGCGGTGCAGCGTCACGGTGACATCTGCGCCAGGTGCACCCCGTCGTCGGCTCCCAGTCTCCGGGTCAAGGCCAACTGGCGCGGTGATTGCAAGACAGGGCACCCCAGCGGCGCGTGCACGAATCACCAGATCAATCCCAGCCTGCGTTGGCACCGGTGGCACGACGGCATCGGTGGAGCCACCGAGCGCCTCAATCACCAGCGCAACATCTTCAATTCCCGCGCGAAAGTGCGCCGCTTCGCGCATGTCGGGTACGCGGAATCGTCGCGCATTCGTTAGCGACTCAAGTCGATCCCAGGCGGCAGATGCTGCTGCGTGCTCTGGCCGCGCGCGTGTGCCGCAGAGGGCCACGACAATCGGTGTGCCACCTGCGGCAATGCGTAAGCTGGCCTCGAGGGCAAGGGCCGACTCGGCTCCGGATCCAGCAAGGATGAAGAGTGGTGCGCCACTGGCGGCGGCACCGGATGCGATGCGACCCTTGGCGAGCAGCTGTGCAAGTTCAGCGATCGCTTCACCTCCACTGGCAAGCAACTGCTCAGATGTGTGCCCGAGTCGCAACGCCTTCGCCTCAATTCCCCGCATCGCCGCCATCGAAACTGGAGCGAGATCGCGATGCTTACGCCAGCGTGTGGCGACGGGAGCAACCCACGCCGAAATCTGTTCGGGGCTCATGACGCCGCGCACGCTTGGTCGAGAGGGTCGCTTCAACATGGGTAGAGGATAGACGCGTGGCTAGCCGGTGTTGCGCAGGCCAGCCGCGACCCCGCTGACCGTGAGGCGAACGAGGTGCGAGAGCTCTGCGCGCTGGCCCTCATCGGTGGTGCTGCGCAGGGCACGCAGGAGTTGCACCTGCACTCGCGAGAGGGCATTCACCTCGGGGGCCCGACCCTCAATTGAGGCCCGCAGCTCAGGGTCACTGGCGAGCAGCTCGGCTGTGCCAGCGATGCGTCGTAACGCCTCACCCGCAGCGGTTCGCTCGGCCACGATCGTCGCCCAGACCCTCGTCGCATCGACATCACTCCCGGCGCCGCCAAGTGCGGCGAACTCTTCGGCAACATCTGGTGAGGCCTTGGCGAGGATCATCGCCGCGCTATCAACGATCGACTGGAAGAAGGGCCAGCGTCGATATGCGTCGCTCAGCGTGGTCATAGCTGCAGCGTCGTCGAGCGCTGCGCGCAGCGCACCGAGCCCGTACCAACCAGGGAGATTCACGCGCGCCTGACTCCACGAGAAGACCCAGGGGATGGCTCGCAGGCCCGTGAGACCGGAGCCACCCTTCGCCACCCCTCCGCGCACGGCGGGGCGTGAGCCCAGATTCAACCCGCCCAGCTCGGCGATCGGTGTGGCGGCGCGGAAGAACGTCTCGAATGCAGGATCGTTCGGGATCAACTGCTGATAGGTCTCGCGCGCCCGTTGCGCCACTGCGCCAACCGCGGGGGCAAACTCCCCCTCCCACTCCGCGCGTCGCTGCTCGGCCAGCGGACTGCGCATGGTGAGCAGCGCCGAGATGATCTGTTCCGCCTCGCTAAATGCAATCGCTGGGTCTGCGTAGCGCGAGGCGATCACCTCGCCCTGTTCCGTCACCTTGAAGCCGCCCTCGAGGCCTGCAGGATGTTGCCCCAAGATCGCGCGATGCGTTGGACCACCGCCGCGACCGATCGCGCCGCCGCGTCCGTGGAAGAGGGTGAGTTTTAGGTTGTGCGCCTTGGCGCGATCCACTAGTGCCGCCTCAGCCAGATGCAGCAACCACACGCTCGAGAGATAGCCCGACTCCTTATTCGTATCGGAGTAGCCGAGCATCACTTCGAGGCGTCGTCCGCGCTCCGCGATGCGTGCCTGCAGCACTGGGTTTTCAACGATCTCGTCAACAAGTTCAGCGGCGCGCTCCAGCACGCGCGCCGATTCCAGCAGCGGCACGATGTCGATACTCGGTGAGCCTGCAACAGCCCCTGACGTCAGGTCGGCGCCAATGCGCTGATCCTCAGCCCAGGTGAAGAGCGCTAAGAGCTCATGCAGATCTTCAACGCCTTCAAAGCCACTAATCACGTACCGACCGAGGCTCTCCTCGCCGTGCGTCCGCTGGATCTCTGCGGCGACGCGAATCGTCGCCAGCACTTCACCAACGGTCACGCCCGGAACAGCTTCATGTGCCAGTGCGGCGGTGACCTGAGCCGGCTTCAGTGCCGCACTTTGGCCTGGCTCCCCTAGGTCGGCAGTGAGATGCGTGATCGCAGCGTGGTGTGCACCACGCGCCTGGCGGATCTCCATCATCGCGAAGTGAAAGCCGAAAGCTTCTACCTGCCACTCAAATTCAAGCAGTTCGCCATATGCAGAACGCTCAAGCCCATCGGCGGCGAGGCTCGCGCGAAGTTCGCGGAGCTCGTTGATCAGCGCTTGTGGCGTCGCATAGCTGCCTACCTGGCTGGCCCCCTCAATGCGTGCGCGACGCGTGCGCGCGATGCGTTGCGCGATTGCGCCGAGACGGCGGCGATACGGCTCATCGGGGAAGCGGATCGAGAGGGTTCGTTCGATCTCACCAAGATCCTTGGCATCGCGAATGAGCGATGCGCCGAGTGCCCCATCAAGCTCGCCGCCATCAACCGTTGCGGAGATGGTCATCATTAGTCGCGAGGCAACCGCCTCAAGGGCGCGCAGTGCGTGGTCAGCCTGGATGCGCATCGCTTCACGACTGGTTTCGGCATTCACGTTTGGGTTCCCATCGCGGTCACCGCCGATCCAGGTCCCCCAACGGAGCGCTGGAAGCGTCAGCGGGGCGCGGAGTCCCGACGGTGGAGTGGCCTTCTCGAGTCGACCGAGCGCATCGTCGAGGCTCCGCAAGAGGCGTGGCAAGAGGCGAAAGATCGTTCCGTCGAAGTGCACCATGGCCGAGCGAACCTCGTCGAGGGCGGTCACGCGCCGAGTGCGAATGCCGCCCATGCGCCAGAGGTTGGTCATCTCTTCGCGCAGGCGCAGGTCGACCTCGGCACCAAAGGTGCCGCCAAGAGCGCGTCGGTCGAGCAGGGTGCGGATGCGACTGAGCGTATCGATCAGCGTGCGACGGCGCGCCTCGGTGGGGTGAGCGGTGAGGACTGGGAGGTAGCTCACCTGCGCGGCGACGGCTCGAATCGCCGCAACGCTGAGCCCAGCGGCAGCTAGATCGGCGAGCGCGGCGTCAAAGCTGCCAGGGCCTGGGGCGGCCGCGGGATGCGCGCTTGCAGTGAGTTGTGCCGCACGACGGCGCTCCTCAACCAGGCTGGTGAGCCGAAAGCGCAGTGTCAGCGCTCGCACGATGCGCTCGACCTCGTCGTACTGCTCGGTAGAGGCTGCGGTCAGATTGAACTCAGCGGCGCGCTTGGCATGGAGGGCCTCGCGGAAGCGAGCGACGAACGGGAGCCCCTCCTGTTCGGTCAGGGTCTCCTCGAAGATCTGATTCAGCAGCTCAAGGTCGTCCACGACCCTCCCCTCAGTCGCCGCGGTGCGGCAGACGGTAGCGATCCCCTCCCAGCGACTCGGCGAGCCCCTCGGAGACCATCTTGTTGATGGTAGCCGCGACCGCCGCTTCGTTGTGCTCGCCACGCTCACCAGCGACCTGCGCCCCTGCCCGGCCAGCCTCGCGCAACTCATCAAGTAGGCGTCCGCGCAGCCATCGCGCGGTCTTCGTGAAGGGGGTTCGCGGTTCGCCACTGCGCGGCGGCTTCGCAAAGGCACGGCCGGCGGACGGACAGTGGTCGCGCAACGGACACTCACCACAGAGTGGTGCAGCGGCTCGGCATACCGACGAAGCGAGGTCCATTGCCGCCTGCGCCCACGCGCCAGCCTCGCCATCTGCGAGTTCGGCGCCAAACTCGTTGGCGCGCCTTTGCGCATCGCGGGGTGCCAGTGGCGAATCCGCACCAACTAGTCGCGCGACGATGCGCGCAATGTTGACGTCGACGGGAACCTCTCGACCACCGAACGCGATTGCGGCAACGGCGCGTGCCGTGTACGGGCCGATTCCAGGGAGCTCCATCAGCCCACCAACGTTCGATGGCAGGCCACCAGCGGCAACAGCGGCCGCGGCGGCGCGTTGCAGCGCCAGCGCACGTCGGTTGTATCCGAGCCCCTTCCACGCCACCAGCACATCTGCGGTCTCAGCCGCTGCGAGTGACTCGAGTGTTGGAAATCGAGCAAGGAAGGCGGTCGCCAACTGATCAACACGCGAGATTTGGGTCTGCTGTGCCATCACCTCGCTCACCAGCACGCTGTACGGATCCGATCGCTCACGGATCTTTAGCGGCCGGGCGCTAGCGGCGTACCAGGTGAGCAACGCACGGTTCACCTTGCGGACGAACTCCCCATCGAGTGGCTGGGCTGCCGCGCCCCGCGCGGCCTTTCTCATCGTCGCTCGGGGATTGTTGGCGGAATGCGATTCTTGAGCGCCTTGCTTCGTAGGTCGCGCGCAAGCTCCGCCTGTTCAATCGCGTCGGCGAGGGCATGGTGATCAGCGACAAGGTCGGTTGGGTATACCTGGCGCACGAAGCGCTTGACCGTCTTCTTCCACGTAAGGTTCTCGCCGCCGTGTAGCGTGTAGTAGACGCTCTTTAGGTCCATCGCCGACATGCCGAAGGGATTCTTCACGCCGGCCTCGGCGAACGCCATCGTGAGCCACATCCAATCGAATGGGGTGTTAAAGCCAACAAAGAGTGGACTCGACTCGGGTGCGGTGGCCTCGGCGGTAGCGCGGACCCAGAGGGCGAACTGGCGTACCCCGTCGAGGCGATCGATGCCGTTCGCCTCAAGGTGCGCACGGGAGAGGCGATGGACGCGCTCCTCTTTGTGGCCCCACTGCTTCGTGACATCCGGGCGCAGCTCGACGTAGAAGCTCTTCTTGGGGTCGTCTACGAGGCAGGCACCGATGCTGATCAGGCTCCCATCGAGTGGCGTCTGACCCGAGCACTCCACGTCAACGCTGAACCAGAGCTCCTGCGGGAGCCCCTCTTCGAACGGTGGTGGCGTTGGCGCATCGTGCTGCATCTAGCGCAGCCTACGGCATCAGCCCGATGAGGATCGCCTACTCGCTGCGCACCATGATGTGCTTCGCCACGGTGTAGTCCTCAAGGGCGTACATCGACTGATCCTTGCCGTAGCCGGACTGCTTGAAGCCGCCGTGCGGCATCTCGCTCGCCAGCGTGAAGTGATCGTTCACCCAGACGGTGCCGAACTGCAGCGCCTTGCTCACCTTGAAGGCTCGGGCGATATCGCTCGTCCAAAGCGACGATGCGAGGCCGAACTGGCAGTCGTTCGCCCACTCCAAAATCTGATCGGCGCTCTTGGCGCGCTGCACCGATACGACCGGCCCGAAGACCTCCTCTTGAACGATCTCTGAGCCCTGCGCCGGTCCAGCGATAATCGTTGGGCGGTAGAAATGGCCCTTTCCAGCGACGCCCTTGCCACCAAGAACAACTTCGGCCTTCTTGCCCGCTCGCTGCACGAAGCCATCAACGCGGGTGCGCTGTGCGGCGCTAATCAGCGGCCCCATCTCGGTCGCCTTGTCGCTGGTCGGTCCAACCTTGATCGTCTTCACCTGCTTGATGAGTGCGTCGACAAGTCGCTCGTAGATCTTTGGCCCAGCGATGATGCGGCAGGCTGCGGTGCAGTCTTGCCCCGCATTCCAGAAGCTTGCGGCACGCATCGTGCTCGCAACAAGTTCCACGTCGGCATCGTCGAAGACGAGCACGGGCGCCTTGCCACCAAGCTCTAGATGGAGGCGTTTCACCGTTGCGGCGCCAGCCGCGGCGATGCGTTTCCCGGTGGCGGTATCGCCTGTCACCGAGACCATTGCGACGCCAGGGTGCTGCGCAAGATAGGCGCCAGCCTCATCTCCGGTGCCCGTAATGACATTCAAGACGCCCGCGGGGAGGAACTCCTGTGCCAGTGCTCCGAGCATCAGCGCCGTAATTGGCGTGCGCGCCGACGGCTTCAAGACAACGGTGTTCCCTGTGACGAGCGCCGGGCCAATCTTCCAACCAGCCATCAGCAGCGGGTAGTTCCACGGCGCAATGGAGGCGACGACCCCGACCGGATCGCGGCGAATCATGCTCGTGCGCCCTGGGAGGTATTCGGCGACAGCCTTCCCCTCCATGTTGCGTCCAGCGCCTGCGAAGTAGCGCAGGTTGTCGACGACGGCATCAACCTCCATGCCGACGGCGCTGATTGGCTTACCGGCGTTCTCGGACTCAGCCTTCACGAACTTGCGCTTCGCCGACTCAAGTGCGTCGGCAAGCTTCAACAGCGCGAGCGCGCGCTCGGCGGGGGTGGTGGCGCTCCATGCTGGGAAGGCCGCTGCCGCAGCCGCAACTGCCGCATCAACATCGGCGCGACCACTTTGTGGAACGCTGCCCAACACCTCGCGCGTTGACGGATCTTCGACAGAGATGGCCTTCCCAGACTTTGCCGCGACCGACCTGCCGTTGATGATCTGCTTCCACGCGCGCATCTGCACCCTCCTACCGCTCGGCCCCAGTTGGGGCTCTCCGTGAGCCTACCGCCGCCGTCGCCTCCGTGGGGCGCTCCGTCGCGCGAGCCGCCCCTAGCGAAGCGCGGCAGCGCGCGCTACCCTCCACCTATGTCACATCAGTTCGTGGTCCAACTCGCGCATAGGCCTGGGGCGCTCGCGGAGCTCTGCCGTGAGCTTGAGCGTCAAGGGGTGGACCTCAAGGCGATTGGTGGCGGCGGCATCGGCAATGTTGGGCATGTCATCCTCAAGACCGCCGATGACGTCAAGACGCGCGCTGTGCTTGAGGGTGGCTCCTACACATTCATTGAAAGTGAATCCGTTCTTGCCGAAGTCGACGATCAGCCGGGCGGCATGCTCTCCGTGCTCGATCGACTCGCCGCTGCCGGCGTCAACGTGTATGGACACCTTTTCATGGGGCGATGGGGCGACCGGGCGACCTTTGCCTTTGTCGTTGATGATCCCGCCAAGGCACGTGCGGCTCTTGGTCAGGAGTACTAGACCCGCCTAGCGACGCCCAATCCTTTGCAGCATCTCGTCGATGGCGACCTGATACGCAAGGGTTGCAAACGGATGGTGATTGAACCCGCGCAACGTTAGGTACTCAATGTTTCCAAGGCCTGCGAGCGGCTTGGTCCACTCCGGTCGCACCAGCGCATCGCCATCGCCCTGCGTTACCAGCGTGGGCACAGGGAAGTTGCCCCCAGCGGCAACAACGGCGCGTGCCGCCCTCTGTGCGCGAAAGCCTTCGTCACCGAGACGGGTCGTTACCGCCCGCATCGTCGCCGGAGCGCTCGGGTCAAGATTCTCAAGTCGCTCGCCGGGGCTGGTGTCAGCACCGATGCCCGTTGGAATGCGTAGCATTGGCAGGGCGCGCGAGAGGATTGGGGCAACGATTCGCTTCCAGGTCGCGATGTTCGCCTCCAGTGCTGGCGCAGAGAGCACGAGATAATCGGGCTTCGTGAGCCCCGCAGCGACAGCGCCGAAGGCGATGAGGCCACCAAGGCTGTGGGCGACGACAACAACCCGCCGCCCTGTGCGCTGCAGCTCTCTCACCTGCTCTGCGAGGTCGAGGTGGAAGCGACGGAAGTCTTTCACGTAGCCGCGTGGCCCCTCGGATCGACCGTGGCCCCGCAGGTCCCAGGTCGTTGTGCGCCATCCGGCGGCAGCGAAGGCGCGTGCTGCCTGGATGTAGCGGCTGGAGTTCTCTCCGATCCCGTGCCCGAGTAGCAACTCGCCGAGCGGCGCGCCGAGCGGCTCATAGACGCGTCGGAAGAGGGTTACCCCGTCGCTCGCCGTGAAGGGGGCCAGGATCCCCTGCTCCATGCTCATGCGTGGGATCCTACACTTACAGGAGAGGCGCGCTGCGCCCGTATCGGAGGCTGCCATGAGCAACGCAAAGAAGACACGCACGGAGCGCGACTCATTCGGTGAGATCGAGGTTCCGGCCGATCAGCACTGGGGCGCGCAGACGGCTCGTTCCCTGCACTTCTTCGACATCGGCAACGACCGTATGCCCCTTGAGGTGATCCACGCCCTCGCCACCATCAAGGGCGCTGCGGCCACCGTGAATGCTGAACTCGGGCTCCTCCCCGCCGATAAGGCGAAGCTCATCGTTGAGGCTGCGAGCGTTGTGACGGGCGGCGGCGCCGACAGCGAGTTCCCTCTCTCAACCTGGCAGACTGGCTCTGGCACCCAGAGCAACATGAACGTGAACGAGGTGATCGCCTCCATCGCCAACGAGCGCGCCACCGGAACGCGCGGCGGCAAGAGCCCAATTCACCCGAATGACGATGTGAACCTCTCACAGTCGTCGAACGACGCCTTCCCGAGTGCGATCCACATCGCCGCAACGCTCGCAGTCAGCAAGTCGCTCCTTCCGTCATTGCGCCACCTCCACTCGATCATCAGTGCAAAGGCCGCCGCCTGGAGCGGCATCGTGAAGATCGGCCGAACACATCTGCAAGATGCGGTGCCGCTCACCCTTGGCCAGGAGTTCAGCGCCCATGCTGCGGCCCTCGCAGGCGACATCGCCCGCATCGAGGCGGCGCAGGGTGAGCTCCGCGCGATTGCCCTCGGTGGCACCGCCGTTGGCACTGGCCTGAACGCCCATCCTGAATTCGCCGAACGCGCCGCCAAGGCGATCGCGAAGCTCACCGGCGAACCGATCATGAGCGCACCGAACAAGTTCGCCGCACTCGCTGGGCAGGAGGCGACCCTCACTACCTCCGCTGCACTGCGCACCACCGCCGCGACGCTGATGAAGCTCGCCAACGATGTGCGTTGGCTCGCCTCTGGCCCTCGTGCCGGTCTTGGTGAGCTGCGAATCCCCGAGAACGAGCCAGGCTCTTCGATCATGCCCGGGAAGGTGAACCCGACCCAGGCCGAGGCTTTGACGATGGTCTGCGTGCAGATCTACGGACTCGACGCAGCGATCGCCTTTGCCGCAAGTCAGGGGAACTTCCAGCTCAACGTCTTCAAGCCGCTGATCGCGCTCGACCTGCTGGCGCAGATCCGCCTGCTGGGCGATGCGGCACGCTCGTTTGCCGATCACTGCCTCGCTGGCACCGAGCCAGACTCGGCGCGCATCACCGAGCTGCTTAACGACTCGCTGATGCTGGTCACAGCCCTCACCCCGGTGATCGGCTACGACAAGGCGGCGGAGATCGCCAAGCGTGCTCACGCCAGTGGTGGCACGCTTCGTGCAACCGCTCTGGAGCTCGGCTACATCAGTGACGAACAGTTCGACGCCATCGTTCGCCCGGAGAAGATGACGGAGGCAACCCGATGAGCAGCAAGATGAAGATTGGCGTGTTGACCGGCGGCGGAGACTGCCCAGGGTTGAATCCGGCGATTCGCGCCGTGGTGCACCGTGCAACGGCGGGCGGCCACGAAGTGGTTGGTGTCCTCGACGGCTGGAAGGGGCTCGCAGCGGTCGGTGCGCCACTCACCCGCCCGCTCGATCGCGCCGCCGTGCACGGCATCCAGGCGCAAGGGGGCACGATGCTCGGCTCAAGCCGCACGAATCTCCTGAAGCGCGAGGGTGGCCTCGATGCCGCCGAGGCGAACATCCGCGCGCTCGGACTTGATGCCCTCATCGCCATCGGTGGCGACGACACCCTCTCCGTTGCGGCAGGTCTCGCGAAGCGCGGCGCGGCGGTCAATGCAATTCCGAAGACAATGGACAACGATGTTTGGGGGACCGAAGGCTGCCTCGGCTTTGACACCGCAGCGAATATCGTCACCGAGGCGCTCGACCGCATTGCCACCACCACGGCATCACATCACCGAGTTGCCGTTGTCGAAGTGATGGGGCGCGACGCGGGGTGGGTCGCTGCATGGGGCGGGCTCGGCGGTGGCGCGCATGCGATCCTCATCCCCGAGGTGGAGTTCACCGCCGAGGCACTCGACGAACTCGTCGCCAAGCTGAAGGCGCGCCGCGCAATCGGCGATGGAAGTTCGATCATCGTTGTCTCCGAGGGGGTGAAGCTCCCGGCTGCAGGCTCATCAACGACGTCGGTGCCGCTCGACGAGTTCGGGCATCCGCGACTTGACAAGGTTGCCGTTGGCGATGCGCTCGCCACGATCCTTGAAGTGCGCAGCGGGCTCGAGGTGCGCTGCACTCGTCTGGGACACCTGCAGCGCGGCGGCGCACCAACCGCCGCCGACCGCGTGCTCGGCACACGGTATGGGGTTGCTGCAATCGAGGCTCTGGAGGCTGGCCGCTTCGGTGTGATGGTTGCACTGAAGGGCGGCGCAATCGTTGAGGTACCACTCACCGAGGTCGGCGGCAAGAACCGCTCCATTGACCTCAGCTACCCACCACTCTTCCAGCACTTCGACTGACCGATGGCACGACTGATTCTCGTTCGTCACGCGCGCACCGCCGAGACCGGCATCAAGCTGAGTGGTCGCATCAAGGGGATCCCGCTCAGCCCAGCCGGGCGCAAGGAGGCGGCGGCGCTCGCCGAGGCGCTCAGCGCCGTCCAGATTGTTGGGATCGCCTCATCGCCAATGCAGCGCTGCCTTGAGACCGCAGAGGCGGTGCGCTCCATGCGTGGCCCCAGTGTGAAGTCGCGCCCCGACATCGTGGTCGACGAGCGTCTCACCGAGGTGGAGTACGGAGACTGGTCGGGCAAAGAGCTACGCAAACTCATGAAAGACCCACTCTGGAGCACGGTGCAGCGCCAACCATCGGCGATGCTCTTTCCCAATGGCGAATCACTCCGTGCCGCCTCCGCGCGCGCGGTAGAGGCGATTCGCGAGATCGATGCGCGGTTCAGCGATGACGAAACCTGGCTCTGCGCCAGCCACGGCGACATCATCAAGGCGATCGTTGCCGACGCGCTCGGCACCCCACTCGACCTCTTCCAGCGCATAGCAATCGACCCAGCGAGCATCACCGTCATTCGCTACAGCGGTGAGCGCCCAACGGTTGTGCGCGTCAACCTGTCCGCTGAAGGTGCAGCCGCCGGCCTCGTAGAAAAGGCAGCCAAGCCTTCACTCCTTCGACGACTGCGCGGCGACAACTAATGGCGCGGCGGATCATTCGCTTCGATCCGCCTGACCAGTTCATCGCTGGCGCCATCGGCGAGCCTGGGCAGCGCATCTTTCATCTGCAATCAATCGGCGGGGGTATCGCCGCCACCGTTGTCGTTGAGAAGAGCCAGATCGCCGTTCTTGCGCGTCGGATCGTCGAGATGCTGAAGGATCTGAGCGAGGGAGGCAGCGTCCAGCTCCCCAGCGCGTCGCTCCCGCTCCCGCGCAAGCTTCCCGCGCTTGCTGAACCGTTCACCGCTGAGTTCCGCGTCGGCACCATCGCCCTTGCCTGGGATCCACTCCTCACCCGACTCATCCTCGAGTTCCGCGACGACATGAGCGTGGAAGATGCCGCCGCTCCACCACCGATCAACGATGCGCCAGACGGTCCCGATGTCTTGCGCGTGTCGCTCAGCGTCGCCTCGGCGCTCGAGTTCGCCGAGAACGCGCTGCAGCTCGCCGCCGCCGGTCGACCGATCTGCCCAAACTGCGGCGTGCCACTCGACCCGCGCGGGCATCGCTGCGCACGCAAGGCCGCGCTCCTCAACTGAGGTGACGGACGCGACGGCGACACCGGACTGGCACGGACCGCTCCCAACCGCCACAGGTGCAACGGAGATTGAAGAAGCCCTACGCCTAATGCGCCGCTCCCCCGAGCTCGAGCCGATCGGGCGTATCGCCGAGGCGAGCAACGCGAGCTTCCTCTGCGAGATCGAGGGCGGACTGCAGGTGATTTACAAGCCGATCCGCGGCGAGCTGCCGCTCTGGGACTTCCCCGAGGGGAGCCTCGCCGCGCGCGAAACCGCGGCGTATCTCGTTAGTGAGGCGCTCGGCCTCAGCGTGGTCCCGCCCACGATTCTGCGCGACGGGCCAGCAGGCGAAGGCGCCGTGCAGCTTTGGATAGACCATGAGGGGGTGCAGCGCGCGATCGACCTCGTCAACGCCTCAGACGAGGGTCTTCGCCGACTCGCCCTCTTCGACGCGATCGTCAACAACGGCGATCGAAAGGGTGGGCACATCCTCCCCCTCCCTGACGGGCGCATCCTTGGCGTGGACCACGGCGTCACCTTCGCCATTGAGCCGAAGTTGCGCACGGTCCTCTGGGCGTGGCGCAGCACACCGTTCACGGAAGAGGAGAAGGCAATCATTTTGCGCGGCGTTCACGGGCTGACCGAAAACGGAGCGCTGCGAGCGCAACTCTCGCCACTCCTCGATGGCGACGAGATCGACGCGCTGGTGGCGCGCCTCAACGACCTCGCTGCGACTGGCTGCTTCCCCGAGCCAAGCCCCGACTGGCCGCCACTCCCGTGGCCGCTCGTTTAGGGGCGTTCAGGCTACGGGAGTAGCGACTCGTCGACGATATCGCTCGCCTTCAGTCCGTCGAGTACCTGCTGCCCCGGAACCGACCGCATGAAACTGATCGATGTCTCCCAGCCTTCAACGCTGATCGCTCCGTAGCCCGCGCTCTGTTGCAGTGGGCCTGCCCACACTTCGACGGTCGCCTTCATGACGGCGAGTGAGTTCACGCGCGCTGCAGCAGTCGCGGCAACCTCCGGGACTACTTTCGCTGCGGCGTCGACACCGAGGTCGGGATTTGCCGCGATCTGTCGCATCGCCTCGAGGGTCGCTGCAATGAATGCACGAATCGCGTCGCGCTTGCTCGCGATCGTGTCCGGTGAAGAGATCAGTCCAGGACCCGCGAATGGTGCGGCAGCCGAGGCGTAGAAGACCTCAACGTCAATGCCCGCCGCTCTTGCCTGCACGAGGTCATTGTTGGCGTACCCAGTGGTGGCGTCGGCGGCACCGGTGATCAGCGCCTGCGTCTGTCCATAATCTGGATACAGGTCGAGCGATACGTCGCCAATGGCAAGCGACGCTTCGCCAAGGATGCCGAGGAGGGTCAGGTAACCCGATCCATATTGTCCGGGTGTGCCAACGCGCTTCCCCTTCAGATCGGCTGGGCTCATGATCCCCGCGTCGGTTCGCGCGATCACGACATTCGGCAGAACTCCGTAGATCGTGGTGATGTAGCGCACCGGAATCCCCTGCGAAACGGCGGGGATCATGCTGGTGCCATCGGCGAGGGCGAGATCGAGCGCACCGCTCCCAACAAGGCTAATGAGGTCGGGATCAATCTGATTCTGAATCGTGACATCAAGGCCAGCGGCGGCATAGGCTCCGCTCTGCTCTGCCAGGTAGAAGGGAGCGAACTGCACTCCGGGGATGTAGCCGAGGCCAACGGTGAGCTTCACCGGTGCGGCTGAGGCCGATGGTGATGCACTCGCCGTGCAGCCAGAGGCCAGTAGCGCAATCGAGCCAAGGAGTACAACCAAAATTCGCTTCATGCATCCCCCCCTTCAGTTTAGGACCGCGTCAGGCGGTCTTCCGTGATGTTACCCGCTCAACAAAAAGTACGAGCCCATACGCGCTCACGCCAACGATGGCGATCTGTAACAGATCGGCAAAGAGAAGTGGCGTGTCGAAGAGTGAACCGCGCGCAAGGTTGAGGAGCACGCCGAGGCCAGCGCTGCCACCAAGCCACTCGCCAACGATTGCCCCGACAACTGCCAGGGTTGCAGCGACGCGTGCCCCAGCGAGGATGCCGCCACGTGCCGCGGGGAGGCGCGCATAGCGGAGGCTCTGCCAGCGCGTTGCGCCGAGTGAGCGCATGAGTTCCAGGGTTCCGGCATCGACATCGCGCACGGCAACCAGCGTTGAGATTGCGACGGGGAAGAGGGCGATCAGCGCGCAGACGGCAACCTTTGCCGCGAGCCCTGGCCCAAGCCACAACACGAGCACCGGACCGAGCGCCAGGATTGGCGTGGACTGCGCCGCAACGAGGTACGGGCTGACCACGCGACGAGCGGCGCCCGAGAGGCCAAGCGTGACTCCGATCAAGAGGCCGAGCGCCCCGCCGAGCAGGCCGCCAACCGTGACCTCGGTCACCGTAGGCACAAGGTGGCGAAGCATGGTGCCGTCGGCCCAGGCCTCAGCGAATCGCACGGCAATCGTCGATGGTGCAGGGAGCACGAATTGCGGCACCGACGCAGCGCGAACGCCGAGCTCCCACGCGGCAAGGAGGAGTGCGGCTACGGCGACGGGGGTGAGTTGAGTCAGCCTACGCATGCGACACCGCATCAAGGGCCTCGTAGAGGCGCGTCTGTCGCGCAGCACCATCTGGCGAGAGGAGTGCGGCGCGGCGCCCAGCCGACGGCAGGCCACGCAAGCCTGGAACCTCGAGATGAATGGCACCGTCCGCGCCAAGCATCAGTACCCGGTCGGCAACGAGCAGCGCCTCCGCGACGTCGTGGGTGACAAGCAGCGTCGCCGCACCTGCAACCAACTCCGGAAGCTCGTCGTCGAGCCGTGCCCGCGTGATGGCATCGAGCGCGGCGAACGGTTCATCGAGAAGCAGGAGCGCAGGCTTTCGTACCAACGCACGAGCGAGGGCAACGCGACCGCGCTCGCCACCCGAGATCTCAGTCGGGTTCCGCTCCAGCAGCTGCCCAGCACCAACGCTCTTGAGCGCTGTCTCCGCAGTCGTCCGAGCGCGTGGCAGCGATTCGCCCGCCAACTCGAGCGGTAGGGTCACATTGCGCAGCACCGTACGCCACGGCAGGAGTCGTGACTCTTGGAAGAGAATGCCAACCTCTGGACGGCCAGCGGCGGCCGCGCTCCCAGCGAGTGCAACGTGGCCAGCCGTCGGCGTGAGGAGTCCCGCAACGAGTCGCAACAGCGTCGACTTCCCGGAGCCGTTTGGGCCAAGGAGTGCGACCGACTCGCCCGCGCCAATCTCCAGCGAAATGCTGCGCAGCACCTGACGCTTGCCATACGAGTGGGAGAGCCCGTCAACGAGAAGTATCGGCATCAGTGCATCATCGCGCGCCGGGCTTGCGCGCGCCAGTCAGGCTGTAGCGGCGGCGCGGTTTGCGGCGGCGCGCCGCACGGGTCGAACGTAGAAGAAGAGGCCAAAGAGCAGATACGCCCCCTGCGCCAGTAGCGTCGTGAGTTCAGGGGTGGCGCTGTATCCGAAGATGGCGCGCAGGAACTGACCAATCCCCTCTGTGTGCGGAAGCACCGCAGAGATGTCATAGAGCGGTGTGATCAACCCTGGCAGCAGGCCAACCTCAATGAACTCGTGTACGCCGTACGAGAGAAGTCCAGATGCAATTACTACGAGAGCGGCGCCCGTCACGTTGAAGAAGGCGCTGAGGTTGAGTCGCAACCCGACACGGAAGATCAGCACGCCGATACCCGCAGCAATCAGTAGGCCGAGTACGGCACCAAAGACCACGGAGAGTCCTTCACCCGCCGCAGCGGTCGTCTGGCCGAGTAGGAAGAGCCCCGACTCAATCCCTTCACGGATCACCGCGGTGAAGGCAAGCAGTGCAAGGCCCAGAACGGAGGTTGATGCAACGGCACGATCGACACCCTTGCGCAGATCTGCGCCAAGTGAGACGGCCTGCTTGCGCATCCAGAAGAGCATGTAGGTGAGGATCACCACAGCAAGGAGCGAGGTGGTGCCGGCGATGATCTGTTCGGCAGTTCCCTCCAGGCTCCCAAGGGCGACAAATGCCACGACGCCGATGACGGCAGAGGCAACGATTGCGGTGATAACGCCGAGCCACACGCTGGCAAGTCGATCGGCGCGACCGATCTTTACGAGATAGCTCGCAATGATGCCAACAATGAGTGCGGCTTCGACTCCCTCACGAAGTCCGGTGAGTAGCCCCCCGAAGCCCCAGGCGAAGATGCTCTCCACTCAATTCCCCCTCTCGCAGATGTTGCGATCGCTTGAGGGAAATGGTGCCATCCCGTAGTGAAAAGTGTCAACCGCACCTGTCTAATGCGACAAGCAGCCTTGTCTTTCGTCGCGGTTTAGCGGTCGAGAACGAAGACGGGGAGGCGATCAGGATCGATGCCCAGCTCCTTGATCGCGGTGGCCGCCTCGGCCGGCGTGCGCTCGCCACCACGCGCCAGGGCCACCATGGCTGCAGCGGTGATGTGTTTCGCGTCGACAGAGAAGAAGTCGCGGAGCGCCTCGCGCGTATCGCTCAAGCCGAACCCGTCGGTACCGAGCACAAGATACGGCACATCAATCCACGGGGCGAGGAGGTCCGGCAGCGCCGTCACCCAGTCGCTGGCGGCAACGATTGGCGCGCCGCCACTGCCGAGCTGATCCTGCAGCCACGAGGTGCGAGGCGCGCTCTCAGGGTGACGACGATTCCAGCGCTCCACCACGAGGGCTTCGCGACGCAGCTCTGAATACGAGGTGGCCGACCAGATTTCGGCCCGCACGCCGAACCGTTCGCGCAGTAGATCACGCGCGGCAAGGACCTCGCCCATGATCGCGCCCGAGCCGAAGAGTCGAACGATTGGCCCGCTGCTATTTGCATCCGCTTCGGCGAATCGATAAAGGCCCCGATGGATCCCCTCATCGACGTGCGCCCCCTCCGGACGCGCCGGCTGCGCCTGGTTCTCGTTGTAGATCGTGAGGTAGTAGAGGATGTCCTCACGGCCACCGTGCATGCGATCCATGCCGCGTCGAATCAGTGCCGCCATCTCATAGGCGAACGACGGGTCGTACGCCGCCACATGCGGATGCAGATGCGCGATCAACTGCGAGTGGCCATCGTCGTGCTGCAGCCCCTCGCCGGCGAGTGTCGTACGGCCAGCAGTGGCGCCAATCAAGAAGCCGCGGCCGCGCGCATCGCCGACCTGCCAGATCTGATCACCGACGCGTTGGAAGCCGAACATTGAGTAGAAGACGTAGAACGGGATCGTCGGCACGCCGTGCGTTGCATAGGCGGTGGAGGCCGCCTGGAACGAGGCCATGGAGCCCGCCTCGGTGATCCCCTCTTCGAGGAACTGGCCACTCTGTGATTCGCGATAGCTCAACAGCAACTCGGAGTCGACCGGCTCATAGCGCTGACCGAACGGCGCATAGATGCCGCTCTGCTTAAAGAGTGGGTCCATGCCGAAGGTACGCGCCTCGTCCGGAACAATCGGCACGATCTGCTGGCCAACGTTCGGATCGCGCAACATGTTTCGCAGCAGCTTGGCGAACGCCATGGTGGTACTGACCGGCACGCTGCTACCCGCAGCGAACTCGGCGTCGACCGCCGCCTCTGGCGCACTCCAGTTCACCGGGTGAACCACACGAGACGGGAGTGGGCCGCCAAGTGCGGCGCGCCGCTCGTTGATGTACTTCACCTCTGGGCTGTTCGGGCCAGGGTGGTAGTACGGGGCCTCAGGAATCTTCTCGTCTGGGATCGGTAGGCCGAGTCGATCACGGAAGGCAAAGAGCTCCGCTTCGGAGAGCTTCTTGGCCTGGTGGGTGACATTCGTTGCCTCAACAGATGGCCCGAGTGAGTAGCCCTTCACCGTTTTTGCCAGGATCACGGTGGGGGCACCCTTGTGCGCCACGGCTGAGGCGTAGGCGGCGTGGATCTTGCGGTAGTCATGACCGCCACGTCGGAGGTGCGCGAGATCGTCATCCGAAAGGTGCTTCACCAGCGCGCCAAGCTCTGGCTCGGGGCCAAAGAAGTGCTCGCGAATGTAGGCGCCTCCGGCAACGATGTACTTCTGGAATTCGCCGTCAACGGTTGAGTCCATCTTGCGTACGAGGTGCCCGCCCGCATCGTTGGCGAGGAGTTCGTCCCACTCGCGACTCCAGATCACCTTGATCACGTTCCAGCCGGCGCCGCGGAAGAGCCCCTCAAGCTCCTGGATAATCTTGCCGTTGCCGCGCACTGGTCCATCGAGTCGCTGCAGGTTGCAGTTCACCACCCAGGTCAGGTTGTCGAGCCCTTCGCGCGCAGCAAGTGTCAGCGCGCCAGCGGACTCCGGCTCATCCATCTCACCATCACCCAAGAACGCCCAGACGCGGCTCCCCGAGGTGTCGGTGAGGCTGCGGTTGTGGAGGTAGCGGTTATAGCGGGCTTGATAGATGGATCCAATGCCGCCGAGGCCCATCGAAACGGTTGGGAACTCCCAGAAGTCCGGCAAGAGGCGCGCATGCGGATACGACGGCAGGCCGCCGTGTCCGGCCGTCTCTTGTCGATAGCGATCGAGTTGCGGTGCGTTGATGCGCCCTTCGAGATAGGCGCGCGCATAGATACCTGGCGCGTTATGTCCCTGATAGAAGATCTGGTCACCGGCGCCACCCTGCTTTCCGCGGAAGAAGTGGTTGAAGCCGACCTCATAGAGGCTGGCGGCGCTGGCGTAGGTGGCGAGGTGTCCCCCGATGCCGGGGTGCGTCTTGTTCGCGCGCAGCACCATTGCGGCGGCGTTCCAGCGAACGATATGGCGAATGCGCGTCTCCATCGCCTCGTCACCTGGGAAGGTGGGCTCATCACTCGTCTTGATGGTGTTGATGTACGGCGTGGTCGCCAGGGTGGGGAGTTCCACACCAAGGTCGCGCGCCCGCGCCAAGAGGCGCATCAGTAGGAGCTTGGCGCGCTCAGGGCCGTGGGCGGCGATCGAGCGCTCAATCTCGCCGATAAGGCGCGCCGTCTCCGTTGGGTCGGCGTCGGGGATCTGCTCGAGGAAGTCGAAGGTCTTCACGATTCCCCAAGGGTAGCGCCCCGTGCGAGGATGTGGGTATGGCAAAGCCACAGCGCGCCCTCCTGATCATGGACCTTCAGGTTGACTTCGGCGACCCTGCAGGGCGGCTCTTCGTGTCAGGTGCCCCCGCCGCCCTCCCGCACGTGCTGCGCCTGGTTGAGCGCGCACGCACCCACGGCGAGCTCGTCGTGTGGAGCCAGGACTGGCACCCCGAGAGCACGCCGCACTTCGCCCCGCAGGGTGGCTCCTGGCCGATGCACTGCGTCGCCGGGAGCCCAGGGGCAGAACTTCTTCCGGAGGCGGTCCTCGCCCAGCGGCCCGGTGATATCGTGATTCGTAAAGGGGTCGCGGGCGAAGATGGCTACAGCGCATTCTCACTGCGCAACCCGATCACCGGCGAGGTGCGCTCCACAGAGCTTGCAGCGCTCCTCCACAACGCTGGCGTAACCCTCGTGACGGTCTGTGGCCTTGCGACCGATTGGTGCGTTAAGGCCACGGCCCTCGACGCACTCGCTGCAGGGTTCACGGTTGAGGTGGCGGTCGCCGCATCAGCAGGTGTCGAACTGCACGACGGCGACACCGCCGCCGCACTGCAAGCAATTGAATCGGCGGGCGGAGTGCTCTGCTAATGGCCCTGCTCCTGATCGCTGCGCTTGGCATTTTTGGCGCAGTCGTCGTCGAGCAGCTCCTCGGGCTACTGATCGCTGCGAAAAAAATCGGACGGCCCGAGATCAACCTCACGATTGAGATTGCCGCACCGCGAACTGCGGTGTGGGCGTATGCCTCGGATATTGCTCGTCAGCCGGAATGGATGCATGAGATGAAGCGCGTCGAGATGCTCACGCCGCCACCAATTCAGCCCGGTTCACGTGGGCGGGCTACCGTGCGCATCTTCGGAATCTCAACCACCGACGATGTGGTGATCACGCAGGTTGATCCACCGAGCACCTTCGCCATTCGACACGAGGGGAGGTTCGTTGGTGAAGGGCTGCTGCGCTTCACAGAAATTGATGCAACGCACACGCGCATCGATTGGATGGAGTACCTGCGACCACCACTCTTTGCAAACCTTGGAGGGTTCGTTCAGCGACCGATCCTGGGCTCAATCTTTCGGTCGGATCTGCGCCATCTCAAGCGCATCATTGAAGAGGGTTCAGCCGCGAACTAGCCGCCGCAGGAGATCGCCAGGGGGATAGGGTCACTCCCAAAGCTCTTGAGCTGACGATCGACGGTGGTCGTTGCCCCTGGCTCGATACGCGGTGTGGAGATGATTTCGGAGAGGCCCGCACTGCCGATGACGCTCGTGGTGACCTGGCAGGTAGCTGACCCTGCGGTTCTCCCCGTGTTCGTGATGGTGATGGCCACCGAAAGCCCGCCAGGCACGGAACTTCCCGCGCTCATTGTCGCGGTGAATGGCCCGATCCCGCGTGAGGAGCTGCCAGCCAGGGCCGCCAGAAGGAGCACGGCGGCGCCGATCCCGAGGAAGACTGTGCCGTGACTCTGGCTCGCCGACGGTTGCGCCAGGCCAAGCGGGTTGCAACGCTCGCAGAGCGCCGTCTGCAACGAGACTGGCGCGCCACAACGAACGCACGGTTGAAACTGATTGCGGTCCTGCACTTCGCTCATGCCGACATCATCGCAGTTTCTCCAAGAGTTGGAGGGCGTCTTCCACATCGCGTTCAGTCCGCACCGTCACGATCAATCCATCGGCTCCCGCTGCGTGAGCCTCAGCCAACGTCCCCTTCGGATCGCTTCCGAATGGCGATTCGATCAACCTCTCGCTCGCGCTCAGCTGGTGCAGCATGTGTGTTCGTACTGGGGGCTTGGCACGACCTGCCGCTCGTTCCCCCTCGCGCAACCGTGCAAGCCCCACGGCGAATGTCGCCGCTGGTGCCACCCACTCATCAGCGGACGCCGCTGCAAGGCTGATCGAACTCGGATGATCACCGGCGATCAGCAATCGCAGACGAGCGCCTGGGCGGGGGGCGCTCGCCGCACCGTTCAGGCTGCCAGGCGCGGTGAGTGTTAGGCGCTGACTCGGCTCGCCGTCCAACATCGCGCGCGCGACCACCACCTGTGCGGCCAGCGCCGCAATGCGCTCACCCACCTCGCCATAGGGGATGCCCAGCGCATCATGCTCCGCAACATCACCTCCAGCACCAATGCCGAGCGTAAATCGCCCCGGAGCGATCGCATCGAGCGTTGCCGCAATCTTTGCGGTGAGCGCAGGGTGCCGCTTCGAAACATCGAGCACCAGCGTGCCGACATGCAGATTCGGGTTCAGCGCGAGGGCTGCGGCGGCGAGGCTCGTTGCCTCAAGCACCGGGCGATCTGGAGCACCACGCCCCATCAGGTGATCCCAGATCCAGAGCCGATCGATCGGCGCTGTCGCCAAGAGCGCCGCGGCGCGCAGCCACGCATCCCCTTCCAGGCCAATGGTGCCGAGGGCGACGCCGATTGGGAGCGGCGTAGTTCGCGTCACGGGTGAACGGACTAGCGAGCGCCGAGCGTCGCGGCGGCCTTCAGCGCGGCGCCGATCGTTAAATCAATGCGCTTGATCAGCTCATCTTCAGGAAGTCGGTACCACGGCTCACTGCCGCCCTTGCGCGCCTCAGCGACAACCTTTGGATCGCGAATGGTGTCGGACACCGTCAAAATCGTTCCCGCGCGAACCGGTCGCCCCTTGGCGCGCTCGCGCATCGCCAACAAGAACATTGCCGCCGACTCCATCTCAACGCCGAGATAGCCGCGCGCACCCCACCGTGCGGTGCCGAGGGGGTTCGGATCGTAGAAGACATCAGAGGTCACGATCGGGCCAACATGGGTGGTCAAGCCCTTGGTCTTTGCAGCCGCAACCAGGACGTTGGTCACATCAAAGTCGGCGGTTGGCGCCGTTGGCTCGTCGAATCCAAGGATGGGCCCGATGCCGCTGCTGGCGACCGCCGCCGACGCGACAATCACATCGCCCGTCTCAAGATGCAGGAAGCCACCACAGGTGCCGATGCGCACAAACGTCTCGACACCGAGGTTCAGCAGCTCCTCCATGACGATACTGGTGGTTGGCGTTCCCATCCCCGTCGTTTGCACGCTGACCGGCACGCCGTTGATGGTTCCCGTGTAGCCGAGGAGGCCACGGTGCTCGTTGACCAACTTCGCCTTCTCCAGGCCGCCGTCGAATCGGGCCGCGATCCGCTTGGAACGATTCGGGTCTCCTGGCATCAGGACGATTGGGGCGTAATCGCCGCTCTCGGCGTGAAGATGGATCTGGGCCATGGAGCACCTCCGCAACTTCTGGGCCCGCCTAAGGACGGCGGGCTCCGTTGCGTGTAGCGTACGCCTCATGAGCCCAAGAGGAATCCACGATCCCGCGATTCGAACCTTCCTTGACCGACCCCGCTTCGGCACGATCTCCACGATCGATGCCGACGGTGCCCCCTTTGCAGCCGTGGTCTGGTACGCCCTGGAGGGCGATTCGATCATCGTGAACACCGCTGGGGGGCGGCGCTGGCCCGCCAATCTCCGGCGCGACCCCCGCTGTTCGTTCATGGTCGAAGACCGCTACGACTACGTCCAGATCCTTGGGCGTGTACAGATCGATGACGACCAGGAGCGTGGGCAGGCCCAACTCCAACGGGTGGCGGCCAAATACCTCACCGATCCGGCACTCCTGGCGAGCACGATCGCTCGCCTGAGCGCGATGGAGCGTATCGTGATCACCATCAATCCAGATCAGGTCTTCGCGCACGGTAAGCCCGCCGCGAGCCAGGAGTAGGGGGCGAGATGGGTAACGGGGCCGCAAAGATCGGCTACGCCGCGATGCTCGAGCAGTTCGGGCCGACCGAGGTGGTCGACTACTCCGTAGCCGCCGAGCAGGCAGGCTTCAGCGGCGTCATGGCCGCCGATCACTTCCAGCCATGGGTGCCCGAGCAGGGCTCTGCGCCATTTGTTTGGAACGTCATGACACTTCTCGCCGAACGCACCAAGGGCGATGTTGGCCCTGGCGTCACCTGTCCCGGTTGGCGCATGCACCCAGCAACAGTTGCACAGGCGTCGGCCACCCTTGAGGCGATGTATCCGGGTCGACACTGGCTCGGACTCGGCTCTGGTGAGGCGCTGAATGAACATGTCGTGGGCGGCTACTGGCCCGAGGTTGGTGAGCGCATCGCCCGCATGTTCGAGGCGATCGAGATCATCCGCAAGCTCTTCACCGGCAAGGAGGTCAAGCACTCTGGTAGCTGGTACCAACTCGAAAGCACGCGCCTCTGGACGCTCCCTCCTGCCCCACCACCAATCTATGTTGCAACCGCCGGCCCCATCACCGCCAAGAAAACGGGCGAACTCTGCGACGGCATCATCACAGTGGGCGCCGCCGACGAGAAGATCCAGACCGTGTTCGACAAGTTCGCCGAGGGCGCGCGCGCGGCTGGAAAGAACCCAGACACCATGCCAAAGATTCTGCAGCTGCACCTCTCGTGGGCTGCAACCGACGAGGAGGCGCTGGCCAACGCAATGCGCGAGTGGCCAAACGGCGGCATGAAGTTCCCGAAGCAAGACATTCGCAACCCAACCGACTTCCAGCAGATGGCGAAGCTCGTACGGCCAGAGGATTTCGCTGGGCGGATGGTGATCTCGAGTGATCTTGAGACGCACCGCAAGACCATTCAGCGCTACCTCGACATGGGCTTTGACAAGATCTACCTGCACAACGTGGGCCGGAACCAAGCCGAGTGGGCCGCCGCCTTCGGGCGCGAGGTGCTCCCCGCACTGACCGCGTGAGTCCGCGCGTCGCACTCCTGGCCGGTGGCGTAGGCGGCGCGAAGCTCGCCCACGGCCTCCGTGCGGCTCTACCGGTAGGAGACCTCTCGATCATCGCGAACGCCGGCGACGATTTCGAGTTACACGGCCTCACGATCTGCCCAGACCACGACACCCTGCTCTACACGCTCGCCGATCTCGGCGACCGCGAGCGCGGCTGGGGCCTCGCTGGTGAAACGTGGAATGCCCTCGAGCAGTTCGGCAAGATCGGCGCCCCCGACTGGTTCCGACTCGGTGATCGCGACCTTGCACTGCACATTCATCGCACCGCGCAGCTGCGCGCTGGTGGACGACTCACCGAGGTGAATCGCGAGATCCAACGCAAGCTCGGACTCACCGAAGCGCCGATCCTCATGGCGACCGACGACCCGCTTCGCACGCGCCTGCGCACCGAGAGTGGCTGGATGGAGTTCCAGCCGTGGTTCGTCGGCGCTCAGGCGAAGCCCGAGGTCCTTGAGGTGGCCTTCGACGGTGCCCAGTCGGCGCACCCAACCGCTGAAACCCTTGATGCCCTTGCCACAGCCGAGCGCATCGTGATTGCACCATCGAATCCGTTGATCTCGATCGGCCCGATCCTTGCGATCCCCGGGATTCGCGAGGCGATCGCTGCGGCACGTGCTCGTGGCGCACTCGTTGTCGGAATCTCACCGATCGTTGGCGGGAAGGCACTAAAGGGGCCAGCCGATCGCATGCTCGCCGCCGCAGGGCTCGACGTCTCACCAGCGGGTGTCGCCAAGCATCTGACCGGCCTCATGGATGCACTCCTCGTTGAGACATCAGACCTCACTCCCACCCTTGCCGCCGCAATCGCGCCGCATGTTCACAAGAGCGTTGCTGCGCCGATCGTCATGACCGACGATGCAGCACGACTTGCCGTAGCACGCGCCGTTCTCGCCGTTTCGTGACCGTCACCGCTGTCCTCCCCTTTCGATCGATCGACTCCGCGAAGTCGCGCATGGCGCCGCTCCTCGGTGAGGATGAGCGGCGCGAGTTCTCCGCGCGCCTCCTTGAGCGCACCCTCTTGGCACTCGGTCGCGCCGCCAGTATCGGCAACGTGATCCTGGTCTCGCCTGATCCTCTCGCCCGCGCCTTGGCGCGCAGCGGCGGACATGAGGCGCTCGACGACGGCGGTGTTGAACTGAATTCGGCGATCGCGCTCGGTGTGCGCCGCGCAGCGACGAGCGGCGCAACTGCAGTGCTGATCCTGCCCGTGGACCTTGCCGAAATTTCGGCGGCAAACATTGATTCACTGATTCGCGATTGGTCAGGCGCACAACCTGGCCTTCTCGCCTCGCCCGATGGCGGCACCTCCGCGCTGATGGTGCGGCTCCCGAACGCGTTTACCCCACGGTTCGGGCCGAATAGTGCCGAGGCACATCGCAGCGAGCTGAGCCGTGATGGAGGCACGGTAGAGTCGCTCAGCTCGCCACTCGCCGCCGACCTCGATACCCCCGACGACCTGAAGGCTGCGCTGGAGCGCGAGCGATCAGTCGCCACGCCAACACCAACCGAGGGTCTGCTCGCACTCCCCATTGACGGCCTCGGTGAAATCCAGCCAGGCGACGACCTGCCAGCCATGATCGCGAGCTGTGTGGCGACAGCCACAGCGACCGGTGCGATCGGCGGCCTACGCGGTGACGACGTGATCGCCGTTACCCAGAAGATCGTTTCAAAGGCAGAGGGGGCCATCGTTGAGCTAGCCACCATCACGCCACGCCCAGAGGCGGTGGAGTACGCCGCGAAGTGGAGTCGCGACCCACGCCAGGTCGAAGTGGTGCTGCAAGAGGCGATTCGCGTGGTGCGCATGGATCGCGGAGTGATCATCACGGAGACGTCGCACGGATTTGTCCTCGCGAACTCTGGCGTTGACGCCAGCAACGTTGGTCCACGGAGCGGCGAGGTGGTGACACTCCTGCCACGCGATCCCGATGGCTCGGCACGCGCAATTCGCGAAGCGATTCGCCTGCGCACCGGCGTGGCGCCTGGCGTGATCATCACCGACTCCTTCGGTCGCCCATGGCGCCTCGGCATCACCGACGTTGCGATCGGCGTGGCTGGCATTGCGGCGCTTGAAGATCTGCGCGGTAAGCCCGACGCCGATGGACGAATGATGGCCGCGACGGTGCGCGCTGTTGCAGACCAGATCGCCGCCACCGCTGAGCTCGCCCTCGGCAAGACCGCCCGCCGTCCGCTCGCCCTGATCCGCGGCGCGCACCCTCAGGTTGCAGAGGATGGGAGTGCTCGATCGAGCCTGATGCCCCCCGATTGGGACCTCTTCCGGTAATCAATCGCCCATTGCCGCAGGGGGCGTAGAATCTAACTATGACAAACGCAGAGACCCCCAAGGGATTCGGCCTGACAATTGACTTCGGCGCCGCGGCGCCAGCGGCCGACCCGAGCGTCGCCACGAGCGCCACATCCGCCGCACCAACGGAGGCGAAGCTGCTGATCCTCGGTTCTGGGCCAGCTGGCCTGACGGCTGCGATCTATGCCGCTCGCGCCGGACTCGCACCCGTTGTCATTGGTGGTTATGCCCCCGGTGGCCAGCTGATGTTGACCAGCGAGGTCGAAAACTTCCCAGGATTCCCTGACGGCATCGACGGCCCAGAGCTGATGGCGAATATGCGCGCGCAGGCCGAGCACTTCGGTTCGATCATGGTGGACCAAGATGTTGATCGCGTTGACCTGAGCGCACAGCCACTTCGAGTGTGGAGTGCTGGTCGCGAGTTCCGCGCCGAAGCCATCATCGTTGCGACCGGCGCATCAGCGCTCTGGCTCGGCCTTGAGTCTGAGACCCGCCTTCGCGGACGTGGCGTCAGCGCCTGCGCAACCTGCGACGGATTCTTCTTCAAGGGGCAAGAGGTGGTCGTGGTCGGCGGCGGCGATACCGCGCTCGAAGAGGCGCTCTTCCTGACGCGCTTCGCGACCAAGGTCCACCTCGTGCATCGTCGTGATAGCTTCCGCGCCAGCAAGATCATGATCTCGCGCGTTGAAGCCCATCCATCGATTGAGCTGCATATGAACCGGGAGGTTGTCGAGGTGCTCGGTGAGAAGAGCACCGAGGCCGTCATGCTGCGCGACACGACTGTCGGGGCAACCAGCACTCCAGAGCGACTCGCCGCTGGCGGGCTCTTCGTTGCGATCGGCTACACGCCGAATACGGCAATGCTCGGAGGCGCCCTCCCCGTTGACGCGGCAGGCTACTTGCAGCTTGAGAGCGAGACGTCTGCCTCCCAGATCGACGGTGTCTTCATTGCCGGTGACGTGCATGACCACCGCTACCGCCAGGCGGTCACTGCCGCGGGCGATGGCTGCCGGGCCGCACTCGACGCCGAGCGCTGGCTCACGGAGCGCGACGCCTCGAGGTCGTAGGGCGCCTGGTTGTGCGCGCTTAACTGGCGTTTACCTACGAACCCTAGAATCCCCCCATGCAAGAGTCAGCACAGGGAGCCCCCGTCGCAATTCGTATCCTGCGAGAGCAGCAGCGCCTGGAGCTGGATTGGCGCGACGGCCATGTGAGCGCCTACGAGGCGATCCCGCTGCGATGGCTCTGCCCCTGCGCCTATTGCCGCGGTGAGGCTGGCCTTCCAGGGTGGCTCGATGCGAATCCAACCCTCAGCCCAAGCCAAACCAAGCTTGAGGGGGGCGAAATGGTTGGCAGTTATGCTCTCTGCCTCTTCTGGGGCGACGGCCATCGCACTGGGTACTACACCTGGTCGCTGCTGCGCCAGCGCTGCGCGTGCGCCACGTGCATGGGTGCTCCGCGATGACCTTCGGTGTCAGTCGCGAGCTTTCCCTCCTCGCCTTCAATGCCCGAGTGCTCGCGGAAGCATCAAACAGCAAGCGCCCGCTCCTCGATCGCTTCCGCTTCCTTGGCATTGTCGCTTCCAACATCGACGAGTTCTACGGTGTGCGCGTTGCAGGCATTCAAGATCAGCATCTCGCCGGCGTTCGCACACCTGGACCCGACGGGCGAACACCCGACCTCCAGCTCGCACTAATTCGAGAGGCGACCAGCCTCTTCACGGAATCGGCACAAGAAAGTTGGGGCACCCTCGTCGAAGAGCTGCGCAGCGCAGGGTTGCCACTTCGCAGGTGGGCTGACCTCGATGCCGCCGAGCAGTCACTCCTGACGGAGCGGTTCACGCGGGAGATCTTTCCGGTGCTCACGCCACTTGCCGTTGATCCAGGCCACCCGTTTCCACTGATCAGCTCGCTCAGCCTCTCACTCGCCATTCGGCTTCGCAGGGACGGTGATCAGGAGAGTTCGCTCGCGCGCGTCAAGGTACCAACCATCCTTGGACGCATCGTGCAGTTTGGGAACGGTGACTGGATCTTGATGGAAGAGCTCATCGTGGCCCACCTGGATCTCTTGTTTCCCGGGACCGAGATCCTTGACGCGCATCTCTTTCGAGTGACGCGTGACGCCGACCTGGACACCGTGGAGGAGGAGGCCGACGACCTCCTTGAAGCGATTGAGGAGGGGCTGCGTCAGCGTCGGTTCGGCAGCGTGGTGCGCCTAGAGGTCGACACTGAGATGCCGAACGCGTTGCTTGAGGTGCTCCTCGCCGGACTTGAGATCACCGGGGGTGAGGTCCAGGTGGTCGAGGGGATCCTGGACCTCTCGATCGCGCTCCACGTGGCCAGCCTCCCTCGCCCAGATCTCCGAGCTCCGCGATGGCAACCGATCACTCCAGCGCGCATTGCCGCCGGGAAATCGGCCGACGCTGAGAAGGGCGACATCTTTGCAGTGATTGCCGAGCGAGACCTGCTGGTGCACCATCCATACGAGAGCTTTGAGGCTAGCGTTGATCAGCTCTTCGCCCAGGCGGCAGATGATCCCGACGTCCTCTCCATCAGGTCAACGCTCTATCGCACAGGTGCGACCTCCAGCATTCCCGCACACCTGATCCGTGCCGCCCATGCCGGCAAGGAGGTTGTCGTGCTGGTCGAGCTGAAGGCTCGCTTCGACGAGGCGGCCAACATCGAGTGGGCGCGACGGCTCGAAGAGGCGGGTGCGCACGTGATATACGGCGTGATGGGCCTTAAGACCCACTGCAAGGCGACGCTGATCGCTCGGCGCGAGGGGTCGTCGATTCGCCGCTACGTGCACCTGTCGACGGGAAACTACAACCCGAAGACCGCACGCGGGTACACGGACATTGGCCTCTTCACCACAGATGACGTCATTGGCACCGATGTGGGTGCACTCTTCAACTTCCTCACTGGCGCCGCCCGCGCTACCTCGTATCAGCGAATCCTCGTGGCCCCAGACTACCTTCGGAGCGAGATCAAGGGGCGCATTGAGCAGCTCACCGTGCGGGCAGAAGCGGGCGATACAACCTCGATCACGATCAAGGTAAACGCGCTGATTGATCCCGAGATGATTCGCGCACTTGACCGTGCCGCCGAGGCGGGAGTATCGGTTGACCTGATCGTGCGTGGCATGTGCGGCTTACTGCCAAACCCGGCACGCCATGGGGCTCGCCTTCGCATTCGCTCCATCATTGGCGACTACCTTGAACACAGCCGCATCTATCGCTTCGCTGGCCCCGGTGGGGTGGAGATTTTTGCAGGGAGCGCTGACCTCATGGAGCGCAACCTCGACCGTCGCGTCGAGGTGCTCTTCCCGCTCGAAGAGAGCGAGGTGCGACGCAGGGCCGAAGAGATCCTTGACGCGCTGCTCGCCGATACCTCGAATGCCTGGGCGCTACAGCCAGATGGAGCCTGGGAGCGGCTCACCGATACCGGCAACTCTTCGTTCGAAACCTTGCGCCAGGTGGCAATTACCGCCTCTCGGGCATAATCTCGCCATGGAGCGCGAGTTGAAATTTCTCCTCGACCAGCCACGCATCCCAACACTCCCCAACGGCTATCACGCGGCCCAAGCGCAGCCAACCCTCCACCTTCTTGACGAGTACCTGGACTATCGTGGCCAGATTCTCGCCGCTGGCTGGCGACTACGACGCCGTCGATCCGATGGGGTAGCCCTGCGCTACACGCTCAAGTCCGAGCGAACGGCGGGCACGTCGGGCCCGCTGAGTGAACGGATCGAGATTGAGCGCACGCCAGAACGGGGCGAGGAGCTCCCCGTTGAGATTGTGACCGCGCTCGCGCAGCATGGAGTTGACGTGGCCTCCGTGCTCGAACGCGTACAGCCGTATCTCACACTTCGCCAGGAGCGCCAGCCGATAGCACTCTCAAACATCGACGGCGAGATTGCACAGCTCAGCATCGACGACGTTCGTGCGCTCACACCAACTGCGGAGGGAGAACGGCGCTGGACGGAGCTCGAGATCGAGTTTCTCGCTACCGTTCGACCCGAGGCTCGTGATCGCGCCGCGAGCGAACTCGCGACATGGCTCGCTGCGCAACCAGGGGTTACGGTTGGCGGCGAAGCGAAGGTTGATCGCGCGGCGCGGCTGCTCTCGATAACGATCTAGCGCGGGGAGCCTGCACGGGTCTCCATGACGAGGGTTGGCAGGGCCTCGCGCCACCCATTGCCCGCTCGCGCTACGGCGACGACGAGACCTTCACGAATTCCCCCGCGATCAACGGTGACCTCGCGCGCCGTCGTTCGCTGCAGGAGCGCCTCCACGATGGCAATGCCCGCTGGCAGGAGTCGAGCGCGGCGCTGTGAAATTGCGAAGCGTTCCGCCACCTCCTTTGCCGTGAGCGCCGCCAGGCGCTCCCCCATGGCTGCAAGATCTTCGCGATGAATTGTGCGACTGATCAGCGTCGCTGGAACGAGTTTGAGGAGTCTTGTTGCCGTTCCGCCCACCAAGATCAGCTGGTGAACGTCGGCAACGGTAAGGTCGGCCAGCGCGATCTGGGCGTGTCGACGGAGCTCCTGCCACTCTCGCGGACGCGGTGGGTCTTGGTACGAGACGCGCGCCAAGAGCCGTGCGGAGCCAATGGATACACCGATTGCACGCGGTAGTTCATCAGGATGAAGTTCAACCGCTTCAGTCGAGCCACCACCAATGTCGACGACGAGCTGCGGCACCGAGTGGTCGTGCCCGTGGTGCAGGCCAAGGACGGTGAGGAGCCCCTCCTCCTCATGGGTCAACACAATCGGTGCACCGACCTTCGGTCCGCGCAGGGTGCGAAGCACACTCTCCTGATCACGGGCCCGCCGGAATGGCTCCGTGGCGACGACAAATAGTTCATCGGCGCCGAGGGTACTGGCGCGCGCACGAAACGCCGCGAGCGCGTCACTGATCGCCGTCGTGGCCTTGCGCCCGATCATTCGATCTTGTTCGACCAGGCGACCGAGCTCAATCGGCATCGACTCATCGGCGATGACCTCTTGGCGCACCCCATCGGAGACTGCAACATAGAGGTGGGTGGAGTTGGAGCCGATATCGACCACGGCACAGACCCGTGGGATCCCAGCCTGGGAACTCCCGACCCGACCGCGACGGGGCGAAGGGGATCGTGGGGTTCGGGGGGTGCCGGCTGAGCGCGGTGCTACCGCGTGAACACCCCGTGAACGACGACCGGCCACCATTTGCGCATCCTACCCGTGAACGGAGATTCGCTCTTGGCGGGGCTGGGGCGGTAGGATGTGAACCAACTCAACGATCAGCGCGGAGGGGTAATGGGACCAGGAGACGAGCAGGGTCGAGTCGAGAACGAGATCCAGGAGATTCTCGCGCGCACCGCTTCCGACGGGGCCACCGCGGCGCCGCAAGGTGCCCGAGAGCCGCTCGACCGCGAGCTGCGCATTATCAAGGAGACCGTGATCCGCATGGGGAGCATGGCGGAGGCGGCGATCCGCGACGCCCTCGATGCGCTCGTCACCCACAACGCCGAGAAGGCCACGGGAGTGATCATTGGTGACCGAAAGATCAATGACATGCAGCACGAGGTCATCACGGCAATCACCACCACCATTGCAACGCAGAGCCCAGTGGCCCGAGACCTGCGCAATCTCTTGATGATGAACCACGTCGTCTATGAGCTGGAGCGCATTGGCGACCATGCTGCATCGGTGGCGAAGATCGCCGTCGCACTCGCCCCAGAGCCTGCGCTGCAACGCTACCTCCATCTCCCCGAAATCGGCGAGTTGGCGGCCACGCAGCTCCACGGGATCCTGATGGCGCTCGTTGACGTTGACCCAGTCCGCGCCCGGGAGGTCGCTGTCAGCGACGACCAGATCGACGCCCTCTATCGGCAATCGTTCGATGAGTGCATCCGTTTGATGGAGGCCGACCAGTCGAACGTTGCTCGCGGAACCCGCCTCCTCTTCGCCGCGCACTACCTCGAGCGAATTGGCGACCGCACGACCAATATTGCCGAGGACATCGTCTACCTTGCCTCTGGAGAGGTTGAGGATCTCAATCCTTGAGTCCCGACAGCGCAACCTCAACCAGCGACCAGAAGCGCCTCTACATTGTTCGCCATGCCGACGCTGGTGATCCAGCCGAATGGATCGGTCCCGATGCGGAGCGGCCACTTAGTTCAAAGGGGGTAAAGCAGGCCGCCCGACTTGCAGCGGCACTCGTTGCCGCTGGTACCAACGTTGGTTCGATCCGTACCTCGCCGGCGCGCCGCTGCACGGAAACCTGCGCCGTGATCGCCGCCGCGTTGGAGACAACTGCAACCATCGACGAGCATCTCGCTGATGGCCCGACCGCCGCGCACATCGCCAAGTTGCTCGCCCGACGCGGCCAGGAGGCCCTCCTCATCGTCGGACATCAGCCCCACCTTGGAACGCTGATCTCGGAGCTCACTGGCCTGGCGACCATTCCCGTGGAGAAGGGGTCAATGATCCGCATTGATATCTCTGCGCCATACACCCCAGGGAGCGGTCGAATTGTGGCGCTCGTTCCACCCGCGCTCCTACGCGCCCCAAAGAGCGAGCGCTAGCGCGTCGCCGCGCGAGCGGCGGTAATCCCTTCCCCCTCGACACAGAGTGCAGCAAGGCGCGCATCAGCGGCCCACGTGGAGCCCTGTGCGTTCCGCACCGTCCACGCCGCAACCTCGAGGCCCGCTTCGCGCCAGCGGTTGAGGTTCGCGTCGCTCAAAAGGTCAATCGTGACCGAGAGACCCACGCAACCAGCCTCAGCCACCCTCTCTGCCTCAGTGACGGTTTCAGCGTTAAGCCAGCGCGGCCATTGGGGCGCCCGCGCCTCCACAGTTCGGAGTACGGCGGGGGTGAAACTGGAAACGACCACCCCCTCAGCATCTGGTCCGCGAGCGGCGATCAGTGCGGCAAAGAACTCGTCGGTGGGCTGCTCCTTTAGTTCGAGGTCAATCAGCGTGGTGACTGGCATGGCAGCAAGCGCGGCGGCGAGGGAGGGGACTCCGATCTCCTCGAGATCGGCCGCCGAGAGCTCGCCGACACGCCGCGGAACGCCGAACAGTCGATCGAGCCGCTCATCGTGAATGATCACTGCTACCCCGTCGCTGCTACAGCGCACATCAAACTCCACGCCGTCGCACGACGTAGCACCCGCAACCAGGGCGGCCAGGCTGTTCTCACGGATCGACTCGCTGTGTGCCCCGCGATGTGCGAGGAGGAGTGGGCGTTGGAGCGCCTCGCGCGCGCGGCCGATCGGGCTTGGGCGATGACTCAGGAGGCGACCCCTGCGGCGGGGAGGGTAATCGTGAAGGTCGTCCCAACGCCAGCGGTTGAGTCCACACTGATCTCACCACCATGACGAAGCACGGCGTGTCGGGCGATCGCGAGGCCGAGCCCAGTCCCTCCACCACCGACAGCACCTGCACCGCCATCAACTCGCTCGACGGTGAAGAAGCGCTCGAAGATGCGCGATAGGTGGGCTCGGTCAATGCCAATGCCATGATCGACCACGGCAATCTGCGAACCGCCATCGCTAAGTCGCTGAATATGGAGCTCTACCCGTCCACCCGAACGGCTGTACTTCACGGCGTTATGGACAAGGTTTGCCACAGCCTGGCGGAGGCGATCTCGGTCGCCTGAGATGAGGAGCGGGCCTGTTCCGACGACATCAATCCCCCCGCCGTGTTGCGCCGCAACAGGGGCGAACCGCTGCGCGACCTCTTGGCCCAGGGCGACGAGGTCGAAATCGGCCATGCGGAGTGGGATCTCACCCGCCTCAAGCGTGGCTAGGTCGAGCATCTCATCCGCCATCTGCACCAAATGGAGGACCTCGACTTCGATTTGGGCACTGCGGCTGGCGATCCCAGCGGTATCACCCTTCCCAGCGGCGCTACCGATGGTCTCCGCAAGGAGCCGAATCGTTGCCAACGGGGTGCGCAGTTCATGTGAGAGGTTGTCGACGAATTCGGTGCGGATCTGACGCAGTCGACGAACCTCCGTAAGGTCGCGCAAGACCAGCCACGCTCCGCCATCGCCGTCGGGTGCCGCCACCACCGAGACGTGGCGCGCCTCGTCAGAGTGTCCTAGACGACCGTCGCGGAGATCAATCGTTCCCCGCTGCACCTGGCCGCCAATCGCACTACGCGCCAACTCCTCAAGTCGGAAGTCGACAGTTGCCTCGATCAGCGGCATGCCGCGAAACTGCACGTCGCCGCGCGCCAGAATCTCGCCGGTGACCGGACTCGCGGCGCGAATCACCAAATCGGAACCGACACGTAGGATCGCATCGTCAGTCGCCTCGAGCAGGGCGTTCAGGCGTTCAGAGCGACGATCGGCCCGATCCCAGGCAACATCTGCTCGGCTGCTCTCACGCGATGCCCGATCGGCCTCGGTTGCAACATCCTGCGCCGTGAATCGGCGAACGACCAGATAGGTGACCCCTGCAGAGATCAGCACGGTTGCGAGACCGATCAGGATGTCGGGCATCAGGATGCTGGGTGCGGATCACGCGCCGCGTGCCGCGGTGGGTAGCCGCGCTTGAGCAGCTCTGCCTCGATCGCGGCACGGTCGCTCGCTTGGGCGGCACGAATGGCGCCGAGGACCTGGGCGATCGGGAGAACGCTCCGCTCCCCCGTTGAACGACGTGTGACCTCCGCCCCACCCGCCTCAAGCGAACGCGGCGAAATGGTGACCATCCATGGGGCCCCGATCAGCTCTGCGTCGGCGAACTTTACGCCGGGGGTCTCGCTGCGATCATCTACCAGCAACTCAATCCCGGCAGCCTCCGCCTCCGCCTCGAGGGCGAGCGCGATCTCGGTTACCTTCGGATCTTTGTTTGCGCCAACGATCGCAACCTGCGCGTCGAAGGGGCTGATCGAGATCGGCCAAGAGAGCCCCTTCTCGTCGTGGTGCGCCTCTGCGATGCAGGCGACCGTACGACCAACGCCAATGCCATACGAGCCCATCACGATCGGGTGCGAGACCCCCGCCTCGTCGGCGTATGTTGCACCGAGCGCGCCCGTGTACCGCGTACCGAGCTTGAAGATATTGCCCACCTCGATACCGTTCTTAATGCGCAACGTGCCGCCGCAAGCGAGGCAGGCATCCCCCACCTTTGCGGAGGCGATATCGGCAACAGCGGTCGGCGTGTAATCCCGGCCCACGTTCACGCCCGTAAGGTGATAGCCGGCCTTATTGGCGCCCGCGACCATGTTGGCGGTCGATGCAACGAGCTCATCTACGACCACGGTTGCACCCTTGATGCCAACAGGCGACGCGTACCCTGGCTCCATACCCGCGGCACGAATCTCTTCCTCGCGAGCGGGTCGTAGGTCGCGGGCACCGATAGCGTTCGTCAGCTTCGTCTCTTCGACCTCGTCGTCACCGCGCACAATGGCAACGATTAGTCGTCCGTCGCGATCTGCGAAGAAGACCGCCTTCGCGCACGTGGAGGCGGGAACCTTCAGCTGGGTCGCAAGTTCATCAATAGTTGACGCGCCAGGCGTTGCGATCTCCTTGAGCGGCTCCTGGGGGGCGCTCGCGCCAGCATCGCGCTTCACAACGGCAACCTGACGGTTTGCCGCGGCGCCGCAGCCATCGCAAAGCACGAGACTATCTTCACCAAACGGACTGAAGGCCATGAACTCGTGGGCGAGCGAACCGCCCATCATGCCAACGTCGCTGGCCACGGCGATCGCCTCGAGTCCAAGCCGCGCAAAGATGCGCGTGTAGGCGTGGTAGTAGAGCTTGTAGGAGCGATCAAGGCCCGCCTCGTCGCGGTCGGCGCTATACGCATCTTTCATCGTGAACTCGCGCACGCGGATCAGCCCGCCGCGCGCCCGTGGCTCATCGCGCCACTTGGTCTGGAAGTGGTACATCTGCTGGGGAAGTTGGCGCCACGAGTTGATCAGCTTACGCAGCAGGTCGGTCACTACCTCCTCGTGGGTCATTGCCAGCACCATGTCGCGGCCGCCACGATCGTTGAAGCGACCCATCTCTGGGCCGATCTGGTCGTAGCGACCAGTCTCCCGCCACAGGTCTGCGGGGTGCACGACCGGCATCAACATCTCCTGGGCACCGATCGCGTTCATCTCTTCGCGAATGACCTGGGTGACGCGCATGTTGATGCGCATGCCGAGCGGGAGGAGCGAGTAGATCCCCGCACCCAACGGCCGGATGTATCCGGCGCGGAGCAGCAGTCGGTGTGAGGGCATCTCCGCGTCGGCGGGATCCTCTCGGAGGGTCGTAAAGAAGAGTTCACTCATGCGCATGGGGTCAATCCTACCCGCGCGCGGGGCTCTCGTTCAGGAGGAGCCTACGGGTCAGGCTGGGCGGCGCAGGACGTAGCCGATTCCGCGGACGGTCTGGAGGGCGACGGGCTCGGCTGGGATCGCCTCCATTGCCTGGCGCAGGGCGTGCATGTGCACGTCGACCGTGCGAGTTTCACCTGCGTAGTCGTAGCCCCACACCTTGTCGAGGAGCTGCTCCCGTGTATAGACGCGACCCGCGTTCTCGATGAGGAAGGCGAGGAGCTGGAAGGCCTTCGGCTTGAGGTGTACGGCGGCACCGTCACGTAGCACCCGTTGGCCTTCGAGGTCGACCTCTGCCTCTGCGATGCGGAAATGGGAGCCCGTCGTTACGGGGGCAGGTGCCGCCGCCTGGCGCCGGAGCACCGCTCGAATACGGGCAACGAGCTCTCGTGAGGAGAATGGCTTCGTCACATAGTCATCGGCGCCAAGGTCAAGACCGCTGATGCGATCTGCCTCGGACGCCTTTGCCGTGACCATGATGATCGGCACGCGCGAACTACTGCGAATCGACCGACACACCTCGATGCCGCCCATCTCGGGGAGCATCAGGTCGAGCAGGATCAGGTCAGGCGGAGTTGCGCGAAAGGCGGCAAGCCCAGCAGCGCCAGTTTCGGCCTGCGTGACCGTAAAGCCTTCGCTCGTCAGCGCGTCGGCGAGCGCCTCACGAAGCGCTCGCTCATCTTCAACCAGCAGAATCTTGATTGGTCGTTCTGGCACCGCGTCACTCTGAGGGAGCGGTGTTATCGCCATGTAAACGCTAGTTGCCGCTCACCAGTGCCACAGCGGCGTCGAGATGCGCCAGCACACGCGCACGACCGAGAAGGCGCATGCTGTCGAAGAGCGGTGGCGTTGCCGTTCGCCCCGTTACCGCGACACGGAGGGCCATGAAGAGATCGCCCGACTTCCAGCCCGACGTCTCGGCGAGCGAACGGAGCTGCACCTCGAGTGGATCCTCTGCGTCGAGCAGTGGCCGGTCGCCCTCACCGATCGCTTCGGCGATCAGTGGGCGTGCCGCTGCGAGCGCCTGCAAGGTTGTGGCGGCATCCCAACGCTTAGGTACGAGTGCGGCACGATCATGCTCTAGCGCGGTAGCGAAGAGGAAATCAGTGAGCACAACGGCCGACGAGAGGAGCGGGATGCGATCGCGGATCAGTGGAATCAGCGCGACGATCTCGGCATCGCTGGCCCGGCGCTGCAGCGCACCGCTCGCTGCTGCAGCCTCGTAGAAGGGGCGTAGCCGGACGAGCAACT
The DNA here is from genome assembly GCA_040397175.1 of Candidatus Limnocylindrus sp. Lineage (GTDB taxonomy): Bacteria > Chloroflexota > Limnocylindria > Limnocylindrales > Limnocylindraceae > Limnocylindrus. The sequence continues at coordinate 279,939 of JBBAWM010000001.1, read as the reverse complement.
CCTCGTTACTCAGCCGTCGAATCCATTGTCCGTTCAGCCACTCCAGTCGGGTCCGATCAAACACCGCGCCCGCCTTCTGCACATGCTCAAGGTTGAAACGCTCCTGCAGCTCATCAATGCAGAGCACTTCGTCTTCGCTCCCCGTCGACCAGCCGAGCAGGGCGAGGAAGTTCACGAGCGCCTCGACGAGGAAACCCTCGGCACGGTAGTCCACCAGCGCGGTTTGACTCTTACGCTTACTCATCTTGGTGCGGTCAGGATTCAAGATCAGTGGCAGGTGTGCAAACTTCGGCAACGGCACGCCGAGCGCCTCAAAGAGGAGGATGTGCTTCGGCGTATTGGAGAGGTGGTCTTCGCCGCGAATGACGTGCGTGATCCCCATGTCAGCATCGTCGACCACCACGGTGAAGTGGTAGAGCGGCGTGCCATCGGCGCGCAAGATCACCAGGTCGCCACCCAAGGCGTCGCTGTCGATCTCCACCCGCCCACGGACAAGGTCGTCAATGACAACGACGCCCGGCTTGATGCGGAAGCGCAGAGCGGCCGATTCGCCTGCAGCGATTCGTGCGGTTGAGGTTTCGGCGGGGATTGCGGCGCAGCGGCCGGAGTAGCGCGGCGGGAGCTTCGCCGCCTCGCGAGCCTTTCGTTCTGCGTCGAGATCGCCTGCGGTGCAGAAGCAGGGGTAGGTCAGCCCTTTGGCGCGGAGTTCGTTCGCGACGGCCGTATAGCGCGAGCTCCGCTCAGATTGTCGATAGGGACCACGATCGCCACGCTCCCCGTCTGCAACGACACCCTCATCGGCTGCAAGCCCGAGCCAGGCGAGGCCGGCAAGAATGTCGGCCTCAAACTCCTTGGTGGAGCGTGCCGTGTCGGTATCTTCGACGCGCACGATGTACATGCCGCCATGCCGTCGCGCGTAGAGCAGGTTGAAGAGCGCCGTGCGCGCCGTACCGATGTGGAACGGCCCTGTTGGGCTCGGCGCAATGCGAACGCGCACGACGTCACTCATGGTCGGACCGGAATCTGGTGGAAGAGGGCAGCATCAACGGCACCGCGTATGACGTGCACGAGCGCAGCGGGACGGAGGCCAAGTGAGGCTCGACCGATCGGCCCATCCAGCGTGAGCGAATCCAGCGATGCGCTCCGAGAGAGGACGGTGATCTTTGCGCCAGGGACGAGCCCACGTGCCTCGAGGTAGCTGAGCAGTGCGGCGTCAGCCTCGGCCGCCTCGGTAACGCGATAGATCGTGGCCGCCTCACCCGCCTCGAGTGATGCGAGTGGCTCCCCCTTCGGGCGCCGAGCTTCGGTTGCCCGATCGATCGGATTCCCGTGCGGGCAAGTCTGCGGATGGCCGAGCATCTCATCGAGGCGCGTCTCAAACTCGGGCGAGATCGATGAGTGCAGTCGTCGCGCCTCTACATCGGCCGCCGCCCACGGCATACCGACGACGCCCGTCAGTAGCCACTCTAGAAGCGCGTGCCGGCGGAAGACGGCATCGGCGGCGCTCTCGCCTGACGTGGTGAGTTTCCAGAGCCGCGCATGCCCGCTGCACGGCGCGATCAGTCGGTCATCGGCGAGTCGGCGGAACATCTCAGCGGCCGCCTGCTTGCTGACCTCGAGATCCTTCGCGACGAGTGACGGGGTGACCCCCTCATCGTCGCTGTGGCTGCGGAAGGCGAGCAGGTACTCCTGCGCCGCCGCTGTGATAGCTGCTCGACGTGTGGTTGCCATAGCCCTGATCCTACCTACGACGCCGGCTCACGGCCGCAAACGCGAGGAGTGCAAAGAGGGCCGCAGCCGCGAGCAGGCGAAGTGAGCCGCTCACCAGCACCGCAATGAGAACGAGCGAGGCTGCGCCAACGGCGAGTGAGGTAGTTCGTTCCACGCCACGTGTACCTGCTCTCTGAGGTCGCGCAACAAGTTCCGCTTGCGTGCGTTCGCGCGGCGTTCGCCGAACAGGTCGTTTTCCTCGGGCTCGATACTCGGGGCCATGCTTGCGAGGGTCGGCATACTCGCGCGGATTGACGGTCCAGTACGTGCCCGAGTCCGCGCCAACCCAGGCGGCTCCATCCCAGACCGGTTCCTCCTCCGTCGCTCCGTCATATGTCGTGGAGCCGGGACGTGCACTCGCTGTCGGTTGTGCGCCAGACTTAGGTCGCGGCGGCTGCGCTGCACGGCGAGGCGCCGGTGTTGGGCGATTTGCTGGCTGATCACGACCGGGCCCAACGAGTCGTCCCGCGGCAATCGCGTCTGCGAGTGCAACCTCATGCGCCTCTGTGATCCGCGCGAACTGCAAAGTCGTCGCCTCACCACCCCCAATTGCATCAGGATGCGTTGACTTTGCTAATCGGCGGAAGGAGATCTTGATGGCAAGTGCAGATGGCCGAGCAGGGAGACCAAGTACTCGCCACGCCTCTTCTACGCGCATTTTCGCTGCTGACATGGCCTACGAAACCTTAAGCAGCGAAAGCGATGCTGCTGGAGATACCGTGGCGAGTGCTGCGCCGCCCCGCGGATCGGCAAGGTTCACGATGCGATGCGCCTCGAGCGATGTGGCTGCGGCGACGCTGGCACCGATCGCCGCAAGTACGGCTACGGTCGCGACGCGCCCAGCGCGTGCCGCAGCATCACCATCCTCGGTGCGCACCGCGATGCCATAGCCCGGCAGGCCAACGAGGCAGAGCCCCTCAGCGCCTTGCTTCGCCACAACGAGACCCTCGCCGCCACGAATGAGATCGGTATCGAGAGAGCCTGCCCCAGAGATGAGGCGCGGGTGGCTGACGGCGGCGAACCGAACGCGCTCAAGCAGCGCGCGGTAGCGCTCCGATACGAGTGGGTCGTGCGGGGTGGCCCAGCGCCGCGCCCCCTCAGCCGCCGCGCGAAGTGGGATCGCCGAGGTGGGGATCGCACAGCCATCAATCCCCCATGGAGCCGCCTGTAGGTCGACGCTCAGCAGCTCACCAACCACGGTGCGCAGCTCGCGCTGCACGGGGTGATCAAAGGCGTCATACCCAATCGGATCGAATCCACGTGCCTTCGCCAGCAGCAAGAGTGAGAGGTGCTGCCCAGAGCACATGTGCGCGAGCAGCTCACCGCTGCCACCACGCGAGCTCTGCGGACGGCCATGTACGAGGTGTGCTGGGTTCAGCCCGAAGATGTCAACCATGCGCTGCGCCACCGCCGTGTGCTCGTCCGCTCCCGCATGGCTCGCCGAGGCGAGTGCGATCATCTCGTCGTCGAGCGTGAGACCGGCCTCGTCTGCTGCGGCGAGCACCGCCACTGCGGTAAAGGGCTTCACGGAGCTCCGCAAAGAGATCAGTCGATCTGGCTCTCCGACGCTTGCAGCCAAGTGACCTCCGATGCCCACCACGACCACATCGCCGCGGTGTGCCGACTCGGTGATCTGGCCTCGCTGCACCACCGTAATCACTGGTGGTGGCACTCCCTCGCCGACGCGAGCGTCGCTCATGCCAGCCCGAGGGCCTTGTCAACCTCTGTCAGGCCGCGGTCGATCACATCAAACGCAAAGTCGAGCTCTTCGTTCGTGATGATGAGCGGTGGATTCGTGAAGAATCCATTCCATCGCACGATTGTATAGAGGCCGTTCTTCCGGAAGAACGCTCCGAGCGCCGCCATCTCTGGTGCGCTCGTATTGAACGCCGTGATCGGCTCTTGCGTCTTCGGATCGCGCACGAGTTCAATGATTCCGAACAAGCCAATGTTTCGAATTGGACCGACACAGGGGTGCTTCGCCTTCATCCGCTCGTGATGCGCACGGAGCGTCTTCCCCATCGTTGCGGCGCGGGTGATCAGGTCGTCCTCCTCGTAGACCTCGATGGTGGCGAGGGCAGTCGCGCAGGCGAGCGGATGGCTGTTGTAGGTCAACCCACCACCGAACACCTTCTCGGCGAAGTGATCGGCGATCGGTCGTCGCATGCCAAGTGCACCGAGTGCCACATAGGCGCTGGTCAAACCCTTCGCCATGGTGATCATGTCGGGCACGACGCCTGAGTGGTCAATGGCGAACCACTTCCCTGTTCGGCCGAATCCAGCCATCACCTCGTCGGCAATCAGCAGAATGCCGTGGCGGTCGCAGATGTCACGCAGGCCCTGCATATAGCCATCGGGCGGAATGAGGATGCCGTTGGTGCCCACAACCGGCTCGACAATAATCGCGGCGACGGTCTGTGGACCTTCGAAGCGAATGATCTTCTCGGTCTCCGCAAGGACGTCGGCCACCGGGCGTGGCTCTGGTGCGCCGTAGTCGTGGAAGTCTGGGATGCGGAAGATGCCAGGCATGCCGGGCTCCGCGAACCAGCGACGCGGGTCGCCTGTTGCGCTGAGCGCTCCAGAGGTTCCGCCGTGATACGAGCGATAGCGTGCGGCGATCTTGTGACGACCTGTGTAAAGGCGCGCGATGCGGAAGGCGTTCTCGACCGCTTCGGCGCCGCCGTTGGTGAAGAAGAAGGCGTCGATATCACCAGGGCAGATCTCGGCGAGCTTCGCGCCGAGTCGGGCGCGTGGCTCCGTTGCCATAAATGGGTTCGCGTAGGCGAGGAGGGCCGCCTGATCTGTGATGGCCTTCAGCACACGCTCATCGCCGTGGCCGATGTTGGTACACATCAACTGGCTATTGAAGTCGAGGAACTTCTCCTCTTCGGGGGTCCAGAACCAGGAGCCCTTCGCGCGGGCAATCGGAATTGGGTTCGCTGCAGCTTGCGCAGACCATTCGGTCATGGTGTGACGCTTCGAGAGGGCCACCATCTCTGGCCCACTCATTGGGGTTCTCTTGGCTGCGCTCATGGTCCCTCCCGCCGGTTAGGCGCAGGCGCGCCCTCTTACCCCTCAGGATACCCCCCTTCTGGTGGTGCGTGGCGCGAGACAATCACGCCGTGGGCTGCGCTCGGGGCGCAGATCGGCGAGAATCTCGCCATGGGAACAACTATTGAAAGCTTGGCCGCACAGAGCGCCCCGGCCACCCTAAAGAACTTCATCAACGGGCACTGGGTCGCCTCCTCTTCGAGCGAGCGGCTGGTGGTGCCAAACCCGGCAACCGAGGCCCCCCTCGCCTACGTGCCCCTCTCCAATGCCGCCGATGTGCAGGCAGCCGTCGATGCCGCGCGTGCGGCAGCCTTTGAGTGGGGCGAGATGCCCCCACCAGAGCGCGCCGGCTACCTCTTCAAGCTGCGCGAGGCGATGCTCGATAATCGTGAGGCGTTGGCCAAGCTCGTCACGACCGAGAACGGGAAGGTGCTGAGCGATGCCACCGGCGAGGTTCGCCGCGGCATTGAGGTCGTCGACTTTGCCTGTGGCGCCCCAACACTCCTCATGGGCCAGAACCTCGATCAGGTCTCACGCGGCATTGACTCCGAGATGGTGCGCTTCCCCGTCGGAGTCGTCGCCGGCATCACTCCGTTCAACTTCCCGTTCATGGTGCCGATGTGGATGCTGCCGTTGGCGATCGCCTGTGGTAACTCCTTCATCTTGAAGCCATCCGAGCGCACCCCGCTCTCGGCGCAGCGCATTGTCGAGATCTGCGAAGAGGCTGGCATTCCAGCAGGCGTGGTGGGGTTGGTGCACGGCGCGGTAGAGACGGTCACAGGACTGATCACGAACCCAGGTGTCGACGCGATCAGCTTCGTCGGTTCAGAGCGTGTCGCGCGCATCGTCTATGAGACGGCGGCTAAGAGCGGGAAGCGCGTGCAGGCACTCGGTGGCGCCAAGAATCACATCATCGCCATGCCGGACGCCGTGCTCGACCAGAGTGTGCCGAACATTGCAGAGTCTGCATTCGGCAACGCGGGGCAGCGCTGCCTGGCCGGCTCAGTACTGACCCTGGTCGGCGAAGCGCGCGAGCGCATGCTCCCGCGACTCCTAGAGCATGCCGACACGATCAAGATGGGATTCGGCCTCGATGCTGGGATCTCGCTCGGCCCGGTGATTCGCAGCGAGGCGCGCGATCGCATTCACAAGCTCGTGGATGAGGGTGTTGCCGCTGGCGCCACGATGCTACGTGACGGGCGGGGCACTGGTCCTGCAACTGGCTACTTCGTGGGCCCAACACTGCTTGAGATCACCCCAACGTCGCCGCTCGCACGCGAGGAGGTCTTCGGGCCGGTCCTCTCCATTCTCTATGCAAAGGACCTTGATGAGGCGCTCCGCTTCATGGCCGAGACCAACGAGTACGGGAACGCTGCCAGCATCTACACCGCCTCCGGATCTGCTGCACGCGAGTTCAAGCGCACGGCGACCTCGGGGATGCTCGGTGTGAACGTCGGCGTTGCCGCTCCAATGGCGTTCTTCCCGTTCAGCGGTCGCCGCAAGAGTTTCTTTGGCGACCTGCACGCCACCGGCCGCGACGGCGTGGAGTTCTACACCACCAAGAAGGTCATCACCGCTCGCTGGTTCTAGTCGAGGGCGCCGTAGGCGCTAGAGAAGATCGACGAGCTCTTTCACCGCATCAGCTGAGCGCTGGAAGGCGGCTGACTCATCCTCCGTGAGCGTGATCTCGATGATCTTCTCGATCCCGTTTCCACCGATCACGACAGGGACGCCAACATAGAGTCCATTTACGCCGTATTCACCCTCGAGGAGCGCTGCGCACGGAATCAGCCGACGGCGATCGAGCAGGATGCTCTCCACCACTTCGAAAGTGGCCGCCGCTGGCGCATAGTAGGCCGAACCAGTCTTCAGCAGCTCCACGATCTCCGCGCCACCACTGCGGGTGCGCTTGACGATCGCCTCGATGCGATCTGCGGCGAGGAACTCTGGCAACGGAATGCCGCCGATCGATGAGTAGCGCGGCAGCGGCACCATCGTGTCGCCATGGCCGCCGAGCACGAATGCCCGCACATCCTCAACGCTCACACCCGCCTCTTGCGCGATGAAGGTGCGATAGCGCGCGGAGTCGAGCGTGCCAGCCATACCGATGACTCGCTGCTTCGGGAAACCAGAGGCCTTTAGCGCCACGTGACACATGGCATCGAGCGGATTGGTGACGACGACCAAGATGGCGTCCGGTGAGCGCTTCGTTGACTCGGTTACCACGCTGCGGACGATGCCAGCATTGGTGTTGAGCAAATCGTCACGGCTCATCCCTGGCTTACGGGCGATCCCGCTGGTCACCACGATCACATCGGAGTTCGCCGTGTCGTCGTAGTTGTTGGTGCCAACGATGCGGGCGTCATGGCCCACGACGGGAGCCGCCTCGGCAAGGTCGAGCCCTTTCCCCTGCGGCAGCCCCTCAACGATGTCAATCAGAACAACATCGGCGAGCCCGGATTCAGCGATGCGTTGCGCGGTGGTGGCGCCAACGTTCCCTGCGCCGATGACGGTGACCTTGCGACGCTGAATCTTTGCCATGAGCCCTCCTCTGCCGGCGATGCCGCCGCTCACGCTGATCCTAGCGCTGGCCCGACTTCTTGGCGGGGGTCGCGGTTCGAAGACGCACGATGGCAATGGCGAGGGTCACCAGTAGGACTGCCCCCATGACGAAGTAGGCGGTGGCGATGCCGCCAACCTTCCAGTTCTCGAGGCGCAGCCCCTCAAGGGCGAGGCGGGTCACGCTGTACCAGGCAACGGCGCCAAGGCCGACCATGCCAGGGAGCAGGTGACCCTTCAGCCGCTGCCCAAGCGCAGGGAGGAGCAACGCGCCGGCAACGCCTGACAGCGACTCGTAGAGGAAGAGTGGATGGAACTTTGCGGCGTCACCAATCGCCGCGCACGAGACGGTGGCGGCGCGATGGGCGCAATCGATGGCGAGTCCCCAGGGGAGATCGGTCGGCGCGCCGTAGAGCTCCTGGTTAAACCAGTTCCCCCACCGCGCGATTGCCTGCATCACCAAGATCGCTGGACCGGCAACGTCCACCCAGCTCCATGGCTCTTGGCGCCAGCGGCGCAAGATCACCACGAGCGCAATCGTGCCGGTGATGAGACCGCCAGGTGCGCCAAGACCCTCATACGGCGGGATGATTGCAGCGAGGGGATTCGCCGCGTAGAGACGATCCCACGCGTCGACCACGTGATACAGGCGGCCGCCTGCCAGCGCAGCAACGGAGATGATGATGAGCCCATCGAGGATGAGCTTCTCATTCAACGAGCGGCGCCGCGCCTCGCGCACCATGAAGCGGTACGCCACCAAGAGGCCGACGGCATAGAGGACGCCGTACCAGCGAATGACGACTGGGCCGATCGCCACCACGATCGAATCTGGCGGCAGCGGCAACATCTAGACGTTGACCCCGATTAGCGAACCCACACCATACGTAATGGCCGCAGCACCGGCACCGATCGCGAGTTGGCGCAGCCCTGTGTAGATGGCCGACTTACCCGTAAGCAGGCTCACGGCGGCACCAACGCTGAAGAGGGCCGCCGCCGTCAAGACAATGCTTACAAGGAGTGCTGATGAGCCGTTGAGAACGATGAACGGCAAGAGCGGCACAAATGCGCCGATTGCAAAGGCAATAAACGAGAAGATCGCGGCGCCCCAGGGCGATCCAAGCTCTTCGGGGTCAAGGCCAAGCTCTTCACGAACCAACGTCTCTAGCGCAATCTTCGGATCGGCCATCAGCCGCTTTGCTATCGCCTTCGCCTCGTCGTCAGGGAAGCCACGTGCGTGATAGATCGCGGCGATCTCCGCCTCCTCCTCTTCTGGCATCGCTTCGAGCTCGGCGCGTTCCAGTTCGATCTGGCGCTCAAGGAGTTCTGTTTGACTACGCATGGAAACATACTCGCCCGCAGCCATGCTGAACGCGCCGGCAAGCAGACCCGCGACACCTGCGAGCACCACGAAGCCGCCCTGACCGCTGGCGGTGGTCGCACCGGCGATGCCCATCACCAAGGCGGCGTTCGAGACAAGGCCGTCAGAGACACCAAAGATCGTGGCGCGCACCGTGCCACTGTTCCCGGCTCGATGCCACGGCTCGCGTGCCTTGGTCTCCTCTAGTGCGCCGCGGTGCGCGGCATCACCCTTTCCAGTACCGGCCGGCTTTCCAGAATCCAGTTCGCGCCAGATGTCAGCATGCTTCGCCTCATCGGCAGCAATCTCGGTGACCTCTGGTACGTCGCTATGCGCGCCGTAAACCTCCTCTTCAAAGCCTTCGAGCGCCTTGACCATGTCGCTCACCGCGTGTGTGCCGAGGAGTCGCGCCAGGATCGTGATCTGGCGTACGCGCCAACTTGGACGCTTGCTGGTTGGCACCTGCTCGCCAAGGCTCACGAGTTTCGCCTCCCAGATGGCGGCATGGCGACGCTCACTCGTGGCGATGCGCTCAAAGGCACTGCGACGTGCCGGATCCTTCTCGATCTTGGCGAGGGCGTCATACAAGAAGATTGCATCGCGCTCCAGCGCGAGGCCAGCGAGGCTAGCGGCGCGATCCTTGATCTCTTGCATTGGGGCTCCCCTCTTGCGCATACAGTGCGCGTCCACCCCATCGTAGCGCGCTGCGTGGGCCTAGGTCTGAAGAACTACCCACCCCTGATCGTCGACGCTCACGACATGTACTCCGAGGGGAATCTCGGCCGGTGGATCGAGCGGCTCTCCGCTCTCCAAGTCGAATCGCGAGAGGTGGAGCGGGCAGGTCACGGTAGGCCGGTCAACGGTGGCGGGCGAGAGGAAACCGCGATCCAGCTCGCAATACTCGTGGGTGCAGACGCCATCGACGGCCAACAGCTTGCCGCCGCGATTCACCACCAGGATGGCGGCGCCCCCTGGCCACGCGAGGCGCATCGTGCCGTCGGGAAGTTCCGCTGAGGGGAAGAGGCGCTCAACGGGCATTCGCGCCAGCTACGAGGCGAGTGTCGCAGGCTGCTTCGCCAGCGCGCTATCGAGCTTCGCCGCAAGCACCTCGCGCAGACGCTCCGCCTCCGCGTCGAGTGGGAGTGCGGCAACTACTGGCTCCAAGAATCCCATCACGATAGTGCGGCGCGCTTCGGCGTCGGTCAGCCCGCGCGAACGCAAATAGAAGATCTGTGCCGGATCGATTGGGCCCACCGAGCTGCCGTGCGCCGCGCGCTCGCAGTCGGGTTGGTCGATCCAGAGCGAGGGGATCGCCACGCTCCGCGCCGTCTTCGAGAGGAGCATGCCGAACTCACCGAGATAGGAGTTGGTGCCACGCCCGCTGCGCGGAATCGTTGTGACCCCCTTGATATAGCCGCGCGCGTTCCCCGCGAACACGCCCTTGGCCAGCAGGTCGCCGACCGTCTTCTGCCCGGAGTGGAGGCTATAGGTCGTAAGGTCGTGAATCTGATCGCCAGCCCCAAACACCACCTCAACCTGGCGCACGCCAGAGCCATCACCCTCAAGGAGGTGATCGATGCGCCCGCGCACGAGCCGCGCACCAACCTGGGCCACGGCGAGTTCTAGTTGCGCCCCCTCACCAAAGGTATGGCGACGTACCGTCACATAGGCGCGATTCTCAGGAAGGTCCTGGATGGATGAGAGCGAGAGTGTTGCGCGGGCACCGAAAGTGACCTCACTACTCGTCGCGAGCAGCGAGGTCGCGACGCCTGCCGCCGCGGCGCTCCCGCCGATCTCCTCCACGATTGAAACGTGGGCTCCCTCACCGAGCTCTACGGCGATGCGCGCAAGGAGTGACGAGCCCGCCTCTGGGGCGTTCACACGAATCACAATCGGCGCGCTGATGCGACCGGCACCGAGCGAGATAGAAACGCCGATGTTCCAGAGAGCAGCGATCAGCGCAGCGGTGCGATCCTCTGCGGCACCGGCAAGTGGCGCATCGGGGCTTAGGGCTGTGATACGCAGGCCAGCCGCAACCGCCTCCGCTCCAAGAAAGGCGCCTGCACCTGCACTCGAGATTTCAACGATTGCCGCCGCGCCGGTCGGCAGCGCAGAGGCATCAAGTGCCCGCACCTCCTGTGGGAGCTGGGCTGGCGCGGCGCGCTCTACTTCAGCCGCACGCAGGTCAACGTATCCGGTGAAGAGTAGGTTCGACTCCGTTGGCAGCGCGTGAAACGCGGCGAGTGCCTTCGTGCGCTCAGATAAGCCTGCGCCTCCGGGGCTGAGCGTGGTGATCGTGTCAGTCGTCGCCCATTCAAGGGGGAGGTCAGCGAGAGCGCGCCGGGTCACCCGAGGGCCCCCTCCATCTCGAGTCGAATCAAGCGATTGAACTCAAGGGCGTACTCCATCGGCAGCTCCTTGGTGAAGACTTCAAGGAAGCCCTGCACGATCAGGTTCGTTGCCTCATTCTCCGTCATGCCGCGGCTCATCAGATAGAAGATTTGATCGTCGGAGACGCGGCCGACGGTCGCCTCGTGGCTCATCGAGGTGTCGTCCTCTTGGATGTCGATGTACGGGTAGGTTTCGGAGCGGCTCCCCTCATCGAGGATCAGCGCATCGCAGCGCACGCTGGTGGTAACTCCGGTTGCGCCAGGTGCCACGCGAACGGTGCCACGGTAGGTTGCGGCGCCGCCATCCTTGCAGACGGACTTGCCAACGATGCGGCTGGTGGTGTTCGGTGCAAGGTGCACCGCCTTCGCGCCCGTGTCCTGATGCTGCCCCTTTGAGGCCACAGCAACGGAAACGATTTCGGCGTGTGCCTTCTCGCCGAGCAGGTAGATGCCTGGGTACTTCATGGTGAGCTGCGCACCCGTGTTGGCGTCGATCCACTCAACGGTGGCACCGGCGTGCGCGTGGGCGCGCTTCGTCACCAGGTTGTAGACGTCGTTCGACCAGTTCTGGATCGTGGTGTAGCGCACCTTGGCGCCGGGCAGTGCAATCACCTCAACAACGGCGACGTGCAATGAGTCGGTTGCCCAGTTTGGCGCCGTGCAGCCTTCGATGTAGTGCAGGCTGGCGCCCTCATCGACGACGATCAGGGTGCGCTCGAACTGTCCGGTGTTCTGCCCATTGATACGGAAGTAAGCCTGCAGCGGAAGTGGCACCTCGACGCCCTTTGGCACATAGACGAACGAACCACCCGACCAGACAGCCGAGTTGAGGGCGGCAAACTTGTTGTCTTCTGCTGGCACAACGGTGCCGAAGTACTTCTTGAAGATCTCGGGGTACTCCTTCATTCCCTGGTCGGTGCCCATGAAGACGACGCCCAGCTTCTGCAGGTCTTCGCGGACGGAGTGATAGACGACTTCGGAGTCGTACTGCGCTCCAACACCCGAGAGGAACTTGCGCTCCGCCTCTGGAATGCCGAGTCGCTCGAAGGTCTTCTTGATCTGATCAGGGACGTCGTCCCATGACTTCTCTTCGCGCTCGGATGGTTTGCGGTAGTAGACGATCTTCGAAAAATCGAGCTTGGTGAGGTCACCACCCCACATCGGCATTGCACGCGCCTCAAAGTGCTTGAAGGCGCGAAGGCGGTACTCCAGCATCCAGGCCGGTTCGTCCTTCGTCTCGGAGATCTCGCGAACCGTGGCCTCGGTCAGGCCGGCCTTCGTCTCGCGCAGGTAGGCGATGTCGTCGTGGAAGGCGTACTGCTCCCGCTCGTCGCGGACCGTCTCCTTAGCGACTGTCATGGAGCCTCCTCTTCCCTACTGCGCCGTGCGGGGTAATCCCGACTGATCGTATCAGGATTGGCCCAGCACCCCGATCAGGCCGCCTTGGCGCGCTCGCCACGTGAAAGGCTCACCTTGAGTCCGTCGACCAGGCTGTAGACCACTGGTACGACGAGCAGGGTGAGGAGAGTCGACGAGAGGAGTCCCCCAATGACCACCGTGCCGAGCTCGGCAGCGATGATCGAGCCCTCGCTCGGTCCCGCCGCGAGCGGAAGGAGCGCCAAGATCGTTGCGACCGCGGTCATCAGGATTGGACGGACACGCGTAGCGCCAGCACGCATCAACGCATCATTCGTTGGCACCCCTTCGTGGCGGAGCTGCTCGACACGATCGAGCAACACGATGGCATTCGTCACCACGATACCGATCAACATGAGGAAGCCGATGAGCGCCGAGATGCCAATCGGACGATTTGTGATCAGGAGTGCTGGGAATGCACCGACCACGGCGAGTGGCAGGCTGAACATGATCACGAGCGGATCTACGAGGGAGTTGAAGACCAACACCATCGTGAGGTAGACGAGCAGGATTGCGACGGCCATCGCGGTGAAGAGGCCGCTGAACGATTGATTCTGTTGCTCGGTGACGCCGGCGAGGCGCACGCTGACCTTGCTGAGCTTCCCAGCGTCTTGCAGATCGGTGACCGCCGACTTAACGGCGGTATTCACCGCACCGGTGTCGGCCACGGCGATCTCGCCAGTTACGTTCGCGGCGAGCGACTGGTCGATGCGCGTAATGCTTGATGGAACGGAGAGCTCTTCAATGGTTGCGATGCTGCTGAGCGGCACCTTCTTCGTGCCGCCAACCATGTATGCACCAAGTTGAGCGATGTCGGTTACAGAGCTGCTGTCGATCTTGATGGAGAGATTTACCTTTGCGCCATCAATCGTGATCTGTCCAAGCTGCGAGCCAACGAGCAGGTTTCGCACCTCGCCGGCAACTTGCGCTGCCGAGAGTCCGGCCATGGCCGCCTTCGACGGGTTCACCGTGACCTCGATCTGGCGACCCGCCTTCACAAGATCACTCTTGACGTTTGCCAGGTCGCCGTTTGCGGCGAGCTTTGCGACGAGGAGATCAGAGGCCGCCGCGACATCGGCGGCGCGATCGCCGGTAATGATTACCGAGATCGCATTCGAGCCGGCAGCGAAGCCGACCTCTTCAACGGTCACGGTCCAGCCTGCTGTCCCGATATCAGCCAACTCATTGGCTAGGCGAGTCTTCGCCTCTGCGAGGCTGGTGTCGGCGGTAAGTCGCACGGTCATTCGTGCGGCATTTGGTGCTCGGCCGGTCGTGGCGGCAACGAGCGTTTGCGTGCCGGTCGCATCGGCGCTTGGGATTGAGGTGGTAACCAGCTGCACCGAAGCATCCTTGGCCAAGATCTCGTAGGCGGTGTGGCTACGCGTCAGCACGCGCTCCGTCGAGGTACCAAGCGGTGGATTCACTGTGATGGTCAACACCTTGTCGCTCCCGCTATTGAGGAACTGCGTTGGGATTGCACTCGCGAGTGAGATCGCCCCAAGGAAGAGGCTGAATGCGATCAACAGGGTCACGAGCTTCGTGGCGCGGCGTCGCAGGGCCAGGCCAAGGATTGGCAGATAGATCCGTCCCCAGATAGAGACCTCTTCGCGATCGGTATCGACCGCATACGGAATCGTTGCCTTATCACCCTTCACCTTGACCAAGAAGTAGGCGAGCACCGGGATAACGGTGAGTGCCACGACCAGCGAGGCAAGGAGTGCGTAGGTGACGGTAAGCGCGAACGGGAGGAAGAACTGGCTGATCAGGCCGCCCACGACTCCGAGCGGCAGGAAGACCGCGATCGTCGTGATGGTCGAGCTGGTGATCGCCGAGGCAACCTCACGCGTGCCGTTGAGCACCGCTTCGCCGATCGGCTCCCCTTGGCTGCGATGTCGGTAGATGTTCTCCAGGACCACGATGGAGTCGTCGACGACGCGGCCGACCGCAACGGCGAGACCACCGAGGGTCATGATGTTGATCGTGATGCCAGTCGTTGACATGAGGATGATCGCCGCCAAGACGCTCAGCGGAATGCTCACCGCGGCAACGATGGTCGATCGGAGATTGAGCAGGAAGACGAAGATGACAATGACGGCAAAGGCGGCACCGAGACCACCCTCCTTCAAGAGTGAGTCGATTGAATCGAGGATGAAGATCGATGCGTCAGTAACGACCGAGTGCTTCACCTGGGCCGAGTGCGCCTCGGCAAACTTCTCGATAGCGGCAATTGAATCTTGGGCGGTCGTCACCGTATTGGCATCGGCTGACTTGCTGACACTGATGGTCAGGCCCGGGGTGCCATTCGTCTCAGACCAACCAGTGGTGTGGACCTCGGCGAGTGAGACGGTCGCAACATCCTTCAGGAAGACTGCGTACGGTTGACCGGTTGGCGTAACTCCGCCGCCAACGATGAGGTTCTCAAGGTCTGCAACGGAGGTGAGGCGGCCAGTGGCCGACACGGGCACGAGGGTGCTGCCGACCGGGAGCTGGCCACCGGGGTAGGTCAGGTTGTTCGCCTGAATCAGACCCTGTACCTGGGACATGCTGATGCCGGTCGCGGCGAGTTTGGTGGCATCAAGCTGAATGTAGGCCTGGGTTTCGCTACCACCCGATAGGTCGGCCGCGGAGACACCAGTAATGCCGCGGAGGCTTGGCATCAGCTCGCTCTGCGCAAGCCCTGCCAGTTCCGTCAACGTCGTGCCGCCCTTTGGGGTCAGGGTGGCAATCACCACTGCAGAAGAGTTGATGTTGAAGTTTCGAACCACTGGTGTCACGCCGGCGGGGAGGCGGGACCCGGCGATGGCAGTCTCGATCTGGCGCACGATCTCCTTGACGTCACTCCCGTAGGCAAACTGGGCAGAGACGAAGCCGAGCCCGGTCGTTGAGACGGAGCGGAGCGATTCGACCCCTGCGACTGAAGCAACAGCGGCCTCAATCGGCGCAGCCACCTGGTCGGCCACATCGGCGGTTCCAGCCCCTGGATACGGGGCGATGATCGTCACGATCGGGAAGTCGATGTTTGGAAGAAGCTCCTGCTTCAGGCTCCCCCAGCTCGCCACGCCCCCACCGAAGACGGCGAGTGCAATGAGAATGGTCACGCTGCGTCGAGCGACCGCGAGCTTGGTCAGGAAAAACATGGAACCCCCTCTATTCACCGATTGGAGTGGGCAGCAGTGCCCAACAGGCGTAGTATCGCGGAATCCCGCCGAGGATGCTGCGGGGCTAAAAACGTATTAAGGGGGGTTAATCATGACCACGCGAACGGCGACCGCCACCTGGAACGGCTCACTCCTTGAGGGCTCCGGGGCCATCACCTCGTTTGAGAGCGGTGCAATCGGCACGCTGCCCGTCAGTTGGCCGCGACGCTCCGAGGCGCATGACGGGTCAACCTCTCCCGAAGAGTTGCTCGCTGCAGCCCACGCCTCCTGTTTTGCGATGGCGCTCTCCGGCGGCTTGGCTCGCAATAACACTCCAGCCACGAAGCTCGACGTTTCAGCGACCGTGACCTTTGAGAAGGTCGAAGCAGGCTGGCGCGTCACGAAGTCGGCACTCACCTTGAAGGGTGATGTTCCGGGTCTTGATGCTGCGAAGTTTACAGAGCTTGCCGAAGGGGCGAAGGGCGGCTGCCCAATTTCGGCAGCGCTGGCGGGGAACGTCGAGATCACTCTCGCGATTAACGCCTAAGCCTCGTCGCGCACCGCGCGGATCGCTGCGGCGGTCCCGCGGGCAATGCGCGCAATCTCCTCGTCGCCAATCACGAACGGTGGCCCGAGCACGATCTGATCGCCGTCTGTGCCGTTCGCTTGGCCGGTCGCGCTATAGAGAAGTAGGCCAACATCGCTGGAGTTCTTGGCCTGCGCCAACACGCGCTCCGTGACACGCTTCGCACGCGCATGCGGCGCCGTACTCACGCGGTCGACAACGAGTTCGATCCCGAGGAGGAGACCGCGGCCGCGAATCTCGCCGACCCACGGGTCGCTGGCCAACTCTGTCTGGAGTGCCGCACGCAGCTGTTCGCCTTTGGTGGCGGCCGCCTCAACCAGGTTCTCATCGCGCAGGATCTTCAGCACGGAGCGTGCGACGGCGGCGCCGGGTATCGAGTGGCTATAGGTAAAGCCATGTACGAATCCGCCTGCCAAGATCGGCTCAGCTACGTGGCTCGCCGCGGCCACGAAGCCAAACGGCCAGTAGCCGCTCGTCACACCTTTCGCGGCGAGCAGCAGGTCTGGCTGCACCTTCCAATGGTTTACACCGAACCAGGTTCCCGTTCGCCCGAATCCGGTCATCACCTCATCGGCCACGAGGAGCACCTTGTTGCGCGCGCACCAACTGCTGACCGCCGGCCAGTAATCGTCGGGCGGGACGGCGCCGGCGAGCGTTGCGCCCGCAATTGGTTCGGCAACAAAGGCGGCGATGCGCCCTGGACCAACGCGGGTCAGCAGGGTATCTAGTTCGGCGACCGCTTCGGCGCCGCTGGCGATCGCGTTTGCACCGACCTCTCCCGCTCGATACGAGTAGGCGGCCGAGACATGTTCAAAGCGCCCGAGCCATGGCTCGTATGGGCGGCGCAAACCGGTACGGCCAGAGAGGTCGAGGGCACCGAGCGTGTTGCCGTGATAGCTCCCCCAGCGGCTCACCACCACGGTTCGATCCGGCTCGCCCTGCGCGAGCCAGTAGGCGCGCACCATCTTGAGTGCTGTCTCCGCAGCCTCGGAACCACCAGAGACTGGATAGAGCGACGGGTCCTTCATTGGGAGTAGTGGGCCAACCTCACTCGCCCAGGCGTCGAGCGCCTCAGCGGTGAAGGCGCTCCCGTGGGCGTAGGCGATCTTGGCCATCTGCGCGGCTGCGGCATCAGCAACGGCACGTCGGCCGTGACCAATCCCCACGACGATGGCGCCGCCTGCGGCATCGAGATAGCGCCGACCGCACTGGTCGGTGATGTATGCGCCGTCGCCAGATACAGCGATCGGGAGTGCGGCGCCACCGCGGCTGAAGATCTTGCCGCTACTCACGAAACGTAGGCTCCGGTTGGATCGAGCTCTTCACGAATCAGGCGCAGCTCTTCATCGGTCGGCGTTGGCGTGGCGGGAACGTTCTGCGGAATACGAATCTCCCAACCAATTGACGCGCGCACCTCATCAAGGGTTGCACCGGGATGCAAGCTGCGCAGCGCCATCTCACCATCATCATCAAATCCGTAGACGCCAAGATCAGTGATAACGCCCGACGGTCCGCTTCCGCCCCACCCTTGTGCCGCACGAGTTTTTGCAGCTGCGACGGCGCCGCCAAGGTTTCCGGGAGAGGTGCGGAAGTCCAGCTCCTTCACAAAGCTGCGCGTGCTCTGGCGCATGATCACCAGGATCTCTTTGGCGTTGATCGCGATCTCACAGGCGCCACCCGATCCTGGGAGTCGCGTCTTTGGTGCGGCATAGTCACCGATTACCGTCGTGTTCAAGTTGCCGAAGCGATCGATCTGCGCGCCGCCGAGGAAGCCCACATCGATGCGCCCCCCCTGCAGGTAGAGACCGAAGAGGTCGTGCATGGAGACCGTGGCGGTGGAGCCGGTCACGATCGTTGGATCGCCAATGGAGAGCGGGAGTCGTGCCGGATTTGCGCCGAAGACGCCCGCCTCGTAGACGAGCTCCATCTCTGGTGCAACGGTGCGCTTCGCGAGATTCACCGCGATGTTCGGAAGGCCCACCCCGACAAAGCAGACGCGCTTCCCGGTGAGGGCGTGCGCCGAGGCGACGACCATCAGCTCGCTCTTGCTCGCCGGACGCTGACCACTCATCGGTAGTCTCCGTAGTCGACCGAGCCTGATGGGGCGCTCGTTGGGGTGAGCCCCTTGAAATAGTCGGCACCAAACTTCGCCACATAGGCGGCGCGGTCCTTCACGCCGTAGACCCACTCCTGCAGCCACGCCTCGGTGGCGGCGGCATCACGGCTGATGGTGTCCCACTCACGGTAGAAGGCGTTGTCGCGATCGTACGAACCCTGCACGTACGACGGGTGCGCACCGAACGGCTCACAGACGACGGCGCTCACGATCAGCCCTGGAATAATGGTGCGATTCGGATCGGCGCGAATCACACTCGTCGGTACGATCTCTTCGACAACGGCGATCACGCGCTTTGCAGCGAAGGCCGCCTCCTTCTGGCATCCAAGCAGACCCCACATCTGCACGTTCCCCTCAGCGTCGGCGCGCTGTGCATGGATGATCGTGACGTCAGGGTTGAGCGGTGGAACGGCGTAGACCTCTTCGCCACCGAACGGGCTCTGCACGGTGCGAATCAGTGGATTCACCTTCGGCAGGTCGCTCTCGGAGTAGCTGCGCAGTGGATAGAACGGGAGGCGGTGCGCACCGGCCACATAGCGGCCGACCATGCCGTGATGGCTGTACTCCTCGATCTCGAGGAGAGATTCGCCAGGGGCGAGCGCCGCTGGTTCGGTGCGTCGGCGAATGGCGTGCAGCGAGCCGACGCCAGGGTTGCCCAGCCAGCTGAAGATCAACTTCGTGGCGCAGCCTGCAGCAACCATCTGGTCGTACACAAGATCGGGCGTCATGCGCGCCAGCGTGAGATTGCGTCGCTTCTGCCGAATGATCTCGTGCCCTGCGGCAAACGAGATGCAGTGGGTGAACCCTTCGATTGCCACTGTATCGCCGTCGTCTACATGCGCGGCAATCGCCGTGCGCATGTCGACGAGTTTTGAGGTGCTCAACTCGTCACCCCTGCGCGCACTGAGAGCAGCCCGCGCATGGGCGCTCGCTCAGTGCCGAGCGGCGACTGCCGCTGCGGCCTCAGAGAAGATGCGGACGGCCGTATCCATTTCGGCCTCGTTCACGACGAGCGGGGGGCTCATGCGCACGCCGCGGTCACCGCAGGTCAACACAAGGAGTCCGCGCTCAAACGCTTCAACCTCAACTTCGCCCGCAATGTCGGCGTTCGTAAAATCAACGCCAATCATGAGGCCGATGCCGCGAATGTCGGTGACATGCTTGTTCCCCTTGAGGCCGGCACGCAGCCCCGTCAGCGCCTGTGCGCCGCGATCGATTGCGTTCTGCATCAGGTTCTCGTCGCGGATCACATCAAGGGTGGCGATGGCCGCCGCTGCAGCTACTGGATTACCACCGAACGTTGAGCCGTGCGAGCCGGGCTTCCAGCGCATCCAATGCTCTTTCGCAATGACCGCGCCAATCGGCATCCCTGAGCCGAGACCCTTCGCGGCGGCAACGATGTCGGGCTCAATACCAAAGTTTTCAATCGCCCACATCTTGCCGGTGCGACCGGCGCCCGACTGCACCTCGTCAACTACGATGGCGATGCAGTACTTATCGGCGATTGCCTTCAGCCGCGGGAAGAAGTCTTTGTCTGGAACGATGTAGCCGCCCTCGCCCTGCACTGGCTCCACAACAAACGCGGCAATCTCATCGCCAGGGATGGTGCGCGCGATAATGCGCTCTTCCAGCTCGTCGAGGCCCTCGCTACCGAACGGCACATGCAAGAAGCCAGGCGCGAGTGGGCCGAAGTGTGCGTGATACTTCGCCTTCGAGTTGGTCAGGGTGAGCGAGCCAAGGGTTCGTCCGTGGAAGCCGCCGACGAAGCCGACGATCCACTGGCGACCGCTCATGTATCGCGCCAACTTGATAGAGGCCTCGACCGCCTCGGTCCCCGAATTCTGGAGAAGGACTTTTGATGGCCCCTTCCATGGTGCGGACGCGGCGAGTGCCGATGCGAGCTCCTGGTAGCGCTGTTCGTAGAAGTCTGAGGCGCTGTAGTGCAAGAGGCGCTGCGCCTGCTGCACGATCGCGTCCACCACGCGCGGGTGGCAGTGGCCGGTGGAGTTCACGGCGATGCCAGCGCAGAAGTCGAGGAAGACGTTGCCGTCCTGATCCTCAACCCCCATGCCGAAACCACGCACAGGGGCAAACGGATAGGCACGCGGCAGGCTTCCGGAGACAACCGCCTGATCGGCGGCTACCTGGGCGAGTGCCTTCGGACCTGGCACCTTCGTGACCAGGTGCGGCAGAGTGGCTGGCCAGGCTGCAGGCTTCGCAGGCTTCTCGGCGATCGTCATGGTGCCCCTCCTATGGATGCTTTGTATGCGGAGTGTATACGAGGGAAACCCCCGTTTAGCGGACGATTGTCTGGCTCTGCTCGCGCAGGTACTGCGGCACGTAATAGAGGCCGCCGCCCGACTTCCCCGTTGTGCCCGACTTCTTCCAGCCGCCGAACGGCTGGACCATTGGCCATGCGCCGGTTGTGGCCCCCACTCGGCGATTCACGTAGATGACCCCGCCATCAATGGTGTCGAGGAAGATCTTGATCTCGGCCTCATCCTCGGTATAGCAACCGGCGGTCAGGGCGTACTCGCTCTCGTTGGCGAGGGCGATCCCCTCCTCAAACGAGGCGACCTTCGCCACCACAACGAACGGCGTGAAGAGCTCATCCTTGAAGAGCCGGTGCGTTGCCGGGAGGCCCGTCACCACGGTCGGCGCCACATAAAAACCCTTGGCGAGATCGCCATCGGTCAGTCGGCCACCGCCAACGGCGATCGTGCCGTCGCGCTTCGCCTCGTCGCACGCCTGTAAGAAGGTGTCGACGGAGCGCTGGTTGATGATCGGCCCAAGGAAGATGCCGCGCACCGTTGGGTCGCCAACCTTCAGCGCCTTTGTCTTCTCAACGAGGTGCTGAACGAATTCGTCATGAACTGACGCTTCAATATAGACGCGGCTGTTCGCCGAACACTTCTGCCCACCGAGACCGAACGCCGAACGGAGCACACCCTCGGCCGCCTTCTCTAGATCGGCCTTCTTTGAGATGATCGTTGGGTTCTTTCCACCCATCTCCACGATGACCGGCTTTGGGTAGTCCTTGGCAAATGATCGGTAGACCTGCATGCCGATCTCTGCGGAGCCGGTGAAGGTGATGCCGGAGACGTCGTGGTTCTCCTGTAGTTCGGCGCCAACGCTTTCGCCTGGCCCCATCACCATGTTGAAGACGCCGGCAGGAATCCCTGCGTCGCTAATCGCCTGCGACAGCAACACTGCCGAGAGAGGCGCATCAGACGACGGCTTCAGTACGACCGAGTTGCCAGCAACGAGTGCCGCGCCAACCGGCCCGCCCATGAGTGCGAACGGGAAGTTGAATGGACTGATCACTGCCCAAACGCCGTACGGCTTGAGGACAGTCGTCGTTTCGACCTTTGCATCACCAAGGTTCCCCATGGTGTGGACGTACCCCTTATTGCGCTCAACCTCACTCGCGTAGATGCGGAAGAAGTCGGCGGTCTCTTCGACGTCACCGAGTGCCTCGAGGCGATTCTTGCCAACCTCAATGGAGAGGAGTGCGGAGTAGAGGAACTGTCGCTCGCTGATCAACTCAGCCGCCGCGCGAATGAGCGCAACGCGCTCCTGCCACGGGCGCTTTGACCAGGCTGGGTACGCCGCCTTCGCCGCAGCGATCGCCGCCTTCGCCGTGGAGCGGTCGCCCATACTAAAGGTGCCGACAACGCTGCCATCAATTGGGGACTTCTTGACGAAGGTGTCGCCCGCGGTGGACCAGGTGCCATTGATGAAGTTTCCGTGTGCGCCGCCCATGAGTGCGCGAGCCTGCGCGAGACCGGCCTCGTACCCAATATGGATCTCCTCGTTGGAGTCGTTCAGGGTGGCGTACGTGATCTTCAACTTCTCAGCCATTGGTCCATCCTTACTTGTGCGGCGCACATGCGGTGCGCCATCGGGCAGAGTCTACCGTGCGGCGGCAGCCCGGCACGAGGGGCAGCGCCCCTGGAGCGAGAGGTGGTCGAGGTCCGCGGCATAGCCGGTGGCACGCTCAATCGCGGCGAGGATCGGTTGCGCGAGGTCGGCATCTAGCTCCACCTCGGCACCGCACCCCTGGCAGTGAACGTGACCATGCGCCACCACCTCTTCCAGGTGATAGGTCTCTCGCCCATCGACCCCATGATGATGGCTGGCGAACCCCAGCTCTTCGAGGAGATCCAACGTGCGGTATACGGTTGAAGGGGTCGCCGATGGATCTGCCACACGCACACGCTCCACCAGTTCGGCCCCGGTCGCGTGACCGTCGGAGGCGGCGAGCACGTCGGCAATCAGCTGCCGCTGCTCGGTCCAGCGCTGACCACGCGCCTGTACCGCCGCCTGCAGGCGGGTAGCGAGCGTCACTTTCGGTTCGGGTGCCGTAGCCATCTCGGGCAGGATACGGGATGGCTTATTGCAACGTGTTGCGATAGACTCACAAGGTGATCCACACCATGCACCTCCCTGATGGCTTCCTCGCCCCACAGCTTGCCCTCGCCCTCTGGGCCGCAACGGCCCTGATCGTCGGCATCTCCCTCCGCCGCTTGGCGGCGAGCCGTGATGCGAGTGGTGCCGCCGGCCGGCCGATTCTGATGGGCCTGGTCGGCGCATTCATCTTCGCCGCCCAAATGTTCAACTTCCCCGTCGCAGCAGGAACGAGCGGACATCTGCTTGGTGGCGTTCTCGCCGGCTATCTGCTTGGGCCATGGGCGGGAACCATTGTTATGACGACTGTCATTGGCGTGCAGGCGCTCCTCTTTCAAGACGGTGGGCTGCTTGCGCTCGGCGCGAACATCTTCAACATGGGGATCATCGGCACGCTGGGCGGCACCCTCATTGCTCGAGCCCTAGCGCTCGCACTCGGCGGTGGCCGCAGCGCGCGGATCGCCGCGGCTGGCGTTGCTGGCTGGCTCTCCGTGATGGCTGGAGCCGGCATCACCGCGATGCAGTTGGGGCTTTCGGGCACAACGGATATTTCGGTGGGGCTTCCCGCGATGTTGGGCGTACACGTGTTCATCGGTGTTGGCGAAGCTCTCATCACCGTCGCCGCCCTGACATTCATCGCGACGACTGCACCAGACCTTCTCAGCGCGGAGCCTACGGTGCGCACCTCCCTCGCGCGCCGAGTTGGCGCAGGTGCCATCGCGACAGTCGTCGTCAGTACACTCGCCACGCTCTTCGCTTCAGCCGATCCCGATGGACTGAACTATGTTGCGCAAGCGCTCGGCTTCTCTCATGTTGAAGCTGGCGCTCCATTCAATCTCTTCGCTGGCTACTCCATCCCTGGACTTGATGGAACTGCATCAACAGTGATCGCTGCACTCATCGGTGCCGCTGCCATCGCTGGGCTCCTCTTTGGACTGAGCCGACTGGCAGCGTCGCGATCGGATAAAAGATGAGCCGCGCCACGCCGGGCGGCCGTGATGCGCGTGCCGCTGTTATCGCAGCGCTCTTTTTTATTCTTGCTATCGCCCTCCTGCCGATGGGTGCCTACGTTGCCCTCGCGTTTAGTTGGTTCGTGGTGATCACTGCGGGTGCCTCTGTCGGAATCTCGCCCCTTCGCCTCGCGCGACGTGGCGCGATAGCACTCCCGTTTGTTTTGGCAGCGGTGCCAGTGATCTTCTTGCGCACCGACGAACTCCTCTGGAGCGGCACGGTAGGTCCGCTCGACCTCACCATCTCAGGTGCCGGACTCCGCATCGCTCTCACCGCCGTGCTGAAGGCATGGGTGAGCGTGCAGGCCTCCATCGTGCTCATTACCCATGTTGACGCCCCAACCATCGTGACCGCCCTCCGGCGCATGCGGCTCCCTGAAGCGATCGCCACAAGCGCGGGGCTGACGATTCGCTATCTGGAACTCCTTCGCGATGAGGCGAAACGCATGCTCCGTGCGCGCACCGCCCGCTCCGCGAGCCCTGTCGGCGTTGGCCGTGAACGAATCGGTGGGAGCATCTCCTGGCGTGCGCGTACAACCGGCAACCTGGTCGGCTCACTCTTCTTGCGCGCCTATGCGCGAGCCCAGCGCATTGAAGAGGCCGCCGCGTCGCGCGGGGCTACTGGCTCCCTCTCGGTCGGCACCCTGCCGGCAGCTGATCCACGCTTCACGCTGAAGGTGATCGGCGTGGTGCTATTGGCACTCTTCCTCACCCTCTGCGGCGCGTTGCTGCCGCGACTGTAGGCTGAACGAATGACGGAGCAGCACGAACACCCGCACACGCATCCAGGGCTTTCTGTGCCGCACAGCCATGGGCATGACTATGCGCACGATGCGCCGCTTGTGCCAACGGGCGATGGCACGATCGCCATCTCGCATCTGCACTTCCGTTACCCCGATGGGACTGAGGCGCTCCGCGGTATAGATCTGTTGATTGCGGGCGGTGAAAAGGTTGCGCTGCTCGGACCGAACGGTGCGGGGAAGAGCACCCTGATGCTGCACCTGAACGGAATCCACCGTCCATCGCATGGCACCGTAACGGTGGCAGGGATGCAGGTGTCGAACGAGACGATCGGCCGCGTCCGCGCTGAAGTTGGGCTGGTCTTTCAGGATCCCGACGATCAGCTCTTTAGCCCAACCGTGTGGGATGACGTTGCCTTTGGGCCAACGCATATGGGCCTCACCCCCGGCGCCATTCATGATCGCGTAGAGGTTGCCCTTGCCGCCGTTGGCGCGCTCGACTTGGCGCAACGTGCTCCGATGCGCCTCTCCATCGGTCAGCGCAAGCGGGTCGCCCTTGCCACCGTCCTCGCCATGGATCCAAGCATCTTGGTGTTCGACGAACCATCGGCTGGACTCGACCCACGCGGTCGCCGCGAACTCATTGAGCTGTTGCAGTCACTCACACAGACACTCATTGTCAGCACGCATGACCTTGAACTGGCGCGTGCCGCATTCCCGCGCAGCATCGTGGTTGATCGCGGCGTGATCGTGGCCGACGGATCAACGAGCGAGATCTTGGCGAACCGCGAGCTCCTGCTCGCACACGGACTCGCCTAGGCCTTCGTCCCCTTGGCGCGCGCGGCGCGCAGCGCTGCAATTTGATCACGCAACTCCGCCTCTGCTCCACTCCCTGACGGTGCATAGAAACGCTTCGTTGCGATCTCGCGCGGCAGATACTCCTGATCAATATCAAACGGTTCACCAGATTCGTGTGGCGACTGATAGGTCTTCGCTGACGCGCGCAGATGGCCAGGAACAGGTAGTTGGCCACCAGTGGCGATCTGCTCACGCGCCGCAGCGAGTGCCTCACCTGCGCGCGGCGACTTCGGTGCACTAGCGAGATACGTGACGGCTTGCGCAAGCGCCCAGTCGCACTCAGGTGATCCGGCGAGCTCTACGACCTGCGCTGCGGCTGCGGCGAGTGGGAGTGCGGCGGGATCGGCATTCCCCACATCTTCTGATGCCGAGACGAGCAGTCGGCGCGCGATCACGCGTGGATCCTCGCCGCCTTCGAGTGCTGTCGCGAGCCACCAGATTGCAGCATCAGGATCGTTGCCGCGAATGCTCTTGATCAGTGCTGAGGTAACGCCAGACTGGTCGTAGGGCAGGCTTCGGTCTTGTGCAGCGAGGAGCACTTCGCGCGGCGTGATCTCGTTGCCCTCAGTCGTCATGAGTGCGGACATCTCGAGCAGCGTCAAGAGCCGACGTGCATCACCAGACGCGTAGCCGACCAACTGACGGCGGGCATCAACATCGACCTGCGCTGCCCCATTGAGGCCGCGGGGGTCTCCAAGCGCTCGGTCGAGCAACGTCTCAAGATCTTCGCTGCTCAGCGGAGCCAGACGGAAGGTGCGCATGCGCGACAGGAGCGCCGGCGAGATTGCGCGCGGGGGTGGCTCCGTTGTGGCGCCCACCAAGATGATCGTGCCCGCCTCCACATGCGGCAGCAGGGCATCCTGCTGCGTGCGCGAGAAACGATGCAGCTCGTCAATGAAGAGGAGCGTCTGCTCGCCGTGCTCGCGGCGCTCGATCGCCGCGGCAACCGCCTTGCGGACCTCAGCCACGCCGTCGCTTGTTGCGGAGAGGCTTGTGGGGATTGCCTTTAGAGAGGTGGCGATCACGGCGGCTAGGGTCGATTTGCCGCTCCCTGGTGGTCCCCAGAGCAGGAGCGAGGGTGCCTCGCCGCGCTCCAAGAGTCGTCGCAGCGGTCCACCTGGCCCAATGAGCGCACCTTGCCCCACCACCTCATCAAGGGTTGTCGGGCGCATGCGGGCGGCGAGGGGTTGCGCTGGCGCAAGACCACCAAGGAGCGTCGCCCTCTCATTCATCGCACTGATCATCGCACCCTTCTCGCCGCTCTCGGGTACGCTTGACCGACTGATGCCCGATTTTTCTGAACTAGGACTTGCCCCCGAACTCCTACGAGCCGTCGCCGACGAGGGGTACACCGAACCGACCCCAATCCAGGCCCAGGCCATCCCGTACGTGCTGCAGGGGCGCGACCTCCTCGGTGCCGCCCAGACCGGCACGGGAAAGACCGCCGCCTTCGTGCTGCCAATCCTGCAGCTGCTGAAGCCAATGTCCTCCTCATCGCCGAGCCCGGCACGACACCCGGTACGTGCGCTTGTGCTCACGCCGACGCGCGAGCTTGCGGTGCAGATCTCCGAGAGCGCCGCGACCTATGGCCGCCACTTGCCACTGCGCAGTGGTGTCGTCTACGGCGGGGTGCCGATGCCACCCCAGCAGAAGATGCTCCTCGCCGGCCTCGAAATCCTCATCGCAACACCAGGCCGACTCCTTGACCATGCCAACTCCAAGACCGTGAACCTCTCGCAGGTGTCGATCCTCGTCCTCGACGAGGCCGACCGCATGCTCGACATGGGCTTCATGCCCGACTTGAAGCGCATCCTTGCGCTCATTCCGAAGCAGCGCCAGAGCCTCCTCTTCTCCGCAACCTTCTCGGAGCCGATCCGCGCGTTGGCGCAGGACTTCCTGCGCGACCCAATAACGGTTGAGGTCGCACGACGAAACCAGACGAACGAGAACGTTCGCCAGGTGATCATGGCGGTCGATGATCGACGCCGACGACAGCTGCTCAGCGACCTCCTGCGCACCAAGCCGTGGGAGCAGGCGCTTGTCTTCGTCAACCGCAAGGTTGAGGCGAACCGCCTCGGCGACTTCCTTCATCGCGATGGGCACACCGTGGTGGAGATTCACGGTGACAAGGATCAGAAGCAGCGCAACCGTGCCCTTGCCGCGTTCAAGGCGGGCGAGGCGCGCGTCATGGTCGCCACCGACGTCGCCGCGCGCGGCCTAGACATCGAAGCACTCCCTGCGGTCATCAACTACGAGCTCCCCTTCGACCCTGAAGACTACGTGCATCGCATCGGCCGCACCGGTCGCGCTGGCGCACTCGGTGAAGCGGTCAGCTTTGTTGCCCCCGACGAGATGGATAAGTTGAGCCTGGTGCGCAAGCTCACCAAGGCGGGGCTCCACATGGAGATTCCACTGGGCTACGAACCGATCCTGCTCGACTTCCCGCGCGACCTGATCGCCAAGGCACAGATGATTCGCCTGCAGCGAGGTCGCCGCTAGCTCTTCGCGGTCGCCTCAACCTGTCGGATGAACTCCATGATGCGGATCTCGAGATCGTCGCGCACCTTGCGATACGCCTCGAGCTGACGCTCCTCACTCCCGCCGACCTTTGAGGGGTCTGGCAGAGACCAGTGCTCGCGTTGCCCGCCATTCGGGAAGATGGGGCAGGCATCGTTCGCCGCATCGCACACGGTAATCACGTAGTCGAACGGCTCATCAAGAAACTGGTGGAGCGTCTTGCTCGTCTGGGCCGACGCATCGATGCCGATCTCGCTCAGCACGGTGAGGGCGTGGGGGCGAACCAGCGTCGCTTCTGTCCCGGCGCTCTCCACCTCAAATGCGCCACGGCCACGAGAGCGGAGCAGCGCCTCGGCAATCTGTGACCGCGCGCTGTTGTGGGTACAAAGGAAAAGAACGCGAGTGTTGCTCATGGGTGCATCGTATCCGCTCCGCCAGGGGTGAGTGAGTTGGCTGGCGCGCTAGGATTCGAACCTAGGATCCCCTGCTCCAGAGGCAGGTGCCTTACCGCTTGGCCACGCGCCAACGGTGCCGATCGTACCCCAGCGGCGCGCCACCGTCTCCCGCCGCACGCAGAAAGATGCAATATATGCGGCATGCCTACTGGAAATAGCGCCGCTCCGACACCAGCCCCAGCAGCGGGCGTCTTCAGTGACGCGCAGCGCCGCACCCTCGCCGCCCTAGCAGAGGGGTTCGTCGCCGGCGGTGGTGCTGCTCGCGCGGCGGCCGCCGAGACGGCAATCGCCAAGGTGGTCGACCCCGCCCTCCACGGTCAGCTGCGGCTCGTCCTTAACCTTCTCGATACACGTGTTGGCAGCCTGCTGATTGGTGGACGGCTGGCGCGATTCGGCACCTTGAAGTCGGCACAGCGCGACGAGTTCCTGCGCCGCTGGGTCCAGCATCCCGTGCCAATGCTGCGCAGCGGTGCCGCCGTCTTCCGGAAGCTGCTCTCCTTCATCGCCTATTCCGATGCCGACGAGCCAGCCGATGATCTCGTGCGAACGCGTCTGAGTGCCCTCGGCTACAACCCAACGCCGAATCCCACGACCGCCAACGTCACCAAGATCACCGCGTTTGACCCGGGCCCTGCGGAGCGTATTGCCGTCGACGTCTTGGTGATCGGCTCGGGGGCTGGCGGAGGGAGCATTGCGCGTGACCTTTCCGCCGCAGGTCGTGAGGTACTCGTCATTGAAGCGGGTGGCCTCTATACCGAGGCGACCTTCCCAACGAAGGAGCGCGATGCTTACGAGCGCCTATATCTCGACTCAGGCTTCACTGCCACCGCCGATGCACATATCGCAATCCTTGCGGGCGGCACAGTTGGCGGCGGCACGACGGTGAACTGGATGACCGCAATCCCCATTCCTGAACCCGTGCGCGAGGAGTGGGAGGGGGAGCATGGCGTCACCGGTGCCGCTGGGCGTGAGTTCGGTACGGACCTCGCCGCAGTACTGAGCGAGATCGGCGCAAAAGACTCACAGAACGTGCCGATGAAAGATGAGGCAATCATCCGAGGTACCGAGAAGCTCGGCTGGAGCAGCGAGCGCATCCAGATGAATCGTGCCGAGTGCAGCGACTGCGGAACCTGTCCATTCGGCTGCAAGGTTGGGTCCAAGCAGTCGTCACTACGCCTCCACCTGGCCCAAGCGGCCGCCCAAGGCGCGCGCATCTTGCCCGACTGTAAGGCGGAGCGGCTCGTCATCGTGAACGATACGGTCACCGGCGCAATCACCACGCTTGGTACGCGCGCAGGATCACCTCGAACGCTCGAGATCATCGCGAAGACTGTGGTGGTTTCCGGAGGCGCACTCCGAACGCCAATCCTGCTCCAGCGCAGCGGGCTCACCCACCCCGCAATTGGGAAGAACCTCCGGCTGCACCCGGTTAGCCTCGTCGCGGGCGTCTTTGATGAGCCTGTCGAAATGTGGCGAGGCACGATGCAGGCGGCGAAGAGCTCGCGCTTCATCGACCCAGATGAGGAGCGCAACGGCTACATCATCGAGAGCGCCCCTGGCCATCCCGGGCTTCTCGCCCTCGGGATTCCGTGGAGCTCGCGCGCAGAACATGAACGCCTAATGAAACTCGCGCGCAATATCGCCCCCTTCTTGGCGATTGTCAAAGATGACGCTGGTGGCACCGTCACGGCGAGCCGCGCAGGATTCGCGCAGATTAACTACCGCACCACGCCGCGTGATGAGCGCGGCCTCCGCCATGCGCTGCGATCGATGTCACGCATTGCTGAGGCGGCAGGGGCAAGTGAGATCATCGCAGCAGGCTCTCCGCCAATGAGTTGGCGCCGTAGCGATGGGAGTGAGGCGCTGGAGGTGTATCTACGCCGCTTGCATCGCTTCGACTTCGCGCCAAACCGCGGCACCGTTTTCTCTGCCCACCAGATGGGCACAGCTCGGATGGGCTCCGACGCCAATGACCATGCCTGCGATCCGTGGGGCCGCGTGCGTTCTACTCCGCGACCTCGCTCGAGCGATCCGAACGGCGGCCTGATCAAGAGTCTCTATGTGGCTGACGGGTCGCTCTTCCCTACCGCGCTCGGCGTGAATCCGATGGTCACCATCCTGGCTGTTGCCAAGCGCGTCTCACGCGCGATCCTCGCCGACACACGCGCGTAACCGCCCAAAAAGGCGCTGGAGCGGGAGACGAGGCTCGAACTCGCGACATCTTGCTTGGAAGGCAAGTGCTCTACCAACTGAGCTACTCCCGCGCGAAGCACACCATAGCAAGGAGGCGGCTCGGCTGACTACACCAACAGTAGGGCACTCTGGGCGTACTCGGGCGTGGTGCCGCGCCGATCAGCCGCGCCGATCAGCCGCCCCGATCAGCCGCCCCTCAACCCTGCGGAGGGCGGCGGCACAGGTTACGGGGTGGTGAGATTACGCCTCGGTGACCGACGCGAGTGGCTTGGCCCGACGCAGGGCACGCAGGCGATTTATGCGATCAACCAGGGGTGGATGGGTTGCGAGGAATCCCGCCGAACGCTGCTCGAAGTGTTTCACCGGGTTGATGATGTACATGTGCGCCGTGGCCTTGGTTGCAACCTCGAGGACCTCCTTATCGCCAGCCAACTTTGCGAGCGCGCGCTCGAGCCCAGCGGGGTTGCGCGTTAACTCAACACTTGACGCATCGGCGAGGTATTCACGCTGCCGCGAGACCGCAAGCTGCACTAGCCGCGCCGCGATCGGTGCGAGGATCGCCAGAACGATCGTCAGGATCATGAAAATCGCTTGGAGGCCGTTCCCTCCTTGACGATCGTCGTCACGCCGACGGCCTCCGCCCCAGAAGGCCCAGCGGATCACCAGGTCGCTGAGGAGTGCGAGTGAACCGACGAGTGCGGCAACTAGGAGTCCATACCGAATATCAAAGTTGCGCACATGGGAGAGTTCATGGCCAAGGACGCCGCTCATCTCTTCCCGATCAAGTTTCTGCATGAGCCCAACCGTTACCGCCACACTGGCATGCTCCGGGTCACGCCCCGTGGCGAACGCATTAAGCGCCGAATCATCAATGACGTAGAGCTTGGGCTTGGGTAGGTTTGCGGCCAGGCAGAGCTCATTGATGATGTTCTCGAATTGCCGCTCTTCATCTCCTGCCGTTGGATCAAGCTCTTTCGCGCCAGCAGCGGCAAGAACCGCGCGGTCACCGCCAAAGTAGGCCCCGACGGTAAGCAGGAATCCGATCACAAATGCCCCAAGGGCAAACGGGATTCCGCCGTCAACGGTGCCACTCAAGGCGATCCCTGCGCTCGCCCCAAAGGCGGCGAGGATCCCCACCACAATCAGGACAAGAACCAGCGACTTTCTGCGGTTCTCCGCCGCGAGATCGTAGAAGGTTGCCACTGCGTCGACCTGTTCCGACTAGGAGAGGTTGACCTTCGGAACGGCCTCCTCGGCATCGGGGGCGTCGAAGAACTCGCTGGCGGCGAAGCCGAACGCACGAGCAAAGAGCACTCCAGGGAAGGTCTGGATGGAGTTGTTGTAGGCGAGAACCGTGGCGTTGTAGTGCTGACGGCTGAAGCCGATCTGATTCTCGGTCGACGTGAGCTGCTCCTGCAGCTGAATCACGTTCTCATTCGACTTAAGCGTTGGGTAGGCCTCAACGTTGGCGAAGAGGGTGCGCAGCGAGCCGGTCAACATATTGTCGGCCTTCGCCTGCCCTGCTGTGTCGCCACTTGCACCTGCGCTTACCGCGGCGGCGCGCGCCTTCGTGACATTCTCGAGCACGCCCTTCTCGAAGCCCATCTGCCCCTTGACTGCATCAACAAGATTTGGAATCAGGTCATAGCGGCGCTTGAGCTGTACTTGGATTTGACTGAGCGCCTCTTTCACGCGGTTTCGACCAGAGACAAGTCCGTTGTAGGAGGAGGCGACCACCAGGCCGACAACCACAAGGGCTACGACGAGAACGATCAGTGGGTCCATTGCTCACTCCTTCACTTCGCGTGTGGCGGCATGTGTCGCCTGAGATCAGTATACGACCACTCCCCGCACGAACTCCGGGCTGTTTGACGACCCCCCGGGGGGTAGGCGTAGGCTGCCAAGAGCAACTGGGTTGAGCCCTCTGAGGGCTCCCCTGGTGTGGGTGCAGCCCGGCTTCCTGGGCCCCCACGTGAAAGGCATTGAACGATGAACGTTCTGTTGGTCGGTACGGGCACGGTCGGCGAGGCGATCGCCCATCTCATCAAGGGGAAGAAGTGGCTCGGCACCCTCACCCTGGCGGACTACTCTCTCGACCGCGCGCGCACGGTCGCCGACGCGGTTGGCGCTGGCTACAAGGTTGCCCAAGTTGACGCGGGGAACGCCGCGCAGCTGAAAGAGCTCATCGCGAGCTCCAAGGCGGATCTCGTACTCAATGCGGTCGATCCGCGCTTCGTTCCAGCAGTGTTCGACGCCGCCCTCGAAGCTGGCGTGCACTACATCGATATGGCCACGAGCCTCTCAGTCCCTGACATTCAGAACCCGTACACCGTTCCGGGGCTCATGCTCGGCTCCTACCAAGAGGAGCGCAAGAAGCTCTGGGAAGACCGCGGCAAGTTGGCCCTCATCGGCATGGGGATGGACCCAGGCCTCTCCAACATCTTCGCCGCCTACGCCAAGAAGTGGACCTTCGACGACATCTCTGCCGTGCACGTGCGCGACGGTGGCGACCTGCGCATCGAAGGCTATCCATTTGCGACCGTCTTCAGCCTCTGGACGGTGATCGAGGAGTGCTTGAACCCACCGATCGTCTGGCGCAACGGCAAGATCGAGGTGCGCGAGCCGTTCAGCGAGCCGGAGGACTTCGTCTTCCCTGAAGGGGTCGGCCCAGTGATGTGCGTGAACGTCGAGCATGAAGAGATCGTGCAGCTGCCTCGCAGCATGAAAGCCGACGTGATCACCTTTAAGTACGCGCTCGGCGCCGACTTCATTGAGACGCTGCAGCTGCTGCACCGACTCGGACTCGACGGAAAGAATCCAATCAACGTGAAGGGCGTCCAGGTCGCACCGCGCGACGTGATCGGCGCTCTCTCCCCTGACCCATCAACGCTTGGCAAGAGCATGGTCGGTCGCGCGATCGTTGGCACGCTGGTCAGCGGCACCAAGGATGGTCGCCCGCGCGAAACGTTCCACTACCAGGTGTGCGATGCGGCGGAGACGATGGGTCGCTACAACCTACAGCCCGTTGCCTGGCAGACGGGCGTGATGCCCGTCATGGCGATGGAGCTCATCGCCGAAGGCGTCTGGGGTGGCGCTGGGGTGAAATCGCCCGACATGATGGATCCAGATCCATTCCTCGACATCTGCGAGGACTACGACGTAACGGTAAAGCTCGAGCACCGCTTGCCTGGTCGTTCGATCTTGCCAGCGACCGAGCAGCCACCGGTCGGCGCAAAATCAGTCACGGTCAAGGGTTCGTCAAGCCCAGCCGACACGGCCTACTCCGCGGCGGCAACCGCAGCGCTCTCCGCACCTGTGTCGTACCCCGAGACCGATGCCGAGCGACAGGGGCGCAGCGGGCGCTAGCTCCCTCCGAGGCCGAGCAGTCGTTCAAGGAGCGGAATGGGTGGCGTGCCGTGCGAAAGCACCGCGCGCAGGTGCGTCGGTCGCGAGAATCCTGGGGTCGCTACCCGGTTTCCAGGCAGGTCAGCGCCGTCGACATGGGCAACGGGCCCCCGAGCGGCGCGACGCGCGCGATCCTCAATCTCCCAGCACCCCATGGAGCCCACGAAGTAGGTCGGTAGCTGCGTCGAGGTGAGGCGCGCGCGGAGATACTTCGCCTTCGCCTCCGCCTCCTCTTGCCAGCTCTGACCAACCATCAGGTGGAGCGCCCAGGCCTCATCTCGGTCATCAGCATGAATCCCTGCATCGAGGAGCGCGTTGGCAATACAGCGCAGGTAGAACTTCCAGTGCACGAGCTCCAGCGCCAGATCGCCATCACCGAAACCCTCGTCGAGCATCACCTGCGTCACGTAGACCGCCCACCCTTCGGCGAAGACGCCCGAGCCGAACGCGGCACGAAGTGGACGTGGCGTCTGGTTCGCCGCCGCCAATTGTAGATAGTGGCCTGGGATCGCCTCATGAATGGCGAGGAGCGCCAACATGCGGTTGTTGTCTTCGCGCATCTTCGACTCAACCTGTTCTGGGGTCGCGCCGTCAGGGGCAGGCGTGACGTAGAAGAAGCTCTTCTCACCGCGATCGAGCGGGCCTGGTGCGTCAAGGAATGCACCCGCATATGCGCGCAAGAAGAGCGGCGTCCACATGATCTCGAGTGGCTCCTTCGGCAGGTCCACGAGACCCGTTTTTCGGATGAATGCCTCGCATCGTGCCGTCTCCGCGCGGGACCGATCGAGCATCTCTTCTGGCGCACAGTGATCGCCGCCAATCGCATGCAGAACCTCGGCAACGAGAGCGGAACGATCGCCGCTGAGCGCTGCGGTCGCGCGTTCGCCGAGCCACTCCGGCGCAATGCGTTGGGCAATCGAGATCATGCGCGCTCGTACCGCGGCAAACTCCTGTTCGCCCTTGGCGGCAATCGCAGCGCGGTCGTGTGATCCGAAGAGGGTGTGGCGCAAGGCACGGTCGTAGAGCACTGCGCCAAAGCGCCCCTCGCCAGAACTCGTTGGCAGCACCTCGCGCTGGAGGCGCTCAATGAACCGAGTTGTGGCGGCGATGGCCGCATCGGCTGGGGCACGGAGTGTGTCGCCGTAGGTTGCCACCGCTAGCTCGGCGAGTTCAGCAATGCCGGGCGCCTGTGCGATCGCCGTTTCGGTGTGCAGTCGACTGACGGGCCGCGCTGGCAGCGTTACGGTGCCGGTCGGCGGGAGTTCTCCCCCGCGGCGCGGTGCGCCATCGTCGGCGGGCACGCGGAGTTCAGCGAGGCCGGTGAGGTCCGTGATCGCACCGTCGAGCAGGGCGGGCACCTGCGCCAACCGACTCGCCAGATCGCTGGCGCGACGCTCCCGCGTGCCGAAGCCACGGGCGATGAGTGGAAAGAGCCCACCCCCAATCACGGAGACGGTATGCAGGGCATCCCAGGCTTCAGGTTGCACCTCTTGGAGCTCGAACCGAATTGCGCGAATCGTGCCGAGGGCCAGGTCGCGATCGCAGAGATCGTCGGGGCTAAGGCTCGCCGTTGGGATGGCAACGAGGCGTCCCTCTTCTCGGTCGCACCAGCCCAACCGCGCCGCGCGACCGGCGGGGCCGCGCTCGCCCCATGATCCGTCGTGATCATGGATCCCCATCCCCGTTGCGGCAACGGGGTGGAGCGCCGCGAAGCGGGTAAGGAGGCCGGCGGCGTCAAGGGCATCGATCATGGTCGGCAGGGTACCATCAGCGCATGGGTGCACAAGACACAACCGACGCCTTCTTTGAGCTGCTGAATGCCGACGACCGCGCCGGCGCCCTCAAGCTCATGGATGAGCGCATCGAGATGCGCGTCCATGTTGCTGAGAGCGTCCAGCTACTCAAGGGCCATGAGCGAGTTGGCGGCTGGTTCCTGCGCGCCGACAAGGGGCTGCGCATGATTCCAGGCGAAGTCAAGGACACTGGCCATCAGGTGGAGTGCGACATCCTCGTCGTGCGACCCGGATCAAAGAGCAGCAAGATCGACGCAACCTTCAAGGTCGAAGCGGGCAAGATCACCGCAATCAACTTCTCGCCGCGCGACCGCTAGCACCGCGCCCGCTACGGGCTTGGCGAGGTCACCACATCGGGGATCACCTGCGGGATGATCAACTCCTGACCAACGAAAATCGTGAGCTTCTTGCGATCTATCGCGGGATTTGCACTCAAGATCACATCGATGCTGACCTGGTAGATCCCGGCAATCTTGCTCAGGGAGTCGCCCGACTTTACGCGGTAGGTCACCGATTCTGGAGTTGGCGTCGGCGTCGGCGTTGGCGTTGGGCTGGCCTTCGACGTTGGTGAGGCGCTCGGCGATGGTGTTGCCGTCACTCCGGCGATGAAGCCATTCACCCCCTTCAAGATCGTCGGGAGCGAGAAGAGCACGACTGCGGCGAGCACGAGTGACGCCGCGGCGCCTCGAGTTCCCCCTGGAATCTTGGGGAGTCGGAGTGCGGCGCGAGGCGCCTCATCATCCATGGAGCGACGCTTGTGGAGCGGCACCAGGCGCGCGCGTTCCTCTTCGGCTGGACTGAGCTCGTACTTCTGCTCTCCAGGTGTTGGTGCAGCGGACCAGATACTTCCCTCGGGCAGATCGTCATACGCGACATCAATCTCATCGATGCCAAGGGTTGCGGCCGCCAGATCTACTGGGGCGCTCGCTGCGGGGGTGCCGAATGGGAGCGGCTGGGGTGCCGGCGCATCGATGGTTTGCGCCGCTTCTCGTGACGCCCACGCGAGAAAGATTGGGCAGGAGGTAAATGTTGGCGTGAGGCACGTCTCACCCTGTCGCTGCAGATTGATCGGCTCAGCGGGACGCGTCGCGAAACAGGAGTGCGCCGCACTCGGCTGCGACGATCGCTTCGAGGAGTCGGCCCCCGTCGCAATAAAGGGACAAACGTTGGCGCTCATGACGCGGATCCTAGCCCCTCGCGCCACATCGTCTCCATACGATCAGCAAGGGATTCGCTCCATTCCGCAGCGAAGCTCAACTCCTCCCGGCTCCCAGATGCTGGTGTCGGACGATCCGTACACGGAGAGGTGTCCTCGAGCGCGATGACCTCAACGCTGGGTAGGCCAAACCTGCGGTTGTGGAATCGGAAGATCACCGGCACGACGGGCACCCCCGTGCGCATGGCGATAATCGCGGCGCCTGGGCGGAACTCGGCGAAGCGATCAACAGGCCCGCCGGTTCCCCCTTCGGGCATTACGCCGTAGTGGGCACCGGCGGCGAAGACCGCGCTCGCCGCATTCAGATGCGTCTCAATGCCGCTCGTGCCGCGCCAAACGGGAAGGAGGCCACCGAGCCGTCGCAGCAGCCCCGCACGGATGCGACCACGACCAACGATGAAGGGTCCGAGGCCGAGCCACCAGATCCGCGGCGCTGCGGGGGCGACGATGCCTAGCGCGAACGCTTCGTAGTAGCGACGATGCGGGGCGCCAACGAGGATGCGCGGCCCCGATGTCGCCAATCGGTCTAGGCCGATCCCACGCACGCGCATGCCCAAGGCACCAAGCACCAGGCGCAGCGTGAGCCGTAGGGCTCGGTAGGAGAGGCTCGCCTCAGCCCACGGCTGGCGCCCGAGCCACGCGACACCCTCGCCCTCTGCGGGCGGGATCAAGGCATCTCGGCTGTACGAGCTGTACGCCCGAACCTTTCGCTCACTCATATCGTGAAACCCTACACGCTCACACCCCCCACCACGAGAGGCTGCCGCACGCCGCACAGTCCGCTACCGTAGGGAGGGGCGGCCAGCCTGGCCGCGCAGCAGAGAGGGGCACCTATGGAGTCCGCAACGCTCGTACTCGTCTTCATTCATTTACTCGGTATGGCTGCAATCGTGGGCGGCTACTTCGCCGGACTATCGAACTCCCCAAAGCGACTTTCGGCTGGAATCACGCACGGGACACTGCTCCAGTTCGTAACGGGCATCCTACTTCTTGGGATCGCCGAGATGGGGACCGACCCGGTCAACCGTACGAAGTACGGCATCAAGATTGCCGTCACGGCTGTGATCTTGCTGCTGGCGTGGCCACGTCGAAAGGACGTCTCCATTGCTGCGAACACGTATCACGCAATCGGCATACTTGCGCTGCTCAACGTGGCGGTTGCCGTATTTGTCAACTCAATCAGCAAGTAGAGAGGAGAGCAACATGCGAAACCTATTCACCGAGTTCACACCAGTCACCGTCCATGCGCACTGCGATGTGCCGTGTGGCATCTATGACCCATCGGGGGCGGTCGTAGCCGCCAAGACGGTCGCGCGCATGGTCGAACTGATCGGGCAGATTGAGGTAACCGATGCCGCCACGCGCAATAAGCTCGTGCGTTGCATCACGACGAAAGAGGAGCACGCCGAAAAGGTGAAGCATGAGGTTCAGGTGATCTGGTCCGACTACTTCAAGGCAGAGCACCTGGCGAAGTTCCCAGGGCTGCACGACCAGGTCTGGAAGCTGTTGAAGTTGGCATCGAAGAACAAGCAGAACGTTGACCCAGCTGCAGCGGCAGAACTTGTTGCCGCGACCGAGGCGTTCGCTGCCACGTTCGTCGCGTCGAAGGCGTAACGCACCGCTGTGACGAAACGGCCCAGACGGATCTGGGTCGCCGATGTTGCTGAACGCTCAATGGAGCCGGCCCTCCTTCCGGGGGACCGGCTCCTTGTGCTTCCTGCGGGCCCCGATGGCCTCCCAGGCCTCCGTGGCGCACCACCGATCGGCAGCGTGGTCATCGTTGCGCGCGACGGTCGCCTCGACGTTAAGCGTGTGGCTCCCCCACCTCCAGGTGTATCGGGACTCTGGCTCCTCGGGGATAACGCCGCCCTCTCGCGTGACTCGCGTCAGGACGGCGCACTGCCATCCAGCGCACTCCGTGGCAGGGTGATCTTTCGCATCGGGCCGCGCGACCGCCGTGGAAGGATCGCCGCGTTGCGTTGAGTGGGTGCGCTAGAGCTGCGCGTGGAGCTCCGCAAGCAGATCGAGCGATGCGGTCTCCGTAGGATCCATGTGTTGCACCATCAGTCGACTCGCCCCAGCATCGCGAAATGCGCGCATCTGCACCAACGCTTGGTCGGGAGTGCCGACCAGCCATCGTGCGCGACGTGGTGCGAGGTACTCCTCCGGATCCCCAGCCGCCCCAACGCGCGACATGAAGCCGCGCAGCTTCTCAAGATACTCCGCCTCCGTTCGACCGATCATCATGCCCGTCATCGCGGAGCGCGCAAGACTCTCGGGCGCCCGCCCAGCCGCGGCACACGTTGCGTCGAGCTGCGCGAACTTCTCGCGGGCGGTCGCAGGGGTCGATGAGGTGAGGTTGAATTCATCCGAGTGCTTCGCTGCGATGCGCATGCCGCGCGGCGAGCCTTCACCGCCGGTGATGATCCACGGAACGGGTGTTGGCTTTGGTCGGAAGAGGGCGTCGCTCACGCTGTAGTGCTTGCCGCTGAACGACCAGCCGTCGGAGCCTGCCCAGAGTCCGCGAACGATCTCAAGCTGCTCTTCGAGCATCTCTGCACGCGTCGCCATTTCGGGGAATGGGAAGCCGTAGCGGCGATGCTCCGACTCGTGCCAGCCGGTGCCGAGGCCGGCGTGAATCCGCCGCCCCGCCATCTCTTGCACCGTTGCAACCACCTTGGCGAACTCCCCCGGGGCTCGGAAGGTAACCGGGCTAACCAGCGTGCCGAGGGTGATGGATTTCGTTTCACGAGCGATCCCCGCTAACACGCTCCAGGCGTCGGTGGTCGCCTGGTCGTCGGAGCCTGGGAACGATTCGTA
Organism: Candidatus Limnocylindrus sp.; assembly: GCA_040397175.1. GTDB lineage: Bacteria > Chloroflexota > Limnocylindria > Limnocylindrales > Limnocylindraceae > Limnocylindrus. The sequence goes on along the minus strand of JBBAWM010000001.1, from coordinate 240,143 downwards.
ATGGTCGGTGCGGAAGAAGCCACTGATGCCAACAGCCTCAGCTCGCCGAGCGGCAGCGAGCTGCTGCTCGTACGACAGGTTCATCTGCCCCTCAATGACCACGGCAATCTGCATAGGGGAACCCTACCGCTCAGCAGGCATCTGCGGTGCAGGGTAAGGTAGTTGCAACGCGAAGTATCGTCGGAGACCCGACGGCGCGATATGGAGGTTCACCGAATGGCCACAACCAAGTCTCGCCGCCCCGTTGCGGCGAAGAAAACCGCAACGGCGAAGAAGCCGGCAGCGGCGAAAGCGGCACCTGGACCTGCAGGGGCCGACCTTTCGAAGCGTGCCAAGCAGGGAATCATCGTCGCGATCATGCTTGCCCTCTTCTTGGGCGCGCTGGACCAGACGATCGTCGGCACTGCGCTCCCGAAGATCATCACCGATTTGAGTGGTGCAAATCTCTACACCTGGGTCGTAACCATCTATCTGCTTGCGAGCACGGTAACGGTGCCGATCTACGGCAAGCTTTCCGACATGTACGGCCGTAAGCCGCTTCTCTTGACCGGAGTTGGACTCTTCTTGCTCGGATCCGTTCTTGCGGGTCTCTCGCAGAACATTGAGCAGCTGATCATCTTCCGTGGCATTCAGGGGCTTGGCGCTGGTGCGCTCTTCCCCATTGCCCTTGCAACCATTGGTGACCTCTACTCCGCCAAGGAGCGCGGTCGCTATCAGGGGCTCTTCGGCGCAGTCTTCGGACTGGCAAGCCTCGTTGGCCCAGCGCTCGGCGGCTGGCTTACCGACACCTTTAGCTGGCACCTGATCTTCTACGTCAACCTGCCGATCGGCTTGATCAGCATTGCCATCATTCTGCTTGAGCTTCCAACGATCAAGGGGCGTGCCAACCAGAAGATCGACTTCTTGGGCGCGCTCGTCTTTGCCGCTGGCATCATTCCGGTGCTCATTGGCCTCACCAACGTGAAGACGAACGCGTTTGCAACGCCAGAGGTTGCTGGTTTGATCTCGCTCGGACTCGCACTCCTTGGCCTCTTCCTCTTCATTGAGGCAAAGGTCGAAGAGCCGATCATCCCACTCGAGCTCTTCCGTAACCGCACGTTCGCGGCCGCCGCTGCGGCCTCGTTCTTCGCCTCGTTCGGATTCTTCGCCTCAATCATCTTCTTGCCACGCTACTTCCAGACGGTACTTGGCGAGACGGCGACCAATTCGGGCTACGCCACACTCCCGCTCTTGCTGGGGGTGATCATTAGCTCGGTCGCCGCTGGCCAGATCGTGGCGCGACGCGGTCGCTACAAGACACTGATTCTTGGGGCCATCTTGCTCGTTGCTGCAGCATCCGTGCTGCTGACGAACATCAAGGCTGACACTGATCCATGGGTCCTGCGCCTTTGGATGTTCCTCGCCGGCCTCGGCGTTGGACCAACTCTCTCGGTCTTTACGATCGTGGTGCAGAATGCGGTGCCGTTCAAGTTCCTCGGCGCGGCAACGTCGAACCTCACCTTCTTCCGCCAGGTTGGTGGTTCGGTGGGCTTGGCGCTCGTTGGCTCCTACTTCGGTGGGCAGTTGGCCACCACGATTCCAGCGGAGTTGGCGAAGGCCGCCCCAGTGGGAACCTTCAACCCATTCTTCACCGCCATTGGTGGTGACTTTGCGCAGCTCACCAACGTTGGTGGCAAGTTTGATCAGGCGCTCATCAGCCTGATCCCGGTGCAGTACCTGGATGCCTTCTTCAACGCGATTAAGGCGGGTATTGCCGATGCGATCGGTTCAATCTTCTGGCTCTCCGTCGTGGCGAGCCTGGTGGCATTCGTTGCCGCCACCCTGATCGAAGAGATCCCGCTCCGTGGCGGAGCGAAGGGCGCACCAGCCGAAATGTAAGTGGCTCCGGGCGTACCCCAGGCGGGGTGCGCCCGGATCGCACCCATCGGCGCAGCTCCACCCCTATGATTGGCGCATGAGCGCCTGGTTTACCGTTGCGGTCTCCCCGAAGGTCGGCAGCCTTGCCGCCGTTGCCGCTGTGCTCGCCACGGCCGGTATCACCGTCGACGGCATCATGGGCGCACCCGAATCAGATGGCTCACTTCACCTTGCTGTTCCCGATGCGCAGTTGCAGGCCGCGATCGCGGCACTCACTGCGCTCGGACTTCACCCCATCACCGAAGCATCGGATCCAACCGGCGAGGCTGGTGCGCCACTCGACGCGGGGATCATCGGCGCCATCTTGCGCGGGCCTCGCTCTTAGCGCCTGGGTCAGCCATGACCGCGCCAAGCCTTCGGATTGCCACCTGGAACGTCAACGGCCTCCGCGCCCGTGCCGAGCGGGTCGCCGCTTGGCTGGATGCGGCGCAACCAGACATCGTGCTGCTGCAGGAGACGAAGTGCGATCCGTCGCAGATACCCGAAGGGCTCTTCTCGACGCGATCGTATGAGGTCGCCGCCCTTGGCGCCGGTGGACGCAACGGCGTCCTGATTGCATCGCGACACGGACTAAGTGAAGTCCAAGAGAGCATCGCCAACTACGCGCCGGAGGGAAGCGACCCCACACTCCCCGATCTACTCAGTGAGCCGCGCCTGATCAGCGCCGTGTGCGGGGGGCTGCGCGTCGCATCGGTCTACGCGCCGAATGGCCGCGAGGTGGACGCACCACACTTCCACGCCAAGCTTCACTGGTTTGGCGCGCTACGTGCCTGGTCGGCGGAGCGCATCACCGAGCCTGCCCCGCTCCTCCTCGGAGGTGACTTCAACGTGGCGCCGACCGACGCCGATGTGTGGAATCCAGCCGCACTGGTTGGGGCAACCCATGTCACGCCGCGAGAGCGCCACGCCTGGAACGCCTTGGTGAACCTTGGGCTGGTAGATGCGGCACAAGCGGTAGCTCCCACCGGCGAGCGCGCACCGTTCACCTGGTGGGATTACCGAGGCGGCGCCTTTCATCGCGGCTGGGGGATGCGCATCGATCACCTGCTCGTTGAGGCACGCGCCGGTCAAATCGTGGCGAGCAGCGTGGACCGCGACGGACGCAAGGGCGAATCTCCATCGGATCACGCCGCACTGATGATTGACGTGGCACGACCGGCGTGATCACCGAACGCCTGCGCGCGCGAACGCCACACTCCGCCGCCGAGTCGATGCCGCGCGCCGCTGCGATCATCCGCGCCGGCGGCCTCGTCGCATTCCCTACCGAGACGGTCTACGGACTCGGTGCTAACGCCTTCGATGCGCCCGCCGTCGCGCGCATCTTTGAGGCGAAGGGTCGCCCCACCTTTGACCCTCTCATCGTGCACATCGCGGATCGCACCGACCTCGCCCACCTTTTCACCGAGCGTGCCCTTGCCGATCCGCGCATCCGCATCCTCACGGATGCCCTCTGGCCAGGGCCACTCACGATCGTTGCCGCGGCGCGACCCGAAGTTCCTGGGCTCGTACGTGCCGGGCTCGAAACGGTGGGCGTGCGTCTGCCACGACACGAGACGGCGCTTGCCCTCATCCGCGCGGCGGGGACGCCGATCGCTGCGCCGAGCGCCAATCGCTTCGGCCGCCTCTCACCCACGACCGCCGACCATGTCCTCGAACAGCTCGATGGGCGCATCGACGCAATCCTGCTCGGTAAGGCAACCGAAATTGGCGTCGAGTCGAGCGTTGTTGCTCTCGATGTCGGTGGCCCGGCGCGCCTCTTGCGGCATGGCGGCGTTCCGCTCGAGGAACTCGCGCGCCTCCTCGCCGATCACGGTGGCATCGTCACGACAACGCCAACGACACAACCCGGCGCGCCTCTGCAGGCGCCCGGAATGACCGAATCGCACTATGCGCCAACGGTCCCGCTCCTCTTGGCGGCGGCTGGGTTTCCGACTGGGGTAACTGAGTGCGCCCTCCTCGCGCCGGATCGTGCAGCGCTCGCACACCTGGAGGTACTCGCCTCCGCCGCGAACGCGACGGTCCACATGCGTGTCGCCCTCTCGGAGACGCTTGATCCCGTCATCGCCGCAGCCCATCTCTTCGAGCGCCTGCATGAACTGGAGGCTGACCTGATCCGCCGCGCGGTACCCACCGCGAGAATCGTCGCCGCCCCCTATCCTGAGGGCGGCCTCGGTTCGGCAATTGCGGACCGCCTTCGTCGCGCGGCAGCTACGCCGCAGTAAGGGGAACCGCATGACGACACCGCGCAGCAACTGGCTCTCACAGGCGATTACCGCTGATGCGCTCAAGCGCTTCCCGCAATCCATCGCCGGTCAGGCGGTCTTCGCGACCGGACTGGTCTTCATGCTCGCCGCAGGGGTCGGCCTTCCATCGTGGGAGATCCTGCATCAGGGGCTCAGCAAGCAGCTCGGCATCCAGATCGGTACGGCCGCGCAGCTCAGTGGCATCTTCGTGCTGCTGCTCTGGATTCCCATTCGTCAACGCCCAGGGCTCGGCACCCTCAGCAACATCGTGATCATCGGCTGGGTAATGAATGTCGAACTTTCGCTTCTTACCCTTGTTGGAGTACCCCAGGCCGCAGAGGTCGCCGCGCAGCCGCTGCTCGCCGGCGCGCTGGCGATCGCCGGCACCGCAATCGTTGGGATCGGCTCCGGCATCTACATCGGTAGCGGTAATGGCCCCGGGCCACGCGATGGACTGATGACTGGGCTCCACCACCGCACCGGTCAACCGATCTGGAAGATGCGGACCGCCATCGAGGTGGTTGTGGGCATCTTGGGGATCGCGCTCGGCGGCACCTTCGGCTTCGGCACGATCTGGTTCGCTCTCACCATTGGACCGCAGGTGCAGTTCTGGCTCGGCAGGCTCGATCCCGGTGGCCGAGCAGCGCGGCAGGCTGCGGCGGCCGATCGCCGCTAGTCCTTCGCCGGCAGCCCCTCGCCGTTAGCGCGGCAGGATGGAGTCGATCGCGATCGCGGCGAAGATCAGTGTGAGGTAGCTAATCGAGAAGCGGTAGAGCCGCGTGGCGCCACGCAGTAGTCGATCGCCAAGCACATCGCTGCGCAGGCGCCAGGCCCGCAGCAGGAAGATGCCGCCACCAACCACCGCGACACCGAAGTAGACGAGTCCCATCCCCGCCACCGCCCAGAGCATCAGGCTCATCGACACCAGCAGAATCGTGTAGAGCCAGATCTGCCGCGCGGTCTCCGCAGGGCCAGCGGTGACGGGGAGCATCGGCACCCCAGCGGCGGCATAGTCGGGACCAATGCGAAGGGCGAGCGCCCAGAAGTGTGGCGGCGTCCAATAGAAGACGAGGGCGAAGAGCAGGATCGGCACCAGCGAGATGTCGCCCGTTACCGCAGCCCAGCCGATCACAGGTGGGAGTGCGCCGGCTGCGCCGCCAATCACGATGTTCTGTGGAGTTGATCGCTTAAGGATCAGCGTATAGATCAGCACGTAGAAGGCAATGGCAAGCAGTGAGACGAATGCCGCCATGATCGTGGTGGTGATGGCAAGGAAGAGGAAGCTCGTCACGCCAAGGATGCTCGCAAAGAGCAGCGCCGACCCGACACTAATTCGACCGGTGACGAGCGGCCGTGCGGCGGTGCGTGCCATCTGCGCGTCGATGTCGGCATCGACGATGCAGTTGAAGACGTTGGCGCTCGCCGCACTGAGGGTCCCACCAATCAGCGTTGCGGCGATGAGTGTGAGCGGCGGAACGCCGTGTGCCGCGAGGAACATCGCCGGGATGGTCGTGATGAGGAGGAGTTCGACGATGCGTGGCTTCGTGAGCGCGATATACGCCGAGAGCGTCTCACGGCGAGACTGACCTTTGCGGGTAGCGCCACCCGACGGCGTGGTGCCTTCGGAGCGCCCCTCAAGCAGCGCAACGGATGCGGCGCCAACGGTCAGGATCCAGATCATGGTGGCAAGGGCCACATGGAGCGTCTGCGTCCATGGTGCGAGCTTGGTGAAGATTTGCGCGGCGCCGATCAGGCACTGCACCGCAAATGCCGCGGTGGCGTAGGTGAGTAGTTGGCGTACGCGTGGGGGGCTCCCCTTCTCTCGGCGAACGATCCAGAGTGCCGAAATCAGGATGAGCGCCACGATCGCCGTGGCATATCGATGTGCAATTTGCGGAATCGAGAGTGCGGTGACAGGCGGGAAGAGCGTGCCGCCCATGAGCGGCCAATCTGGATAGAGCAGCCCCGTCTCCGTGCCGGACACATTTGATCCGAAGAGCAGTAAGGTGTAGATCGCCCCCGAAGCAACGATTGGGGCAACCACGCTCCCGCTCGCGCGGCGAATGCCAGCAAGGGACTCTGCGTACCCACTTCGAGCCAGCACCCAGACTTGGAGGCCCACGAAGGCCATCGCCGTCGCGAGGTGCGCCGTCACCGAGATCCCCGAGTTGGACTCCAAGACCGTTTGACGTCCCAGCCAGGCCTGGAAGAGGACCAGGATCAGCAGGGCGATCGACGCCCCCTGGAGCGAGCGACGCCCCTTCAGGTTGCGCAGTGCAGTGATCACGACCGCTAGGGCGATGAGGCCAATCCCCGCCGCGATGGTGCGATGAATCCACTCCAACCAGGCCTTGTAGGCGATCACCTCTCCTGAATCGACCGTGGGTGGAATCAGCTGGCCGTAGCAGAGTGGCCAGTCGGGGCAGCCCATGCCGGACTCCGTGGCGCGGACGATAACGCCGACCACGACGAGGCCGATGGTGGCGGCGAGGAGGAGTCGTAGTGCCGTGCGGAAACTCTTCATACGCTGATGGTACGCCGACCCTCAGAAACGTGGGATACAGTGATCTGGTGAAGAAGCTCGTGCAGATCGCCATGTTGACCACCCTCAGTGCGGCCCTCGTCGCCTGCAGTGGCGCCACCCCCTCACCGAGCGCCAGCGCCGGCGGGAGCGCTCGCCACGGGTGTACCGACGCGTGGCCGGCCGCAGGTCAGGCCAGTTCGACTGGACCCCTCCCCCTGCTGGCCAATAGCGACCTTGCACCTGGCCCTACGCGCATCATCCTCGGGCTCGTGGACGCTGCCAGCTTCCCACTCGGCTCACCAGACTGGACGCTGAAGGGCGAGGTCTTTGACATCACCACCGACGGCTGCACGCCACTGGCAGCGGCATCGCCTCTCCCGTTTGGGTGGGCGATCACCAATGTTCGCGGCTTTTTCATTGGCACCACCAATATTCCAGTTGGCGCGCGAGAGATTGGACTCGTCATTAGTGGCACGGATGCCGCGGGTGCAACCGTACTCATTCGCGTCACCGCCTTGGTCCAGCTGGCTGGCGTTGCGCCGCGGCCCGGGAACAAGGCGCCGAACGTCGCCACACCAATCGCCGCCACCGACCCGCACGGCGTTGCTGGCGTTTCCACTGACCCCACTCCGCGGTCCGACTTCTATACGCACTCTGCTGCTGAACTGCTCGCGACCGGAACCCCATTTGTCATCGTGTTCGCCTCGCCAGCCTTCTGTGTTTCACAGGCATGCGGACCAACGCTCGCGATCATGAAGGTGGCGGCCGATCGTCACCCAGGGGTGGTGATCATTCACGTTGAGCCATATCAAATGAGCTGGAATGGCACGCGATTGATCCCCATCCTCGCCGCGAGCGGCGGCCTTCAGCCGACGAGCATCGTGGATGCGTGGCAGCTGCCGGTTGAGCCCTGGGTCTTTACGGTCGGAGGCGACGGGCGCATCCTTCGCTCGCTCGAAGGAGTGGTGCTCCCAGCGGAGATTGACGCAGCGCTCGCAGAGCTCGCCACAAACTAGCGGGCGGCCACTACTCCCCACGCACCAGCGGCTCTCCCGCGGCACAGAGCGGACACTCCCCTTCCGCATAGGTTGGCAGGTTCATCGTGATCCCGGCGATGAGTGGAATCGGATCACGCCCCTCCGCCTCAATCGACGTCAGCTCCGCCGTATGACGCACAACGACGGCGGCGGCAATCGGATGGGCACCTGCGGCGTACAGTGGCGGAAGGAGTGACTGGAGTGATCCGGCGGTAGTCAGCGCGTCGTCGACGAGAAGGACTCGCGCCCGCGGCGGAGCGTGAGGTTCCCCTGGAAGCAGAGACCGCACAACGCCATCAGCGCCACGTACCGCTTCGGCAGTGAGGCCGGGCACGCCAAGGTGTCGGCCGATCTCAATCGCCAGAAGCGTCGCACACGCTGCGGAGCCGACGACAAGATCGATCTCTCCACCAATCGCCTGAACGACCTGTCGGCTCTGGGTGGCGATTTCCTGCGCGATCTCCGATGTGGCTTCCCGATCCTGGAAGAGCGCGGGCAACTCCAAGGAGCGATCTCCATGGCGTCCATGTTGAAACAAAAAATGCCCACGTCGCAACGCACTGGTCGAGAGCAAGAGCTCCTCAATGCGTTGCGCGGCCACGGTGTGATCCAATGGGCCACGGGGCGGTTCACTCATGAGTGAACGCCGAGCGCACTGCCACGAAGTGCAATCACATTGGTCTCGCCACGGGCGGCCACGGCCCGCCGCAGCGAATCTCCGACCGCTCGGGGGAGCCGTGGGTCTGCCCAAAGCGCCGTTCCGAGACTGACTGCACTCGCTCCGGCGGCGAAGGCGTCGAGGGCATCGGCTGGCGAGCCAATTCCTCCCCCGCCAATGATTGGTGCACCAACGCCGCTGGCCGCCTCGGCGATTGCCGCGAGCGCGGCGGGCCGCACGAGTGGTCCGGAGAGCTCACCAATGCCTGCCGCCAAGGCGGGTCCGCGCCGCGCGCGATCGGGAAGAAATCCGTACGGGGATCCACTCACCGAAAGCACATCGATCCCCGCGTCGAGCGACTCACTTGATAGACGGCGGAGTTCGCTCGCCGCCGCCGACACCTTTGCGATGAGCGGTCGATCGGTTGCGCCACGTGCCGTATCAATCAGGCGCAGCGACTCGTCCGCTGACGATTCCCAACGGCTCCCTTCAAGGCCATCGCATGGGGCGGTGAGGTCCACTTCAAGGGCGACGATGCCGAGTTCGTCTGCACGTCGTTCTACTCGTGCGATGAGTTGCGCCAGCTCCTTCACCGAGCCTGCCACCAGGGAGAGTGCGACCGCGCAGGGTGCCGATCGCCAACTTGCACCGTGTCGATCCATCACCTCATCGGCCCCTGGATTCTCACGGTTCACGGCGTGCATGAGGCCTCCCGGCACCTCGACCAATCGTGGCATGAGGCCACCGTATCGTGGACGTAGTGAGATACCGCGCACAACGAAAAGGCCAACGTCTCGGAGATCGACTGCGCTACCAGCCTCGTTACCAAATCCAAGCGGTCCGCTGGCGACAACGATCGGGCGTTCAATGCGTAGCGGGTGCTCCGCACCAAGGGTGACGGCAAGGTCTACGGTCTGGGGATTGACTCGCTCGTTCACGGGCTCTTTGGCTCGCACCGTTCGGCTCGCGCGTGGCGCCGCCACCTTTGCGCGCTTCCTCGGGGGCACTTATGCACCACCGCTCGAGGAGGAGCCGGTTGCGTCAACCGCTGGACCTTCGCGACAGAGGCGCACCTGGCCCGCACGCGTTGCGACGGTACAGCCGCCACATGCGCCAATGCCGCAACCGATCTCATGCGCCAGCAACGCCTGCAGGCGCGGGGCTCGTTCCCCTGCCAGTGCGGAGCGCGCACGCGAGGGCTTGCCGCTCGCGGTGGTGCGATCTGCAACGCCTTGTCGAAGTACGGCGGACGTTGCGGCGGCGCGAATCTCGGCACTCGCTGCGACAACCGCCTGATCCGCCCACGCGAGATATTCGGCGAAGAGGTCGACGATGGTGCCACGATGGCCGATGCTGCCATCGCTCGTGGCGACGACAATTTCCACCACATCGGGGAGGAGGCTTGCTGGCGGAAGGTCCCCAGCCGTCTCGGCCTGCTGGAGCACGGTCACGCTTATGCCTGCGCCCGTTGCAGCGATCGCGAGCGCGCGTACCCAGGCGAACCCCTCGACATCGGCGATGAGCAGCAGCCGCATCGTCGACTTGTTGATGAGGATCGGTTGCCCAATGGGCCCGATCAGTTCGATCACTTCGCCAATGCGCAGGCCAGCGAGCGCATCTTGGCCCCCGTCGGCGCGCGGCTGCAGTGCGACCTCGACGCTGCTGCGAAGCAAGTCAACGCGTGACACTGGGGCAACACGGCGCACACGATAGCCACCCGACTCTGGGCGTACGACGTGGAGCGCATGACCCGGGCGGAGGGCAGCGATCAGCGTTGGGGCGCGGAACTCCAGTGTGATGCGACCAGGGGCAAGTTCGCTAATCGCGAGGAGTTCACCGGCGACGGGCGTGCTGCCCACCGCAGTTCAGACCGACGCGCGGTCGTCCCCGGCCACGCCGAGGCCCGCCACGATCGCACCGGTTGGTCGTGGTGCAAGGCCAGCGGCAGAACGAAGTGCCGCCTCGATTCGGTCGTAGAGGTCGGCGGCGCCCCAAAGTTCGACCACCTCGGAGATGCTGACGTGATCAAATGATACGGAGCCTTCGGCATCGGTTGAGCTCATGGTGAACCCGCCATCCTGTTGCAAGACCAGCTCTGGCGCCTCAACGGTTCCAGCGAGGGTGAGCGGCGCTGCGGTGAGCAGTACGGTGCGATGTTCGCGAAGGTAGCGGCCCAGTCGCTCCGTTGCATGCTCAATCGCCAGTAGTCGCTCCGAGCCAGCCGCTTCGGCAGCTTCTGCGTAGCGGCGCACAACCTCATGTGAGAGCGCTGGCACGCCGTCAATCGGAGCCGCCTCTACCTTTGGCTTTCGTCCGAAGATCATCAGCCCGTGTACTCCAGATCAGAAGAGAGACGCTCTCGCAAGAACATGGAGTGGTGGCGCTCAAACATCCACTCCCCCGCGCGATGGCCGAGGGCTCGCGATGATTCGTCAGCCTCAAGCTTGTCAAGGGTGCCGTAGTCGGGAAGATCGAACATGATCACGTTGTCAAAGTCCCAGCCGTGCGCCACGTTGTACCAGCCGAGGAACTTGATGCCGAACCTCTTCTCGTACTCCTTCACCGTTCGGGGGAAGAGGGTGCGCATGAAGAACTTAAAGAAGGGGTCGCGCCCCCGTCGAATCGAGAAGTAGGTTGCAAGTACTGGCATTAGCGTGATTCTCCCACGCCGTCGCTCCCCTTGTCGCCCTTCGACTCATCCTCCAGCTGGCCAACCGTCTTCGACGCGCTCCGCATTGGGGCACGGCGCCCCTTCCGATCGGCGGCCACCAGGCGCAACAGGAAGATCGAGGTTTGGCCCACGAGTAGGAGCAGGATGACCACCAGAACGAGGAGCCCGATCGCGATCGGGGCCGGCCAGTTCAGCACCGCCGACAGTGGCGCGAGGACCATTGCCACAACGAGCGCCACCGCCTGGATCCAGAAGCAGCCGAGGCCGGGACCACGGTCAGCATCGAGGGGGCCGCCTTTGTACTCGGGCATCGCGTCGGAACCCTGTGGTTGACCGGTCACCGGATCGCTCAAGCCTTCGCCTTGGCGGCCGCGTCGTTCGCGGCGAGGTGCTCGGCGAGCAGCTCCACCTTAACGAGGTCTTCGCCGTCGATCTCCTGCACGCAGACGCGTACGACCTCTTCACTGGTCGTTGGGATGTTCTTACCCACGTGGTCCGCTCGAATCGGAAGCTCACGGTGACCGCGGTCAATCAGCGCGACGAGGCGAATCGCCTTAGGTCGACCGAAGTCGATGAGGGCGTCAAGGCCGGCGCGAATCGTGCGACCCGTATAGAGCACGTCGTCAACGAGGATCACCGTCTTGCCGGTGATGTCGCCAGGGATCGATGTTCCACGATGCACCGGAGCAACAGAGATCGTTGAGAGGTCATCACGATAGAAGCTGATGTCGAGGGTGCCCGATTCAACGGTGACGCCTTCATGCTCCTTGATCGCTTCGACGATCACCTTTGCCAACGGCACACCGCGCCGCTGAATACCAACGACGACGAGACCTTCGGTCCCTTCTTTTTCAATGATTTCATGCGAGATGCGGGTCAGTGCCCGGCGGATCTCTTCGGCGTTCATCACCTGTCGTGCCATCGTTCACTCCTTTGCCCCGCCGGCCGATCTCTGCCGACCACGTTGCGGGTGCTGCGGAACGATAGCAGGGTGGCTAGGTGAGGGCGCGGCGCAGTTCCGCAACCGCCTCCTCGGGGGAGATCGGCACCACGGGAATCCCCGAGGCGAGTTCGAGGCCACCGATCGGACGGAGGCGTGGATGAAGCTCCCAGTGCCAGTGATAGGTGCCGTCGACGCGCTCGCGAAGGGGTGCGGTGTGCAACATGAGGTTGTATGGCGGCATGCCGATCGCCCGAAGCGCGCGGACCGCAATCTGGATCGTGCCGGCGAATCCGGCGATGGTCGCGGCGTCAGCATCGGCGAAGTCGGCGCCGTGGGCGTTCGGCACGATCCACGTCTCGAACGCCGAACGGCTGGCGAATGGCGCAACCACCAGGCCGAACGGATCTCGATGGAGCATGCGTCGCCCACCGTGTGACTCATCGGCGACGAGATGGCAGTAGGCGCAACCGCCGGCGCGAATGGAGAGCCGTGCCGCACCGCCAATCTCTTCGGCGAGTCGGTGCGGCACCTGTGGCAGGTCGTAGGCGTCGAAGCAGAGGTGATCGGTCATTGCGCCCGCCTGCCCCCCGGCATTGCGGACGTATTGAATGTAGGCGGTTGCGCCAAGGTCGCGCGCGCTCCGCAGGTGATCGCGGATTGCCATCAAGAGCGCCGACACCACAGTCACGGGCACCTCATCGAGCTCGCCGTGTTCGTGACCTGGCGCGATGAGCGTCGACCACGAGCCGGCGCGGTCCACATCGCTCAACGTAAGGAACCCAGATTCTCCCGCCGCCGCGTCCATGCGCGTGCCGACGGAGTGGAACGCGCCCTGCCGCAGCACACGTCGCGTTACCGCTGTGGCATCAGACTGCGTGCAATTCGTACACTCCACTTCGCGGGCTCCCGAAGTGCGCTCCTCATGAAATCGCTGCGGCTGAAACCCTCGGTCGACCACCGTGGCCGACCACCACCCCGTGATCTCATCGCGACGCAGCTCCCAGATACCACCGCTCATCGTGGACCCCCTGCAGACGCAGGAACTGCGCTGATCTCGGGGATGCTAGCGCTCGCGCCGTACGCGGCAAGTTCGCTCCCGTACGCCGCAGCCACGAGATCCGCCACGCTCCGAAGATCAGGGGCAGCTGCACCAATCACATCGCGCTCGCCGCGTGCGGTGGCCGCCCAATCTTGCTCCAGGGCGATCGAGGTAGAGACGACGCCGGCGTGGCCGCATGGATTGATCAGTTCGAATGGCGCAAGATCCCGCCCGACATTCAGGGCAAGTCCGTGCCAGGCGACGCCACGCTCTACGCGCACGCCGACCGCACCAATCTTGCGCTCGCCCACCCAGCAGCCAGGTGCTCCATCACGCCGTTCCGCAGCAATACCGAACGCCGCACACGCGGCAATCAGGGCCGCCTCGAGTGCACGAATGTGTGCACGCAGCGAGATGCCGTTTTCGCGCAGCGCCACGATCGGATACATCACCAGGTGCCCAGGGCCGTGATAGGTGACCTCGCCACCGCGCTCGACGTGTCGCACGGCGATGCCGCGCGCAACGTAGTCAGCTTCAGAGAGCAGCAGATGGGTCGGGTTGGCGTTGCGCCCCAGGGTCATCACGGGATCGTGCTCCAACGTGAGCAGGGTGTCGCGGCCGCGACCCTCGGCACGCTCAGCCAGCAGCGCTCGCTGCAGGGCGTGCGCCTCGTCGTAGCCGATTCTCCCGAGCCAGCGGTGCTCAAAGTCCATGCCCAGAGCGTAGCCTCCCACGCTCCCCATGCGCTATCCTCACCCCCCACGCGGGAGTAGCTCAGTTGGTAGAGCGTCTGCTTCCCAAGCAGAAGGTCGCGAGTTCGAGCCTCGTCTCCCGCTCCAGCCCCGCCGCAGACGCGCCAATGCGTCAGCCCCGCCGCAGGCGCGCCAATGCGTCAGCCCCGCCACAGGCACCTCAAAGTGACTATGATCCCGCCATGGTGAAAGACGGACGCAAACATCTGGCAACCGACGCTCCCGCTACCCTTGCGGTGCATGCGGGCGAGGCCCCCGATCCCACGACACGGGCGCACAACCTCCCAATCTTCCAAACGGCAACCTTCAGCTTCGAAACCGCCGACGAAAAAGAGGCGGCCGTTGATGCTGCGGCGGACTTCACGCCGCAGGCGTACTTCTATACGCGCGTTGGCAATCCAACTACTGACGCCCTCGAGGCGAAGATCGCCGCGCTTGAGGGCGCGGAGGCCGCGGTCGCATCATCCGCCGGCATGTCTTCGGTTTCAGCCTCCCTGTTCGCTCACCTGAAGGCTGGGGATCACCTGATTGTTGCGGATGACCTCTTCATCGGAACCCAGATGATGTTTGAGGGCGACTTTCCGAAGCGTGGCATCGAGGTCACCTCGCTCCCCATCACGGATCTTGCCGGCGTGCAGGCTGCAATCAAGCCGAACACTCGCGTGATCTACGCTGAGCTCTTGTCGAATCCGTGGAACCGCGTCACCGATATCCCGGCACTCGCGAAGATGGCGCATGACGCGAAGGCGATCCTCATCATTGACAACACCTTCCTTAGCCCGGCAGCGGTGCGCCCGCTCGCAATGGGTGCCGATCTCGTCTTGCACGCCAGCACGAAATGGATCTCGGGTCACGGCGATGCACTGGGTGGTGTCGTCTCCGGCTCGGCGGCCCTTATCAACCCGGTTCGCCGTCTGACCGACTGGTACGGCGGAACGGCAAGCCCCTTCAACTCGTGGCTGATTGCTCGTGGCACGCGCACCCTCCCACTGCGCGTAGAGCGCGCAACAGAGAATGCAAGCAAGGTTGCTGCGTTCCTCGAGAATCACAAGAAGGTGGAGTGGGTTCGTCACCCGAGCCTCGCCTCACACCCAGACCGCGCCATTGCAGAAAAACTCCTGAAGGGCAACTGGGGCGGCATGCTCGCCTTCAAGCCACGCAGCTCGGACGGTGACGCCCTCGGCGCGATGCGCGCCTTTGCCGACAACCTCAAGATGTGCGCCATCGCCGTGAGCCTCGGCGAGGTCGACACGTTGGTCTATCCAATGCCGAAGCGTGGCGGAATCTTCCGCATCAGCATCGGCATTGAAGCGGCAGACGACATCATTGCCGAGTTCAGCCAGGCGCTCGATCACGTCCGCTGAGGTAAGCGCCGAGACGCTCATCCTCACGTGGGAGCAACTGAACGGACATGTAGAGGCGTTGGCAGTACAGATTCAAGCCCAACCCATCGATCAACACCCCGATGGCATTCTTGCCATTAGCCGCGGCGGCTTGGTTCCTGGTGCGATGCTCGCCTATCGACTCGGCATTCGTGACCTCCTGATCGCGGTCGCCGAACACTACGATGCCGCTGGCCGGCGACCAGAGCCAACCATTACGCGCATGCCCTCGGATGAATCACTGAGGGGGCGCTCGATCTTGATCGTTGATGAGGTTTGGGAGAGCGGCCGTACCCTTGCCCTAGTGGCGGATCGAGCACGCGCCGCAGGTGCAACGGTGCGCACCGCCGTCGTACATCACAAGCCTGGCAAGAGCGAAGTGCCTGGCGCGCCCGACTTTTTCGCGGCACTCGCCGACGGCTGGATCACCTATCCGTATAAGGGGGGCGAGTGAGCTACATGATCGACGAGCCGAAGCAGGTTCCGCGCGGAATCGCGCAGATCGCCGCCGCCGTAAGCAATGGGCTGTTGGGAGTTGCGCTGATCCTCGCCGGCCTACTTGGCCTTGTTGCGATCGCAGTTGTTGCCGTTGATATCTCGGGTGAGACGTGGGCCTCACTCGGCGAGCAGATCACCGCTCAACTTGGGAGCGACGTTGCCTCGATCTTTGCGAGCTTCCAAATCGACATCGCCGCAATCCTCACTAGCTTGGCTGATCAGAACAATCTGCCAGAGTTTGGCGCGTGGGTTCGACAAATCCTTGCCCTGCTGATGGTGGCTGCTGTTGCCCTCGGGCTTGCAGGGGCGGCGCCGATCTGGGTTGCGCGAGCACTCTGGGTACGACGCTCCAGCCGCGCGGTGCTTCTCTTCGGGATGTTGTTGAGCACTATTGGTGTGTTCGGCCTCCTCGTTACGGGAGCGCCGCAGCTGATCTGGGGACTGGTGCTGGCCAATGGCCTACTCACCCTCGTGGCGAGCCGAACGATTCGCGCCGCGGCTTAAGCGCCGAATCCGCGCAGGCGCAGCGCCAGGCGCACGAGCGGCCCACGGATCGGATCTAGATCGACGTCGAGTGCTCCAGGGTAGACAACTGGCGCCCCGCCCCAACCCGCCTTGAAGTGCGCGATCCCTGGGGTGGAGATTCCCCACATGTCGTAGGTGGCGCTCCCCCGCGCAACGGCGCGCTCCATCGCGGTGACCTTCAGCGCATACGGCGCGCGCAACTCGTTGCCGGTGCCCGTTGCACCGCCGAACAGCTCGGTCGTTGTTATTGGCGTGGTGATCACCAAGAGCGCACCGAGGATTTCACCGGCGGGCGATTCGGCGATGAGAATTTCTGCTTCGCCGTTGAAGGCCTTCACAATGTGCGCGAATGCGGCACTGCTGCGCGTCTTCACCCCTGTTCGGCCAGCGATCGACGACATTGCAGTGTGGAGCGCCTCGGCCCCGTCGGCGCCAACCGCACGCACCGTGACACCAGACTCCGTTGCATGGCGTGCGTACTGTCGCCACTTGCTGCGCCAGGCGGCGCGTACGGTTTCCATTCCAGCCGATAGGTCGATGCGCCGGCTGGTCGATGGCTGCACCGGTCGTGCGCGATGCAGGGAGATCCGTGATGAAGCTGCGGCGCTCAGCCACGGCGCACGCAACGTCGCGCTCAGCGCTTCGGCAGGGTGAACCTGATCGGCATCGTCCGAGAGCGGCGCGCTCTCGCCAGGCTCCAGGCGCACCAGCGTCACGCCATCGCGGCGAAGCTCGGCGAGTCCGCGCAGCAGTTCGACGCGCAGTTCCGCCGCTTGCCCCTCATGCGCCGCCACGACAATCGGGCCGCGCGGCGCGTAGGCGATGCGACCGAGCCCGGCGGGGAGGCGCTGGATCAGGAACTGCGCGCCCGCCCATGCAGCGCCATCTTGGGCAACGAGGCGGACTGACTCCCAGCCCGTGAGCGCTTTTGATGCGGCCCACGCGGGCTGTTGCACAAAGGGGAGGTCGGAAAGTTCGCCAGCGGCGGCGGCGGCGCGAAGGCGTGCCCCCCAGGCGTTCGGCTCTTCTCGGACAACAGGACCCATGCGCGTAGGGTACGCGCCCCGCTACCCTTGCGCCTATGCCTGCAGACCAGCCCCTCCCGCCGTACGTGTCGAACCCCGATGGGGTCGTCTTCGATTTGGACGGGGTGCTCTGCGATACCGAGCCGCTCTGGGCCGAGGCACGCTTCGCCATCGCCGCCGAAGTCGGGGGTCGGTTAGTCGAAGCGGACTTCCACCGCTTCTACGGCGCCAACACCCAACAGTGGGGCGGCGCCATGGCCGAGATCCTCGGGCACCCAGATGCCAACGAGATTGCAACGCGCACCATCAACCACCTCGAGTCGCTCTATCGCGCTGGGCGGGTGCAGGTGATCCCCGCCGGTGTTGCCGCGGTGCGACGCGCCGCCGCCCGAGGTCCCGTTGCTATTGCGTCAGGGAGCCCGCGCAGCATCATTGCCACGTTGATTGAAATCCTCGGTCTCGCCGGCGTGGTGCAGACCTACGTGAGCTGCGATGAGGTTGCTGGTGGCAAGCCACTCCCCGACGTCTACCTTGAGGCGTGTCGCCGCATCAACATTGCGCCAGAGCGTTCCCTCGCCATCGAAGATTCGCTGGCTGGTGCGCGCGCCGGTAAGGCGGCGGGGATGAGTGTCGTGGTGGTGCCGCTTCCTGGTGCGCCGTCATCGACGGGCGCAACAGAGATTGCCGACGTGGTGCTCACGAGCCTCGACGAGTTGCCGCTCGCCGCGCGTTAGTCCTGCGGGACTCCCGCCTTCGCGCCGAGCGCCTGGTTTGAAGGCTCAATCAGGTACGAGCCGTCTTCGAAGATGATCACGGGGATCGACTTCGCGCCAGTCAACGTCTCGATCATCTCCTTGGCAGAGGCATCAGCATCCACATCAACGTAGGTATAGGGAACCCGGTGTGCGTCGAGGTAGCCCTTTGACCTTGTGCAGTCGCTGCACCAATCAGCGCCATACAGGGTGATCTTCTTGGCGTCGCTCATGGGTGCTACCTCCGTTTCTTTGCTCGCCGCAAGCGCGGCGTTGGGCTCATCGTAGCGCGTCGCAATAGGAGGAGTCCGCCCAAGGCGATCAACGTTCCTGCGAGTGGGAGCCCACCGAGCCCAGCAGGGAGATACCAATTGATCGCGATCGCTGTCGTAATGATGGGTGGCAGCGCACCGATCCAGAGCAGCGGCTGCTTGGCCCGCTCGGCATCACGAATCAGTCGCCAGGCAGTTCCGCCAGTCAGGAGACCGATGAGGAGCCACTCGCCTACCGGACGGGTGCAGACGCCCTCCGCTGTGCAGGCCTGGAGCGTGTCGTAGAGGCGCGCCGTTGCGATCGGTACCACGACAGCGGCAAGGAACCCAACACCGAAGGCTGCAAACACCGCAACGAAGCGACGCCCAGCTCGGCGATAGTGTGCCGATTCCTCGTGAAGGAGCGCTCGTCCAAAGAAGAGGACGGGGAGAAGCGCCGCCACGTAAAGCGCCGCGAGAGTCACCATCGGAAGATTCACTCCCTGCGTCATCGATTGGACAACAGGGGCCGACCACACCGTGAGCGTTTCGACAACGAGGGAGAGCGCGCCAAGGGGGAGGAGTCCAACCGCAAAGACCGCTCCGGTAATGCTGATCCAGTCAGGAAGTTCTCGCGCACGACGGGCCAAGACGCGAGCCATCAGGAATATGGTTGCACCGTTGACCAACGCATAGAGCAGGTGCATGAGGACGCTTGCATCCCACGGTAGTGCTGCATGGAGCACCGCTGCCGCCGTGAACACCGTGCTGAGCGCCGCGATCAACGCGAGGAGTGTGCCAGTGCCAAGGTCAACGGGGAGGCGCGTCCGTAGTCGACCAGCAGCGGTCGCAGCGATCGCAACTGGGGCGCCCACCGCCAAGCTCGATAGCACTGCGCGTAGCTGCTCGTTGTCGATCGAAGCGAATGCGTCCATTCGATCAGCGGTCAGCCACGTGACGAGTGCGAGGAGGGTCCCAGCATTGAGCAGAAGTGAGGCAACCGCGACATCTAGCGTAATGCGGGAACCATTTGACGCGCGTTCCAACGATGGCCTCATGGGGCGAGTATGCGCCCTCGGCGTCGCGCCTGCCGCGTTCACGCTACCCTCCGTTGCATGGTGAAGGGATCAGTTCTGGTGACCTACGCGGCCCTCGCGACCGCTGAATTCGTGCGCGGCGTCGGTTTGATTGCCTCCGGGGCACTGACCTATGGCCTGCTGGGCGGCGCACTGCCAGCCGAGGGAGGCTACGACCGGCTCGTCGCCTACGCTGCATTCGCGACGATCGCCCTCGGGGCCCTTGACCTCCTGCTCCTTGGAGTCATTACCGCGCGCACCATCGGGGGGAGGCAGGGCCCCCGTGCCCATGCACTCGTGAGCCTGGGGCTCTCCGTGCTCCTGATCCTGGCTGGGGGGCCCCTGGCCCCGCAGGTCGCCATGCTCGTGCTCGCGACGCTCCTGGCCCTGGCAATTCGCCTCGAGGGCGCCACGGGGGCGGCGAACGGCTAGACTCCCCCGCATGGCGGGACCTGTCTACCTCACGGAATCAGGGAAGGCTGCACTCGAGGCCGAGCTGCATGACCTGATCCATTCACAGCGCCCAGCGGTCATCGCGCGCATCAAGGCGGCGAAGGAGCTCGGCGACCTACGCGAGAACGCCGACTACGAGATCGCCCGGAACGAGCAGTCGTTCATCGAGGGGAAGGTCTTGGAGATTGAAGAGAAGCTCCGCAATGCCGAGATCATCGATGAGCATGCCGGCACCGATGAGGTCGCCCTCGGCTCCACCGTCACCGTGACCGCGGAGCGCAAGAGTCACGATTACTTGATTGTCGGCTCCACCGAGGCCGACCCGAGCGGCGAGCCGCCAAAGATCTCCAACGAGAGCCCGCTCGGCAAGGCGCTGATCGGACGCAAGGTCAACGACAAGGTCGTCGTCACCCTGCCGAACGGCAACGAGATCAACTACACCATCAAGAAGATCTCCTAGTCCGCGGAGCGCACCCCGCGCGCGGGTGCCGAGTTACACGAGGATGCCAGCGCCGAAGAAGAGACCGGCTGCGAGGATCGTTCCGGTTGTGACTGCACCAAGGTCGATGTAGAGGAGTCCAGTTGCGGACTCCATCGAGCGCGCCTTGGCGGTACGCCAGCCGGCATACGTGAGGAGCGCAGGGAAGATCAGCCCAATGACGAGCCGCAAGATGGCGAAGAAGTCCCAACCCGCACCGAGGCCACCCAGCCCTACAACCTGCCAGGCAAGAAAGAGGGCGATCTGCACGACGATTCCAACCCCAAGGGCGCGGCTGAGGAGCAAGAGTGGTGCCTCCGGTAGCTTTGGCGTTACGAGATACCAGTGCGCAAGGATCATCGCAGCAAATGCGCCGCCAGTTACTGCCGAGAGAACGAGCAGTTGCAGTGAGAGTGCCGCGGCCATGAGCGGCGTGGGCGCCCATCCAATCGCCGCAACAAGTTGCGCCGCGATCGCTGTAAGAACTGTGACCCAACCAACGCGTCGGCCGTCACCACCACGGGCAATCCTCAACATCCAGAGGGTGGCAAGGCAGGCAACAAGGACCAGGAGCAGTCGCCGAAGGGCGTCTACCTCGACACTTGCGGCGTGGATTGGTGCGTCAGCGGAGGGGATTGGCAGCGCGCCGTCCGCAAGCCAGGCGAGGAAGGCCCAGCCTCCGGCGGCAAAGACCGTGAAGCCCCGGTACCCACGCGTTGACTCTGAGCGATGGGTCAGTAGGAGGATGGCTGCAAGGCTGCCTATGGCTAGGCTGCTCACCACCACCCAATTGATGAAGGAGAGGGAGCGCGCGACAGTCTCAACAGGCATCGTTGGAGCCTACCACCCCCTCACGCGCGCACCCTCCATCGATGGACCGTGTCGCCACGCTGCAGCACTTTCGGCGAGAATACGAGCAAGGGAAGCCACCGCAGCACTGGGGAGGTCGCCAATGGTCGAACGGAACAAGCCAACAATACGGTCGGCAGCCGACCCGCGACTCCTCACGACAGAGACCCCTGCGCCACCAGAGGCGGTGCGCGCGATTGCCGCACTCCTCGGTCGAGCGGCTGCCCCACTCCGGCCCGAGCGGCGCGCAGCACCTCCACCACCAGCGCCGCAGTCAGAGCCCGAACTCCTGACGCCCATTGAGCGCTTGCGAGACCACGAGATTCTCGTGGAGGGCGAACACAGCGACCTGATCCGCCTGGCAGACCATGAGATTGTTCGGGTCAAGCGGCGCGCCAAGCGCGCGCGACGGGCGGTTCGTGAGGCGCTCGCCCGCATCTCTACGCCAGAGGGCGACGAACTCGGCGGGTAACCCCGCTACTGCGGGTCGGCTAGGACGAGCAGCTTGATCTCGGTCATCTCATCCATCGACCATCGCACGCCTTCGCGACCGAGACCGGAATCCTTCACACCGCCGTACGGCATGTTGTCAATGCGATAGGTCGGCACATCATTCACGATCACGCCGCCAACCTCCAGCCGGTCAAATGCGGCGCGCACATGCGCCAGATCGTTGGAGAAGAGCCCGCACTGCAAGCCGAAGCGGCTCTCATTGACGGCGGCAACGGCCGCCGAGAAGTCGCTAAATCGTTCGATGATCACCACGGGGGCGAAGGCCTCCTCGCTGCAGATGCGCGCGTCGCGCGGCACGTTCGTCAAGATCGTTGGGGCGAAGAGTCGTGGTGCCTTGGGATCTGCAGCGCTACCGCCGGCAATCACCGTCGCGCCAGCGGCGACCGCCTCGTTGACCCACTCTGCTGTGCGCGCCGCGGCGCCATTATCGATGAGCGGTCCAAGATCCGTCTTCTCGTTCGCCGGGTCACCGAGCACCAGCTTCGCGGCGCCGGCGGCGAACTGCTGCTCGAAGGCGTCGGCCACCGACTCGTGCACGAAGATGCGCTGCACGCTGATGCAGACCTGACCGGCGTAGGCGAACGAGCCAACAAGCGAGCGCTTCACCGCCCACGAGAGGTCTGCGGTGGCGTCCACGATGCAGGCGGCATTGCCACCAAGCTCAAGGATGACGCGCTTCTTGCCAGCACGCCCCTTGAGCGACCAACCAACGGTGGGTGAACCAGTGAAGGAGAGCACCTTGAAGCGCTCGTCGTCGATGAGACGATCAGCATCTGGACGCGACGTAGGGATCACACTGAGCCCGCCTGCTGGGAGGCCAGCATCGACGAGGATCTCGGCGACCTTCAGCATGATCAACGGATCGGCGCTGGGTGGCTTCAGCACCATGCTGCAGCCAACCGCAATGGCGGGCGCCACCTTATGGGCGGCGAGGTTCAGTGGGAAGTTGAATGGGCTGATCCCGAGCACTGGGCCAACAGGGAAGCGTTGCGTGATGCCGAGGCGGCCCTTGCTTGCAGGGGCCAGATCGAGTGGGATCGTCTCGCCGATCATCCGCTCCGCCTCTTCGGCGGCGAGCCGGAAGGTCAGCGCACCGCGATCAATCTCTGCGCGTGCATCGCGGATCGGCTTCCCTGCTTCAGCAGAGAGGAGTGCCGCCAGCTCTTCGCGGCGCTCGGTGATCTTCGCTGCAGTGGTGCGCAAGATGGCGCCCCGCTCCCATGCGCCAAGTTTGCGCATCGCGGTAAATCCGGTGACGCTCCCGGCGGCGGCGCGCTCGACCTGTTCTGGTGTGGCGAGGTAGGTCGTGCCAACGAGATGACCGTCGAAGGGCGACCGAATCTCGACGAGGTTCGACGAGCTCTCCCATACGCCTGCGACGAGGATCTTCTGTGGCTCCATGTGGGGCGAGTCTAGCGGCGCGCGGCGCGACGTGATTAGAGTGCCTCGCCTCGTGGGTAGCTGCCGAGGATGCGGCGCTCCAGCGTCACGTCGGCGAGCCCCTGCATCACGCCAAGAATCTCGGGTGAGTCGGCCGCGCCGTCGAGATCAAGCCAGAAGATGTACTCCCACTCCCCGACCCGATTCGGGCGTGACTCCAACTTGCTGATGTTCACGCCCGCCTTGGCAATCACCGCCAGTGCGGCAAGGAGGGTGCCTGGCTCGTTGCGCAGGCCGACGAGGAGTGTGGTGCGCGCTGGGCCGGCCTCGGCGTGCCGTGCTGCCCCACCCGCTCGCTGCACGATCCAGAAGCGCGTGCGGTTCCCCTGCACCCCTTCGATTGGGCCGGTGAGTGGTGTGAGGCCATGAATCACTGCGGCACGTGGCGAGAGGACAGCGGCAGCATCGCGCTCACCGCGCTCGCGGATCATTGCTCCGGCCCCCGCCGTGTTGTACGTCGTGAGAAGTGCCCAGGGTCGGCTACGGAGATACTCCTCGGCCTGTGCGAGTGCCTGCGCGTGGCTGTAGACCCGCTCCACCTGCTCAAGCGTCACACCAGGAAGGGCGGCAAGGACGAGCGAGACTGGCACCACCACTTCGCCCACGATCTCGAGTGCGCCGTCGCGCAGCAGGTCGAGAGTCTCGCGCACGGTGCCATTGATCAGATTCTCAATCGGCAGGGTCCCGTACGCTGCTCGCCCATCGAGTACCGCTGCCCGAACGTCTCCGAATGAGGTGACGCTCAGTGATGGAGCTTCGGCACCGAAATAAGCGAGGAGTGCATCCTCGGCGAACGCTCCTGGTTCGCCAGCGTAGGCGATCGCCTCGCTCATGAAGGTGGTCCGTTCACCGTGTCGCGCTCTGAGCGACGTGACACTTCACCGCCCTGCACGCGTAGTGCGTACTCGAGTGAGTCGGCAAGGGCCGCGGCCGAGGCGGAGATGATGTTCTCGCCAACGCCCATCGTTGACCAGGTTTCGCCGTCAGCAACAGAATCAATTACCACGCGCGTCTTGGCTCCGGTGGCTGATGTGCCATCGAGGATGCGCACCTTGTAGTCAACCAGGTGCACGGAGTCGAGCTGTGGGTAGAAGGCACCGAGCGCCTTGCGCAGCGCGCGGTCGAGCGCGTTCACTGGGCCGTTGCCGTCGGCAGCGGTATGGAGGCGCTCTCCGGCAACCTCGACGCGCACCGTCGCTTCGGCGCGCCCCGGTGCACCCTCACGCTGCTCCACGATCACGGTGAAGTCGACGATGGTGAATGGGGCGACGTAGGTGGGGCGATGGCGCTCCACGAGCAGTTGGAACGAGGCCTCAGCACCCTCGTAGCTCGCGCCGCCCGCCTCCATCTCCTTGACGAGCGTCGAGAGGGTCTTCGAATCGAGCCCTGAGTTGGCCAACTCAACGCCGAGTTCGGCAGCTCGGCTCCCCGTGTTGGCTTTGCCGCCCAGCTCCGAGACAACGAGTCGCCCGCGGTTGCCAACCAGGGCTGGATCGATGTGTTGGTAGGCGCGTGGCGTCTTGACCTGGGCCGCGCCGTGCACGCCGCCCTTGTGGGCGAACGCCGAGCGGCCCACATAGGGCTGGTGGTCGTCGGGGGCGAGGTTCGCAATCTCAGCCACCTCGTGGGAGAGGTGCGAGAGGTCGGCCAGGCGATCGGCGCCGGCAACGCTGTGCTGTGTCTTGAGGGCGAGGTTTGCGAGCAGCGACACCATGTTCGCGTTTCCCGCGCGCTCGCCGTAGCCGTTGATGGTGGCCTGCACATGGCGCACGCCAGCATCTACCGCTGCAAGGGCATTCGCCACCGCGAGCTCGGCGTCGTTGTGTGTGTGGATCCCCCAGACGATCTCTTTCGCCGCCGCGTCAGCGGCCAGCGTCGCGCGCGCATCCGTCACGATCTCAGACATGCGGCTGGTAAGGGTGCCGCCATTGGTGTCGCAGAGAACAAGCGTAGAGGCGCCAGCGTCACGCGCAGCACGCAGCGTGTCGAGCGCATAGTCGCGATCGGCCTCGAAGCCGTCGAAGAAGTGCTCGGCGTCGTAGACCATCTCGCGTCCGCGATCGGCGATGTAGGCGACGCTCTCCGAAATCATGGCGAGGTTCTCGGCGCGCGACGCTTCCAGGACCGCCTCCACGTGCAGGGTCCAGCTCTTGCCGAAGATCGTGACGATCGGCGTCTCGGCGTCAAGGAGCGCGTTCAGGTTGGCGTCGTCACCAGGCTTGTTCGACTTGTGGCGCGTGCTGCCGAACGCGGCAAGTCGCGCACGCTCCCAGCGGATCTTCTTCGCCGCCGCGAAGAACTCAATGTCCTTTGGATTGGAGCCTGGCCATCCGCCCTCAATCGCCAACATGCCGAACTCGTCGAGCGCGCGGGCGATCCGCAGCTTGTCTTGCAGCGAAAGGATCAGCCCCTCGCTCTGTGCCCCATCGCGCAGCGTCGTGTCATATAGCAGGACCAGCTCGCGGTCAGCCGCACTGCCACCCATGGTCACTTCAGGCTCAGCAACTGCTCCACGATGGCGTCGGTCGCCTCGCGGGTGCCGGCAAGGGTGAAGCCAGCGGCGCGTGCGCCTGCGGCATCGAGCCCTGGGGCAAGGTCGGCGGTGCGCACGCCCATACGAATGGCGTTGGCAACGGCCTGCTCAATGGCGACTGCCGCATCGGTGCGACCGATCGACTCGCGCAGCAGCATCGCCCCCGAGAGGATCGTGCCGATCGGGTTTGCCAGGTTCTTCCCCGCAATGTCGGGGGCGGAGCCGTGGATCGGCTCGTAGAGACCGAAGGTGCCGTGCGCCGTGCGGCGTGCACCGAGCGAGGCCGACGGGAGCATGCCGAGTGACCCGGCGAGTACGGCCGCCTCATCAGAAAGGATGTCGCCGAAGAGGTTCTCGGTGACGACGACATCGAAGGTGGCTGGCCAGGTTGCAAGGAGCATTGCGGTGGAATCGACCAGGCGATGTTCCAACTTCACATCGGGGTAGTCCGCGCCAACCTCGGTGACAACCTTGCGCCAGAGGCGACTCGTGGAGAGGACGTTCGCCTTGTCGACGGAGGTCACCGACTTTCGTCGTGTGCGCGCAAGTTCAAACGCAATCACAGCAACACGATGAATTTCATCCTCGTGATACGGGAGCGTGTCAACCGCGCGGCGCCCTGTTGGTGTCACCTCTTCACCCGACGGCTTGCCGAAGTAGAGGCCGCCCGTAAGTTCGCGCACCATCAACATATCCACGCCCTTCAGGCGCTCGGCCTTCAGCGGTGAGGCGTCGGCGAGCTCTGGGTAAATCGTGACGGGGCGCAAATTGGCAAAGAGTTCGTAGCGCGTGCGGAATGCGAAGAGTGCCTGTTCCGGTCGAACAGTGCCGTTCGGGTTGTCCCACTTTGGTCCGCCAACCGCTCCAAGGAGCAGCGCGTCAGCGGTATCGGCCACCAGCAGGTCCTCTTCGCGAACGGCAACGCCATAGGCGTCAATGGCGCAGCCGCCAGCCAAGATCTCGCGCCAGGCGAGCTTGAAGCCAAACTTCGAGCCCGCTGCGTCGAGCACTCGACGCGCAGCCGCCACCACATCGGGCCCAACACCATCACCGGGGATGGTGACGATCAGGTGATCTGCAGCACCGTCGCGCAGCGCCGAGAAGAGTGGTGCCGTTAGAGTCTCGCTCACTGCATCGCCTCGCGCGATCCCTTCGTTGGCGCGCTTGCCGACCCCGACTCGAGCGCAGCGAGCTTGTTCGCTGCAGAGACGTAGGCGACGAGTGACGCATCGATGATGTTCGTGGAGAGGCCCTGCCCCGTGACGATCGGCACGTTCGGAAGTGGCTTCCCCTCTGCATCAAGATCGGTAGAGCGGCGACACTTCGCCGTCACCTGACCCTGGGCGTCTTCGCCCTCGCTGACCGCACGAATCTCGTACTCGGCGAGGATTGGTCGCCAGCCGAGGGTTGGGGTCACCGCCTTATCAAGCGCCTCATAGAGCGCATCTACCGGTCCGTTGCCGGTGGACTCGGCCGTAGCCTCGACCCCGTTCACGCGAACCTCGACGCGACCCGATGAGCCGCCGCCGCGTGAGCTGGCAACGCTCCAGTCCAAGAGCTCAATCGTTGCAGCGCTCCCGGTAGCGGCGCGCTTGTCGACGAGCGCAAGCAGATCAGCGTCGGTCAACTCCTTCTTTACGTCGGCCAGGGCGATCGCCTCGCGGTAGAGGGCATCGAGCGCCTCGCCGCTGAGGTCGTGACCGAGCTCGGCGAACTTTGCCTGCAAGCCACGACGCCCTGAGAGCTTGCCGATGGTGAGGCTGGATCCGAGCAGCCCAACCGACTGCGGCGTCATGATTTCGTAGGTGAGCGGATTCTTCAACACGCCGTCCTGATGGATCCCCGACTCATGCGCAAATGCATTCGCGCCGACGATCGCCTTGTTCGGCTGCACCGCGAAACCGGTCAGATACGAGACGAGTCTGCTCGCCGACGTGAGCTGTTCGGTCTGCACATGAATGTCATGTGACTCAAACTGCCCCGGTCGGGTGCGCAGCGCCATCACCACCTCTTCAAGCGAGGCGTTTCCAGCGCGCTCGCCGAGTCCGTTGATGGTCACCTCAACCTGTCGTGCGCCAGCCTGCACCGCCGCCAACGTGTTGGCCGTCGCGAGGCCGAGGTCGTTATGGCAGTGAACGCTGATCGTGGCGTCGCGCCCAACGCGATCAACCACCAGCTTCGTCAGTGCGGCGTACTCCGACGGAATGGCATAGCCGACCGTGTCGGGGATGTTGACGGTAGAGGCGCCAGCCTCTACAACCGCCTCGTAAACCTGCAGCAGGTAGTCGTGATCGGTGCGGCTTGCATCTTCGGCGGAGAACTCCACCTCAGCATCGCGACCGAGCTTCTCGCGCGCGTACTTCACCCACTTCACCGCCTCGGCGAGGGCCGCCTCGCGGGTGGTGCGCAGCTTGTGGGTGAGGTGAATGTCGGAGGTGGCGATAAAGAGATGCAGGTGTGGTCGATCCGACACCTTGATCGCGTCGATGGCACGCTGCGGATCGCCATCCTTGCAGCGGGCAAGAGCGGCGATGCCGATCCCCTTCGTGGCGAGGGCGATCTGTCGCACCGCCTCAAAGTCGCCTTCGGATGCGGCGGGGAAGCCCGCCTCAATGACGTCAACCTTCAGCTTGGCGAGCTGCCGAGCAACCTCCAGCTTCTCGGCAACGGTGAGGCCAGCACCTGGCGCCTGCTCACCATCGCGCAGGGTGGTGTCAAAGATGCGAACCGCGCCGGTTGCGACGCCAGGGCCTGGTGCCCCGTTCACTTGCCAACGCCCTTCTCCGCGGCGCCCTGTGCGCCATCCATGTCGACCTCGACTGGATTCAAGAAGGTCATCTGGTGGCGCAGCGCCTTGCCCACCTTCTCAATTGGGTGGCCCGAGTTCGCAGCGCGCAGGCGCTTGTACTCTGGGCGGCCAGCTTCGTCTTCGGCGATCCAGCGCTTGGCGAAGGTGCCGTCCTGAATCTCGGTGAGCACCTCCTTCATGCGTGCCTTCACCGACGCATCAATGATGCGCGGGCCAGAGGTGTAGTCACCCCACTCTGCCGTATCGGAGACGGAGAAGCGCATGAAGTCGAGTCCACCGCGATACATCAAGTCAACAATGAGCTTCAGCTCGTGCATCGTCTCGAAGTAGGCAAGCTCTGGATCGTAGCCACCCTCGACGAGCGTCTCCCACGCGCTCTTGACGAGCTGCGCGGTGCCGCCGCAGAGCACGGCCTGTTCGCCGAAGAGATCGCTCTCGGTCTCATCCTTGAAGGTCGTCTCCATGATGCCGGCGCGGGTGCAACCGAGCCCATTGGCGTATGCCATGACGCGGGCGCGTGCCGTGCCGGTTGCCTCTTGCCCAACGGCGAAGAGCGCTGGCACGCCGCCACCCGATACGTAGACCGAACGCACAAGGTGGCCTGGGCCCTTCGGCGCAATCATGCCAACGTCGGTCCCTTCGGCCGGCTTGATGCGACCGAAGTGAATGTTGAAGCCGTGGGCGAAGAGGAGGAGCGCACCCTTCTTCAAGTTGCCAGCGATCTCGGTGTCGTAGAGCGCCTTCTGCGCCGTGTCTGGCGCGGCGATCATCACCACGTCGGCGCGCTTCGTTGCCTCGGCGGCGGTGAAGACCTCGAAGCCGTCAGCGGCGGCAACGGCGCGGCTCTTAGAGCCCTCCTTCAGGCCGATGATTACGGTGAGCCCCGACTCCTTCAGGTTGCGAGCGTGGGCGTGCCCCTGGCTGCCGTAGCCGATCACGGCGATCACCTGCCCCTTCAGGGCCTCGATTGGCGCCTCGGCGCTGTAGTACATCTTTACGCTCATCGCTTCACCTGCTCCTCAATTGACCCGTTGCCGCGGGACATCACTACTGAGCCAGTTCGCACCAGCTCCTTGATTCCGAACCCTCGAAGGAGTTCGACCAACGTGTCGATCTCGGTGGGCTCCCCAACCGCCTCGACGATTACCGCCTCATCACCAAGGTCGACGACCTTGGACCGATGCATCTCTGCCACGCTCACGATCTCGGGGCGCGTTCGCTTGGTTGCCCGCACCTTGATCAGGGCAAATTCGTGCTCAACGATCGAGTCGTCGGTCACATCTTGGACCTTCAGCACATCGATCAGCTTGTAGAGCTGCTTCGCTGCCTGCTCCACATGCACCTCATCGCCCACGATCGTGAGCGTCATGCGCGACGTATCGCTCCGCTCCGTCACTGAAACGGCGAGCGACTCAATGTTGAAGTTACGCGCGCGCATCAGGCTCGCCACACGATTCAGCACACCCGGCTTGTTGTTGACGATCGCCACGATCAAGTGACGGCGCTCCTCGCCTGAACCTGGGAGCGAGCGTGCCAAGGCGCCGCCGCTCACTTCACGCCCCCGTCGGTAGGGTTCATTGGGTCAACGCGCGGCCCGGTGTCACCCTCGGTCACGTCCTCGCCATCATCGCCCCACTTGTCGATCAGGTCGGAGAGTCCCTTACCCGCCGGCATCATCGGATAAACGTTCTGTCGCTCGGCAATCTCGAACCAGATCAGCGCTGGCCCATCGGCGGCGAGTGCCGCGGCGACCGCCGCATCGACATCCTCAGGCTTGGCGACCTTCCAAGCTGGAAGGCCGTACGCCTCACAAAGCTTTAGGTAGTCCGGTCCCGCCAACTGCTCTGAGTGGTAGTTCCCGGCGTACACAATCTCTTGCCACTGGCGAATCATGCCGAGCTTCTTGTTGTCCATGAGCGCGATCTTCACAGGGATGCGCTCTTGCACGATCGTGGCCAGCTCCTGCAGGGTCATCTGGAAACCACCATCACCAGCGATGGCCCACGAAACCTTTCCTGGCACGGCAACCGCGGCGCCCATCGCCGCGGGCAGGGCAAAGCCCATCGTGCCGAGGCCACCTGACGAGATGTGTGAATTGGCGCGGCGGAAGCCGCCGTAGCGGGCGACCCACATCTGGTTCTGCCCAACGTCGGCGGTCAGGTTCGCATCGAAGCCGGAGCCGGCCGCGATGCGGTCCACCACAAAGTCGGCGGAGAGGACACCGTCACGGAATCCACCTGAGCCGTGCCACGACGAGCCTTCGCTCTCCGTGCGCCACGTGGCCAGTTCGGCAAAGTAGTCGGCGCGGATGGCTGGATCAACCTTGGTAACGAGTGGAAGGAGCGCATCAAGCACGTGCTTCGCATCGCCCACGATCGGTAGATCGGCGACCACGTTCTTGCCGATCTCTGCGGGATCAATGTCAATGTGCGCAATCTTCGCCTTCGGTGCGTAGGTACGCACGTTCCCTGTGACACGGTCATCAAAGCGCATGCCGATACCGATCAAGAGATCGGCGGACTGGATCGCGCGATTCACGTGCTTCCAGCCGTGCATTCCCATGTAGCCGTACGCGAGCGGATCGGTCTCATCGACAACCCCGATGCCGAGGAGTGTCCAGGTGATTGGAATCTGCGCTGCACGCGCCAACTCGAGCAGCTCGCGCTCGGCGCCAGCAATCAAGACACCGTGCCCCGCAAGGATGACTGGTCGCTTCGCCCCGGCGATCGCCTCGGCGAGCAACTTGATCTGTCGTGGGTGGCCGTCGAGCTTCGGTTTATAGCCGGGCAGCCCGGCCTCAATGTCGGCGGCGGTTGGGTGAGGCGCATCGGTTGCGCCCATCAACGCATCTTTGGTGATATCCACGTGCACCGGCCCCGGTCGCCCACTACGTGCCAAGTGGAACGCTTCGGCGATTGCATACGGGATCTCATCTGCGGTACGCACGAGGTAGTTGTGCTTGGTCATTGGCAACGTGATGCCAGTGATATCGATCTCTTGGAAGGCATCCTTGCCAATGAGCGCATTTGGAACGTTTCCCGTAATCACCACCACGGGCACCGAATCGAGCATGGCGGTGCCGATGCCGGTGACGAGGTTGGTCGCACCAGGGCCTGAGGTTCCGAGGCAAACGCCCACCTTTCCTGAAGCGCGGGCGTAGCCGTCTGCGGCGTGCGAGGCGGCCTGTTCATGTCGGACCAGGATGTGGCGCAGTGCGGGGTGGTCGACGAGTACGTCGTAGAGCGGAAGGATCACGCCACCCGGGTAGCCCCAGATAGTGTCGCTCCCCTGCAGCAGGATCGCCTCGCAGAGTGCGTCAGCGCCGATGCGTGGGCGTGCGCCGCCCCGAGCGGTGATGCGTGCATCACGCAACATGTCGCGTCGCGCGCGCTCCGAAGCACTGGCCGCGGAGCTCCCTGCGCCTGGAACGTGCCCTGCCTGTGTCATCGATCCCCCTTCGCTTCTTCCTTGCTCTGTTCCTTACTGTGTTGCCTTCGCAAATAAAAAACCCCGCCTCTTCGGCGGGGTTCTGAAGTTTCCTTCGGGCGGTGGTTCCGCGCCTCTGGTCTCCTCAGCCCCGCCGGGGCTGAATAAGCAACCCGAGTAGGTTGCTAATGCCCCCAATAAGGTCAGCAAAGAGCACAAGGAGACCACCGAACGCTGGGGTCAGGAGCCGTGCGCTATTTGTCATGGATGCAGCCTACCAGAGCCCGCGCGGGGGATCAAAGAACGTCGTGGGCGCGCGAAACCATCGGTCGACCGACGCGGAACGGCTCCTCGGCCGCTGCGGCGCGCCCCAGCAGCAGTTCAACCGTACGCCGGGCTCCTCCAGCGCTACACATCACCCCATGACCTGAGTAGCCAGTGTTGACGAAGAGTCCCGGCTGATCGGTTGGCCCAATGAAGGGTCGGTGATCTGGGGTGTATTCATATTGTCCCGCTTGGAGATGCCACGCCGGCGGGCCGTCCCGCCAAACGTCGCGCCAGAACGGCGCCAGCAGGGCGAGCGAAGTTGGGGATGCGGGATCGAGGAGCGCGTGGGCCATCGCCTCGTCGGTCGGTACTTCAAGGAGCGGCTCACCGATGGGCGTCGCTGGGTCGGTGCGCAACGCATACGCACCAGCTAGTGCCGGCCGCCAATGCGATCCCGTTTCGTCATCGATGGTCATTGGCGCTATTTGGTCAATCACTGGCAGTTTCGGAATCACCAACTTCTGGCGAATCGTTGGTGCGATTGGGAGATCGAGTGCCGCAAGTTTGGCGACGACGCCACTCCACGGCCCCGCGGCTATGACTGTTTGCGGGGCATGAACGGTGCCGCGACTTGTCGTAACTCCCGTCACGCCACCGCTCGCATCGCGCACGAAACCAGTGACCGTTGTCTCCAACGCATAGGTGGCGCGGCCAGAGCCGCTGGCGCCGCTGATGTGTGCGGCGTGTGACGAGGCCGCGGCATAGCCGTTCGCCAGCGCGACCTGGTCAATGAAGCCATCTCCGGCACGGAAGCGCACCTGTCGAATGTCGGGGGAAAGGTACGGCCAGCGAACTCGCGCCTCATCGCCGCTCAACAGCTCCACATCGGTGAGACCGAACGTTCGTTGCAGCGCGACCAGCTCGCGACCCTTCGCGGCACTCGCCGCGGTGCGACTGCAGAAGAGATATCCCTGCTGACGAATGTCAAGGTTCCAGCCCGTGAGCCCCGACTCTTCGGCAAAGTTCAAATAGAGTGGTAGGCCCTCCTGCACGAGCGCGAGCTCATCGGCGTTGTCGTGCTGTAGGCGAAATGCGCCCGTGGCTGCGGCGGTGGTGAGTGAGGCGATGCTGCTGCGGCGCTCAATGACGAGAACTTGGAGTCCAGCGCGCGCCGCGAAGTAGGCGGTGGCGGCGCCAGCGACTCCCGCACCAATCACGACAAGGTCAACGCGTGCGGGCAGTGCTCCGTCGATTCGGTCGTACGTTGCAAGTGCGCTGTTGTCGACGGTCACGCGGGGTGTCCAGCCGCCTCGCGAGCGGCGCGCAACCGAGCGGCGATCGCCGGTGCGCTCCGCGGATCTGCGCCGTCAAGGAGTCGCGGCCCAACGCCAAACCCTGCGGCACCCGCGGCCGCCAGCGCAGCGATCTCGTCGAGTCCGACGTTCGTTGGCACGATCTTGCTCGTTGGGTTCGGCGCCAGCGTGGCGCGAATAAATGCCGGGGCGTTGATCGCCGATGCGGGAAACAGCTTCACGTAGGTGGCGCCAGATCGTTCAGCAAGATGGATCTCGGTTGGCGTGAGCGCGCCGGGGAGCCAATCGACGCCGGCGGCGGTGGCGACCGCCCCCGTTGCAGCATCGGTGATCGGCGAGACGAGGAACTGCGCGCCCGCATCAATCATGCGCTGGGCCGTTGCCGCGTCGTAGACGCTCCCTGCGCCGATTGCGAGCGTTGGATGGCTGGAGCGCAGGGAGGCGATCGCGGCAGTCACCGCAGCCTCGGCCCCCTCGCCACGCAGAAAGAGCTCGAGCGCTGGCACACCGGCATCGAGCGCCGCGTCGGCCCATGCCGACAAGACCGCAGCGTCCTGGGCGGCGACCGCCGGGAGGATCCCAACGCGAGAGAAGAGCGGACCGAAAACCTTCGCTTCCATCTTTCCAGTATCCCACGCGACACGCGCCTCGAGGTGAGGTTTCGCCCTCTGGTAGGCTCGCTCTATGCCGCAGACCATCATTGAAAAGATCTGGAGCGAGCACGTTGTCGATCAGCAGGAGGGGGCGCCCGCCATCCTCGCGATCGACCTGCACCTCGTGCACGAGGTCACCAGCCCCCAGGCGTTCACCGGCCTCCGCGGCCGCGGGTTGAAGGTGCGCCGCCCCGACCGAACGGTGGCGACCGCCGACCACTCCATTCCCACCACACCACGCAACCTGCCGATCGCCGACGAGATGGCCGCCGCACAGGTGAAGCAGCTCGAGGCGAACTGCGCCGAGTTCGGCGTCCCACTCCACGGCTGGGAGTCGCCGAACCAGGGGATCGTGCACGTCATTGGGCCAGAGCTCGGCCTCACCCAGCCTGGCGCCACCATTGTGTGTGGCGACTCGCACACCGCGACGCATGGCGCGTTCGGCGGACTCGCCTTCGGCATCGGCACCAGCGAAGTGGAGATGGTCCTCGCCACCCAGTGCCTCTTGCAGCGCAAGCCCAAGACCTATCTTGTGCGCGTGGATGGAACGCTTCGCCCAGGCGTCTCCGCGAAGGACATCATCCTTGCGCTGATCGCGCGCATAGGTGTTGGTGGCGGCACCGGACACGTCTTTGAATACGCAGGCTCGGCAATTCGCGCACTTTCAATGGAAGAGCGCATGACGATCTGCAACATGAGCATCGAGGGTGGCGCGCGCGCCGGCCTCGTTGCCCCCGACGAAACCACGTTTGCCTACTTGAAGGGTCGACCACATGCGCCGCAGGGCGCCGATTGGGATGCCGCGGTCGCGCGCTGGCGCACACTCGCCAGCGACGAGGGTGCAACCTACGACAAGGAGATCGTCATCGATGCCAACACCCTGGAGCCGATGGTCACCTACGGCACGAACCCTGGGATGGGCCTGCCGATCAGCGGCACGATTCCGAATCCCGCCGACGAGTCCGACCCTGCTGCCGCGCGCGCACTGACGCGCGCACTCGAATACATGGATTTGCACGCTGGCGACAGCATCATTGGCCGGCCGGTCAACACCGTCTTTATTGGGAGCTGCACCAACGGTCGCATCAGCGACCTGCGCCTCGCCGCAAATGTTCTCAAGGGTCAGACCGTCGCCAAGGGTGTGCGCGTGATGGTGGTGCCAGGTTCAGCCGATGTGAAGCGACAGGCGGAACGCGAAGGGCTCGACAAGATCTTCCGCGACGCGGGTGCCGATTGGCGCGAAGCGGGCTGCTCGATGTGCATCGCCATGAATGGCGACCAGCTCGCCCCCGGTGAGTACGCGATCAGCACCTCGAACCGCAACTTTGAAGGGCGCCAGGGGAAGGGGGGCCGCACCTTCTTGGCCTCGCCGCTGACCGCCGCCGCCACCGCCCTCACCGGCGTGATCGCCGATCCACGCACGCTTCCAGGGATGAGCGGCTGATGGCCGCCCCAAAGGTCGGCACCTTCACCACGGGGCTCGTGCCACTCCCCGCCGAGAACGTCGACACCGACCAGATCGTCCCCGCCCGCTACCTGAAGGTCATCGACAAGGCAGGACTCGCCGATGCCCTCTTCCACGACTGGCGCTTTGAGGCCGACGGTTCAAAGAAGAACCCACCGTTCGTGATCGATGAGCCGCGCTATGCCGGTCACGGCATCCTGGTTGCAGGCGACAACTTCGGCACCGGCTCCAGCCGCGAGCATGCGCCGTGGGCGCTGAGTGCGTTCGGTATCAAGGCGATCTTCTCAACCAGCTTCGCCGACATCTTTAAATCGAACGCGCTGAAGAACGGGATTCTGCCGATCGTTTTGCCCGCCGACCTGCACGGCACGATGATGCAGATTGCGAAGGACGACCTCGCCGCAACGGTCACGATCGACCTTGCCACCGCAACGATGACGACCCCTGACGGCGCAACGCACGCATTCCCGATTGACCTCTTCAGCCAGAAGATGTTGCTCGATGGCCTTGATGAGTTGGACTACATCCGCACGCAGGGAGAAAAGATTCTGGCGCACGAGACGGCGCACCCGGGCACGATCAACACCCTGCAGCCGAACGCCCCGCGATGAGCAAGAACCCGTACGACCGCGCGAGCGATCCGGCGAAGCGGCACTCTGCCGCCATGACCGACGGACCAGATCGCGCACCAGCGCGCGCAATGCTGAAGGCGGTCGGCTTCACCGACGAGGATCTCGCCAAGCCAATCATTGGCGTTGCCACCACCTGGATCGAGACGATGCCGTGCAACTTGAATCAGCGCGAACTCGCAGAGGCGGTGAAGCGCGGCATTCGACGCGCGGGCGGCACGCCGATGGAGTTCGGCACGATCTCCGTCTCCGACGGCGTCGCAATGGGCACCGAAGGGATGAAGGCCTCGCTCATTTCGCGCGAGATCATCGCCGACTCCATCGAGCTCGTCTCGATGGGCCACAGCTTCGACGGCATCGTCTGCCTGACCGGCTGCGACAAGACCAGCCCTGGCGCCGCAATGGCGCTCGGCCGCCTGAATATTCCTGGGCTCGTCCTTTACAACGGCACGATCCTTCCCGGCACGTATAAGGGGAAGGATGTGACGGTGCAGAGCGTCTTCGAAGCGGTCGGCTCGTACAACGCCGGGAAGATCACCGCCGAAGAGCTTTGGGATCTTGAGAACGCCGCCTGCCCAGGGGCGGGCGCCTGCGGCGGCCAGTTCACCGCGAACACGATGAGCATGGCGCTCGAGGTGATCGGCCTCTCCCCCGCGGGTCTGAACGGCATCCCTGCCACCGACCCCGACAAGATCGCCGCCGCCGAACGCTCGGGCGAGATCGCGGTGGAGCTGGTTCGCAAGAACTTGAAGCCGCGCGACATCGTCACCGGCAAGGCGCTCGAGAACGCGATCCGCGCCGTGGGTGCCACCGCTGGCTCCACAAACGCGGTGCTCCACCTGCTCGCCATCGCCCGCGAGTTCAACCTACCGCTTGAGATTGAAGCCTTTGAGCGACTCGGTGAATCAACGCCGGTGATCGGCAACCTCATTCCTGGCGGTTCCTATGCCGCACTTGACCTCTATAAGGCGGGTGGTATTGCGCTGGTGTTGCGCGAACTTGCCGCTGGCGGCCTGCTGCACCTGAATGAGCAGAGTGTTGATGGGCGCACGATGGGCGAGATCGCATCGCAGGCGAACGAACGCGAAGGTCAGGATGTGATTCGCCCCATCAACAACCCGATCAAGAAGACGGGCGGCCTCACCGTGCTGCGCGGCAGCTTGGCACCTGAGGGTGCGATCGTGAAGCTCGCCGGCCACGAGCGACGACATCACAGCGGGCCGGCGCGCGTCTTTGATTCCGAAGAGGCGGCCTTCGCCGCGATCCGCGCCAACAGGATCGTTTCCGGCGACGTCGTCGTAATTCGCTATGAAGGACCAGTCGGCGGACCAGGGATGCGCGAGATGCTCGCCGTAACGGCAGCACTCGTGGGCCAGGGGCTCGGCGACGAGGTCGCACTCATTACGGACGGCCGCTTCTCTGGTGCCACCCACGGCTTCATGGTCGCGCACATCGCACCTGAGGCGGCGCTCGGCGGACCGATCGCCCTCGTTCATGAAGGCGACGCCATCACCATCGACGTTGACTCGCACGAGCTGCGCATTGAGGTCCCCGAGAGCGAGCTCACCACACGTCGCGCGGCATGGCGCGCCCCCGCACCACACTACGCCGGCGGCGTCTGGGCGAAGTACGCTGCTTTGGTGAGCAGCGCGTCAGATGGCGCCATCACCACAGGGGTGCGCCTCGCCAAGGCGCTGAAAGGGTCAACCGACCGATGAGCGCAGCGAAGGTAAAGGCAATTGACCCGAAGGACCCCCGTGGTGGCCTCCGCGGCCTGGATGCCCCCGCAATTCCTGGCGGGGATCAGCTCACCCGAGCCCAGCAGACCAAGGCGGACGCCGATGAGCGCGCTGGCGTGCGCGGCGTCAAGATCATCGTGGGCGGACTCGTTGGCGTAACCGTTGGCGCACTCATCTTGCAGCTGATCCTCACGATTGCTGGCGTGGGCAAGTGAGCGGCGCCTCGCGTTTCACCGCAACTGCTGCGGATCACTTTCCGAAGGGCCTCCCCTCCGCCACCGTTGACGCCGCGCTGATGAAGCGCATCGGCGCTGAGGCGGGCGATGACCTGGTGCAGCTGATTCGCGCCGAGAGCGTGAATCCACCAGGGAACGAGACGCGCGCCGCCAAGGTGCTGATCGAGCTGCTCCGACGCGAGGGCCTGGAGCCTGAGTTCTTCGAACCTATCCCTGGCCGCGGCAATGTCAGTGTGCGCCTGCGCGGCAGCGCCTCCGCTGCAAATCCGAAGCTTGACCCGCGCGATCCGAAAGATGGTGCGCTCCTCCTCTTCGCGCACCTCGATGTAGTTCCCGCAAATCAAGATGGCTGGACGGTTGATCCGTTTGAAGGCGTCGTCAAGGAGGGCTACATCTGGGGTCGTGGCGCCGTCGACATGAAGGGTGCCCTCGCCGTGCAGGTCGGCGTGATTCGACTCCTCTGCGAGCGCGCGCGCGCCGCCGGTCTGAATCCAGCGAAGGATGTGATCCCTGGCCTACGCCGCGACATCATCCTTACCGCCACCGCCGACGAAGAGACGGGCGGTCTCGACGGCATCGCCCTCGTTCTGAAGGATCGCAAGCACTGGCTCGACGCCGCAGTCGGCCTCACCGAGGCGGGTGGCATGACGATCACCGCCGCCGGTCGACGTATCTACCCGCTGCAGGTGGCCGAGAAGGGCTTCGCCCGATTCACCATCACCGTCAGCGGTCGTTGGGGTCACGCATCGATGCCCGACAGCGACAACGCCCTGCTCCGAGCCGCTCTGGTGGTGGAGCGCGTCTCCGTGCCCGGCCCAGTGCAAATCGTGCCCGAGAACGAGGCGCTTCTTGCCGCACTTCGTGCCGCCCTCCCAGCCGGCGCCCTCGGTCGCCTGGAGCGCCTGCTGAGCGAGCAGACCTTTGACGACGCCAAGGAGCTCAACAGCGAGGCGGCCGCCGCAGGCTGTGCCCCTGAGCTCCTGCGAGCGCTTCGCGCGGTACTGCGCGACACCTTCGCCCCAACGATTCTCACCTCGGGCATTCGCTCTAACGTGCTGCCAGGTTCCGCAACGCTCACCGTTGATAGCCGCATCCTGCCTGGGACGACGCGCGAGGCGGCTGAGCGCAACATGTTCGACCGCATCGGTGCAGACCTTGCGCCGTTCGTAAAGCTTGACCTCATTGAGTACGGTGCCGCTGTGAGCAACCCAATGGATCACGAGATCCTGGGAATTGCGAGTGCCGCAATTCGCACGCGCGACAGCGAGGCGATCTTGATGCCCGCCGTGGCGCCGTATGCGACCGACGCGAAGATCACCGTGCCAGCCGGCATTCCAACCTACGGATTCTCACCGTATCTGCTCGATCCGAAGGAGCGCTTCATGGAGCGCTTCCACGGGATTGACGAGCGCGTCTCGCAAGAGGCCCTCGCCTGGGGCGTTGAGGTGCTCTACGACGTGGCTATGGGGTACGCGGGGGAGTAACCGGCGCGCGCGTTGCCAACGCGGCAACCGCTGCAGCAACCAGACCGCGCTCCGCCTTCGGCAGCCGACGCACCACATCCACAAACTGTTCCGCGCGACCGCGATCAATCGACGTCAGCAACGCTTCGCCGCCCGCCGCGAGCTGTGATCGGCGCACGCGGGCATCACTCGCTGGCGCGGTACGCAGATAGCGACGCTCATGCAGGAAGCTCACGAGGCGACTCGTTGCCGAATGTGAGCGGCCGAGGTCCCGCGCAATCTCGCCCACGGATCGCGGCTTGCCGTCGGCCAGCAGATAGAGCGCGGCAACCTGCGCCAACGAGAGTTCGCTCGGCGCTAACTGCTGCGCCGTCGAAAGCACCAGCTCGCGCCAAAGGCGGCGAATCGAAACGATGCGGCCGCCGATCTCACCAAGGCTCTGCCGGCGTCGCGAGACCTCATCGAGCGGGCTCTCCCCCATCTCACCGCGAGCCACGCGCACGGCGGCGGGTAGGCGACTGCGCAGCCCCTCGGCGGCCTTCGTGATCTCGGAGATGCGGCTACGCCGAGGTGTATGCATATGCGCATATATTAGCGCGGCGGGCCGATGGGGGCGGCTACGATTCCCCGCATGCCACCGAACACCTCGTGGATCTTTCCTGGGCAGGGCTCGCAGAGCGTCGGCATGGGCGCCGCCGCCCTCGCCGCCTCCCCTGCCGCACGCGCCGTCCTCGCCGAGGCTGAGGCTGCCCTCGGTCAGCCACTCGGCCAGCTGATGGCCACCGGCCCCGTGGAAGCCCTCGAGCGCACCGAGGTCGCACAGCCAGCCATCCTCACGATCTCCATTGCCCTGCTCGCCGCCGCGCGCGAACGCGCCGCCGCCGCAGGCATACCCCTCGGCGAACCGATCCTTATCGCCGGACACTCGGCCGGCCAGTACGCCGCCGCCGTTGCCGCTGGCGCACTCTCCGTTGCCGACGGCGTGCGACTCGCCCGCCGACGTGGCGAACTGATGCAGGCATCTGGTGGCGGACGACCTGGGGCCATGGCGGCCATTCTCGGCCTCCCTGAGAGCGCCGAGGCTGACGTGATCGCCGCCGGCGCGAAGCTCGGCATCTTGGTCTTTGCCAATCGCAACTCGCCGGGGCAGATCGTGCTCTCGGGTGAAGTCGCTGCCATCGAAGCGGCCGTTGCCGCCGCAAGCGCCGCAGGCGCCAAGCGCGCTGTGCGACTGCAGGTCAGCATCGCCAGCCACTCACCACTCATGGAGGAGGCCGCAGCCGGCATGCGCGAGGCACTCGCCGCCGTCGCCATCGCCGATCCGAAGACACCGATGCTCGCCAACGCTACAGCCGCGCGCATCACCACCGCCGCACAGCTGCGCGACGAACTTTCGAATCACCTCACCAGTGGCGTCGACTGGATCGCCGCGGTGAACGCCATGGCAGCAGCGGGCACGCAGCGCTACATCGAGGTTGGCTCGGGCCGTGTGCTTGCCGGACTCGTGAAGCGCATCCCATCGGCTGACGGTTCCGAGGTTTTCTCTATTGATGACATCAGTCCAGCAGCCTGAGTAGTGAAGGAGTAGCGGCATGCGCGAGCCAGATCACACCCGACGGGTCGTTATCACCGGACTCGGCATCGTCTCGCCGATCGGCAACACCGTCGGCGACGTCTGGACATCACTGACGGAAGGGCGCAGCGGCATCGCGCAGATCACCCACTGGGACCCAACCCCCTACGCGCCATACGTGGTTGCTGGCGAAGTGAAGGACTTTGACGTCACCCAGTTCCTCGACGCCAAGCAGATCCGCCGCACCGGCCCCGAGATCCATTGGGGTGTTGCCGCGGCGAAGGCCGCCCTGCGCGACTCGGGGCTCGAGATCACCGACGCGAACCGCGAAGAGGTTGGCGTGGTCTTCGGCTCGGGCGCTGGCGGGCAAGGGCTCTTCATCGAGAACCAGATGAGCTGGAAGGAGAAGGGGCCGCGCACCGTTGCGCCGACCTTCATCGCCCACGGCCTCGTCGACAGCACCTCGGGGATGATTGCGATCGAGTCGGGCGCCGTGGGGCACAACCTCGCCGTCGTCTCCGCATGCGCCACCGGCACGCATGCCTTGGGCGAGGCTGCTGAGGCGATCAAGCGCGGCGACGTGACCGCCGTCATCGCCGGCTCCACCGAGAACCCCCTTATCGAGGTGGCGCACATCGGCTTCATGAACATGCGCGGACTCGCCAGCCCGCGCGACGGCGAAGGGCCAGCATCGGCCTGCCGACCGTACGACGTGGATCGCGCCGGCTTCGTTCTGGGCGAAGGGGCGGGCGCCTTCATCGTTGAGGATCTCGCCTCGGCCACGGCGCGCGGCGCCACCATATACGCCGAAGTTGTTGGCTACGGCAGCTCGGCCGACGCGCACGACATGATCCAGCCGATCGAGGGGGGTGCCGGTTCGGCGCGCTCCATTAAGTGGGCGCTGCAGCGCGGCAAGATCGATCCGTCGGAGATTGATTTGATCAATCCGCACGGCACCAGCACGCCAGTGGGCGACGAGCGCGAGGCGCTCGCCTTCCACGCCTCCTTCGGGCCACGTGCGGCAGAGATTCCAATCTCAGCAACGAAGTCACTGACGGGACACCTGATGGGTGCCGCGGGCGCCGTGGAGGCAGTCTTCACGACCCTCTCGCTGCACCACCAGGTGATTCCAGGAACTCTGCATACGAAGAACGTCGACCCCGCCTGCAACCTGAACGTCAACTGTGAAACACGCCCGGCCGAGATTCGTGCCGCGGTGAGCAACAACGTTGGGCTCGGTGGCCATAATGGCGCCATCGTGTTGCGGCGCTGGACCGGAAAGTAGGAGGAGCCATGAGCACCACCCCCGTACGAACCGACACGCAGCGCGCGGTCATCACCGGCTACGGCGCGATTACGCCGATCGGCAATAGCGCTGGCGAATACTGGGAGAGCCTGATCGCAGGACGCTCAGGTGCGGGCCTCATCACCCACTTCGACGCCTCACCAAACGACGTGCGCATCGCCGCCGAGGTGAAGGGCTTCGATCCGCTCCTCACCATGGATATGAAGATGGCGCGTCGCATGAGCCGCTTCGTGCAGTTCGCGATCGCCGCCGCCACCGAAGCCATCGAACACGCCGGCCTCGCCGACATTGCCAGCTGGGAGCCAGAGCGCCGCGACCGCGTTGCCACGGTGATCAACACCGGCGGTGGTGGCATCGAGCAGGTCACCATCGGGAGCGACGCCTATCGCGAAAAGGGCGGCCGCTTCGTGAGCGCCTTCGCCATTCCTGCCCTTAGCCCGAGCATGGGCGCCTGCATGGTCAGCATGAAGTACGGCCTCACCGGCGCCGCGATCACCCAGGCCGCCGCCTGCGCCACGGGCGTGCTCGCCTTTCAAGATGCACTCCGCCTGATCCGCAGCGGCGAGGCCGACGTGGTCGTCGCCGGTGGCGTCGAGGCACCACTCCTGCCGATGGCCTTCGCCGCCCTCAGCAACATGGGCGCCCTCAGCAAGCGCAACGACGACCCAACGCACGCCAGCCGACCGTTTGACAAGAACCGCGACGGCTTCGTCTTCGGCGAAGGCGGTGCCGTCTTCGTGGTCGAGTCGCTCGCCCACGCGAAGGCGCGCGGGGCCACGATTCGCGCCGAGCTGCTCGGTGCCGGTGCAACCGCCGACGCCTTCCACATCAGCGCCCCTGAGCCAACCGGCCGCGGCGCTGCAGGCTCCATGACCAAGGCGATCCTCGATGGCGGCGCCGTCATCGAAGACATCAGCTACATCGTGGCGCACGGCACGAGCACCCCACTCAACGACCTCACCGAAACAAAGGCGATCAAGCGCGCCCTTGGTGATCACGCCTACAAGATTCCGATCAGCTCGCCAAAGAGCATGGTCGGCCACCTCTTGGGTGGCGCTGGCGCCATTGCCGGACTCGCCGCCATCAAGGCGATCGAGACGGGCACCGTACCACCCACGATCAACCTCGACACGCCAGACCCCGAGTGCGACCTCGACTACGTGCCGCACACCGCGCGCACCAACCAGTCAGTCGACCGCGTGCTGATCAATGGCTTCGGCTTCGGTGGCCAGAACGCCTCGGCGCTCTTCGGAAAGCTTCGCTAGCTCAGCGGCGCCCTACACGGACT
Organism: Candidatus Limnocylindrus sp.; assembly: GCA_040397175.1. GTDB lineage: Bacteria > Chloroflexota > Limnocylindria > Limnocylindrales > Limnocylindraceae > Limnocylindrus. Next base: position 196,417 of record JBBAWM010000001.1, on the reverse strand, counting down.
GTTGTTATCGCCACGAGGAGAAGCTGCGAACTGATCCTGCAGACGGCAGTTTCAGCCACGGATATGGATGCAGCTCAGCAACCGATGTGAATTTTCGAAATGATGGAACGGGCGCATAGGTCACGGCTACCGGATGCTCTTGTGCAAACTGGTAGGGATCACCGATATACACCTCCACACCTCGCTGAGCACTGAGCTCGCCAAGCGTCTGCAGATAGAACCCAATTCGCCGCGCGCTCAGCTGTAGTTTCCTCAGCGCACCCTCATTGAAGACAAAGATCGCGGGCAAGGTCGGATTGGCCCGAAGCGCCGGATCGTGCATTCCGAGTGAGTCGATCGTCAGCAGCACATGCGTCGCAGGGCGTTTGATTCTGGGCGTGATCGGCCCAGTGGTGCGCTGCACGTTGGGATCGTTGTCCAGAAGCGGATCTCGCTCAAGCTGCTCTAGGTGTACCTCGCGCGGGAACTCCTCGATCGGGCAGTTGGCCTTGAGGGGACATCGTGAACAGATGCCTGGCGCTCGCTTGTCCACCTGCCACTTCGCAAAACCGTAGGGCTTGCCGGTGCCCGCACCGACCGTCCACTGCCATCCAAGCAGGTTGGCGGCCCTGGAGCCATCGATGAGCTCTTGGTGCATGCGCTCCTGGCCCGAGATCCAGCCAACACCATTGCGAACCGTCCAGTGAGAGGCCAGCCACATGCGAGTTTGATTGACGAGCCAGCCATCCCCCTCGAGCTCAGAGACAACTTCGTCGATGCAGAGCATCTCCCGATTCCAGCCGTTCCCCTCGCCGCGCCAGTTCGCGGCAAAACGCAGGTTCTCGAATAGGCGCACGCCAATGCGGGCGTAGAGGTGCCGCGCATACTCCTGCCACCAGAGCTCATCGCGGAACTTCTCACGATCTTTGGCTGGTGCACCCTGTACGGCGTCATAGACCTGGCGCAGCGTGATCATGTTGTGACGAATGTATGGAGAGAGCACGCTCGCGCCTCGATTCGCCCGTGGAAGCACCTGCGAGCGGCGGTCGGCGTACCCCCTGATATCAAGCTGCTGGAGCGCCCTGTCGGCCGCCTGTTGCCCGCCGCTGATTGAGCTCAGGCCAAGCGTCCCTGAATAGAGGCCCTCGAAGTGTTCGGCCAGTAGTTTGAGTGGGTCCTCGGTCGCATCGATCTTTGTTAGGCCGAGCGGGGTCACCATGGGATTACGTTTCGCTCCTCCCATAGCACTCCAGTCAGCTTCTCTTGATCGGAAGCGCCCTCGACGTTGAACGGTCGGGTTGCCAACCAGATCGCCGTATCGGCGCCCTCTTCGGCAGAGAGTGGTGCGCCTGGCCCGCCCATGTCGGTCCGGGAGTGATTGGGGCAGACAGCGTCGATCAGGAAGCCGCGCTTGCCGTGGAGCGTTTCATGCGCAAGGTTGCGTACGAGTGCATTGACCCCCGCCTTGCTCACACGGTAAGGAATTAACCCCCCTGCGTTGCCTGGTCCTGACATACGACCAAGACACGCCGAGAAGACAACCACCCGCCCTTGTCGCGCCTCAGCCATTGGCTTCGCAAGAATATTGAGTGCACAAAAGACAGAATCCAAATTGATCGACATCACCCGGCGCCACTCGTCGATATTCGTAGCGAAGGTTTTGGAAGACTTTTCACTCATCACCCCGTGCGCAAGGATCAGCACATCAGGGGCACCACGCGTGGCGAGGATCGCAGTGAACGCCTTCTCGGTCGCCTCAAGATCCGCAAGGTCCACACTCTGGTACTCACAGCCCAGGCTTTGGGCAGCTGCGGCCAAGCGCGGTTCATCCTTTGCGATCAGCAGCACCGTTTGGCCGCTCGCCCGCAGCGCCTTGGCGCACTCGAAACCAAGACCTCGAGATCCTCCGGTGATGAGGGTGTATCCCACTTTTGGAGAACCTCCTTGCCTTGACTCAGCTGCTCTCATGCAACTGCGGCTGGGATGACAGTTTGCCGACCAAACTTGCGCCAATCAGTAGCCCGAGAAATCCTAGCAGGGGGTGCTAGTTCAACCGATATCGCTCTAGTGGCAGCCTTCGCAGCCTCAGGGCATTCAGCACCACCGTCACGCTCGATCCGCCCATGGCGGCTGCGGCGAGTGCTGGATCGAGGCCGATCCTAAAGGCTGGGAGAACTAGGCCGCACGCACCTCGATTGACCAGTTAGGGCGAAAAGCCCAGAGCGCTGTACCCAACCCAAGCAATATCCACGTACACGCCCAGGCCCAACCGTCATTCGCCGGGAGACCGATCCAAGCCCATTCAGCCGCAGCGGATTCGTCAGCGAAACCAAAGACTCCAACCGCCAGGAGGTAGAGCGCCGGCGCAATTGAAGCGGTGCGCCATCCAACAAAAAACCGGGCGACGAGTAGCCAGCCTAGGTAGGTCATAAGCGCTCGTGTGGCAATTAGATACGTATCGCCTACACCTGAAACATTGATTCCCGCAGACACCTGTGCACCGATGGCTCCAAGAGCCAAGAATGCACAAACGCTTGAGGCCACGAGTACAGCGTCGTAGCGACGTATACGGCGCGCTGCTACGGACTCTTGCGCGGGAAGTCCGCTAGACAGCCCAAATCCTAAGGCGCTTGGCAACCCCAAAGCGATGAAGAGGGCGATCATCAGCGGTGCGCCAATAGGACTCACCCGAATAGAGATTGCGCTGGCCGGGACTTGCAAAAGAAGTGCCGATCCGACGACCGAAAGAGTGATCAGATTAACTCGACGAATTTTTCGATACAGGGACACGCTATTGAACGCTGTAGTCATCGGGCGACTGGCATTCAGCAACCAAGGATGTAAGCCGCTCCAACCAAGCAACGCGCGATGTGACTGGAGCGGAGCCAACGGCGCTGTATAGGTCCTTGATTGGAATGCCGCCAGATGCTGACGGATCTGCGATCAACCAGCCGAGATTCTCTTGCAGCATCGCTTCGGACCCACCCATCGCAGTGAACCACCAGCCCCGCAACACATCAATTGAGGAACCGCTAAACCCTGAGTCTGAAGCCTCCGAACACGCTGGCCAGGGCGCCAGTCCCTGTGCGATTGACCAGCGAATTGAATCTGGATCTGACTTCCACAAGTCGAGCGTCAACGTATCCACTGATGTGGCGCTCGCGAGCTCTTCACTCCAGCGGCCTGGGATCGGCAATTCCTGACGAGCCAGTTCCACTATCACTGCAGTCAGCGTCGGCCGAAACAGTTGTGTGGGGCTGTCGTGCTCGGGCCACAGGCACAACTCTGCTGCGCTCACTGTGCTGCACTTTAAGGCGGACTGATCGCGCGCAACCTCTGGGATCGGACCAACATTCCAGGCGAACGCGCTACTGACCATCACCCCTGTAACGAGCATTGCGGTTGCGACGATGCGTGACCATCGCATACCGAGAGCGCCGATCGCATAGAGCGCGATGACGATGATTGTCACATTCATGATCAGGCCTGCGAGCAGCGCCGCCGGGGCAATATCGGCACCGATCCGGCAGCAATCTCGGTACATGCCGCTGAGATGACGCAACCATTCCACAGGGAGTGCTGGCACAAAGGCGAACCAGAGGAATGGCGCCAAAAGCATGCCCGGTAGCGACACCGACATGGGGAGTCGTAGTCCTGCAAGGAAGCCCACCAGGCTCCACGCACAGATTGCAACGAATCCAACGACAACCATGCGAATCTCAGGCAGCCCGGCCTGACCGTAGACAGAGGCAGCAACGACAGTCCCGAGTAGGAATACGGCTCCCAATAGAATTGAGGGGGTTACCGCAATGATGGTGATGTCGAACCTAGAACGTGTATGCGGCGCATCCCAAATGCCGCCGCGACGAAGCCGTGCAGCCTCCCATGCCGCAGTCATCGCAACAAATCCAACCAAGAACGCCATAGACGAGGTTGCACCCGCCGTCGCTGCGACACCGTAGTTGTTCGGGTAGATCGCCTTGGTCACATAGAGAATGGACAGAATCAGCGTAGGTAAGGTCAGCCAAACTGCGGGCGAAATTCTGAGCATTGTGCGAAGACGCACCTACTTACCGCCAGCGATCAGAGCCAGAAATGCGGATTCAATCGGGCGCTCACTCCCCGCTGGGGCACGCGCCGAGAAGGCCTGCAAGGCGCCGTCAAAGGCGATGTTTCCTGCGTGAAGTACCGCGACATGCTCATAGGCCGTCGTGATTTCACCTGTGTCGTGTGTTGAAACCACAACCGTCCGGTCGGCGCCAATGTTTACCAGTAGTTCACGGAACAGGGCTCGCTGCTCTGGATCGAGCCCAGAGGTGGGCTCATCGAGCAGCAACACTTCTGCGTGGTGGACCAGGGCACTGGCAAGGCCAACGCGCCGTTGCTGGCCTCCTGAAAGTTCACTTGCAGGCTGGTCAGCTAGATCCTGCAGCCTCACGCGTGCCAACGCTTCGGAGGCCCCGCGCCATGCATCGTCACGACTCATACCCTTCAGCCAACCGGAATACGCCACCTGTTCTCGAACTGTGAGCCCCGGTACTGCTCGATATTGCTGCGGCATCCATGCCACGCGCGCTCGAAATTGGGTTCGCTGATCGCGGGAATCCAGCTCGTTGAGTGACACCTTGCCACTCCTCGGCATCAACGCCGTCGCGCCAAGGGACAAGAGCGTGCTCTTGCCTGCACCATTGATGCCAAGCAGGGCGGTAACGCCTGTAGGCACGTGCCAAGTTAAGCGTTGTAGGACGGCTAGCTCTCCTTGATTCTTCCGTTTATAGCCAAAACTAATCTCTCGAAACAGGAGCCCGCGCATTAATACGAGATGAAATAGGTCAGGCTTACCGTCGCGCTATTGATCCAAGGGCTGTATTCGACGCTATAGTCACCCACGGTGTTGCTCCAAGTTTTTGAGACATACGTTGACGATGAACTGCACGTGTAGGTTTTCTTACCAGTGCCAGTACTAGGGGAAAACAGCCAGTGCCTCATGACCTCGAACGTCAAAGTTGAAGCTGATGCTGAGCAATTTCGAATACTGAACGTAGTATTAGTCGCTTGGTATGTAATTGAATTCCAGCCTGGACCCTGACTGGTAGGCGTGTTTGGGCCGATCGAACTAGCAATGGCGGCCGACGCTAGAACTAGGCTGGCGACCCCACCCGAGATTAGCCCCAAGTACTTGTTGCGACGCATTTTCTTACCTCCCCTTACTCAGAATCTGGTTCAGATACGGAGAAGTTAGCAGGTTTTAACGCGGATTCCTAACAGGATTCAGGTTGTTGCGTTCTAACGGCAGCCTTCGCAGCCTCAGAGCATTCAGCACCACCGTCACGCTCGATCCACCCATGGCGGCGGCGGCGAGTGCTGGGTCAAGTCCGATGCCGAAAGTTGGGAGCAAGAGGCCGGCGGCGAGTGGCACCAGGATGATGTTGTAACCAAAGGCCCAACCAAGGTTCTGCTTGATGATGCGCGTGGTAGCGCGCGCAAGATCGACGAGGAGTGGCACACCGCGCGGGTCTGCGCCGCTCAAGGTTGCAGCCGATGCATCGATCGCGATCTCGGTTCCGCCACCCATGGAGATACCTACGTCAGCAGCGGCGAGTGCTGGCGCGTCGTTCACGCCATCTCCCACCATCGCTACGGGCCCACTGCTGCTGCGTCGAATCTCGGCGATCGCCTCGCCCTTACCGCCAGGAAGAATGCCGCCGCGGGCGCGCTCTGATGGAATGCTGAGGTCGTGGGCGATGGCGTTCACCACCTCTTGGCGATCGCCGCTGATGATCCACGACTCAATGCCGCGTGCGCTCAGTGCACGGATCGCGGCGGCGCTCTCTGGGCGAACCGTATCGGCAAGGCTGAGCGCGCCGGCAGATTCGCCGTTCATTGAGATAAAGAGCGGCGTGCGTCCCGCAGCCGCCTCTCCTGATGCCCACCTGGTGAGCTCGGGGTTGATCGTGGCGGTGAAGGCCTCGGTGCCGATGCGCACCGCTGCACCATCGACGGTTGCGCTTACGCCATGCCCTGCGTGCATGGCGAAGTCGGTGGCCTTTACTGCGACCGTTCCGGCTGCGCGGACGATGGCGCGAGCGAGTGGATGCTCCGATGAAGATTCGGTGGCGGCGGCGATCTGCAGGAGGCGATCCGTGTCGCCAGCGAGTGGACCGGTGGTAAGAGCAAGGCGGCCGACGAGGGCGTGCTGGCCGAGGGTGAGGGTGCCGGTCTTATCCCAGACGACGGCGCGCAGCTTCCCTGCCGCCTCGAGGATGGCGGCGTCGCGCACGAGGATTCCCGCCTCAGCGCCGCGGCCGGTGCCGGCGATCACGGCGGTGGGGGTGGCGAGGCCCATTGCGCAGGGGCAGGCAACCACGAGCACGGCGATGGCGGTGGCCACGGCGCGCACGAGGCGCGGCTCGGCCCCGAGCAGATACCAGCCAACAAAGGTGGCAACGGCGATCAACAGGATGGCGGGAACGAACACCTCTGAGATGCGATCGGCGAGACGGGCAATCGCAGGCTTCGATCCCTGTGCCCGCTCGACCATGGCCACGATGCGCGCCAACGTGGTGTTTGCTCCTACCTGCGTCGCGCGCATGATGATCGACGCATCGGTGAGGAGCGTGCCCGCAGCGAGTCGGCTCCCTGGGCCGCGCTCGACAGGAAGTGACTCGCCAGTGATGGCCGACTCATCGACGGCGGCGCGTCCGCTCACGATGATGCCGTCCACTGGGATGCGACCACCAGGGCGAATGCGCAGCAGATCGCCAGCAATGACCTTGTTTACGGCGATGGTCGTTGCGGTTGGTGCGTCGGCGGTTGCAAGTAGTTCTGCCTCTCGTGGCTGCAGCGCGAGGATTCCGCGCACCGCGCTGGTGGTCTGCTCCTTGGCGCGCGCCTCCATCCAGCGACCGAGTGCGACAAAGCCGAGAATGAGTGCTGCCGCATCCCACGTTGCGTGCGCCGGAACGCCAACGCGCATCAGCTGCGAATGGAAGAGGGTAATCGCCACCGACCAGCCCCATGCGGCCGTCGTGCCGAGACTGACGAGTGTCTCCATGGTGAGCGAGCCGTGACGAAGTGCGCGCAGTGCGCGCGAGTGGAAGCGCCAGCCGACCGCGAACTGAATGATGGTGGAGGGCACGATCAGGATCCAGTTGATGCGCTCCATGCTAATGAAGAACCACGGCTGCAACATGAGTGCCATCGCGCCGAAGCCGAAGATCGTGGCGATGATTCCGTCACGGAGAAGTCCGCGCGTCTCTTTGGTGCGCGCGGCGACGAGCTCAGCATCGAGTGCTTGGCGCGCCTCTTGTGCGTCGGCGTCTCCTTCGCGTCCGGCGAGGGCGAGAGCTGCGGCGGGAACCTCGTATCCAGCTGCGCTGATCACCGCAGCGAGATCAGCAACGCCCGTTGCCTCAGGCGCGTACTGAATGGTGGCCATCGAGGTCGCAAGGTTCACGCTCGCCCCGCTCACGCCGTCGGCCTTCTTCAGGAATCGCTCCACGCGGTTCACGCACGAGGCGCAGGTCATCCCGGTGACGGGGAGGGCAATCTCCGCCACGGGGGCCGCAGGTGCCGCAGGAGCCGGTTCGGTTGACATACTCAGGGGGAGTATACGCCTCACCCGGGCGATACGCCCCTGCGGCTAGGCTGCGCGCATGCAGATCTACTCGTGGTCGAGCCCGTGGGGGGCTCTCCCCGTGGCCGTGGAGAACGGCCGCATCTGCGCCATCGCCCTCGACCCACATGCGCCGTTTGCGCCGGTGGCCAACGCTGCGGTGGGCCGCCGCGCAGCTGGACCGATCGCCAGTGCGCGCGATGTGAACCGCATCCTGAACGCCGCCCTACGTGGGCAGCTCACTGCGCGCGAGCGACTCGCCGCAGTCGACATTTCATGGGCAACAGAGTTTGAGCAGCGCGTCTTGCGTGCACTCGCCGGCGTGCGATTCGGCAAAACGGCGACCTACAGCGAAATAGCAGCAGCGAGTGGGTCACCACGTGCCGCGCGGGCCGTCGGTGGCGCACTCGGCAAGAACCGCGTGCCCGTGCTGATCCCCTGCCATCGCGTGTTGGCGTCAAACGGCATTGGTGGATTCGGTGGCGGCGCTGGGAGTAGCTGGCGTCCTGGGGCAACGGATCCGATTGCCTTCAAGCGCGCACTGCTGCGCGGCGAAGGAGTCGACGCTTAGGCGTGCAGCGTTAGGCTGTGGAAGCCGAGCACCACGCGGGCTCGCGGTGAGTCTGCAAAGATCAGCGCGATCTCTCCTTCGCGCACCAGGCTCTCGATGATTCGTGCCTCGCGCTCTGGCAAACCGATCCATGCTGGACCTTCGGGCGTCTCGATGCGCGTGGTGATCTCTTCGTCGCCAGGCAAACCATAGGTTCGTCGCAAGTCGTGCAGCGGCACATAGGGTCGCGCTTTGGCGATGCGACGCACCTGCGCCGGAGTCGCCTGGCGGACCTGCTGCTGTGCGCTCGCGACTGGACCGTCGTTCATCCGCCCACCACGTAAAGGTCGCGCTTGGTGTGGTTCAACGCATCTACTGCGCTGTCGCCGCAGAGGACGATGTCTTCAATGCGAGCACCGTTGACGCCCTCGACGTAGATGCCTGGCTCAATCGAGAAGGCGTGGCCCGGAACGAGCTTCGTGGTGTTCCCCGCGACGATGTACGGATCCTCGTGCTCCTCGAGGCCGATTCCGTGCCCGGTGCGGTGGAAGAAGCGGGCCCCCTCCCCTGCCGCGTCGATCACGGCGCGGGCGGCGGCGTCGACCGCTTCACAGCTCACCCCTGGGCGAACATGATCCATCGCCGCCTGGTGGGAGCGCTTCAGGATCTCGTAGCGGCGCAGGAAGTCATCCGTTGGCGGCACCGCACCGTTCGGCCCGGTCACCCAAATGGTTCGGGTGGTGTCGGAACCATAGCCACCGAAAACGCCACCGATGTCGAGCACGATGGCGTCGCCTGCGTTGATCACGCGTGACGAGGCCTCGTGGTGTGGCGAGGCCGAGTTTGGGCCGGAGCCGACGATGGCGAATGATGAGACCTCGTGCCCTGCACCCGTGAGTCGCTCGCGCACTTCGCGCGCGACATCGTTCTCAGTGCGACCGAGCAGCTTGCCGCTGGTGATCGCCATGATGACGGTGTCGACGGCACGACCTGCGCCGCGCAACAGTGCCGCCTCTTCGGCCGACTTCACCATGCGCAGCTTGCCGATCACGGCAGAAGCAAGTTGAGTCTGGTTGATTGCGCCATTCGTGCGCAGTGCCGCCTCAATGCGAATCAAGAAGGTTGACCAGAGTCGATCCGAAACAGCCACGCCGCGCGCAGCAGGGCCTGGTCGGCCGCCCGCCTTGACTGCGCTTGCGACAAGGGCGAACGGATCGTCGGTCTCGCCGAACGGTACGCACGCCACATGGCCACCGCGCATCGCTGGCGCATCGCCGGCCATGCCCGCCTCGAGTCGCGGCACGACGAGTGATGGTGCGCCGTTCGCTGGAATCACCAACATGGTGAGTCGCTCAAGTGCTGGTGCGGCGTAACCGGTGAGGTAGCGCATGTCAGCGCCGAAACCGAGCAGTACCGCATCAAGGCCAGCGTCGTTCACCGCGTCGCGCGCGGCGGAGAGTCGCGCAGCATAGGCGGCGGGTCCGATGAGCTTCGCCTCAAGGGCATGACCGGCACCTAGGCCTGGAGTCGCGGCGTCATAGGCGGCGGTGATCTCGGCGCTTCGGTTGCTCATGCACCCTCCCCTGTTGTTGCTGGGCTCGTCGCCGGCGGAACCGGCAGATCAAGTAACCCTGCGAGGATCGCATGCCCGCGCTCAAAGAGCGCGCGGTACGGCATGGCGCGCACCGCGCCTGCGGCGATCAGGCTCCCCCGCCCCTCAGGATCGTCGTGCTGCACCAGGGCGAGGACGCGGGCACCGGTGGCTGACGCCTCTCGGACCACCGCCTCGGCGTCGTAGGCGCGGGCGGTGGCGTCAATCGCCACCAGGTCGGTGGGGGTTGCTGGGTGGGTAGCAAGAACGGCGAGGAGTGGTGCTGGCGTGGTGAATCGATGCACGTCAGCGCCAAGGGTGCGCCCCTGTCCTTCGAGTCGAGTGGACCAGATCAGATCGTCGGCCAGCACCAGCAGGCGCGGCGTGGTCACTCGACCGTCCAGGTCTCCCCGGAGGCGAGGAGCTTCTGCAGGTCGACAGGACCCTTCGCGGCACGCGCCGCCTTCGCTCCATCGATCTGCTCAATCAGCAGCTGGTCGTGCGTTGGGCGTGGCACGCGACGGAAGACGCCAACCGGTACGGGGAAGTCGGGCCACCACATGCGGCTCAGGATCTGCGTGCGCGTGGCATCAGGGTCGGTCTCGTCGTGCACCCAGAGGTCGGCAACACTCACGCCGTTCTCACCGATCGTCACAACCTCTGGTCGTAGACCGTTGAGGCGAATTCCCTTGTTCTTCTCGGCGCCGTAGATCATCGGCTCGCCGTGCTTTAGTACGAGCATGCGATCCTCTTTGACCGACTTATCGGTGAAGTCACGCCATGCGCCGTCGTTGAAGATGTTGCAGTTCTGCAGCACTTCGAGGAAGGCTGCACCGGAGTGCTCGCCGGCGCGATGCATCATCTCTTGCAGGTGCTCAGAGTGCGTGTCGACCGATCGCGCGATGAAGCTCGCCTCAGCGGCAGCAACCAGGTTGAGCGGAATGATTGGCGTCTCGATGGTGCCGAGCGGCGTTGACTTCGTTTTCTTGCCGATCGGCGAGGTTGGCGAAGCCTGCCCCTTGGTGAGGCCGTAGATGCGGTTGTTGAACATGATCATCTTCATGTCGACGTTACGGCGCAGCGCATGAATGAGGTGGTTGCCACCAATGGAAAGCGCATCGCCGTCGCCAGTGATGACCCAGACCATCAGGTCAGGGCGTGCCGCCTTGAGGCCGGTAGCAATGGTTGCCGCACGGCCGTGGATGGTGTGGAAGCCATAGGTGTTCATGTAGTACGGGAGGCGACCCGAGCAGCCAATTCCGGAGATGAAGACGATCTTCTCCTTGGCAACGCCAAAGTCGGGCATCGTCTTCTGGGTTTGGGCCAGGATCGAGTAGTCACCGCACCCTGGGCACCAGCGCACATCCTGGTCGGACTCGAAGTCCTTCTTCGTCAGCACCGGGAGTTCAGACTGGGTCACTTCGCGGCCTCCACACTCTCGCCGAGGATCGACTCGGCCTTCGCCTCAATCTCACCGATCTGGAACGGCTTGCCGCGCACAAGGTTGAAGCCCACGGCGTCAACCAGGTACTTGGCGCGAATGAGCATGCGCAGCTGCCCGGCGTTGAGCTCGGGCATCAGCACATGCGTGAAGTTCTTGAGCATCTCACCGAGATCGTTTGGCAGCGGATTCAGGTAGCGCAGATGGGCGTGGCTGACGCGCTTGCCGCGCGACTGTAGGCGCTCCACCGCCGAGCGAATCGAACCGTAGGTGGAGCCCCAGCCCAAGATGAGCAGGTCGCCGGTTTCCTCGCCGAAGAGTTCGGTCGGCGGAATGTCGCGGGCGACGCGCGCCACCTTCTCGGCGCGCAGCAGGTTCATGCGGTGATGGTTGTCGGGGTCGTAGCTGACGGTGCCCAACTCGTCGAGCTTCTCCAGGCCACCGATGCGGTGTTCAAGGCCCGGCGTTCCTGGGACCGCCCATGGGCGAGCCAGCGTCTCGGGGTCGCGCTGATACGGACGGAAGCCTGGCTTGTCGGAGGCGGGGGCGTTCTCGACCTTGATCGAAGGAAGATCAGCAACATTCGGAATGCTCCAAGGCTCTGCGCCCGTTGCCAAGAAGGCGTCGCTCAAGAAGACGACTGGGGTCATGTGATGCAGCGCGATGCGCCACGCCTCGATCGCCATGGTGAAGCACTCGGCCGGCGTTGCTGGAGCAATCACCGGAATCGGCGAATCGGAGTTGCGGCCAAACATGCTCATCAGCAGGTCGCCCTGCTCTGTCTTCGTTGGCATGCCGGTCGACGGGCCGGCGCGCTGCACATCAACGACGACGAGCGGCAGCTCAACCATGACGGCGAGGCCGAGCATCTCGGCCTTCAGTGCCATGCCTGGCCCCGAGGTGGTGGTCATACCCATCGCGCCGCCGTACGCCGCGCCAACCGCCGCGCCGATTGCCGCGATCTCATCTTCGGACTGCACCGTCTTGATGCCGAGGTGCTTGTACGAAGAGAGCTGATGCAGGATGTCCGACGCAGGCGTGATCGGGTAGCTCGCCAAGAAGAGGTCGCGCTCGGCGAGCTTCGACGCCATGACGAAGCCGAGGGCGGTCGCCTCGTTGCCGGTGATGTTGCGGTACGTGCCTGGTGGTAGGTGCGCCGCAGCGACGCGGTAGTGCGTGTGGAAGATTTCGGTCGTCTCGCCAAAGGCGTAGCCCGCATGGAGCGCGCGACGGTTTGCCTCGGCGATTGCATCCTTGCCGGCGAACTTCTCGGCGATCCACTTCTCGGTGCCGGCCATCGAACGCTCGTAGAGCCAGAACATCACGCCGAGGGCGAAGAAGTTCTTCGTCAGTTCAATCTGCTTGCTGCTAAGGCCCAGCCCTTCACACGCGCCGACAACCATCGTCGACATTGGAATTTCGTAGAGATTGTAGCCCTGCAGACTCTGGTTCTTCAGCGGATCTTCCGTGAATCCAGCCTTGCGCAGGTTGATGTCGTTGAAGGCGTCGGTGTTCACGATGATCGCGCCGCCTGGCACTAGGTCGCCAAGGTTTACCTTGAGGGCCGCCGGGTTCATGGCGACGAGCACGTCGGGGCGATCGCCCGGTGTATGAATGTCGCCGCTCGAGAAGCTGATCTGGAATCCAGAAACGCCTGGCAGTGAGCCGGCCGGCGCGCGGATCTCGGCGGGGTAATCCGGCAGGGTGGAGACGTCGTTGCCGAAGAGTGCGGTGGTGGCGGTGAACTGCGAGCCGGTCAGCTGCATCCCATCGCCAGAGTCGCCGGCGAAGCGAATCGTGACGCGATCAAGCTCGGTAACCGTGCCGTGCTGTGCTCCCGATTCGGGGGTGGTCACGTCGCCTCTACTCCTCTGCCCGTGGGTCGGCTAGCGCCCTGACCGGGCGCGTCCCCGCGAGACTACCGCATCTGGGTAGGCGACCCGTAGGGCGGCCAGGAGGCGCTCCTCGTCACGGCGGGAGAGGAAGTGCCAGAGCAGGTAGGCGGTCACCAGGAGGGTCCAAACGCCTGCGGCAATCGGCACGATCCCGGCAACGCCCCCTGCCACAACCTGGGCCAGGGTGAGGTTTGCCGCGGCTCCCCAGAGGAGGAGCGCAGCGATGGAGTACCCAATGGTCATGGCGCTCGTGTAGCCGCTCAGGCGACCAAAGCTGAGGAGGGCGAGTTTCGGCGCCTCTGGTGGATAGAAGTAGGCGGCCTCAAGTTTGTGAGCGACGAGTGTCTCGCGGCCAGTGCGCGCGTTAAGTGTGCGCTCGATGAATTCGGCATGTCGACGTGCGAATACAGTGTAGTAGAAGTAGTAGCCCGCCTCGAGAAAGGCGAACGGCACCACAAAGAGGACGAGTGCAGCAACGGGAGCGGCACCACGCTGCGTTGAGATGGCGAGGAGTGCAACACAGACGATCCCCCAGATCGTGATGTGGCGAAAGAACAGGTTGGAATAGGCGAAGAGCATGCCACGCATGCGATCAAGCTGCGCCTCAAGAGAGCGGCGCTCCTCGGCTCCCCCGCGCTGTGCTGTCATCCTCTCCTCCTTACTTGGTTGTCTGCAGGTATGATCGCACGATGAAGCGATTGGCCGTGCTGCTCCTGACCCTCGTTGCCGCTATCAGCCTGGCGGCGTGCAGCAGCGCCGCCGAGCCAGCCGGCACCCCCGCTTACACCGTTACCCGTAGCTGGTCGAATGGCATGGAGGAGCAGGGGCTCATCTATCCCGATGGCCGCATCGTCATGACACACGGCGAGCATACCGAGCGCGTCACCCTTCCGGCCGACCAGATGGCCGAACTTGCCGCCGCGGCTGCCCTTGAGATCCCTGCGGGAACCAACAGTGACGATCCAATCATCGGCGTCACTATCGGCAGCGGGACACCGATTCGTCCCGCGGGTCTCACGAAAGATGCGCTCCCAGAGCTGCTGAATCGACTCCTCGACTCGCACACGCTGCACCCGTAAGGGGCACTAGCGCGCGATCGCCTCAATCAGCACCAGGTGCCGCCCGAGTACTTCGGCGCGGCGATCGGCGAATCGAGCCCCGAGCATCTCCCCCGCCGCCTGTTCCAACGTCGCTGGATCAAAGTTCGGCGGGGCGAGATCGATCACGGCAACCCGCCCACCTGGTGCCAACCATGCATGGGCCACGTCGATCATGCGCGCCCGTGGCTCGGCGGCGAGTTGGCTCAACACAAATGGCATCACAACGAGCCCGGCGGGCGCCCCTTCGGGGCCAGCGTCGAGTGCGCGTGGGTGCAGATGTGCGGTGAGACCGTGCGCAATGAGTCGGCGGCGTGCGCGCTCCAGGCGATCTTCGCGCGCGTCGTAAGCGCTCGTCTCACCGCGTGACGCGAGCAGCACGGTCCAGAATCCGATTCCGGCACCCAGCTCCACGATGCGACCTTCATATGGAAGTGCGTCAAGCCAGAGTACGGCGCGGTCAAGTTCACCTTGCCAGGTTGCGCCGCCGAGTGGTCCACGATCGTACGGCGCGCGATTCAGGTACCACGCCTCCAGTTCGTCTGGATGTTGTGGCGGTGGGAGGAGGCCGAGCCGCGCTGGCACACCGCTCTCGCCAGCTTCAGGCGCGCCAGCGGTCGCGGGCGTGGCTGGCGTTGGCGCAAGCGGAATGCCGACGGGTGGCTGCCCACCTTCGGCGCGGCGACGCAGCCCCTCTTTTAGTTTTGCGCGCAGATACGGTTGGCCGGGTGCACGCTCAAGACAGGCGGCACAGAGCAGGGTCCATGCGGAGAGGTCTTCGAGCGTTGTTGCAGAAACGGGAAGTCCGCACCACGAACAGGAGAAGGGTGCGACGGCGCTCAAGGCGCCCGCCTCAGCGCGGCTTGGCGGCGTCGACGGCGCTGCGCGCGCCAGCCTTGTCCTTGTACCAATCGGCGTCGATCTGAATGTAGCCAGACCACTGCGCCGGTACCGACTCGGCCGGGAAGATTGAATTCACTGGGCACTCTGGCTCGCAGGCGCCGCAGTCGATGCACTCATCTGGGTCGATGAAGAGCTTGCGGTCGGTCCCCTCTTCAAAGTGGATGCAGTCCACGGGGCAGACGGCGACACACGACTGGTCCAATACATCAACGCACGGTTCTGCGATCACGTAGGCCATGGTGTGCGCTCCTCTCTGCTATCCCCTTGTGGGGACCTGTGCGCGAGAAGGTACCACTTCCCGCCCGACTTGCCCTACATCCCCGAGGGCTGATACCCCGCGTCTAGAAAGGGGCTGGGGTCGTCCTGGAAGTCGAGGAGGCAGCCGCGCCCGCAGAAGTAGAAGCGCTCCTGCCCAGGGGCGCTCACGTCGAGCGCGCCACGATGGCGGTCGGCCTGACCAGCAACGGGGAGCCCCGCGACTTCGATCGAGGTGGTGAGGGCGTCAGGGGCGATTGTCACCTCCATGCCGCAGACCGGATCAATTGCCACGCTCACTCTTCGCTCCTCTTCCGCTCCGCCAGGAGCACCTCTCGTCGGCGGATCTCGATAATCGCCGCCGCCGTCTGCGCCTCATCGTATCGTGATTCTGGGCGCTCCTCAGACTTCGCCAGCGCCGCCAGTACGACGAAGATCGCAGCCAAGAAGAGCGCGTCGCCAACGAGCCACATGATTGCGCCCGCGAGCTGCTGATCCTCGAGCGGGGACGGCCCCCAGGCGCGCTGCAGCGTGACGTAGTGCGGATAGAGCGGCGTCGTTGACCACATGATCGCCACGCCGAGGAAGCTGTTCTGCGGCATCTGAGCAATGAGATAGATCAGCGCGCCGGCGCCGCGCAGGCGGTGCCGGATCGGGTCGACCGAGAAGATTGGCGCCCAGAAGAGGAGGGCGGTGACTAGATAGAGTGAGTGCTCGATGTCGTGAATAAACGGCTCCTCAAGCGCCGCGTCAAACAAGATCGAGAGATGCGTCCCCCACATCACGGCGACCAGCAGTGTCCAGCCGACAAGTGGATGGCTGATCACTCCTACGACTCGGCTCTGCATGACGCGAAGGACGCGCGCACGCCAGCGTGGTGAGGCGACACGGAGGAGGAGCGTTACCGGACCCGACTGCAGCAGCAGGATGGGCACGGGGAAGAGCAGGATCAGGTGCT
Organism: Candidatus Limnocylindrus sp.; assembly: GCA_040397175.1. Classification (GTDB taxonomy): domain Bacteria; phylum Chloroflexota; class Limnocylindria; order Limnocylindrales; family Limnocylindraceae; genus Limnocylindrus. Next base: position 180,133 of record JBBAWM010000001.1, on the reverse strand, counting down.
GAATCATGTGCATCGAGAAAAGAGTCGTGTCGTATCGCTCGATACCTGACTGCAGCGCTAGGAGTAGGAGTACCAAGGCGGCTGCAAGGCTGACGGTGCGACGGCGCGGATACGGGTTCCCCGGATGTTCCCGAGCCACCTGGCGGATCGCTCGCACCCAGAGGAGGCTGATCACCACAACGGCGATCGTGACAAGGGGCGGCCAGGCCCAGTAGAGGAGTGCCTCCAGTGAGAGCTCAGGCGGGGTCGCCCCATGAGTCGGGACCAGCAGCAGATGCGTCATACCCGCATCTTCGTCCAGTTCGTGGTTTTTTGGGCGGCGCTACAATCAACCGAGCACCAAGGTTGAGCCCACAGGGCGAAAGGGAGGTCTAGCCATGAACAAGTTCGCCTACGCGTTTGGCCTCCTCTTCGTGACCATCGGCGCCATCTATCTTTTCGTCTCGAACGATCTTCAGGGAGCCGTGCTCCTCTTCGCCCTGGGAATTGCGATGGCAACGATGACGCTGATCTTGATCCACGCGATGAACACCGACGCCTAAGGAAACCTAGGTCGTATGGAGTTTCTCCGCTCCCTTCTTGAGTGGGTGATCTCACTCCTTGGGCCATTTGTTGCCCCTGATTGGGGCGCGCTCATCAAACTCATTCCACTCGGCGTTCTGCTCCTGGTCGTGGCCTTCTACGGCTGGACCTTCTGGCGTTTCCGCCGCGCCGGCCCTCGCCGCATTGGCATGCCGATTCGGAAACCGCAGGTGCCAACGGGCATTCACCTGCCAGGGCCAAGCCTCGCGCCGTTCCTCATCTCAGCGGCCTCAGCAACGCTCTTCTTCTCTGTCGCCCTCGGTGGTCCAGCGCTCGCCGTGTCGGCGCTGCTCTTCGTCGTGGCACTCGTTGCCTGGGGCCGCGAGGCGGTCCGCGAGTACGACACACTCGGCGCAGGCTCAGCGATGGCACTGCGCGCTGATGAACCTGCCGTCGCTGCAGCGCCGAGCGGTCCACCAGAAGGGGTGCACCTGCCACCACCATCACTCCTGCCGCTCTTGGTGAGCGCCGGTGCCGCCGTGATGCTCTTCGGTGTTGCCGTTGGACTCGAATTCGCCCTGCTTGGCACGCTCATGACGGCGCTCGCGTTGATCGGTTGGCTATACGACGCCGGCCGCGAGTACCGCGCAACGGCTGAAGCCGACACCACGGGGCATCTCGTTAACCCAACGCCACGAAAGGCGCCACGATTTGCGATTGCGCTCTTTAGCCTCGCCTTTCTGTTCTTTGCCGGCTCGCAGGCGGGCATCATCGGCGGGAGTGACGCGAGTCCATCGCCGAGCGGTGAGCCGGTTGCCTGTGCTGAGGGTGGCACGGCGACCGTCACGATCTGCGCGCAACTTGTCGCCTATGAAACGGCGTCCATCACGGTGCCGGCCGGAGCGCCGTTCACCATTCACTTCTTCAATAAGGATGCGGGAATCCCACACAACGTGGCCATTCACGAAGAGAGTGGCACGGGCCCCGAGGTCTATCAGGGCGAGATCTTCAACGGCGTCGATGATCGCACCTACGACATTCCCTCCCTCACCGCGGGGAAGACCTACGTCTTCGTTTGCACCGTGCACCCGAACATGCTGGGGGCGATCGTCGTCCAGTGATCGGCTTGGCGCGCATCCGCCGCGCCGCCGCCATGCTCCTTATCGCGAGTCTGATCGTCGCCTGCAACGGCACAGCGCCGAGCAGCGACAACCTCATCGGCCGAACGATGCGCATCGGTGAGGCGCACCCGCTCAGCGACCCTACAGCCACTATCACCACCTGGCCAAACGGTGGGGGTGGGAGCCAGCACATCCTGCTGAACTTCTGGGCAAGCTGGTGCATCCCCTGCCGTGACGAGATTCCTCTCCTCTTCGACTACAGCGCAAGTTTCGCCCCTGGGGCAACGGTGCTCGGAGTGCTCTACAAGGATTCGGTTGGGCCAGCGACCGCAGCCGCGACTGAGCTTGGCGCGACGTGGACAACACTCATTGACGCCGATGGCGCAATTGCTGCACAGGTGCCAGTGAATGCAGCACCGCTCACCCTGCTCCTCGACGCAAACGGCGTAGTGCTCGACTACCGCGTCGGCCCATTCACCAGCGTTGCCGAGATCGCCAAATTTGCCGACGGCCCATAGTGGACGTGCCCCGATACGGGGTTGAAGTTGTATTGGTTGCGGGGGATGGATTCGAACCACCGACCTTCGGGTTATGAGCCCGACGAGCTGCCACTGCTCCACCCCGCTCGCGAAGTATCGGCAGCGCGGGGCAAATCGTCAAATGCGCAGCTTATTCCCCGTAGGTAACTGGCAGCCCTGCGGCCTCCCAGTCGGTAATGCCGCCTGCGAGGTTTGCAACGTTGCCGCGGCCGGCGGTGCGCAGCGCCAGCGCCGCCTGACCTGAACGGCCACCCGATCGGCACTGCATGATCAGCGCTCGACCTGCAGGGATCTCGTCTTGGCGCGCCATAAACTGCGAGAGCGGAATGAGGATGGCACCAGGGATGTGCACCTCGTTCCACTCCGACTCTTCACGAACATCAATCAGGAGCGGTGCATCAGGTCCAGCAAGGAGTGCCGCTGCCTCTGCGGGGGTAAGTGTCAGCGGGAGGTCGCCCACTACCGCTCGCCCTCGGCCTGTGCGGCGAGGCGACGCAGGAGCTCGGCGACGGGCAGGCGCGAACCGTAGCCGTCGCCCATGTTGTGTGCGAAGAGCACCTCGTCGCCGTCTCCCTCCTCCCAGCAGAGGAGGAACGGGAGTCCGAAGGCGATCGCTGGGAAGTCGATGAGGCCCCTGTCGATGTCGCGCAGCTCTACGCCGCGGCCAGTGACTCGGTCGACGCTCGCCTGCATCTGATCCACCGCCGCCCGAATGCGCATCTCCAGAACGGAGCTGCTCGCGAGCGCGTCGCGGAGCGCTGGGTCAAGGTCGGCGGGCTGCAGCTGATTCTGATCAGCGCCACCCGGCAGCGCGCCCATGCGCTCGAGGCGGCGGAGGCGGAGCAGGTCATCTTTCATGCGCTCCAGTTGGATGCGCTGGTCGCGGAGGAGGGCGATGATCGGGCGCAGCCCGGCCAACTCCTTCGTTGCCGCGTCAATCGTCCATGAGCGCCTCATGGCCGTATTCTCCCACGCCTGCGGCTCGCAACGCGCCCCGTCGTGGGAGAATCTGCGCGGGCCGGTAGCTCAGCGGTAGAGCAGGGGTCTTTTAAACCCTTGGTCGCGGGTTCGAACCCCGCTCGGCTCACCAGACGCTTCGGATTAGATCAACGACTGCGCAGCTTCCCGACGCCAAAGTAGACCAGCGCGACTACGTACCCTTCCACAATAATCTTGCCCATCTGAGTAAGTACAAATTCATAACCGAGCTCAGCCACGTTAAAAAATGGATACGGGTAGACCGAAGCGATCGCGCCATGCACCAGGGTGTAGGCCAGGTAGGCGATCGGAATGATAAAGACGCGGAAGGTGTCGCCGAATGGGAATCGGCCACGTGGACCTGCGATCCCCCATACGAGGATCGTGATGATCGGCGTGAGGTAATGCTCAAAGAGATTTGACACTGCGTACGGTCCCTGTGGGTTCGCCCCCCCTGCGAGGAGCAGGTGGTAGAGCACCATCGTCATGGTGATCATGAGGAGTCCAGTATTGCGCAACCAATCGAAGACGCGCCCAACTCGCTGTGGATTCCGATAGAGCATCGTCAACGTCACGGCCACGGCAATGTTTGACCAGGTGGTGAAGTAGCCGTGCGAGTCAAAGACGCGACCGATCGCCCCGGCGAGCCCGTCGGCACTGCCGCCGAACATGTGTGAGCTTGGTACGTAGCGCTCTTCAGGTGGTACGAGCTGCAAAATGTTGGTGATCTCGGCTACTGCGTAGCCGAACCATGCAAACAGGGCGTTGATGCCGAAGAGGCGCTTTGCGGTTGCTGTATTCATGTTTCCTCCTACTTCACACCCGGGCAGGTGTTTCGCGGAAGTATAGGGTGGCGATAGGGCTAGCGGGCGGTTGTTCGTCGAATCTGCGCCCCTACAACAAGTGCAGAAAGCGCGAGGATGGCGAGTGCGATCGGCGGCACGCCCAGGCCGTTTCGGCTGGTACTAGGAAGGTCTGTGGGGGGTGTACTGGGTGAAGCGCGGGGTGAAGCGGCATACACAGCAAAAGAGCGCGAGGCGCTATCGATACCGCCCCCAGCTGGGCCACCTGAGTATTCAACGACGTATGGGAGTGTCCAAATCCCAGTGCCACCTGCCTGAATGTCGTTCCAGACCCCCGATCCCCCAAATAAGACCTGGAGCGCATCCTCATTGGCGCCAGTATTGTTCGGCTCACCCGCGCTCCAAAAGTTGAAGTGATCAGCGCCATTTAAACTGCATGTCCCGTGTAATCCTATCGCGCAGGGCCCAGAGATGAAGAACGGATCCGTCTCCGGCGCGTCAGCCCAAACCCATGTCCCTTCTGTATCAATATCGTTGCCACCAAGCCATGCCTCCGTAGAACCAACCCGACTCGCAACGAAATCGCTTTCGGTCTGAGATGTAACACTCGCGAGATAGCCGTTGAGACCATTCAGTGTGTGGGTAAGGGCATTCGCGCGGGCTTCGAGCCAGTTGACATCGCCGTCGGCGGTCACAAACTCGTAGTAATGGGTGCCATCGTCAAGTGTGAGAGCTGAGACATTTGCAGCCGTGGCGTTCACGACTACAGTAGTCGTCTTGGCAGCGCTTAACGCAACACTCATCGAGGCTAGCGCAGCATTGACCGCTGATTGTGTGCCGACAAATCCGATCTCTGATGCGCCAGTGAGCCAGGCGCTCGATTCGTACCCAACGGCGGCAGTTAGGTTGGTGATGACGCTGATGGCGAGCGTGCAGTCAGTGTCGCGCGCCCCACACGAGGCAACGACTTTGATTTCTCCCGTGAGGCCCGTCAGCGGAGTTGTGTCCTTGAGCCATACCTGCACCGGGCTCGAGAGGCTGGGCACGCTGCGCATTCCAGGGTCTGAGATTGTTGGATTCGTCGCAAGAGCTGCTGCGGGGGCTAGGGTCAAAGATACCGCTACAAGCGCCGCGTTAAGGCCCCAAACAATTCGATATGACGTTTGCAATGGTGATCGCATCCGCGGGATCGTATCGTGGGAGAAGTTACCTCTCTACATAGCCCGCCGCGCAGCGTGAAGGTAGAGGGTTGTGAGCTAGCGAGCGGATGCGCCCTTGCGGCCAAGCTTTGCGCCGACCCACGCACGAAAGCGCTCGCGCTGGCTATATGCCACGGCGGCGCCGAGCATGATCACGAAGTTGAGGGTCCAGGCCCCTGCGGCGGAGAGGAAGCCGATCTGCTGACCAACTTCACCCTGGAGTGCCAGTCCTGGCACCGTGAGGCCGAAGAGGCCAACACGAAAGACCGGCGCCTTGAGCGATGTGCCGGCAGAGAGTGCACCAGCGCTGTACGCGCCAGCAGCATCGGCGCCGCCGAGCAGAATCACGTGCGCACCAATAACTACCCCGCTCGCACCCACTCGAGCGCCGTCGGCCGGGAGGTCGCTCAGCTCTACTGATGTCCACTTGGTCAAACCTGTTGCGGCGACTGGCGCTGCCCACAGCACGCTTGACGTTGCTGCTCCATCGATCGTGCCGCCCGCGACGTAGAGGGTGCCGTTGGCGCTCCACAGCGCAGCGCCGTCGCGTGGGGTTGGCAGGTTGCCTTCTTGTGGTCCTCCATCCCAGCGGTAGATCGTGCCAATCTCGGCATCACCTTGGTCAGGATTTACGACCGGTGCGCTGTGGCCTCCGACCGCAGGAGCAACGGCGATGTCGCCGCGAACCGCTTCGGCGGCTGGGCCGTTCACATCCTTGCCACCCCAGACGTAAATCGAATCACCAATGAGCGCTGCGGCGGCGTGGCTGCGTGGCTCCGGAAGATCCATAAAGTCGGCCCACGGCTCGAGTTCGCCGTTGGTGCCGAGCTTCGCTTTCCAAACGGTGGTGGTCGGCGAACGGTCTGTCCCCTCGCCACCGAGTACAACGATGCCGTCAGAGACGACGGTGACCGATGCGCCAGCACGTGCAGCTGGTAGCTCGAGTGCATCAAGCTTCACCCACGCGGTAATCAGCCCCGTCGTTGCATCAGGTGTACCCACGTACACCGATGCGGTTGCGGGGGTGGTGTCTGATGCTCCGCCGATCACATATGCCTTGCCGGCGAAGAAGGCGACAGCGGCGTGCGCGCGCGCCTCAGGGAGTGGCGCCGCAGCGGTCCAGGCACTGAGCCCTGCGGCATCAACTGTTGCCACGGAGACGGTGGTGGTGGCGATGCGCGTTGCGGAGCCCGAAGTTCCACCGATGTAATACAGATGTGCGCCAGCCTGCAGCAGCGAACCATCCACGCCGTCGCCTGGTAGATCGGCCTCGGTGGCGCTCTTCCATGGAATCAGCGCGCCAGCAGGAGCTGGGCATGGCAGCCCCTCATTCTCCGCAGGGCAGATGTTCACGAGTGAGGCGAGGTTCAGACCGAGCTCGACCGTTGGTGAGACGGTGAGGTAGTAGGCGCGGTCTGGGATGTAGCCGAGCATCAAGATGATGACGAGGGTCCAGAGCACGGAGCGGACCCCTGCCCAGCCCCAGCCATTCGCATCGAGCAAGCCAAACAAGACACGACGTGGTGCAGCCGCCCCTGGGCCTAGTGCGCGTGGGTCGCTGCTGCCACCCATCACTTCACCGTCAGGGTGCCGACCATATTCGGATGCACCGTGCAGACGAAGGCGTAGGTTCCGGCGGTGAGGGCCGGCACGCTATAGGTGCGCGTGCCAACACCAGGGAAGATCTCGCCCTTGAAGACTTCGGTCCCCATTGCCGTGCCCTGGTGGATGGCAACGTTGTGTGGGATGCCTGCATCTTGATTGTTGAAGACAATGCTGAAGGCCTTCCCCGCCGCAACTGTGAGCGTCGATAGGTCGTACTTCACCCCCATCGCCACGATCGTGTAGCTGCTGCCGGGAGCCATGGACGGAGTTGGCGTCGCTGGTCCGGTCGGCGTTGGCGAAACAGCGAACGCATCTGACCAGCAGGCTGGCACTGGCGTTGCATCTGGTGCAGGTGCGTAGGCGGCGTCGCGCCAGCCGGTGACCGCCACCATCTCGCCAGTTGCCGGATCGCGCACTTCGATGGTGTCGGTGTTGGTGGCACGAATCCAGGCGATCAGCTCTTCAATTTCGCGATAGTTGAGCGGGCCACCATTGGTATCGGCCCAGACGCCCATCAGCGAATTGGCGTTGCCGCATACGTAGCGACCGCCAACCGTGAGGACGTTCTTCAGGTACTGCGGCGTCAGGTGCGCGAGCAGCTTCCCCTGATCGTTCAGGACTGGCCCAATGCCGCCCTGGCCCTGTGCGCCGTGGCAGCGAGCGCAGTTCGCCTCAAACAGGTTGTAGCCGCGCTTCACTGTCTCGAGGTACTGCTCGCGCTTCGCCGTGTCGAGTCTCGAAGAACCGGTGGCGCCGGGGAGGCCCTGGTCGTAGAAGGCGTACACGATGACGAAGAGCGTGACGACGGCGATGCCGAGCAACGCCGCCATGCGCGAAGAGCCGCTCTGGTTGACGATCTTGGCGGCGCGTTCGGCGGTCAGACCGTGCGTTTGAATCTGGCTCGGGCTCGAGAGCCGTGGCACTGGGGTGCTGGCCTTCTCGCTCGGCACTGGGAGCTGCTTCTCGTCGCTCATTTAGATGCACCCCGTGGCGGCGCGTGGCGCCTCGATCCCTGGCGTGCCGATCGCCAACGGAATGGTGCCGAGATTGATCTTGCCGGTGTCGAGGGTAAGGACGCCATCCTTATCGACCACTGAGGCGAATCGATCCATGCCGCGCGGTGCGGGGCCGAGGCCCTGCGCCTTGGTGCCGAGTCGGTCGTAGCGACTGCCGTGGCACGCGCACTCCAACCAATACGTTTTGATGCAGGGGTTCGGCTTGCAGCCGAGGTGCGGGCAGCGTTGATAGAGCGCGCGCACGTTCAGCGCGGTACCGTCGCCCGTTGGATCTTCACCAGTCACAAACTCTTGGCGATTCGGATCAACCAACATGATGAACGCGCGTGCATCTTGCACATAGGCTGGGAATCCCTCTTTGATGGGCAGGCCTGCGTTGGCGTCGATGAGCGACTTGAGGGTGCCGACGCGAATCTTGCCGCCGAAGCCACCCTCGAGGTTTGGCCAGAGGAATCCGAGGGTGCCGGCGGTCACTTCAAGGAGCCAGAGTGCGAATCCTGCGCCGATCGTGGTGCGAAGGAGTCGGCGGCGCGAGATCCCCTTCACCTCTTCATGGCGCAGGGCCTTGATGGTTTGCGTGGTGAGCGCCTTTGGCTTGTCGCTCGGCTCAACGCTGTAATGACTCACTGCGCCCCTCCGATCACAAGCTAAAGAAGAAGCCGGTCGACCACGGCAAGATGAAGGAGTAGCCAGGACCGCGGAAGAAGATACCGATGAAGGTCACCGTGAGCCCGAGTGCCCAGAGCACGGAGAAGAGGGTGACCTCCAACTTGCGATCAGATGGCTTGGTGCTGTGGATGTTGCGGCGGTCGAGATACGGAATCAGTGCCGAGCCAACCAACACAGCTGCTGGCGTCAGTGCACCTGCAACGGTTGGGTGGAAGTAGGCGAGCAACTCCTGAAGGCCCAAGAAGTACCACGGTGCCTTTGCGACGGCCGGCGTGACGTTCGGGTTGGCGAGCTCTTCGAGCGGTGCATTGATGAAGAGGCCGAGCAGCAACAAGAAGATGCTCATCGCCACCGCCGAAAGGAACTCGATCGTCAGCAGGTGCGGCCAGGTCATGACCGTGTCGTCTGGCTCCTTCTGTACGCGAACGACGGCGTCTTGCTTGACGAGGGCAAGGAGTCGATACGGTCGCGCCGCCATCGGCACACGCTGCTTGTCGATCTCCGTCTGGCGCGACGGATCGACCGGCAGGGAGCTCGCTGGGCGCTGCTCGTCACTCATGGATCACAGCGGTCCGCTTATGCCGCCGTCCTTGCGGATCCGCCAGAAGTGGACCGCGAGGAAGACCGCCGCCAAGAGTGGGAAGACCATCACGTGCAGCACGTAGAAGCGAAGCAGGGTGTTCTGCCCAACCTCAAGTCCACCAAGGAGAAGGAGCTTCGATGGGGTGTTCAGGAGCGGCGCGTAGCCGGCCATGTTTGAACCGATGGTGATCGCCCAGTAGGCGATCTGGTCCCACGGCAACAGGTAACCGGTGAAGCTGAGCATCAGCGTCAGGAAGAGCAGGATCACGCCAACGACCCAGTTAAATTCGCGTGGTGGCTTGTAGGCGCCGTGATAGAAGACGCGCATCATGTGCAGGAAGACGAAGAAGACCATGAGGTGGGCGCCCCAACGATGGATGTTGCGGGTGATCTGCCCAAACGGGATGAGTGTCTGAATCTTGAGGATGTCGGAGTAGGCCTGCGTTGCCGATGGCGCGTAGAAGAACATCAGGTAGACGCCCGTCACCGTGAGGACGAGGAAGAGGAAGAAGCTCAAGCCGCCGAGGCAGAAGGTGTAGGCGAACTTCACCGCATGCTGGCGCACGCGCACTGGGTGGAGGTGCAGGAAGACGTTGTTCATCACCGCATACGCGCGGCTGCGCTCGTCGTTCGGATAGGAGTTACGGAAGATGGAGCGCCAGGCTGCCGACCTGCGGACCGCCTGATCGACCCTCGCCAGTAGGCTCACTGTGCCCCTCCCGCTACGCCGGCAACGCCGGCCAACTGTCCATCTCGATAGGACTCCTTATAGAGGCGTCCGTCCGAGCTGATCTCTTGTAGTTCGAACCGCTCCATCGTAATGGCGTCGAAGGGACAGCGCTTTACGCAGAGGGCGCAGCGGATGCAGCGCTCCTCATCCAGGAGCATTGCCCCGCCGTTCTCCCAGCCGTAGGCCTCGGAAAGTTCGGGGAGGGCGCCCTCGGACTTGAGCTGGTTGATGTCGACCATGTGGATGACCCCCTCTGGGCAGACGTCGGCGCAGGCGCCGCACAGGACGCAGCGCATCGGGTCAAACCAAATGTTGTAGTTGCACATGAGGCAGCGGGTGCTCTCGGCCACCGCCTGCTGGGCCCCGTAGCCGAGCTCGACCTGGGTGGTGAAGTTCTCGACAGGGTCTCCCGACGGGAGTCGCGCCGCCAACGGCAGCACGGGGATGTGCTGGCGCGGGATGCGGTCGTAGAACTCGGGCATCTCGTGGCGCCACGAGCTGGTGATCTTGACGTTGGCATCAACGGTGATCTCGGCCTGCCCGTCGAGGTAGCGGTCGATGGCGTAGGCGCACTTCTTGGCGTGGCCCGCCGCCTCGATCATGGTGGCGGGGCCAGTGACGAAGTCACCGCAGGCCCAGACGCCTTTGATGTTGGTGGCGTAGGTGGCCGGGTCAACCTTGACGCGACCGCGCGCCACTTCGAAGGTGCTCTCGACTGGCAGGAAGCCGAGTTCGGCGGCCTGCGACACGGCGGGTATTACGGTGTCGGCGGGGAGGATGAACTCCGATCCTTCAATGGGCACTGGGCTGCGGCGACCCGACGCGTCCGGCTCGCCGAGACGATTCTTGATCATGCGCACGCCGGTGATGTTGCCGTTCTCGCCGATCAGCTCGAGTGGCGAGACGAGGAAGTCCATGCGCACACCCTCGCGCTCTGTCTCGCCGAGCTCCTCTTCGTCAACGACGAGCTCCGAGCGAGTGCGGCGATAGGCGATGGTGACGCGCTCTGCGCCGTGACGGAGCGAGGTGCGCGAGCAGTCCATGGCGGTGTAGCCACCACCGATGACGACCACATCCTTACCAACGCTGAGCGGCTTCCCGAGGTTGGCATCCTTCATGAAGTCGACGCCGTAGACCAATCCGTTGAAGTCGGCGCCAGGAACATCGAGGGCGACCGCGTTCATGGCGCCGGCACAGATTGCAATGGCGTTGTGCTTCTGCTGCAACTGCTCGAAGGTAATGTCGCGACCAACCTCGGTGTTGTAGACGAACGTCACGCCGAGTCGCTCAATGAGGCGCACGTCGGTCTCGATTGCTTCGCGCGGAAGTCGGAACGCAGGAACGCCAATGAGCATCGTGCCGCCGCCGTACGGCAGGCTGTCGTACACGGTGACCTGGTAGCCCTTCACGGCGAGCTCGCGTGCAACGGAGAGGCCGGCGGGGCCGGCGCCGATCACCGCAACGCTCTCAGCGCGTGGTGTGATCTCTGGAGCAACGTCGGGGATCCCCGAGGCGGCGTGCCACTCCACGAGGAATCGCTTCATCGCGCGAATCGCGAGTGGGCGATCGATGTCGCCGCGGCGGCAGGCGCGCTCACATGGCGCGGAGCAGACGTACGAACACATGGCGGCGATGGGGTTTGGCTCACGGGAGAGGAGGTACCCCTCTTCAAAGCGACCTTCGGCGGCCAGGTTGAGGTAGCCGCGGCAGTTGGTGCCGACGGGGCAGGCCTCTTGGCACTCAATGTTGCACTGAAGCCAGGAGGCATCGACCGGCTGGACCAGGAAGTCCTGAGTTTCGAGCGTCACAGTGAGCCTTTCGGTGTTGCCGTGGGTCATTGCTTGCTGCGTCAACTCTAGCAGGGGCTCTCGCGGAGCGTGCTCAACGGGCTGGTTGCAGATTGGCCACTTTTCCTTGTACGGGAGGTGAATCCCTGTCAGAATTGCACCCTAAGGCGGTGCCGTCGTCCCCCAAAGGCACCGCCTTTTATCCCCTCTGGCTGGTGATCTCCGCAAGCACCTCTGCCGCATGCCCGGTCGGAGTCACGCTCTCCCAGACCTTCGCGACTCGCCCCTCTGGGTTGATCAGGAAGGTGACCCGGTGCGTACTCAGATAGCTCTTCCCCATCATCTGCTTCTCACCCCAGACGCCGTAGGCCTCGGCCACCTGATGGTCGAGGTCGGAGAGGATCGGAAAGTTGAGGGAGAACTTGTCGCGGAAGGCAGCCTTGCTGGACTGGTCATCGGGGCTCACCCCCCAGACAATGGCCCCCGCCTGCTGCAGCGCCGATTCGGCGTCGCGAAACTCGCAGGCCTCGATGGTGCAGCCCGGCGTGTCATCTTTTGGATAGAAGTAGATGACGAGCCACTTGCCGCGCGCAGCAAGGGTGCTGTGGTCGCTCCCGGTCGCGTCGCGCAGCGTAAATGTGGGAGCTTCGCTACCGACGGGCGGGAACGCCTTAAATGGACTCATGCCGCGAGTATAGCCTCGGCGACGGCACGTGCCACCGAGACCAGCAGGCCACCGACGCTGAGCATCACGATGAGCAGATCGGCGCGACCGAATCGCGACGGCCGTCGACGGGTCGGTGGCGCTTGACGCGTCGGCAGTCGTACGCCACGAACCTCTAGTGCGATTGCTAATTGTGGGACGGCGCGAATGACCGAATCGAACATGTCGACGAGTAGCAGAGGGTCTGCGCCGCGCTTGATGAGCCGACGAATTGCTCGGCGTTCGCGTGCCTCATCACGCATCGTGGTGATACGCGCAGCAGTGGCGAGCAGTGCCATCGTTGGCGCAAATGGTGTCCGAAGTTTTTCAATGAACGCATCGGCCATGCGCAACGGTTCAAACGGGCGCAAGAGCACCAGGCTTCCAGCGGCAAAGGCGAGCAGTCGCGTGCCAGCACCAACCGCCTCTTCAACGGATGCGCCGCCGAGCAGATTAGCGAGCACGATGCCAGCAAGTGCTGGAGTGAGCGCGACGGCGAGACGCAACGTAGCGAAGATCTGCACCCCAGATGCCCAAGCCACGAGGAGCACTGGGAGTGCAATCGCCGCCTGCGCCACTGGCGTTACGGGGCTCACAATCGAGAGGGTGAACCAGAAGAGTGCGAGGCCGAGGCGCGTGAGTGGATTTGCGGTACCGATCAGTCTTCGGCCGAGCTCTGGCGAGAGAAGGCGCTCGGCGCTCTCAGCGACTCGCGCTGCCGGCGCTGGCAGGTGCGCGGCGAAGCCACCCTCAGTTGGCTCAGCGCTGGTTCCTGTCTCCTCGGGGTGGTGCACCCGGCGCACCGGTCGGGCTACGGGCTGGCCCAGCGCACTCAGTCGTGCATCGTGCGTAGCGATCAACACGGCACACGTGCCGAGCAGTTCTCGATCACTGAGCAGATCACAGAGCGTCGCAACCCGTGCGTCATCAAGGCCACCGCTCGGCTCGTCGAGAATGAGAACGTCTGGCGTTGCGGCAAGCGCCGTGACGATCGCGACTCTGCGTCGCTCGCCATCAGAAAGTCGCCCCGGCGATACATCAAGCAGATGAGCGACTCCCAGGCGAGCCGCGAGTACGTGCGCGCGGGCCTCGTCGTTTCGCCCGATTAATGCGCGTGCAGATCGAGCGCCAAGGAGCATGCCTGGATCTTGCGGTGCGAATCTGATCCGCAGGTCTGATGCGGCAATGCGTTCGCCTCCATCTACGGGAAGTGTCCCAGCCACGAGTTGCAGGAGTGTTGACTTACCGCTTCCCGTACCGCCCGTGAGCAGCGTTGTGGTGCCACGCAGCACGGCGATGCTGGATGCTCCAACGGTGCGACCGGCTGCAGTGGCGCACACCAGCTGCACGATCGGCACGCCGCCACCATGGTCGCTGTGAATCTCTCTCCACTCTGGCGCAGCGGAGAGCACCGGCGCCGTCGCAGCGACCGCGCCGTCATCGAGTCGAAGATGCTGCGCAGGTACTGCGCCGAGCAGCGAGAGGTCATGTGCTGCAATCACGCGCGTCGCACCGCACTCACGCAGCGTCGATGCCAAGCGTTCGGCAGATCGGAGATCGAGGCCGCCGAGCGGCTCGTCGGCGATCAGCAGATCCGGCGACGCAACGAGGGCGACGAGTGCCGCCGCCGCAGCGTGCTCACCGCCACTGAACGTGGTGAGGCTGCGATCGATGAGGGCAACCTGTAGCGCCGCCTCGCGCGCGCACCGTTCAATGCGCAAGCGCATCTCGCCAGTGGGAACCTGTCGCGACTCCAACGGGAGTGCCGCATCATCGAGCAGGAGTGGCAGCGCAAAGGTGGGGGCTGGGCCGGCCGCCACGTAGCCAAGTCGCTCGGTAAGCGCACGTGGAATCCCCGACTCCGCAGAGGCGGCAGCGACCAGATCGACTCCCCCAACCAGCAGTGTCCCGCGCAGTTCGCCCGGCAGCACGGTGCCGAGCAGCCCAGCGATCGCCTTCAAGAGGGTGCTCTTCCCAGCGCCAGATGCGCCGCTCACGAGGAGCAGGCCACCGGCGGGAAGGGCGATGGATGTTCCGCGCAGGTCGAGCGTGAGCCGATCGGAGCCGGCCGGTTGCCAGGTGAGATCGGCGATCTCTACGGAGAGGGGTGGCACGCCGTCAGGCTCCGATCAGGTCGAGGGCACCGCTGCGTCGAAGTGCGGCGCGCACAAGCAGCGCACCGAGACCGCCAATGATCGCCGCGCTTGCGATCATCGCTGCCACCAAGGCCGTTGCGAACGAGGCACTCACGTCAGGGAAGTAGAGCGGCAGATCATGGAGCGCCATGCCAACCCCCGAGAGTGCTCCAGCAACCAGCGCAACGCGCAGACCGGCGACGCGATATCCAACGAGCGCAAAGGTCAGCTCGGCACCGAGCCCTTGTGCCGCGCCAGAGAAGATCGCATCAACCGACCACTGGCTCGCCAGCAAGAATGAGACAGAGGCGGCGATCATCTCCCCGGCGAGCGCTGCGCCGGGGCGTCGCACGATCAGTCCCGCAAGTGGCCCGGCAATCACCCACGTACCAGCAAAGAGCAAGTACTGCAACGGCAGCACCGCGGCGAAGAGTGGAGATGCGGCACCCCACAGAAGATTCCATCCGGCGAAGAGCACGCCCGAGGCGATACCGATCGTTGCCACGGTGACGAGATCCAGTAAGCCCCACGAACGCTTCATGCTACGCCTCCCCCTTCGCTCACCAGCACGGCACCGTGATGCACCGTGATGGTCACCTCTACAGCGGTTGCCACATTAGAGATGCCACGCGTGCTCCCCGCAACGAGCACCGCAGATTCAAGTGTCCAGCGCACACCCGTCGCCGACACCGTTGCATCACCACCCCACGGCGTAATCGAGATGGTGCGGCCGATCTCCCCGCGCAAGGTGATCGTTGCTCCGCCCCGCAACAGCTGGGTCCGAGTCTGTTCATCCAGAATCACTACGCTCACAGCGTCACAGCGTGGATGCGCCAAGAGTGCCAGGGTGCCGATGGCGTGATCACTGCGGCCACCCCAGGTGCATAGCAGCGTGATCTTCGTGGATCCTGCATCGAGGGCGGCAACGAGGGCGAGCTCGGTATCGGTTGCATCTTTATTAGTAGGAAAGCGCGCGATGGTTACGCCCGCCGCCTCAAGCTCATCAGCGTCGGAGGTGCTGAGCGAATCAAAATCGCCAACCACCTGATCAAGCGAAAGGCCGAGTGGGGCTGCGTGCCGGGCCCCACCATCCGCGGCGATGATGAGTGCGGCATCGCGCCAGCCGGGCCAGTGGGCATCGAGCAGCGCCGGGTCAGGTCGATCGCCCCCCGCAAGAATCAACGCGCGCACAGATACCTCGCTCTCTATCGCGCGGGGTACACCTGCGTCCTCCCTTCGCCGGCATGACCCGGATCAGGTTCGTAGGGTTCGCGGACCTTCCGCATCTCAGCGCCCGATGGCGCTCCCCTGTCGCGATGCGGTGAGTCTAGCGCTTTGCTCCGTCGAGAAGTGCGGCAACCCAGTCGGCAACCGATGGAGCGTGCTCGTGCGCATCCACTCCGTAGAAGTCGTCGGGGTGGAAGAAGGGCGAGTGAATGCCAACAGCATGAACACCTGCGGCGCGCGCCATGCGCACGTCATCGAGGGTGTCGCCGAGGTAGGCCGTTTCGGCCGGGGTGGTCGCGTGGCCGAGCGCGGCGAGCCCGCGTCGGAGTGGCGCAGGGTCGGGCTTCTGCTCGACCGCGTCATCGCCGTAGACCGCCGAGCCGATCAGGTCAGCGACACCAGTGCGGCGGAGCTGCCCGGAGACGACCTTGCGATCGCCCGCAGTGACAATGCCGAGTGGGATCCCCGCGGCAACCAGTCGCTCCAGCGCCGGGTAGGCACCGGGGAGAAGCTCCGCGCCATGCCCCTTATAGGCACCGTGCCAGACATCGGCCGCTCCCTCTACAAGGTGCTCGGGAACGCCGAGGGCGGCGTACATGCGGCGCCAGTTTGGTGAGAAGGCAGCTCCATAGCGTTCACGAGTGAGGGGTGGGAGTCCGAAGGACTTCATCACCTCAACGTTCGCCTCATAGACGTGCTCGGTCGTATCAATGAGGGTCCCATCCCAGTCGAACAACACGGCCTTCATGGCCTAAGCGTACGTCGCGCCTAGAATCGTTGGGTGAACGACCGTGCGAGCGCCCCCATCCCAACCGGAGCCGGCGAGCCGAAGAGTCGCATCAGCGACTTCCCAGGCGGCCTGCGCGTTCGCGCCACCTGGGGGAGCAGCGGCCAGGCCGCCGCGGTCTTCGCCCTCTCCGAAGCGGGTGCCACCCTCGTTGATCATGGCGCACTCGGCGCTGGTGCTGAGGGTGACCCCGATCGACTCTGCCGCATGGAGCTCCGCGTGGAGACCCCGGGCGGCGCCTGGGCGGTACGACTCGCCACCGTCATCTACGACGAGCCGCGCGCTATTCATTGGGACGATGCCCAACTCTTTGTTGTCGGTTACGGCTTCACCGTCTATGCGTTCGGTGCGCGCACTGGTGCCCTCGCCTGGAGCCATCAGACCGGCACCCCAGTTGTGGAGCTCATCGCATCGCCACGCTTTGGCCATGTGATCGTGCAGAGCGAGGTCGAAACCTGGGCGATTCGCGGCGACGGCGAGGTACGTTGGCGACTCGCGCACAGCGATGTGGTCGGTGCCGCCGAACTGATTGGCGGTCGTCTCATCGTCACAAGCATCAACGGCGATGTACAGGCGATTGATCCCGAGAGCGGAAGGCAAGGCTCATGAACCCGATCCCGCTGATCGGCGCCGCGCTCATCGTTGCCGGACTGCTCCTCTCGCGACGTACCGACGTACGCACGCGCGCCGGGCAACTCCTTGCCGGCCTCTCCCCCATCTCCCCGACCGAAGCGCTGCGCCTTGTCGCGCTGCGAGGCGAGTCGGCGCCATATCTCGCCATCAAGGGGAGCATCGATGCGCCAGAGATCTTCGAAGACGAACATCACCGGCCACTCGTCTACCGGCGCGAACGTGTCTCCATTGCCGACGAGCAGGGTTGGCGCGTGATTGATGATGCCGTGCGCAGCCTTCCATTTGTGATCAGCGACGCGAGCAGCGCAATCACGATTGCCACCGTTGACCTTGCCGACGGACTCGTCGTAGTTGAGCGTCGCTGGGAGGGGAGCGTCGCCGAACTTCACGCCGCTGGCCGCGAGTATCAGAGCGCTGACACAGCGGCACTCGTTGCCGCGCTTGCAGCGAGCGACCCGTCGCGCCAGGCGCGAGTTGGCCTGGAGCAGATCAGCAATCTGGATCGCGCCACTGCGGCGGGGCAACTCGTTGATGGGGAGTTGCGCGCGGGTGCTGGTCGACCACTTGTGGTCACCACCCTGGATCGTGCCGAGGCGCTGCGACTGCTTGGGGGCGAGGGGCGTGGGCGGCTCGCCAGCAGTACGGCGGCGCTCGCCCTGCTGGCCCTCGGCCTGCTGCTACTGCTCGGGGGCATCGCCCTCGCGCTTGCCTCACCCGCATTTGGTGCCGATGCGTCGAGCCCCGCCCCCTCACCGACCCCCTCCCCGGAATCTGGTGATGCACGCAACGGCGGGGTCAGCGTTGGTCCCGGTGGACTGCTCGGCCTTGTCGCGATGTTCGCCCTCCCCCTCCTCTTCGCCGTTGTCGTGGTGCTGTTCACGCGACTAGCGACTCGCCGACGCCGCTAACCCAGTACGATCGCGCCATGAGCACCAAGCCCTACGACGTCGCCGCCATCCGCGCAAAATTTCCCTCGCTGGCGAACACCCTCCCCGACGGTCGGCAGCTCAGCTTCCTCGACGGACCAGCCGGCACCCAGGTGCCACGGGCGGTCATTGATGCATATCGCGACTTCTTCTTGCATGCCAATGCCAACTCCGGTGGTGCCTTCATCACTTCACAGCGACAGCAGCAGGTCGAAGATGCGGCGCATCGCGCGGCTGAAGATCTGCTGAACGCGCCGAAGGAGTCGGTGAAGTTCGGCGCCAACATGTCGACGCTCAACTTCCAGCTCTCGCGATCGCTGGCGAAGAGCCTGAAGCCGGGCGACGAGGTGATCGTCTCGCAGCTCGATCATGATGCGAACTACAGCCCCTGGCTCTGGCTCGCCGAAGACTTTGGCCTCACCCTCAAGGTCATTCCGATCCGCACCAGCGACGCGACCCTCGACATCGAGGCGTATGCGGCACTGCGCTCCCCGCGCACCAAGATCGTAGCCGTCGGCATGTCGTCCAACGCCGTCGGCACCATCAACCCGTGCAAGGAGATCGTTCGCCTCGCCCATGAGGCCGGCGCACTCACCGTGCTGGACGCGGTCTGTTCGGCGCCGCACTACCCGATTGATGTGCAGGCGCTCGACACCGACTTCCTGCTCTGCTCTCCATACAAGTTCTACGGGCCACATGCAGGGCTCCTCTACGGGAAGTTGCCGCTCCTTGAGCGCTACGGTCGCTATAAGGTGCGCCCCGCCCACGATCTCTGGGAGACGGGCACCCCAAGCTTCGAAGGGATGGCGGGAACGACCGCCGCGATCGACCATCTCGCCTGGATCGGACGAGAGTTTGGGCACACGGGTGCCTCAACCCAACTGACCGGTCGCCGCGCCGAGATTCGTGCCGGCCTGCAGGCGATCACCCTCTACGAACGTGAACTGATCGTGCACCTGCTCGACCGACTCGCCGAGATCCCAGGGGTCAAGGTCTACGGCATCACCGACCGCGATCAGCTCGATCACCGCACCTCCATCGTCTCATTCACGATGGAGTGGGCCACCCCAACCGAAGCGGCGACGCACCTTGGCGCCGAAGGCATTCAGGTGTGGGACGGCGACTTCTACGCCGTGAATCCAGTTGCGGCACTCGGCCTTACCGAGCACGGCGGCCTGCTGCGCGTTGGCCTCATGTCGTACAACACCATGGAAGAGATTGATCGACTGATCGCTTCGCTGAAAGAGCTCGCGAAAGCGAGCGGTGTGCGCATCGGCTGATGAGCGCGCCGCTCATTCTCATCACCGTCGCCGATCATGACGAGCCTGACGATGCTGCGCCGATCCATCTGATTAACGCGCGCTACGCCGATGGCGTGCGACGAGCTGGCGGCATTCCCATTCTGCTGAGTGCCAGCGCCACCGACGAGCAGCGCGCAACCGCATTCGCCACGATGGATGGCCTACTCCTTTCGGGCGGCGCCGACATTGACCCGGCGCGCTACAACGAGCCAATTGATGGCGCCATCGGCATTGAGCCAGCGCGCGATGCGCTGGAGTGGGCCGCGCTTGACGCTGCGGATCGTCGCGGTATTCCGGTGTTTGGCATCTGTCGCGGCTTGCAGTTCTTGAATGTGCATCGCGGCGGTTCGCTGCTGCAGCATGTTGAGGGGCAGGTCGGCGCGGCGTATCCGGCAACACCTGCACTTTCGCATCCACTCGATGTGCAGGGGGGCAGCAAGCTGGCGCAGATCCTCGGCGATCGCACCACGCCCCTTGCGGTGAACAGTTATCACCATCAGGCGGTCAGCCCAGAGCGCCTTGCGCCCGCGCTGCGTGCCTCAGCCTTCACCGACTCACCACGCGGCACCCTCGTTGAAGGTCTCGAGGAGCCGGGCGAGCGATTCGTGCTCGGCGTGCAGTGCCACCCCGAGCGCACCGAGAGCAGCCCCGCCGACCTTGAGCGCGTCTGGGCCGCATTCGTTGAGGCGGCGCGGCCGCGCTAAACCTGAAGGGTGCTCCCGACTGGGGGCGGAGTGGCACAATCTGAGCCATGAGCAGCCACCCGCCTGAGGGCGACGCCGACTTCCAGAAGAGCGACCGGAGCGCTCGACTCCTGCGCACCCTGCGCTACGTCGAGGCCGCAGGCGAGGCGGGGATCCGACCGGAGGATCTTGCCAAGAAGCTCGGCGTCAGTCGCCGCACCGCCTACCGCGATCTGCAAGCGCTCGAAGCGAGTGTTGGTGTGCCGGTATGGAACAACCTCGGCCGATGGGGTGTTTCGCAAGAGGGACTCCTGCCAGAGCTGCGCTTCAGTAAAGATGAGGCCATCTCGGTGGTCCTTGCCGCGCGACTTCTCGCAAAGTTTTCTACTGGCTATGACCCTGAACTTGGCGCAGCTCTCATGAAGCTTGGCAGCTTGCTCGAGAATCCGTTGCGCAGCGCCGTGGAGCGCACGGTGACGCAGTTGAGCCAACTCACCACCGATAGCGACGCGCGTGAACGACTACGCCTCCTCACCACTGCGTGGGTGACTGGCCGTGTGGTTGAGTTTGACTACGCGCCGGCATGGAGCAATCCGGGGAGCAGCCGACGGGCACGCGTGCATCCCTATCTGATGGAACCATCGGCCGCAACACACACCACGTATCTCATCGGCCACGATGAGACTCGGAACGCGCTACGCACCTTCCGAGTCGATCGCATCAGCAACGTGCGCGTCACCACCGCCACCTTTGAACTACCGAAAGAGGTGGAGCTTGAGCGCACCCTCGCATCGGCATGGGACATCGTCGCCGACCAGCCGCTCGAGGAAATCGTGATTCGCTTCAATAAGGAGTCGGCCGCCCGCGCAAAGGAGACGCGCTGGCATCCGTCGCAAACCATTGAAGAGCAGCCCGATGGGTCACTCATCTGGCGCGCGCGTGTTTCGGGCCTGCTCGAGATTCGCGCCTGGGTGCTGACCTGGGGCGAGGGCGCCGAGGTGCTTCGCCCTGACGCGCTGCGCGATGACATGGCGCGCACGCACAGTGCCGCCGCTGCGCGATACGGCACCACAGCAAAGCCGAACGCGTAGCCATGGATGCGGAGCAGTTCAAGGCGGTCAACCTGATCAGCGACCCGATTCACGGCTATATCGAGCTCACCAAGCGCCTCACCCCTGAGGGCGCAGCCGCCACCGGCTACGCCCAAGAGGAGGCCGCCGAGGAGGATCTGCTCGACAGCCCCTGGCTGCAGCGCCTGCGCCGCATCAGCCAACTGCAGAGCGCTCGATGGGTCTTCCCTACCGCCGAGCACAGCCGCTTCTCGCATGGCCTCGGCGTCATGCATGAGGCAGGCCTCTGGGCACGGCACCTCTATCCGTCACTTGCGACTCGACTCACCAACGACGGCGAAACTCCGCCAAGCGAAGGGCTCGTTGTTGAAACGCTCCGCGTTGCAGGACTCTTACACGACGTGGGCCACGGCCCGTTCGCGCACTTCTTCGATCACGCCGTTCTCGAAGCCTTCGCGGCGCCGGCTGATTCGCGCCGCCCATCGGGAAAGCGGCTCGCCCATGAGGATCTCTCCGCGCTGATCATTGAGCGCGAGCTTGCGCCAATCATCACCAAGCTTCGTCGCGCGCCCGGAGACTCGGCAACCCGCGACGCCATCGCCACCTTAGAGTCGATTGATCCGCGCTGGGTCAGCTTCCTGATTTCGAAACCACCCCTCGAAGACCCTGCAATCCCAGCCTGGGTGCGCATCCTGCAGCCACTCCTCTCGGGTGTCTTCACCGTCGACAACCTCGACTACGTGCGACGCGATTCCTACATGACCGGCGTGCGTACTGCCGCGGTTGATGTGGAGCGACTCCGCCACTACAGCTTCATTGGCGCACGCGGTCTCACGCTGTATGAGCCGGCCGTTGGTGCACTCGAGTCGTTCCTTGGTGCGCGACAGTTCCTCTATCAGCAGGTCTACCTGCATCGCACCGTGCGCGGCATCGACCTCGACATGAAGGAGGCCTTTGCGCCTGGGATTCGTGCGATCTTTGGCGACGCCTCACCCGCCGACGACCTTGCCGCCTATCTCGAACTCGATGAGTACACCCTGCTGCATCAGGCGGCCCGCTGGTCGCGCGGGCAGGATCTTTCACCCAACCCGCAACCGAAGGACGGCACCGTCACCCCCGCCGTGGCAGACGCCTGGCGCGCGGTGCTCTTCCGCAGCCCTCGCTGGCAGATGGAGGAGGAGCTCCGCGCCGACTACTTTGAGGAGCCACTCCCCCACGATCTCGCCGACCTGCTCGGTACCCCCATCCCTGGGGAGGTCGAGATCGATGTGGCCTTCTGCGACCCCCGGCACGTGGAGGGGGATGCCGCCGACCGCCTGTTGGCGGTCGAGGGGCCCAATGGCCGAGAGGGGCGCTCAATCTCAAACCTATTACTGAAACTACCTCTGTATTCGGTGGTCGCTAGGCGCTATCGTCGCCGTTAAGGGGCCGCCCAACCCTCAGTAGAGGATTGTCTCCCCCTACAGGGAGGTGCCCGCCATGAGCCACCAGTCACACACCGCAACCCCACGAGGAACACGCCGCACGATCATTTTGATCGCGATGCTTGCAGCGGTACTCCTCGCGCCAAGCGCGTCAGCGGCAAACCGACACAAGGTGCTGCTGACCGGCATGCGCCCAATCGAGAGCAAGGTGCTCCTCCGCGGCGCTGACAAGAACGGCATCCTCCACCTGGTCGTTACCTTGCGCACCCCAGGCCTGGGCGCACCGCGCTCGGCTGGTGGCGCGGCGCAACCGCTCGCCCTCCAGGGCGCGCAGATTAGCGAGCGCATTGGCGCACGCGCAGCGATCACCGCTCTTGGCGGCACGGTGAACGCTGAGTTCCGCTACCTCTTCAACGGACTTCGTATTCACATTCCTGCCTCGCAGCTCGAGGCGCTGCGTGCCAACCCGCACGTTGCCGACGTTCAGCTCGTCACCCGCTACAAGCGGATGACCGTCACCGGCGGCGCAGTGAGCGGCCGTGGTGGCGCAACACCATTGAACGCTGGCGCAGCAACAGAGGTTCAGGCGAAGAACGTTTGGGCGCAGACTGCAACGTCAAAGGTCGGCACCGGCTACGGCATAAAGGTTGCCGTCATTGACACGGGCATTGACTACACGCATCACGACTTCGTTCGCATTACGCAGGCGCCTCTGCCCGCTCCTCAGTTCCCAACCGCGAAGGTGATCGCTGGCTATGACCTCGTCGGTGATGATTACGCACCGGGAGACGGTGGCATCCATGAACTACCACAGCCAGATAGCGACCCAAAAGACTGCACCCTTGCGCAAGGTGGCGGCCACGGCACCCACGTCGCTGGCACCATTGCTGGCTTCGGTATTAAGGGCGGCCACACGTACGGCACCGTTGCCGGCGAGTACTACAAGAGCACAACCGATGTCTCAACCTTCACCCTGGCGCCAGGAATGGCCCCACTCGCCTCGCTGATCGCAGTGCGCGTCTTCGGTTGCGATGGCGCAACCGAGCTCGCCGCGGACGGCATTGAGAAGGCGGTTGCTCTTGGGGCGAACGTCATCAACCTCTCCCTTGGCTCGGCGTACGGCATCAAGGGTGGGGCTGAGCAGGCTGCGATCAACGCCGCCGAGAAGGCTGGCGTGACCGTAGTCATCGCCGCAGGAAACGAGGGTGATCAGCCATTCCTGGTTGGCTCCCCTTCTACCGAAGATGGCGCGATCTCGGTCGCCGCGCTCGATGACCGGGCGTCGTACCCAGGTGCGAAGCTCACGCTCGCCTCCGCAGTTCTGGGTGGGGCGTCTCCTGTCGCCTTCTCCAACACCAATGTGTTTGATCTCACTACCCCAGTGTCCGGCCCGATTACGAGTCTGTTCACCATCGCGGATGGCACAGCCTATTCACTCGGATGCCCCGCAAGCGGCGACGATGGCGCTACATACACGCCTGACTGGGATACCTCAACAAACCTCACTGGAAAAATAGTCATTCTGCGTCGCGGCTCGTGCACCTTCAAGGAGAAGGTCGACTCGGCCTACGGGAAGGGCGCTGTGGCCGTCATCATCTTGCAAAAAATTAATGTCCTCGACGGAGAGGATAATGTGCTTGGTAATGACGACGACGACAACTCGTCATACCCGCCATTCCAAGGCCCAGATTTGCCAACAGCAGCAATCCCAGTGCTGATGCTCAACGGCGATGGTGAGGGTTCGCTCCGCGCAGCGATCACTGAAGGAGCCACGGCAAGCATCTCGACCTTGTCTTCTGGAGTCACAAACCCGATGTACCACACCGTCGCAGACTTTTCGTCAGGCGGACCGCGCTGGGGCGACCTTGCGCTGAAGCCTGAGATCGCAGCTCCGGGTGTCGACATCGTGTCGGCAGCTTCCGGAAGCGGCGACGGCGTTGCCTGGTTCAGCGGCACCTCGATGGCAACCCCGGTGGTTGCCGGCGTAGCGGCGCTGGTCAAGCAGGCCAATCCAAAGTGGACCCCCGCCCTCATTAAGTCGGCGCTGATCAACACTGCGCAGTCTGTGGGCAGTAACGTCTTGCTCCGCTCTGTCGGTGCTGGTCGTGTCAATGCGGTAAACGCTGTCAAATCCAAGGTCACCATCGATGCTGGGCCAAATGCAACGATGAGTTTCGGCATGGTCTACGGCGATGCGGCCTCAACCATCGTGAAAAATCAGACGTTCGTCATCAAGAATTACGGCGCCACCACCGCGCGATTCTCCTTCTCTGCGGCGGCGGCTGCGGGGTTCACCCTTCCAAGCGGCGTAACGATCGCGGTGTATCGCGGCTCCACGAAGTTGACCGGATCCAGGACCATCGTCTTGGCTCCGCAGGGGTTCGCCACGTTAACGGTCAAGTTGACCGCCACAGTTGCAGCACAGAAGAACTTCGACGGATTCGGGGCAAGCTCGCTCAACGCCATTGTTACAGCTACCTCAAGCGGCCGACCATCCCTACGACTTCCCGTGTTCGCAATGTTCCAGCACGTCGAAAAGTTCAACTTCAGCGCATCGGGAGGTGCGAGTCGCTACGACTACACGTATGCGTTGACCACCGGAGCACAGGACGCGAATCAGGCAGATGGTTCGACTCGATCCGTTGATCTCTATCCGTTCGTCTGGCTGGCCCGAGATGGTCGGGAGCGCACTGGCAACGGAGCCGACATCAAGAACATCGGAGTCAATGCCAGGAACATTCCAGCCGACTGGGCAGACAGCTCTGCTGGCAGCTTTGAGATGATGATCTCCAGTTGGGATCTCATGTCCAATGCAGCGCTTAACGAATGGGACATTGAGTTTGATGCAGATAATGATGGGAATCCTGACCAAACAATTGCCATTGCCGATCGGGGTCTGGTAAACAGTGGCAGCGCCGACGGAACGCTCGGCTGCTTCCTCATTGATCACCTCGCATGGAACGGCACCGTTGACGGGCTCTATGACCTCACTGGTAGCGATTGCACGGCGTACGCCGATCCAATCACCTCGGTGGTCTTTGTCAGCATCAGTCAGTCTTTAGTATGGGATACGGATGCTGTTGGCGGTGCGAAGTTCAAGGTCAGTAGCTACAACGGCGGCGGTTGGGATTCTGATTCCACTGGGAGTTCGTGGCTCTTCGTCTCATACGACGAGATCGCTACGAGCGGTCAGTTTGTGTCTGACCTAAGCGTCGCGAATGGTTCCAGTGGCGACTCGGAGACCGGGGCGTTCCCAACGCTCGGACACCCATCAGTCGGTGGAACCACGACCAGCCTCGGATGGCTGATCTGGAACGAGTTCAACGCCGGCACGAGCTCAGAGGTTTACGAGATTCTCGTACCGCCCGCGGCGAGCTGATTCCGCTAGCGCGGCGCATCGGGGCGTCACCTCGGAAGGGGTGGCGCTCCGTTGCTTTGTGGCTGGTAGAACGAGGCGGTTAGCGGTTCGCGCGTAGCCAGGCGAGCACAAGCGACATCGAGCGGCAGTCGGCCGCGTTGTACTCGGTGCCGGCGCGGAAGTAGTCGTAGTCGGCCAGGCGCCTCCCTTCGACCGCGGCGCGGGCATCGGCGGTATAGGCGGCAGCCATCGCGCCCATCCCGTCGGCGGGCCCGTCACCCCATGAGACGTCAATAAGACCCTCGGCACGCATCGCCTTGGCAATGTCCTTCAGGCCGAATCCGTAGGCACCACGCACGCTGACCGGCACCTTGTAGACGAGTTCGTCAAAGGCGTCGAACCAGGCGATCTCGGTAGGGAGCGACCAGGTTGAGTGACGGCCGGCGGCGGAATCAGCGGCGGTGAAAAGCAAGTTTCGTTCGGCGGGCGACCAGTGCACGATGCGCGTCGCATCCCACGTGAGGTTGAGCGACGTGCGCCAGGCGCTCATGAAGGCGACCCAGGCATCGAGCACGGCGCGCTCCGATGCCGCATTCAGCCGATCGCCGCTCCACTGCCCGAAGGCGGGGAACCACGAGGCATCTTCGGCGCGCGGCGTGAAGAGGCGCTCGCCCACGTTTGCACCGGCGCTGGCTGCCGCGGCGATCTCGCCCACAGTCGGCTCACGGCCATCAATCGACACGAGGCAGCCGATCTGGAAGATGCACGAAGCCCCAACAACGCTCGGAAGCTTGGTAAAGTCATCGTTCAGGTTTCCCGAGTTCTCAAAGTCCACATGAAACTCAATGCGTGCTGGCGTGCGCCAGTGCGCATCGTCGCGGAGCTCAATAGTTGCCGGAAGCACCTTCGCGTTGGCGGGAGCCGATTCAGGCACTGCGTTCGCGGCAAGTACCGCGGCGAGCCGTCGCGGTCGCGCATCACCGGTTACGCCGAGGCGATCCGGCGACAGCCCCGCTTCATCGCGGCGTTTGATGCCCGCGGCGATGGCGGCGTCACGCAGGTCGGGCCCAACACCTGGGAGATAGGTGAGTTCGCCGATCTCGCGAGCGATCGTGCGCTTCGCCTCGCTCCACGGCTGGTCCTGGTCGGCGTTCATGTTTGGATAGAGCTCTTGGCGCGTTGGGCGTGGCAGGGCATCCCAGGCGGCACCGTCGCGTCGCACCGTGCGGATCCACTCCAGTGCACGGCCTACCTCAACAGTGAGTGGGGTCTCGTCATCGCGCGTGCTCTCGCGCTCAACGGGCACTCGAGCGAGTCGCTCGAGTGCGCCACTCCCCCGCCCCTTGCTACTCATCCAGGTACGGCCGAGCAGGTACGCCTCTGCTGGGCAGTAGCCCTGCAGCCGTGCAACCGCGGCGGTGTAGACGAGTACCTGCCCGGCATAGTGCCGATGCGAACTGCCGGCGAATCCGCTCACCGAAAGATCAAGCGTGGAAAACTTCACGTCAACCACCACGTAGTGCCACGGCGGTGCCTCGCCACCTTCGGGAGCAAGCGCCGGCGCAGAGAGCGCCGCCTCGCTCGGGTCGATCACGCCAGGAACAAGTCGCGCAAGCGCATCGCTGCGCACCAGCAGGTCAATGGCGCCGTAGGTGCGATCCTCGGGGTTGCGCACCACCGCCTGCTCGATCAGCTCAACTCCTTCGCGCATCGCGGCGAAGGTTGCTTCGGCGGCGGCCAGCGTGCGCGTCGCCTGCCAGCCATCGGAAATCTTGCGGTGCGAAGCAACCCGCGGCTCGAGGATTTCAAACATGCGCTCTTCGAAACGATTCCCTTGGGCAAAGAGCAGTTCGCGCAGGTCGTAGGGGCTTGGTGGATCGGCATCGGCGCCCACATCTTTCGCGAAGCCCTTGCTGGTGCCGTGCACCTCGAGCCAATCAAGGAGCGGATCGCGGCGCAGCCAGTTGCGCGTCTTCGACGCTGAGACCCACTCGCGCCAGGCGGCGCGATCGGTTGGGTCTGGGTTGCGTACCTCGCCGTTGTCGGCTGTCGTGATTGCGGCAACGCCGGTGATGGGTGGCGGGGTGGCACGATAGCGTCGAAGGTCGTCCATTCCCCCTACGATCGCACGCGGCTCTGCTTTGTGCTGCTGGAACGTTCAAAGGAGATCATTGCCACACCGCCGAGCAGGAAGAGTGCGCCAAGCGCCAGCCCAGAATCAAGTGCTTCGTTCAGTAGGCCAACGCCGAGTGCGGCGGCAACGAGCGGCTGCAAGAAGAGCACCCCTGCGGCGAGTCGTGGTGGTGCGGCGGCATAGCCGCGGTACCAGCAACTCCAGCCGATCGATGTGGCCCCAACGCCGAGATAGAGCACGGCAAGTAGCGTGCTTGGAGTCGTGGCTGCGGCGAGGTCAATGCCACCAACGGCTAGCTCCGCAACGACGAACGGGAGCATCATGGGGATCGCTAGTCCGGCGCTGAGCGTGACGGCGTTGCGGGCCCCCACCGCGGCAACGATCGGTCGACCGAGGCTCGAGAAGAGCGCCCATGCTGCGCCGCCACCGATCAGCATCGCAATGCCGAGCAGCCGGCTGGCACTCGCATCGGCGACAAGGTCACCGCCACCGCTGCTGCGCAGCGCGAGTGCAGCGACACCAATTGCGGCAAGGGCAATGCCGAGCCAGGCCTGTCGCGGCACGCGAATCCCTTCCAGGAGCCGACCAAAGATCAGCACGAAGACTGGGGTGGCCATCGTCACCACCGATCCCTCAACCGCTGATGTCAGGGCGGTGCCGGCGAACTGCAAGAGGATCGACGCAGCGACGGCGATGCCAGCGCGCAGTACGGCACCCTTCGGTGCCTTCGCCCATCCGAGCGACTCACCGCGGAGGAGCGCGAAGGTAGCAAGGGCGGCGACACCGAGCAGTAGACGGAGGAGGCCCAGCGTTGCCGGTGGGATCGCGGCAAAGGTCTCGGCAGAGACTACATACATGCCGCCCCAGAGTGCGGCGGCAATCGCCAGGTCAGCAGTAGCGGCACGGGAGACGACTCTGGTGGACATCTGCAGCAGTGTAGCGGCAGCACCACAGGAAAGGCGTAGGATGATGAGGTGAAAGAACAACTGAACGAACGACTCACGCGCGCCCCATTTCGTCCGAGCGCCGACGCCCGCGCCGACTATGAGACCGATGGCACGACCTTCGTGCAGTACCTCGCCCGCCGCGCCACCAAGACCGTGATCTTGGCGCCGCTGCAGCAACTCCTTGCTGTACGCCGACCAGGCGGGCCGATCCCCGCCGCCGCGCTCGTCTGCTTCGCCTATTACGCCGTTGCAGCGTCGACCAGCTACGGGCGTGGGTATCGACAGCCGAACTTCTCCAGCGAGCGCAGTGCTACAGAAAAAGACCGAGAGACCTCATCCGTCATCACCGCGCGGTCGGTTGGTGCACGCGGCGATCTTGCCGCCGAGATCACCGCCGAGGTTGAGGGGATCGGGCGATTCACTGGCAACGAGCGGATCCTTGGAACGACGGTTGGGTTGCGCGGTCTCGGCATGGCGGCTCCGTCGCAGTTCTCGTTTGAGACGACGCGGGGCCGTGGCGCGCCGCTCCTGGCCTGGCGCGGTGAGGCGCGGGGAACGGTCACCACGGAGCTCGCCCCATCGCTCCGGGGCACCACGGTGCGGGCCTACGGCAGCCTCGCCCTGAGCGACGATGCGGGGAGCACGGGTAAGGCCTCGCTCACCCGCGAGGGGATGGTCACCATCACGGTCAACGACCGCAGCGGAGGGGTCTACACCCTCAACGCCCCGCTCAAATAGCCCCGCGGCGTGGCACCATAGCGGCATGATTGTTGCGAAGCGCCCTGCCCCACTCGACCCGGCCGCCATTGCCGCCGTGCGCCGACCTTTCGACGAAGCCGACATGTTTCCGCCACGCGTCTTTCATGACCAGGCGATCTTCGACTGGGAGTCACAGGAGATCTTCCGTCATGAGTGGCGTTGCGTCGGCCGCGAGGAGGAGACGCCAAACGTTGGCTCCTACCGACTGCTGGAGTTCGCCGGCGAGCAGGTGATCGTCTCGCGCGGTGAAGATAACAAGCTGCACGCCTTCATCAATGCCTGCCGCCACCGCGGCGCAACTCTTATTGAAGGGCCCGCTGACGGCAAGCCAGACTGCGGCGAGGCGAAGAAGATCGTCTGCCCATATCACGCCTGGGTCTACGGCCCCGACGGCAAACTTCTGAAGGCGAAGCACACCGAAGATTTGAAGCGTTTCAGCCCTGGCGACTACGACCTGGTGCCGCTGCGTTGCGAAACGTGGCAGGGCTTCGTCTTCTTGACGCTGGACAACGAGGCTGAGCCGCTCCTCACCTACCTTGATGACCTCGTTGACGTCTTCGCACGCTTCGACTTCGCGCCACTACGACTCGCCCAGCGCGAAACCTACGATGTCGCGGCGAACTGGAAGATCCTCGTCGAGAACTACTCCGAGTGCTACCACTGCCCAGGTGTGCATCCGCAGTTGAATGCGCTCACGCCGTATGACCTTGGCGAAGATATTCCGGCGCGTGGCTGGTGGAAGGGTGGCTGGCAGCCGCTCGTCGGCGAGGCGCTAACGATGGGGCTCGACAAGGGATCGCACTCGCGCCCATGGCTCAAGGGGATGACCGAGACCGACGCGAAGCGCATCCAGTACTTCGCCGTCTGGCCGAACCTGCTCCTCTCACTCCACCCCGACTACCTGATGGTCCACATGATCGAGCCGCTCGGCCCAGGCCGATCGCGCGTCGTGTGTGACTGGTACCTGCATCCCGACACGCTGAAGCTTCCCGACTACGACTTCTCTGATGCGCACGGCTTCTGGGATATGACGAACCGCCAGGACTGGCATGTGTGCGAGCTGCAGCAGCGCGGCACCGCCTCGAGCATGCTGCCGCCCGGCCGCTACACCGAGCTCGAGGCGAGCGTGCAGGCCTTTGACCTGATGGTTGCCGATCGCTACGCCGCCGACGGGAAGCGCACCTCACGCGGCTGGGCCGCCGGCCTAGCCCCAGGCGACATGGAGGGAATCGACTTCAGCGATCGTCATGCGGCACGCGCCGCCATCGCCGCAAAACTCGCCGCCGCCGCGGAGTAGCGGAGTAGCCGCGTGACAACGCCGCAGCACGACAAGCAGGCGGCCCGATTCCCCGTTCCAACGAGTGAGGCACACACCCTGACTGCCAGCGAGTACCTCTCGCCCGAGGTCTTCGAGCGCGAGCGTGACGCGATCTTCAATCGCACCTGGCAGATCGTGGCACGCACCGCCGACCTCACGCGACCTGGCGACTTCGTGCCAGCCAACATCCTCGACGAGCCGATCGTCTTGGTGCACGGCCTCGATGGCACGATTTCTGGCTTCCACAATGTCTGCCGCCATCGCGCCGGCCAAGTTGCGCTGAGCAAGGGGAATCGCAAGAGCCTGCAGTGCCGCTATCACGGTTGGACCTACGGCCTCGACGGTGCACTCAAGAACTGCCCAGAGATGGACCAGACCGAGGGGTTCCGTAAGGAAGATTTTGGTCTCATTCCCGTGCGCACCGCCGTCTTCGGACCATTCATCTTCGCGAACCTCAGTGCCGATGCGCCACCGCTCGAAGAAGTGCTCGGCGCCATTCCGAGTGAGATTGCCGCCGCTGGGTTCCCTATGGACGAGATGCAGCTCGTGGAGCGCCGCGACTACATCGTAGAGTGCAATTGGAAGGTGTACGTCGACAACTACCTTGAGGGGTATCACATCCCGATCGCGCATCCTGACCTCTTCAAGGAGCTCGACTACGACGCCTACAAGGTGGAACCGCATCGCTTCTACTCCAAGTCACTCGCCCCAATTCGCGACCTGAAGGAGGGCGAGGTGCACGGCGTTGATCGCCGCTTCATTCGCAGCGGCGAGGGCGAAGATGACGCCCTCTACTACTGGTGCTTCCCGAACATGATGTTGAACCTCTACCCCGACAACCTCTCGTTGAACCTCGTCATCCCGCTCGGGCCGAACCGCACCCTGACCATCTTCGAGTGGTACTTCGCCTCGCCTGGAACCGGGCCAGGGTGGGAGTCGATGCAGCAGGGGATCGCCTTCAGCGACCAGATCCAGCAGGAGGACATCGTGATCTGCGAGCAGGTCCAGCGGGGCCTGAAGTCGACCGCCTACACCTCGGGGCGCTTCTCCGCGCTCCGTGAGAACGGGGTGCATCACTTCCAGTCGCTCGTTCGCGAGTTCCTCGCCTCCGAAACCACGCCGCGCTAGGCGGCGCCTGGGGCTAGGCGAGCCCCATCTCTCCCATTGGGCTCGATGGTCCCTCACTGCGGTCGCGCAACTTGAAGCGTCGATCGGGCAGATGCAGAGGGTCCTTATTCAGCGCCGCACGTGCCATCACCTCGCCCACCATCGGCCCCTGCTTATATCCGTGCCCTGAGCCACCACCAGCGAGCCAGATCGCAGCGCTCTCGGGATGCTGATCCAGCACATAGTGGCCACTCTTGGTGCGTTCGTGCTGGCAGGCGCGTGTCTCTTTCACCGGTGCACTTTTCAGTGCGGGGAATCGCACCGCGCACTCGCGCGCTCGCGCGATCGATGTTGGGTGCGCCTCGTCGGGCCAAACACTTGGATCAAAGCTCCCCGCATCAAACTCTGGGCCAACCTTTACGCCGTGGCCCTGGTCGTTGGGAATCCCCCACACAGCGAGCCCTTCGTCGACCCAGGTTGGTATGTCACCCACAGTCATGTTTGGCGCATCGAAGTAGATCACGTCGCGGCGAACCGGAACAATCGAAGCTTCAGCATCGGCGCCAACGAGCTGCGGAAAGAGTTGCGGGAGCCACGGCCCCGCCGCCCACACCGTTGCGCCGGCGGCGATCGGTGCCCCACTCGCGTCGAGCGCACTGCCATCGGTCGCCGGCCTTGCGCGACCACGCGTAATCACGCCACCCTCGCGCTCGAACATGCGCGCCGCTGCGCGCACGCCGTTCCCCGCGCGCAAGAAGCCGGCGGTCGGTTCGTAAAGCACAGATGACAGGCCTTCGGTGCCGAGGCTTGGCCAGCGGCGCAGCGCCTCTTCTGGCGTGATGCGCTCGCACGGCACACCAGCCTCGCGCATCCGCGCTTCAGAGCTGGCCTCCCAGATGCCGGCGCCCGAAACAAACCAGGCAACGCCGCTCTCCACAAGGATCTGCTCGCCCGCCTGTTCGCCGAGCTCCTGCCATGCAGTTCGCGCACGCTGTACCCAGCCCATCAGCAGCGCGTCCTCTCCATGGGAGTGTCGAATGATGCGGCTGTAGTCACCCGAGGTGGTCTTTGCGTCACCGGGCTCGCGCTCTTCGATCAGCTGCACGGTGGCGCCGAGTCGTCGCGCCTGCAGTGCGGTCCAGGTTCCCCAGACACCGCCGCCCACCACCAGCAGGTCGGGTGCGCCGCCCGCCATGGCTACTTCTTTCCGCCGAGGGTGCGGAAGCGCGAAAGGAATTCCTTGGTGCGTGGGTCCTTCGGCGCGTCAATCACCTGCTCTGGTGGCCCGACCTCGGCGAACTCGCCCTGATCCATGTAGTAGACGCGGTCAGCCGCCTCATGCGCGAAGTCCATCTCGTGGGTAACCACGATCATGGTTCGCCCCTCGTGCGCCAAGTCAGCCATCACCTTGAGCACCTCGCCGACCAACGTTGGGTCGAGCGCCGAGGTTGGCTCGTCAAAAAGCAGAACCTTCGGCTGCATCGTCAGTGCGCGGGCAATGGCAACGCGCTGGCGCTGTCCGCCGGAGAGTCGTGAAGGATATTCGTCGCGCTTCTCGAGCAGCCCAACCTTGGCGAGGTACTTCTCCGCGATCGCCTCAGCCTCCTTGCGGTCCAACTTCTTCACGTGCACGGGTGCTTCCACGCAGTTCTCGATCACGCTTAGGTGCGGGAAGAGGTTGAACTCCTGGAAGACCATGCCAGCGCGCATGCGCACGTCTCGGATGCGCCCTTGACGCTCGCTCCCCTCTTTATGGAACGGGTCAGCGCCGACGATGACGCCATCAATCTCGACGGTGCCGTCGGTGGGATCTTCCAAGAAGTTCAAGCTGCGCAGGAAAGTGCTCTTTCCAGACCCTGAACGTCCCAGGATGCAGACGGTTTCACCTGGCCATACCGTGATGGACGCGCCGCGCAGCACATGATTTTCGCCGAACCACTTGGTGATGTTGGTTGCCTTGAGCACCGGTTCGGCTCCAGGCTTCACCAGAACTCCTGGCTTTTCAGCAGGATGCATTGGGTGCGCATCTGGCGTATTCGAGAGGCTCTTCATGTCACTCATCCTCGCACCGTCTTATTTCGATCGCCAGCTGAGAGGCGGCTCTCAATGCGATTCTGCAGGGCGGTAAAGACGATTGTCAGCACCCAATACACCATGGCCGCAATCATGAAGGTTTGTAGCGTCTTGAACTTTTGCGCGCCAATGTTCTGTGCCCTCCACAGAATCTCATGCAGCGAGACCGTTGAGGCGAGCGCCGAGTCTTTGAGCATCGCGACAAAGTCATTACCGATCGCTGGCACAATAATGCGGAACGCCTGCGGGGCGATGATGCGCAAGAAGGCGGTGCGGCCCGACATACCAAGGGCTGCGGCGGCCTCATGCTGACCGAGCGGTACCGCCTGCACGCCAGCACGGAAGATCTCCGTCATGTAAGCGCCGTAATTCATGCCAAGCGCCACGATCGCGCACAGGATCGGGTCGAGCACGATCCCCACCTGCGGCAGCGCGAGGTACCAGAAGAGCAACTGCAAGATGAGTGGGGTACCGCGGAAGAAGCTCACGTAGAACGAGGCGATCCCGTTGATCACGGCGTTCCCGGAGAGGCGGCCAAGTGCGCCAACCGTGGCAAGAAGGGTGGCAAGCGTTATGGACGCAGCCGAGACGAGAATCGTTAGTCCAATGCCGCCCAAGATAAATGGAGTTGCGCTCGTCATGAAGCCAATCTCAACGTTGAGAGAGGTCGCAATGAAGATCAGCAGGAGGGCGACGACGGCACCCCAGGTGAGACGGAATCGACGGCTCCATGCCTTCGCGCGACTGGCTTGGGCATCGGCGACAGCTAGTGCGAGGCGCTGTTCGTCGCTCACTCGATCCCTCCCCCAGTGGCTACAAAATCAACAAATAATCTCGGAGGGGGCGTGGCTACCACGCCCCCTCCGAGCGGTATCCGCGTTCAGATACCTATTACGTTCGAGTTACGGCTTCGACTTGTCGACGCCGTCGAGATTCTTGATTGAGAGTGCTGAAAGCGTTCCATCGTCATGCATTGCCTTGACGATAGCGTTGAGCTCTGCAAGCAACGTTGCGTCTGGCTTGCCGCTCTTATCCAACGCGAACGAGACCTGGCTTGAGAAGTTTGCCTTATCGCTCAGGAACTTCAGCGTCCCATTCGACTCAGCAACTGCTGAGGTAAGGAACTCTTTGCTCTGTGCCATGAACTCCCAGTCGTTCGTACGACCGGCGAGGTAGGCCTCAATGCACATGTGGTCTGTCTTGTACGTCTTCAACACAGCGTCAGCTGGCGGAGCGTTGTATACCTCAAGATATGTGTTTGTCGTGAGCTTCCCCTCGATCCACTGGGAGTGGGTCGTGGCCTCACCGGCACAACCAACCTTGCCAGCGAGATCGGCAAGCGTGGTTGCTGTTGAATCAGTTGGCACGATGACGTACCCAGCTTCGTAGAAATACGGATCAATAAAGTCCACGACGGCTGCGCGCTCTGCGGTCTGCGTCATTGAACCGATCGAGAGGTCCCATCGGCCGGCCCAGTTGCCGGCGGTGATTGCGGACCAATCAGGTGTGACCCATTCGATTGTGACTCCGAGGCGCTTCGCGACCTCGCGAGCGGTGTCGGAGTCAAATCCAACGTACTCACCGGAAGCATCCAGCGAAGAATACGGTGGATATGCTGGGTCGGTTGCGATCTTGATGACCTTTGCCGCGCAGATTGAGCCAAGGAGGCTCGTAGTTGGCTCGCCAGCGGCGATTGCCTTCTCGCAAACGGTGCCTGCTGCGGCGCTTGCGCTTGGGCTCGCGGTTGAGCTACCACAGGCTCCGGCCACGAGGGCGGCGCCCGTAAGGAGCGCCAGGAGTGTTGACTTGATCTTCATCTCGTCACTACCTCTCATATTCCGGCGGGGCAGGCCCAGCGGGCCACCTCTACGCCTTGGGGGCGATGATCCCACGCTCACGAACGTGCTGCCAATAGGTTGCGTAGGCTGCACAGGCCGTAGGATGCCCCCATGAGCAGCCGTGCCGCCCCCGGTCAGGTCCAAACCGTCCTCGGCCCCGTGGCGCCTGGTGACCTCGGATTCACCCTCCCCCACGAGCACACCAAGTGCAGCCTCTGGTGGATCGAGAACCGCTGGGATTACTGGGAGCTGATCGGCGATGAGCCCCGCATCAACGAAGAACTGGGCGCCTATAAGGCACTCGGCGGCGGCACCCTGGTTGACGTGACGCCGATTGGCATCGGACGAGATCTGACACGGCTGGCTCGCCTGTCGCAGGCGACCGGACTGCACATCGTTGCCGGTGCCGGCTGGTATCGCCAGGCCTACTACCCCGCCGAGGCGCGCATCGATCGACGCTCCATCGACGATCTTGCCAACGAGATCGTGCAGGAGTTTGTCGACGGCCCAGTGCGACCAGGGGTCATCGGCGAAATCGGCACCGACAAGCCGTGGGTCACCGCGCAAGAGGAGCGCGTC
This sequence comes from Candidatus Limnocylindrus sp., assembly GCA_040397175.1. Lineage (GTDB taxonomy): Bacteria > Chloroflexota > Limnocylindria > Limnocylindrales > Limnocylindraceae > Limnocylindrus. The sequence continues at coordinate 143,580 of JBBAWM010000001.1, read as the reverse complement.
TTCCGCGCCGCCGCCCGTGCCGCGCTTCGCACCGGTGCCTCGGTCACCACCCATGCGGTGCAAAGCGATGTTGGCCTGGCGCAACTCGCGATTCTTGAAGATGAAGGGCTCGACCCCGCGCGCATTGTGATTGGCCACTGCGACTCGCATCCACGGATTGAACATTGGCGCGAGATCGTACGCCGTGGCGCGCATGTCGAGGCCGACTTCTTGGGGATGAGTTTCACGCCGCTCGAGCGGGCTGGAGAACCGAAGGTCGTCGAGCTGATCAGCACACTCCTCAACGAGGGGTTCGAGAAGCAGATCTTGCTCAGCCAAGATGTGTGCCACGACTCGCAGCTCGCTTCTTACGGTGGTAACGGCTACACCTATCTGCAGAAGAGCTTCTTGCCAAGCCTTGCTGCGGCGGGGGTCAACGCGGCAACGATCAAGACGATGACGGTGGAGAATCCGGCGCGACTCTTGACGCTCCGCACGCCCGCCTAGCGGCGCGCCGCGACCAACACCCCGCCGAAGAGGATCAGCGCGCCGAGCAGTTGCCCAGGGGCTGGGATTTCGCCGAAGATCAGCGCCCCCGCCACCACGGTCATGAGCGGCTGCACAAAGAGCAGTACCGAGCCCACAACGCTCGGTAGGTGCGGGATCGAGGCGTTGATCAGCGGGTAGCCGAGCACCTGCGACATGAGGGCGAGGAGCACCAGGTAGCCGACCCCCGGCCACAGATCCGGCGGAAGGATCGTTCCGCCGGCAATGGCGATGAGCCCCGACACCGCAATGGTGCCGAACGCCGCATCGCGCAGCATGCCGAATGGCCCCACGGCGCTGGAGCCCGAAGAGATGCGCCGCGTGATCACCAGATAGAGGCCGTAGAAGCTTGCCGCGCCGAGTCCCCACAACACGCCCAGGGCTGGGTTGCTACCGGCGGACACGTTGAGTGCGCCAGAGAACGGGTCAACCACTCGGGCAAGCAGCGCAAGTCCGAGGAAGGCAAAGGGGATGGCCGCAATGGCGCGACCTGGGGTGCGCTCCCCCGTGAGCGCGGCATAGATGCCCACGATGAAGACCTGCGCATTCGGCACCACGGTTGCCAGGCCCACACCGAGCAGCGGAATAGAGATGTGGAAGCACTGCAGATCAAGCGCGAAGAGCGCTCCGGCACCGACGGCCAGAAGTCGATCACGTCGTGCGGCGCTGTGCCCCTCACGGCGTGCGATCAACCAGAGGAAGGGCAGTGAGATTGCGCCACGAAATAGCGTGACGACCGCGGGTGTTCCGCCGGAAAGCTTGGCGAGTGTCGAGGATTGCGAGATAGCGACGGCGCCAAGCGCTGCCCCAAGGCGCGGATGTCGAGTGGCAAATCCGAGTGGTGCTGATGGCATTGCTGCACGATACACGGAGTGGTGCGCTAGACGCAGAGTCGCCGCAGCTTACCCGCCAGTGAGCTGCGGCGACTCGTAGATACTGGGAGGCTAGCGGTCAGTCGTTGTCGCCACCCTCGCTGTCATCGCCGTCGTCATTCCCGTCGTCTTTTCCACCGTCATCTTCGTCATCAGATCCGCCGCCTGGTGGCGGTGGAAGGACAACTGGATCCGTGGTCGGAGCTGGATCAACAATTGGCGCATCGCTTGGTGCTGACGTGACATCAACCACGAGCGCCGAGTCGTCCGTTGGGTCGACCGCTGGAACAACGGCTGGATCAACAGATGCATCCGGCGACTGGTCTGCCACGACAGCTGCATCAGTGCCACCGAGTGGCGGCAAGATGCCCGCCTGACTGGCGAAGGCCCCACCGACGGAGAGGCCGAATCCCGCGGCCAGCACGAAGGCAACAATGGTTGACGCTGGATGGCGGCGGCTTGTCACCACTTGCGGTGCGTACTCTGGGCGCCATGGCTCCATCGGAGCGAGTTCCTGGCCCTCAAATGAGCTCTTGTTCTTTGCCATGACATTGCTCCTTTCGCTCGCCTCGGCTATCGCCTCGGTCGCCTACAGTCATATTCAGCGAGCCCTCGTGCTGCTGTCCTGTGTGCCCCCACAGGAACTCGTGAGAAGTCGCTAATAAATACCCTTAAATCGTGCGGGTGCGAAAACCCTCAGTGGCGGTGAGCACCCCGTCGGTGTCCATGGCCAATGCGCCGTACCCGGGCTCTTGATCGACTCGCTGCATACCCGCTCGCCCCTCAAGGAAGCAGATCGTGGCGAGTGCATCGACTCGGGCAATGTCGGGCCCCACCACGGTGAAGCTGAGCCATGGGCTGGTTGCAGCGCCGCCCGTTCCTGCGTCGCGAAGGTGCCCCGGTCGCTCTGCCATACCGCTCGTGGCAATGCCCTCGTTTCGAAGGGAGACTCGTGCAACCAACGTGGTGCTGCGGCGCGGATCAACCACACCAACACTCCAGCCGATGCCTGCAGGTCCGCCACCTGCAGCGGTGATGTCGCCGCCAATGCCGAGCGAGAAGTTCTCGACGCCATGCTCGCGCAAGATGGCTCCGGCCACGCCGATCGCCCACCCCTTCACGTAGCCAGCGGGCTCGAGGCCGCCATCGCGCCCAGCATGCCAGGCGTCAAAGATGCCGCCGCTCTCCTCATAGAGTGCCTCGCAGACGTTGAGGATCTGCTGCGTCTCTGGGTGGGCCGCTGAGCGAGCCAGCGCGCCATCTCGAATCCGACAAATTTCTGAATCGGGACGGTACGTTGAGAAGCGCTCCTCAATCTCGTTCAGCCGCGCGAAGGTTGCCTCAACGGCAGCCGAGGGGAGTGCCCCCACAACGGCCAGCGATGCTGCTGAGCCGAAGACCTTTCGGACGACGCGGGTGACCGACTCGTCGAGTGTGCCGCTCAATAGGTCGCCTTATCGATGGCCGCCTGGAGTGAGTTTGCATAACCCCACCACGAATATGACGCACCAGAGCAGGCCGAGGGCTGCTTCGCCAGGAAGTCACTCCCGGTTGAGCTACCTGCACTCAGATCAATGGCCGCGCTGTTAAACACCGCTTCGGTGCATGCTGACTTGCGATACCCAATCGCCCAGCGACCACTCTGCGAGACCGACGCATCGGTCACCTTGCCGCCACTAATCGTGACGGTCACTTTCATGGTGCCGTAGTTGTAGTTGAAGTTGCTCCCCGCAAAGGTTCCGTTATGCAGCGTGGCTGCCGCGGTGGCCGTTGGCTTTGGCGTGGCTGTTGGCTTCGGGGTTGGCTTTACCGTTGGCTTCGGGGTTGCGCTTGCGCCCGGAGCCAACGATGGATCCGGCGTTGGAGATGGTGTCGGCGTTGGATCGATCGTTGGGCTCGCCGACGGATCGGGTGACATAGAAGGGTCTGGCGAAATCCCACCGATTCCCGCCTGGGCTGGTGGCACATAGCCGATGATCAGGCGCAACCCTGCGATCGTAAAGATCAACGAAATCAATCCTCGTCGTGGCATGTGTGTGCTCCTCTCTGCCCTACTGGGCTACCAGTTAAATCGCTCAAGGTGGATTTGGTGATGCGGTACGCCAATATCTCGCAGGCTCTTCTCGACGGTGGCCATCATGCGCGGCGAGCCGCAGAGGTAGACATCGCGTTCGCGCACGTCGGGGTAGGCGGCCCAGAGGCCACCCGGCGAGAGCGGGTCGTCGTTGAAGGCGAACTGATCGCGGCTCCCGGTCACAAAATCAAGCGTGGCGCCGCGCACTTCAGCGATGCGGGTGAGCTCCTTCTTAAAGACAACAGAGGCGTTGGAGGGGGCGCGGTAGAGGAGCGCCATGTCGCCACGGCGCACGGGGAGCACCTCGAAGAGGGCTCGGAGCGGGGTGATGCCGATGCCGCCGGCGATCAGGAGCACCTTCTCATGCGTGCGCGTTGCGCCTGAAAGGATGCCGTATGGCCCCTCGAGGAAGATTCGGGTCCCAGGCTTGATGCGTTGTAGATCACGGGATCGATCACCAATCGCCTCAATGGTGAAGCGCAGGTGGATGCCGTTCGGGCCGGCCGAGATTGAATACGGATTGGAGCGCCACCAGCCCTTGGCATTGAGCACGCGGATCCCGAACCACTGCCCGGCTCGCACTGGCAACTTCTCCATGGCGCTGCCAGTGATCCAGAGGGAGGCGACGCCGTCACGCTCGATGACCACCTGGTCCACATAGAAGCGGTGCCGCAGGTTGCGCACCAACGGCTCCAAGAATCGGAAGAGGATCAGGGGCACGAATGCAATGGCATAAAGACCAATCCAACTTGCGCGGGCGAGGCCATCGTCGACAAAATCAACACCCAACGTGAGTTGATGCAAGAAGCCGAGCGCCATGGCGAGATAGACGTACAGGTGGATGCCGTACCAGGTTTCGTAGGCGAGCCGCGCACGTGCTGCACGAATTGAGACAACGGCAACAAGGATCAGCAGTGCAAGGCCGATGGTGCCGCCGAGCCCACCCGCCTCCAGGATCGTAAACGTGTAGATCTGATTCCAGACCTCGCCAATCGTCGGAACAGTGGTGGTGCCCGAGTAACCAATGGTTGAGGCGATGGCGTGTGCGCCAATGAACCAGACGCTGGCGTATCCGGCGAGACGATGGAGGCGCGCCGCCTCGTCGCTACCGACGACCTGATCAATAAATGGTGCACGGGACATGAGCAGAATGCCGACGAGGGCAAGGTAGGTTCCGTAGAGGGCGGTGAGCTGGCCGATCGCGGTGAGGGCATTGAGCGGGCTATCGAACCGATCGAGGCCGCCATGGCGCACCCACATGGCGCCGATGATGATGGCGAACCCAAGCACCCCCCAATTGAGATCGCCAGGCGTGATTGACCAGCGCCGCGGCAGCGGCGGACTGGTTGGCGCCAAATGGCGCTCGGCACTGGTTCGACTGGCGGTGGTCATACGGCTCATCGTCGGTGAGCGGGGCGCCCCGTGTCCTGTACTCGCTCAAAGCCTTCGCCAGGCGGCATGAGAAGGTTCAAATAATTGCGATCCCGTGGAGTCATCGCGCCACACCGATCGGTGCTAAGTCGCCTCGACCCACCCTCAGCAGGTCGGCAGGAAGCAGTTCGATGGATCGGCCCCGTTGACCCGCAGAGACAACGATGGTGGCATGCCCTGCCGCACCCGAGTCAAGGAGTAACGGGAGTGGCCGCTTGGAGCCGAGTGGGCTGACACCTCCGGGGACGTAACCGGTTACGCGACGGACGCTCTCGGCATCCGCGAGGGCCGCACGTTTCGCACCCAATGCTGTCGCCACCGCCTTCTCGGAAAGTTCACCACTGCTCGGCACAACGGCGAGTGCGAAGAGGGTCCGTGGATCGCTCGCACCGTCAATAGCGAGGAGAAGTGTCTTGCAGAGACGGTCGGGTGAAATGCCGAGCGCCGCTGCTGCGGCATCGCCGTAGGCGATGCGCTCGCCACGATGCTGCTCAACCCCACTCAGTGGTTCGAGCTCGTATTCGTGCACCGTGAAGGGGACCTTCTGTTCGTTCAGCAGCGCCGTCGCTGGCGTCCCCACACCCATGGGAGTCTACTCCGCGACCACAAGCGGAATACGCACAATCATGCGCGCGCCGCCACCAACCGCGGTCTCCGCAGCAATGGTGCCGTTATGCGCACTCGCAATCGATCGGGCGATCGCCAAGCCGAGTCCCGCCCCGCCGTGGATGCGCGCCTGTCCAGCGCCGCGATAGAACGGCTCGAAGATGCGCTCGCGCTCGGGGAGTGGCACTCCAGGGCCTTCGTCGTCGACCCAGATCGACGCAAAGCCGTCAGAGATACTGGTGCCAATGGTGACCGAGCTCGCCGACGGTGAATGGCGGATGGCGTTCTCGACGAGGCCAAGCACGAGCTGAATCAATCGATCGGTGTCGCCTGAAATTGTGAGGCGCTTGCGACCAACATTCGCGCGCAGGCCAAGGCCGACGCGCTTCACCATTGGTCCAGCACGTTCAATTGCTTCACGCGCAACGTCATCAAGGTTGATTGGGTGGAGTTCAACCGTGACCATGCGCTCGCCACCCTCGGACGTCGCCTGCCGGCTCGAGAGGGTGAGGAGGTCGGCACTGAGTCGGCCGAGTCGCTCCGACTCCGCCGCGATGCCGCGGAGTAGGTCGAGGCCCGCGGGCTTCACGAGCCCCTCGCGCTCCAAGATCTCGGCACTCGAGAGGATCACGGAGGCAGGGGTACGGAGCTCATGCGACGCACTCGCCACGAGGGCGCGCTCTCGCGCGGCGGCGGCGGCGATGGGAGCCAAGGCACGGCGGGTGATGAGCAGCGCCATCACCAGCGCGCCACCGAGTGAAAGGAGTGCCACCAGCACCAGTGAGCCGAACAGGTTCTGTCGCTGGGCGTCACGCACATCGAGGCGGCCGGCCACTTGTACATAGCCGAGAACCTTCCCATTCGGGTCCTGTGGATGTTGGATCGGCGTGGTCACCACACGAAACTCCGTACGGCCGATCAGCACGGTTTTCGCGGATGGCCGAGTGGACGTTGCATCAATCAACGTAAGAATTGGAAAATCGGCGCTGCTTCCCGCTGAACGCGCGAGGACTGCTCCGTGCGCATCGAGTACGGCCCAGGGGCCACCGGCGCCGAACTCCTGTTCGGTTAGCTCAGGGGGAATTGAAGGCGGTGCATCATCAAGATGCGCGCCTGCAACGACGAAATACGCCGCGCTGATTTCCGAAGGGGCGTGACCACTGTCGCGATCCTGCTGATCCTGCCCCTCGCCATCGCCATCGGACCCACCACTCGGCATCGGAATCTCACCGCTCGGAATTGGCCTGGTCGATGGGCCCTGCTCGGGAACTCCTGATTCACCTGGACTTGATGACGCGTCAGGCTCGTTGGACTCGTCCGGACTTTCGCTCGGAGTTGGAGAGGTGCTCGGACCGGGAGAAACCCCCGGGAGTGGCGGTAACTTCTCTTGGATCACGAGAACGATGCGTTCCGCCCGCGCCACCAGCGCATTATCGAGACCGGCGTCGAGCGCGCTATTGCCAGCCAACGCCCCGCCAACGCCGACCACCGCCACAACCAGCGCCGTGGCGCCCAGAATGAAGACCGAGATTTGGCGGCGGGTGCGGGCGAGCAGCGTCTCAATCCCCTCACCGCTGAGATCACTACCGAACGGCACGGCTACTTCTCTTTCGGCGCGTCAGCCAAGCGATAGCCAACGCCGCGGACCGTCTTCAAGAGATTGTCGAAGCCCGCCTCTTCAAACTTCTTGCGCAAGTAGTGCACGTACAGGTCAACCACATTGGAGTAGACATCAGGCTCAGCGCCCCACACCTCGTCGAGGAGCTGCTGTCGTGTGAGGGCGATGCCGCGATTACGAATCAGGTAGGCGATCAGCGCGTATTCGCGCGCTGAGAGGTCGATCACCTTCTCGCCAGCGGTAAGTGCATGGCGCCCCTCATCGAGCAGCAGGCCTGGCACCACCTCGCGCTCGGCCTCGCCACTCGCCGACATCTCGCCGCGGCGGCCAAGGGCGCGCACCCGAGCCAATAGCTCGGTTGCGGCGAATGGCTTCGTCAGGTAATCGTCGGCCCCGGCGTCGAGCCCCTCAACGCGATCGTCAACGGTGCCAAGCGCCGTGAGCATGAGTACCGGTGTGGTGTCGCCGGCATGGCGGCGGTCGCGCAGAATGGACGAACCTTCAAGGTCAGGAAGCATGCGATCGAGAATCACCAGATCCCACGATGCCGACTCCCAGAATGTGATGCCGTCCGCGCCGGTGGCCGAGAGCTGCACGGTGTGTCGCTCGGCGGTGAGGAGTCGCGCAATCAGCGGGCCAAGTCGCGCGTCATCTTCAATCAGTAGGATCTTCATAAACTGATCGTGGCGCGCAGCGATGAATCGGTCAAGCGAAATGGTTCTCATCTTTGAGATTTCACATCTGCGTGCGGAGCAGATTGCGAGAGAAGAGATGGTGCGCCCTGAGGGACTCGAACCCCCGACCCTCTGGTCCGAAGCCAGATGCTCTATCCGCTGAGCTAAGGGCGCCTATGCCTATCTTCGCTTAGTTCGCCAGATCACTGGTGATACTGGTCGGGGCGAGAGGATTTGAACCTCCGACCTCGTCGTCCCGAACGACGCGCGCTACCAAGCTGCGCTACGCCCCGACCGATCCCGCACCGCGGGAGGGGAAGGATAGCCGATTGACGCTACCCTTCGCCCATGAACCAGGTTGCGAACGAGGTGATCTTGCAGGTCGCACTGACCTTCGATCATGACGCCATCAGTTCCGATGTTGAGAAGGGGCACCGCCCCTTCGATCGCTCCACTGGCGAGTTCGGTCCGCGCGTGGGCCTCCCCCGCATCCTCGCCATCCTTGCACGCGAATCCGTACCCGCCACCTTCTTTGTTCCCGTGCACACCGCGCACACCTGGCCCGAGAGTCTCGCCGCCATCGTGGCCGGCGGTCATGAGGTTGGCTGCCACGGCTGGGCCCATGAAGACCACGCCGCCCTCCCCCCCGACCAAGAGCGAGACTTGATCGTTCGCCAGAGGGTCGCCCTCACCGCCGCCGCACATGCCGCCGGCTACACGTCGCCGATCGTCGGATTTCGCGCACCATACTGGTCGCTCTCCGAGCAGACGTTGCGCTTCGTTGAAGAGGCTGGCTTCACCTACGACTCGTCGCTCGCATGGGAAGAGACGCGCATCACCCCCGTGCGTCACGGCGATCACCACGCCATTGAACGTTCCACCCTCGGTACCGATGGCACGCTGCTGGAAGTGCCAATCAGCCACTGGCTCGACGATTGGCCCTGGTTTGAACCGGGTCGCGGAGGTGGCCCCGCATCGCCACCGAGCGCGTTCGCTGAGGTGGCGCTGGCCGAGCTGCGCCTCGCCCACGCCCGAGCACTCACCGATCCAAGCCTACGCAACGGTCTGCTGACCTACACGTTCCACCCGGAGTGCATTGGCCGCGGGAGTCGCGCCGAGGTGCTCGAGGCGATCATCGCCGCCGGAAACGCACTCGGCGGTGTGCGCTTCACCACCATTGTCCAGGCGGTCGCCGCCCGCCGCTAAGCAGCCAGGATCAGCTCGAGGAGCCGTTGGAAGTAAGGGGCCCTATGCCCGCCAGCTTCGGGCCCCCGAATAAACATACGGCACATATCGTGTGAGACCGCCTCACGTCCCATTCGCGGAGTTGCTGTCGAATGCAGACGCCCACTCCGCCCCCCAAGAGGGACAAGAGTGGGCGAAAGCCGATCAACGCCTACCTAGTAGAGCTCGAGGTAGCGCTCAACCTCCCAGTTCGATACGTGCGTTCGGTACTCGTCCCACTCCGCCTGCTTGGCGTCAAGGAAGTGCGAGAGCACGTGCTCACCAAGCGCGCCGCAAACAACTGGATCGGCCTTGAGCTCTTCAATCGCCTCGATCAGGCTTCCTGGCAGCTCCTGGATTCCCTTCTGGGCAACGCGCACCGAGTCCATCTCATAGAGCGACTCCTCGACCGGGTCTGGCAGCACCATCTTCTTCTCGATGCCATCGAGGCCCGCCGCGATCATCACCGCGAAGGCGAGATACGGGTTCGCCGATGGGTCTGGGCAGCGCAACTCCATGCGCGTTGCCTCAACCGAACGGCCCGCCGAGATCATCGGCACGCGAATCAGCGCTGAACGATTGCGTCGCCCCCATACCAGGTAGGTTGGCGCTTCGTATCCGGGAACGAGCCGCTTGTACGAGTTCACCGTTGGCGCCAACACCGCAATCATTGATCGCGCATGCTTGAGGATGCCGGCCATGTACGACTTCGCGATCGGCGACAGGCTGTACTTATCTTTTGCGTCGTAGAAGACGTTCTTCCCCGTCTTCAAGCTGGCAAGGCTGATGTGCGTGTGCATGCCCGATCCGTTGATGCCGTAGATCGGCTTCGGCATGAAGCTAGCGTAAAGCCCGTGCTGCTTTGCAATCTCTTTCAGCGCGTACTTGAAGGTGGTGGCGTTGTCGGCGGTCGAGAGCGAGTCCGAATACTCGAAGTCAATCTCGTGCTGGCCCGGTGCCACCTCGTGGTGCGCCGTTTCAATCTTGATGCCGAGCGCTTCGAGGGCGTCGACCATGTCTTGGCGAACCTCAATGCCCTGGTCACCGGTGAAGTCGAAGTAGCCAGCCTTGTCATGCGGCTTGGTGACTGGATGCCCATCGGCGCCGTACTCAAAGAGGAAGAACTCCAACTCTGGCCCCATGTTCACCTTGTAGCCGAGCTTCTCGGCTCGCTCGACCTGTCGGCGCAACACGCCGCGCGGATCGCCCGCGAATGGGGTGCCGTCGGGAAGGAGCACGTCGCAGATCACGCGCGCCGTGCCCGCGCCGCTCTCGGCGGGAGCCCACGGCAGAATGCGCCACGTGTCCATGTCGGGTCGCAGCATCTGATCGCTCTCGGCGATGCGGGTGAAGCCCTCGACCGACGAGCCGTCGAACCAGGTGCCGTGCTTGATGGCGTTCGGCATCATGTGGATCGGGATCTGCACGCTCTTCGTAATGCCGTGCAGGTCCACGAACTGCAGCTGCACTGTGCGGATGCCGGTCTTCTCGGCCTTGGCTACGGTGGCGAGCGCCGCCTTGGTTTCGGCCTCGGTGCGTGCTCCATACCCCTTCGACATGATCCCCCTCCACCGGGCAGTGCCCGAATCTTGTGCGTACGGCACAGATTTCACCCCCTGCAAGCCAGGAGAGAAGCCGTCAGCAGGAGAATACGGTGTTTCGGTTGGGCTGGGGTGCGGTTTAAGGGGTGACTAGATTGTGATCTTGCACAAGAACGGGCGGTTTTGCCCCTACTGCAACGTCCAACCCTTGCCGACCGAGGTGCGCGTGACCTTCTCCTTCTGCACCAGCCGGCCGCTCGAGTAGCCGAGGCGCTCGAGGGTGACGGTTCCCGTAGAGGAGACGCTCGTAAAGAAGAGGTCGAGGATCCCGTCGCCGGTCCAGTCGCGGACCATTAGCTTCGGCACGCTCCCTGAGGCGGCGGCCTTCCACACCTCGAGCGGGCTCCCCCACGCGTACGTGCGTGTTCCCACTGCGAAGGTAGTGGCGGGTACGTTGCTGCGCACGACGGCGGTCCACGGGGCACGGATCCGAATCTCGGTACCTGCGGTGGCGGTGGTCAGATCAATCGTTGGGTTCAGCGCGGCGAGGCCCGCTGCGTCCACCGTTACGCCGATGGTGGCGGCACGCGTTGCGACGGCCTCCCAGGTATCACCTGGGCGCAACCAATCGACCTCTCCAGCGAGAATGCGTACGGGTGCAGTGCGGTACATGACACTCTTTGCCGTGTAGACACATGTGGTATCCACGGGAACGTTGACCCGCTTCCCGACAACCAAGACCTTCGCTGGGTAGGCAACCCTTGCACTCGTCGGATTCATTGATCGTAGGCATCCCTCAGTACGCCCAACGCGTTTTGCGATCTTCGCGTAGGTGTCACCTTTGCGAATCGTCTCTTGTCGCACGGGACCCGCATTCAACGCAAAGAACTGGCTGTAGGCAGTGGTGCCACTCTTGTAACCAAGTCGTGCCGCTACCTTAGCGAGAGTGCTCTCACCTCTCTTCACGGTGGTTGTTTGCAGTGGGGCGGTTTCAGGGGTGAAAACCAGATCGGGGCTGACGGCCGGCAGGTTTCCAAGGTCGAGGATCTCACTCATTGACAGGCGCACGATGTGGCCGATCCCCTTGAGGTCGCGATAGCTGAGATAGAGTTCCGCGCCGGTATCGCCCAGCGCGTCGGTAGCGGTGACGCTCCAGTCCCTGGCGATGGGCCAGAGCAGCGCGCCAGGGGTAATCAAGGCGCCGAGCGTCCAATGGGTGTTTGGCGTGTAGCTCAGCGATCCAGCCGCCGCTGCCGCCATGAGTGCCCCGTCGCTCGCGCGCCAGAGTACCGTGACGTCTGGCACGCCATCTCGTGTGATATCTCGCAGCAGCGTGACTGCATCGGGACCAGTCGGTGTGTCGATCAGTTGCGTTGGTGGCCCAGCAGTGTTGACCTCGAAGAGGCGGAGTCGCGCGGTAGTGGCGTCGGTCAGGTCTGGCGTGCGCTCGGTGATGAAGAACTCCTGGATGATGTCAGCCGAGGTGTCGGCAATATCGAGGGCAAGGTGTGCCGTCGTATCAAAGCCGGTGTACGCGTCCAGGATGGTGACCGAGGTGCCCAGGACGCCGCTGGAGATCGGCGTCTTGATGAGGCTGACCGCTCCGTTGGTTGCGCGCCACAGGCTGAGCACGGAAAGGCCACCATCGCGCTCTGTTCGGGCAATATCGCGGTCGATGAGGGCGGCGCCAGGCAGTGCGGGCACGACCCCTGGAACGCGGTTGCGCAAGCGGCCATTTTTTCCGACGTACTTGTCTGCCGAGAGGAATTTGATGGAGCCGTCCGCACCGATTGCGGTGAAGTCACCCTTTCCATCACCGGTGACATCAATGCCTGGCGAGATGATGCGGTTTGGCTCGATCCAGTTGATGTGGTACTTGTAGGCGCGTGAGCCCGGCTTGCTATACGAGGTCTCACCCGTAGCGGTGCCGTCAACGGTGTACCACACGTAGCGGATCAGCTCTTCCACCGAGAGGTCGTGCTCTTTCGCACAAGTGTCCGCATTCATGACGAAGAGTGAGACCCCGCGATAGTGCCCTGGCTGCTTGGCGTGCCGCAAGGGGATCCCATCCTGGCCCGTGCGTGGTGGCGCGAGACATCCGGTGAAGACACCGCCACCCCCATCCCACGATCCATAGAAACCTGGGTTCGCGAAGTACCACTTGCCATCGTCCTTGAGTCGCTGGACGGTGATTCCCCACGTGGCGTCGACGGCGGCGTTGTATCGCGCAGTGCTCCGGCTCCCCGAGACCCAGCCTGGATCGTAGATACCACCCGTTCGATAGATCTGGTTGATGGAGGGCTCGTCGGTGATGTCGAAGCACGAGCGGGGGGTATCGGCTGGCAGCGATGCGACTGGCACGATCCCGCCACTCTCGTTGTACACGGCGAGTGGTGCCGTGTAGTGTCCCGCCGCGTCATCGCGAACAAGGCCACCGATCCCGTCATTGAGGAGGTCGACTCCGAAGCGAATCCGCATTGCCACGCGATACTGAAAATTCTTGTTGGCTCGCTCCGACTTCGAGAGTCCCTCCTGCCCAAACGTTCCGTTGAGGAGTCCGTCATCGGCAAGATCCCCACGGACCCACTCCTGCTGCGTCGCGGTGGAGCTCGAAACAGCCCACCAATTGCGCTCGCCGTCAGCACGCGCCATGGTCCAGGACCACGCGTTCTGCTTGATCGCGATGGCAGCAACGCCAAGGAGTGCATCGCTATAGGGGCTGGCCTTGTATTCGGTGTAGAACTCGGCCACGTGGGTGCGGTAGACATAGAGCTTGAAGGGGATCTCTTCTACGACGCCGGTGTTCGTTCGAAGCACACGGATCGTATCGGGAGGTGAGATTTCGCTCTTCCAATCGGTGCACGGCTTCTGCACGAAGGTTGCGGCGGCCGCTGGGGTCGGGTTGACGCCCGCCACGCCCACTACGCCAGAGAAGCAGAGGAGGGCGGCCCCTGCGAGCGCAATGGCGCGACGGAGCGTCATTCGAGATGCCGCCTTACGTTCCATGACCTGATTCTACCGCCTACCCGAAATCGGATCCTGTGAGCCCAAACAGGTTTGGATCTACTCGCTGGTGCCCCCATCAAAGCCACCTTCAGCATCCAAGATGCGAAGCGCCAACGAGAGGGCGAGACGAAGGTCAGGCTCGCGCAGGTCCCACCCTGTTACCTCTTCAATACGCTTGAGGCGGTAGGCGGTGGTGTTGCGATGCACACCGAGTGAGCTGCTTGCCTCAGAAGAGCCGGGGGCGTCGAGGATGGCGCGGACCGTTTCGATGCGCTGGCGACGGGCAGCGGCTGTGCCAACAAGGAGCGGCCCAAGGAGTGCGAGCGCGAGACGTCGCCCTTCCGGGATGGTCATGACGGAGCCGAGCAGTTGATGGGCGGGGAGGAGTTCGGCGCGCACGACCTGCTCACCTCCGCTGCCGGCACGACCGCCGATGCGACGCTCCAGCGATTCAAGTGCGGCTCGCGCCTCCGCCTCGGCGGCGGGTCGTGCCGAAGCTTCGGTGAATGGACGCGACACGGCGACCGGTCGCTTCAGTCGCTTGGCGACCTTTCGTGCAGATTCTGCGGCGCCAGGATCGCTCGCGTCAGCCACGGCAATAATGCGCACCTCGAGGCTCTCGTTACTTCCGCGCAACATGAAACGGCGTGGGCTCGCGAGTAGGCGTAGTTCACGCCGGAGCCCTGGAACATCGGCCTCGTGTGGCCGCGGCTGGCGTGCCGCGATGGCCACCCAGGGTGGTCCCTCCGCCGGCAGCGTGCGCGCCTCCCCGCGACCCGCATTGGCAGGAAGTTCGGCGGCAACGCGGACGATCTCGAGGGCAAGAAGCGGGGCGACGCGCTCGCAGGCGATACGATCGCGCTCGCCGACCGGTTCGTCGCCGAGCAGAATGATGGAGCCGGGCCGTTCCGCCTCTTCATCACCGAGTGGCGACTCTTCGAGCCCTTCGTCGAGTTCCCGCTCGCCCTCTGGCGCTCCCGGTACGGCTGGCAGCGGGATGCGCTGTCCGGTTGGTCGGCTCTTGGAGAGGTAGTGCGAGACCGCCTTCGCCGCGGCGGCACTTGAGGGGAGGCCGGCCGGGGCCACAACGGCTAGTGAGACGCCACCGCGCGCCTCAAGGGCCACCGCGCGGCCGATGAATGCGGCGAGTGCACCGACGAGCGCCTCTAGCCCCTGGCCATCGAGTGCTAGGGCCGCAATCTGGCGCTCGAGCCCAACGGCCTGTCGCTCAAGTTCGGCTCGACGATTGACGACCGCGCCAATGAGGCTGCGCTCCAGCTGCGCTGACTCCACGCCATGCACGGCGAGACAGGGGAGCCCGTTCCGTTCGGCGGCCTGAGCGAGTTCAGCGCGTGCCCTCGCCTCCGTAGCGCCCAGCTGTTCATCGCCGATGAGCAAGATGCCGGTACTCCCGTTCTCTGCGAGGTACTCCACTAGATCGGCGCGCGCCTGTGTGTCGGGGGCCGCCGCAGTGAGGAGTGCGAGTGGAATCAACGCCAGATCTCCCGACTCCATGCCATCGAAGGCCGGAAGACGCATGCGCATCACGCGCACCCAGGTGACGGTGCGTGCCATCGATTCTTCGCGCACCTTTGCCAGCGGCACGGCGTTGGGAAGGAGCGTCTGCACGAGCTCGCGTAGCGACGCCATTACGCCCCCTCTTCCCCTAAATGACGCGTGATCCGCTGAATGATGGCGCCATATTGAACCGGATCGGCGCCCCGTTCCGTAAGGAGCACGATGGGCACGGTGCTGATGCCAGGGCGAATCTGCAACCAGAGGCGCGCGCGCGGCCGACGAAGGGTCAGCATGAGGCCACCCATGATCAGCGCTGCCGCAATCCAGATGATGAGTGACGCTGGATCACGTCGCGCAATGATCCCCGTATACGAAGTGATCTCACGAAGATAGACACTGAAGCCCGCACCAGGCGCAGTTGCGATGTCGCCCTCAGCAAGGACCGAGGCGAAGATCGTCTTGAGGGGCAGTGAACCGTCGTCCGCGGGTGTAGCGCCGAGATCTGGGGCACTCGCGACGATAAAGATCGCGGCGACGCCGCTTGCATCTCGACGTAACTGCATCTCGATTCCTGCGCTGCTCCCGGGGATCGGCAGGGTCGCATACGGCGCCCCGTCGACCTGCGCCGAGAAGGGAGCATCACCCGACCAGAGCAGTGCACCAGTATCGTCACGAATCTCGAGTCGCGCGGCTGGTCCAAAGAAGTTCTGGTGGAAGCTCCAACCGTTGTAGGAGAGCGGCTCATTGACGCGCACCCTCTGTCGCGCCACCTCTTCCCCACCAACATAGACGCCAAGATCGGTAGCGAAATCGGCAAATGCGCCTGTCGAGGTTCGCGGTGCGCTGAAGGAGTGGTTCACGATTACGAGGCCGTCTGCAGTGCCGATCTTCCCCACGGGTAGTGCCTCGCCATCTGTCAGCAAGATCCCTTGGGTGTACCCAAAGATTCCCGAAGCTGCCGCGCCGAGCAGCATCACCACTAACCCTGTGTGCATCACCAGCGTGAAGCGACCCGAACGGCGGAACCGGTCTGCATGAAGGAGGAGACCACCGCTGCGCTCTGGGTCGGCGGCAACGCTCACCTCCCAGCCGTTAAGTTTCGCCTCGGCGGCCGCAGCGGTCGCCCGGTGGCCAAGGGTGGCATCAACTGGTAGCGCGGCGGGGAGGTCGATCACGCCACGTCCAGGAAGTGACGGGGAGAAGAATGTGTCGGGCTGCTCTGGTCGCGATGGCGCCGTCGCCGCTGCGATCTTGGGGAGTCGGTCCCAGGTGCAGACAACGATCGACACGGTGAGGAGCACCAGCAGGGCCGTAAACCAGGGCGAGGTGAAGACCCGGAAGAGGCCGAGGCGCTCGAAGATCCCCACCAGTGGCCCAAGTGTGGGCTCGTAGGTGGCACGCAGCTTCGCCATCTCGGTGGCGTAATCGCCAGCGTTCTGCAGTGCGTAGTCGGGGAGCTGGCGGAGCGCGATGCCAACCGTGGCGGCGAGGGCGATTACGCCGATCTGGAGCACGGCAAAACGAACATTTGCCAGAAGGGCGCGCGCGAGGAGGAGTGGGCCACGTATCACCCGCTGATGGTAGCCTTCGCCCCGCTGGGCCATCTGCCCCGCAGACGCCGTGGCGGCGTCAACGCACTACAGGGGGTGAGATGGCACGAGGGAGCAACCACGGAGCGCTCGACGACCTCGATCGTCGCCTGATGGAGGTCCTGCAGGCCGATGGCCGCAAGCCCTTCACGGAAATCGCCGCCGCATTCGGTGTCCCCGAGTCAACCATCCGCGCTCGGTACAAGGGGCTCGTTGATCGCGGTGCACTCAAGGTCATCGCCGTGGCCGATCCGCTCAAGGTTGGCTACCCGCTGATGGCCATGATCGGTGTGCGCTGCACTCCCGCCGCACTCCTCACCACCGCCAAGGAGCTCGAAGAGCTCCCCGAGGTGAGCTACTGCGTGGTGGTGGCTGGCGCCTACGACCTACTGATCGAAGTGGTCTGCGAAGACAATGATGCGCTGCTCACCTTCCTCACCGATCGACTGCGCTCCATCGCTGGCGTGCTTGAAACCGAGACGTTCGTCTACCTGCGAATCTTGAAGCAGAACTACGAATGGGGAACGACCCCAACCTGACCGCCTGAGCGGCTCGGCCGGGGTCGCCCGGTAGCTCCTTGTGCGCGCGAGCCGCGAGTTACGCGGCGCGGCGCTTCGATCGACCAACGAGTGCCGCAGCACCGATCCAAGCGAGCAGTGCCGCCAAGATGATGGTTGGCAGTGTGGTGGTCCAGCTGTTGTCCTGCTCGCCAACTCCGGCCTTGTCCATGATGGCAAAGAGTGGCATTGCACCAACGACCGTGCCGTCCGCCAGCAGGCATGGCGCAATGGTTGGATCGGTCACGTCAACACCCTCAGCGCACGGCTCAAGGCTTGCGCGAAACTCTTCCATCCAAGTGCTGTACATCGTGGCCAAGTCGTTCCCGCCACCAGAATTTGCGGCCATCACATCTGGGAAGAGTGAGCCGTCTGGCAGCAGGCACGGCAGAACAGTGTCACTCGAAATTGGTGCATTTGGATCGGTGATTCCCTCTGGGCAGGCGCTCGGCTCACCGGTAAGTGTGCGCCAGTACGCCTCCGGCACGACGCCGCCGCTGCGACCGGTGATCGCGACCAGCTCTGCTGGTGCGTCGGCAGGCAGTACATCGCCCTGGTGGCTATCAAAGGTTGCTGCGCCAGTCAGTGGGTCGACCTGATACACAAAGCTATGTCCGTTGATGCAGCCCGCGTTGCAGTCGTTCCAACCGTAGGTGTAGACCACAATCCATGTGGCCGAGCCTCCTGGTTCGCCCTTGACGTCGTAGTACTTCGTGGCGCCAATCAGCGCGCCGTCGTTGTAGGTGAAATCGGCGAATGGCCCGCCAGCGGCAAGCACCGCGGCATGTGCATCCGCGGGAGAGGCGATCGGAAGTGTGCCGCTATAGCCGCCGACTGAGTACATCACCGCCTCTGGGGTGGCGTCTGGAGCCGGAACCTCGTCAGCAGCAGCCGCTGGGGCAACCGCCGCCAGCAGGAGGGCGAGCGGGAGGAAGACCTTCAGGAGTGTTCGCACGGTTCACCTCAACTTCATCTCTATGTGGGGAGTGTCCCCAACAGTATCGTAACGAGCGAGCGGGGCTGGCGGTTCCCGAAGGGGTCACCCCGCCTGGTCGTACGGCTGTGGGAGCCATTCGCTGCCCGAAAGGGCATGGAGCTCCCCGAGCGAAATGTCGAACCAGGCGCCGTGGAGCGTGAGGCTGCCGGCGCGCTCGCGCTCGGCGATCCACGGGAAGGTGCGGAGATGCTCGAGCGACTGCTGCACGCTGAGGTGCTCAATCAGGCGCTGTCGCTCTGCTGGTCCACCAGCCGTCGAGGCTGGGGTTCGCTCGTCAAGCGTCCGCAGGTCGGCGACCCAAGCGCCAATGAAGTCAGAGTCCGTCAGCCGAGATGCGGGGTCGAGCGCCGCACCAACGCCCCCACAACGCCCGTGCCCCATGACCACGATGGAGTCGACTTCGAGGCCGAGGACGGCGAACTCAAGGGCGGCACTCGCCCCATGGCTCTTGGCATCGGGAGCGTAGAGAGGAACAAGGGCGGCGACATTGCGCACCACAAAGAGTTCACCTGGGCCGGCATCGAAGATCGTCTCTGGCGCAGAGCGCGAGTCAGAACAGGCAACGATCATCGTGCGCGGCTTCTGCCCCTCGCGCGCAAGCTCGTCATATCGCACGCGCTCGTCGTTGTAGCGACCGGCGCGAAAACGACGGTATCCGGCGCTGAGGCGCTCCGAGAGGGGCTGGCTCGTCATGGCATCAGTCTAAACGAGGCCATCTGGGTGACGAAGTTTGGAGGGCAGGAGGGAAAAGGTTGTGGTCGGGGCGAGAGGATTCGAACCTCCGACCTCCTGCTCCCAAAGCAGGCGCGCTACCAAGCTGCGCCACACCCCGACCTGCTCATCCTAAACGCTCCACCCATTCGGGTGGCATCATCACCCTATGACTCCTGATTCCACGCCTAAAATCGGCTCCCTCCGATCCGCCGTCGCATCGGCGATCCTGCCTGGGCTGGGCCAGTGGCTTGGCGGTCGACGTCGCGCCGCACTCCTCTCCGCCCTCCCCCTCCTCGTGATCGTCACGACGACCACCGGCGCACTCCTCCTCTTCGGCGTGGTGCGCACTGCGGCTGCAATTGCCACGCCTGGCCGCCTCACCCTGCTCTTTGCCCTCCTGCTCCTCTCCATTCCGTGGCGCATTGCCGTAACCGTAGATGCCGCGCGCGGCACCACGCGCACTCGCCGTTCGGCGATCCTGCTCGCACTTGCGCTCCTTATCTCCATCGCACCACAGGCGGGTGCGGCGGCGATCGTCTATCGCGCCAAGGTCGCAGCAGCTGATGTCTTCTCGGGCTTCGGCACCCCGACCCCCGACGGCTCCCCGGCTGAGAGCGCGACGCCAACGCCACCACCACTTGCTGATCGTTTCACGCTGCTGCTGATCGGTGCGGACACGGTTGGTAATCGCAACTCATTCAACACCGACGCCATGATCATCGTCAGCTGGGACCGAATCAGCGGGTATGTCAGCACCGTCTCAATTCCTCGAGACCTTGTGAACGTGCCACTCGGGAATGGTGACGTCTACGCTCCAAAGATCAACTCGCTCTGGTCGCACGCATTGCGCCACCCAAAGTTGTATCCCGCTGGCCCGGCAGTGGCGCTCAGTACCGCCCTCGGCGCCATGTTCAACGTCAAGATCGATGCCACAGCTGTAGTGATCATCCCGACCTTCGTCAAGATCATTGACCAGCTCGGAGGCGTTGACCTGACCATTCACCGAGAGATCTTTGACGTTACCTATCGAACAGGCATGGCCGGGGTGCGACTACCGTCGGGTAATTGGCACGTGAGCGGGCAGTGCGCACTCGCCTACGGGCGCATTCGCAAGGCGCCTGGCACCGACGATATGACTCGTGGCCCACGACAGATCGAAATCCTACTGGCGGCGCGTGACGAGCTGGCTCGAAGTGGCAACTTCGTCAGCAACGCCCTCTCGCTCTTGGACGTGATTGGTGACGGTGTTCGCACCGATCTCAATCCGGCACTGATTCCGGTGCTCGCCGAGGCGGCCGGGGGCTTCGACACGAGCAAGATCGTTCGCGCTGTGATTGAGCCAGGCGACACCATCCTGCGCTATCGGCACAAGGGCGAGTTCAGCACCTTCGGCTCAGTGGTCTTCTTCAAACCAGATCGCATGCTGATGCTTGGCGCTCGCCTCTTCCCAACGCCCGGAACACGCCCTTGGGGATTCCCCGCCACGAAGAGTGAACCGAAGCTCGGCGCCGAGGCGAGCTTTGTCCCTTCGCCGCTGGCGAGTGGCGCCACTCCGGCACCCAGCCCAAGCGCATCGCCGACCGCGGTACACCCGTATCCGACGCTGGTGACGTGTGACGCGGGGCTGCCGTTGTCGCACCGTACTCCGACGCCAGATCCAACCTCTGCACCTGAGAGCACCGAGCCAGCGGCGTCAACGCCTCCTCCCCCAGGTCCTTAAGCCTGCAGCTCACTCCTCAGCGCGGCGACAACAAGGCTCGCGGCACGACCCCGATGACTGAGGGCATCTTTCTCTGCGGGTGAGCGTTCAGCCATCGTTCGACCATCCACTTCGAAGATTGGGTCGTATCCGAAGCCGAACTCGCCTCGTGGCGCCGTCGTGAGCGTGCCAGGGCACTCGCCGCGGAAGGTGCGCTCTGAGCCGTCGACCGGATCAATCAGCGCCATCGTGCAGACAAAGCGCGCCGATCGATCGGTGACTCCCGCTGTTTCGGCGAGAAGCTTCTCGTAGTTCTGCAGATCGGTGGCATCTGGCCCGGCGTAGCGACGCGTGTAGACGCCGGGCGCGCCGTTCAGCGCGGCAACTTCGAGGCCAGAATCGTCGGCGAGCGTCCACTCGCCCGAGGCACTCGCATACCAGCGGGCCTTCTGTATGGCGTTCTCTTCGAACGTCGCTCCATCTTCTGGGGCCTCGCCGGTGATACCACGATCGCGGAGCGTCACCAAGTCAATCGGCAGGTCACCGAAGAGGCGTTGCAGTTCGATCAGCTTATGCGCCGACCCAGTGGCGACAAGGAGCCGCCGTCGCGGCCCGCTCACGCGCCGGCGAGCGTATCGCGCTGGAACGTGATCAGGTCGGCAATGCCGGCATCGGCGAGCTTGAGCATCTCGTCGAGTGCGGTGCGGTGGAACGGATCTTGTTCAGCCGTCCCTTGCAGCTCAACATAGTGACCAGCATCGGTGGCGACCACATTCAAGTCCACATCGGCGCGGCTATCCTCTTCGTACGGCAGGTCTAGTACCGCTCGGCCGTCGACAATGCCGACCGACACAGCGGCAACGTTACGAACCAGGTGCGCCTCGAGCTTCTTCGCTCGCATGGCGAGGGCCAGGGCGATCCAACCGCCAGTGATGCTCGCGCAGCGAGTGCCACCATCGGCAACAAGCACGTCACAGTCAATGAGAATCGAACGCTCACCAATTTTAGAGAGGTCAACCGACTGGCGAAGGGCACGGCCGATCAGGCGCTGGATCTCATGGGTGCGACCGCCAAGTTTGCCGCGGACCGCCTCGCGATCGGAGCGGGTGTTGGTTGCGCGCGGCAGCATGCTGTATTCGGCGGTGACCCATCCGGTGCCCTTGCCGCGAAGGTGTGGCGGCACGCGCTCCTCAATGGAGGCAGAGCAGATCACGACGGTGTTGCCGACAGAGATGATCGCCGAACCTTCGGCCCACTTCTGCACACCGAGTTCAATCTTTAGATCGCGGAGCTGGTTGACCGCGCGCCCGTCTGCTCGTTCCTTGCTCATCATGCCCCTACCCTTTCGCTTCACGCTCGGCGGCTTTTGCCTCATCCCAGAGCGCATCTAATGTGGTGAAGTCTGCATCTTTTAGGGAGATCCCGCGCGAAGCGGCACGACGCTCAACGTCACCGAAGCGGCGTCGGAACTTATCGTTGGCCCCGCGCAAGGCAGCCTCGGCGTCAATGCCGCTCCGCCGACCCAGGTTCACGATCACCGCGAGCACGTCGCCCAGCTCCTCCTGCGCATGCGCCAACGCTGCTGCACTGCGCGCTGGCGTGCTGGTGATCTGATCAGGGTGGCCAGCCTCGGCGAGCGCCTCGTCAAGCTCTGCCAACTCTTCGCTGATCTTCGCCCGTACGCCGTCAAGGTTGGGCCAGTCGTAGCCGACGGCGCTGGCGCGGTCTTGGAGCTCACGGCTCGCCGAGAGCGCTGGGAGTCCACGGCTCACACCATCAAGTGCACTCGGTACCTTCTCATCGGTGCCAGCTGCAGCCCGCTCGCTTGCCTTGATCGCCTCCCAGTTTCGCTGCACATCTCGCGTGGTCGCCGCGCTGGCCTCACCGAAGACGTGTGGGTGCCGTCGTACGATCTTGCGTACGAGGCCGTCGTGTACATCGGTAAGGTCAAAGTCGCCGCGCTCGTGCGCGATCTGTGCGTGCAGCACCACCTGCAACAACACATCACCGAGCTCTTCCGCAAGGTGCGCCGTGGCTCGTGGTCGCTCTGCGTCGCTGGCCGCATCTAGCTCCATGATTGCATCATTAAGCTCCCACGCCTCCTCAATCAGGTGTTTCGCCAACGAGGCATGAGTCTGCTCGCGATCCCAGGGGCAACCATCGGGGGCACGAAGTCGGGCGCTCAGCCACGGCATCGTCCAGGGCGAGGCGAGCGCTTCGAGCGGCGCAAGGCCGGCCACGTAGATGGCCTGGTCGTCGCCCGTGCCGCCCGCTTCGCAGGTGGCAACCGTGCCGCGTTCCCCACTCGGAAGCAACGTCACCACACGGTCAGCACCATAGAGGCGCGTGAGGAGTTCCCAGCCTGTGCCACGACGACCGGGGAGGGCTTGATCACTGTCGTCGGTGTCGAGGAGCACGATGAGGGGTCGAGCAGTGTCGAAAGCCGTTGCTCCACAGTGGCGCAACGAAACGATCGTGATCCCACCCGCCGGATTGAGGGTGGGATCAACGCGCCCTGCCACCGCGATGAGCGCGTCGAGTGATCGGCCGAGACCCTTCGCGGTCACGGAGTTGGCGAAGCCCCAGCCTCCTGCACCACGTTGCCATCAACCGCCACGCGCGCCGCAGTGCGGTATCGGTCGAGCCAGATCGAGAAGCCGTTCGCTGTGATCTGCTTCACTTGGTCTGCGGTCAACGCGCGTGTTTCAATCCCGCCAACGTGCACGATGAGATAGGTCTTTGAACTCTCGACCACGGCACTCGTGCCGTTCGATTTTAGCCCCCAGACAACACCGCCCAGATCTGGGTTGAGCGTGGACTTCGCAACAAATAATGGGCTAGCGTAGGTGAGCTCCCCGATGGTGGTGGTCGCGGTTGTCGCTGCCTTCTTGAAGTCAACGCCATCGACGGCAAGCGTCTTGGCAAGCTCGTCGAGACGATCCTTCAACGAAGGGCGCCGCGCGTCGAACTTAATCACGTGATAGCCAAACTGCGTCTTGATTGGCCCGAGGATATCGTTGTGCTGCACACCGTTCGCCCAAATTGCGGCCTCGAATTCTGGGACATAGGTGCCCTTCGGCGTCCACGCGAGGAGGCCGCCGTCGGCACCGGATGTCGTGTCGTCGCTCTTCTTCGCCTCGGTAGCGAAGTTGGCACCAGCCTTCAAGCGCGCCACCAGGTCGCTCGCCTCTTTCTCGGCGGCTGCCCAGGCCGGGTCAGCTGGGTCAAGGTCAGCCGCAGTGTTGGGATCGTTCTTGGGGCTAAAGAGAATGTGGCTCACCTGGATCTCCGCCTCATCCTTTGTTGGAACTGAGGCGGCTACGTAGCTCACCTCACGCTGCTCTACTGGACCAACCAGCAGCTGAGCGGTGATCTTGTCGCTGAGGGCGGTCTTCAACGCGCGCTCCTCAGTCATGCGCTGGTAGAGGCCGCGATCGATCCCTGCATCACTCACCTGCTTCTCAAAGTCTGGATCGAGCTTGGATGCCTGGGACTTCTCGAGTCGGAAGATGACGAACTGATTCTCAGTCCGAGCAATGACGTCCGTGATCGGCTGACCAGCACCATCGGCTGATGGAACGAGCGCCCACGCGGCTGTATAGCCAAGGTCGTCGGCTGGATCTTCGGCCCGCGTGCTCCATCCAACGAGCCCACCGAGTTCGGCAAATGCGTCGGTTGAATCCCGCTTGGCAGCTGCGGCAAAGTCCCCACCCGCCTTGAGCTCGGCCAAGATCGCGTCGGCCTTTGCCTTCGCTGCCGCTCGTGTCGCAGCGGTCGGCTTCTTCGTCTTTGGATCGTTGGCTGCATCGATGCTAATGCGGCGGAAGAGGCGCAACTCTGGGAGCATCGTCTCCTTCGCCCATTCGGCGGCAGCTGCGGCAGGGTCAACGGTGATGCCATTTGCGGCGGCAAGGTCACGGATGAGGAGGGTGTCGACCATATCGGCCGTGACCTGAGTGCTAATCGCCTGCGCCTGATTGTTCAGCGCCTGGAGCGCGGTATCACCCGCCGTGTTCGTCATGGTGCCAGCGGCAACCCGGGCACGGATCCGTGCACCTTGCACGGCAAGTTGGAATGCGGTGACCTCGGCACGGCCCTTCGCCTCCGACTTGTTGATCGATGCGTTGTTGACCTCGACCGCGGAGGCCAAGGTGCCGTTGTACACGGTGTAGCCGGCATAGCCAACGAGGAGCACCGCTGTCAGGGCGATTGCCAACACGAACGAGAGGTTGGTGAGCGCTGTCTTGTCGGCGGCCTGGTACCGGGCGGCGGCTCTGGCGCGAAGGCGTGCGATTGGGTTCATGCTCAGCGATCCTCCTTCAGTAGGTGCCTGGTTAGGGGCAGTATAGGGGGGACGGGTGCTATCCTCGCCCTCTCATGACGACCCACAGCACGGAACTGACCGTCGGTAGGCCGCGCCGAGGCAGCATTGGCACCATCCTCGAGAGCCTCGCCTCACTTGTTGAGCGCCGCCGCCTCGTCTGGTATCTGACGATCTCTGAGGTCCGAAACAAGGGGACGAACTCGCTCCTTGGCAACATCTGGTGGTTCCTTGACCCGGCCTTGCAGCTCTTTGTGTACTTCCTGCTCGTCAACGTTATCTTCCATCGCAGCCAACCAGCCATCCTCCTCTTCCTCGGCGCGGCCATCCTCCCCTGGAAGTGGTTCACCGCTGCGCTTGCCTCTGCCACGACCTCGGTGCGCGGTCGTGAGCAGGTGATGCGCCAGATCGCCTTCCCTCACCTCGTCCTTCCAGCGGCCTCCGTGCTTGCGAGCGTCACAAGCTTCCTCTTCGCCCTCGTGCCGCTTGGGGCGCTCTACCTGATCTATCCCGATCGGCTTAGCCCCTGGGCCATCGCCGTTCTCCCCGTCGCCGTCGTGCAGTTCCTCTGGACCATCCCCGCGGTGATCGCCCTCAGCGCATTGGCGGTCTTCTTCCGTGATATCTCCAACTTCATCCCCCACGCGCTGCGCATCTGGTTCTACCTCTCGCCAGCGCTCTTTCCGATCGAGACGCTCCGTGCCATTGGCGCACGACACCCCTGGTTCAACTTCTTCGTCGACATCAATCCCTTCACCTGGATCTTCTCCGGCTACCGTGATGCCCTCTACTACGGCCGCTCCCCAGATTGGGTGCCACTCGGCCTTCTCGCCCTCGCCTCGATTCCAGTGATCCTGCTCTCGGTCTACCTCTTTCGACGGGTTTCACCACTCTTTGTGAAGGTGCTCTAGATGGCACAGCGAACGTCAAAGCGGGTAACACCGACACCGCCGCCAATCTTGCTCTCCGGGCTTGGGGTGCAGTACGACTTGCGCCTGAACAAGAAGCGCAAGCTTCGCGACACCGTGATGCGCGACGGACGGCACTCCCAGAGCGGCAAGTTCTGGGCGCTGCGCGAGGTTGACTTTCGCGTAGAGGCTGGAGAGTCTGTTGCAGTGATTGGCCCGAACGGTGCGGGAAAGAGCACGATGCTGCAGGTGCTTGCCGGCATCCTCGAACCAACGGTCGGAAAGGTCGAGGTTCGCGGAAAGATTGCCACGCTCCTTCAGCTTGGTGCGGGGTTTGACCCGGAACTGAACGCTCGTGAGAATGCCCTCCTCGTTGGTGAGTTCCTTGGCGTCCCACACAGGGAGATGGTCCAACGCGTGCCAGAAATCATCGAATTCTCCGGGCTCGAAGATTTCGCCGACGCCGAGGTGCGTGCCTACAGCTCTGGTATGCGCGCTCGGTTGGGCTTCAGCGTCGCCACCTCCGTCGAGCCCGATGTGCTGCTGCTTGATGAGGTGCTCTCTACTGGTGATGCCGCATTCATTGCAAAATCACGTAGTCGCATTACCGAGCTGGTGAGGCGGGCGCGGGCAATCGTCTTCGTAACGCACGATCTCGACTCTGCGGCAACATTCTGCACGCGAGCCATTGAGCTTGAAGGTGGCCGGATCGTGGCGGATGGTCCAGCGAAGCGAGTGATCGCCGCCTACAAGAAGAAGATGTCGAAGCGAGCGGCTACGGCGTCACGCTCGGCTCAGGCAGCCCGCCGCGGTAATTGAGGATCACCAACAGCGTTCTGATTGAGTCTAAGTTGAGCGTTGGCTGAACATCAGCGCTCTGGAGAACGGCAGAGGCGATGTTGTTCACCGCAACGACTCGGCCCACGGAGAGTCCCCTCGGGAACGCGGAGCGTAACGTTGGGCTCAATTCGATCCCAGAGGTCGTGATTTCGGCGCCAACAAGCACCTGGCGTTGGGCGTCAACATCGTCAAAGGCGAGTGGATTCGCCGCTCGACCTCGAACCTGTCCAATCGCACCTGTTGCCGCGACCTCAGAGGTGACCGAGAATTCGGGGTCGGTAAGGAGCCGCACCTGACAGCTCTGGTCTGACACCTGCACGACGCGCCCAGCCAGGGATGCACCAGCGCCGATCACAACGTCACCGACCCGCACGCCGTCGACGCTCCCAACATCCAAGATCACATATCGCCGATCGATCGCGAAATCACGCGCGACAACCTGAGCGGCGACCGTCGTGAACGAGGTCGTTGCACGGAGGTCGAGCGTGGCCTGCAGTTCGGCTACCTCACGCTCCAAGCTGGCAGAGCGGGCAGCCTCAGCGCTGAGCTGATCGCGCTCTTCAAGCAGCGCGGCGAGTCGAGCCTGCACGCTACGAATATCGACAAAGAGGTCGCGCACAGAGGCGATCCCCCGTCCGACTGCCGCTACAGGCTCGCTGACCGTCCGCACGAACTCTCCCGCGGCGCCCTGCACCGCGAGCACCGGCGCACTGCCGGAGAGGAGGAAGAGGAGTCCATTGATGGCGAGTACAACGCCAATTGCGAAGAGGCCAGCCTGCGGATTCCGTTCGCCACGGTCTCGGGGGAGCATGGCGAGATTAGCGTAGTGGCCGCTGGTAGGTCTCAGGGACGAGCATCTTCTCGAGCGCCTCAACCTCTTCCAGGATGATGCCGGTGCCGCGCACAACGCAGGTCAACGGATCATCGGCGATGCGAACTGGCATCTTCGTTTCGGCCGCGAGGCGCACATCCATGCCGAGCAAGAGTGCACCACCACCCGCGAGCACGATGCCTTGATCCATGATGTCGGCAACGAGTTCTGGCGGCGTCTCTTCGATGGTGTCCCGTACGGCGTTGATGATTTCAACGATGGACGGCTCAAGCGCCTCGCGCACCTGCGGCGCTGCAACCTCTACTGCACGCGGCAAGCCGGTGAGCAGATCGCGTCCGCGGAAGGTGATGCGCTGAGAGTCCCACTCGCCAGAGTGCGCTGATCCGACGGCCATCTTGATGTCTTCAGCAGTGCGCTCGCCGAGGAGGAGGTTGTACTGACGTCGGGCGTAGGCAACGATGTTCTCATCCATCTCGTCACCCGCGATTCGAATACTGCGCGCGGTGACGATGCCACCAAGGCTGGTCACGGCAACCTCGGTGGTGCCGCCACCAATGTCAACGATCATGCTCCCGTTTGGCTCACCGACGGCAAGGCCAGCACCGATCGCCGCAGCCATCGGCTCCTCAACGAGGCGAACCCAACGTGCGCCCGCTCGAATTGCGGCGTCACGCACGGCACGCTTCTCTACCTCGGTCACCCCTGAGGGGATGCCAATGATCATGCGTGGTCGCGCAGAGAGCCATCCGCCCTGGTGCACCTTGCGCACGTAGTAGCTAATCATCTGTTCCGTTACCGCCGCATCGGAGATCACGCCATCGCGCAGTGGTCGAATCGCCACGATGTTTGCGGGGGTGCGGCCGAGCATGCGCTTCGCTTCGGCGCCAATGGCGATCACCTTCCGTGATTTCGTCTCAACTGCAACCACCGACGGCTCGCTAATGACGACGCCCTTGCCCGCAACGTGTACCAGCGTATTGGCCGTGCCGAGGTCAATCCCGATATCGCGCGAGAAGAGGTTATAGATTCGGTCAAGCATGGCGCGATGGTAGCACCCACCCCGCGCACCCCTGCCCTCCCCCTATGGCGCCTCGCCACCCCAGATCGCAGGCCGCTTCGAACGAATGCTTACCCAGCGACCGTGCCCGATGACGAGGTGGTCCAGGAACTCAAGGTCGAGTAGTCGGGCGGCAGCGAGGAGCTCGCTCGTCAGCCGAAGGTCTTCATCGGAAGGCTCGGGGTCGCCGCTCGGATGGTTATGGACGGCGGCGAAGCCAACACCCTCGGCCGCAAGGACCGGCCGCAGAAGCTCACCGATGCGCACACTCGTGCCCGTAGCGGTTCCCGTGTAGACATGGCGCATGTCGAGGAGCCCGTTTCGACCATCGACGATGGCAATGTGGAGCTGCTCGTGTGCCGATCTGCCAAAGAGCGGTTGGGCAATCGCGGCAAGGTCAGCCGGCGCCTGCACGCGTGTTCGTTCTGCCGGCCACCAGGCGGTGAGATCGTGTGCGGCGCTGATGGTGCGGGTGACATGCTCCGCAGTCTGGTTCGGTACGCCGGCGCGTAGCAGTCGGCCAAACGTGTCCCCTCGCAGGAGTCCCTCCGGCCCATCGCTGAGCTCAACCAACTCAGCCGCAGTGTGCGTTGACCCACTCTCCGACAGGAGGAACTCGAGTGCTGCAATGAAACGTGTATCGCGATCGAGCTGTTCTTGACGCACGTCGATCGTGGCGGTGGCAGCCAAGGCGAGACTCATCGAACCTCCGCGACGTAGATCGAGCGGCCGTAGTTGGCACCCCCGGCAGCGTGGCGAGCCCGCCGTTTTCCCGCCACCCTACCGAAGGCACGGTGATCTTCTCGCGCGCCGCGTACCTAGCGCGTTTGGTTTTGTCGCGTTACGAGAGCGCGACGATGGCGAGGTTGTACACAGCATGGAGGGCGATGGTCGCGACCAACGATCTGCGCCGAACCCAAAGCCAGCCAAGGGCGATGCCGAGCGGGAGCCGTACGAGAAATGCGACGGCGGCAACGCTCACCGCGTCGGCAACCGACGTGCCTCCGACGGTTAACGTATGCGCGAAGGCGAAGACGACTGCAGAGAAGAGGATCGCTCGGCGTGCGGTTGATTGCCGAGCCCACGCCTGTGCGATGACGCCGCGATAGAGCAGCTCCTCACCAATCGGCGCGATCAGTCCGGCCGTCAGGGCGTTGGCAGCGAGCTCTGTCATCGTGGAGGTTGGCGGGAGCACCGCAGGGGCACCGACGCCAGTACCGTTCATCACGAGCGCCGCAAAGAGTCCGGCGGCGCTCAAGATCGGAAGAGCAAGGGCAACACCCCACAAGAGATCGCCGAGGAGGCCACCGCGACGATCGGGTGGCGGCAGCGTATTTGGTGACGCATCTGGTGTGGAGAGGATGAGATCTCGCCAGCGCACGGCGCCGCTGCCAACGACGACGAGGCCGATGATCAACATTGTCGCAAGGTTCGATGCGGCGGCCAAGGCGAGTGTTCCGAACGGCGTCCGCAGGACGGCTGCGACACCAACTGCGGTGAACAGCGCACTGACGATGAGCTGCGCGAGAAGTGCCCAGGGGATGGTCGTCCAGAAGATCGCCAACGGACCCGGCCCACGCCACCCTGCGGCGGGTGTATCGACACGCCGTTGCAGCGCGGAAGCCCCCGAGAGGGCGATACCACCAACGCCCGCAAGCACCAGGGCAAGGATCACCGCACCAGCCCCCGCGCCAGCGATCCCAGCAACTAGTGCGCTCAGTCCCACCACCGTGAAGGTGAGCCCGATCACGTACAGTGCGGGCGCCTCGCGACCCGCAAGTTGCAGTAGGCCTGGACGCGGCACCATGTTCATTCGAGCACCGCTACGGCGTGCTGTTCTCCGTGAGTTTCGAGAGCTCCTTCAGTACAGCCTGCAACTCACCGATGCGCACACCGTACGTTGCAAAATCGCCCGCCTTCAGTGCAGCCTGTGCCTGAGCAAAGAGCGTTGAAGCCTTTGAGACGAGTCCCGCAATGTCGGTTGGATTGGTTCCACCACCCGGATCGATCACGCCACCGCCGACAAGAAGGTTGAGTGCTTCGGAGAGCGTGTTCCCCCACACCACCTTGGTAGAGGTTGCAGCGACGATCTTCTGGAACTCTGGGAAGGAGCTCGACGTTGACTGCAGATAGACCGGCTGCAGGTACACGACCGTGCCGCCGATCGGCGTCACAATCAGGTTTCCGCGCGTGACGGTTGAGCCCGATTGATCCCACAGCGTGGTCTGTGCCGAGATGATGGGGTCCGCATCGATGCGGGCACCAACCTGGCTTGGACCGAAGACCGACGTGTCCTTCGGGAAGCGGTACGCCACAACTTGACCGTAGGCGTCACCATCGTTGCGCGCGGCAATCCAGGCGATCATGTTCGGTCGACTCGTGGGGACGAGTGGCTGAATCAGGGTGAACTCCGTGCCAGTTTCACCTGGAAGGCGAACGCGCACGTAGTACGACTCCCCTGGGAGCGACTGTGATCCGGCGGCCGACTCAGGCACCGTCCACACGTCGTCCTGACGGTAGAAGGTCTGTGGGTCGGTCACGTGGTACTTCGCGTAGATGCGTGTTGCGACGTCAAAACCGTTTGCCCCAACGCGCAGGTGCGAACGAAGATCGGCCGGCATGGTCTCGAGCGGGCGGAGCAGGCCTGGGAAAACCTTCGACCACGCCAGCGCGATCGGATCCTTCGCATCAGCGAGGTAGAGCGCGGTGTCGCCCGTATAGAGGTCAACCGTTGCCTTCACGCTATTGCGCAGGTAATTGACCCTGCTCCCCTCTGCTGCGTCGGCATTCGGGAATCGATCGCTCGTTGTGTATCCGTCGACAACGTAGCTCAGGCCTCCGTCAGCACGGATCACCAGATACGGATCGGAGTCCCAGGTGACAAACGGGGCGAGGGCCGTGACGCGCTCGCTGATCGTTCGGCGCCAAAGGAGCTGGCTGTCGGCGGTGATCTGATCGCTGATCAAGAGGTTCAGGTCGCCCAATCGCGCGGCGAAGAGGAGGCGATCGAAGAAGGTATTGAGGGCAATCCCGGTCGTTCCGCTCCACTTGGTTGTTGCGTCGCCCGAGCTCCCCGATCCACTGGCATCATCGCCGACCGGATAGTCGAACTCCTCTGTCTTCGCGCCGACGATCACCCAATCATCATCAAGTTCGCCGAAGTAGATGCGCGGCTCGCTCACCACTGGGGCGCCACCGCTCGAAACAGGTGGGATGTCGCGAATGATCAGTTGCGGAAGTCCACCGCTCGCCACCCCAGCGACCGGGACCATGGCAACCCCAATGCCATGCGTGAAAGCAATGCGACGATTCACCCAGGTTGCCGACTGAAGGGCACGCTGGGGGTTCAATTCACGCGCAGAGAGCATGACCAGGCGCTGCTTCCCATCAATCACGTAACGATCGACATCGACGTCGGAGAAGTTGTAGTACTGGCGCACGGTTTGGAGCTGATCGAGGGTTGCCTGTAGCGGCCGGTAGTCCCAGAGGCGCGCATCGGCGAACGATGAAGCGTTGTCGGCAATCGCCGCCGTGGTCAGATCCGCCGATCCGTCGTATTGGCGCTCGACCCAGCCATCAAGGCCGAACGCCAACCTCGTCATGCGGATGTTGTTGGCAACGTAGGGCTCTTCGAGCGCGTACTCATTCGGCGTGACTTGGAAACGCTGCACGAACTCTGGATAGATGCCGGTGAGCACCACCGAGGCGCCGACCCAGAAGGTTACGGTGAGCACCAGCGGCCACGTTGAGCGCGTCACCGCGGCGCCAACCAAGAAGGCGGCGGCGAGTGCCGCAATGACGGTGAGCGCGTCGAGTCCGGGGATGCGCGCCGTTGCATCGGTGTACGAGACACCGGTCGCAACGCCGTTCTGTGAGTAGACCAGGTCAAGCTTGTCGAGCTGGTACCCATATGCGGTAACCAAGAGGAGCCCACCAAGGAGCAGCGCAAGGTGGAGGCGCGGCAGTGTGCCCACGCCACCGAGTCCTCGGGCGCCGAGTGCTGGAAGGTAGCGCAGCGCGGCAAGGGCCGTTGCGCCAGCAAGCAGCAGGATGCCAAGGCCTTGCGCAAGGCGCAGGACGGGGAGGCTAAAGAGATAGAACGAGATGTCGCGTCCAAAGATTGGATCGACGGCAGTGCCGTCGGCAACATATGGCACGGCGTTCTGCCAAAGCGCAATTTGCTGCCAGTTGGCGGCAACCTGCGCGCCGATAAGGAGTGCGATCACCACGGCACCAATTCGTAGGGCGCCGTTGCCGATCGTGGCACCCGCACTGCGCGCCGCACCATCGACATCGCTGCTAAAGATGCTGCGCAGGGAGTCGAGGATCCCCTCGGGACGCAAATTTCCACGATCATCCATGAGCGGGGTTCGTGGCTCGCTTGGCGTGCCAGCGCTTGTCGATGCACCGCCGAGGCGGCGGGAGATGAGCCCCGCCACAACGAGGCTCAGCATCAAGAGTGCCAATGCGGCGAGCGTTCCGCCAACAAAGAGTCCCCCTTGAAGTTGCAGCCGCTGCCAGTAGAGGGCGCCGGCGCCGAGTGATTCAAACCAGCGGGCGTCGGTGAGCAGGCCAACGAGTGGCCCGCCAACCACGACGAGCACGAGGAGGAGTGGCAGGAAGAGGGTGCGGAAACCGAATTTGAACGTCGGTCGTCGCCCGCGCGGCGTACCGCCGCCCGGGCGACGTGCACGCGTGCGCGATGGTGAAGCCTCTTGAGGCGTGTCAGAGTCGGTCGCGTCAGCGTTTGTCGCGTCAGGGGCTCCGCTACCACGGCGACGCTCTAGCTCTTCAAGGAAATCCTTAAACGGATCACTCATGATTGAACCCCCTCCTGCTGCGGTGCTTCAGGGTCGGTGCGCGACCTCGATCGCACGAGTGAAGGCGTCGAGTGCCGCCTCGGCAACCTTCGTCTCAGTCATCGTAGCGATTCGCATCGGATCCCACTTGGCCGCCACCTGGAGTGCCAGCGGGCGGCGCCAGGGCTCGCTCACGTTCGCAAGATCGCCAAGGAGACGCAGCTTCAGGCAGGAGCGCCCCTCCTCGACGGCGAGGAGGTCACCGAGTCCATTCGTCATGAGCTCCCCGATTCGCTGGAGTGGCGGCGTTGGTGGCGGTCCCGCGACTGGGGCAACCTCGCGACAACTCACGACACCCTCATCGTCCTCCGCCCACATCAGGCCAACCCACCAGTTGTCGGGCATCGTGGTTGGCGTACTCATCCCCGTGCGCACGGTGGCGTCTGGTCGGCCCTCAAGGAGGAGTGGTTTCTGCTTCAAGTAGCTCGCCCCCGGCGAGGGGAGGCGCTCAGGGCTGCTCGTCACTCCCACTCAATCGTGGCGGGTGGCTTTGAGGTCACGTCGTACACCACACGCGTGACACCGGGCACCTCATTCACGACGCGCGCCGAGATGCGTTCAATGAGGTCATACGGGAGTCGGGCCCAGTCGGCGGTCATCCCATCTTCGCTCGTTACGGCGCGCAGTGCGAGCACATTGCCGTACGTGCGCCCATCGCCCATTACGCCAACGGAGCGCATCGGTGTGAGCACAGCGAATGACTGCCAAATGTTGCGATAGAGTCCAGCCTTCTTGATCTCATCGACCACGATCCAATCGGCCTCACGCAGCGTGTCGAGTCGCTCCTTTGTGACGTCACCAAGGATGCGAATCGCGAGCCCTGGGCCCGGGAACGGCTGGCGTAGGACTACGGACTCAGGGAGGCCGAGCTCGAGCCCAACCGCCCGCACCTCGTCCTTGAAGAGGGCTCGCAACGGCTCAACAAGCTCGAACTTCAAGTCGTCGGGGAGGCCGCCGACATTGTGGTGGGTCTTGATCTTCTGCGCGGCCTTCGTCTCCTTGGAGGTGGATTCAATCACGTCTGGGTAGAGTGTTCCTTGTGCCAGGAATTTAAATTCGCCGAGCTTCGTAGACTCCTCTTCGAAGACGCGAATGAACTCCCGGCCGATGATCTTGCGCTTCTCTTCTGGGTCTTCCACACCACTGAGTGCACCCAGGAACCGGTCCTCCGCATCAACCATGTGAATCGTCATCCCGAGCGTGTTGGCGAAGACTTCGCGGAGCAGATCAGATTCGCGCTTGCGCATCAGACCGTGATCCACATAGACGCAGACGAGACGATCCCCGATCGCGCGGTGAATGAGTGCGGCGGCAACAGCGGAGTCGACCCCTCCTGAAAGGGCGCAGAGGACTCGATCGGTTGGGCCGACCTGTGCGGAGATAGCGGCGATGGCATCTTCAGCAACTCTTCCTGATGTCCAGTTCGCTGGGGCCTTGGCAATGTCGTAGACAAAGTTGCGCAGCAACCGCTTACCACCAGGGGTGTGCACCACCTCGGGATGGAACTGAATCCCCCAGAGATTTCGCCTGACATCTGCCAGCGCGGCAAACGGAGTGGAGTCGGTGTCGGCGATCGAGGTGAAACCAGTGGGCGCCTTGGTGATGGAGTCGCCGTGACTCATCCAGACGCGGGTCAGCCCACCGTCACCCGCAATCCCGGCGAGCAGTGGGTTCGGCTGATCACTGATTCGAATGTCGGCAGGACCGTATTCGCGTCGTGCTGAGGGTCCAACCTCGCCACCGAGCTGTTGTGCCATGAGCTGTACGCCGTAGCAAATCCCTAGGATCGGCAAACCACTCTCCCAAAGGGCAGGGTCTGGCTTTGGGCCGTCGGCGTCGTAGACCGAGCTCGGGCTCCCGCTCAAGATGATCCCCGCGGGCTTGCGCGCCACGATGTCGCTGAGCGGCGTATCGAATGGGATCAGCTCTGAGTGCACGTTCAGCTCGCGCACGCGGCGCGCGATGAGCTGCGCAAACTGGCTGCCGAAATCGAGAACGAGAATGCCCCCCTGCGTTGGGGTCACCACGCCGCTAGCGCCCACGCTGCCAGCTCTTCCCTTCGGTTGCCGCCGCTGGCGCGTAGATCACCTCAACGTTGCGGAAGCCTTTCACATTTTGTACGCCGAGTGCGGCTGCAGACTGACGTACCGCGCCGGCAAGATTCTCACTGCCGTCGGTCACGCGTGATGGGCCATGCAGGATCTGCTCCATGCTCCCAACCGTGCCAACGTTGATGCGCGTGCCACGAGGAAGCGTTGGCGACGGCGCCGCCATCCCCCAGTTGAATCCACCACCAGGGGCCTCGCTGCCTCGGGCGAGTGGTGAACCGATCATCACCGCGTCAGCACCAACGGCGAGCGCCTTTGCGATCTCACCCCCCTTGCGAATGCCACCATCGGCGACCACGGGGACATACCGACCGGTCGCAGCGAAGTAGGCATCGCGGGCAGCGGCGACATCGCTGACGGCGGTCACTTGCGGCACGCCAATGCCGAGCACCTCTCGGGTGGTGCAGGCGTTTCCTGGCCCAACGCCAACGAAGACGGCGGCGGCCCCCTGCTCCATCAGGGCGTAGGCGGCGTCAGCGTTCGTGGTGTTGCCGATCGCCACCGGCATCCCGGCGCGCTTCACGAATGCAGAGAGTTCGAGTGGCGCGTATCCCGACGCGATGTGTCGGGCAGATGAGACCTGACTTTGAATGAGCAGCAGGTCAACATCCGCACCGATGAGTGCGTCGGCATACTTGCCAACCGCTTGCGGTGTCGCAGCGATTGCAACGGGTGCACCGGCTGCACGCATCTCCGCAATGCGGCGGGCGATCAGCTCTGGACGAATCGGCGCGGCATAGAGATCGGCAAAGGTGGCCTGCACCGTGTCGGCGGCTGCAGAAATGATTGCAGCGTATTGGGCGGCGGGATCTTCATAGCGGAACCAGAGCCCTTCAAGGTTGATGAAGGCCAGTGAGCCGAGGCCACGGAGTACCCCCGCCGTTTTCGGCGAAACGACCGCATCCATTGCGGACGCGATGATTGGCTCGGTGAGCGGAATCCCACAAAACTCT
Organism: Candidatus Limnocylindrus sp.; assembly: GCA_040397175.1. Classification (GTDB taxonomy): domain Bacteria; phylum Chloroflexota; class Limnocylindria; order Limnocylindrales; family Limnocylindraceae; genus Limnocylindrus. Next base: position 107,057 of record JBBAWM010000001.1, on the reverse strand, counting down.
TGTGTCAGGTCAACGTCGGCAGGGTCAATCGTGTCGGTGCCAGGGGCGAGCGAGATGTCGTCAAACCCGAACGCCGGTCGAAGGGTGTCGATCTTGGAGATGAAGGGGCCATTCATTGGCGAAGTGTAGCGAGGCCAACGAGTGAGGCAATCTCATCCGCAAGCTCACCCTTCGGGCGGCGTGCGTCAACGGTGCGCCAGCGTGCTGGCTCTGCGGCGGCAAGTGCGCGGAACCCGTCGGCGACGCGCACATGAAAGGCGGCGTCGAACCCCTCTTCAAAGCGCGTGCGGCCGTCACCCGACTTGCGGGCGAGCCCCTCTTCGGCGGGCAGGTCCAAAAGCACGGTGAGGTCTGGGGTCAGCCCTGCGGTAGCAAAACTGATCGCCGCGCGCAGCTCGTCGAGCGGGAGCCCGCTTCCGTAGCCCTGGTAGGCCAGCGTGGAATCTGCGAACCGGTCGGCAATGACGGTGGCGCCACGCGCCAGGGCGGGGCGAATTACCTCCGCCACCAACTGCGAACGGGATGCGTTGAACAGGAGTGCATCGGCACGTGGGTTGATCTCGACGCTCCCACCCTCGCCCAGGAGCAGCGCTCGGATACGCTCGCCTGCCGGTGTGCCACCGGGCTCGCGCACGGTCAGAACTTCACGACCTGCGGCGCGAAGCCGCTCGGCCAGGAGGGCGATCTGGGTAGACTTCCCCGATCCATCTGGGCCCTCAAAGGTGATGAACATCGTGGCTTAGCGTCGACGACGTGGGGTGCCCGAGGAGCGACCCTGGGGTTCAAGTCGAACCCGTCGATGCGGGTCACGTCCGCGCGAGCTACTGGTGACACCGGCATCGCCAGCGAGTTGGTGCTGTAACCGCCGGATGTAGGCGTTTTGCGGCGCAAGCTCGACGGGATGTTGGGTGCGCCCCACCTCTTCAATCCCCGCCTTCGCTTCGCGCATCGCAATCTCACGGGGGTCGTGTGGCAGCTGATAGATGTCGAGCAGCGCGCGCTCCATCTGTTCTGAGGCGTTGCTCTTCAACACATGCACCGGCACGCCACGTCGCTCTGCGTCCACAATCGGCGTGCCGCGCTGCTTGAACTCGTTGCGAATCGTTACAACGGCATCAGCCTCATCGGCGGTACGCGCAGTCGTCGCAGGGAGCCCGAGTTCGCGAATTGCCGCCTCAAGCTTTTTGCGTGAGATGCCGTGCGCCAAGACGCGAAGTTCAGGGAGCTGACTGACGCTTCGCTCATCATCACCGTCGGCGCTGGGCGCCTCATCCCACTCCGCTGGAACAAGTGCGCCGTCAATCGTTCGACCGATGGGTTCGTGATCCATGTCGGCGATAGTGGATGCCATCGACTGGTGGCTCCAACCGCGTTCAGGTCGCCAACTGCCACCACCCACCTGATCGCCTTCAAATGCACGAATCACTGGTGCCGCTGTGCCACCTGGAATGGTCTCTACGTACCGCGCCTGTTCACGGTTCCGTCGCCAGCCGCCACGGGCATCATCGCCGCGATCACCACGATCGCTCCGACGTCCGCGTCGATCATCCCCAGGGGTCAACCCACCAAATCGGCGTGACTCTCCTTGGGCTGTTTGTCCAGGTCGGATGCGCGACTGAGAGCGGCGCACGCCACCCTCATCACGCCAGCGCTCTTCGGGGGCAACCGCGTCGCCGCGCAGCAGCGCATCAACGGTTCCTGCAACATCCTCGTGCACCAAGATGTGGTCGCGATCGATGATTTCCACGATCACATCAAAGGTTGGTGGCGCCTTGCGCTCCAACACGCTCTTCTGCGTGCGGCGACGGCGCGCCTCGTCGTCACCAAGGGTGACGGTCTGAATGCCGCCGATCAGGTCGGTCAGCGTTGGGTTCAACATCAGGTTATCGAGGCTGTTGCCGTGGGCGGTTCCGATCAGTTGCACGCCGCGCTCGGCGATCGTTCGTGCGGCAATGGCCTCGGCCTCAGTGCCGATCTCGTCGATCACGATCACCTCGGGCATGTGGTTCTCGACAGCCTCGATCATCACGAGGTGCTGTCGCTCTGGCGCGCTCACCTGCATGCGTCGGGCCTTGCCGATTGCCGGATGTGGAATGTCGCCGTCACCGGCAATCTCGTTCGAGGTGTCGACTACCACGACGCGCTTGCTGAACTCCGAGGCGAGGACGCGGGCCGCCTCGCGGAGCATGGTGGTCTTGCCAACACCAGGGCGACCCATGATCAGGATCGATCGGCCCGCCTCGATGTGATCGCGGAGGATTTCAATCGTGCCGAAGACCGAGCGGCCAACGCGGCAGGTGAGGCCAACGACTCGATCGGAGCGATTACGAATCGCGGAGATGCGATGGAGGGTGCGCTCGATGCCGGCGCGATTATCACCGCCAAAGCTTCCAATGCGCGAGATCACCCAGTTCAAGTCTTCTTCGGTGATCTCTCGTTCCAGTAGCGTGACATCGCCCGAGGTGATGCGTGCCTCTGGTCGGCGACCAAGGTCGAGAACGATTTCGAGTAGGCCATCTCGGCCGGCGGCAAGATCTTCGTGGGTAGCCAACTCACGAATTGCCGCGACGATCTCACCAGGGAGACAGTCGAGGAGCAGGTCGAGGTTGTCGACAATCGCCTCGTCTTGAATCGCGGTACGCGCTGGTTCTTCGTGGGGGTCGCGAGCAATGCTCATGGGCAAATCTTAGCGTGCGGCTCGCGTGCCGTCGCGTCGTGCGTCTCTTTTGGCTCCTAGAGCGCGGCCGCTAACGCCTCGGTAACAAGCCAGCGGTGCACGCCCGTCTCGCCCGTGATCTCGGGGTGGAAGGCAATGCCAAGGATCCGCCCCTGGCGCGCCGCCACGATGCGCCCATCATCGAGCGTCGCAACCGCGCGAGCCGACGGACCAACCTTCACGATCTCGGGGGCACGAATGAAAACGGCATGGATCGTGCGCGAACGCCCCTCCTTGCCGAAGCCCTCCATGGTCAGGCTGGTTTCGAATGACTCGAGCTGCCGCCCGAAGGCATTGCGCCGCACCTCAATGTCGAGCAGCGAGAGGACTGGTTCATCGCCATCGGCAATCTTTGTCGCAAGCAGGATCGCCCCCGCACAGGTACCCAAGATTGGCGCGCCGCGCTTCGCCAGCGCCTTAATTGGTTTTACGAGCTCCCAGCGATGCAACAGCTTGCGCATCGCGGTGCTCTCACCACCGGGAAGGATGAGACCATCTACTCCGTCGAGATCGCCTGGAAGTCGAATCTCGCGCGCTTCAACGCCGAGGCTTTCCAACATGCGGATGTGTTCGGCAAAGTCACCCTGAACTGCAAGCACACCAATGACTGGCGTGGTGTGGCGCTTCGCCACGGTGCTACCAGCCGCGCTTGGAGAGGCGTTCGCCCTCGGGGATCGTGCGCATCTCAATCCCCTTCATCGCCTCACCAAGGCCTGCCGAAACCTCGGCAAGGATGGCGGCGTTCTTCCAGTGCGTTGTTGCCTGCACGATGGCGACGGCGGTCTTGGCCGGGTTCTTCGCCTTGAAGATGCCGGAGCCGACAAAGACGCCATCAGCGCCAAGCCACATGGAGAGCGCCGCGTCGGCTGGGGTGGCGATACCGCCCGCGACAAAGTTGACGACAGGGAGTCGGCCCGCCTTAACGGTGAGCTTCACCAGCTCATAGGGGACACGCATCTCCTTGGCGGCGGCGCGCAGGCGCTTCTCGCTCTGTCCCTTTAGTGCGGCGATCTCCTCGGAGACCGTGCGAATGTGGCGCACCGCCTCAACGATGTTGCCAGTCCCCGCCTCACCCTTGGTGCGCATCATTGCGGCGCCCTCGTTGATGCGTCGGAGTGCTTCGCCAAGATCCTTGCAGCCACAAACGAATGGCACCTTGAAGTCGTGCTTGTTGAGGTGGTAACGATCGTCGGCAGGGGTGAGGACTTCGGACTCATCAATGTAGTCAACGTCAAGCGCCTCGAGGATGCGCGCCTCGCTCTCGTGGCCGATGCGCGCCTTCGCCATGACCGGAATCGACACGGCGGCTTGGATCCCCTTGATCATGTCGGGGTCGCTCATGCGGGCAACACCACCGTCGCGGCGAATGTCCGAGGGGACGCGCTCCAGTGCCATGACGGCAACGGCGCCGGCCTCCTGGGCGATCTTCGCCTCTGCCGGGTTCACGACGTCCATGATCACCCCGCCCTTCAGCATTTGGGCGAGGCCGCTCTTCGTGGCCCAGGTTGACGTCTTGGCGCGTTTTGGTGCTGGCATGCCCATATTCTCGCACACCGCCCCGCCCACCGTGGGGTAAACGGCCGCCCGTTGAGCGCAGATCCCCTGCTACGATCGCGCTCATATGAACAGTGAGGTCCTCGTTCTGAATCAGGACTACGAACCGCTCAACGTCGCCTCCCTGCCGCGCGCCTTCCGACTTGTCTTAGGAGGTAAGGCCGAAATCCTCGCCGAGGGTGACCCGATCCGCAGCGCATCGCGCAGCTGGACCGCCCCCTCTGTGGTGCGACTCCGCCACCGCGTGCGCCGGCCACGTCCGCGCGCCAAGTTGAGCCGCAAGGAGATCTTCGCGCGCGACGGTCACGCCTGCCAGTACTGCGGCCGCACCGGCGTCTCCCTGACGATCGATCACATCGTGCCGAAGAGTCGTGGCGGCGACACCTGGACGTGGGAGAACCTCGTCACGGCCTGCATGGCGTGCAACCACCGCAAGGGGGATCGCCTCCCCGAGGCCGCAGGCTTACAGCTCAGGCGCAAGCCATATGAGCCACGCTGCGACGTGTACGCCGTCTTCCTCCCCTACCTACGACATAGCGCCTATTCCGCGTGGCGCGACTTCCTCTTCATTAGCGACAGCGCCGCGGCCAGCGGCGCGTGACCCCCGCGGCGGCGGTTCGCGCCGCCATCCCTCGCGATGTGGCCGATCTGTTGCGCGCGCTGCGTGCCGCGGGTTTTGGCGCATACGTTGTTGGTGGCGCAATCCGCGATGTGATCGCTGGGCGCACTCCCGTCGACTGGGATCTTGCCACCGAGGCGACGCCAGAGCAGATGCGCAGCATCTTCCCAAACGCACGGTATGAGAATCGATTCGGCACGGTCGGAGTGCCAACGAGTGACGCCACCGTGCGCGAGATCACCACGTTTCGTGCCGACAGCGGCAGTAGCGATGGACGTCGCCCCGACGAGGTGACCTTCCTTGCGCGCATCGAGGGCGACCTTGCGCGACGAGACTTTACGATGAACGCGATCGCCTACGGCCTCGCCCCTGAGGCGAGCCGCCGCGCCGATCCGGTCGCTGATGGAGCCATCATCGATCCTCACGGTGGCATCGACGATCTGGCGAACAGCCTGCTTCGTGCCGTTGGAGATCCGTCGGAGCGCTTTATTGAAGATGCGCTGCGCATGCTTCGCGCGATTCGATTTGTCGCGAGATTCGGCCTCACGCTCGAACCGGCAACAGCCGCAGCGATTCAGCACGATGCTCCACTCGCGGCGCGCCTCTCCGGGGAGCGGATCGGCGCAGAGATCGACGGGATCCTTGCCGCGAAACTCCCGGCGCACGCCGTACAACTCGCTGCAGATCTTGGGATCCTTGCCGCTATTGCGCCCGCACTCGCTGCTGAATGGAGCCCGGAGGTTGGCATGCGGGTCGAATCGATCGGCGGTCGAGAGCTTCCCGATGCGCCAGATCCGTTGGGGCGCATGAATGAACTGCTGCTACCGATCACCGACGATGACGACGTGGCGGCGCTCCTCGAATCTTGGCGACGTCCACGCGCAACGATTGCGGCAATTCAGCAGATTCGCGCTCTTGATCGTGCCGTGGCAGCTGCGGAGAGCGCGGCGGAGCGAGGTCAACTCGATGGGACCGCGCTGCGCATCGTCGCTGCCGCCACCACCGGTGACCCACGGGATGCGGCACGACAGATTCGTCGTCGGATCGCCGCGGGTCGGGCGAATGGCACCGCGGCTGCGCTCCTCACATCGTGCACAGATGGTGACGCACAGCAGATTCCTGCCTCGGCGAGCAATCTCGCCGTTGGGGGTGATGCGCTGGTTGCTCGACTCGGTCGCGCCCCTGGTCCATGGGTCGCAGCACTCCTCGCGCGCCTGGTTGATGACACCGCTCGCGGTCGCGTGCCCAACATAGAGGGTGACCTTCTGGCGTGGTGTGATCGCGTCGCCGATCGTGAAGGGCGCGACTCCATCGCCTAGACTCTCTCCATGACGATGGAGCCGCGCACGATCTTGGTGACAGGTGGGGCTGGATACATCGGCTCCGCGAGCGTTGACGTACTAATCGAAGCGGGTCATCGCGTCGTCATCTTGGATGACCTCTCGGTTGGGCACGCCAACATGATTCCAAATGAGACGTCGTCTGTTATCGCCAGCTACGCCGATGGGGATCGGATGCAGAGCGTGCTGCGCGACGCGCGAATCGACACGATCCTGCATATCGGAGCGCTGAGCATCGTTGCCGAGAGCGTGGCGCAGCCGGAGCGCTACTTCAAGACCAATCTTGTTGGCAGCATCGCACTCCTCGACGCGGCAATCGCCGTGGGCGTGAAGCGCCTGATCTTCTCGTCGAGTGCCGCGGTGTACGGTGCACCCTCTTCGAGCGTGATCCACGAGGAGCTCCCGCTCGCGCCGATCAATCCATATGGAGCAACGAAGGCCGCCTTCGAGCAGGTACTCCGTGCGTATGCCCAGGCACACGGCCTCGAGTCAATCGCGCTGCGCTACTTCAACGTCGCTGGGGCGACAGATCGAGTGGTGGAGCGCCACAGCCCTGAAACGCACCTGCTGCCACGACTCATGACCGCAGCCCAAACGGGGGAGCCCTTCGCGCTGTATGGCAACGACTACACCACACCAGACCGCACCGCGATCCGTGACTATGTCCATGTTGCCGACGTTGCTGCGGCCCACCTCGCTGCCGTCGAGAAACTCGCCACCGAAGGCTCGCAAGGCTTTAGCGCAATCAACATCGGTAGCGGCGCCGGCACGAGTATTCGCGAGGTGATCAAGGCCATCGAGAAGGCCTCGGGGAATCGCATTGAGGTGCACGAGCACCCACGCCGTGTTGGTGATCCGCCACGACTCGTGGCCGACATCTCACGGGCGCAGAGCACGTTGAGGTGGCGCCCACGGCAGAGCGACATCAATCGAATTGTAAAGAGCCTTCTCCCGAAGTAGGACTACTGGATTCGGACGAGCACCTTCGCATCAGACCAGAGCTGTTCCAGCTTATAAAAGTCACGCTCTGGCGGTGTAAAGATGTGCACGATGACGCTTCCGTAATCCAGCACAATCCAATGTGATGCAGCGGCCCGATGGCGATGTGCAGGCGTGATGCCGTCTTCTGCCATGCCGCTCACGATGCTCTCCGTGATTGCCGCGAGTTGCGGTTCAGAGCCGCCGGTACAAATAACAAACGCCTCCGTCACGGTAGTCAGGCCGCTCACGTCTAAGACGAGGATGTCTGCTGCCTTCTTCTCCTCTGCAAGGAGGGCAACCTTTCGCGCAAGGTCGTGCGGCTCAATGGCAGTTTGCTGTTTGGTCGACATGCTCTCAGCGTACCGCACTCGCGGTTGCGCGATTAGGACGCTGGATCAACGGGCACGTCTTCGACTTCAACGGGCCGCTCTAGTACCAGCTCAGGTCGACCGCGGTAGAGCCCTTCACGGCGGATGAAGTCGGCAACTGCATCGGGTACGAGATATCGCAAGGACCGACCACGCGCCGCCAATGCACGCAACTCTCGGCTGGCATGTGAGAGGTGGAAGCCGTCAAGATAGAGGAAGCGGTCTTCCCGTCCGGGGAAGTGGCGGGTCAGCCAGGCGCGATCTGGCGTTGGCGTTCCGGGTCGCGGCAGCGCGGCAACCTGCGCGAGATCAAGGATTCCCGTCGCATCTTCCCACTCGTTGAAACCAAGGAGCGACTCCACGGAGAGGATCAGGGTGAGCTCTGGTGCGGCGCCGCCCTCGCGCCGATCAGCCGCAATCGTGCGGAGTGTGTCGATGGTGTAGGAGAGGCCGGGGCGATCGATCTCCATGCGGCTCATCTCAAATGCGGGATTCCCAGCAATGGCTAGTTCGACCATGCGACAACGAACCTCGGGGTCGGTAACGCGATCTGCAACCTTATGTGGTGGTCGGGCAGCGGGCACGAAGAGCACATGGTCAAGCTTCAGCAATTCGTAGGCGGCCTGGCCGAGGGCTAGGTGGCCGTCGTGAATCGGGTCGAACGTACCGCCAAGGATGCCGATCCCACTCACCCTTCGCTCTCCCCATCGTTATTCGCCGCCGCAGGGAGGAGCACTCCATCGAGCTCAAGTGCCTCCGCCTCTTCAGCCGCGTTGAGCAGTGACGCGTCATCAGGATCATCCCATTCGAGTGAGAGCTCACCGATCGTCACCGTGTCGCCGCTGCGGCAGCCGGCCTTACGCAGCGCAGATTCAATTCCCTGACGCGCGAGCTCATGCTGGAATCGCTCCGCAGATTCTTCACGCGCAAAGTCGGTCTGGTGCACGAGTCGCTCGATTGCCTTACCGCGGACACGGAACCCATCGCCATCGCGGCTAACCTCAAAGCCAACCGAGGCAATGGGGTTGATGCGATGCACGACTACGCCCGCCGGCTCAGCGGGGTACGAGAGCGTCTCGGCGTCGGGTAGGAGGTCGGCCAAGGCATCGCGCAGCGCCGCGATCCCCTCACCTCGTTCGCCGCCCGCGGCAGAGATCGGCAGCACGTGCAGGCCAAGCTCACGGAACGCAGCGGTGAGTTCTGCCTCGCGGGCCTTCGCCTCGGGGCGATCGAGCTTGTTGAGGGCGACGAGGGTGGTCTTCTCAAGGAGCGCCGGGTTATGCGCCTCAAGCTCCGTGCGAATGATCGCGGCGTCGCGTACCGGGTCGGGAGCCGACGCATCCACCACATGCACCAGCACGCGCGTGCGAGAGGCATGTCGTAGGAAGGCGAAGCCGAGGCCCGCACCGATCGATGCCCCCTCGATGAGCCCTGGGAGATCAGCAACCGTTGGTCGACGCCCATCGTCGATACCGAGTTCCAGCACGCCAAGGTTCGGCTCGAGGGTGGTGAAGGCGTAGTCGCCGATCTTTGGCTGCGCCGCAGTGATAGCGGCAAGGAGCGTGGACTTCCCAGCATTTGGCAAACCGACCAGTCCAACATCAGCGATCAGCCGTAGTTCGAATCGCACTTCGCGCAGCTCGCCCGGCTCTCCTTTTTGCGCATGTCGCGGTGCCTGGTGCGTTGCCGTTGTGAAGTGCGCATTGCCAAGCCCCCCGCGGCCACCGCGCACCAGCAAGACATGCTGCTCACGTGAGACCAGGTCGGCGATGAGGTCTCCACTCTTTGCGTCGAAGATCGCCGTGCCTGGTGGCACCCCAATCACCAGGTCACGACCGGCCTTCCCATGCGACGTCTTGTTTCCGCCTTGGCTGGCATCGCCGGCAACGTATCGACGCTTTACCTCAAAGTCACGCAGGGTCGTCTGGCCGGTGTCGACCGCAACGTAGATGCTGCCGCCTCGGCCGCCGTCACCGCCATCGGGACCACCACGTGGTACGTGGGACTCGCGGCGCATCGTCGATGCACCGTCGCCACCACGCCCAGCGGCCAACTGGATCTCTACAACGTCGAGAAACATCGCGCTACGGGAGGAAACGAACAGGGTTGTAGAGCGTCGAAGTACCCGCGAGTGGGAAGCCTCGAGAGACGACGAAGTGTAGGTGCGGGCCGGTCGCACACCCCGTTTGGCCAATTCTGCCAATGCGAGTTCCGCGCGTCACCTTTTGACCGGTGCGCGCCACGATGCCGGAGAGGTGGTAGTAGCCAGTGTACAGATTGGACCCGTGCGCAATGATGACCTGGTTGCCGCCGCAATTATTGCGCCACCCCGTAAAGACCACGACACCGTCGCCCGCCGCAATAACCGTCGCGCCATAGTTGTTGCCAATATCCATTCCAAGGTGTGTGCGAGTGAATCCGCGAATAAAGTACCCGCCTGGAACCGGGTATCGGAACCTGACGCCGCTATACACCTTTGGCACCGGACCCGAATAGCCGATGAGCCCATCTTTACGGGTGAACGTCGGCAACGCTGCGCCGCGACCACCCGGGAGAACAAGGATCATGCCCAGAACAAGGTCTGCTGTCTTCAGCTTGTTATACGCGCGAATCTTCGATGGGGTAACTCCAAACTTCGATGCGATGGATTTGAGCGTCTCATGTTCACGAACCGTAACGACGACGCCGTGTGTGTCTGGCACGCGAAGCCGCTTCCCGCCCGCTGGGTTGTCGGCCGACTGCAGGTTGTTCGACCAAATCAGCTCCATGGAGTTGATGCCGTGTTTTCGCGCGATTGCTGCAAGTGTTTCACCACGAGTGACCACATGGATCGCAACATGATCTCGCCCATCGGCAACCACGATGTCGATCGCAGCAGGGAGTTCAAGGGTGCCATCGTCGAGGAAGATCGGCCCATCCGTTGCAGTCGTCGCGGTCACTGGCTCGCTAACCTGCGTAACGACCTCCGTTGCCCGCATGGAGAAGGTGCCCGCCGGCGCAATATCCCCAATCAGCACACCGTCGGTTACTGCGACCATCTCGGTGACACCGTCTACGACAAAACGATCTGGGTTTTCAATACCGCCCCACGGCGTGGTGAAGGCTGATGCCGACTCTGCGTTCGGGGCCACACTCATGCCGCCGTCGTTCAGCGCCTGGGATCGAGCGTCAAGGGTCGGACCGGGCAGCAGGCTTGCGACAATCGCGACGCTCAAGAGTCCGGCGATCACGAGCGGCATCGCTCGCTCTGGTTCGTGACCGAGTTGGCGAAGGCCGGAGTCGAGGGAACGGCGACGGCGACGGAGCGATCGTAGGATGCCGCGCTCCTCGAGGGCCGGAGTGACCTTATGGGCGATCGCCGCCACGGCGAGGCCCGAGGTGCGATTGGCGAGGGTCGGGTGAACGCGGACCCGACGCGGTAGTGGGCGCTTGAGGAACTCCCCAGCGCGGAAGAGGCTCAACCGAATGGCTCGCTCCCCACTGCGTTCCAGGAGCGATCCGAAGGCGAGGAGGCGACGGCGGATGGCCGCAGCGAGGCGGAAGGTGAGGCTCCCCGCACGCACATTGCGATGCTTGGAGCCGCGGGCGGACGTTGGTTGGCGTTTCGTGTTTGGCATTCCAGCCTCCGATCTCCGCCTTAGTCTACCCCTCGGCTCCCTCGCCGAGCTGGGCCCCCTGGCACGCGTTGTGCCTCGTGCGAGGGTTACGCGGGGTTCGACCCCTCGGTTCCCTTGGTGAGCGAGGCGAGGAATTGGGCGTTCGACTCCGTCTTGGCGATGCGATTGAGGAGCAACTCAATCCCCTCATTCGCGCCAACGGCAGAGAGCATGCGGCGCATCGTCCAGACCATCTTGAGGGTCCCCTCATCGAGGAGGAGCTCTTCGCGACGGGTTCCGGAGCGCTGCACATCGATCGCCGGGAAGATGCGCTTCTCGGCCAACTTGCGGTCGAGCACGAGTTCGGAGTTGCCCGTCCCCTTGAACTCTTCGTAGATCACGTCGTCCATCTTCGAGCCGGTGTCGACCAAGCAGGTTCCGATGATGGTGAGCGAGCCGCCCTCTTCCAGCTTTCGCGCGGCACCAAAGAAGCGCTTCGGTGGATAGAGCGCAATCGGGTCAATACCGCCCGAGAGCGTTCGGCCAGATGGAGGCAGTGCCAGGTTGTAGGCGCGCGCCAGTCGGGTGATGGAGTCGAGCAGCACGACTACGTCGGCACCGGCCTCGGTGCGGCGCTTCGCAATCTCGAGCGCCATCTCGGCGACATGCGTGTGGTTCTCGGTTGGCTCATCGAAGGTCGACGAGATTACTTCGCCCTTCACCGAGCGACGCATGTCGGTCACCTCTTCTGGTCGCTCGCCAATGAGGCAGACCATCAGTGAAATCTCTGGATAGTTCGCCGTGACGCCTTGGGCGATCTGCTTGAGTAGGCTCGTCTTACCAGCCTTCGGCGGCGAGACGATGAGTGCGCGCTGCCCCTTACCGAGCGGGTTCACCAAGTTGATCAGTCGCTGCGACAGGTTTGACGGAACCGTCTCGAGGTTGATCAACTCAATCGGGTGAATTGGGGTGAGGTCGCCGAAGTGCGGACGCTGTCGCGCCGACTCTGGGTCGGTGCCGGAGACGATCTCGACGCGGAGCATCCCCCAGAACTTCTCGCCCTCGCGCGGTGCGCGAATGACGCCACCGATCGTGTCGCCCTGGCGTAAGCCGAGTCGGCGCACCATTGGCGACGGAACGTAGACATCGTCGGCACTTGGGAGTAGCCCATTGCGTCGAATGAAGCCGTAGCCGTCATCGACGATTTCGAGAATGCCTTCGGCCCAGATCTGACCCTGTTCGTCGGCCTGCGCCGTGAGGATCTTCTGAATGACGGCGGCGAGCTCCTCTTGCTGCGTGGCCACGACGCCGAGTTTCTTGGCGGCCGCAATGAGTTCGGTGGCGGTCATGTTCGCGAGCGCGGCGAACGAGACGAGCCCTTCGGCAGCAAGGTCGGCCTCGGAGAGCACCTCGACATCGGCAGGGAGTGCGCCCTGTGGCATGCGCATGGAGTTTGGGTTTGGTCCGCCGCGGCGGGGTGGTCGTCGTGGGCCGCGGTTTCGTCCGTCGTTCATATCAGTTGAATACCTTCCTCTAACTGTGGGTGGATACATCCCTGGTACGCGCAACTGCGCCGCGTTCGCTGTGTAGTTCGGGGGGGGATGAGAGAACTCTACGGCAGGCGCTGCCGCTCGTCAAGGGCCCGCAAATTCAGGCCCGCGACTACTTCCCGGAGGTTGCCTTCGCCCAGTCCGACTTAAAGATCGCGATCCCCTTCTCGGTGAGTGGGTGCTTCGTCATCTGTTCCAACACCTTCAGCGGCATCGTCGCAACGTGCGCCCCTGCCAGTGCCGACTCGGTGACGTGTCGTGGGTGGCGGATCGAAGCGGCGAGGATCTCGCAGTGATCGAGTCCCTCGTAGTTCGCGAAGATTTCGGCGAGCTCCTGGATGACGATCATGCCGTCTTCGTTGATATCGTCAAGTCGGCCAACGAATGGGCTGATGAGCGAGGCGCCGGCCTTTGCCGCCATGAGCCCCTGGTTTGCGGTGAAGATCAGGGTGCAGTTCGTCTTGATCCCCTCGGCGGCGAGGCGACTGATCGCCTCAAGGCCGGCGGTGGTGAGGGCAACCTTGACGACGATATTCGGAGCGATCTTCGCAAAGGCAAGACCCTCCTTCACCATGCCATCGGCGTCATCGCTGATGACTTCTGCAGAGACCGGGCCCTTGGTCAGGCCACAGATCTCCTTGAGGATCTCCTCGTACGAGCCGCCAACCTTCGCGTAGAGCGACGGGTTCGTGGTGACGCCGTCAACGACGCCCCACTTAATGCCCGTCTTGATCTCTTCAATGTCGGCGGTGTCCAAGAAGAACTTCATAGTGCCCCCTCAATGCTCAATGGCTTGGCCCAATTATGGGCGCCTACGCGTTTGATCCGTTGCTGCGCTGTGCCGCCTTGGTGGCGGCGGCCTCGACGGCGCGGGTGCGCTCGGCCTTCGCCGCTTCATCATCGCGCACTCCCACCATTCGTGGGGTGTACGAGGCGAGGCGCCCATCACGCAGTGCGACGGCGGCACCCACGAAGCCATCAAAGAGCGGGTTCGGGCGCAGCGGTCGGCTGGTGAATTCGGGGTGGAACTGGCTGGCTACAAACCACGGGTGGTCGGCGAGCTCGATGATCTCAACAAGGCGGCTGTCGGGCGACACACCCGTGAAGCGCATCCCGGCCGCCTCGAGCTGCGGCTTGAATCGGTTGGCGACCTCAAAGCGGTGGCGGTGCCGCTCGTACACAACTTCGGCGCCGTAGACTGCGGCCGCGCGACTCCCTGGGGTGAGCTTGGCGGGATAGAGGCCAAGGCGTTGCGTGCCCCCCTTCTCTTCAACGCCGCGTTGATCAGGGGTGAAGTCGATGACTGGATTCTTGGTGAACATGTCGAACTCGGTCGAGTTCGCATCGCTAGAGCCCAGCGCTTCGCGCGCGAAGTCGATCACGGCAATCTGCAAGCCGAGGCAGAGGCCAAGGTATGGAATGCGCTCGGTGCGTGCCATGTGGGCGGCGCGGATCTTTCCTTCAATGCCGCGGTAGCCGTAGCCACCTGGCACCAAGATGCCATGCACGCCGGCGAGTTCTGCGGAGAGGACGGCGGGCTCGGCGTCATCCAGTCGCTCGGCATTGACCCAGCGAACGCGTACATCAACGCCGTGCGCCCAACCGGCGTGACGCAGCGCTTCGGTAACGGAGAGGTAGGCGTCCGGCAGTTCGGTGTACTTGCCGACGATGGCAATCTCAACGGCCGGCTTCTCGGCAACGATCTCGGCGGCAAGCTTCTCCCAGCGCGAGAGGTCGGGCGTGGTTGCCGGGAGACCAAGCTCACGTACCACTAGGTCGCCGAGGCCGAACTTCTCAAACTGCAGGGGCACCTCATAGATGGTGCGCGCAGTGGTGGCGGGAACAACCGCCTCAACCGCAACGTCGGTGAAGAGCGCGATCTTCTCGCGAACATCGTCGGGAACCGGGTGGTCGGCACGCAGGATGATGATGTCGGGCTGAACGCCGCTACCGCGCAGCTCCTTTACGGAGTGTTGGGTCGGCTTCGTCTTTAGTTCGCCGGTAGCGGCAAGCTCGGGCAGGAGCGTGACATGAATGTAGAGCGAGTTGCCGCGGCCAACATCTTTCTTTAGCTGACGAATTGCCTCAATGAACGGGAGAGACTCGATGTCACCAACCGTGCCACCAACTTCAACGATCACCACGTCAACGTCGTCGCCACTCAGGCGCAGGACGCGCTCCTTGATCTCGTTGGTGATGTGCGGAATGACCTGCACCGTGCCGCCGAGATAGTCGCCGCGGCGCTCGCGCGCGATCACCGTTGAATAAATGCGCCCCGTGGTGACGTTCGAGGCCTGTGAGAGGTTGACGTCGATGAAGCGCTCATAGTGACCGAGGTCAAGGTCGGTCTCGGCACCGTCATCGGTAATGAAGACCTCGCCGTGCTGATAGGGCGACATCGTGCCCGGGTCAACGTTCAGGTAGGGGTCGAGCTTGATGACGGAGATGCGCAAGCCGCGCGCTTTGAGAAGGAGGCCGACAGAGGCGGCGGTGATTCCTTTACCGAGCGAGGAGGTGACACCACCAGTGACGAACACGAACTTCGTCGCCATTGGTCGCTCTCCCTCCATCACTCAAGGTGGGGCGCTCGGGGTTTCCCCGAACGAGCCTGACGGAGTCTATCGCAGGCGGCGGCGGAACGGGAGGTTGGTTTGGCGCCCTGCCCAGATGCCCAACAGGATGAGCGCGCCACCGAACGCCTGAATCGGCGCAGGGGCCTCGCTGAGCACGATGGCTGAGACGATGACGGCGAGGAATGGCACGAGCAGCTGGAAGCTGGAGACGCGGGAGACACCAACGATTGGAACTGCGGTGAAGTACAAGACGTTCGCCAGGCTGCTGGAACCGAGCGTTGCGAAGACCAGGCCAAAGATCGCGACCGGCGGTGGCGCAACGAGCCCAGTGAGCTGCCCAGCGGCGAATGCAGAGACGAAGAGGGCAGCCCCACCAAAGAGCATGCTCCACGCAGTCCACGCAATGGCACCAACGCGTGGAATGACGCGCGCCCCGGCGAGCAGGTAGACCGCCCAGCAGACGGCGGCACCGAGCGTCATCAGCACGCCGGTCGTCTCGCCACCAAATGCACCCTCTCCCTCACCAAGGGCAACGGCAATAACGCCAGCAAAGGCGATTAAGCCACCGACTACGACAGCCGGCTTCAACGGATCAATCCGCAACAGTGAGGCGAGGATGGCGGTCAGGAACGGCGTACCAGCGATGAGGAGCGCGCTCGTGCCCGCATTGATGGTGCCGAACGCGCCGGCCCAGAGGAGTTGATACAGGCCCTGACCAATGACTCCGAACAAGGCTGCTGCCAGGAGGTCGCGGCGTGCCATGCGGAAGTTTGCGCCGCGCGCTGCGGCCCAACCGAGCACCAAGATTCCGGCGGCGGTGATTCGAATCGCCGAGAATGGAAGGACAGGCCAGGCAAGGACTGCCGCCTTAACGACGGTAAAGTTCACCGCCCACGTTGCCATGGCCACGAGCACGCCAAGCTCGGCAACGGCGCGAGCGCTTAGTGGGGTGCGGCTCATGAGGCGGTGTTCCGGTCGAGATACCCCTTCTCACGAGCACGGTCGATACCTGCCACAAAGAGGCGTGGCGAGATGAGCCAAATCACGATGGTGCCCGCGGCAAGGATCAGGAGGAGCTCGTTCGTGGGCATGGCGCCGAGCATACCTGGTGAGGTCGTGCCGAGCAGGGCCCGGCGCAACCCCTCAATCCACCAGGTGATCGGTAGTGCGACCGCAATGTTCTGCACAGGCCCTGGAAGCACCTCCAACGGGAAGATCGCACCGCAGAGCAGGAAGACCGTCGATGAGACGGCCTGCGGGTAGGCCCATGCGTCATTACGGAGTTGCACACAAACGCCACCGAGCACGATGCCAAGCCCAACAACCGAGAGGAGCCCGAGCGGCAGCACTGCCGCGAGGAGCAGCAGATCTGGTCCGCCCGCGCGCATCGGCACGCCGAGTAGCATCCCTGCGCCAATCACGATGAGCGCACTAAACCCCGCAATGCTGGCCTTCACCAACGAGCGACCAATAGAGACAGGGAGAAGCGACGATGGTGTCGCAAAGATGTAGCGAATCGTGCGATAGCGTTCACGGTCATCGAGCAGCGCGTGTGTTGGTCCCTCAAGTGCGGCGCTGACAATCTGGAAGACGGCCTGCCCAATCACCACGAATCCGATCGTCGCGACGTTCAGTGTTCCGCCAATACCGAGGACAGCGAGGAAAAGGCCGAGAAATGCGAGTGGTCGAACGATGAGGAACGCTGCAAGGTAGATCGGCTCCGCCCAGTTCCCCTCAATCGCCCAGGCGAGTCGCGCCGATGCGACAAGGGATCGCGCCGCGTCAGCAGCGCCGCCACGCAGCGGGCCGAACGGTCGCACCTCTGGTGCAGAGCCTGCACTAATCGGCACGCGCCAACAACTTCCCACTGGCACGTCCGACCCGTTCAATGTGGGCGAGCAGTACGCGTCCGATCACGCCGAACACAATGGTCATTACCAACAGAATCAGCAGTTCAACGCCAACAGGTAAGAAACCTGTCGCAGAAAGTTGTGGCACCGCGACCTGGCGTAGCGCATCTATCGCCGGTGCGAGTGGCAGGATGCCGAGCGCAATCACCCCTGCCGTGCCCATGGAGCGCACCGGCGCATAGACGCCGCCGAGCAGCTGCATTGGCTCGTTCAAGAGGCTGCCAAGATGGTCCGCCTCGCGACCCGAAATGAGAAATACCGACGAGAGGCAGACGCCGAGCGAATACATCGCCGCCACCCCCGCCAGGATGACGAGCGCCAGCAGGAGCGGGTCGGCGACCTGGTACTTCGCCCCGAAGAGCAGCACGCCCGCGAGCGTGATGATCACGGCCCGAATGACCACACCGAGGGCACCGCCGATCGCCATGCCGAGTGCAATTGCACCGAGGCCGACTGGGGCGGTGATGTAGAGGAGGAGGTTCCCGGAGTCGCGCTCCCAGTGGAACTGCGCCCCCATCATCCAAACCACCGAGATCCAGAACGAGAGGAGCGCGGTGGCCAAAATCGTGGAGCCGATCCACGCCTCATCGACGCCACGCGAGCGAAGCAAAAAGACAATCGAGCACATGCCGAGGATTGGAAAGACAAGGTCAAAGAAGAGCCATGAGGGCTCGCGCGCGGCACCGATCACCCGCGGATACGCGCGCGCTACAACCGAAGCGAATGCGTGACGCATGCGTCGACCCAAACTCCAGGTGGTCTCCCCTTGAATCCGTGAGATGAGCGCGGTGGCTTCGGCGCCAACGACGCCTTTACCCATTGGACGACTCATCGGATTCGCTGATGCCGCGACCGACCAGTTGGACAAAGACCTCTTCGAGGGTTGGCTCGCTCTTTGAAATCTCTTGCAGGTGCGCGCCGTTCTCGGCGAGCGCACTAATCACGCCACCAAGTGCGGCATCTTCCTTAAGACCGATCGCAAGTCGAAGCATTGGCGACCCAACGCCAGAGGTGTCGCTGCCATCGGCATCTCGCGCGGCGACTGAAAGCACGCCGGGGAGTGCGCGCAGCGAATCTAACGACATCGCCGCCGGTAGTGCGTCCACGCCAACAATGAAGAGCGCATCCTTTTGCACCATGCGCTTGAGCTCCGTTGGTGTTCCCTGCGCTAAGATACGGCCGTGATCAACGATCGCGATGCGATCGCACATCTCATCCGCCTCTGCCATGTAGTGCGTTGTGAGCAGCACGGTTCGACCAGGCTGCTCCGCTTGGAATGCTCGCACGCGATCGCGCACGTCGCGCGCGGCCGAAACGTCGAGACCGATCGTTGGCTCATCGAGGAAGAGGATCCACGGATCGTTCAAGAACGATCGCGCAAAGTTCAGCTTCTGGCGCTGCCCCGTCGAGAGGGCGGAGATCTTGCGATCACGAATGTCGTCAATTCCGAACGAAGCGAGCTGTGCATCAACCTTCGCCATCCCCTCGCGATACGGCAGGCCGTAGAACTGGGCGAACATCGCGAGCTGTTCACGAACCGTCAGTAGCCCGTACCCAGAGAAGTCACCGCCGGCAACGAGGTTCATGATCCGGCGCACGCGTGCCGTTTCAGTGACCACGTCGAGGCCAAAAATCGAGGCGGAGCCGGTACTCGGAAGGAGAAGGGTGCTCAGGATCTTGATCAGCGTGCTCTTCCCGGCGCCGTTTGGGCCGAGCACTCCAAAGAGCTCACCAGGCTCAATGCGCAGGTCGATGCCGTCGAGCGCGGTGACCGGGCCGCCCTTCGCCTGAAAGACGCGGCCGATTCCCGTGGCGTTAACGGCGGCAGGCGAGGTAGATGCTGAGATAGCTCCTCCTTGGCGGGGTGGCGCCACGTTGCCACACGGTTTTGCAACGGCGCACCTGGAGGGAGTCTACAATCTCCTTGCAGCACCGGGGCGCACTCGAATGACACCGCGCCCGCGGCCAACCTGCCGAACAATGGATGGAGTGAGCCATGGATCAGCGACTCGACCAGTCGGCCGTCACCACGATTCGCACCCTCGCCATTGACACGGTGCAGGCGGCCAACAGTGGACACCCCGGCGCTCCAATGGGCTGTGCCCCAATGGCCCATACGATCTGGTCGCGACACCTCCGGCACGCGCCCGCCACGCCGAACTGGTTCAATCGCGACCGCTTCCTCCTCTCTAATGGACACGCGAGCGCACTCCTCTACTCGCTCATTCACCTCGCCGGCTACGGCCTCACCCTTGACGACCTCAAGGCGTTCCGCCAATGGGGCTCGCTCACACCTGGGCACCCAGAGTTCGGACTGACCGCAGGCGTTGAGGCCACCACCGGCCCACTCGGGCAAGGCTTCGCCAACGGTGTTGGTATGGCGATCGCAGAGCGCCGCCTCGCCGAAGAGTTCAACCGCCCAGGGCACACCGTCATCGATCACCGTGTCTTCGCCATCGTCTCCGACGGCGACCTGCAGGAGGGGATCGCCTCCGAAGCCGCATCGCTCGCGGGGCACCTCAAGCTCAGCAAGTTGATCTACCTCTGGGATGACAACCTGATTCAGCTTGATGGGCCAACCTCCACCGCCTGGTCCGAGGATGTGCTGAAGCGCTTTGATGCCTATGGCTGGCACACCGCGCGTGTCGAAGATGGCAATGACATTGAGGCGATTGATCGCGCTATTGATTGGGCGATCGCCGATGAGCGACCGAGCCTGATCGCGGTGCGCACCGTCATTGGCTTCGGTTCACCGAACAAGGCGGGGAGCCAGAAATCCCACGGCGCCCCACTGGGCCCCGACGAAGTGAAGCTCACGAAGGCCGCCTACGGGGTTGACCCAGAGGCAACCTTTGCAGTGCCTGCCGATGTTGCCGCCCTCTATAAGGAGCGCAGCGACCATGGCGCCACGCTCGTCGCCGCGCACGCCAAGCAGCTGCTCGCCTACGCCACCGCCTTCCCATCAGAGGCCGCCGAGCTACAGCGCCGAATGGCGGGAACGCTGCCTGCCGGCTGGGAGAGCGCCTTGCCGAAGTACGAACTTGGCGGCGATGCGCCAACGCGCAACGTCAGCCAGTCGAGCATCACCGCGCTTGGCGCGGTGCTTCCAGAGTTGATTGGCGGCAGCGCCGACCTTTCTGAGTCGAACCTCACCGACATTCATGGCGGCGGCAAGTTCACCGCCACCGAAGCGGGCCGCAACATTAGCTACGGCGTTCGCGAGCATGCAATGGCTGCGATTGCGAACGGGATCTCGTATCACGGTGGTCTGATTCCCTTCGTGGCGACCTTCTTGACCTTTAGCGATTATCTGCGCGGCGCGCTCCGTCTCGCGGCACTCGCCAACCTCGGTAGCATCTTCGTCTTCACGCATGACTCCATCGGTCTCGGCGAAGATGGCCCAACGCATCAGCCGGTCGAGCATTACGCCGCACTTCGCGCCACTCCGAACGTGCGCTTCTTCCGACCCGGAGATCCAAACGAGGCCGCCGCGGCGTGGGGCGTCGCCGTTGAGCGACGACACGCGCCAACCGTGCTCGCCTTCACACGACAGAAGTTGCCAGTACTCGCCGGTTCCATCACTGGAGCGACAGCAGGCGTGCGACGTGGCGCATACGTGTTGCGCGAGGCAACAGGCACCGCGAAGATGCTCTTGATTTCGACAGGCTCAGAGTTGCACCTCGCCGTTGCGGCGGCAGAGCAGCTCGAGGCCGCGGGCACACCAACGCGCGTTGTTTCAATGCCCTGCCCCGAACTATTTGGTGAGCAGGACGCGGCGTATCGCGAGTCGGTCCTTCCAGCCGCACTGCGCGCTCGTGTCGCCATTGAGGCGGGTGTGAGCTTCGGCTGGGATCGCTGGTCGGGCACCGACGGCGCCATCATTGCGATGGATCGCTTCGGCGCGTCGGCTCCCGCGCCAATACTCTTCAAGGAGTTCGGCTTTACCCCAGAGCGCATCGTTGAGATCGCCAAGGGCGTGCTCGCGGGCACTTTGCACGGCGTTGTTCCAACGCTGCACCTGCACGACGGGCACCAGGTTCGCTGAGGTGGCTCGCCG
The DNA here is from genome assembly GCA_040397175.1 of Candidatus Limnocylindrus sp. Lineage (GTDB taxonomy): Bacteria > Chloroflexota > Limnocylindria > Limnocylindrales > Limnocylindraceae > Limnocylindrus. The sequence goes on along the minus strand of JBBAWM010000001.1, from coordinate 85,793 downwards.
CCTTGCTATCGCCGCTGACCACGCTGGAGCCGTACTTAAGACAGCGATCATTGCGCGGATTGCTGAGATCGCCCCTGATTGGAGCGTCGCCGACCTTGGTGGCGATGGAAGCGACCCGACCGACGATTACCCCGACTCGTCGCGTGCCGTTGCGGAGCGCATGATCGCTGGGCAGGCCGATCGAGGCCTGCTGATCTGTGGCTCGGGGATCGGCGTGACGATCGCCGCAAACAAGTTCCACGGCATTCGCGCCTCGATCGCGCACGATCCCGCATCTGCCCGCCAAGGTGTGGTGCACGACGACATGAATGTGCTCGCCTTTGGCGCCAACATCGTCTCCATTGAGGCGGCGCTCGAAACGCTCGCCGCCTTCCTCAACGCTGAACCGAGCACCGAAGAGCGATACCTCCGCCGCACGGCCAAGGTCGCAGACATTGAAGAGGAGCAGTCATGAGCAGCGAACCGCGACTCCCATTCCGCGCACGCATCGGCCGCCCCTCTGATCTTGCAGCCATTGAGAGCACGTTTGATCGCGCTCGCACGGGCGAGTGGGCGGTACGACTTGCGGCCCGTGATGCAACGCTCTGGAGCAGCGATGCCGAGGTGCAGGAGAAGATCGCCAACCGTCTCGGCTGGCTCGATGCGCCAGAATTCTTCACCACCGAGATTCCATCGCTGGAAGCATTCGGTGATGCACCGGTCACTGGCGCATCGTCACGCGTTACCGACTTTGTCGTTGCAGGTATGGGCGGCTCATCACTCGCCCCCGAGGTGCTCGCGCGCGCATTCTCTGACATCAGCGATTGGGGGAAGGCGCGCATCTGCGACTCGACCGACCCAGAGGCGGTCCACACTGCCGTTGCCGGTCTGAAGCCTGAGAGCAGCTACTACCTGCTGGCAAGCAAGTCAGGCACCACGACCGAGACGCTCTCGTTTGCAGCGTATGCGTATGAGCTCAACAAGCAGCAGCTCGCTGCAACCGGCTCCACGCAGGAGCCAACCGCAAACTTCGCTGCGATCAGTGATCCATCGCCGTGCGTTGACGGCGTCACGAAGGTGGTCGACACGAGTCGCCTCTTCTTGAATCCCGCCGACATTGGTGGTCGATACTCTGCACTGAGCTTCGTTGGGCTTGTGCCAGCGGCACTCCTCGGCATCGATCTCGATCCTCTCCTTGCGTCGGGAAGCGCTGCGATTGCGCAAAGCCGTGATCCAGAGCCAGCCGGGAATCACGCCCTTGCACTCGGCTGCATCATGGGTGCACTCGCCCGCGAGGGTCGCGACAAGATGACGCTCATCGTTGACGAACCGATCGATGGCTTTGGCGCATGGGCGGAGCAGCTCGTTGCGGAGAGCACCGGCAAGCACGGCGTGGGTGTCGTGCCCGTCGACGGCGAGCCACTCGGTGCCGTCACCGCCTACGGCGACGACCGGCTCTTTGTGCGCATCAAGCTTGATGGTGGCGTCGCGCCGCGTTGCGCCGATGGCTCCGCAGTTGACGCACGCCTTGATGCCCTCGCTGTCACCGGACATCCGGTGCTGGAGTGGACGCTCAACGATCGTATCGACCTTGGTGGTGAGTTCGTGCGCTGGGAGGCCGCGACCGCATTCGCTGGCGCCGTCCTGAATATCAATCCATTCGATGAGCCGAACGTCACCGAATCAAAGACCAACACCGCCAACGTTCTCGCTGAACTTGCGGCGAAGGGTGCGCTCCCAGAGTTGCCAGCTAAGTGCACCGTCGATGGCCTGCAGATCTGGGCCGATGACACGCTGCCTGCAGCGTTTGCCGACGATGCGGAGCGGCTCATTGCTGGTCAGCTCGATCGACTTGGCGCACGCGGCTACATCGGCATCCAGGCCTACATCGCCAGCACGCCAGAGCGCACCGCAGCGCTGACGAAGCTGCGCCTCGCCCTGCGCGACGCAACCGGGCGCGCTACCACCGTCGGCATTGGGCCGCGCTTCCTGCACTCCACCGGGCAGCTCCATAAGGGTGGCGCGCCGATCGGCTGGTTCCTGCAGATCGTGGCGGGCCACCCACGAGATCTCGCGATTCCGGGTCGGCCGTACAGCTTTGGCCAACTCATCGACGCCCAGGCGCTCGGGGATGTGCGCTCACTGGCAGACCACGGGCTCCCCGTGCTGCGGGTGCACCTGGGCGACGATCCAGACGCTGGGCTCATGCGCCTCACGGCGCTCATCGAACGGGTGCTCGCGGTTCGCTAGCATCGGGGAGTACAACCACCAATAGTGAAGGGGGAGATCATGCAGATCGGATTTATCGGCCTCGGCAAGATGGGCGCCAATATGGTCAAGCGACTGGTCCGAAACGGTCACGATGTTACGATCTGGAACCGCTCCCGCGAGAAGACCGATGAGGTCGCCAAGGAGGGCGCCAAGGCCACCTACACCGTGAAGGAGCTGGTCGACAGCCTGACCTCCCCAAAGCGCGTCTGGGTGATGGTGCCGAGCGGTGATGCCACCGAGGCAATGATCGACGAGCTTATTCCGCTCCTTACCAAAGGCGACACGATCATCGATGGCGGTAACTCCAACTTCCACGACACCATCCGCCGACACGAGAAGCTCGCCGGTCACGGCATTCACTTCATTGACGCCGGCACCTCTGGCGGCGTCTGGGGCCTCGAGAACGGCTACTGCATGATGGTCGGCGGCGACGCTGCCCCGGTGAAGGCGCTTGAGCCGATCTTCACCACCCTCGCGCCAAAGGATGGCTACATGCACTGCGGCGGCTCTGGCGCCGGCCACTACGTAAAGATGGTGCACAACGGCATTGAGTACGGAATGATGCAGTCGTACGCCGAAGGGTTCGAGATCCTGGCGAAGTCACGATATGAGCTTGACCTGGCCAAGGTGAGCGATCTCTGGATGCAGGGTTCGGTCGTGCGCAGTTGGCTCCTAGAGCTTGCCGCGCGCGCCTTCCGTGCTGAGGGGAGCGATCTGAAGGGGATCAAGGGCTGGGTCGCTGATTCCGGCGAGGGCCGCTGGACGGTACAGGAGGCGATCGACCTCGACGTGCCAGCGCCGCTCATCACCCTCTCGCTCCTGACGCGATTCCGTTCACGACAGGACGACTCATATTCTGCAAAGGTGCTTGCCGCGCTGCGCAATCAGTTCGGTGGTCACTCGGTAAAGTCGGAGTGAGCCCGCAATCACCCGCTGAGGGACACGCAACGATTCGTGATCTGCGGCTTGGCCGCAAGACTCGAAAGCCTGCAACAAAGAAGGGGGCGAAGAATCCACTTCGCGCCGGACTGCGCATTGAGCGCGTTCCTGATCCCCATGTGGTGGTCCTCTTCGGCGCAACGGGTGACCTCGCCCACCGCAAGGTGGTACCGGCTCTCTTCCACCTGTGGGTGGGCAACCTCCTCCCAGAACGATTTGCCCTCGTCTGCTTTGGCCGGCGCGCTTTTAGCGACCAAGAGATTCGTGCCGCGTTGCGCACCTCGCTCGACAAGCACGCGCGTATCACCCCGGTAGACGAGGAGCGATGGGCTTCATTTGCGTCGCGCATCACCTACCACCAGGGCGGCTTCGATGAGTCAGAGGCGTATACGGCACTGGCGAAGAAGCTCAACGCCATTGATACAGAATCCGGTACCGACGGGAATCGCCTCTACTACCTCGCGACTCCTGCCTCATCATTCCCCGAGATCGTTCGCAGCCTCGGCGCGGCGGGTCTCGACCATGAGACAGCCGATAGCGGTTGGCGCCGCGTCGTCATCGAGAAGCCCTTCGGCCGCGACCTAGAGACCGCGGTCAAGCTCAACCGCGAGGTTGGGAAGGTCTTCCGCGAGTCGCAGGTCTATCGCATTGACCATTACCTGGGCAAGGAGACGGTGCGGAACATCTTGATCTTCCGTTTCGGCAACCTGATCTTTGAGCCGATCTGGCACCGCCGCTACATCGACCACGTGCAGATCACGGTGGCGGAATCAATCGGTGTTGAGGGCCGCGGCGCCTTCTACGAAGAGACCGGCGCCCTGCGCGACATCTTGCAGAACCACCTGTTGCAGCTGCTCACGTTAGTGGCGATGGAGCCACCGGCAAACCTTGAGGCCGAGGCGCTCCGCGACGAGAAGGTGAAGGTGCTCCGCGCCATTCGACCGATCCCCGTTGAGAAGGTTGAACAGTCGGTGGTTCGTGGGCAGTACGGTCCAGGCTGGGTGGGCGCAACAGAGGCCCCGGGCTACCGCAGTGAGCCGGCGGTCGACCCGTCAAGCGAAACGGAAACGTTCGTTGCGGCCCGCCTCGAGATTGACGACTGGCGTTGGGCTGGAGTTCCCTTCTACCTGCGCGCTGGAAAGCGGCTACCAAAGCGCGCCACCGAGATCGCGATCCAGTTCAAGGATGTTCCACAGCACCTCTTCCCGACCGTGGGCGAGGAGCCTGAGCCGAACCTCCTCGTCATTCGCATCCAGCCCGATGAGGGAATCCTGATGCGCTTCGCAGCGAAGGTTCCTGGCCTCGGCGTCGACGTTCGCCCCGTGAACATGGACTTCGCCTACGGCTCCGCCTTCACCGTGGAGAGCCCCGACGCCTACGAGACACTCATCCTGGACGCACTCCTTGGCGACGCCTCGCTCTTCACGCGCGCTGACGAGGTCGAGGCGGCCTGGCGCATCGTCGACCCGATCATCGATGCCTGGGTAGCTGGCGCGGAGCCGCAGATGCCGAATTACACGTCAGGGACGTGGGGCCCCGAGGCAGCAGACGAGCTCCTCACCCGAGAGGGGCGCCGCTGGCGCCGTCTCTAACCTGGCTGGGGCACGCCACTGATGAGCCTCAACTCCATCCGTACCTCAGCACTGCGTTGGAGCACAAGCGCCACAACGGTTGCTGAGGCAGACGCACTCCTCGCCAAACTCTGGGCGAGTAGCGAGGCGCGTCGCCTCCTGGTTTCACACGTGTCGACTAGTTCGACCACCAGCGAACCGATTGCGGTACGCACTGGTGTCATGAACCTTGCCGTCGTGGCAAGCGGCGCGGAACGCGCGACGCATGCGGCGTCAATCCTGGCAACCCTGCCACGTAACCCGTCGCGCACGCTCTTCATCGTGCCACGCGATCCAGAGGGCCCAGCTACCTTCGCCGCTCGTCTCGAGGTCTTCTGCGCGGTAACGCCACGTGGTGATGGCACATCGGCTTGTACTGAGCTGCTCTGGATCGATGTTGGTGGCCCAGCCGCGCATCACCTTGCCAGCATCGTGCCGCCGCTCTCGCTCCATGACTTGCCAACGCTGCTCTGGTGGGATGCGCCAGTAAACGCTGGAGAGAGTGATGTGCGCCAACTCCTTCGCGGCGTTGACCGCGTCATCATCGATGGCGCAACGCAGCCCGGCGACGGGTTGTCGACGCTTCGTACCCTCTCCGCCGCTGCCGAGAGCGCCGGTGCCGCACTGACAGACTTCGCACTCTTGCGCCAGGGTCGGTGGCGTGACTCCATCGCGACGATGTTTGACGAAGATGCAGCGGCACCATTCCTGAACGCCATCAATGCGATCTCGGTCGACTACTCGGAAGGGAGGGGCTCGAACGCCTCAATCAACGTCGTGCGCCCCGCCTATCACGTGGCATGGCTTGCATCGCGCCTCAATGCGTCAATTAGTAAGCCACTGCACCTGGTCGGTCGCGACGGGTGGCGCGCCGAACTCTACGATCAACTCCGTCATCCAATTGCGGTTGAGCTCACCCCTGTCGCCTCCGTTCTTGGAGCGGGAACGACGATCGCCGTGCGCATCGCTGCAGATCGCCGTGGAGACCATTTCGAGCTCGAGGTTCGCGCTGATTCCACCTCGACCCGAGCCGTCGCCAAGATCAACGGTGCCCTTGTGCATGAGCGCACATTCCAGGCGCCACGGTGGACGGAGGCAAGCCTCTTGAGCGAGTCCCTGGAATTTGGCGAAGTTGACCCGCTCTCACCGGCCATCCTCCGCACCATGAGTGCGCTGATCGGATGATGAGCCCCGCGGTTCGCATCTTGGGCAGTGCCACGGGCGTTGCCGAGGCGGCGGCGGATCGCATCGTTGACGCGGCGATCGCCGCCGTTGCCGCACGCGGCGTCTTTCATCTCTGTAGCACTGGCGGCTCAACTCCTGCTGCGTTGTATCGCGCACTCCGCGAGCCATCACGAGCCGCCCGCATGCCGTGGGGGGCAACGCAGATCTGGTTCGGCGACGACCGGGTCGTGCCGCGGGTCAACCCGCTCTCCAACGTCTATCCGCTCGACACTGAACTGCTCAACACAGACGCTGCGGGTGCCAACTCGCCGCTCTCGCCAAGTGCCGTCCACCCGTGGCCAACGGCCGCTGCAGATGCACCATCGGCCGTTCGCGCCTATCTCGCGGAGCTGCGTGGCGCTGGGGTGCCACACACGTCTGCAGGTTTTCCGATCTTCGACCTTCTGCTCATCGGCATTGGCGGCGACGGCCACTGCCTGAGCGTATTCCCAGGCTCGCCGCTCGCCCTCGACGGGGCACCGGTGGCTGCAGGAGTTCCGGCCCCGACCCACATTGAGCCACATGTGCCGCGCCTCTCCTTCTCGCTCGGCGTGCTCACGAGCGCCCGTGAGGTGCTCGCCATTGCCCCTGGTGCTGGCAAGGCCGAAGCGCTCGCACGAATCTTTACCAGCTCAACAGCGGTGGCCGACGCACCCGCGAAGGCGGCGCTGATTCGAACCGCAACATGGCTCCTCGACATCGCCGCGGCTGCAAAGCTGCCCTCGTAAACTTCGGCGAATCCTCACGGGACGCTGATCCCCCACTTTGCGCCGAGGGCGCGGTGCGCCGCCTGCAGCTCGCTTGATGAGAGTGATCGCCCCCAGATCAGCACCTCCATGATCGTGCCAACGAAGTACTTCGGGGTACCAGCAACAAACATCCCACCGATCCAGTTCATGCTCTCTGAGGTGGTGAGGCTAAAGGCTGTTTCGGCGCCGCCGTTGTACTGAAATCCGTCCGCGGCACCCGCTGCGGTGCGCACAGTGGTGATAGTCAGACCGGTTGCGGTGCGAGCGGTCGAAGCGCCCGTCGATTGCCCGTTGCTATACACGCGTAAGCGACCGAACTCCATTGAAATTCCCGAGAAGCGCGTGCTGCTTCCAACGAGCGGCTGACTTAGCCCATCGTTCGATTGCCGAAAGACCAAGATCAGTGTCATCGGTTCAAGTGGGATGCTAGTTGGTAACTGCACAGCGGCACCGCTGAATTGCAGGCCAGCGATTCCCGAGGCAAGTGTTGGATATGGCTGAAATTGCCCCGTGCTGACCTGTGCGTGTTGTGCCTCGCCCGACTTATCAAACCAGTAGCGCAGCTTTGGCGCGAGTGACATCGTTCCAGTCTCTGCTGTGTCGTACCAGAGCAGCAGCCCACTACTGATGCCTCCTGGCGCGCTCCAGGCACCCGTGGTGAGCGGAAGATCGAGACGCGGCGACCATGCGGCCCCTGCGGTGGCAATGGCGATCAGCGCGAGTGGCAGCGCAAGGCGAACCCACCAATAGGTCACGCTCACTCTGGTCCCCACCGGAGCGGCAGCGTCAGGGCACTATTCGCCGCCGTGATGCTTCCGAGGAGGGCGACCTGCAGCTGGCACTCACTCGCTCCCGCCCCAGTAGAAAGCGTCGCAAGGCGGCCCGTCGCGAGGTTGGTCGAGCTCCACGCGGCAGTGAAGAGGTCGGCGGAGTCGGTCCAGGTCGTGGTCCCAACCGGTCGGCAGGTTGTGGTGAGCCGTATCGAGCGCGCTAGGCCACCCGTCACGAGAGAGGCAAAGCGATCTGGATCCAATCGCAGCGTATTTGTGGCGCCCGTGCATTCGCCGCTAAGCCCAACTGGGCATGGCGTCAGCGTTAGCGTCCAGGTTGCACGTCCCCCCGGAAGAAGACGCCCGAGTGCGTCTGCGCCGACTAGAACGGGGCCACTCAGCACCACCCGCGCCCCTGACGCCGAGGTGACGCTGAGTCCGACATTCCTATTGGAGCTGAACTGTGCAGCTGCGGCATCAAGCCGCAAGCCCGGAAGTAGTCCCGTCGGGATGACCGCAACAAGGGTGCCGAGCACCGCAGTGTCGGGGATTCGCTCTGCGTCTGGGCTCAGGCTGGCGTCACCCTGTGTGCGCCACCACCCCGTTCCGCGTTCGACGACTCGATGCAGGAGCAACTGGCCGTCGCTCGGTCGCTGTACTAATACGATAGTTCCAACGCCACTGTCACCCCCGAATCTTGTTGTCATTACCAGGTCTCCATCGCGAATGCTCGGAGCCATAGAGTTGCCCGTCACGACAAGCAACCGCACGCCAACGACCCACATGACAGCGATCAGCACCAGCGAGCAAATGGCCACCCGTCGAATAGGGCTCATTGCGTCTTGTTGCGTGCCTCAAAAGTGAAGGTTGCCGCTACCGAGGAGTCGGCCCCTGTTGTCGCACTCGCAGGCAGGGTGAATGTAAAGGTGTAGGTCGCGCTCTTTGCCGAAACACCCGTCGCAGAACCGCCATTCCGTGAGCTCCATGCCACGCCAATCGGTTTCGCGAACGACGCGTATGCAGAGAGCCCGTTCAGTGCACCGTTATACAGCGTCTCTGCACTCTCGCCGCCAATGCTTCGCGTAATCGTAACTTGCAGCGCAGCGCCAAGCCCCGACGCCGCGGTCGAGGTACCGGTGATGTCACTCCACAGGGCGATGTCGGTGAGACTTGATGGGGTGGTCACCGTCGACTGGTTCAGCACCGTAACCGTTTGCGTGAAGGTGGCGCCCGGCCCAATGTTGGTAAGTGTTGCGCCACCGAAGGTGAGCTGCTGCACGCCACCCGTACTCAACGAGACGACTCCTGAGGTGGCCCCACCAGTCACTGGTGCCGTGGCGGTGAACGCGGCGCTGGTGCGACCGACCGTCGCCCCGACCACCAGCGCACCCGCAACCACCACCGCGCGCACGGCGTGGCGCGACGTCAAAAGAACTCGCTCTGTCTGCATATCGACTCCTACAGGCGGGTTACTAGGCAGACAAGCATCGTACGGGTGATTGCGTACCAGACAGGTGCGGTGCGGTTCCGCTAGGATTCCCGCCATGGCTATTCCGCGTCGCCCCTGGCTCCACGTGATCGCTGGCTGCATGAGCAGCGGCAAGACCGCGGAGGTCGTGCGGCTCCTCACCCGCCGTCAGATTGCCGGTCAGAGTGTTCTGCTCATCACTCCCGCCCGCGACACGCGAGTCACCCCTGGCGAGGTCGTCAGCCGCACCGGAACCCGATTCCCGAGCGTCGTTGCGCCCGACGCCACCGCCATCCGCAGCGAGATTGCCCGCCTCGACCCAGATGCAGTCGCGATCGAAGAGGCGCAGTTCTTTGGCTCAGATCTCCCCGCCATCATCGAGGAGATCGTTGCGGCACCACGCACGGTAATTGTGAGCGGTCTCGATCAGGACTTTGCAGGCCGACCATTTGCCACGATTCCAGAACTGCTTGCTCTCGCTGACGAGGTAACGAAGCTCTCAGCTATCTGCGTGATCTGTGGCAGCGAGGCGACGAGGTCCCAGCGACTACGTGGCGGTAAGCCTGCAGGCGCCAACGACGAGCTGATCGTTATCGGCGGCATGGCCGGGGATGACACGTATGAGGCGCGCTGCCGCGCCTGCCACCAGGTGTTCGCCTAGGGGGTGTCAGGCCGCCCGCTAATCGAGTGGAAGCATCACCTCAATCGAAACCCAGGCGGAGCCCTTTACATCGAGTTCGGCGGGAAGGTGATCGACCGCGAGCTCGAGCGCTTGTGTGTCAACAAGGTCCGCGGCGCTGATTGACCCGATCGCCCAGCCAGCCTGATTCGCAGTGGCGATCGCAGCATCGATTGCCGCCGTGCTGACGGTAAGCACACCCTCCGGTGCTGGCCACATTGAACGGTTCAACTCGTTGATCGACCAGATGAGAGAATCCCCGCTGCGATCAGAGAGTGCTCCAGCCTCAACAACTCCAGCGCAGTCAAGCGCGCCATCGCGACAGGAGGCCGCTCCACTCGCGAGCGATACCAAGAAAGCAGCGGTAGAGATGAGGAGGTCCTGGTTACCAAGATCGATCTTGTGTGCCCAAATACCAGCACCAGCAAGCGGGCTTTCAGCGCTGGTCGTAAGGATGCGCTTGACTCCAGCTATGCCGTACTGCGTGCCGTCATCCATTCGGTACGCCTCGTAGGCACGGGCGAGCCCGTCAAAGTCGGTGACCCAGGCGGCTACGGCGGTGCCATCAACAAGCGGTGTGATGTCGAAGGGTGCCGAGGGGTCAGCCGAGTAGAGGAAAGTCAACTTCTTTGGGTCAGGGGTGCTTCCAGGGTTTGCCGCCTCTTGGCTGGCAAGGAGATCAAAAAGGCTCAACTCATCACCTGGGCGCCCTTGAATGAGGATCGAACCGCTCGAAATCGACGTCAGCTTGTCACTGGTGTACGAAATGAGTGAGCGGAGGTCATGCGTTTGGAGCCCAGCGATCTGTACGAGATCATCGGCCGTATCGCCCGAAGCTTGTGCGCTCAGCACTGCCCCAGCGGTGGCCAGGTAGAGATCAATCTGCCCGTCACGATGGCCCGACTGGAACTGTTCTTCGCCTGCAAATGGAGTGAAGGTTGAGACCGTGATCTGGGAGCCACCGAGTGATTCGGAACCCGCCGCCACTGCAATCGCAGCGGCGAGCGTCGAGTTCCCCTCTGGGAGAGAGATGGCAACCGTAACTTCGCGCGATGGTACAAGGTCTCCAGCAATCGACGACGCCGAAGGCGTGGGCTCTCCGGTCCCAGGACGACACGCTGCCACAACGAGCACGGCGCTCGTGAGGAGTGCAGCGAGTGACCCAGGGGCGCGCATCAACCGAAGCGTCCTGCCACGTAATCGCTCGTGAGCTGCTCCTTAGGATTCGTGAAGATCTTGTTTGTCGCGTCCATCTCCACCAAATACCCTGCACGCTGCTCGTTCATCGAGAAGAATGCGGTGGTGTTGGAAACGCGCGATGCCTGCTGCATGTTGTGGGTCACGATGACGATCGTGTAATCCACCGCGAGCTCTCGGACCAACTCTTCGACCTTCAAGGTTGCGACTGGATCGAGCGCAGAGCACGGCTCGTCCATGAGTACGATCTCTGGCTTCACCGCGATTGTGCGGGCAATGCAGAGACGCTGCTGTTGTCCGCCCGAGAGGGAGGTTCCTGGCTGGTGGAGCTTGTCCTTGACCTCATCCCAGAGAGCGGCCTTACGCAGCGAGGTCTCCGCAACGCCTTCCAGTTCACTCTTGAAGCGAACCCCAGCCAGTCGTAGGCCCGAGATCACGTTCTCGAAGATGGACATCGTTGGGAACGGGTTTGGCTTCTGGAAGACCATGCCGACCAGGCGCCGCGCACGGACCGGGTCGACCTTCGGCCCGTACAGATCGACGCCGTCGAGGAGCGTCTCACCCTTGACTGAGGTACCCGGGAGTGTTTCGTGCATGCGATTCAGCACGCGGAGCAGTGTGGACTTGCCACAGCCAGATGGCCCGATGAAGGCGGTCACCGACTTCGGTGCAATCTTCAGGCTGACGCCGGCTACCGCCCGGAAGGTGCCATAAAACGCTTCGACATTGTTGAGTTCGAGCGCATATTGTGACGCTGGACGGGCATCAGCCACGGCCCTATCGGCGCCATCAGCGCCTGTGAGACGACCGGTCGTCCTCTTTGTCGCGCTTCTCGTGGTCTCGTCGCTTCCCATGCTCTTCCTCCTCCTTACGCTACTCGACTGTTCACAGTTCGTGCTCGAACAATGATGTTAAGGACCAGCGCCATCGCCATCAAGATAAGCGCTGCGGCCCACGCTTGACCAATGGTGCGTGAGTCGGCCGCACCTGAGTACGAATAGATCGTGAGCGGCATGGCATTCATAGTGGTGCCGAAGTCAAACCAGTTCTGCGCAAAGGTACCGCGCACGGTGAGGAGTAACGGCGCCGTTTCACCGAGGCCACGGCTATAGGCCAAGATTACGGCTGTCAAGATCCCTGAAAACGCCGTGCGGCACACCACGAAGGTGACGGTCTTCCACACTGGAACGCCGAGGGCGAGCGACGCCTCACGCACGCTCGCCGGTACCAGGCGCAACACCTCTTGGGTCGTTCGAATCACGATGGGCAACATGAGGATGCCGATAGCAACGACGCCGGAGCCCGCGGATACGCCTAGCTGGGGAACGATCACCATGAAGGCAAACATGCCGACCACGATGCTTGGCACACCAAGCATCACGTCAATCACCAGCTCCGACCAGGAGACAAGACGTGGCGACGCATATTCGTTGAGATAGATCGCCGCGAGTATGCCAACTGGTGCGACGGCAAGGATTGCCGCGGTGGTGAGCTGTAGCGAACCAAAGATTGCGTTGCTAATACCCGACGGTTTGTCGAGCGGATTGTTCACGAAGAGTGCCGCGTCGAGCCACGGGATTGCTCGCGTCGTCACAAAGTAGATCAGCGCGATCAGGGGAACGATTGCCGCAATTGTCGCCGCCAGCGCGGTGAATCGCATGAAGCGGTCCCAGACACGGCGGCGCGTATCTCGGCGGCTTCCCGACTCCAGCATCTCGTGCGTTCGAGCCGTGGTCACTTGACGCTCGCAGTGATCTTGGCGGTTTGGCGGGCGGCAAGGCGCATTGCCAGGCTAAGGCCAAGCGAAACGAAGAAGAGGATGACGCCGAGCGCGATGAGGACCGACCTCACATCGTCGCTCGCCTCTGGTAGGGTCGTGGCGATACGAGTAGCAATGGTGGATCCGGGCTGGAAGATGCTTCCCGGTACATCGTTGGAACCGCCGATCACCATGGTTACAGCAATTGTTTCGCCCAGGGCGCGGCCAAGCGCCAACATGAGCGCACCGATGATGCCGACACGGGCGGTTGGGAGAACCACCTGGCGGATCGTCTCCCAGCGCGTTGCTCCCATGCCGATGTAGCCCTCGCGAAGGGAGATTGGTACGGCACGAATGATTTCTCGGCTCAGTGAGACCACGAGGGGAATGATCATGATGCCAACGAGGAACCCAGCGCGGAAGACAGAGTCGGCGGCGGGGTTCGCACTGTCTTCGCCGAAAAAGGGAATGTACTTGCCGATGCTGCTCGCGACCCACCATTCAACCGAGTCGCGGAGTCGAATCGATAGGTCGTTAAGCGCCCAGAGACCAAATACAACCGAAGGGATGGCGGCGATTAGCTCAACGATGAAGGTGAGCACGATAGCCAGGCGCTTCGGCGCGAACTCCACAAGGTAGACGGCGGCGAGGATGCCGATTGGGCCAGCAACGGCGATGGCGATGAGCGCGGTGGCCACCGTCCCGAAGATTGGGCCGGCATTTGCACTGAGGAAGTCCAAGAATGAGGTGGCGGTAAGTGCTGGAATGGAGCCAAGCACCAGCACCACAAAGATGATCGCCAGGACTGCCGCACTGGCGGCAGCGCAAGCGAGGGTGATCGTACGGAAGGCGCGGTCAGGGGAGAGCGCGCTGCGCGAGCCGGTCAGGTTAAATGCCATGTGCGCTCTCCTCTCTCGCTACTGAACGGATTCGGGGAGGTCGCCTTGCGGCGACCTCCCCGGTCCGTACGCTTGTGCGTGCTCGTTACGGTCGGACGCGCTGTCCGTCGTAGCGAATCGTGATCAACTCGGCAAGCGCCCTCGTGCGCAGAGCCGCTGGGAGTGGGGCGTACCCCTGGTACAGATTGTACGAAGCCTGACCCTCATCGAGGATCCAGTCCAGGAAGGCTACGAGCCCCTGAACCTGACCCTTGGTCATGGAGGTGTCCGCACCGTTCTTGTTTGCGCCCGATCCCCACTCCGTATAGGTGAGGATCCAGGTCACACCCACGATTGGGTACGAGGTGAGGCCGGTCTGATACACGGGGTGAATGAACCCACCAGCGCTGATCGCCGTCGTCGGTGGCTTGATAACCTTTGACGCGGTGACCTTGGCGGTGGTTCCGTACGCAACGTTGAGTGCAGCGGTGGTCCCGGCCACCGACGGAGCAATGTAGTTAGCCTTGCTGCCGGCCGCGTCGGTCAGCGTGCGAAGCTTTGCTGCCTTCAGGTTGTACTTCACCTGGTATGAAAGCTCGACGTAGCCGAACGTGTATGGGGTCGCTGACACATAGGTCGCGATTCCACCGTTCGCTGCCTTACCAGTGATTGGGTTAGGGGTAGCGACGCCACCCACGACGTTGTTCAACTTGCGGAGCTCGTTGAACTTGCCACCAAGGGTCTCTTCCTGTGGGATGAGATCCCCATCGACGTGAGTGATAGCAGTTGCGTCTTCCTTCGTCGTGAAAGTTCGACCAGCCACGCCAGCCTTACCGAATGCGGTGTTGAAGCCGCACTGGCGCATGGTGGCATTGTCGTTTGCCTTTGCGAGGTACGTACTAAAGATGAACGTGGTTCCCGAGCTCTCAGCTCGAGCAACGGTGATGATGTTCTGGTTTGGCAGCGAACCCGTGCCGCTCGTCTTCACGAGTGGGTTGAGGGCCTTGATCTTTGCATCGTCCCACTTCTTGATCTTGCCCGTGTAGATGTCGCACACCGTGGCGCCATCAAGGTTCAGGCTAGCTGCAGTGGTCTTCGTCCTCGCAGTTGAAGTGTACTGAAGCAGGCCTGGAATGTTGTAAACCAACGAAATGGCGCCAGCGGTTGCTGGAACCATGATGTAGCCGTTCAGGCCAATTGGCGATGAGCCAGCGGTGCTGCAGCCGGCATTCACGCTGTTATGCGAACCGCTCACAATCATGTTGTAGTTTTCCGTGCTCAAGAGCGAGTCGGTACCAGAGAACATCTGGGTGTCCTTGCGGCATGAGGAACCATAGAAGTTCTTCTTGCCAGTGCCCGACCCGACGCCGGTGTAGCCAAGTACTAGGCCACCCTTGCCTGACGCATCGACATAATTACCTGGATCAAACTGCTTGATGTTGTTATCTGGATTCGAGCAATCAGCAAGTTCGTTGTCGCCGTCGGTGTCGGAGGTGCTTTCGCACGCGACATCGCGGTTAATGTCGGTGAAGGTCGAGAACCAATCTCGATACTGGCTGAGTGGGAAGGTTGCGCCTGATCCCTCAATCTTGCCAGCGGCCGGAACCACGTCAATAATTGGGGTGACCGATGCGCGGACATTGGATCCACCAAGTCCTGTGAAGAGTGTGAGCGCCAAGCCCACAAACACGAGCTTCGTGATTCGCACGAGATTCCTCCTGCTTTTGCCTTCTTATTGAGCGCGCGCGACACGCTCACAATATTGCGCAGGGGGAGATTGGTTGATGAAGGTTTACGGATTGCTACCGCGGGGTTAACGCACGGTTAATTCTGTGAATTCCGTGGTAACAATGTGGAAAAGGTGTTTTAGCTCCCATCCTCTCCCCTACCTCGAGCGAATAGCACCCCACTCAGCCACCAGCACCGCGCCAAGGATGAGTGCGCCCCCCACGAGCTGGAGCGGGGCGAGGCTCTCGCTAAAGAGGTAGCCCGCCGCCACGATCGTGAAGATCGGCTCCACGGTGCTGATCAGCGCCGCGCGCGCTGCGCCGAGTCGCTGGGCTCCTATATAGAAGGCACCGATCGGAATGATTCCCGCAATGGTGGCGACCCCAATAATCGGCAGGAGCGCGCCGTCGGGGATCGGGGTGGGCAGCAACGTCCGGCCGAGGGCAGCGCGCAGCAGGAGCATCCCGACCGCGGTGCCCAACAGGCTCAGCGGGACGGCGGCGAGTGGTGAGGTGCCGCCACCGCCCGAGGCGCCGGTGCCACTCTTCGTCTCCCCTCCCAAGCGAGCGGCAAAGATGATGTAGCAGCTGTAGATGATCGGTGAGGCGACGCCGAGCACGAGGCCGATCAGCGCCGGCTCTTTGGCATCGGGGATCCCTCCCACGCCCAGGACGACGCCGGTGGTGGCGATGGCTAGGGCGATCCAGGGTCGCGGGCCCGACGGCGCATGCGCAAAGAAGATGGAGAGCACGGCGACGATGGCGGGGAAGGCATAGGTCATGAGGCCGGCGAGCGAGGCGTCGATCCAGGTCAGGCTACCGAAGTAGGTGGCGGCGTTCGCGGTGAAGAAGAGGCCAATCGCAAAGGAGCGAAGAGCGCGCTCCCGGGTGAGGCCACGGAGCGCTGCGCGGCCGGCTGGGAGCGCCAGCACGATGACCCCAAGGATGAGCGCGGCCAGTAGGTGACGCCACACGAGCAGGTCAAGCCAATCGAAGCTCGTTGTGTAGATCGCCTTTGCAAAGAGCGAGCCCGATCCATAGCCGATCGCCGAAACGACGACCATCAGAATCCACGGAAGCCGACTCGAACGCATCGTGGAAGGATACGCGAGAGTCGAGCACCTACGATGAGCAGATGCCAATTGCTACGCTGCTCTTCATTGCCGGCTCGGCCGCCGCCCACGCAGCGTGGAACATTCGACTGAAGGGCACGGGCGACCCCGAGACAGCGGCAAACCTTGCCGTCATCACGCCAGGTCTGATCGCGGGTGCGCTCGTGCTTGCTGCGTGGGGCGTCGGTCTCGTGCACGTTACGCCATTCGCAGCTGCGCTTGGCGTCGCCGCTGGGGCCGCCGAGCTTGCCTACTTCATGAGCCTTGCCCGGGCGTACGCGGGCGCACCAATCTCCGTCGTCTATCCCATAGTTCGCGGCATCAATCCGCTCGTCGCCGTTGCGATCGGCACGCTCCTCCTTAGTGAGCAGCTGATCGGCTCTCAGCCGTGGGGGGTGGTGCTCATCATCGTTGGGCTTATCGCACTTCGTCCGCCATGGCAGGGGCTACGAGAGGGAATTTCGGGCACGGCACTGCTCTTTGCGATTGCGGCCGGTGTGCTCTCTGCGGGTGGCTCTGCAATCGAGCGCCTCGGTGTGCTGGATGCTGGACCGCTCCCCTTCCTTGGCATCACCTGGGGAGTCACCGGCCTGCTCTACCTCGTCGTCGCCCAGCGCCGCGGACTTGTGTGGAAAACCACGCCAAACCTCGCCCTCACCGGCTCCCTGATCATCGGTGGACATCTTCTTGTGATGGCCGCCTTCGCCGTAGCGCCCCTCTCGGTAGTGGTACCGCTGCGTGAATCCGCCATCTTGCTCGTTTCGGGGTGGGGGCTGCTTCGCGCGCGCGAGACGAGCAGCGCAGCACAGATCGCACTGCGCGCCTCGGGCGCCACTGCGATCGTGGCAGGCGCGGTTCTGATCGCTCTCGGCTAGCATCAGCGCTATGGCAAAAACAATTTCAAAGGCGGCCCCCCGGCTTACGGCTGCCGCGCCCATTGCGATCGCCCTAGCGATGCTCGCGATCTACATCATTTGGGGCACCACCTATCTGGCCATTCGCGTGGTGGTTGATCCGGACCAAGGGGTAGCGCTCCCGCCATTTGCGATGGTGGCCATTCGCTTCGCCTGTGCCGGTCTCGCCATGCTCATCCTCGTTGCCATCTTCGCTCGTGACGCACTGCGCTCGTTGACTCGCGCACAGATTCGCGACCAGGCGATCGTTGGACTCGCCCTCAACGTGGGCGGGCTCGGCGTGACCTCGTTCGGCGAGCAGACGATTCCATCGGGCATCACCGCCCTGCTCATTGCCCTCCTGCCGATCTGGGTCGCCGTCATTGGTCGCGTCATCTACAAGGACCGCATCGCGCCGCTCAGCATCCTTGGCATCGCCGTCGGCATCGTCGGCGTTGCGATCCTGATCTCGCCCAAGGCGGGTGATGCTGGCCTTGATCCACTCGGCCTCGCCTGCATCCTTTTTAGTCCGCTCAGCTGGGGTGGCGGCTCCATCTGGAGCCAGCGCCGCGCCGCAACACCAGCTGATTCACGGGTGGCTGTCGCAATTCAAATGCTGGCCGGTTCTATCGGTGGCGCCATCATCGCCACCGCCCTCGGCGAGTGGGGGAGCGTGCAGTTTGGCGCCCTGGGGAGCGATGTGATCTTCGCCCTCGGCTATCTCGTGGTCGTCGGAAGCCTTATCGCCTACAACATCTACACCTGGCTCCTGCGCGTTGCGCCATTCGGGCTCGTCTCTACCTACGCCTACGTGAATCCGGTGGTCGCTGTGCTAGCAGGGAGTTTCATCTTGAGTGAGCCAATCTCGGCGCAACTCATCGCCGGTGGCGCCGTGGTTGTTGTCGGTGTTGCAATTATGGTGACGGCACGAAATCGATCGATCGCGCGCGGAGCTGCGTCCCACTGAGATGAGCGCGGGCGACGCGCCCCTGCGCGTCTCGAAGGCGGCGGCTCGCCGCTTCCTCGCCGAGCGCCATATGCTCCTTCCGCCGCGCCAGCTCCCAGCAAGCAAGGGCTCGGTGCTGGCGCTTGTTGAGCGGCTCGGCTCGCTGCAGTTCGACCCGGTTGACCTTGCGGGGCGAAGCCACGAGATCGTCTGCCACGCCCGTATCGACGGCTTTGAGCCACGCTGGGTTGATGAGCTCCTCTACGCCAAGGTGCCGGCGCACCGTGCCCTGGTCGAGCAGTACAACGGGGTGCTGGTGATTGTGCCCACAAGCGAACTCCCCTTCTACCGACGCCCCGCCGACAAGCGTCGCGAGCGCTACTGGCGCGACGGAACCTACAAGCGGCTGAAGCCCTGGGTTGACACCGTGATGGCGCGCATCAGCGCGGAGGGACCGCTCAGCGCCGCCGATTTCGGTCCCTCGAAGTTGGTCGCGTGGTCGTGGGGGCAGACCCCCGCCTATCGCGCCGCCCTCGAAATGCTGCAGCTCGCGGGCCTACTGCACCTTGCGCGCCGCGACGGCTCGCGTCGCTGGTTTGACCTTGCCGAGCGACTGATCCCACGCAACGTGTTGGAGCGCCGCGTCAGCGAAGAGGAGCAGGTCGAACACACCTTCTTGGCGCGGCACCGTGACCTTGGACTCGCCTCCGCCAACGGCGTCTGGGTGCAGACCGACTGGCCACTCAAGCGCAAGGAGCTGGTGCGGCGCCTCACCGAACGCGGTGCCCTGCTTGAGATTGAGATTGAGGGTCTCGCCGGGCCATGGCGTATTCCTGGCGGCGAGCGCTTCGCCCTTGAGGCGGCGATGCGCGCCACCGCCGGCACGCGCCCGGTCGCCGCCGATCCGAATGCCGTGACGCTCCTCTCGCCACTCGACCCGCTCATCCACGATCGCAAGCGCCTCGAGACGCTCTACAACTTTCACTACCGCTGGGAGATTTACACCCCAGAAAAGCGCCGCGTGTATGGGCCGTACGTGATGCCGATCCACGCCGGAGATGCGCTCGTCGGACGCATTCAGCTGCGGCGCGTCAAGGAGACGGGTTCGCTGGCAATCGACGGCCTCTGGTGGGAGCGCGGTGCCAGGCCGACGCGGCATTTGACCGGGCTCGCTCACGCGATCACTGCGCACCAACGGCTACTTGGGTCAACAGCGGGCCAGATGCCGAAAGAGATTGCCGATCGAAGTGACGGGCGGCGCCTCTTTCGCGCGCTGCGCAAGATCGCCGGCTAGACGCCGAGGTAGGCTTCGCGCACCTTCGGGTTCTTGGCCAACTTATCGCAGCTATCTTCGAGGGTGACCTCGCCAATCTGCAGAATGTAGCCGCGCTTCGCGATTCCGAGCGCCATCATGGCGTTCTGCTCGACGAGGAGTACCGCTGTTCCGCGTGAGTTGATCTCGGTGATGATGTCGAAGATCTGCTCCACCAGAATCGGCGCAAGGCCCATCGAAGGCTCGTCGAGCAACAGGATCTTTGGCTGCGCCATGAGTGCGCGGCCAATTGCGAGCATCTGCTGCTCACCGCCAGACATGGTGCCTGCGGCCTGGCTCTCTCGCTCCTTCAGTCGTGGGAAGAGGTCAAAGACCTTCTTGAAGTCTTTCTGCACGTCGGGGCCAGACTTGCGCAGGAAGGCGCCCATCTCGAGGTTCTCGCGCACCGACATGCGGGCAAACACCCGGCGACCCTCGGGGCTGTGCCCAACGCCAAGCTTTACGATCTCGTGCGGCGCCGCCGCCTCGATCGCCTTCCCATTGAGGGTGATGCTCCCCGAACGGGCGCGCTCGAGCCCAGAGATGGTGCGCAGTGTCGTGGTCTTACCAGCCCCGTTGGAACCGATCAGCGTGACGATCTCGCCCTCCTCGACCTTCAGGGAGACGCCGCGTAGGGCATGGACCGCGCCGTAGTACGTGTGCACATCTTTTAGTTCAAGCAGTGGTGCCATCGCCGTACTCCTCTCAGTGTCCCGCGGCGGCGCCGCGGCCGAGATAGGCCTCGATCACCTTCGGGTTCGTGCGAATCTCTTTTGGTAGCCCCTCGGCAATCTTCTCGCCGTGGTCGAGCACGGTGATGTGATCCGAGATGCCCATCACCACGCGCATGTCGTGCTCAATCAGCAGCACCGTAATGTCGAGATTGTCGCGAATGCGGCGGATCAGAGCGGTCATCTCTTCGGTCTCCTTTGGATTCATGCCAGCCGCGGGCTCGTCAAGCAAGAGAAGCTTTGGACGACTGGCGATCGCGCGGGCGATCTCCAGAAGGCGCTGCTTGCCGTACGGCAGGTTCCGCGCCAACTCGTTCTCCATACCGGCAAGGTCAACGAAGGCAAGGAGCTCACGCGCGCGCTGCTCGGCAGCCGCCTCCTCTTCGCGCACCGATTTGGTAATGAAGAGTGCGCCAAGGAGGCTGCCGTGCATGTGCACGTGCATGCCAACGAGGATGTTCTCGAGCGTGGTCAGGCTCTTGTAAAGGCGAATGTTCTGGAAGGTGCGTGCCAGGCCAGCCACCACCATGTCGTTCGGGCGCGCTGGGCGCGTTACGCCGATGCGCTTGATGAGGCGATTGTACCAAGCTGGTCGCACGATGTTCAGGAGCAGGGCCCCCACAAAGCCAAGGAGGGCGGCGGCAGCAGATGCAACCCCCTCCACGAGGCCTGTGTCGCCACCAACAGACATCAGGAAGTAAACCGCGAGGCCAATGAATGGGAGCGTTGGCAGGATGAGCAGGATCGGCTCGCGCCCCGACCCCGTCGGCGGGGAGATGAGCGGCTTTCCATCGAGTTCGATGGTGCCCGACGTTGGAGCGTAGATTCCCGCGATCACGTTGAAGAAGGTGGTCTTTCCTGCCCCGTTTGGCCCGATGATCGCGCTGATGGAGCCGCGCGGGATCTCAAAATCCACACCGTTTACGGCGACGAGGCCGCCAAACTTTCGGGTGACCCCACGGGCCCTCAGCATTGGTCCGCCCTTCGCTGCACTCACTTCAGTCCTCGCTTCCCGATTTTCAGCGGGGCGAATTCACGCATGCGTCGACCTGCGGGGAAGATGCCCTGCGGACGCTTCAGCATCATCAGCACAAGGACGATGCCATACAGCACGTACTGGAACTGTAGGAAGTCGATGTCGCTGAGCACGGGAATATTGAAGTTCCCCACCAGGGTATTGAGCTGCTTGAGCAAGATGCTCTGGAACAGATAGATGATGAACGCACCGGTTGCAACGCCAATGGTGTTACCCATGCCGCCAAGTACTACGGCTGCGAGCACGCTAATGGAGACCGAGAACCGGAACTGGTCTGGTGTCACGATCGTCAGCTTGGCGGCGTTTACGACACCAACGATGCCGGCGATCGAGGCGCCTACGGCAAAGGCTTGGAGCTTTGAGATGACGATGTTCACGCCAGAAGACTCTGCGGCGAGTTCGTCATCACGAATTGCATCCCAGGTTCGCCCGAGGCGCGAGTCTTGAAGGCGGAAGATCATAATCATGATCACCGTGAAGAGCGCGATCACTAGTCCATACATTGGCCATGGATTGATGAGCGTGAACTGCAAGATTCCAGGGATGTTTGGCTTGTCGATTCCGCTGATCCCGTTGACGCCGTTGGTGAACTTATCGGAGTTCATCAAGGTGATCGGCACGATCTCCCCGAAGCCAAGGGTGACGATGGCGAGGTAATCACCGCGCAGTCGCAGTGTTGGCGCGCCGAGCAGGATGCCGAAGATTGCCCCCACCACCCCACCAGCGAGCAGCATCGGCCAGAACGGTAGGTGAATCCCCGTGAATGGAGCGGCCACGAATGCGTACGCGTAGCCACCAAGGGCGAAAAATGCCGCATAGCCAAGATCGAGGAGCCCGGCAAATCCAATCACCACGTTGAGGCCCATCGCGAGCGTTGCATAGATCGCCGCGTTGGTGAATGCATTCGCCCACGCATTCGTGGATTGAATGCCGTCAAATGGTGGAACGCGCGTGATCAACGGAAGGGCAATGCTGATGAGCAACACGCCAACAACGATGCCAAGGCTTCGGTGGAGGCGGAAGTAGGCGCGCACCGGCGCAAACCGGTCGCGCAGCGCGGCGCGCAACCCACTCACGCGCGGTCACCCGTGTGCGAACCGAGGAGGCCCGTTGGGCGGAAGACCAAGAAGACCACCAACAGGGAGAAGACGATTGCGCCGCCCCAGCGACCATAGCCGAATGCCGAAGCGCCAACCTCGACGAAGGCAATCAAGAAGCCGCCCAACGCCGCCCCTACCGTGTTGCCGATGCCGCCAAGCACGGCGGCGGTAAACGCCTTCAGGCCAGATTCAAACCCAAGGCTGAAGCTGGTGTTGCCGTAATACAAGCCATGCACCGTCCCCGCCGCCCCCGCAAGCCCGGAGCCGATTAAGAAGGTGATCATGATCGTGCGGTTGATGTCGACCCCCATCAGTGACGACGCGTCACGATCCATCGAGGTCGTTCGCATCGCACGACCCGTGCGCGTGCGCGAGATGAAGAGCTGCAGCGCGATCATGAGCACGATCGATGTGGCGATAACGAAGAGGTTCAAGAGCGGGACGCGCGCTCCCGAGACCTGGATTGCCCACTCGACGGGGACCAGTTGGGGCACCGTCATGATGGTCGGACCGAAGACGAACTGGATGATGTTTTGCAAGATAAAGCTCACGCCGATGGCGGTGATGAGCGGCGCGAGCTTTGGCGCCCGGCGGAGTGGACGGTAAGCGAGTCGCTCAATGACGGCACCCACGATGGCCATGAACCCAATGGTGAGCAGCAGGACCACGACCACACTGACCATCAGGAGCGGGAGATCTGTAATGCCCCCCGTGTTACCAAGGAGCGTCTTGCTGATGAACATGGCAAGGAAGGAGCCGGCCATGAAGACGTCGCCGTGGGCGAAGTTGATCAGCTCGATGATGCCGTAGACCATGGTGTACCCGAGGGCGACAAGGGCATAGATCGCACCGAGGGTCAAGGCGTTCACAAATTGGTCGATGCCGAGCACGGCGAACGCGAGGCCCAAAAAGATAAGGATCGTGCTGGGGAGGCGCAGGCTGCCGACGAGGCGACTTGCACTCGTCGGTGTCACGCTGGCTGTGGCCATATACCCCCCTCGCTGGCAACCCAACTGGCTGCAGATTCATTCAACAGATAGTGCCGCCCAGAGCGGGATTCGGCAAGAGGGAGCCCACCGCCTCGCAAATCGAAGGCCCCCATCACCCTTTTGGGTGATGGGGGCCTTCACGGTGCCTAGATCAGGCGCGTGGGTCTCCCCACGCTCCCAGATTTATTTGCCGTAGTCGATCTGCTTGTCGAACACCCACTTGCCACCCTCAACCTTGTACAGGGAGATGATGTGCTGGGAGGTATCGCCAACCTCGTCGAACGACACTGGCCCGAGTACCGTCTCGTACTTGGTGCCTGGGTGAATGATCGCCTCGCGGACCGTATCGCGGGTCACAGTGCCACCGGCGACGGCAGCCTTGATTCCCTCGATGATGATCTGCGCGCAGGCGTAACCGGCGGCAGCGTAGCCCTCGGCATCATGACCGTACTCGGCCATGAACTTGGTGTTGAACGCTGCGCGGTCAGGAATGCTCTCAATCGCGGCCTGTGAAGAGAAGCTATTCGCAGCATTCTCTCCGGCGGTCGCAATGTATGAACCCACTCCATCGCCGTCGTAGATGCCGTCGGCACCGTAGAACGGCAGTGCGCCAAGGCCCGCCTGGGCAAGCGCGTTGCGGAACTGTGGAGCGCCGTCTGACGTCACACCACCGTAGAAGATCGAGTCAGCATTGGCTGCCTTCGCGGCTGTCGCAACAGCTGAGAAGTCGGTCGTGCCGGCTGGAAGACCCTGTCGGCCAACGACCATTCCGCCGTCAGCTTCGAACTTGGTCTGGAACGCATCGGCCACACCCTTGCCGTAAGCATCGGTGGAGTCGAGGATGTAGATCTTCTTTGCGCCATTCTCCTTGGCGTAGACGGCAACGGCTGGACCCTGAAGGTCGTCCGTCGTCGCAAGGCGGATGTAGTTGACTGGTCGACCACCGCGGAGGGCTGCGCCAGCATCGCCCTTCGTCAGGTCTGGGTTCGTGTTCGATGGCGAGCACTGAAGAAGCCCGGCCTCAGACGAGACTGGGATCTGTGCCAGCGCAACGGCCGAGTTGAACGGACCAACAACTGCGACGACCGTCTCGTCACCGACGAAGGTCAACATGTCCGCAGCACCCAACTCTGGGTTCTTCTTGCCGTCGACGGCATGGTCAAGAACCTTCGACGCAAGGGTGTAGCCCTCGATCGAAGCCTCCTTGATCGCAAGGAGCGCGCCGTCACGGGCAGGACCCGCTGACGCAAGTGATGCGCCGTTGAGCGGGAAGCTGATCCCGATCGTCAGCGTCTTGCCTCCGGTTGAACCACCGCAGGCAGCTGCGAGAATCGCAACTGCTGCAAGGGCGCTGAGGCCCTTCTTGTTAAAGACCTTCATGAGGTCCTCCTATCTGCTATTCCCAACCGTTCCGGCTGGGCTCGCCTCTGTTTCGGACTACGTGATCACGCCTCATCTACCGAAGCAGATGTGACAGTTCGGCTGCGTCCGATGCAGTCGAGGAAGATCATCATGAACGAGCACGCGCCCATGCGCAACTGTTTTACTTGCGAATTTGTGCTCAGGCCCGCGAAGGTTAAGGAATCTGAATCTTTCGCCTACCGCCCTTCGGCGATCAGGAGGGTGGCGCCGTCAGAGACCACAAGTTCGACCTCGCCTGCGGCGAGATGGGCGGTCGTCAAGGCGGCCAGTCGAAGGCCGCCCACCACGACCGAGCCGGTCGCAGTCGCCGTCGCCCCGTGGACGTTCACCGTGAGGCGTCCCGTCCAGGGGCCAACAACGGCGCGTGCCGAAAAGTGTGGTGACGCCACCAGGATCTGTTCGCCGGGGCGGCCCCAGTCAATGGCGGCGGTGCGTGTTGCCTGAAACTCCGCAACGGTGGCGCGGAGCGCCTCCTGCGAATGGAGTGGCCGGGACGGATCGTTGCGCCCCCAGTCGGCAACGCGGTAGGTGCGATCGGAACGCTGCTGCACCTCCCAGATGAAGAGGCCCGGCATGAGTGCATGTACGCAACCAGTGGGCACGTCGAAGACGTCGCCGCGATGCACGCGATGGCGAGCGAGCAGCGGGGCGACATCGGCCCCTGACTCCAGGGCACCTGCGATGTCGGCGCCAGACGTCGATGCGGCACGGCCGAGTAGGAGTTCGGCGCCAGGCGCCGCCTCCAAAACTACCCACGCCTCATGCTTGCCAATCGCAGTCGGCCCATGGATGACCTTGGCCAGAGCGTCGTCGGGATGCACCTGCACCGAGAGTCGATCTTGTACGTCGAGCAGCTTCACCAATACGCCGTCAGGCGCTTCGTCGGCATCACCGAACCAGGCTTCACCGATCGGTCCACTCGGCGCCGCTTCAGGGAGAAGACTTCGAAGACGATCGCCACCCCAGACGCGCCCGACGAGGCGCGGGGTCAGTAGGCGAGCCTCGTGTGAACCAGCCGTCTCCATGGGGAGAGTCTACGCGAGGGATCCCGCCTCGGAGGGGGTAATCGCGCCCGTTAGGCGAGCACGCTCGCGACCGCCTTCGCGACGATTGGGATCTTCGTCGTGGAAAGGCCAGCCATATTGATGCGGCCCCGGGATACGAGATAGATCGCATGCTCGTCGCGGAGGCGCGTGAGTTGATCGTCAGTGAGTCCGAGGAGCGAGAACATGCCGTAATGGTTGAGCAGGTACGAGAAGTCGCCTGCGCCAGCGGTGGC
This sequence comes from Candidatus Limnocylindrus sp., assembly GCA_040397175.1. Lineage (GTDB taxonomy): Bacteria > Chloroflexota > Limnocylindria > Limnocylindrales > Limnocylindraceae > Limnocylindrus. The sequence goes on along the minus strand of JBBAWM010000001.1, from coordinate 59,723 downwards.
GAGTGCGGCGACGAGAGCGGCGCGGCTCCCTTGAATGCGAGTGCGCATGGCGCCGACCTCACCCTCCCACTGTGCGCGAAGCGTTGCATCGCCCAGGATGGTGGACACGATCGCGCCGCCATGGGCCGGTGGGTTCGACCACATGGTGCGCACCGCCATGCGCGCATGAGAGGCGATTGCGGCGGCCGCCGCACCATCGGCACCAATGATTGCCAGGCTGCCAACGCGTTCGTTATAGAGAGCGAAGTTCTTCGAGGAGCTGCTGGCAACGAGCACTTCACATCCGGTTGCCAAGAAAGCACGCAGCGATGCGGCATCTTCGATGAGCCCTTCACCAAATCCCTGATAGGCAAAGTCGAGGATCGGCACGATGCCGCGATGGGCAATCTGTTGTGCAATCTCAATCCACTGCTCTGGCGTTGGATCAATCCCCGTGGGGTTGTGGCAGGCACCGTGGAAGATCATCGCGTCGCCGCCCTTGGCCGCGGCGATCGCATCGAAGAGTGCGCTGGTGTTGAGGGATCGCGCATCGTCGGTAATCCAGTCGTGGCGACGGGCCGTCATGCGCGCGGACTCAATGATCTGCGTATGGTTTGGCCACGTCGGCTCACCGACCCAAATCTCCGCGCCGGGGCGAAGGCGCGCGACAAGGTCAACGGCAAGTCGCACCGCACCGGTGCCGCCAGGTGTATGGATTATCTGCACGCGTTGGGCCGCGGCGGGCTCGAGCTCTCCCCAGGCGCCGCCTTCGGGGCGGAAGAGGAGTGCTTTGGCCGCCGCCAAATACGCGGGATCACCGCTGATCGGCATGTAGAGCTTCGAGGTCGATGAGGCGAGCAGGCGCTCCTCCGCGGCGCGAACGCTCGGCAGGATGGGCGTGACCCCCTGCTCATCCATATAGACACCTGCGGCAAGGTTGATCTTGTGGGGACGCGGGTCGGCACGGAAGAGCTCAACGATCCCGAAGATCGGGTCGCTCGGTGCGTCGCTAATTCGTGCGGAGAGGGCTCCTTCAGACATGCGGCGAGTCTACCCGCGCGACGCGGGCGGCGCGTTTCTGCCGGCGGGCGTACGATCGCGCCGATGGGCTTCTTTGACCTTGATCCGATCGGCTGGATGTTCGTCGGCTTTCTGGCCGGCGGCCTCTCCTCGCTCCTCGTCGGCGGTCGCGCGGCACGCGGCTGCCTCCCGAACATCTTGGTTGGCATCCTGGGCGGCATCGTGGGTGGCACCCTCGCGAAGGGGGCTGGATACGGCGACCCAGGTGGCTTCACTGGATCCGTCTTCGTTGCGCTTCTCGGCTCGGTGATCCTGCGCCTCGCCCTTGAATACGTTGATCGGCGGCCGCGACGATGAGTGACGAGATCGTCGCCGAGAAGCCATTCAGTCCGGGCCTCGCAGGCGTCGTTGGCGCTGAGACGGCGGTTGGATACGTCGATGGTGCAGTAGGGCGACTCCTCTATCGCGGCTACCCAATTGAAGAGGTCGTCACCAAGGGGACCTACGCCAACGTTCTCGATCTCCTGCTGACCGGCGAATGGCACCCTGAGGCAGATCTCGTGCCCGAGAAGGTGCCGCCCGCCGTTCTCGCGGCCCTGCGCCTCTTGCCATCGCATGCACACCCGATGGATGCACTGCGCACCGCCATCTCGGTGTGGGGCGCCGGAGAGCGACTCGGCTGGCCGCCGACCGCCGAAGAGGCGAAACGCATCGCCGCCTTCGCTCCGTCGGCGCTCGCAGCATTCGCGCGACTTCGCCAAGGCCTTGAGCCAGTTGACCCGCAGCGAGGTCTCAGCATTGCGGCCGCGTTCTTGCAGCAACTGCACGACAAAGAGCCTGATCCAGCAACAGCACGGGCGCTCGACGCGTACCTGATGGCGGGCGCTGAACATGGCCTCAACGCCAGCACGTTCACCGCTCGCGTGATCATTGCCACGCGGTCAGACCTCGCCTCAGCCATCTGTGGCGCTATCGGAGCCATGAAGGGGCCACTGCACGGCGGTGCGCCCGCCGAGGTCATTGGCCAACTCGGCGAGATTGGTTCGATTGATCGCGCTGAGGATTGGGCGCGCGGCAAGCTCTCACGCAAGGAGCTGATTATGGGCTTCGGCCATCGCGTTTACCGGGCGTACGATCCGCGCGCCGCAGCACTCCGAAAGGTTGCGGAGGCGATGCCAACGAAGCCGGCGTGGCTCGAGCTTGCCATCGGCGCCGAGGAGAAGATCCTGAAAGCCTTCGAAGAGATGAAGCCGGGCCGCGCCATGAAGACCAACGTAGAGTTCTACGCCGCCGCCGTACTCCAGGGTGTTGGCCTTGTTCCCGACCTGTTCCCAGCAACGTTTGCACTGGCACGGATCGCCGGCTGGTCGGCGCATGCCATCGAGCAAGCGGGTGTCGATAAGTTAATTCGCCCAGATGCCCGATACATCGGCCATGCGGAGCGCCACCTGCCGTAATGCGCACGCGGCGCACGTTCTTGATCGATTCGGCACTCTTCTTGCTTCTTGCTGCGCTTCCGGCTGGTGCAAAGGCGTCGTCCTTGGCGCCTCGCGCCGCTCGAAGGAGGGTGTTCAATGTGCCCGCACTGATGCTCCATCGCATCTCACCGAGCTCAGAGGCAGGAACGAGTATTCCCGATCTTGTGATCTCTCCTGCCCGATTCGAGGCACAGATGTCGGCGTTGAAGCGTGATGGCTGGTCCACCGTGACCGCTGCAACACTTGCGAGCCACATTGAATCGGGAGATCCCCTCCCAAGCAAGTCGATGGTCATCACCATCGACGATGGACGTGACGACGGTTACACCTATGCGTTTCCAATCCTGCAAGGGCTCGGTTTTGTCGCCACCTATTACGTGATCACAGGGCGGGTTGGTCTTGCCCACTACCTTTCGGTCCCACAGTTACAAGAGATGGCGGCGGCGGGGATGGAGATCGCCAATCATTCGGTGCACCACCTCGGCATCAGCGGCAGGAGTACCGCATATATCAACAACGAAGTGCAGGGGGCGCAAGATGAGCTGACTGCGTGGCTCGGCGCGCCGCCGGTAACCTTTGCCTACCCGTTCGGTGAGCACCCACCAAAATTCGAACTCGCCGTGAAAAACGCGGGGCTGAAACTCGCCTTCACAACGGTGAATGGGCGCGCACACTCACGATCGACAGCACTCGCCGCGCCGCGAATTCGGGTGTCTCCCGGGATCACCCCCCGGGCAATCGTCAAGCTTCTCGACCGCTCCTGATCGATTCGGCTCGAGGGCGACCTACCGCTCGCCGCGCAGCGCCTTGGCCAGCTGCTCACCATGGTCAAGCGGGTGCTTGGAGTAGATACGCAACCAGTCATCGAGCGTGAACCGCCCGCGCTCGCTGTGCTCGGCATAACGCTCAAGGTCCGCCTCGGTGAGGTGTTGGAGCACGTTGAACGTGCCCGCACGCACCGCTGAGAAGACCGCGAGTGGCGTTTCGATGGGGTCGGTCTCATAGCCGAGGGCTGGGCTCGCCGCCCAGGCCCCTTCGTCGTATCCCTGAATGATCGACCCGGCTGGCTCTGCCACGAGACGTCGCAGTCGCGCGTAGGACTGCGCCTCGCTGTCGGCCAAGTGATGGATCACCTGCCGTGGTGACCAGCCCTCTGGGTGCTTGGCGTCGAGCTTGAGCTGATCGAGTGCGGCGACCTGCTCTTCAAATGCGTTCGTTGCGGCCCGATACTCTGCGATTCGGTCAGCGAAACTCACTTGCCGGTAACCCAATCGATCATGTTCGACATCAATGGCGCGAAGCCGTTCCACTGCACAAACGGCTCCGGGCACCAGTGTGGTCCAATGTCCGAGGTCCAGACGAGCGATCGGCCCTTCCCCACTTGCGTCGTGGCGATGAGCGGATCACCGCCAACTGAGGCAACGAGTGTTGCGCCAGGCTTCAGCACCACCTTGTTGTAGCCGAGAAGTGCTGGCATGCCAGCAGGAACTCCGGCGAGCACTGGATGGCTCGCGTCAACGATGACCGGCTGCGCACCCTCTGGTGCCTCAACACGATCGTCGTGGGTGAGGCAGGTCACGGGAAGCACGCGCTCGACGGCGCTGCCAGCGAAGCGCGCCTTCGCCTCGAAACCCTGGAAGCTGAGATAGCCGCCAGCCATGATCAGAGCGCCACCGTTCTCGACCCACTCGGCGAGCAGCTTCAAGCGGTTGGGTGTGGACTTGCCCTGGAGCCACGTCTCAATGGGAAGCAGGAACGAGTTCGTGCCGATGTCGCTGAGAACAATGACGTCGAACTTGCTTAGTTCGTCGGCGGTGTGGGGGAACTTCGCTGGTACGTCGTGCGCATACATCTGCTCAACCTCGTGGCCCTTGGATCGAAGAGCACCGTTGTACCAATCAGCACCCGAGTGGAAGGTCACGCTGGTGAAGGAGTCGAACCCCTTGTAGTGCGTTGCCTCCGATACCCACGACTCTCCAACGAGCAGAACGCGCTTACCCATGAGCTCCCCCTTCTGGCGCTAGCGCGCCTCTTCAAATAGCCGACGCGGATTATCCGTCATCATCGCGACTCCCTGCTGGAGCGGTACACCGTGGCGTGCCAGTCGCGGCAAGAAGAACTCCACGATGTGCCCGTAGCCAGGCCCGCCATTGGCGCGCAGCAGGATCTTCATGAAGATGTCATGCGACATGAGGACGCGGTCGCCGTAGCCGGCTTTTACGAGACGCGCGATGTTGCGGGCGTCGTCTTCGTCACTGGTGCAAGCCGCCTGCTGGTCGGCGTAGAAGACCTGCATGCCGATCATGTCGTACTGCAGGTAGATGCCGCGCTTCAAGAGGCGCGTCTGGTATTCGTAGTCGTCGCCGCTTGGGTTGGAGTGACAGAGCACGACGCTCTGCATCGGCACCCCCTGCGCCGCTACGAAGTCGAGGACCTCGTCACCGAGGCGATACCAGCCAGGCATATGGATCTGGATCGGGACCCCCGTCTCGCGCTGCGCGAGACAGGCACCCGCGAGCGAGTTACGCTCGCGATTGGTGAATGGCTGGCCAACGAAGATCTCGCCGATGAAGCCGGCGCGGATGTTCGTTCCCTGGGCGCCAACCGTGAGGTCACGCACGATCCGGTCGGCGATCTCGCGCACGCTGCCGTCGAGGTGCTCTGGTCCATGCACGGGGTCAAGGAAGATGCCGCTCCCCATGATCACGTTGAGGCCCGACTCGCGGCTGATGCGTGCCAGCCCCTCCGGATCACGACCGTTCCCCTTATCGGCGCATGCCTCGAGGATCGTGCGTCCACCCTGGGCGGCGAAGCGCTTCACCTCGGCGATCGCCGACTCGATGTCATCAAGGGCGCAGTTGTCCTTATTCAGGAATGGGTCGTGCCGCAGCTCCCAGACGTTGGTGATTGCAACCTTCTCGTCGACCAGCTCCTTTGATCGAGCGGAGTCGTCATAGGGTGGGTGCCACCACGGCGTGACGATATTGAAAAGGTGCTCGTGCGTGAGCGTGAGCCCCATCTCGGAACTTTCGATTTCGCCGGTGACGGTCCGAATCTTGACCATGGTGCTAGCTTGCCTCCTCAAATAGTCGACGTGGGTTCGCCGTCATCATGCTGATTCCCTGCTCCAGTGGCACCCCATGCCGGGCGAGCCGTGGCAGGAAGAACTCGACCAAATGGCCGTAGCCTGGGCCGCCGTACGAGCGCAGTAGCGTCTTCAAGCCGATGTCTTGCGACATCAGCACCTTCTCGCCGAATCCATCCCGCACCAGCCGGGCAATGTTGCGCGCATCATCTTCGTCACTCGTGCACGAGGCCTGCTGATCCGCGTAGAAGACCTGCATGCCAATCATGTCGTACTGCAGATAGGCGCCGCGATTGAGCAGTCGCGTCTGATACTCATGATCGTCGCCGCTTGGATTGGAGTGGCAGAGCACGATGCTCTCCATCGGCACGCCGTGTGCCGCGCATAGGTCGAGCACCTCGTCGCCGAGGCGGAACCAGGCGGGCATGTGGATCTGCATCGGGAGGTGTGTCTCACGCTGTGCAATGCACGAACCGGCAAGCGACTTTCGCTCTCGTGCCGTGAACTTACTCCCAACGCCAATCTCACCAATGATTCCCGACCTCACATTGGTGCCAGGCACGCCCTCCGCAATGTCGCGAATCAGATCGTTGGCAATGTCGCGTTCGCTCTTGGCGTCGTTTGCTTCGGACTGTGATCCATCAAGGTAGTAGCCAGTGCCCATGATGATGTTGAGGCCGGTGCGCTTGCTGATGTTGGCGAGCCCCTCAGGATCACGACCATCGTTATAGCCGCTCGTCTCGATGACCGTCTTGCCGCCCTGGTCCGCAAACCGCTGCACCTCTTTGATGGCAAGCTCAACGTCTTGAATAACAAGGTTATCTTTATTGATGAACGGGTCGTGCTTGAGCTCCCAGATGTTGCTGATGGAGACCTTCTCGTCGACAAGCTCGCGCGATCGCGCTGAATCGTCGAATGGCGGGTGCCACCAGGAGGTCACGTCGCCGAGTAGGTGCTCGTGCGTGAGGGTGAGCCCCATCTCGGAACTTTCGATTTCGCCGGTGACGGTCCGAATCTTGACCATGGTGCTAGCTCGCGGCTTCGAAGAGTTGTCGCGGATTCGAGGTCATCATGCTGATCCCCTGCTCGAGCGGCACGCCATGTCGGGCCAGCCGTGGCAGGAAGAACTCCACCATATGGCCGTAGCCTGGGCCGCCGTACGAGCGCAAGAGCGTCTTCAAGAAGATGTCTTGCGACATCAGCACCTTCGCGCCGAAGCCATCACGAACAAGGCGGGCAATGTTGCGGGCATCGTCTTCGTCGCTGGTGCACGAGGCCTGCTGGTCGGCGTAGAAGACCTGCATGCCGATCATGTCGTACTGCAGGTAGGCACCCCGTCGGAGGAGGCGCGTCTGGTACTCGTGATCGTCACCGCTCGGATTCGAGTGGCAGAGCACGATGCTCTCCATGGGCACGCCGTGTGCCGCGCAGAAATCGAGCACCTCGTCGCCGTAGCGGAACCAGGCGGGCATGTGCACCTGCATCGGAAGATGCGTCTCTCGCTGCGCGATGCATGCGCCGGCAAGAGACTTACGCTCGCGCGCGGTGAATTCACTCCCAACGCCAATCTCGCCAATGATCCCCGACTTGATGCTGGTGCCGCGAGCACCCTCCGTGATGTCGCGAATCAGCTCGTTGGCAATGTCGTGTTCACTCTTGGCATCGTTCTCTTCTGGCTGTGATGAGTCCAGGTAGTAGCCGGTCCCCATGATGATGTTGAGGCCGGTGCGCTTACTGATGGTGGCGAGGCCTTCGGGGCTTCGACCGTTGCCATCGGCACTCGTCTCGATGATGGTCTTGCCGCCCTGGTCAACGAACCGCTGCACCTCTCTAATAGCGAGCTCAACATCTTGCATGGTGCAGTTGTCTTTATTGACGAATGGATCGTGCTTGAGCTCCCAAATGTTGGCGATGGAGACCTTCTCGTCGACGAGTTCGCGTGATCGCGCGGAATCGTCGAGTGGTGGATGCCACCAAGAGAGCACATCGTTCAAGAGGTGTTCATGAGTCAACGTCAAACCAAGGTCTGCGGAACTGATCGCACCGAGAACTGTTTCGACCTGCTTCATTTGCGCAGCCTAGCGTGCGCTGGGCTCTCCTGTGGGGAGGCGGCGCACGGCAAGGATTCCGAGCGCGAGGAGTAGCACCGACCCGAGGAATATGGGTGAGAGGGCGAGCTGGTCGCCGTCACGCGGCGTTCCCACCCGCGCCGCGGCAGAGGAAATCAGTGGCCCAACGACGGCACCGGCATAGAGGGGGAAGAGTGCGAGGCTCAGGGCGGCGGTGCGACGGCGCTCGGTGACCGAGTTGGCCAACCAGGTAAAGACCATCGCCTGCAGGAGTGCCGATGCCGCGGCGAGGAGCGTATTGGAGAGGGCGAGGCCGAACGCCGTTGAGACCACGATCATCGTGCCCGCAGCTACGGCGGCGGCAGCGAGGCAGACGCCCATCACCCCCGGCACGCCAAGGCGTGGCACCAGGCGTGTGGCGAGGAACGGAGCAGCTATGGCACCTCCGAGCGCCGAGAGTCCAGTCAGCAGCCCGACGGCACCAGCCACACCTGGCGCCGCAAGCGGCTCGGCCATGCCGCTGATCGTCGGCCCAATTACCAATTCGGCAATCCGTAGCGGGAAGACTGGGCGGAGCATGCGCTCCCCAGCGATCGCGAGGCCGAGCACCAGATACCCCGCACGAATCGTGCGGTCGGCGAACACCTCAGTCAAGCCGCGACGGGCGACTTCAAGGATGCCCCCTGTCGGCGGATAGTGCGGACGCACGTCAGGAATCGCCACGATGTTTGCGACGATGAGTCCAGCATTGAGGAGCGCGGCAACCATGATCGGCGCTGCAAGCGAGAGGCCGAGTCCGTCGATCATGCCGCCAGCCAAGAGTGGGCCGAGCGCAAAACCCATCGGTGCGGCAGCACTAAAGAGGGCAATCGATCGCGTGCGTGCGTGCTCTGGTGAGACCTCGCGAATGGTCGCCAGCATCACGCCCGTGTTCCCCAGCCAGAAGCCGAGGGCGAGCGTTGCGCCAATCAGCTGCCACGCCTCTCGTGCGAAGGCAAAGGCGACGAGTGCAATCAGTGCGATCAGGCCACTGCGCACTATGACAAGTCGGCGCGATCGCAGTTCGGCAATCGCTAGCCAGATGGGCACCTGCGGTGCACCGACGATGAAGATACCGGCTGTCGTCAGGCCAGAGAGCGTAGCGATGGATGCCAGCGGCACTCCCGAATGTTCGAGCGCTAGTGGTAGGTAGGCGTAGATCATGCTGACGCCAAAGATCTCAGTAAACTGCACCAGCACGTAGATGGCGACGATTCGTTGCCAGTTCAGCGTCGTGGCACGCGACACTACAGTTCTCCGCGTTGCGCGAGCGTGCGAACGTGCATGGCGCGAGTGCGAATCTCCCGACGAGTTTCTTCAGGGCGTGCTGCCCATGCGCTCACCTGTGTTGCCATCCGAGGATTGCGGGCAAATCGTTCCGAGTGTCGGTCTATAAAATCCCAATACAGGGTGGTAAACGGACAGGCCCGCTCTCCGGTGGACTCTTTTGGTGAATACGGACATGCTGAGCAGTCGTCGCCCATGCGCGAAATGTACGCTCCGCCACTGATATACGGCTTGCTCGTGATTCGACCAAGGTCAGCAAATTGACTCATGGCCACGACATTCGGAGTAACGACCCAGGGGAGCGCATCAATAAACGCCTCGAGGAACCACGCGTCTACGGCTTGCGGCGTCACGCCAAAGAGTAGGGCGAAGTTCCCAAGGACCATGAGTCGCTCAATGTGATGTGCATGACCACTTCGTTGCACCTTGTGGACAACCCGCTCTACGCACGCCATCTTCGTCTCACCACTCCAATAGAAGTCGGGCAGTTTCTCGTGCGCACCAAGCCCATTATCGCTCTCCCATTCGCGCCAAAAATCAACATAGGCGTGATGCATGAACTCTCTCCAGCCGATGATCTGCCGAATGAACCCCTCAATGCTGGAGAGTGGGATCTCACCCGGGCGCTCGTTGTATTCGCGCAGCGCACGAAGGGCGACCTCATGCGGGGTCAGAAGCCCAAGATTGAGTGCAGGTGAGAGGAGTGAGTGGAAGAGGTGTTCATGCTCGCGAGAGATCGCGTCTTCATACGGACCGAATCCTGCAAGGCGCTCGCGGCAGAACGATTCGAGCTCGGCAAGGGCGTCCACGCGGGTGATCGGCCATCGGAACTCCTCCATGGCCCCGAAGAGCTCCGCCCCGTCCGCCCGCAGTTCGTTGAGCACGGTGGTGGCTGCGGCTGGCACCGCTCGGCGAGGCGGGGTTGGAACGGCCGTGCCAGGGCCGAGTCGCTGTCGATTCTCCTGGTCCAGGTTCCACGTTCCCCCAAGCGGCGTTGACGGATCTCCCTCCTCCATGAGCCAGCCGCGCGCGCCACGCACACGGCGGTACCAGAACTCCATTCGCAGCTCCTTGCGGCCGGAACGGAAGGCGGTCCACTCATCACGGGTGGTCAGCCAAAGTTCGTTCTCCGCAATCGTGACGGGGGTGCTGGTCGACGACGCCCAAGCCTGCACGGCTGCCAGGTCTTGGGGCTGCGCAGGGTCCATCAGCGTGATCGCCTCGGGCTGATGCCGCGCCCTAATCTGATCGAGCACCAGCTCTAGGGTTTCGGCTGCCACAACCTCGGTCTCAATACCGCGACGTTGCAGCTCTTCTGCGAAGGCGCGCAGTGCGGCCACTTGCATCACCACGGCCTGCAGGTGTCGCTTCTCGCGTCGGATACCTGTCACCTCGGCAACGAAGAGCGGGCGCGCAAACGCATGCGGATCTGCTCGGAGTGCATGGACTGGTCCCACCTGGTCGGTGAGCTGGTCGCCCAGGATGACGAGGTGGTTCACCTTATCCACGACGTCGACGACAGGCGTCGCTGCAATACTTCACCTCGTTCCAGACACGCTCCCAGCGCTTGCGCCACTGGAACGGTCGACCGCACACCACGCAGATCTTCTCTGGACGTTCGCTCGGCGGTCGATGTGGCTGCCGTGACTCGCGTCGTGCGCCGCCCACCACTACTTGCCGCTCTCTGGCTTGAGCGCCGCGCTATACGCCGCAAGAGTTCGTTGTCGCGCCTCCGCGTGATCAACGATCGGCTCTGGGTAGTGCACACCAAGCCTGATGCCCGCTTCGGCAAGCGCCATCGGGTGCGCCCACGGTGCATGAATCGCAGGTGTCTGTAGGGCCGCGAGCTCTGGCACCCAGCGGCGGACATACTCGCCATCGGGATCAAAGTTCCCCGCCTGCGTCACCGGATTGAAGATGCGGAAGTACGGCTGCGCATCGGTGCCGCTCCCCGCGCACCACTGCCACCCACCATTGTTGGCGGCAATGTCGCCATCAACAAGATGGCGCAAGAAGTGCGCCTCACCCTCACGCCAATCAATCAGCAGATCTTTCGTTAAGAACGACGCCGTGATCATGCGCGCGCGGTTGTGCATGAATCCAGTTGCCGCGAGTTGGCGCATCCCCGCGTCTACAATTGGGTAGCCCGTCGTTCCGTTCTTCCACGCTTCAAGCAGGCGCTGATCATCGCTCCAAGTGATTGCGTCATAACTCGGACGCCATGCGCTGCGCGCCGCATGTGGCGCATGCCAGAGCACCTGCGTATAGAAGTCGCGCCACGCGATCTGGCTCACCCAGAGTCGCTCGCCCGAACGCTCACCCTCTTGTACTGGCGGCAGTGGAAGCTGTCGCGCAACAAGTTCGCGCGCGGAGAGGAGTCCAATATGCAACGCTGCCGATAGATGGCTTGTGCCGGACGTGTCGGCAAGGGTGTTCCTGCGACTTGCGTATTCGCCTACCGAGCGTCGCCAGGCATCAGCGTGAGCGCGCGCCGCGCGTTCACCAGGTATTGGGAGTTGATCAACCTGCGCGGTTGGCACCGCATGCGCATCGAGAAGCGCCTGATCAACGTTGGAGACTGGGGTTGGCGATGGCAGTGGCGGAAGCTTCTTCGGCGCGAGGAGCGGCGCGCTGGCATCAACCTGTTCGAGCCATCGTCGGAAGTACGGCGTGTACACGCCGTACGGAGTTCCGCCACCGGTGAGTAGTTCCTCTGGCTCAACCACGACAAGGCCGCGCTTCGCATGCACGTGCACGCCGAGCGGTGCGAGTAGATCCGCAACGGCGCGATCGCGCTTGCGCGCAAACGGTGTGTGGTCGCGTGTGAGGAAGAGGTCGATCTCGCCAGTGTCACCCGCGGCGCGCAACTCGCTGACCAATTTCGGGAGCGCGCTGGCGGCTGGGCCCTGCAACTCGAGGAGATCCGAACCGATGGCGCGTAGGCTTGCGCCAAGTTGCGAAAGACTCTCGCGCAAGAACCAGGTGCGGTTGGCACTGGCGCGGGGGCCAGCAATAAGGCCGAGCTCCCAGATGAAGATCGGCAAGAGGGGTGCGCCGCGCTCCTTGGCCGCCACCACTGCCGCCACCAGGGCGGGGTGATCGGCGAGACGAAGGTCTCGGCGGAACCAGAGGATCACGGGCGGTTGCGACATTTCTCTCCGATCTTTGCACTAAAGCAGGGCTAGTTTGGAACTCAGTATAAAAATCGAACGGCCGAGACCCCGAAGGGTCCCGGCCGTCCGGGTTGCTCTAAGAGCTACTGGACTCAGCGCGCTGGGCGTCGGGTCGAGAAGCAGTTGTCGCAGTAAACCGGCTTGCCGCTGGTTGGCAGGAAGGGGACCATGGTCTCCTTGCCGCAATCCGAGCAGGTTGCTGGGTGCAACTCGCGTGGTCCGCGAGGTGCGCGTGGGGCGCCGTAGCCGCCGGCGCTATACGAGCTGCCACCGGTGTAGCCGCCGAAGCCGCCACCCGCTGAACCACCCTCGCGCTGCGCCTTGCGGGCATTGCGGCATGGTGTGCAGCGCTTTGGCTCGGTGAAGCCGCGCTCAGCGTAGAACTCCTGGTCCCGCGCTGTGAATACGAATTCCTGGCTGCAATCCATGCAGACCAAGTTCTTGTCTGTGTACATTCCGTTCACTCCTAGTGCTGGCTCGCCTCGTGGTCCGATGCTGGTCTCGCGAGCCCTGGATGGGAACGGTTGACTGATCTCGGTCGCGTGCGTGCGTGCTTATGTCCACCGAAGCCCGGGGGACCCCCACAGCATACGGCATCCCGCTCATCTCTCATAGGGGCTGCCCTATGATCAGGCGCATCAGGGGCTCAAAGTCCCCTTCAGCGACCCGTGAAGGAGCACAAATGCCGAGCAGAACGCTCATCTCCAGCCTCGTCGCTGAGCTTGTCGGAACGCTCCTCTTGGTGCTGCTCCTTGGAGCCGCCGTGATCGTCAATGCCTCATCGGGCGGGGAGCTCGGCCTTGTGGGGGTCGCACTCGCCTCTGGCCTCGTGGTGGCCGCGCTAGGTACCGCCTTCGCCCCTGTCAGCGGCGGTCAGTTCAATCCGGTTATCACGATCGGCCTCTGGCTTGTTGGACGGGTGCGAACGATTGAAGGGATCCGAATCGTTGTCGCACAAGTCCTTGGCGGTGTCAGTGCTGGATTTGTCCTGAAATTGGCATTCAGTGGATTTGATGCGGGCGACACTGCATGGACGATCGGGAACGGCGGGACCGTGGCGGTCACAGATGGCCTGTCACAGATCACCGCCATCTCCATCGAGGCACTCCTAACGGCTGTGCTCGTCTACACCGTCCTTCTGGCGACCGCAGACGCACGAGCGCCAAAGCTTGGCGCCCTCTTGGTCGGCGGCGTGGTCACCGGCAACATCCTCATCGGCGGGCTACTCACTGGAGCGGCCATGAATCCGGCGCGCTGGTTTGGCCCGGCACTCGCGTTTGGCGACCTGAGCGCAGCTGCGGTCTATATCGTTGGCCCCCTTGTTGGGGCAGTGGTAGCGGCGATCACCGTTCGCTACCTCTTCGCCGAGCGCTAAATGCCGGGCGACGATTGGGCGGCGCAGCGCCCTTCGTGGCTGAAGGTGGCACAGCGCTGGTTCGGTCGATTGATTGGCCTCGTCGCGCCGTTCCATGCACGCCTTGCCCTTGCGACCAACGGATGGGTCTCACCTAACCTTGGCGGACGACCGGGGATCATCTTGGAAACAATCGGGCGGCGGAGCGGTGCGCCGCGTCGCGTGGTGCTGACGTTCCTCCCGGACGGGGAGCGCATTGTGGTGATCGCGAGCAATTACGGTCGCGAAGGTCACCCAGCCTGGTATCGCAATATCGAAGCTGAGCCGAGCGTCACGATCATTTACAAGCGCTTCCGACGACCGTATCGCGCGCGCATTGCCACGGGTGAAGAGCGGCTGGGGTACCTGCGTGCAACAGACGACGCGACATACGGTGTCTACGCGGCGTACGCGCGAAAGACGGCGCGAGAGATCCCAGTCGTCGTTTTGGAACCAGCCGCAGAGTGAGCGGAGCCACTGCAGCGCTCAGTACTGCTCGTCGGCGTCTGGTCGTCGACTCCCTTGGGATCTGGGTCATCGCAATTATTGTCGGTGGCATCTTCGGCTTCACCGCACGCCAGGGTGGGCTCTCGCTCGTTGAGGCGATCGCCTTCAGCTCGATTCTCTTTGCTGGCGCGTCGCAATATGCCGCTGTCGGCCTCCTCGTTGTCAACACGCCGTGGCCATCCATTGTGCTGCTGGTGTGGCTACTGAACGCACGACATCTTCTCTATTCCGCCTCGGTTGCGCCGTATACCGCGAAGCTCTCGCTCAAGTTGCGAGCAGCGCTCGCCTATCTGCTCACCGACGAGGCGTTCGCCCTCACCACGGCCCACATCGCCCGACTCGGGCACATTGACGTGCGCGGTGCCTGGTATGCAGGGTTCACGATCTTTATCCCGTGGAACGTTTCGACGATTGCGGGATGGCTTGCTGGTGCTGCGCTCCCAGACCCAGCAACGATTGGCCTTGACGTGGTCTTTGCCGCGGCAATGGCCGGGCTCGCCATTGGGCTGGTGAGAGATCGTGCGGCGCTCGTCGCCCTCGTGGTTGGTTGCGTGAGTGCCGTTGTGGCGGCGCTGGCGATTGATTCGAGCGCGGCAATCATGATTGGCGGCCTACTTGGCCCACTCGCGGGGCTGGCACTCCCTCGGAGACGCGCATGACGAACGATCTCTTCAGCACCGATCTGGTGCCACTCGCCCTCCTTGGTGGGATCGGCACGTATGCCGCGCGTGCGCTGCCAATGCTCGTGCCCGGCATTGATCGTCTGCCTCCAGCTGTGCTTGAGTACTTGCGACTGATTGGCCCAGCGGTGCTGGGTGCGATTGCCGCGGCGTCCGTGTTTGTGCAGGGCGGTACGTTTACCGTTGGGCCTGAGGCTGTGGCCGTTTTTACTGGTGCCGCCGTGGGGCGCTGGCGCGGCAACCTGCTGTTGGGCATGGTGGTGTCGGTACTGGTGGTGCTCACCCTGCGCGCTACGATTGGAGCCTGATGAAGATCACTGAAGCAGATCTCACTCCGATTGAAGCGAAGCTCGTTGCGGCGGCGCGTGCCATTCGCCCGCGCGCATACGCTCCGTATTCTGGGTACACAGTTGGCGCGGCGGCGGCCGATGAGAACGGCGGGATTCATGTTGGCGCGAACATGGAGGGCGTTGACTACACCCTTACCGTGCATGCAGAACAGCACACGATGAACGCGATGCGCTTGGCGACCGATGCCCGGGCTGTTGCACTGGCGTTCGCGGTGCAATCACCAGCAGAGGCACCGGCGCCATGCGGTATTTGCCGACAGAGAATTCGCGAGTTTGCCGCGTCGCTCTCGATTCCAATCGTCGCCGTGAACCTTGACGAGCGGCTCGAGATCCTGCGCATCAATCGCTACCCGTTCGACCTGCTGCTGCCGAACTCGTTTGGCCCGGAGAACATCGGCAAATAAAAACGCCCCGCCGCGGCATCAGCCGCAACGAGGCGCCCTTATCTGATCGCCAGCGTTAGCTGCGGAGATCCTTATACGCCGCCCAGAGAACTGGAAGGCTCACCAGGAACCCAAGCACGAAGACGATCGGATCGTTCACTTGCTCTTCTTTGCAAGCAGGTTGCCGAGCGCAAGGATCGCTGGGACCCACAGGCCGATGTAGATCGCGGTGCTGTCACTCTGCTTGAAACCGACACCGAAATAATGCGCGAGTGAAAGTGCGAGGCTGGCAACTGCTGCCACAATGTACAAGTTCCTTGATTCCATGATCCCTCCCTTAACGTTTGAGCTGAACTTCAGCCCTGCTAAAACGTTAGCCGATTCGCCGAGAAAACTCAATCTTTCAGGGCTGGGCTCGCAGGGTCATCGCCGGCGCTAAGTTCCACCCGTTCGATCTTCTCGCCGCGGTCAAGGACCTTCTTTGCGGAGGTCTTGATCTGCTCGATGTCCTTGTTCGCCTGCCCGAAGTGGCCCTCGAGGCTCTCGACGCGCTCCCCGAGGCGGCCGACGTCGTCGAGGATGAGGCGCACCTCACGCTGAATGAGCGAGGCCTGCGCGGCGATCTTGGTGTCGATGTAGACCGAGCGCAGGTTGGTGAGCCATCCGTGGATGGTGTTTGGGCTGGTGAGGTAGACGCGCTTCTTACTCGAGTATTCGACGAGGTCGGAGAAGTGCTGCAGCAGCTCGCTGTAGATGGACTCCGCTGGGATGAACATGAGGGCGAGGTCGCGCGTCTCGCCCTTAATGAGGTACTTCGACGAGATGTCGTCAATATGTTTCTTGACGTCCACCTTGAACTGCCGCTCCGCAACGATGCGCGTGGCGTCGTCGCCCGCCGCGATCATGCTGCGATACGACTCCAGTGGGAACTTTGAATCAACGGCAAGGTCGCCGCCGCGCTCGCCGAAACGGATCAGGCAATCGACCCGTGCCCGATTGGAGAGCGTCGCCTGAAACTCGTAGAGCTCGGCCGGCAGCACATCTTCCACAATCTGCTCCAGGCGCACTTCTCCAAACGCACCGCGTGCCTGGTTGCTGCCGAGGATGCCAACAAGATCGACCACCTGACCCTTCAGCTCTTCAATCTGTTGCTGCGCACGATCGATGATGCCGAGGCGCTCACCGACCTGCTGCAACTGCTCGGTGGTGCCCTTTGCGCCAGCGGCGAGCGCCTGTTGCACGCTTTCGCGATCGCGATTGGATTGTTCGACAAGCCCTTGCACCATGGCTGCAAGTTGCGCCGCCTGCATTGCTGTGCCCTGGTCGGGCGGTGTTGGGCGTCCGGCGCGCAGCGCTGCAGCGATTGCTGCGACGGCGGCGATGCCAGTGAAGAGGACGGCGAGTGCAAGGAGTAGATCGTTCATGCCGACCATCTTGCCTGATCAGTGTGCCGACTGTTTGGCACAGTCGCGTCGCTTCGAGGTCGGGCTAGGCGCCAGGTACCGGCGTTGCGCGTTCCAGGAACTCTGGGATGCGCGTGAGGTCGACATTGCCGCCACTCAGGATCACCACGACTCGGTCTCCCGGAATCACGGGGATGCGACCAAAGAGCAGTGCGGCGAGTGCGGCGGCACCGGCCGGTTCAACGACCTGCTTGAGTCGCTCCATGGCAAACCGCAGACCACCAAGGATCTCTTCGTCGGGAAGGGTGATGAGACCATCGAGCATTGACGAGGCAAGTGGCAGCGTCCACGAACCAGCGTACGGTGCACCGAGTCCATCGGCCACCGTTACTGGAGTGACAGGTACGACACCACCGGTGTCGACCGCCTGCTTCACCGCCGATGAGCCATCGGGCTCAACACCGTAGAGTCGAATGGACGGCTTCAGTGCCCGTAGCGCGACAGAGGCGCCGCAGAGCATGCCGCCGCCGCCAAGTCCACCGATGACGACGTCGGCTTCGGGAATCTGGTCGAGGATCTCGATGCCCATGCTGCCGTGGCCAGCGATCACAAACGGATCATCGAATGGGTGTGCATCGATGAAGCCACGCTCTGCAACAAGCTTGTTCTTCAACTCACCCGCGGTGCCCATGTGCCCCTCAACAAGATGCACCGTGGCTCCGTACGCCTTACAGGCGGCGATCTTTGCAGGCACGGCCTTCGCCGGCATGACCACCTCCACCGGGATGCCGTAAGCGCGGCCCGCCCAGGCGTATGCGGCGGCGGCGTTGCCTGCGCTAAAGGTGATGATGCCGCGGCGCTTCACCTCGTCGATGCCGAAGAACTCCACGAGTCGTGCCACACGATTCAGCATGCCGCGGACCTTGTACGAGCCGCTGCGCTGCAGATGCTCGGACTTAAATCGCACGCGTCCGTCGCCTAGGAGTGGGCCACCACTGCGGCGCACGGCATCGGCGGCACCGACCGAGGAGAGGAGGGGTGTGACGTGCAGCTTCCCTGCCGTGCGCTGGACCGCGTCCTTGACCGCCTTCAGATCCATGCTGAACGGCTCCCCCGTTAGCGGGTCGGTGGTAGGGAGTGGCGGATAGGCTGGGCGCTGTTCGCGTGCTGGTAGGTCAAGCATGTGGGAACGGTAGTACATGCGCGGGGGGAGCAGGTAGCCTGTACGCATGCTGGAGATTCGGCCTTCGACCTTCGACGAGATCCTGAACTTGCGCCATGCGGTGCTGCGCGCTGGGCGCCCGCTGGAGAGCGCCTACTACCCGGGCGATGAGGCTGGCGCTGGCGCCCATTGGGGGGCCTGGAGCGGCGGTGAGCTCGCCGCCTGCGTCTCGCTCTATGCGGTGGTGGGCCCGAGCACGCAACTCCGTGGGGCGGCGACTGCTCCGCAGTGGCGCAACCAGGGGATCGGCGAGGCGCTCATGCGTGCTGCCATCGCCGCCTGGTGGGCCGACAAGAGTGCCCCGCGTGACCTCTGGTGCAACGCTCGGGTGGCGGCGATCACCTTGTATGAGCGGCTTGGCTTCATCTCCGAGGGGGAGCGCTTTGAGTTCCCCGAGATTGGCGCGCATCAGCGCATGCGCTGGGTCGCCCCATGATCGGCGCACTGTTCGGCGTGATCGCCGCCTTCTCGTGGGGTGGTGGCGACTTCCTGGGCGGGCTCGCTAGCCGACGGCTACCAACCTTCCTGGTCGTCGCCGCGAGTCAGACGGCGACGCTTGCGCTCCTTATTCCCACTGCACTGATCACAGGGGGCGTTCCGCCGGCGGGTACTGCTCTGTTCACTACCGCACTCGCTGGAATTGTCGGCGGCACTGGTGTGCTCTTGCTCTATCACGGATTTGCACACGGTCGCATCTCGATAGTCGCGAGCATCGCTGGCACACTCTCTGCACTGATTCCCGTTGGGGTCAGCATCCTGCAGGGTGAGATTCCATTACCCCTTCGACTCGTTGGATTCTTGGCGGCCATCGTTGCGATCATCATCGTCTCGACCAGCTCCGTTGAGCATGCCGTAGCTGGTGAGGATGGCGCGCACGCCGATGCATCGAGTGGCGCGGCGGCTCGCGGTGGTGCGATCTATGGCATCACCGCCGGAATCTGCTTTGCGGGGTTCAGCCTGATCTTCGCCGGTGTTCAATCAGACTCGACCGTGTGGCTCATCACCATCCTTCGTATTGCCAGCGTCTCCGCGCTGGCGCTGGTCTTCGTTGTGGCTCGCCTGGTCGGCCGTCGGCCACCTGGCGATGAGCCGATTCGCGACGGTGCAATTCCTGTAGGGCTACTGCCGCGGCTGCGTCTGCTGTTGCTCCTTACCGTGGCAGGCACATGCGAAACGGCAGGAAATCTCTTCTTCTTCCTCGCGTCTGGGGAGAGTGGCGTAGCGGTGGCGGCGGTCTTCACCTCGGTCGCGCCAATCACCACGGTGATCTTTGCGGCCCTACTACTGGGAGAACGCGTGAACGTTCGCCAAGGGTTGGGGATTGCCCTGGCGGGCGTCGCGACCGTCGCTATCGCCCTGGGCAGAGTGGCGTAGACGAACTGTTACAGACCCGCTACTATCGCTCTCCCATGACTGACACACTGCCTGTAGAGCCGACGCCCATCGCGATCGATCGCTCCAGCGGCGCACTGCGACTTGCTGAGCGAACGATCACCCTTACTGGCACAGAGCTGCGACTCCTCTCACTCTTGATCGAGCGCCTTGGCGATGCGGTCTCGCATCAAGAGATTCGCGACTACGTGTGGGGGGAGAACTGGGCCGGCGGTGACGAGGCGCTCCGCGTTGCCGTCAACCGCCTGCGTAAGAAGTTCGAGAGCAATCAGCGTCGGCCGCAGATCTTGGTGAGTGTTCGCGGAATTGGCTACCGTTTGATCGGCACACGCCAGGCGTAGTGATTCGCTACCGCTACGAGAAGAGCGGCTTTAGGAACTGACTCTCGATCACCAGTGCGATATACGCCACCGGAAAACTGGCAAAAAGCCCGAGCACCGCTGACCACCCTGACCGCTCAGTGCCGCCTCCGTGTGCGCGCGGTTGTGGAACGATTAGGTAGGTGATGAGGCTGCCAAAGAGCACCGTTCCGAGCACCACGAGTGCCGCCGCCTCGGTGCGCAAATCTCTCCCACCAATCACGCCACTCAGGTCGGCCCCGCTGCGCAGCGCGCGCTCAACCTGAAGGTCGTAGAGGAGATACGCAAGGGTTAGTAGCGCAGCGATCGAGACGTTCGAGAAGACGGCGCGAAAGACCGGCTTCGGCGCATGCAGCAACTGGTAGATGCGACGACCGATGAAGCCGCGTGGGCGGCGTGTCTTAGCCATGAAGGATTTCGATCGTGGGGCGCTTCGGTAGCGTCTCGGGAGTGTGGGCGGCGAAGAGGGCGATCAGTTCGGCGATGCGCGCCACCTCGGCCTCGGTGTTCCAGAAGCCCCACGAGGTGCGGAGAGCGGCGGCGGAGCCTGGGAGACCCTCGGTGGCTGGGAGGCTTGGCACGCGACGGGTGATGGCGAAGGCGCGGCGTGTGAGCTCCTCAACGAGCTGTTCTGGCTTCCAGCCGGCCACGCGGAGCGAGACGATCGTGGCGTGCCCCCCTGCAGGGGCGAGCATCTGCACCCCTGGCAGATCGCGCACGGCGGCGTGAAACTCGGCGGCGAGTCGCTGGGCGCGCTCGGTCGCCCACGGCAAGCCGACCTGCATCGAGAGCCAGCCTGCAGCCCGCGCAGCCCCAGCGAGTGAAGGTCGACTGAACCCCGAGACCTGGTAGCGGCGCGCATCGGATCGGAAGGTGCCGACACCATTGAGCGGCTGCCCGTCGAACGCCATGTAGCCACCGATGATCGAGCGGAATGTTTCGGCGGCGAGTGCCTCGCGCGACACGCGAATACCGGCGAGCCCTTCGATGCCAAGGAGCCACTTCTGCGAGGGGAAGGCGAGGAGGTCGGGGTTCAGCGCGTCGATATCTTCGCGCAGGGCGCCGACCCCTTGGGCACCGTCGAGCACCGTGGTGATCCCCGCGGCGCGGGCTGCTGCGAGCAGCGGTGCAACGGGCAGCACTCGGCCGCTGATCCACGAGACGCGGGAGAGGAGCAGCAGCTTGGTTGGCGCAACTAGCAGCGAGAGCACGCTCGCTACGATCTCGTCATCGCTGAGGGGTTCGCCAGCCGCGTTACAGAGTGACAACGTCTGGATCACGACGCCGGTGCGCGATGCGAGTGCGGCAAGGCTGCCACGAATCGCAGGGTACTCTTCGTCAAATGTGACGATGCGATCGCCTGCGCGCCACTCCATGCCAAGAATTGGTCGAAGTACCGACTCTGTGGTGCTATGACCAATGGCGACCAGTTCAAGATCGGTAGCGAGCACACCGGCGAAGACCCCGCGCAACTCATTTGCTCGCTCCTCGACATCATCCATGGCGTGCTCCGTAGCGCGACCCGTCTGCAGCTCTTGGTCATGCACCGCGCGCATTGCGGCATCCACCTCTGCGGGCACTGGTCCGTTGCTCCCAGCATTCAGATAGATACTCGCCTCCGTTGAGGGCATCAGCTTTCGAAGTTCGGTGACCTTCGCCTGGTCGCTCATTCTGTCTCCCCTGCCGATCCGCTTGAGGCGCGACAGCGCGCCTCGATAGCCGAGAGTGACGCTACCTGATCGGGGCCGAGGTCGGTGCGGAAGCGCACGATGCGCGCCCCGCGCAGGCTGTAGCCCGAGCCGCTGCGATCACTACGGCGCAGCTCGTCGAACGAGACCTCGACGACGATGCGTGGCTCAACGCTGCGATAGTTGCCGAGCTGGGCAACGGTATGGGCTTCAAACCAGCGCCCCATCTCGCTCATCTCGCGCTCACCAAACTGTGCCGAGGCGCGGCCGAGGGTGGTAAGTCGCCCCGAGAGGTCATCGCGAACCGCGAAGGTTAGCTCCGATAAGAGGGTGCGACGGCGCCCGACTCCGTACTCGACACCAACGACCACACAGTCAACACTGTCAATCGGATGCTTCAACTTCAGCCATGCCGATCCGCGGCGACCGGGGGCGTAGGCGGCGGTGGTGGACTTCAGCACGATCCCCTCGGAGCCTCGCATACGCGCCGCAATGAACTCCGCCTCAATCTCTTCGATACCGGCCACGATGCGCTGCGGTGCGATTCGAATGACCCCATCACAGTGCGCAGCGATCCCAACTGCGGTGAGCGCCGCGTGACGCTCCTGCAGCGTCGCACCAATGAGAAGTTGATTGCCCTGCGCAATCAGGTCGAAGACGATGAAGTGCACCGCGTTGCGCTCGCGCTCATGGAGCGTGGTTTCCGCTCCGCTCAAGCGCGACTGCACGGCGCTCGCAGGAAGGGGATGCCCCTCTTCAAAGGCGACCATCTCGCCGTCGAGCACCATCGATCCCGTAAGTTGGGATGCAGCAGCGGCGATCTCTGGGAAGGCGACGGTGATGTCGTTGGCGTCTCGCCCGTAGAGCGCCACCTGGCCTTCGGCAACATGCAGTTGCACGCGGATGCCGTCGTACTTGTCTTCAACGGCAATAGCGTCGGCGGCAATCTCGCTGAGTCGCTCCATCGCGTCAGCGGCACTCGCGGCTGGTGCGGCGAGCATGGCTGGGATCGGATGAAAGTAGTGGAGCTTCGCTTCGGCGAGGGCGCCGTTTCTTGCGAGGAGGGCGACGCGGCCGGCATCTCCCTCGAGCGTCATTGCCCAGCGCACCGCACTCACCTCGGCGCCAACGGCTGAGGCGATCGCGCTCTCAAGCAGACCGTCTCGCAATCCGATCTGCACGTCGCCAGAGAGCATGCGCACGATGTACTTGGCCGCGATGGGTGAGGTGCCGTAGAAGAGCTGCATCAGCAGGTCGTGGCGGCGCTGGCCGCTCGCCCCACGAATGGCGGCGAAGGATTCGGGGAGTGAGCGGAGGGTCGGCGCCGAGCCCGACCCTGCAACGGGGAGTACCCCTGTGGCACTGGCAATGGCGCTGCTGCGCATCTGCGCGTGACGCTCCTCGTTGGCGGCAGCCTCGCCGGCAATGGGGCGCTCGCTCTCGAGGAGCTCCTCGACGGCGAGACCGATATCGCCGGTCTCGTCGAGGATCTTGGCGAGCGAGCCGGCCGGTGCGCCTGCGACCTCCTCGACGGCCTTGGCGAGTGCTGGCCACGAGACCGCGCCCGCCTGGGGGGTGCCGCGGCTCCCAAGGAGTCGGCAGATCACCTCAAGGTCAACGTCGTCGGCGGAGCGCAGCGCATCGGCAAAGAGGCGTGCCTTCTCCGAGGTGCGCGAGGCGCCCTCAATCTTGCGCGCGAGTTGCATCCAGCTAAGCATCGGGGCGATCGTATACCGTGACCGCGTGGTCGGATCACAGCGCCAAGGATCAATCGGCGGACATGAGGCGATCCTCGTGGGCGAGCGCGTCGCGCTGCGCCCACACACCACCGATACGCTGCCAGCTCTCAAGCGCTGGTATGCCGACCCCGAGCTGGTGCGCCTCGCCCGTCACCGCAACGAGCCGCTCACCGGTGAAGAGGTCGAACGGCTGGTTCGCGAGCGCTTCGCCACCGCCCAGATGCTCGCCTTCGCCTTCTATGAACGTGTCGGCGCCAACGAGCAGTTAATCGGCAGCTGCACCCTGGCGAATCTCGATATCGAGAATGGCACCGCCACCTTTCACCTCATGATCGGCGAACCCGCCGCCCGCGGACGCGGCCTTGGGAGTGAGGCGACGCGCCTTGTTGCTCGCTTTGCCTTTGAGGCACTTGGGCTCCACCGCATCAGCCTCACCCTCTTCGCCTTCAACGAGGCGGCGCTGCGCTGCTACACCAAGGCGGGCTTCACTGAAGAGGGGCGCATGCGCAACGCGATCACCCGCGATGGGCAGCGCTGGGATGAGATTCAGATGGGGCTCCTCGCGACTGACGCGTCGTAACGAGCGAGGTTAGGCGCGGAACGCCGTTCGGATCATCTCAAGGAACCGTTCGCGATCAACGCGATAGACCACGCGGCAGTTTGGCTCGCGCTTCGTATTGCCCAGGTGATCGACGATCGTCTGTCCGCGCTCATGTCCAAGGCCAAGCGACACCTCAACGCGAAGGTGCGCCTCGCTGCTCACAATGTCTGGCTCGAGTGCGACGGCCATGGCAATTGGATCTGGCCAGTCGAAGCCCTTGAGCTTTGACTCCTCTTCGCAGAACTTTCGTAGCACGCGCTGAATGTCGATGCTGTACTGACCGAGTGGGCCGAGCGCGCGCAACTCCGCAGCAAGTGCGTCATCAATCACTGCATCAGCCACGGAGACATCCCAGCCGACCATCTCAACCTTCATGCCGGATTCCAAGACGATGTGCACCGCTTCAGGATCGACCCACCAGTTGAACTCGGCGAGTGGGGTGATGTTGCCAGGGAGCACGCCGGTGCCGCCCATGACCACGCAGCGCTTCACCCAACTGGCGAACTGCGGCTCAATCCGAATCGCAAGTGCAAGATTTGTGAGCGGCCCAAGGGCAACGAGCTCGAGCTCTCCTGGCTCCTTGCGGAACGCTTCGATCATTTCGTGCACCGCGTTGTTGCTGGTTGCCTTGCGACCCTTCAGCGGTAGGCCAATGTCACCCATGCCGTCGGCGCCGTGCACATGCTGCGCGGTGGCGAAGGGGCGAACGAGCGGCATCTCTGCACCTGCGTGTACAGGAACGCTCTTGCCGCACAACTCAGTGGTGTAGAGCGCGTTCTGCACGCCGAGCTCGACGGGAACGTTGCCGATCACGATTGACATGCCGACAACCTCAGTGTTTGGATGCTTGAGGGCCAGGAGAATGGCCACCGCGTCGTCGGAGGCGGTGTCGGTGTCGATCCACATGCGGCGGGTTGGGCTCATGTGCGCATCGTATCCGCTGTTCGCTCGAATTAGTTGCGGCGTTCTGAAAGTGTGGCTGGGTCCGCCTGCCATGGTCGAATCCCCTCGGCGAGCAGCAGATTCTCGCGATCGAGGTGGGCGGCGAGCAGGGTCAGGCGGGTGAGCGCGTCCGGGGCCTCTAGGAGCGCTTGGCGCTGTTCAATGCTCAGCTGCACCACGCCACCAACGACATGGGAGAGGCCAACCGGATCATCGCTCCCGGAGAGCCGATCAATGGCCGTCGCGAGCAGTTCACCATCGGGGTCGCCCTCCTCGTCGGGCGTCTCATCGTCGCCCACACCATACTCGGTGATCTTTGCAGGGCCAGCCGCCGCGTTCGACGCGACCAGGAGGCGCTCGATCTCAGCGACCACCTCTTGGCTCAGCGCTGTCCCCTGCTCCTCCTCCAGCGCCTCGTCAATCGCCTCGGGGGTTACCTCGCCATCTTCAATGTAGTCACCCTCGTCGTCCTCTTCTTCATCGTCGTGGTCATGGTCGTGGTCGCTCTCATCGACGCCGCGCAGCAGCTCGAGGTAATCAATGAACGCATCAGAGACGTGCTCTGCTACGGCGCGCACGTGTTCGGCCGGTTCCCCCACAGCCTCATCGAGCAGTTCAATCTCCGCCTGTAGGTAGGGTGAGCTTCGATCAAAATTCGTCACGCGAAAGCGCCGCGTGCCGAGCGCCACAATGTCCCATCGTCCATCGATGTAGCGCGTGGCTTCGCGAATTTCGGCGAGGGTGCCGATCTCAGAGAGGCCGTCGGTACCAGAGCGAATCACACCGAAGGACTGATTGAGCTCAAGGCAGCGCTTCACCATCAGGCGATAGCGTGGCTCAAAGATGTGCAGGGGAAGGGCAACGCCTGGGAAGAGAACGAGCTGGAGCGGAAAGAGCGGGATCAGCTTCGGCGCGTCGCCGTTCAGCTCCAGGTCAGTGGCTGCAGGCCGAGGCCTGTCCCGCCGAATCCGCCGTGCGGAAGCTGGAGCCGCAGCCGCAGCCGCCAACCGAGTTCGGATTCTCGACGGTGAAGCCAGCGCCCATCATCGCGTCAACGTAGTCAACGGTGGAGCCCTGGATCAGCGGCACGGCCTTCTCGTCGACGTAGACGCGCACGCCGTTCGCCATGAAGACGCTGTCGCCCGGGTTCTCGACGTCGTCGAGCATCATGCCGTAGCGATAGCCGCTGCAACCGCCCGAAACGATATAGACGCGCAGTCCGATGAGTGGATTTGTTTCGCCCTTGGCGAGCTCAATCACCTTGGCGGCGGCGGCATCGGTAAGGCCGAGGACGGCTGCAACGGTTGGCGCCTCGCTGGCGACCTGTGGCTCCTGGTTCAACATCGCTTCTCCTTCGGCATCTGCCGCTGCTTTGGATGAGATTCTAGCGCTCCAACGCCTCGACACGCTCCACGAGCATGGCGATCCCCTGGCCCACCCCGACGCACATGGCGGCAATGCCGTAGCGGCCGCCGCTCCGGCGCAGCTCGCGGACAAGGGTCGTCGCCATACGGGCACCTGAGGCGCCGAGTGGGTGGCCGAGGGCAATGGCGCCGCCGTGCACATTGGTCTTCGCTGGGTCGAGCCCAAGTTCCACGATGCAGGCGACCGCCTGGCTGGCGAACGCCTCATTGAGCTCCACGCGATCGATGTCGGCAACAGTGAGCCCGGTGCGCTCGAGCAGCTTGCGAATCGCCGGGATCGGGCCAGCCCCCATTACCGATGGGTCCACACCAGCAACGGCCGTGGCAACGATTCGCGCATACGGCTTCAAGCCGAGTGCTCGCGCGCGCTCCGACTCCACGACAAGAAGTGCTGCAGCGCCATCATTGATGCCCGAGGCGTTCCCTGCGGTCACGGTTCCGTCACCAACGAACGCCGGCTTCAACTTGGCCAGTGCTGCGGCGGTGGTGTCGGGTCGTGGATGTTCGTCGCGATCCACCACGATCGGTTCGCCTGAGCGCTGCGGGATGGAGACGGGCACGATCTCTTCTGCGTGCACGCCACTTGCGGCCGCTGCTGCGGCGCGCTGCTGCGATGCAAGTGCGAGCTCGTCTTGTGCTACACGGGTAACGTGCCACTGCTCGGCAACGCGCTCTGCTGTTTCGCCGAGCGAGATCGCTGGGTACTTGGCGTGCAGTCGCGGATTCACGAAGCGCCAACCGATGGTGGTGTCAACCAGTTCACGATTGCCGCGCTCGAGACCACTCTCAGGCTTCAAGGTGACAAGTGGCGCACGGCTCATGCTCTCGACGCCACCCGCAACGACTACCTCGGCATCGCCCACGGCGATGGCGTTCGCGGCGGCAGCGAGCGCCTGTAAGCCAGAGCCGCAGAGGCGATTCACCGTTTGACCAGGAACCTCAACGGGGTAGCCGGCAACCAGGAGCGCCATGCGCGCCACGTTGCGGTTGTCTTCGCCGGCTTGATTGGCGCAACCCAAGATCACGTCATCGATGTCAGCAGCGTTGATGCCGCTCCGGGCGACGACTGCTTCAAGGACGGTGGCGGCAAGGTCGTCGGGGCGAACGCCCGAGAGCGCGCCGCCGTAGCGGCCGAAGGGGGTGCGCAGCGCCTCAACGATCCAGGCCTCCTTCAAGGGGCGGCCCGGGGTGCTGCTCTGGGAGAGTGGTGCGCTACTGCTCATGCGCTCAGTCTACGCCCGCCCCTCGGCTAGGATGGAGCCATGAGCGAGACCCTCGTACCTATCGCCTCCGCCCTCCCTCCGATTGCGACCAGCCTCACCCCTGGGCTCCCCACGGCGGCTGAGCTCTTCGACTTCGCCGCAGGCGCCGAGCGCCGCTTCCGCACCCTGCGCCTGCGCATTGAGGAGCGCGCGGTGACAGCCGCGGGCGAGAGCCTCGGATCAGTCGAACTCCTCATTGATCGCCCCCTAGCCCGCGTCACCACGGTGCATCCGCAGGGCGGCTACGACGTATGGCTCACCGACGGGGCCGACGTGCGCGGCTATAGCGCCGTCACCAACACCGCCACGCGTCGACCGCACCGCGCCGCGCCAACCGGCCTCAACGAGAGTGGTCTGCCGCAGGGCTCGCGCCTCCCCACCGACATGGGTCCGCTCCCCGGCAAAGGTTGGGCGACCAGCTTCGTTCGCCCTGGTTCGTTCTGCAGCAGCGTCCTCGCAGGTGCGGTGCTCGGTGCGGTGCATGAGACAACCGCCGCTGGACGTGTCGCTCTTACCATTGAGGCGGCGGCGCCACGCGCCGTTGGTCTCGAAGGTGATCGTGCCGACTTCCGCTTTCGCGTCACCTTCGATCGACTCACCGGCGCCCTGCTCGGCGTCGAGGAGTTCCGTGGCGCACACCTGGTGCGCAGTGCGCTCAGCACCACGTTCGAGGTTGATGCCCCGATTCCCGCAAGCGCCTTTGCCCTTGACCTTCCCGCCGACGTTGTGACCCTTTACTGAGCCGCCGATGAGCGAGATCGTGGGCCAGGCAGTTCTTGAAAAATCGGTGGCGCAACTCGTTGCCGCGAGCGATAGCCCAGAGCTCATTGCAACACTGATCCCCGGATGCGACGGACTGCATCGCATCGATGCAGAACACATTGAGGGTCGCCTGGCCACGCAGGTCGCCGGCATTCCCATCGAGGCGGCGATCTCCGTTCGTCGAACGGTTGAGGTGCTCGACGGCGGCGTTACCCGACTTCATCTGCGCCTGAAGGTTCGCCCCGACATTGGTGGTCATGCGATTGTGGTTGCCCTCATTGATCTCACCGCGGCGAGCGCGTCGAGCAGCAACGCGTCGTGGCGAACCTCAACCGAGCTTGATCCGATGCTCGCCGTAATGGCGGGGCAACGCGTGGAAGAGTTCCTACGCAGTTCGATCGATCACTTGATTGCGGGGCTCGCGAGCTAAGCGCTAAGCGTTCAGCGCCACCCAGATCGCAGCGAGCACGATCGTTGCCAACGCCGCAATCATCAACACCCAACTCGCACGGAAGAGTGCCCGCCCGCGACTTACCGGCCACCATGCGCGTACCGAGCGCGCGATGCGAAGCGCCGCCTCGCCCATGGTGACGAAGAGTGGAATCGAACCAATGAGGAGTGGCACCTTGACGATGCCGTCGCTCCACTTGGCGCCGAGGTTGAGCGCGCTGATCACGATCGTGCCGCAGATGAGGGCGACAACGCTCAGGTAGATGTAGCCGCCACGCAACGGCGTTGGATCGGACTCTGGAACGTATGCGGGGAGTCCATCGTCGGCGATCGGCACCGGCTGGCGATCGAGCTTGATCATCCCTGGCTCATACCGTTCATCCACGAGGACTCCGCGCAGCAACTCTCCCGCGTCGGGCGCCTCCTCGTGCGCGCCGGGGAGTGCGTGTGGCAGCGCCTCAGCGCCGTCAATCTGGTCGGGGCGAACGATGCGTTGGCGTTCGTCGCTCATCGCCGAGCGAGCACGAATCCAAGGACCGCAAGCCCAATGCCCAGGATGCGCGATCCAGTGACGGGAATTGCCGTGGTGCCAAGGAGCCCGAATCCATCGATGGCGAGTGCGGCGCCGAGCGAGCCGAGAATGTAGATGAGGGTCGCCTCAGTGACGCCCAGCACTGGCACGGCGGTGGCGAAGCCGGTGACAATGAGTGCACCGAAGAGGCCGCCAGTCAGCAACAGGGGCGGAACCTTCGTCGCCTCAACGAGCTGCAACTTACCGCTCAGCAACGCAACGACCAGCAGCACCGCAAGGCCGCCAATGAATGAGACGACGGCAGCGCTTACCGGGTCGGTGCGGCGGCCAAGCTCAGAGTTCACGATCGACTGCACCGAAGAGCCGACACCGGCGGCAAAGATAAAAAAGGCCAAGGCTAGAAGCTGCATGCGTCCCCCTTCATTGGATTGACCCGAGCGGCGGGTGGTCATTGGCTACTCGCCCTGTGCGCGGGTGAACCCCTCTTCGTTCCCCCAGATGCGGAGCTTCTCAAGGTGCACCCACGGCGCAACGCCCGCCACGCGGGCTGCGAGGGCCAGTAGGGTTTCGTCGGGCAGGTTGGAGCCCTCGGCCCGCGCCAAGAATCGTGCGCGGAAGAGGCCGGTTGGGTCGAACGCTGGTGCCGCATTTGGCCACACCACCGTCCCCTTGCTCTCGATCATCTTGAGAGTGAGCTCCTGCCCGGCAAGGGCGGAGAGCTTGGCGCCGAGCTCAGCAGGGGCCATCAGTGACTGCAAGAAGAGGTCGAGGCCAACGACACGCGCCGCGCCAACCTCGCGCTCGCGCGCCTCGCCGCTGGTCCACCGTGCATGCGGCTTCACATCAACAGGTCGTGGTCGGCTCGCGGCGGCGGGAACCGACGTTGGACGCGAGCCGAGGCTCTCGATCACCGCGTCAGCGAATCCGCTAGTACTCGTCGCTGCCTCAACGTCGCCGCCCTGCTGGCGCACCACATCTTGTGGAATCGCCTTGCCTGCCTCCAGCGTTGCAAGCACCGCATCTTCGACAACATCGGCGAGATCCGTTTCGCCCAGGTGGCGCAACATCATCGTCGATGAAAGGATCAGCGCAGTCGGATTGATGACGTTCTTACCGGCGTACTTCGGCGCCGAGCCGTGCACCGCCTCAAAGATCGCCACACCATCACCGTAGTTGGCACTGGATGCGAAACCGAGCCCTCCAACAAGGCCCGATGCAAGATCGCTGATGATATCGCCGTGCAGGTTGGTGGCGACGACTACATCAAACTGCGCCGGATCTTTCACCATCTGGTGCGCAACGTTGTCGATGATCAGGTGATTCGCCTCTAGTGACGAATACTCCTTGCTGAGATCTTCGCCAATCTGCTTGAAGAGCCCTTCAGTGAACTTGAGGATGTTCGCCTTGCTTGCGGTAGTGACCTTATGTCGACCTTCGCGCAGTGCAAGCTCGTAGGTGAAGCGAATGATCTTCTCTGAACCGGTGCGGCTAATGAGCTTTACGGCTTGTGCGACATCGTGTGTCTGCAAATGCTCAATGCCGGCATACAAGTCTTCGACGTTCTCGCGCACGATGACCATGTCGATCCCTTCGCCCTTGTAGCGCGTTGGCACGCCTGGGAGTTCGCGCGCAGGTCGCACGTTGGCGTAGGTCTCAAAGAGTTTGCGCAGCGTGACGTTCGCACTCTTCTCGCCGAAGCCGACCGGCGTCTCGAGTGGCCCCTTCAAGGCGACGCGGGTGCGCTCGATGCTGTCGCGAGTCTCCTTTGGTACGCCAGAGGTGTCCCCCTTCTTGAAGACCTCGGCGCCAGCCTCGGCCTCCTCCCAATCAAAGGCCACGCCTGCAGTGGCGGCGGCGGCGTCAAGGACGCGCTTGGTGGCGAGGGCGACCTCGGGGCCAACCCCGTCGCCAGGGATCAGGGTGATGGCGTGACGTCGTGGGGTGGTCATGGGCTCAGGATAGCGGGGTTAGCGCGAGGCGCTGGGGGCGGCAATCGGTAGGTTCACATACCCACGGAACTGGAAGCCGGGGCGGCGCACCGCACCTGGGAGCAGCGTAATTTCGGGGAGCGCCTCCGCCAACGCGCCAAAGAGGAGCTCCAGTTCAAGCCGTGCCAGCGGCGCACCGATGCAGAAGTGAATCCCGCCACCGAATGAGAGGTGCGACGTTTCGCCGCGTTCGATGCGGAAGGCGTCGGGGCTCTCGTACTTCTCGGGGTCACGGTTCGAGGAGCCGATCATCAATCCGACCTTTGCGCCACGGGGGATCGGCACGCCACGCACCTCAAACCCATCGTCGAGCACCCAACGCTGAAAGAACTGCAGCGGCGGATCCCAGCGCAGGATCTCTTCGATGGCGCTCTTCATCGGCACCGTTCCAGCGCGCAGCAGTTGCCACTGGTCTGGATGTGCAGCGAATGCCGCCACCCCATTCGATGCGGCATTCACCGACGCTTCGTGGCCGGCCATCAGCAGCACCATGACCGTGGAGATGACCTGCTCGTCGCTCAGGTGCTCGCCGTCGACGGTAGCGTCGATGAGGCCGGTGAGCAGGTCGTCGGCCGGCTGACGGCGACGGGCGCGAATGAGGTCGGCGGTGTAGGCGGCAAATTCGCGCACGGCGAGGTTGGCACGATCCTTCACCGCCTCCGACGGCAGCGGTTCGTACATGGAGACCACCTCGTGGGAGAGGGCCAGGATGCGCATGCGGTCAGGTTCGGGAACGCCGATCAGCTCGCAGATGATCGTAAGCGAAAGGGGCTCGGCGAGATCCTGGACCAGGTCGAGGCTGCCGCGTTCGCGTGCGGCGGCGATGCGCTCGCGAATGAGACGACTCGCCGGCTCGCGCTGCGCCTCAATGGAGCGTGGGGTGAAGGCGGTCGTGACGAGGCGGCGCAGCTTGGTGTGGTCGGGCGGTTCGAGGGCGATCATGTCCCAGCGTTCAAACGCCTTAAAATCGGCATAACGATCGTCGCGCCACGGCTGCAGGTCGGCCTTGTCGCGAAGGAACTCTTCGGGGGTGTAGCGCTGCGAGAAGTTGGAGCCGAGGCGCTTGTCGCGCCAAGCGGCGTGCACGTCGGCGTGGTGGGTAATGAAGTGGATCCCGCTCTGCGGCGAGTGCCAGACTGGACCGTGCTCCCGCAGCCGGGCGTAGACGGGGAAGGGATCGAGCGCGGTGGCCGGGTCGGTTGGATCGAAGTGAAGCTCTGAGTCTGCCACGCGATTACGCTCCTGCAGCGCGATCTCGGGCGATCAGCAGGCGCAGACCGTGCACCGCCGTATCGATGACTGGATCAATCGAGAAGTCCTTCATCGAGGCTTGCGACTCTTCGTGCGTCATAGACGGACTGCCGATGCAAACCATGATTCCACCCGCGCGTGCACGCAGGGTCGCCGCAACGATGAAGAGAGTGGCCGACTCCATCTCCGAGCTGATTGCGCCACCACCAATCCACGCCTTCCAGCGACGCTCAAGGTCGCCAGAGATCGGCATGCGCTCCGGCTCAACCTCGCCGTAGAACGAATCTTTCGACTGCGCCACGCCAACGCGATGGCGCACGTTGCGCTCACGCGCCGCATCGCGCATCGCGAGCACCACATCAAGATCGGCCACGGCAGGGAACTCCATCGGTAGGTAGTGGCTGCTTGTCCCCTCGTCGCGAATCGCACCGCTGATCACAGCGAGGTCGCCCGTTTGCATGCCAGGCTGCATGCCACCCGAGGTCCCAACGCGAATAAAAGTATCGGCACCGATCGCGTGCAACTCTTCAGCGGCGATCGCCGTCGACGGGCAGCCGATTCCCGTTGAGGTACAGGCAACGGGCACGCCATCGAGCTCGCCGACCCAGGTGGTGTACTCGCGCCTCTGCGCCACGAATCGCGGGTTATCAAATCGTCGGGCAATCACCTCGACGCGACCAGGGTCACCCGGCAGCAGCACGTAGCGCCCAACGTCGCCCTTTTTTAGGCCGAGATGGTGAACAGTGCCGTCTGGCTCAAAGATGGCCACCGGCTTACACCGCGACCTGTCTGCTCGTTACGTAATTGAAAATTCTGTTGTGCATGTTGCTGACCCTATCACCTGAAGTGCACCAGAGAGTCCATCGCTTCATGAATGCAGCGAAATAGAGAAGGCCCCCTCAGGGTGCTTTCGCACCCCGAGAAGGCCCACTCCAACCTTTAGCAGTGGGATTACTTCGATGTAACCCGTCGGTACATTACGGCACCCGAGCCGTAGGTAAAGCAGAGGCTGATTCCGGTCTTAACCGGATCAGCAATTTCTACTGGAAGTGCCCCAACAATCATTCCAAGCACAAGCCCGATGATGCTGAAGACAATCCCGCCTCCAATGCTCCATCCGAAGATGCGCCAAAGGCTTCCCTCGGTCTTTGACCATGACGCCTTAAGTGCGTCTACTGGGCCCATGCCGTCAGCAGCAAACCAACCGGTCTGGCCAAGTCGCAACATCATGTAGACGAAAACAAAGCAGAACAGGAGCAGGAGCCCCGCGCCAGTCTGGCTTCCTAGTGC
>JBBAWM010000001.1:0-25875 GCA_040397175.1 Candidatus Limnocylindrus sp. | reverse complement strand
AAGCACCCCAGCGACAAGGATTCCTACGGTGCAAACGGCGCCAAGCAGACCAGCCGCCAACACGTTCAGCCAACGCGACACTGCCGTGTTCGCTGCTTCGCCGATTGTTGGCATCTTGGCACTGGCAGTTGCCATCACGGCAAATACCTGTCCATAGACATTGATAAACAAACCGGCCACGAATGCGATGGCAATACCTGACAAGAACGGTCCGAGCTGGGCGGTCGCCGAGCCCGTTGATTCGAGGCCTGAGTTGATGAGTGGCCCGACTGCCAGCTTCACGATGTAGCTGACCACGATGCCGATTACGATGATCGGCAAGCTAAACGCTGGGGTGAAGAGCGAGCGGACGCCGATCGACAGATAGTCGCCGAAGCCCAAGGCCTTCCCCTTCTTTCCTTGTGTTAGTGCCATGTTTCAACCTCCCTTAATTTGACCTGTACATACAGATCATGAAGGGATCTTATTGCTTCCCTGGGCAGAAAAGCAACGCGTTCCCAAATAACCCTCATATTCCTCCAGACTGCTCGTGCGGCCTGGGACCGCGTTGCTTAACCCCTGCGGCGAAAAGGAGCGCATATGGCGAAATCAGCCACGAGCTACGAGTACAAGGTCTTGACCCAGAAGGACAGGTTTTGGGGCGGAAAATTCGAGCCGGAGAAGGTCGAAGAGGCGCTCAACTCCTTTGCGGAGGAGGGGTGGAGAGTGGTCTCCGCAGCCACCGCAAGCTTCCCGAGCCTCACGGGCAGCCGTGAAGAGATGATCATCATCATGGAGCGAGAGTCATAACGTGGCGGCAGCCAAGTTGCCCCGCGGCACAAAGCTAGACGGCATCTTCTTCACCGAAGCCGCCGAACTTGATGGCGTGCAGGTCATTGGGCCAATCGAATGGTCTGCCGCTGGCCAGAATC
The DNA here is from genome assembly GCA_040397175.1 of Candidatus Limnocylindrus sp. Taxonomy (GTDB): domain Bacteria; phylum Chloroflexota; class Limnocylindria; order Limnocylindrales; family Limnocylindraceae; genus Limnocylindrus. Next base: position 24,964 of record JBBAWM010000001.1, on the reverse strand, counting down.
AAGACCTTCGATTTGTAAAGGCTGGCCTCGCAGCAGCCGCAATAGAGATCGGGGCGAATGCCGTAGTGGAATACAAGTACGGGCAACGTGGTCGAAGTTGGCTTGGCTCTTTGGGTGGCGTTGACGGTGAAAAATGGTACGGCTCTGGCATCGCGGTAAAAATCAATCCAGCCTTAGTAAAGGCGGTTCCCGATAAGGCCTCTGGCAAATTGCAGTGGAAGGGAGCATGACTCCTAAAAGGATCACCCTCGTTGCTGTCTTGGTTGTTCTCGCATTAATCTCGGCCGTATCTTCAATGGCAGTACTCAAGTATGTCCCAGGCTTTGCAACATACCTAGGCGCAACGAAAGGTGCTGACTGCACTGCGGAGCGTGCTCGGTTCGGTGGCGGCTGGGTAACCCTCCCAATCGATACCGAGTTTCTTGATGGAGAGGTGTCTACATTCCAGGGGGACACATTCACTATTTCAATACTCTGTGTTCAAGGGAAGCTCTCAGAGATCCAATATCAGTTCTCAGGAATTCCAACCCCATAAAGCGAGGAGAGAAGTGATGAGAAATTTAGTGGTGCTAACACTCTCGTGCAGCGCACTCTTGGGATGTGGCGGAGGATCGTTAGGTGGAATCACTTCTGATAAACCTTCATACCAGGATTACCTGAAGATCGAGACCGGTAGCTCATGCTCCGGTGCAAGGTCAAAGATTTCTGGTGATTGGAAACTCGACTCATCGTCAGATTTTGGCGACCCAGGCGATACGTTTTACACAAAATCAGAAATGTGGAGCGTTACTGGTGGGTTTTGGTCTGTTTCCATCATGTGCTCTAACGGCACTGTAGATTTTGTTTCGCAGTTTGGGCTGGACTAGCGCACCTCACTAGCTGGAGTGAGCTACTTCTACGTCGTGCTGTAGTTTCGTGCAATAGTCTGCTTCCACGGCCTAGGCCGTATGGGCGAAGTAAGGAGGCGTTCGTGCGGGGAAAGTGGTGGTCAAATCCAATCCTGAGCTCCCTCACCCCAGTGATCGAGGGGTCCAGGTTCGTCACGACTAACGAACTCGAGATCAAGCGCGTTGCCCAGTGGATGGCCGCCGAGGAGTTCCCGAACTTCAAGTCAACGGCACCGGCTGCCAAGAGCCCCTTTGACGTTGGCCCTGACCCTGATCGGAACATTGACTTCACGATGCTGATCGCGGTCTTGAACTTTGCCTTTACCGACTTCGCCACCTCGCAGAAGTTTGAGGTCGACTACAACGGCGTTCGCTACTCCGATAGCGAGGCGATGTACGCCTGCCTGCACAAGGCGATCGTGGCGGGGCAGCCAATCCTTACCGGCCAATGGTCCGCTGGTGTGACGCGACGCGATCTGGCGGAGCTCTTTCGCGGCAACATCGAGATGCCAATGCTTGATGAGCGCGTCACGGCGCTCAATGCGGTCGGGGCCACCCTGTCCGAGAAATACGACGGGAAGTGGCACCGCTGGGTCGCCTCCTGTGCGCCCGCACTCTACGCCGGTGGCGACGGCCTGCTGGAGCGACTCGTTACAGAGTTCCCGCGCTTTGACGACGTGAGCGACTGGAAGGGGCACAAGATCCAGATCCAGAAGCTTTCGCAACTCGGGCTCTGGGGGCTTCACCGCGGACTTGCTCCGCTCGGCCGCACGGTGCTGAGCGATCCTGAGAGGTGCACCGCCTTCGCCGATTACATCATTCCCGTTGCATTGAAGTCGATGGAGATTTTTGAATATGAAGGTTCACTTGAGCGACGCATCGCCGCGGGGGAACTACTACCGCGTGATTCTGAAGAGGAGATCGAACTGCGCGCGCATTCTGTTCATGCCGTCGCCGTACTCACTGACGAGGTAAATGCGCGCCGCCCTGCCGACAAGCAGCTACTGATCCCCGAGGTGGATTACCGACTCTGGAAGTCGTATCACGCAACGCACTATCCGCATCACCTAACGCGAACGGTGATGTACTAGCGGAGCGCTACTTGATACGGCCGGCGGCCCGATCGGCTGCAATGAGCTTGCGCAAGCCCGCGATCGAGGTGTCAATCACGCGATCCACCGAGCACTCGGCGATCTCTGCCTCAGTCATTGGGCGCTGATCGGGTTTGCCAAGGATCAACATGGCACCGCCGGCACGTACGCGCAGTGTGGCCGCAACGATGTAGAGCGTTGCCGCCTCCATCTCCGAGCAGATCGCGCCACCCGCCATCCACGCCTTCCAGCGGCGCTGCAGGTCTTCGGCGATCGGCATGCGCTCTGGATTGTGCTGTCCGTAGAACGAATCCTTCGATTGGGCGATACCGACGTACCAGGGGAAGCCGCTCTCCTTCGCCGCTTCGCGCAGGGCGAGCGTGATGTCGAGATCGGCGACGGCGGGGAACTCCATTGGGAGGTAGTGCCGGCTGGTGCCCTCGTCACGAATGGCGCCACTCACAACGCCGATCGAGCCCGGCTTGATGTGATGTTGCATGGAGCCCGAGGTGCCAACGCGAATGAACGTGTCGACGCCAACGTCGGCGAGCTCTTCAACGGCGATCGCCGTGGATGGGCAGCCGATGCCGGTCGATGTACAGGCAACAGGCACACCGTCGAGCTCACCGGTCCAGGTGGTGTACTCGCGGCGGCGCATCACGAACTTCGGATTGTCGAAGCGGCTCGCAATGACCTCGACGCGATCGGGATCGCCGGGAAGCAGCACATAGCGGCCGACCTCGCCCTGCTTGATACCAATGTGATGCTTGCGGCCGTCGCTCTCGGTTGCTGCCATTAGCGCGTTCCTCCCGCTAGATATGGTGCGGCGAGTTTCGCCGCCTCTTCCTTCGATAGATAGCTGCTCTGGGTTCCTGGCTTCTGCACGCTCTGTGAGGCGCAGGCTACGGCAAGTTCTGCCGCCCGAACAGGGGTGAGGCCGCTGGCGAGACCGAAGGAGAATGCGCCGAGGAACGAGTCGCCTGCGCCAGTCGTGTCGACTACGGTCACCTTCGGGGCGGCAACGCGCTGAATCGGTTTGCCGCGCTCGGCAATCGCGGCGCCGTGCCCACCGAGGGTCACGAGCAGGTTGACGCCGCTCTTCGCTGCTGCAGCAAGGATGCGCTCGTCGGCACCGTCGCCAATCGCCGAGCCACCGAAGAGGGTCGTGAACTCCATCTCGTTCGGCGCGAGCCAATCTGAGACGGCGAGCAGCGCAGGGTCGATCGGTGCGGCGGGGGCCGGATTCAGCAGGGTGGTGATCCCGGCAGCACGTGCCGCGCGGAAGGCGACCAGGGTGGTTGCCTGCGGAATCTCAAACTGGCCCACGACGATCGTTGGCTTGAAGTCGCGAACGGCCGCCTCGGCCACGGTGGGGTCGGTCTCGTTGTTGGCGCCAGGGACGATGATGATGCGATTGATGCCGTTGGCGTCGACCCAGATCGGCGCGACGCCGCTTGAGCCTGGAACGGTGCGCATCCAGCGCGTGTCGATCCCCTCTTTCACGAAGTTCGCCAGGTGCGAGGCGCCATAGGCGTCATCACCGACGGCGTTGACCATGGCGACGGGGGCGCCGAAGCGTGCCGCCTGGACCGCCTGGTTCGCCCCCTTCCCGCCGAAGCCCATTTGGAAGCGATCGCCGACCAGGGTCTCGCCCGCATTCGGGATGACCTTGGCGTACGAGATCAGGTCCATCATGGTGCTGCCGACGACGAGGATTCGAGCGCTTCCCATTCACCCTTCTTCTGCACCCCTCTCGGGATGCCCGGCACTGTACGTTCGCCACACGTGTGGCAACGCCCCAACTCTACCGCGCGCCGCTCCTTGCGACTCGGGCGTAGTATGCAGCCTGCGAATAGTGGCAACACCGACGTTGCATGGGGGCCGAACGCGGCCGCCGTGCCAGCGCCAAGATTCCCCAACCGATAGATGAGGAGGACCAGCGTGAACCGCTTCTGGAAGAAGATGGGCAACCGAACGTCGCTGCTGCTCATCGCGGTCATCTATATCGCCGTGGTTGCCGTGAGCAACCTGCTCGTCGACAAGTTCATCAACGTTGGGGTGTTCGGCCTGCTCTCGGCCGGCACGCTCTCCTTCGGCCTCACCTTCACCCTGCGCGACCTTGCACATCAGTCGAGCGTGCGCGAGAAGCTTGGGCGCGCGCCGATCTTCTGGATGATCGGTGCAGCGGCAATCGTGAACCTCATCGTTGCCATTCTTGTTGGCACGCCACTCCGCTTCTTAGTGGCGTCATTCTCCGCCATCGTTATCTCTGAGGGTGCCGATACGGAGATCTATCACCGGCTGCAACACCGCTCGTGGTTGGTTCGCGTGATCTCCAGCAATTCGGTCAGCGTGCCCCTTGACTCGATTGTGTTCACGCTCGTCGCCTTCCTTGGCGAACCAGCCTACGGTGCGCTGATGTTGCTGCAAATCATCGAGGGCGACCTACTCTTCAAGTACTCGGTCGGCATCGTGCTCGCGTTCGTCAAGACGGCATGGAACCGATTTGCCGATCCTCGATCGCTCGTCGCCTAGCGAGCGGAGCCGCAGTTAGGGGGTTCGCAGGCTCGCGAGTGCCTTCTGGGTCGTCTCTAGTCCGAGCAGCGCACAGTGAATGCGCGATGGGCCAACCTCAACGCCAAGGAGCTCCATGACAAAGGGGCTACCCATCGCCAAGATCTCGTCGGCGCGCTTGCCGCGCAGCTCGTCGGTAATGAGTGAGGTTCCCGCCTGTGAGATGGCGCAACCGCGGCCGCTGAATGCGACATCGGTAATGACGCCAGCGTCGTCGAGTTGGAGCTGCAGGTTGATGACGTCGCCACAATTCGGGTTGCGACCCTCGAGGCTGATGCTCGGGGTAGCGAGTGGCGCCTGGTTGTGCGGGCGGCGATGATGCTCAAGGATTTGCTCGCGGTAGAGATCGTCCATACCACCCATGACTTACCCCTCAAATACTTTGCGCGCGTCGCGCAGGCCGGAGAAGAGTGCGTCGAGATCGTCGTGGGTGGTGAACGGGGCGACGCTCACGCGTGCCGAGGAGCTCAGCTCAAGCTGCTCGTGGAGCGGCTGCGCGCAGTGGAAGCCGGCGCGAATCGCCACGCCGCGGCGGTCGAGGATCTCGGCGAGGTCGTGAGCGTGCACCAGGTCGCTCGAGAAGGCGACCAGTCCGGCACGCTGGCTGGTGTCGCGTGGTCCGAGGATTCGGGCGTCGGGGAGCACCTCGGGGAGTTCACGGATCACCCGCTCGATCATGAGCGCCTCGTGTGCATGGATCTTGTCGCGGCCAAATTCGTCGAGCAGATCGCAGGCGGCGGCAAGCGCCACGGCCCCTGACGCATCGGGGGTGCCAGCCTCGAAGCGCTGCGTTCCCTCGGCAAAATCGGCGTCACGCAGTCGCACGCTCCGGATCATGTCGCCACCCGTCTCGATCGGCGCCATCTGCGCGAGCAGATCGGCGCGCGCCCAGAGGCCGCCACCCGAAAAGAGGCCACCCATCTTGTGCGCGCTAAAGGCGTAGAAGTCGGCACCAAGGTCGGGGATGGAGACAGGCATGTTCGCGACGGCCTGGCAACCATCGACACAGAGGAGCGCGCCAACCGCGTGCGCCGCCTCGGCGATCTGCGCGAGGGGCGCAATCGAGCCAAGCACGTTCGAGACGTGTCCGAGCGCGATCATCTTTGGCTTCAGCTTCATGAGCGAGTCAAGTCGATCCCAGAGGATCTCGCCGGTCACATCGTCAACCGGAATGAATTCCAGGTCGGCATCCATCTCGCGCGTGATCTGCTGCCACGGGATGAGATTGGCGTGATGTTCGGCCTCGGTCACCAGCACCATGTCGCCGCGGCGCAGGTTCGCCTTACCCCACGATTGCGCAACAAGGTTCAGCGCTTCGGTGGCGCTCCCAAGCAGTACGAGTTCACTCGCCGGCACATTGAGGTACGCAGCGATGCGTGCGCGCGCCGCCTCGTACCCATCGGTCGCCATCTGGGCGAGTGTGTACGCGCCGCGATGTGGGTTCGCATTCGCGGTGAAGAGGTATTTCGACACCGCATCAACAACACGCTGTGGGCGCTGCCCCGTTGCGGCGCTATCGAGATAGTGCAGCGGTCGGCCACCCGGCGTGGTCGAAAGGATCGGATAGGCGGCGCGCACCTTTACCGGGTCGAGTGTGCCGTCTGCGTTATGCCAGGCGCCCATTTCGCGAGCCTACACCCGTCGCGCTACGCCGACGGCGCTGGCGCAGCGGTTGGCGTTGCCGCCTCGTCTGCCGTTGGGTTGATGCCGTTCTCGGCAAGGATCGGCGCGTACCCTTCGCGCTCCAAGCGGTGCGCAAGATCTGGTCCGCCCGAAGCAACGATGCGGCCACGCGCGAGCACATGCACGAACTGTGGCTTCAAGTAATCAAGGAGTCGCTGATAGTGCGTGATCACCAACACGCCGAGCTCTGGCGAGAGCATCGTGTTCACGCCCTCCGCAACGATGCGCAACGCATCAATGTCGAGACCGGAGTCCGTCTCGTCGAGGATCGCCATCTCTGGCTTCAGCAGCGCCATCTGCAGCATCTCGAGGCGCTTCTTCTCGCCGCCCGAGAATCCGTCATTCACGTAGCGCGTCATGAACGCCTCGTCCATCTTCAGTTGCGTGAGCTTCTCCTTCACGAGCTTGCGGAACTCGCCCATCGTCATGCCGCCCTTCACTGGGTCCGACGGATCGAACTCAGGATCGCGCACCAAGCCAGAGCGGCGCGCATTCATTGCGGTGCGCAAGAAGCTCGCAACGGAGAGTCCTGGAATGGAGGTTGGATACTGGAACGCAAGGAAGAGGCCGAGTCGTGCGCGCTGATCGGCGCTGTAGTCGAGCAGGTTCTCGCCCTTCCACAACACGCTGCCCGAGACAATCTTGTAGCTCGGGTGTCCCATCAGCGCATAGCTGAGGGTCGTCTTACCGGAGCCGTTCGGTCCCATGATCGCGTGCACTTCGCCCGGTTTCACCGTAAGCGAGATCCCCTGAAGGATGTGCTTGCTTGGGTCGCTCGACGGTGCGACGACGAGGTCCTTAATGACTAGATACGCGTTCTCACTCATGTGCGTCTCCTCTCTCTCAGTGCTTGACTGGGCTATGTAAGGCGATCGGTGAACCTGGCTTGGCAAGATCGGCGAGGGTAAATGAATCAAGCGCCTCGTTGACCGAGTCGCGCACGCGGCTCCAGAGCTGGGTCACGGTGCAGTTGCCGGCGCGATTGCAGGGGCTCCCCTCTTCGGCGAGGCAGGCCATCGGCACGATGGGGCCTTCGAGCGCCTTAAGAATTGCACCCATACGCACCTCGTTCGCCGGTCGGGCGAGGCGGTAGCCGCCGTGCGCGCCGCGCTGGCTGTCGATGATGCCGGCGTCGCGCAGGCCACCAATGATCTGCTCCAGGTAGGCGCGTGGCAGGTCTTCCTGCTCGGCGATGTCGGTCAGTGAAACGGGCTCGCCGTGATCCATGCGGGCAAGAGCCACCATGAAGCGCACCCCGTACTCACCGCGCGTGCTGAACGCGACGGCGCCGCTGCCGTGCAAGCCGCGAGTGCTGAGTTCCTGGTGTTCGGTCAATGCGCCTCCTGGGGGGATTTCTGACAGGTTTTGTCGGAGTTCAGATTACCCTATCCCTATGAGCCAAACCCTTGAACGACTGGTCCGCCTCTCCAACGCCCTCCCTGCGGGATTTACGGCGCACCCTTGCGACGTTGAGCGTGATGTTGCGGAGCTCACCACCCTCACCAACGAGAATTACCACGCGGTTGGGTACCCGCTGCTGTACAGCGAGGGCGACATGCGCGAAGACCTCACCGCCTCTGGCATCGACGCGGCCGCCAACGCCATCGTCGTTCGGGCTCCCACCGGCGCCATTGCAGGATGGGGCTGGGCAGTTGGCGCGACCGATGCCGAGAAGCCGCGCGCCTACCTCTTTGGCGGCGTGCACCCGCGCTTTCAGGCGATTGGACTCGGTCGCCATCTTCTTGCATGGTCAACGGATCGCGCCGTAGAGCTGCTCGCGCCGTTCCCTGGCGCAACGATTCAGGCGCATTGCGTTGAGCCCGATACGCGCGCGCAGCGACTCTATGTCGCAGCTGGCATGCGACCAATTCGCTACTACTCCGAGATGCTGCTGCGCTTCGCCAACCGCCCAACGAGCAGCAAGCTCAGCGACGCACCGATTCCTGCTGGTTACCACTCGCTGGCGATGGCCGATGTTGATCTCGAGGCGTTACGCATACTGAAGAATCACTGTTTCGCCGATCACTGGGGAAGCTCATCCGTATCACCTGTGGAGTGGCACGAGTACCTCACGGCGGAATCAGCCCGACCGGCGCTCGGTGAAGTGATTACCGGTGTGAACGGTGAGCTAGTCGCCTACCAACTCACAAGCGCATTCCCGCAAGACAGCAACACGGTTGGCCACGTGCTCTGGGTGAACAACCTCGGCGTGCATCGCGAGCATCGCAACCGCGGCCTTGCGCGGCTGCTGCTTGAGCGACATCTGATTCGCGCCCAGGCCGACGGCTACGAAGGGTCGATGTTGGGTGTCGATGCGGAATCACTCACCGGCGCGAACAGACTCTACGAGAACGTTGGATACAAGCACCACTCCGGTGCCGTGCGCTACATCCTTGGCGACGCGGAGTTCTCCTAGGGGTTCGTTAGTCGCGAACGGGCGTCTGCGAAACGGAGCGGGTCGCCGAGGCCTCGAGCTTCTCCGCCTGGCGCGCGAGCAACCAGAGCAGATCGGCGAGGCGATTCAAGTACGCGAGCAGGTGTTCGCCTGGGAGTAGCCCTTCGCGCCCGAGGGTGACGCACCAGCGCTCCGCACGACGAATGATCGTGCGCGCGAGTTCAATGGCCGACGATGCCTTGCTCGAACCTGGAATCACGAAATCCTTTGGGAATTCAATCACCGCTTCCGTAGCGGCGAGCAGCGTATTAATGCGCGCCAACATCTTCGGCGAGACCTTGGTGCGCCCCTCTTCGAGACGGTTCCATGCATCTGGGTTGGTGGCAAGTTCGGCGCCGATCACAAAGAGGTCGCGCTGAATCGAGAGGATGGTTTCGTCGAGTTCGGCGATCCCCTCGCCGGTGAGGCCGATCAGTTCGGCGCGCGCCATGCCGAGTGCGGCGGTAGCCTCGTCGATGGTGCCGTATGCCTCGGTGCGCACATCGTCTTTCGAAATGCGGTCGCCACCAAAGAGAAGTCCGGTGGTGCCAGCGTCGCCCTTACCGGTCGCGACCTTGCTTGGCGGCAGCTTCAGTTCGTCACTCACCAGGCGAGACCCGCATCTTTCGGATCCCAGCGCTCGGCGAGCAGCGTGACCTTCACCGGATGCTCGAGCACCGATTCGGCCGCCTCTTTCACCTGCGCAAGCATCGAGCCTGCGTATGGGCAGAAGGGTGTGGTGAGGATCATCTTCACTTCGGATTCAGTCTCGCCCACAAGCACCTGGCGGATGAGTGCTAGCTCAACAACATTCATGCCGATCTCGGGGTCAACAACAGAGCGCAGCGCGTCGAGGATTGCGAGTTCGGTCGCGCGCTTCTGCGCGTCGAACGGCGTGATTGGGGCGAGTGTCTCTTCCGTCATACCAGTGCCAACTCTGCAGGCGTAAGGTGTGGCCCCTTGAGTGCGCCGTTGGCGTCGAAGAATTCGGCGTAGTGCTCGCGGTTCGCTACGGCAAACTCGTACGCACGCGCAATGCCAACGATGCGCAGCTCAGGCATCTCCTTCAGCATACGTGCGCCGTCGAACCCTTCGGCGCGCAGTTCAAGCAAACGTCGCACCGTGAGGCGCGTGCCGTACAGGAATGGTTCGCCGTTCATCACGAGCGGATCGGTGTGCACCCACTTGATGGTCATGGTTAGGCTCCCTTGTAAATTGCGGCGAGGATGCGATTGCGCTTGCGCGTGTCGCCACCAAGGCGGCGGTGCCACTTCAACACCGCGATGCCTTCAAGGAGTGCACGGTCGGCGAACGCAGCGGCGTCGCCAGCGAGCACCGTTGGTACTGCAATGCGCAGACCCTCGTACAGATCGGTAACGTCATCCATGGAGATGCGGCGGCGGCGCCAGGTTGGGGTGCCATGTTCGGTGAAGCTCTTGAGCGGGGTGATGCTCCCCGAGGCAACGCTCTCGGCGAGCTTCTCGAGTACCACCTGGGCATCACGCATCAGGTGGCGCAGGCCAATGTCGCCAACGCGGTCGCGCAGTTCGGGATTGCGCTCCACTGCAGCCACGATGGCGCGGCCGGCGAGCTGCTCCCACTGGGCGGTGAGTGGCGCAACAACGCTCGGAAACCCTGCGGTTCGGTCGAGGGGACGGGCGCCATGCAGTGGGTGACTCATATGCGTAAGGGTACCACCGCGCCTCAGAATCGAGCCCGTTACCAGAGGTCGTCGCCCTCCCCTTTTACCGGGGTGCGTTTGCGATTCAGGGCATGGTCTTCGTGCTCGCCCGCCGCCTTTCGCGCCGCGTCGATGGCCGCCTGCAACGCACCGGTGCCGCCAGGCAAGGCGTGTGGCGCCTCGAAGAGGTGATCGGGAAGCCCCGCCTTCTCATCTTTGGCGCGCGCCTTTGTCTCACCCAGAAACGGCATGCCGAGTCGCTCGACTGCATCGAGTGAGGCGCGCAACACGGCGCCCTTGGCCGCCACCACCGCGCGCACCTCGTCGGCCTCCTCACCCTCGCTGATCTGTCGACCGCGCAGCGGCTGGGCAATGCGCCCCACGTCGAGCCAGGCCTGGTGATAGCGATCCATCTGCCCCCACGCCGACGACAAGAGCGCGTCGCTCGCGGCGAGCCAGGTATTGAGCGCCGCCCGCGACGGGGCACGCGCAATGCGATCGCCCTGATCGATCAGGTCTTGGGTCTGGCGAACGAGATCGTCGCGCTTCATGCGCGCTTAACGATCGCCGGCGGCGCGGTCGTTTTTGGCAAAGGCGGTTAGCTCGGCGCGGCAGGCATCGTGCGCCTTGGCGACCTGGCGCTCCAGCCACCCGCTCATGCGCGACGAATCTTCGAGCGTCACCACCGCACCCTGATCGCCGTCCTCAACAATAAATCCGGTGGTGGTGCGAAAGTCGCTGAACCAGTTCGCCTGCAGTTGCAGCAACTCGTCGGCCACCACGCGGCGCTCAAAGAGCCAGTCGAGGTGTGCGGCGTTCAGCGCGTCGGCAATGTCGGCGAGTCGTTCGCGCTCGCCACGTGTTCGGCCCAGCATCAACGTTGCCACGCGGACCGCGGTAAACGGTGAACGTGCCTCGGCAATGACCGGAGGCCAGGGGAGCGGAAGCGTGGCGTTGTCTGGCTTACTCATGAGCAGCAGTATCGCACCGCTCACCGAGAAGAGTTAGAGCAGCTCCCCATGTGCCGCGGCGCTCGGCTCGCCCTCTTTCGGGCGTGGCTCTGTACCGGCTGGGAGCACCTCGAGCGGTGCGCGGAGCGTTCCTTCGACGGCGCCGCCGATGCCGAGTGGCTGCCACTTCGACGGATCCTGCAGCCGATGCGCCTCGGTGTTGCCACGATTGTGCATCTCGGCGTGGCCCTTCGGCTCGATCCACATCTCGTGACCGGCGAGCAGACCGAAGATTCCCTCTTGTCCTGGCTCTGGTCGTGAGCCGCGGCAATCAACGCACTTGGTGGCGTCGTGACGCGTGTAGTGCTCTGGCTCTTCGTACGTGCTGATGTATCCCTCGTAGTTGCGCAGCACGACCTTGTGGTCGCTGTACGAGATCAGGTAGTTCGGCATCACTGGAATCTTGCCGCCACCACCAGGTGAGTCGATCACGTACGTTGGCACCGCGTAACCGCTGGTATGGCCGCGCAGACCTTCGATGATCTCGAGCCCCTTGCCGACCGGTGTACGGAAATGGCCAGAGCCTTCAACAAGGTCGCACTGATAGATGTAGTACGGGCGGATGCGATTCTCGACGAGCTTGTGTACCAACTTGCGCATGATGTGCACGCAGTCGTTGACGCCCGCAAGGAGCACCGACTGGTTGCCAACAGGAATGCCGGCGCGCGTGAGCTTGTCGACGGCGCGTGACACTTCGGGGGTGATCTCTTGCGCGTGATTGAAGTGCAGGTTCATCCAGAGTGGGTGGTACTTGGCGAGCATCTCGCAGAGCTCGTCGTCGATGCGCTGCGGCATGAAGACAGGCACGCGCGAACCGATGCGAATGATCTCGATGTGCGGAATGTCGCGCAGGCCGCGCAGAATCTTCTCGAAGAGCTTTGGCGCAAGGGTGAGCCCGTCACCACCGCTAATGAGTACGTCGCGCACCTGTGGAGTGCGGCGCAGGTAGTCGAGCTGCGCTTCGTGATCCTTGCTGTTGAAGTTCTGCGTTGGGTCGCCCACGATGCGCGAGCGCGTGCAGTAGCGGCAGTACGAGGCGCATTGCGTGGTGACGAGCATCAGCACGCGGTCGGGGTAGCGGTGCACAAGGCCTGGCACTGGGGAGTGACGATCCTCGCCGAGCGAGTCTTCCATCATGGCGGTGAAGGCCTGCTGCTCGGAGCCGACCGGAATCACCTGGCGGCGGATTGGATCGTTCGGATCCTTCGGGTCGATCAGGCTAATGAAGTACGGGGTGATGTCGACGCGGAACTTGCCATCAGCGGAGAGGCCTTCGCGCTCGTCGTCGGTGAGCTCGAGGATCTCGCCGATCTCTTCGAGCGAGTTGACGCGGTTGCTGAGCTGCCAACGCCAGTCGTCCCACTGCTCGTTCGGCACATCGGCCCACTTCGGTGCGCGACGGCTGCGGAGTGGCTGACCATCGGCGCCAACGGCCTTGGCTGGATCGCGCGGATTCACCCAGGCGGCATCGGCGGCGGCGACCGCGGCGGCGTTGCTCTTCAGGATCTCCGTTGCGTCCATCTCGTGCCTCCTACTCCCAGGCGGGTGCCCCATGGGGGGCTGGATAGGGAGTATGCACGCTGGATAGGCCTCTGGGTAGCCCCCGCTAGGTGAGGAGCGTGACCGCCGCAGGGCGCACGGTGAAGCGTGCAGGGAGGCGCCCCACGATCTCGCCGTCGGCCTCGATCTCGACGGCGCGGGCGGCGGGACCGCCCGCCGGGGCGGCGAAGACGTCGGCCCCCTGGGAGACGGTCACCTTCGGGTGCGCGTAGTGGGTCCCCTTATAGACGAGTGGCAGGCTGACCACGAAGTCACTGCGGGCGATGTCGCCGAAGCGCACCACCTCAAAACGGCCATCGTCGATGCGGGCAGTTGGCGCCACATGCATGCCGCCGCCAAACCAGGCGCCGTTGGCAATCGCCATGGCGGCAACGGGACCGCTCTCCGGCGCGTGCGTGTCGACGCGCGCCTCCACCAGATCGGGGGCGTAGCTTGCACCGGCACGCACGGTGGCGAGGCCAAAGGCCAGCGCGCCAGCGTGGCGCTTCAGTTGTGGATACTCCTCAAGGGCGTGGGCGATGCGGGCCGTGACGCCGAATGAGGCGATGTTCAGAAAGAGGCGAACACTTCCGTCGCTGAGCTCAATCTGGCCAATATCAAAAATGCGCGGGGTGGCACCACGTGCCAGGTGGCGGGCAGCCTCCACCGGCTTGCGCGAGATGCCGATCGTGCGCGCAAAGTCGCGACCGGTGCCTGCGGGGATCAACCCCAACTGCACCGGTGCAATGCTGCCGTCAGGTTGGCGCAGGCCGTTGAGCGCCTGACTCGCGGTGCCATCACCACCAAGCACGGCGATGCGCGTCACGCCGTTCGCCACCGCTTCGCGCACGATGCGCTGCGCAGGGCGATCCTCACCCGCGCGCGTGACAGCGATCTCGAACTCACCCCAGGATTTGAGCTCTTCGAGCACACGCGAGAGCACGCGTCCGGCGCGACCTGCGCCAGCGGCAGGATTCACCACCAGGAGTGTGCGCGGTGAACTCATGATCTACCGCGCGACGAGGAAGCCGCGGCCGATCGGATCGTTGTCGTCAAGAACCAAGCGCGCACTGCCCGTCATGTGCGCCGAACCGCGCACCTCGGGGATCACCGCGTTGCGGCCCGCCCACTCTTCGGTGCGCACCACGCGACCGTGGAATACCGACTCACGGCCGAGAATCGATTCAATTGCGATCTCTTCGCCCGTCGCCACTGCGCCACGCGCATGCAACACGGCCAGTCGTGCCGACACACCTGAACCGGTTGGCGAGCGATCCACCTCACCCTCGGCGAAGAGGCAGAGATTGCGTGAGTGATGGGCATGATCTTCGGGTGGGCCCGAAATGATGGTGCCGTACAAGAACGAGAGGTCGTCTTCTTCAGGATGCGCAACGCCGAGTGCTGTTGCAAGCGCGCCACCACTGCGCAGAGCGGCGCGACCGGCATTGGTGATCGCGCGCCCTGCAGCAGAGAGTGCCGCTGCGTTTTCGGCGTGCATCTCAATGCCGAGCTGTGAAGCATCGATGAGTGCATAGAACGCACCGCCGTAACCAACATCAACGGTGAGCGATCCGTAGCCAGGAACGTCAATCGCAACGTCGAGTGCTGCGGCGAACGATGGCACATTCTCGAAGGTCACCTCGTGCACGCGTGGTGTTCGACTCGCTGCACGCGCCGCAGCAAGCTCGCTCTCCTGCACATGTGCCACTGCGCGCACTAAACCGCAGGGTGCATCGATACCAATTGGCGTTGCGGTTCCTGCCGCCGCAATCGCGCCGCTCTCGACGAGCGCCGTGGCGAGCGCAATGGTGCCGTGACCACACATGGTGGAGTAACCCTCGTTGTGCATGAAGAGCACGCCGACCTGCGCCTCGTCGTGATCTGGCGGCACGAGGATGCCGCCATACATATCGGCATGGCCACGCGGCTCCCACATCAGCATCTTGCGCAGATGATCGTGCTGCTGCAACGCAGAGCGACGTCGTTCCAGAATGTTTGTGCCAGCAAGTTCTGGGTAGCCGCGCACGATGATGCGGAAGGGCTCTCCCGCCGTGTGATAGTCAAGCACCTCAATGGCGGCGCCCGATGCGGCGGGTGGGGCATCAACGCGCAGGTGCGGCACAGGTCGACTCATCGCGCGAGCAGCGTTCCTACGTTCTGCTTCTCGGCGAGATCGAGCAGGAGGTCGGCATAAGCCAAGTCGCAAGCGGAGATGCCGAGGTGGTTGACCAGCGTGGTCACCCGCCCAGCGCTCTCGATGCGCGTGTCGCCGATCTGCGCGTCAGCGGCAGGCCAGCCGCTCAGCTTCGGTGTGCGTCGCGTGTCGTCGTACTGCGCGGCACTGTCGGTGATCACGCGAATCGGACCACGATCACTGAGTGCCGCCACGACACCGGCGCTGATTGTTGCGGCGTAATCGATCACGAGCAGGGTTGCGCCAGGCTCAATCAACTTCACGTCAATTGGTCGCGGTGGGGTGTTGAACGCCGCCGCGGTCACGATGATGTCGGCGCCGCGGATGGCATCGTTCACCGATTCGGCGACGCGATCACCGGCGCGCAACGGGAGTTCGGCGGCCGCGCGGCGCGAATAGAAGGCAACGGTGATGGCTGGGTGGAGCGCGGCGAGCACGGCGCGGTGCGTGGCCGCCTGCAACCCGCCACCAATAATCGCCCCCTTATAGGGGGCGCCCTCTGCCGCGGCGGCCGTGCTCGGTGGGGCAATGCGCAGGCCAGCCCCCGAGACTGCGGCGGTTCGTGCGGCGGTCAGCTCGCCAGCGGCAACAATTCCGCGGAGGCCGCCCGCCTTCGGGCGCTCGACGAGCACCACCCCGCCGATGCCGGCAGCTCCCCCGCCGCTGATCCACTTCGCTCCTGCCACACGACCTGAAGCCAGATCAATCGCGGCGGGCATCGCATGGGCAAATGGTGCGCCGGCGCCCAGGTTGAGTGGCACCTTTGGCGGCTGATGGGCTGTGCCAGTGGCTACCGCGCGGAGTGCTCCTTCAACGAGACCGATCTGCGCCTCTATAGAGGGGAGCAGCGCGAGCACATCGGCTTCGGTCAGGTATCGAATCGCGGTCGCAGGCATGTGTGGCAGTGTATCCCCCAGTGCTACGCTTTAACCATGAAGTCCCGCCTGCGCACTATTCGTCCGCTCTTCATGGTGGCAGCGCTGCTCGCCGCGCTGCTTGCACCTGCAAGCGCCTCAAGCACCTCGGTCAAGCAGGTCGCCCTGACCTTTGATGATGGTGACAGTGAGCTGCACATTCGCCAGGCGCTCGCCGTTGCCGTGGCCACACAGACGCCGATCACCTTTTTCCCCACCGGCAAGTCGCTGCGCAAATTCCCGAATCTCTGGAAGGCGATTGGCGAGGCGGGCATCCCCATTGCTGATCACACCGTGACCCACGCCAGCCTCACCAAGGGATTTGCTGCAAAGGGTCGTGTTGGCGTGACCTCAGAACTTGGTGGCTGGCTCGACATTGCAAAGCGATACAACATTCCCTACGTGAAGTACTGGCGCCCACCTGGCGGTGCCTGGAACAACAGCGTGCGCAGCATCGCGCAATCTCTCGGCCTCACACTGTCGATGTGGACGAACACCTTTGCCGACACGGCGCAGATCTGCAAGAGGGGCAAGGCCTACAGCCGCACCTCATCGTCGTTCAAGAACGCGATAAAGGCGACCGGCGACAAGGTCGTAGTACTTGGTCACGTGAATCCGTTCACCGCCGGCACCGTCAAGCTGCTGGCTGCAGTCATCACCAACTACGCAGGTCGTGGCTTCCAGTTCGTGACTGTTCCTGAGATGGCGACTGGCACACCGAACACCATTGACTGGGTGAAAGCCGCCGCAGCAGTGAGCGCACCTGCGAAGGCTGGAGGTGCGCGCGTGCCGACGAGCGTGCCGACGCCGATCGATCCACTAAATATGACCTACACCTTCGCCCAGGCGAACGGCATCATCTGCCGCTAAACGTTAAACCTGAACTCCACAACGTCACCATCGCGCATGACGTACTCCTTGCCTTCCATGCGCACCTTACCTGCGGCCTTGGCGGCAACCATCGAACCGTTGCTCACGAGGTCGTCAAACGAGACGATCTCGGCCTTGATGAAGCCGCGCTGGAAGTCGGTGTGAATCACGCCGGCAGCCTGCGGTGCGGTCCAACCCTGGTGAATCGTCCAAGCGCGCGCCTCTTTCGGTCCAGCGGTGAGGTACGTCTGTAGGCCGAGATTCTTGAAGCCGATGCGCGCCAACTGGTCGAGGCCCGACTCGGTCTGGCCCATGGAGGCGAGTAGCTCCGCCGCCTCGGCGGGGGTGAGGTCCACGAGCTCAGATTCGACCTTGGCGTCGAGGAAGACCGCCTCGGCCGGGGCAACGAGCGCGGCGAGTTCGGCGCGGCGTGCGGCGCTGGTCAAGATCGCCTCGTCGACGTTGAAGACGTAGATGATCGGCTTCGCGGTGAGGAGGCCGAGCTCCTTAATGAGGGTGAGGTCGACCTTGGTTGAGGAGAGCGGCTCGCCGCGGTTGAGGGCGGCGATGGCGGCGTCAACAATGTCGAGCACCTCGGCGTCGAGCTTCTTCCCCTTCACCTCTTTCTCGTAGCGGGAGCGTGACTTCTCGAGGGTTTCGAGGTCGGCGAAGATCAGCTCGGTGTTGATGGTGCCGATGTCGCTCTTGGCGTCAACCTTGCCGTCGACGTGAATGATGTCTTCGTCGGCGAAGGCGCGCACGACCTGGGCAATGGCGTCGGCCTCGCGGATGTGTGAGAGGAACTTGTTGCCGAGCCCCTCCCCTGTTGATGCGCCGCGCACGATGCCGGCAATGTCCACAAACGAGACGGGGGCGGGCAGGACCTTCTCGGAGCCGAAGATCTCGGCGAGCTTGGTGAGGCGTGGGTCTGGCAGGTTCACCACACCAACGTTCGGCTCGATCGTGGCGAACGGGTAGTTCGCGGCCAGTACGTTGTTCTTGGTAAGGGCGTTGAAGAGCGTCGACTTACCGACGTTCGGGAGCCCCACAATGCCAATCGTCAATGTCATGCGACGCAGTATAGAGGCGACCTATTGAGAGGGTACGATGCGGACATGAGCAGTCATCGCATTAGGCCTGGCAAGGCGCCAAAGCTCCACAAGATCGATACCGCCGGCACCCCCGATTGGTCAAAGGGTCGCGAGGCGGGCGAGGCGCGCGCACTCGAACTGAACAAAGAGTTTGAAGAGCTGCAAGAGCTGCTCTACGCCGAAGGGAAGCAGCGTGTGCTCGTGGTGTTGCAGGCGATGGACACCGGTGGCAAGGACGGCGTGATTCGCCAGGTATTCGAAGGGGTCAACCCAATTGGCGTGCGCGTCGCGAGCTTCAAGCAGCCAAGCACCCTCGAGCTCTCGCACAATTATTTGTGGCGCTACTTCGCGCAACTTCCCAAACGCGGAGAGATCGTCATCTTCAACCGCTCGCACTACGAGAGTGTGTTGGTCGAGCGCGTGCATGAGATTGCACCGAAGAAGGTTTGGAAGCGCCGCTACGACCACATCGCCGATATGGAGCAGGCGTTGGTGGATGAAGGAACAACCATCATCAAGTTCTTCTTGCACATCTCCAAAGCGGAGCAGAAGCTGCGACTACAGGCCCGCCTCGACGACAAGGCGAAGCTCTGGAAGTTTGCGGTTGGCGACATCGCCGAGCGCGAACACTGGGGCGACTACATGGAGGCGTATGAGGAGGCGATTGAGCGGACTAGCACCGACGAGGCGCCATGGTACGTAATTCCTGCCGACAAGAAGTGGTATCGCGATCTGGTGATCTCCCAGATCATCGTTGACACGCTGAAGGGGCTCAACATGTCATATCCGAAGCCAGCGAGCGAGCTCAACTCGATCGTTATCCCTGACTGACCTCTTCGCGCGTTAACGCCCGAAGTCTGTGCTCTTCACCAGGTCCCCATCACGAGTAAAGGTGCTCCACACGCCAACCTGACGACCACAATCGAAGCTGCCGGAGCGCATTAGGCTGCCGTCAAGGCGAAAGAACTTCCATGCGCCGTGCAACTCGCCGTCGAGGCGTTGTCCGCGGGCTTTCACTGTGCCGTTGCCGTACTTGATCACTTCGCGAACGGGCGTAGTGGCAGCCATCGCTACTTCGCCTCTAGCACCAGCGAAACGGAGTTGATGCACCAGCGCTGATCGGTTGGCACGTCGTACCCTTCGCCTTCGAACACGTGGCCCATGTGTGAGCCGCAATTGGCGCAGCGCACCTCGGTGCGAATGCGCGGGGCGAGTGAGCGGTCTTCGATTAGTTCAACGGCATCTGCAGACGTAGGTGCATAAAACGACGGCCAACCGCAACCGGAGTGGAACTTGTTCTCGCTGCGGAAGAGCTCGTTGCCGCATGCCTTGCACTTGTACACGCCCACCGTCTCGGTGTCGGTGTACTCACCCACGTTCGGCGCCTCGGTTGCGGCGCGGCGCAGCACCTCGAACGAGAGCTGGTCGAGGCGGGCACGAAGGGCGACCTCATCAATCTCAATCGGATAGGCACCGCTCACGACAATGTCCGACCACGCACTCGATGGGAACGGCACGCCGGTCTGGCTGTGACAGTCGTACCCCTTCGGGTTCTTCTCGAGGTAGCGCTGGTGGTACTCCTCGGCCTCCCAGAAGGTGATGCTGTCGGCAGAGAGGACCTCGCTCACGATCGGGCCGTTGCCCGCAGCGGCCAGCGCTGCGCCGTAGAGCTTGAAGCCGGATTCGATCGCCTCGCGCTGGTTGTCGTTCGTGTAGTACACCGCGCTGCGGTACTGCGAGCCGATGTCACCCCCCTGGCGATTGAGCGACGTGGGGTCGTGCATGGTCAGGAACTCCTCGAGGAGGAGGCGGTACGAGATCTTCTGGTTGTCGAAGACGACCTTCACCATCTCGGTGTGGCCGGTGCTGCCGGTGCAGACCTGCTCATAGGTGGGTGCCTCGGCGTGGCCGCCCATGTAACCCACGGCGGTTTCGGTAACGCCGGGCATCTGCCAGAAGCGGCGGTCAGCACCCCAGAAGCATCCCGTGGCGAAGTAGGCAGTTTCAATCATGGGCATAGTGTGCCACGACCGAAACTAGTAGCGCAGCCCCTCGAGGCTGAGGATGCTGGTGTTCCATCCATCCCAGCACTGGCCCGGCCAGGCGTATTCAAACGCGGTTCGGTCTTGGGTTCCAACGCCAACAAGGTGAAGGTATCCATCGTTGCCGTGAGCGTAATCAATCAGGTAGCTCGAGCCCTTCTGGTACGCACTCGAACAGATCGCCGAGAAGATAGATTCGTTGTGCTTGAAGTTCCACACCTCGGTCGCCGTCTTCGTCACGAGGTTGATGGCATACTTCCGCGGCGCGCTGTAGGTGTGATTGTCACCAGCCGGCGAGTGGTTGAAGCTCCCGTAGCCGTTATCGAAGAGCATCAGGTTGCCGTCCGGCGTGATGGAGACGGCATGCTCGCCGATTGGCGCAATGCTGCCAGGTGCCATGGTCAACGCATACGCCATCAGTGATGGGTAGGTTGCCCAGGCCTTGCTCAGGTCGCCAAGGATCCACTTGATCTGCTTATCGGTGTATCCGATGCCAATCACAAAGTCTTCACGCCCAGAGACGACTAGCGTGTTCTGCGCTGCCCAATATGTTGAGGCGTTGTTGTGCAGCCAATCGTCGCCATCGCGCACGAAGGCCGATGGGTCATCGTTCCCGGCGACCATCGCGTCGCGCACGATCTGCGTAATGTTCCAGCGATCGAGAATCGCACCAGACTTGTTGATCTCGAAGATGGTGGACTCGACGTGCACGGCGCCATCGACAGTAATGTTGGGTTCAATGAGCAAACCGACCTTGCCAAGGTCGTAATTGTGGTGGAAGCCCCATACGCCTTCGCTCGCGTAATCGGCGACTTCAGTGAGCGCTCCGGTCATGTCCATGCGGAAGAGCTTCGACCCGCTGCCATACCCTTCGCCGTTATCAAGATAGATTGACCCGTTCCAAAAGTACGCACCTTGCGAGTTCATGCCAGGTCGACCGGTCCAGCGAATGTTGCCGTCAATATCGAGAACCACTGGGCCGAGACCGTCATGCAAGTGCTTCACGAGCATGTAGCTGTAGTCGAGCGGAATGGCTGCATTGCGTGGCGTCACATCAATGCGCGTTGCCGCGCTGAAATAGCCGGTATATGCCGCGGTCTGTAGTCGCACGGTAGTGGTGATCGCCTTGCGATAGATCTGCTTTACGGTGATGCGCACCGTGTTGTTGTAGTCGGCGTAGAGACCGAACACGGGAATCGTGGCCTCTTTTACGCGTGATTCAAGCTTGCGCTGCGCCACGAGGTACGCCTTGGAGTAGGTGACGCTGATCGCCTTGGCGGTGCTCCCGGGCTTTGGCACGATGGTGAAGGTGATGTACTGCAAGAGTGATGATGGCACACCGCCCACCACGACCTGCCCCACGAATTCGCTCGAAACCGTTGCGCTGCGCACGGTGAGCCCTGCGGCGGCTTCGGCCGTTGCTGGCGCCGCAATCGCCGAGAAGGCGAGGGCCAGCGAGGCGATAAGGGCAACGAGTGTGGTCCTGGCGGGCATGGAGAGGAGTTTAGCGGCGTTTGACTTTCATGTCATCAGCCGAAACTTTAATGAAACAGCACCGCCCCCACCCGTAGGTGGAGGCGGCGCGTAGTTGCAAATGAACGAGCGTTACTTAGCGAGCGAACCCTTGCGCATGCCCAGGCCAACACCGGCCACTGCTAGTGCGCCAGCAAGGAGCAACAGTGTGACGTTGACGCTGCCCTCCTCGCGGTTCGTTCCTGGCAGACCGCCGCCTGCGGTTCGGTTGAGTGGGAGTGGATCTGGATTCGCACCTGGGGCATCGGCAACGCCAATGACACCGGAGTTCTGAGCACCCCAGCACCAGACGCTGAGGTCGGTGAGGATGCCGCACGCGCTGTCATGCGTCTGCACAGAGGTCAGCCACGCGTGGCCACCGGTGACGGCTTGTGGCGTGGCTTGATCGGGAGATGTCGTGCCATTCCCGAGGTGCCCGTTGTATGAGTCACCCCAGCACCAGAGCGATGCGTCGGCCGACTTGATGGCGCAGGTGTCCCACGGCCCAGTGGTTACCGACGTCCACAGTTCACCGCCAGGGACCTGGACGGGCGTGGAGTCACCACTTACAGGGCCGCAGAAGTCCCAGTCGCCCCAGCACCAGAGGGTGCTATCGGACTTTAGGGCACAGGTGTGACCTCTGAGGTTGCCTGGGTTTCTTTGACCAGCGGTTACCGATTTCCAGCTACCGGCGACCTGAACTGGGGACGATGAGCTGGCTCCGCTGCCATCACCAAGCTCTCCAGCGGTCCCCTTACCCCAGCACCAGATGGTGTTATCAGTCTTCAGGGCGCATGCATGCCCAGCTGCAACACTCACCGTTGCCACACCTGTTAGGGAGCTTTGCACGGGCACCAGTGAGGCATCTGTTGAGCCGTTGCCGAGCTGGCCATAAGTATTGTCACCCCAGCACCAGAGCGTGCCGTCGCTCTTGATGGCACATGTTGAGTTACGTCCGACCGAACCAGCGACCCAGGTGGTGTCGGCGCCAACCTGCACTGGGGTCAGGGCGTTCGTTGTGCTGTTGTCACCAAGCTGCCCATCTTGATTCCAACCCCAGCACCAAAGCGTCCCATCGCTCTTGATGGCACACATGTGACGACCAGAGCCGCCATTCAGCAGGTACTGCCAGGTGCCTGCAATGTAGTTGACGGGCACCGGCTCAAGGGAGTTGCTGCCACCGCCGATCTGACCAAATGAATTGGAGCCCCAGCACTCAATCGTACCGTTGGCCACAATGGCGCACACACTGTCTGCTGTGCCGGCAATCACCGACGTTTGCACGGAGATCGCCTTCACGGGACCAATTGAGAGCGTTCCAGCAATCACCAGCGCGGTCACTGCGGCGAAGAGTTTCTTGATCAACATGTGGCGGGCCTCCAAATGCATAGCGCCGCACTATGGCGGCAGTAGGCATACCACACCCAATTCGTTACCGATTGTCAGCAGTCTCTGAACCGCATTCGGTTCCCGAAGGAACTACGCGCGCGTCGCCTTACGCAGGCTCAAACCCACGCCTGCAGCCGCCGTGAGCGCCGCAAGTATCACCAGGGTCGTGCCCCAGCCCGAACCGTCACGGTTCGTACCTGGAAGCCCGAAGGTTGGCTCGTCGAGGTAGGCGAACTCGCTGCCCGTCTCGTCGCTCAAGAACGGAATGAAGAGTCGGCCGCCGATACTGGCGTAGGTATTGCCGTACTGGACGTTGCTCCCCGGGATGGTGCTCAATGTGAGCGAGCCGTCTGCCGTCGCGCGGAAAAGCTTCCTCCCCGCTCCCGAATCGGCTCGGAAATAGAGCGCGTCGCCAATCGCAACGAAGTATTCCGGGTACGATTCATCAGTTCCTGGGCGGATGTCGCTTACGAGGGTAGTGTTCGCGGTGGTGCCATCGGTGCGCCAGAGTTCAGCGCCGTGCGCGCTGTCCCAATTGTTGTAATACAGCCAGTTGCCGACGGCAGTCATAAATTCAGGCCCATAGCCGTTGGTATTGACTGGGTCGGTTCCCTTGATCAACCTCGTGGTCGCAGCCGTGCCATCGCTGCGCCAGAGTGCAAAGCCGGAAACGCCATCATCGGCGCTCATGTAGATAGAGCCATTGAACGCCTTAATGCCGTAAATGTTGGATGCCACCCCAAGGGTGAGGTCGATAACGATCGCCGTGCCCGCTTCGGTGCCGTTCGTGCGCCAGAGCTCAGCACCGTGCGTGCCATCGTCGGCGATGAAGTAGAGATAGTCGCCAAGGGGGGTCAGGTCACTTGGAGACGAGGAGTCAGTGCCGGTGCTCTTGATGTCTTTGACCATCTTCGTGTGCGCCTCTGTGCCGTCGATGCCATCGGTACGCCAGAGTTCGGTGCCATGCACGCCGTCGTCTACAGTGAAGTACAGGGCGCCATTGAACGCCGTAAGGTCGCCTGGCGCGTCACCCACGTTGGTTAAAATGATGTCTTTGATGAGCCTGGTGTTCTCTGGCGTGCCGTCAGAGCGCCAGATTTCGTTGCCGTACACCTCGTCGTACGCCCTGAAGTAGAGCGTGTCACCTGAGACAACTATGACGTCAATGTATGTATCTGACTCGGGAGCAATATCTTTTACCAGTAGGGTGTTTGCTGCCGTGCCGTCGGAACGCCAGAGTTGGTAGTGGTTACCAGAAACATCGGCGCTGAAGTAAACATAGCCATTGAAGGTCACCAACTGGGTTGGGTAAGAACTTGCCGCGCCAACCCTAATGTCGCTGACGAGTTCACTGGTGGTGCCGTTGGTGCGCCAGAGTTCGTAGCCAGTTGTGCCGTCGTTCGCGCTGAAATAGAGCCAGCCATCGAGCTCTGCACTACCCCCGTA
The DNA here is from genome assembly GCA_040397175.1 of Candidatus Limnocylindrus sp. GTDB lineage: Bacteria > Chloroflexota > Limnocylindria > Limnocylindrales > Limnocylindraceae > Limnocylindrus. The sequence continues at coordinate 607 of JBBAWM010000001.1, read as the reverse complement.
GACCAGCGCGCCTGACGAGGCTGAGCCCGAACGGATCGTGTCGACAATCGAAATCGCCGGGAAGCCCGTAGCGCGGGCTGGAATCGCCGCAACAAGCAGCAGGGCGAGGGCAAGGGTTAGCGAGCGCTTGGCGGGCATGGGGTTCTCCTTCTCTCTACTTGGATGCGCGCATGCGCACGGTGAGGCCCGCGGCGGCTGTGAGTGCAGCGAGCAGCACCAGAGCCGTGCTCCATACCGAACCGTCGCGGTTCGTTTCAGGGAGCCCGAACGTTGGCTCGTCGAGGTAGGCGAACTCGTTTCCGGTTTCGGTAGAGCCGAAGGCTGCAAAGAGTCGCCCATCCAGCGGAATTAACGCGCGCTCACACATGCAATTGATGAAGGCATTGGTCCCTGGTAGCAACAATGATTCGACGACGCCTCCGTCGCTTACACGCCACGCCCTGGCATTGCCACCGGTACCAAAAGAGACTGTGCTAGCAATAAAGTACATGTAGTCACCGAGAACGGTGAAGTAGCGCGGATTTGAGTCGACAACACCCGCGTTGATGTCCCTCACGCGCTCCGTGATCGTGCCGTTCGTGCGCCAGAGCTCGCTTCCAGTCGTGCC